>NZ_JARAYZ010000006.1:0-465925 GCF_033794685.1 Streptomyces sp. ID05-26A
GAAGCCGACCGAGAAACCCACGCCACCGCACTCGCCAAAGAACTCACCAAAAAGTACAGCGTCCGACGCACACGCGGACTCCCCGGCGGCGCCGCACCCCGTACCATCCCCAACCCCGACCACGGAGAAACCTCCGCCACAGGTGCGGCCAGAGAAACCGCGACGGCTGCGCAGAAGAACCAGCGGCAAGATTCCGACAGCACACCTGAGGCGGTTTCGCTGACGCTTTCGGTCAACCATGCGTCGAGCACTGCCATTTCCGCGACGGACACCGCCAGGATTCGTTCCTTCGCACGCTGGGCCGTTCGTTTTGAAACCACCCGGCATCAGCAGGGAAAGCCCGTTCACACGCTCACCGTGAGCGGTGCCGACAAACGGCAGCTCCGATTCGTGCGCACCATGCTGGAGCACGAAATGAAGAGCGAGAGCAAGAAGCTGCACGCGGCGGAGAAAACGGGCAAGGTGCGCATCAAGGTGCTGACCCTGACCGATCCCGGATCGGCAGCGGACAACGTCGCTATCCGGGTGGACGCGGCCGGCGCGACCCAGCAGGAGCAGGCGGTGGACGGCGTTCTGCTCGCGCTCCTGCCGCATTCCCATCTCACGGCCTCGCCATCGGAACTGGTCGCGCTGTCACGCCAGGCACGGGATCTGGCGGGCCAGAACTCCTACGTCCCGTTGCTCATCGAACTGAGGGCGACGTTCGAGTACCAGCCCCTTCCACCTGGAGTGGAGGCTTCGCTCCGCTCACTTGACGAGACCCTCGCCGGGAGCGACGCGGCGGTCAGAGCCGATGTCAGCTCGCTCGTCTCCGACATGCTGCTGACCAGCAGCCTGTTCGTCAGTTCGGAACGCACCACGCGAACAAATGCGGTCGCGGGTTCTCCTTCCGGAGGAGTCGAATGGCGTCCAGACAGCAGAGCCATGACCCCTGAAATGCTCGTCTCAACCCTGAACGCCATCGATCGATTCCTGCGGGAGAACGGTTCGGACGGCCTGTTCGACACCCCGGGCTCGCCGGCCTTCGGCCTCAACTCGCCTTCCGGATCTTCACTGACGTCACGGCTTCTCCGGCTCGGACTCGTGAACCTCACCCCTGCGGCGAGAGCGGAGCTCCTCGGTAGCCCACGATTCCTACGTGAGCTGGCAGAGCCGTCGAGTACGACAATATGGAACATGCTGCGCACGTCCAGCAGAATGGGGAACCGCCTGAGGTACACGTATCGTCCGCTGGCCGCGAATCCTTCCGCTCTTTCGTGAGCAGAATCGGTCCTCACCGTTCCGGCCCAGGGGAACCGGGCAGACCTTCCGGTACCTCAGCGCACAATTGCTTGGCGTCGTTTCTGGTGACCGCAAGACTGTCACCAGGGCCACGACACAGAGGTCCACATGACGAAAGGCTGTCGATGAGTCACCGATTCACGTCCTTCTTGAAAGGCCTCGCCGCGGTGCTGTGCGTTGCGGGCGGACTCACGCTGTCGAGCGGTCTGCCCGCGACCGCGGCGCCGACGGTGGAGTACCGCGTCTGCGCTGTTCGCGGCAGTGACGTGACCGCCGCGATCGTCTTTGTCAGAGGCAGCAACTCCTACGACATCGGGGCCGTGGCGAAACCCGGAACCTGCCAGTCGGTGCGACGCGGTCCTGTCCTGTTCGAGATCTGGGCCGGCAACCAGGTCAACCCGTTCCAGAAGATCGCGTCCTACGGCTCGGGTGGCAGCCAGCCCTGCGTCAGGGTGTGGAGCCGCGACAGCGGAAGGCTCTTCGTCTACAGCCTCCAGTGGTTCTCCGGCACGCCGACCTGCAACGCCGGATGAGTCGGCGCTTCTCCTCTTCGGCACCACGCGGACGTACGCCGGCCGCGAGCGTGAGAGACGGAGCGGTTCGTGACGCTCGCTCCGCCTCGTCCCACGCGTTCCTGACGTGACAAGGAGTTCCATGACCGGCGGGCACCGGTTGACTCTCGGCGAAGGTCTGCGACGCCAGTCGTTGACCTCGCTCAACGACGCCTTCACGCTGAAACACTTCGGGTTCGAGGATCTGATCCTCTTTCGCAACCACGACCGGAAGCCGCTGTGGTGGTCTGTCACGCCGTCTCCCACACGGCGGGGGGAATGGCCGCGCGGGACTGGCGTCAGCGACGTCGCCCTGCAGGCCGACGGCAACCTGGTGGCACACGACGAGAACGGCGTTCCGTTGTGGGCCACGAATACCGCCGGCCTCGGCGCTGATCTCCTCGAAGTCCGCGGCGATGGCGACGTCGTCCTGGTGAACGCTCGCGACGAGGTCGTCTGGTCCACCGGCACGACCCAGCAGGAGATCACACCGCCGCCGTTCCCCGTCGGGCGCGGTGACCGCCTGCTCGTCGGACAATGCCTGGGCGATCAAAGCCTGACCTCCCCCAACGGAAAGTACGTGCTGGTTCACGACCGTCAGCACGCCGGTACCTTCCTCCACGGACCGAACGGGCTGGTCACCTCCTGGTCCCGTCCGGTTGCGCCTACCTATCCGAACGCGTTCGTCACGAGGCTCGTGCTGGAGGCCGACGGCCTCTTCCTCCGGTGGGACGGCACGTTCGACGGCCTTGACCTCTGGGGCGTCCGCAAGCCGTGGCACGACCTGAGTTCGCTCTCGCACCCGTTTCGTCCCCAGCAGCTCGTCGTGCGGGACTGCGGCGACGTGGAGTTGCTCGACGCCGCCGGCGAGATCATGTGGCGCAACGGGTACCTGCGCGACCATCCCGGCTTCGGCTCGGCGTCGACGCGTCTCCAGTCCCAAGAGGACAGCAGATTCCCGGAGCGGTTGTCGGCGACCGCTGCCGGACTCTTGCTGCCAGAACTGGAGTCGGTGCCGCTGGTTCGTACCGACTTCGTCAGCGACGAGGACTGGATCGCCGTCCGCGACGCCGTGCTGGCGCCGCGCCACCTGGTGGCCGGTGAGGTGTTCCACGCCGATGTGGACGTCGTGAACGATGTCGCCTTCGCGGGCCTGTCCGCGGCTCAGTTGACCGAGCTTGTTCCCGAAGGCTCGTCATGGGCCGTTCTGGTCGTCGCCGACAAACGGACGATGACGTGTCCTCAGCGATCGGTGCTGGTGATCGCTCTGAACGAGGACGACCGAGGCAAAACGCTGCGAGCGGTGCCCGCCGCCATCCAGGAGATCGAGAACAACCTGTCACTGTCCAACATGGACTGGGAGGACTTCGCCGACGCCGCGGACGATGACGACATCGTGCACCCGTTTCTGGACGAGGTCGACGAACCTGCCATGACAGATCATCCAGGATGACGACCGGGAAGACGGCGTGTGGACGGAACACCTTCCCACGCCTCACCTGGTTCCCGTCGCTGGTCAGGCATGGCCGCTCGGTGTGCCGAGCAGTTCTCGCAGCGAGTGGCGCGGCGATCCGGTCAAGAGGAGATGAGTCCGCTCGATGTCATTCACGTGCAACCAGAACCTGAGGCAGGCCGCCGGACAACGCGCGGCTCGGGCAGGCAGCGCGTTGCTCGCCGTTTTTGATGAAGCGCTGAGAAACGCGATGGTCAGGCGTTTCGTATCGATGGGCGTGGACATCGTCTACGAGGCGGAAGACGTCACAGAGATGATGCGGCTCGCAGACCATGTCCCCGCTGGAGATGTGGCGGTGGTCGATCTGTCGCACCGCGCCTATCACGCGCTGGGTCTGCTGAAAGGCCGTGGCTGGTCCAGTGTCATCGCGATGACCTCCGGCAAGAGGCCGGCCGAACTTCGCTTCGCGGTGAGGGCGGGTGCCGACGGGTGGCTGGTCAACCCGGCGGCGCCGGTCGCCTCGGCGCCTCAGCCGGTCCGGGACGCGGCAGGTCCCGACGTGTTGAGTGCCAGGGAGGTCGAGGTGGTCCGGCTGGTCGCCGAGGGAATGACCAATGCGGACATCGGCGCCGAGCTGCGGCTCTCCAGTCTCACGGTCAAGTCGCACATGACGAGAATCGGACGGAAACTGCTGGTCGGTGATCGCGCCGGGATCGTCGCGGTGGCCATGCGAGCAGGTCTGGTGACCTGAGCGGCTCCGATGCGGGACCGGGTGGCACCTCGTTCGTCCTTCGCCACCTGGCCCGGCATCCATGACCACTCACGACCACGCGACTGGCGCGAGCACCGACGAGCGGTGACCGGCCAGGCTGGGGCCGCGTTCGGCCTTGGCTACTTCGTCGCATCCCTCGCTTCGGCCACCGCGATCGTCCACGCGTCCGCGACGCTTTGCTTGCCTTCTTCCACCCTGCCCAGCGCCTCGCCGAACTTGGGCCTCGCCTTCGCGTCCTGGACGCCTCGATAGTTTGGCCGCAGGCTGTCCGCGGAGCCCGCGAAAATCTCGCCGACCGGTGCGTCGCTGAAGTACGCGTCCTTCTTGCCGAGCACCTCGGAATCGGTGTAGGCCTTGGGCGAGCTGGGCAGACTTCCCGCCGCGAGGAACACCTTCTTCTGCTGTTCCGGCGCGGTCAGCCATTGGGCGAGGTCGTACGCCTCGCGCAAGTGCCTTCCCTGCTTGGGCAGCGTCAGGAACGATCCTCCCCAGTTACCGCTGTTGCCCGGCACGGTCGCCACGTCCCACTTGCCCGTGTTCTCCTCGCCGCTGGCCTCCTTGATCAGGTTCAGCATCCACGCGGGACACGTCATCGTCGCGAACGAGCCCTGCTTGATCGCGACCGACCACGGCTGGGTGAACGCCGAGACTTTCGCCGTCTGTCCCTTCGCACCGATCGCACCTCCGATGTCGAAGGCTCGCTTCAGATTGGCGTTGCTGTCGGCGATGAAGGCGTCGTCCGAACGGGAGAAGAAGCTCTCGTCGGCCTGGTTGAGGATGGCCGCGTAGATGTTGCCCGCGGAGTCCGCGAACTTGACGTCGGGGGTGGCAGCGCTGAAACGGTCAGCGGTGCTCGCGTAGTCCTCCCAGGTCGGCCAGAGTGCGGACACCTGCGTGCGGTCCGTGGGCAGTCCGGCCTTCTCGAACAGGTCCCGGCGGTAGCACATCGCGAGACTGCCGATGTCCGTGCCCAGGCCCATGACGAAACTGCCGTTGTCGGTGACGCCCTGCTCCCACTTCCACGGCACCCATTGGGACTTGAGCTCGGTCGCGCCGTAGTCGGCGAGGTTCGCGAACTTGTCCTTGGACGCCCGGAACTGCGGCATGTACTGCTCTTCGAGCGCGACGATGTCCGCCGCACCTCGTCCTGCGGCCAGGGCGGGAGCCAGTCCCCGATGGTGTGACTCGAAGTCGGACACCCGCTCTTGGATCTTGATTCCGGGATGCGCGTCCTCGTACTGCCGGTACAACTCCTTGTACCCGAAGTCACCGAACGTCGCGACGGTGAGGGTGATCTCGCCACCGCCGTCGTCACCGCCACCGGTGCAGCCGCTGAGCCCTATCGCGGCTGCGAAGGCCAATGCGCTTGTACGTTTGATCAGTTGACGAAGGGACAAGGCGCTGGTCCTCTCTGCTCCATGTCGTTCGCGCGCTTACTCGGTGCGGGTGCAGGTGATGTAGTTGATGCCGGTCGTCAGCGAGTTGATGTCATTGAGCCGCATCCACTCGTCCACCTCCGTCCGGATCAGCTTGAGTGAATCTTCGCTCATCCGCATGGCGATGTTACGAAAGCCGCTGCCCAGCATGAGTTGCCACCAGTCGTCCAGCTGTGGTAGTCGCGTTACGTAGTCGTGGTGGGTGATGCGAGCTCCCGTCACCCCGGCTTCGGCCAGCAGGGCGTGAATCCGGCTGATGTCACTCGTTCGCCACCACGGCAGGTCGACGGCCAGGTCGTGCTGGTGGGTCTGGGCGAGGTCGAGAAAGCGATCGGACACGGGAGCGAACATGTTCCTCCCGATGGTCGCCACGACGAGCCGGCCGCCCGGCCTCACCAGTCTCCAGGCCGTGTTCAGCGCGGCGGCGATGTCATCGGCGAAGAAGATCCCCAGACTGCACGCGACCGCGTCGAAGGAGCCCGCCTCGTAGGGAAGCCGGTTCATGTCGGCGTGCTCGAACGTCACGTTCTCCATGCCGAGCTCCTCGGCACGGCTCCTGGCCAGTCGCAACATCTGCGCGGAGATGTCGCATCCGATGACCTTGCCGCCGGGGACCTGCCGTGCGGCGCGCAACGCCACTCCCCCAGGGCCGCAAGCGATGTCCAGCACTCGATCCTCTGGCCGCAACCGCAGTTCCGAGACGACCTCGTCGAGGCAGAACGGTGCGACTCGTTCACGGACGTCGAGATAGTTCACCGACGCGGCGTCGTACGTCAGCAACGGGTTGAAGGTGCTCATCAGGCCTCCTGGGAGTGCGAGTTCCTGGCAGTGGAGCGGGCTTCACGTCGAGCGGAAGCACACATGGTGCAGACGGCACTGGTCTCGGCCCGCCGGCCCGAGCGTCACACAGGCGTCAGTTCACAGTCCGGTGTGGACGGTGAGAGAGCTGAACCCCCGGAACCCCAGGTTCGTGTTGTAGACGGGAGAAACCTCCCGCACCACGTGCAACGCGGGGAATCGCGTCGCCAGGGCGCGCAACGCCATCGCTGTCTGCGTGCGGACCAACGTGCCGCCGATGCAGTTGTGCGCCCCACGACCGAACGACAGGTGCGGATTGGGATGGCGAGTGAGATCCAGCGTGTCCGGATCGCGGAAGTGGTGCTCGTCCCGGTTGGCCGCGCCCACGTAGAGGAGCACTGGTTGCCCGGCCTCGATCCGGTGGCCCTTGTAGGTGAAGTCCTCCGCAGCCATGCGTCCGATGTACTGGACCGGCCCGTCGTAGCGAAGGAACTCTTCCACCGCGCGATGCAGAGTCCGGTCGTTCTCCGTGATCAGATGCCGCTGTTCGGGGTGGGACTCCAGCGACCACACCGCGTTGCCGAGGAGGTAGCGCATCGGCTCCAGACCGGCGAACATCAGCAACATCCCCTGGGCGCAGGCTTCGTTGAGCACGAACCGGAAGCCGTCGGTGTCCTCCTCGGCGAGTCTGGTGATCATCGTCGGGTGGTGGGCGCGCATCGCGTTGACCGTGTGCTCAAGCAGGTACTCGGCGAAGTCGTGGATCGCGCGCTGACCCCGTCTCAGGTCCTCCACGGTCAGGTTGCTGGCTCCGAACAGGTACGCGATGTCGTCGGACCACTCGGCGAGCTGCACGTGGTCGTTGTCCGAGGCGCCCAGCAGTTTGGTGATTACCATCGCCGGAAGCGGGCGTGCAAAATCCTGGACGAGGTCGTGCCGTCCGGTCCACCTGTCCAGGAGTGTGTCGATCGCGTTCTGGATGACCGGGACGAGCACGTCCCTGGAGTACAGGTCGCACACCGCGTTCATGTGCTGGCGGCGAACATGGTGATCATGGCCGTCGAAGAAGGCAACCCACCGAGTCAGAACAGGCACGATGTCGGCGAACTCTTGTTGCTGTTCCGCTGGAAGCGCTTTGATGGGAAGCGTCGCCCGGTTGTTCGTCAGCCGAGGGTCCCTGAGCAACGCGGTGACGTCGTCGTAGGAGAAGATGACCCAGGAGCCACCGTACATTGAGGACTGATGAACGGGATCGTTGCGGCGTAGCGCCGTGTAGGTCGGGTACGGGTCCACGATGAGTTGCGGGTTGCTGAGGGAAAACAGTCCTGTGGCCAGTGCGTGGTCCGTGGTCATGAACGGTCTCCGATGTTGGTTCTGGCTCCGACGGCGCGGGCGAGCAGGCGCTGGGCGCTGGCGTACCCCACCTGGTGATTGCCGATCTGTTCGGCGGTGAGCCGGGCGACATCGTCGTCGAGCGGAACCGGGTTCCCGGCGGCCTCCGCGAGAAGGCTGATGTGACAGCATGTATCGAAGATCGTGAACCACCACACGGCGGCGTCGAGCGTCTCCGCCACGGCCACCAGCCCGTGGTTCTGGAGGATCACGCCCTTGCAGTCGCCGAGAGCCGCCGCGATCTGCTTGCCTTCGACACGGTCGAACACGATGCCCGTGAAGTCGTCGAAGATCGCGTGGTCCTCGAAGAACGCGGTGTGGTCCTGCGTGATGGGTTCGAGCAGTTTGCCGAGACTCGAATAGGCGCGGCCGTAGGTCGTGTGCAGGTGGATGGCCGCTTGCGTGTCGGGTCGGGCGGCGTGAATCTCGGCGTGGATTGAGAACGCGGGAAGGTTGACGACACCTTCACCTTCCACTGTGAGTCCGGTGGCTCCGTCGACGCGGATGAGCTGGTCCGGGGTCATGTGCGCGAACGGCACCGTGATCGGATTGGTCCAGAAGGTGTTGACGTCCTCAGGGTCACGCACGGTGACGATTCCGGCGATGCCCTCGTCGAACCCCAGGCTCGCGAAGTGCCAGAAGGCACCGCACAACCGGGACTTCAGGTAGACGCGGGCCTGTGCGGCGTCGTCGAACGACCTCTGCGGCTGGAACTGGTTGTCAGCCGGCTGCGTGCTCTTGGTCATGGTCATCCCCTTTGCACCTGTCCACTCGTCGAACGTCAGTTGGTGTGCTTCGCCCACATCTCGAGCAGGGTCCGGATGTCGCCTCGGTACTGCCGTTCCGCCTTGACATAGGAACCTCGGCGACCGAACGACCAGCCGAGGACGCTGAACTCGTTCGACCCGACCGGAAGGTCACCGAAGAACCTCGTCAGTCGTTCAGGCAGGCGTGGGAGCGCACTCACGGGAACGTCCAGCACGGAGAACCCGACATCGAAGGCATCGCCTTCGGCCGCTGTGAGGGCGAGAGCGACGCAGTAGTCGCGCGAGATGTGCTTCACAACGATCTCGGCGAGGTCGTCGGGAACATCGGCGGCACCGGCCATCGCGGTGTACCGGTCGAGGTCCACACGGGACAGTGGACCGTCGATGTCGAAGTCCAGCACCACGGACCCGGCCCGCCAGTCGACCGCGGCGAAGCTGATGTGGCGCAGGCCCGTCGCTGCGAAGTCCCCGATTCGCGCGACCAGCGGGACCGGCACACCGGGTGCGTCCAGGATCTCGTCATGCGGGCGCTTGGTGCCGAAGTAGAACCAGGTCTTCGCCAAACCGAAGTCGGAGTCGAACGAGCACGAGTGCAGCGTCCTGCCGTCGTACAGCTCCGCCCAGGACCGGGCGAGCGGGAGCAGCGCGTGATCGGCCGGCAGAAGCCCACCCGCGACGGCACGTTCGATGGTGTCGACAGGCTCCGAGGGGAACACCCGATACGACAGCGGCGCGTTCGGCTGGTCGGTGCTGCGCCACAGAACCGATCCTGTGTGGAACGGCTCGGGGAACGCCGCGAACGCCGCCAATGCTGTTTCCGCGTCGTACGGCGCGCCCGTCAAGACCGCGGCGGCGCTGAGATCCCGTTGAAAGTCCTTGGCGGTGGGAGTGCGTGATTCGTCCACAACGGGTCCTTTCAGGTACGTGCTTCAGGGTGCGCTGAACCGCGCGATCACCCGGATCGCCGTGTGATGGGGGAGAGCTGAGGTCCTCATGCTGGAGGCGGACGGGCAAACACTTGTGTGTGCGCAAGCAACTGTCTACGCCTGCCATCCCGGCGAAATCAAGGCAGCCTCAAGAGTGCCTCAAACAGGCGTAACAGGAGCCTGTTCGTGCGTAAACGATTTCATCGAAGATCGTCGCCGACAGTAGAATCGCCTGCTCCCAGGCCGCGCGGCATGACGGTCGTCAGACGCCGGGCGAGTCGCCTTGTGGGACTTGCTCGCGTGCGGCCAGCTGGGCTTATGCGTGCCCACAGCGAAACATGTGCCCAAAAGGGACGACAGATATGCCTTTCCGGCCACGTTCGACACGGGAGATCTTGCGCTGCGGGGTTGACCAGCGACGCATCGTGTGCGGTAAGTGCGCGGGCAGGCGGATGCGTCGTTCGGACAGCGAGTCCGAGGCGTCGCCCGCACTGGGTCGACCTGCGAGCGACCTCGCGTTCGGCGCCGGCGCTCCACCCCGAGGTTGAGCCAAGCCGGTCGGGGAAGCTGGTGCGCCGGCAAGCCGCCATGAACAGCCTCAAGCCGCGACGGCCGGAGGGGCCGGTTCATCGCCTGACGAGGCTTGTCCGATGTGGACTGACCCGAGTGATGCGAGCCGCTCTACTGTTGGCGGACAACGACTTCACCCCTGTCATCGACGGTCGTTCCTTGTACGACCGCGGTCGCGATGTCGACGGACAGGTCGAGCAGTGCCTGCCGCCAGACGCCTATGAGCCATCGAGTGCCGGAGTGCAAGCTAGTAGAACAGAAGGGGTAGCAGCCCCTTCCCTTTGCTCCTCTATTCCACGGCGACTGGGCAACAGTGCCCACAACGCACCTACTGTTCCCTACCACAGCTTAAGGAAGACCTAAGAGAACATCACCCACCCCGCCCGCCCCCGGAGTCCGCCATGAAGCGTCAGCGACCGCCTTTCGTCAGACTGCTCCGCGTTCTCGCCCTCGTCATCACGCCTCTGCTGGCGTTGACGCTCGTCACCCCGTCCGCTCTGGCCTGGGACAGGACGATGATCCGGAGCAAGCAGTTCCCTGGCCAATGCCTCGACAGCAACTACAACGGTGACGTCTATCTGCTTCCCTGCAACTCGGGGAACCTCCACCACCAGTGGATCATCACGAGGGTCGGCTATGGGACGGGCTACAACGGGCACGACCAGATCCGAATCCAGAACGAGGCAACCAGGCTCTTCATCGTCCAGCGGCGGTACAGCTCTTCCGGCACGATGAACCCGACCGGCGGGCTGCTGTACACCGACACGGCCGGCAGCAGCTACCTTTCGAAGATCGACGGCGTCGGCACGACGTGGCGAAATGTCCAGCTGATGTCTTCCCATCAGGATGCGACTGGCTTCAACTCTCCTGGCCTCGCCATCAAATCGTACAACTCGGCTACCGCCGTGGCATCGGACTTCAACAGCGCTGACGCCGGACAGTATTGGGATCTGAGCATCTAAACAGATCGACACAAAGCTTGAGAGCCGCTTCACGACCACCATTGTCGTGAAGCGGCTCTTGGCGTGACATCAGCTATGTCGACAGCTCCACTCAGGTCCTTGCCCCGGGCAAGCAATGCCGTGCCGCTGCCTGTCATCCGACGCAAGCAGAACGACCGGCGCGGCCCGCAAAGCACTCGCAAACCAAAATCGCCTCACTGCATTTGGCAATGAGGCGATGCGTACCCGTAGGGGATATTTGGTTGTACGGAGGGATCGTGGACAGAGGTGGCGGGTGGTGCGCGGAGGGGCGCCGCGCACCACCCCGGCCACTACTTGGGGCAGGAGTTGTAAGGGCACCAGCCGCCGGCCAACTGACCGGAGGCTGCCACCGTGGATGCCAGGCCCAGCGCGCCGACGGCCGCCGCCGACACCATCACCGCAACAATTCGAGCACGAATACGCTTCATGTCATCCTCCGAATGATCATCAGGGTGAAGGAGCGAACTCACAAGAGTAGGAATGCCTCCATCGCTCAAGTATTTAATACTTCCTTAGGTGACTTTGTGAAGTATTCCACACCGCCGGGGATAACATCCCTGCACATCTGGACATTTCTTGAACCTGAGTCTTGACGACGTGGTCGGCATATGTTTGCGGGAGGTTCTGTTCGTGACGTCGAGGCCGGCCGCCGGACTTTCCTCGAATACGCCCGCTCACGTCAACGCGACGCCGCCGGCACGCCTCGACTCAGGAGTGCCCGCTGATGGCGTGAGGAACGTAGCCTGACTCCAAGCCGGCCGCTTCGTCGTCCGACAGAGACACGTCCAGGGCCGCGACGGCGTCCAGGAGGTGATGCGGCTTCGTCGCGCCCACGATCGGTGCCGTGATGACCGGGTTGCGTAGCAGCCACGCGAGCGCGACCTGGGCGCGCGGCAGCCCGCGCTCGGACGCCAGAGCCGCGACCGAAGAGACGATGTTCGCGTCCGAGTCCGAATAGAGGCGCAGGGCGGTCTCGTCGCCCTCGGACCGGGTCGTCGTGGCGTTCCAGTCGCGGGTGAGCCGACCGCGTGCGAGAGGACTCCACGGAACGACGCCCACGTTCAGGTCGGCGCAGAGCGGCAGCATCTCCCGTTCCTCTTCG
Organism: Streptomyces sp. ID05-26A; assembly: GCF_033794685.1. Lineage (NCBI taxonomy): Bacteria > Bacillati > Actinomycetota > Actinomycetes > Kitasatosporales > Streptomycetaceae > Streptomyces > Streptomyces sp. ID05-26A. The sequence goes on from NZ_JARAYZ010000006.1 coordinate 12,032, forward strand.
CGGTAGATCAGGTTGTAGTGGTTCTGCATGGAGACGAACTGCGTCCACCCGTGCAACCTCTGCGTGTACACCGCCTTCGCGAACTGCCAGGCGAACATCGACGACGCTCCGATGTACCGCGCTTTGCCCGCCTTCACCAGATCGTGCAGTGCCTCAAGCGTCTCCTCCAGATTCACTGACTCGTCCAGCCGGTGAATCTGGTACAGGTCCACGTGATCCGTACCCAGTCGCCGCAGCGAGTGATCGATTTCGGCGAAGATCGCCTTGCGTGACAGTCCAGCGCCGTTCGGTCCGGCCGCCATGCGTCCGTGGACCTTCGTGGCGATCACGACCTCGTCGCGCCGGGCGAGCTCCTTCAGGGCACGGCCGGTGATCTCCTCCGATGTGCCGTCCGAGTAGACGTTGGCCGTGTCGAAGAAGTTGATGCCGAGTTCAACTGCCTGCTTGAAGAACGGCAGCGCCTCGTCGTAGTCCATCGACCAGTTGTGGTCGCCTCGCTCGGGCGCACCGTAGCTCAGACAGCCGAGGCAGAGTCGGGAGACCTCAAGTCCAGACGCACCGAGCTTGGTGTACTTCATGGAATGCCTCCACAACGCGGGTTGGCGGAACCAGGGGGACAGCCGTGCTTCATCGGTGACCGCCAGTGTCCCTCCCACGCATGAGAGGACCTTCAAGGGTTCGACGCACCGCGGACAACCGGACGGAGATCCACCGTCTCGCGGGCGCTGACCGCCGACGCGATCTCAGCGGCAGAGGGCTCGATCGCGGACGCGGCCGAGCCGCAGATCCGGGCACGGAGGCCCGTAGCGCAGGCGGCGGCAACTTCGACTGCTGCGCTCGTGTCACGCACAGGGTGTCGTCGCCACTGATCTACGGGCTGACAGGGGCGCGTTCGGCTGGTGGCTGTTGCGGACCGGTGTTCCTGTCGTTGCGCGTCAGGGCGCCATGCGCAAGGTGTGTGGCGTTTTCCTCGGCGGTGCTGCAAAAAGTGGTGTAGTCGCGAACTCCATCAGCGAAGCCGCGCATACCGATTGCGGCGTTCGAGACGAATGTCGAGAGATCCTTCAGCGACGGTCCGAAGCCGTTGGAATAGAACGAGTCCCATGACTTGGACGCTCCGCTTACCGGCTTGTAGGTGATGAGCGCCTTCAGCTCGTGGCTCAGCGCGGCGAGGCCGATTGCGACGCCATCGACCGCTCCGGCACCACGCAACATGCTTTCCGTGTCGACCGAGAGTTCACCGCTCCCAGGGCCGAGGTCCACGAACCCCGATCCGCCCGCCGGATCACCACCGGCGCTGCCAGAACCGCCGGTGCCCGTGATTTTGCCGCTCATGGTCGTCCGTCCTCGCCCTTCACCACGTCACCAGTGATGTTCGCGAACATCGCGTTGCTCGCGAACATCGCCTTACGTCTCCGACGCCACCGAACAAGTATTCGGCGGAGAAACCCGGCGGAAGCGTGAGCGGGACCCAGGCGCCGCCGACTCGCTCCGGTACCCGCACGCGAACGACACAGCACAGGGCCAGCACACCCACCAGACCGTTCCCCCGCAACCCAAACCCGCCACCACAGGACGAAAAGACCGCCGCCCTGCCCAAACACACCCGCCGACGACCACGAGCGGCCATGGCTCAAGCCGTTGCGTGGCTGTTGTTGCGACGCAAAGCGACGCCGAACCGCCCACGTCACCAGCGGGCGGTTCGGCGTCCACAACGCGTACGAAGAGTCGTCCCTCACGAATCAGGGACCGAAGTGCATCTTGGTGATCTTTCCTCCGCCACCGAGGAAGAAGTTCTGGTAGTGACCGAAGTACGTCCGCTTGCCGCCGTACTCCTCAAACCAGCCGTCGTTGTTCCCGGTGGAGATCTGGTCGATGTCGGTGATCCAGACGTTCAACTCGCCGCGGTCTTTGAAGCACATTTTCGGGTAGCGTTGGAACTTCTCGTAGATCCGGAACCACTTGGTACCGAAGGCGCCATCACTGACATCGCCGCAGCCCACCCTGGACAGCGCGAAGGCCGGCGAGGCGGTCGCGATGACCAGGACGGCCGCGAGGATGCCGGTGACGGCAACCCTTTTCGATTTCCTTGCCCGCAAGTCGATGCTCCTCAGCATAGTGGTATCACTGAATCATTCCAGGCGAGCGTACAACGATCTCCTCAGCGCACATTCAGTTCAAGCGCACGATTGTGTCTTTACACCCCCGAGAAATGCACTTTTACACCCGCTCCGCGAGGGGACGGCCGCCAGGTTGCCACGCTGCGTCCAGGCGATCGCCAGGAGTCGCGCGGCTTCACCTTGACGCGGTGCCGATGACGCCCGCGGACGGCAGACCTGGTGGCGGCCGGGTGGTGTTCCCGGAGACGAGTAGGCAGAGCTCACGACCGGCCCCGTGTGCTCGCGGTCCTTGTGCTCGCGGTCCTTGTGCTCGCGGCCCGTGTCGGCGTCCCGCGCACCCGTGACAGCATCCCGGCCTACGAACAAACCGCGCGAAACCTGCCGAATCGGCTCGCAGCCTCCGAACATCGGCCCCAGCACCGAGACGGCCCCGTGAAATCGGACGGTCGCTGGACGTCCGGCCAACTGGCGCGAACGCGCTCCCACAGCGGCCAAGACTGGTGTTGCGGCAGCAAACCACGACACCTTGATGGCGCTTTGCCAGCGGGGACAAGCGTTCTGGCCCCTCTGCGTTCCGAAAAGCTTCCTTCGCTTGGGAACACGCTCCCACCCGCGCCAGGTTTCGTGGTGGGCAAGGCAGTCCGCACATCCTCGTCGTTCCGCTGACGTCAGCGCTGAACGACCTTTGCAGGCGTCCCAGGCAGACAGTCACCCGCCTCAGGCGAGTCCGTGCCTGGTCAGAGACCGCGCGGAACACGCGGCAGCGCCCTGAACATGCCTACGTACCAACACCTTGCCTAAACACCTAAGCGTGGACCGTGTTCACACCAACGTGTCCAGCCGAGAGGTGTTCGGGCACAAGGAGCTACACGTTTGATGCTCTGAAGCAACCTGCACTGCTCTGAGCCGACACGTTCGAGCTACCTTTCCTCCGCACTAAGGGAACCTCAACAGTCCCGATCACCCCCACCCTGTCCGCGCCTTGCTTGCGGGAGTCAAAATGACGACCAACCGATTCACCGCCCGTCGCTTCATCAAGACCGCGACCCTCGCGTTCGCAGCACTGTTCGCCTCAACGCTGGTCGCACCGTCTGCCTCCGCCGTCTACCTCGGAGAGAACCGCATCGAGAGCATCGACCGACCGGGGATGTGTCTCGCCAGCAACGGCAGCGTCCTGCGACTGTCCGGCTGCAACTGGAACTGGACCGACGCGGAACAGAGCTGGATTCTCAACACGACCGGCAACACCCCGAACGGCTACGACCAGGTGACCATCCGCCACCACGCGACGAACCGCTACCTGGTCGCGTACTACCGGGCCGACCAGCTGGGCACCTGGGGCGGCATCTACATGGCCGTCGAGGGTGCCAACGGCACGAACAAGATCTACTGGGACGGCGTCGGCTCCTCCTGGCAGGACGTCAAACTTCAGGCGTTCACCGACAGGACGAACTGGGCCAGGTCCTGCCTTGACGTCAACCACCCCTCCCTCGGAAGCACGTGTGGAAGCGGCGTCAACGCGCAGCGGTGGAAGCTCACCCGGCGCTGACCGCGCGCCTGATCGGATCGGCGCGACCAGCCGACAGATCACGCGAACGCACCGCAGGCGTTGTCACCGCAACGGAAACTGATTGTCCTACCAGTCGGCAGGCCGTCCCCCGGAAAGCAAAGCCCGAAGTGCTGATCGTCCGATCGCCGTGGTCCGGCATCTCGATCGAGATGCCGGACCACGGCGATTCGGTGTCCGGCAACATCGCTCGGCACCACCCGGCAGAGCGGTGGAACGCAGCCGCGTCACTGCGGCAGGTGAGCCAGCTCGGCGTCGACACGTTCTCTCTCGACGTGGTCAGCCGGTCCGTGGAGCTTGGCTCGGGCGAAGGTCAGGCATGTTCGCGCGCGGTCGATTTCGCCCGCGTTGCGCCATGCCGTGCCCTCGTTCAGTGCCAGTTCCCACTCACTGCGATAGCCCGCCTGTCGCACCGCCGGATGCGAGCGCACCTCCGAATATGCCTCGGCCGCCTCTGGCCAGCGTTTCAGACCGCTGAGAGAGTCACCCATCAGCAGCAGGAGATGCACGCCTATCTTGGTCGCCAACTCCTGGTTCGTCTGGGTGCGCCGGCTGTCCAGCTCAAGGCGCAGCGCTCCGAGCAGGTCCAGCGCCTCGTCGAACTCGCTCGCGGCCAGCAGCGTCGTGCTCAGCGAGAGAGACATCCAGATCCGTTCCTCGAAGAAGTCGCGGCCGACCGACAACCGACAGGCCAGCTTGCTGTGCTCGATCGCCTCCTCGACTCGCCCGAGACTCGCGAGCACCAGACCGCTGCTCGCATGCGACGCTGCCACGATCCTCTGGTAGTCGATCTTCTGGGCCAGGACTCGCGCTTCCTTCAGAGTCACGAGCGCGCGCTCGCTGTCGTTGGCCGACGCGTGCTGCGTCCATCCCAGGACGCTGAGCATTTCGGCCTCCTTGAAACTGTCGGCAAGCTCTCTGGCCGCCTCGAGGCCGAGCAGAAAGACCTCGTCCCACCGATTTTCGAACTCTCGTCCGATCAGGTAGCGGTGCAACGACCAAACGAACTCGTACACCGTCCGGTACCAGCCCAGTGCCGCTGCTTCCCTGGCGACGGCGATCCACGTCGTAGCCTGCTCGTCCAGCCAGGCTGCCGCCTCCCGCTGTGACTGGAACGGGTTCCCTTCCTGCGCCTCACGCACAGCGGGAAAGAACAGCGTGCCCGCTGCCGTGCCCTGGCTGAGGACATGGGTGTACAGAGCATCGCGAAGCTGGTCGCGCACGTGCTCTGGTTCCTCTTCGACCCAGCTCTCACGCGCGAAGAGGCGCAGCAGATCGTGGAACTGGAAGTGCGCTGGAGCGGTCGTGATGTTGATCAGTGAGACCTCCACCAGTGCGTCGAGTACCGCACCGATCTCGTCCGCGGGCTCACCGGTCGCCACGGCGGCGAGCTCATCGTCGAAATGAGATCCGGGAATGACGGCGAGGCGACGGAACACAGCCCGCTCGCGCGCCGGCAACATCTGAAGTGACACCGCGAACGCCGACCTCAGATGCAGGTCACCAGCTGACAGTGAGTCCAGTCGGTTCCGCTCGTCACGCAGCTGCCCGACGAGGTGGGCGATCGACCCTCGGCGCCTCGTGGCAAGGCGATTGCCGGCGATCCGCACCGCGAGCGGCAGATTTCCGCAGAGGGTCACGAGCTCCTGGGCCGCCTCCGGTTCGGCCTGGACCACCTCTCGGCCAACGATCGACGCGACCAGGTCCACCGCCTTCGTCGTGGACAGCATGTCGAGAGGTAGCCAGTGCGCCGAGTCCAGACCGGTCAGCATCCGACGACATGTCACGATCGTCAGGCTGTGCTCGCTGTCGGCCAGCAGTGGCCTGATCTGCGTCTCGTCGAGCACGTTGTCCAGAACCAGCAGAACACGCCGGTCCCGCAGCAAGGTTCGGAACAGCGAACCGCGGTCATCCTGTGCCGCGGGCATCCGCTCCCGGGATACGCCCAGCGAGGTCAGCGCTCGTTCGAGAGCGACGCCGGCGTTCACCGGCTGGCTGTCGGCACCATGCAGATCGACGGCGAGGCATCCGTCAGGGAACCGGGCTTCGAGATGCCCTGCGGCCGCCACCGCCAACGTCGTCTTCCCGACGCCAGGAGGTCCCGTGATGACGATGACGCCGCCCGTCTCGGCCTGCTCGCTCAGTCCACGAAGCTCGGCTTCCCTCCCGACCAGCGTCGGCGCGCTGGACAGCGCGAACAGCACCGCCCTGTTCTCCGCTTCCGCTGACCGGCGGCGTCCCTGCTTCGCCAGCATCACGAACGACACCCGCTCGTCCCCGGTGAGGCCGAGGGCATCGGCCAGAAGGTCGGTCGAACGCTCCTGCGCCGCGGCCGCACGACCACGTTCCAGTTCCCTGAGCGCTCGCACGCTCATGCCCGAGGCCAGTGCCAACGCCGCTTGTGACAGTCCTGCCGCCGTTCGATGCCGGAGGAGGGTCTGTCCGAAAGCCGATCTCTGCTCTCGCTGCTGCGAAACATGCGGATCGCTCATACTCGACAGTGCACTTCCTGCCTGTCGCCGGTGGCAAGGACGCTTGCCGCGAAGCGTCCATTTCGTTGCAATCAGACAGATGATCATCGGTCTGGCGGTGCACGCTCGACGGGGCACCTCATCACGATCTTCGGAAGCCGTCATCGCGACGACGGCGCGCGGCCGGGAGGACCCCGGACCACGCGCCGTCGTCTCGCTGGCGACCAAACCTACTTGGTGGAACCCGCGAGCACTCCCTGGACGAAGTACTTCTGGAACGCGAGGAACACGACCAGCGGCACCGCCATCGACAGGAACGCCCCGGTGGAGAGCAGGTCGATGTTGGCACCGAACTGCCGCAGCTGAGACCTCAGCGCCACCGTGATCGGCGCGGAGTCCTGGTCGGCGAACACCAGCGCCACCAGCAGGTCATTCCACACCCAGAGGAACTGGAAGATCGTGAGCGAGGCCAGCGCGGGCTTGGCGATCGGCAGGATCACGCGGCGGAACACGACCCACTCGGTAGCGCCGTCCATCCGCGCCGCCTCCACCAGGTCGACCGGGATGCCGGTGAAGAAGTTGCGCAGCAGGAACACCGCGAACGGCAACCCGAACGCGACGTGGAACAGCACGACCCCCGCGATGGTCCCGAACAGGTCCAACGCCCCGAACAGCTTCGCCACCGGGATCAGCGCGACCTGGATCGGCATCACCAGCAGTCCGACCACCGTGACCGTGAGCCAGTCACGACCAGGGAACTCGATCCACGCCAACGCGTACGCGGCCAGCGCGGAGATCACCACCACGAGGAACGTCGCGGGCACCGCGATGTACACGGTGTTGAGGAACGAACGCCAGATGGTCTCGTTCCCCGCGAGCTCGGCGTAGTTCTGCAGGGTGACCTCGGCCGGCTTGGTGAAGATCGTCCACCAGCCGCTCGCGGTGTTGGCCTGTTCGCTGCGCAGCGACGCGACCAGCAGCCCGAACACCGGCATCAGCCAGAACACCGCGACCACCGCGAGTCCTACCTGCACCGCGCCGTTGCCGAGCTTCGAGACGAACCGGGTGAGCGGGCCGCGTTTCGGCGAGCCGGTCACCGGAACGTCGACAACGCGAACTTCACGCTTCTCGTGAGACAGCACGGTGGTCACGATCGCTCCCGTCGGAACCTGCGGATGTTGTAGAGCATGGCCGGGGCGACCAGCAGGAAGAGGATGATCGCCAGCGCGCTGCCGACGCCCTGATCGCCACCGCTGCCAAACGACACCTGCCACATCTGCAGTGCCAGCACGTTGGCCTCTTCCTGGACAGACCCCGGCGCGATCACGAAGACCAACTCGAAGATCTTCAGCACGTTGATCACCAGGGTGACGAACACGGTGAGCAGGACCGGGGCCAGCAGCGGCACCGTGACCCGCTTGAACACCTGCCACTCGGTCGCCCCGTCCACTCGCGCCGCTTCCAGGGCGTCACGGGGAATCGCGGACAGCCCAGCGGCGATGAACGTGATCGCGAAACCGGTCATGATCCAGATCCAGGACGAGATGATCACCGGGGTGACCAGCGTCGGACCGAGCCAGGTCAGGCCACGGAACGGCAACGCGAAGTTGTCGGCCGGCAGGCGCACCGAGAACTCACCTGGTCCGAGGTCGGGGAAGGTGAACCGCCCGTCGTCACCGGTCATCGTCTTCGACACCACGGCTCCGTCGCGCAGCAGCTCGACCGTGAGACCGGGCAACCCGAGCTCGGCAGGGTCGATCTGACCAGGCTTGCCACCCGCCGACACGTCCAGCCACACGGCCCCGCGCACCTCGGTGCCGCCGGCCTCAGGCCGTGAGACGGGCCGCGCGCTGTCTGGCAACTGCTGGCGGGAGTACCCGACCAGAGGCAGCGACACCACTCCACCGCGAGACACCGTGGCGGTACCGGTGTATCCGTCCTCGCCGGCGTCGAACCCCGAACGCGGACGCGCGCCGGGATAGGGCGACGGCGAAGCGAACACGTCGTGGACACCGACCATCGCCGCGTTCACGACACCGCGTTCCGGGTCCTCCTCGTAGACGAGCCGGAAGATGATCCCCGACGCGAACAGCGAGATCGCCATCGGCATGAACAGGATCAGCCGGAACGCGGTGGCCCACCGGATACGCTCGGTGAGCACCGCGAAGATCAGGCCCAGACACGTCACCGCGACGGGCGCGACGACCACCCAGATCACGTTGTTGCGGAACGCGATCAACGTCCTCGGGTCGGTGAACGTCTCCACGTAGTTGCTCAGACCGACGAACCGGCTGCCGCTCGCGTCGAAGAAGCTGCGGAACAACGAGTACACGAGCGGATAGACGACCAGCGCACCGAGGATCAGCAGTGCGGGCAGGAGGAACAGCACGGCCTTACCGGGGGATCGCCCTGGCTCGGCCACGCTGCGACGTCCGCGCAGGGCATGGGTCACGACGTGTACGCCTTCACAGCCGCTGCCTCAAGGCGCTCCATCGTCTCGTCGATCTTCTTGGGATCGGCGAGGAAGTCCTGCAACGCCTTCCACATGCCCGCGCCCTTGCTGCCACCGAATGCGGCGGGAGTGAGGTCGGACAGGTCGAACCGGACGTTGTCGCCGGCGTCGAGGATGCGCTGAGCCAGCTCACGCGTGACGTCATCGGGGTACGACGCCGGTTCGATTCCCTTGCTCGCCGAGAGGAACCCGCCCTCGGCGGCCCACACCGAGCCTGCCTCAGGCGAGGCGAGGAACTTCATCAGCTCGTTGGTCACCTCGTCGTCCTTGAACTGGACGGCCATGTCCCCACCGGTCACCACCGCGGGAGCACTTCCGTTCACCGCGGGAAACGAGAAGAACGTCGCGTCACCGCCGACGACGGTCTTGGTGCTGGAGTTGATGACGCCGCTGACGAAATCGCCCTCGAACACCATCGCCGCCTTGCGCGGCTCGCCGAACACGTTGGTGACCGACTTCGGGAACTCGGTCTGCAGCGCACCTGACGCGCCGCCTTCGATCAGTCGCTGATCGCCGAACAGCTTCGCCAGCTCCTGCAACGCCACGCGCACGGACGGGTCGGTCCAGGAAAGCTCGTGCTTGGCGAGCTTGTCGTAGTTCTCCGCGCCCGCGCTGCGCAGGTAGACGTTCTCGAACCAGTCGGTGAGTGTCCAGCCGTCGGCGCCCGCGATGGACACCGCGGGCACGCCCGCGTCCGCGAGCGCACGGGAGGTTTCGAGGAACTTCTCCCACGAGGCGGGCTGGTCCACCGAGAGGGAGGCGTCCTCGAACGCCTTCCTGTTGTACCAAACGGTCGACTTGTTGGCGACCTTGAAGTAGACGCCGTACAGTTTCTTGTCGAAACTGCCGAGAGTCTTCCAGATCGGCGCGTAGTTGTCGCCGACGGCGTCCTCGACCTCGGCGCTCACCGGCTTGATGGCACCAGACTTGGCGAGTTGGGCTGCGAACCCGGGCTGTGCCACGAGCGCGACGCTGGGCGGAGTGCCTCCGGAGACCCTGGTCTGGACCACGGTCGGCAGTTCGTCACCCGCTCCTGTGTATCTGACTTGAGCCCCGGTCTTTCTTGAGAACGCGGCGAGCACCTTCTCGAAGCGCACCTGCTCCTCACCTGACCAGGTGCCGATGACGTCGGCGGACTGGCCCTTCAGTTCACCGTCACCGCCGGCCGTGCTGGCACCACAGGCGGTCGCGGCAAAGGCCAGCGCGCACAACGCCGCGATCATGCTTCGTCTCTTCATGACATCTCCTCGTTCCAAATGGCGGTGCTGGTGGCCGGGTCGAAAAAGTGCAGGCGTGAGGTGTCGACCCAGGTCGCGACCTGCTGTCCCTCGTAAATGCGCGAACGCGGGCTGAACCGCCCCACGAGGACGGTGCCCTTGCCGGCACCGGCGACGTCGTCCGCACCGGAGTCCTCGGCGAGCGCGCGGGTGTCGTCGGTGTCGGCGGCCTCGGCGTCCACCGGAAAGTGAACGAGGATGTCGGAGCCCATCGCCTCCACGAGGTCGGCGACCGAGTGCAGGAGCGCCCCCTCGACCTGGTCGACGAGAGCCGCGTCCTCCATGTCCTCAGGACGGATTCCCAGCACGACGTTCTGGCCGACGTACTTCGCCAGCGCCGGGCGTTCGTGCAGCACCGACTCCGGCAGTCGCAGGGCATCCGAGTTGAGCGTCACCCAGTACTGGCCGTCCTGGTCCTCGACCAGCTTCGCGACGAACAGGTTCATGCCGGGAGATCCGATGAATCCCGCGACGAACAGGTTCACCGGCCGGTCGTAGAGCTCCTGAGGCGGGCCGACCTGTTGCAGCACGCCTCGCTTCATCACCGCGACACGATCGCCCAGCGTCATCGCTTCTGTTTGGTCGTGCGTCACGTAGACGGTGGTCACGCCCAGATCGCGTTGCATTCGCGCGATCTGGGCACGCATCTGCACGCGCAGCTTCGCGTCCAGATTGGACAGAGGCTCGTCCATCAGGAACGCCTGCGGCGCCCGCACCATCGCCCGTCCCATCGCGACCCGCTGGCGCTGCCCTCCCGACAGGTTGCGGGGCTTGCGTTCAAGATGGTCGGAAAGCTCCAGCACCTCGGCGACCCGCCGCACTCGCTGGTCGATTTCCTTCTTCGGCATCTTGCGCAACGTCAGGCCGAACGCGATGTTGTCATAGACGTTCAGATGCGGGTAGAGAGCGTAGGACTGGAACACCATCGCGACGTCTCGATCGCGCGGCGGCACGTCGTTGACCACGCGTTCACCGATGCGGATCGTGCCCTCGGTGATGCTCTCAAGGCCCGCCATCATCCGCAGGGCGGTCGTCTTCCCGCACCCTGACGGCCCGACCAGAACGAGGAACTCGCCGTCCCGGATGTTCAGGTCGAGGTTCGTCACGGCACGAGTGCCGTCGCCGTAAGCCTTGCCAAGTCCGGCAAGCACGAGTTCCGCCACAACCAACTCCACGACGCTGTGTGAACGAGGGGCACCGCAAGTCGCGGTGTGGCTGAAAACCTAGGCCGGTCTGCCTTAACCGAGTCCTAAGAGCCGAGAACGATCGCAATAAGGGGCGTTAGGGAATGTTCGCCTGTCCGGAAACCCCTAATTAACCGACAAGCAACCCAGGTCGAACCTACGCTCCTGCCATGCCGAACGCGCTTGTGGTCGAGGACGATCCGGCGGTTCAGGCTGCGCTCGTGCAAGCACTGCGGGGACTCGGCCTGGTCACGCAAGCCGTGAGCACCGCGGCAGCCGCGTTGCAGGAGGCCGCCGCGAACGAGCTGGACATCGTGGTACTGGACCTCGGCCTGCCTGATCTCGACGGTGTCGTCGCATTGACGATGCTCCGCAGCGTGAGCAATGTCCCGGTAATCGTCGCTACGGCCCGTGGCGACGAAAGCTCGGTCGTGCGTTCGCTGAACGCGGGCGCTGACGACTACATCGTCAAACCGTTCTCCAGCAAACATCTCGCCGCACGGATCAACGCGCTGCTGCGTCGCAGCAAGCCAGCCTCCGCGAACGACGAAGCCGACGACATCATCGAGCTCGGCGACCTCCGCGTCGACCTGAGCAGGCGCCACGCGACCCTGGCCGGCGTGATGCTCGACCTCAGCAGGCGGGAGTTCGACCTGCTCGCCTACCTCGCGAAGAAGCCCGGTCACGTCGTCAGCAGGCGTGAGCTTTTCGACGCGGTGTGGGACCACGCGTCCACATCGGACGATCGGACGATCGACGTCCACACCTCGTGGTTGCGGCGCAAGCTTGGCGAGACCGCAGCCGCGCCGCGCTACCTGCACACGATCCGCGGGGTTGGCTACCGCCTCACGGAACCCGAATGAGACGTCTCGCCACCTACGCGTTCTTCCGCGCGTGTGGCGCTGTGGCAGCGGTCCTCGTGATACTTGCCGTCGCGCTCGTGGTCTGGTACGAGCACGATCTCGCGCGCGAAAGAGACATCCGCGACGCCACCATCGTGGCGGAGGTGCTGACCGCGACCTCGGATGCGGACGTCATCCGGGCGGCGATCGGCCGCACCTCGGCCGGCAGGAGCGGGCGGCTGGAGGTGCGGCTCGTCAACGGCACCGTATTGGGCATGAGCAGCGGTGCCCCTGCCTTCTCGCTGCCTGCCCGTGCCGAGGACGGCAACAACGCCGTCGTGTCGGTGGTCGCCACACCCGCCCACCTCCCCGCTATCACCATCACTGTTCTGGCGGTCGCGGCCGTGATGGCCGTGGCGGGTTCGGTGCCGCTCCTCGTACGTCCGCTCCTTCCTGTCGCTCGTGCGCTGACGATGCTGACCGAGGTGGCCAGAGACGGCCAAGGCCGAGTGCAGGTGAACGGTCCACACGAGTTGCAGGTACTCGCGGAAGCGATCAACGCGGCTGCGGACCGCACGGAGGATCTGCTCTCCAAGGAACGAGAGATGGTCGCGGACGTGTCTCATAGGCTCCGCACTCCACTCACCGCGCTGCGCCTCGACGCCGACGCGATCGAGTCCGGGGAGACGGCTGACCGCATCCGCGCGTCCATCGGCGCGCTGGAACGGGACGTCAACCGGATCATCCACTCCCTTCGCCCCAGCAAGACGGCTACGACGGCACTGAGCTGCGATCTGACCGCCGCAGTCAAGGAACGCATGACGTTCTGGTCGTCCTATGCCGAAACCCAGAAGCGGTCCCTCGACGTGGCGCTCACGGATGAGCCGACCGCTGTCCCGCTCAGCCGGGAGGACGTCGACGCGGTCGTCGACACTCTCCTGGCCAACGTTTTTCAGCACACACCTCCGTCCGCGCCGGTGGCGGTCGAGATCGTGCGGCACGCGGGGTGGATCACGCTGGTGGTGGAGGACGGCGGGCCGGGTGTCGCCGACCCCAGTGGTGCCCTGCGCCGGGGAGCGAGCGGCAGCGGGTCGACCGGCCTCGGCCTCGACATCGCCAGATCGGCCGTTGAGGCCACCGGTGGCCGCATCATCGTCGACAAGGGCAGGCTCGGCGGCGCGCGCGTGCGGTTGAAGATGAGCGAGGCGGGCCGCGAGCAGAGCCCGGAGGACCCGCGCGCCTGGCGCCTGTGGTCGAAGAACAACGGACGTCAGCGGAACGGCTGACCGACCCGCGTCGAGGCGCACCCAGAGCATTTGTATCAACGGACGTTGCTCTGCCGATAGGCCTGTCGTAGAGCCCATCGGCGGAGGGATCGAGATGTCCGATTCGATCGATGAACTGTCACTCGGCCAGCAGTTGCTCCGATATCGAACCGTGGCGGGCCTGTCACAGACCGAACTCGCGCGCGCGTCCGGGATGAGCATCCGCGCCCTGCGTGATCTTGAACGCGAACGTGCGTCGGCACCGCAGGCACGCTCGACAGAGCTGCTCGCGACCGCGCTCCGGCTGTCACCGGACGAGCGGGAGTCCTTCCTGTCGCTCGCCAAGAGGGCACGGCGCCGGTCGGTTCGTGACGCTGCGTCCGGTGGAACGACGCTGCACGGCCTGCCCAGCGTGCCCGAACTGTTCGGCAGGAACGCGGAGCTGGACCAGCTGTCGCGGGAGGCGGAATCCGGAGGGATCGTGGTGATCTCGGGTCCTCCCGGGGTGGGCAAGACCTCGCTCGCCGCGACCGCTGTGGACCGCCTCGCCGCGCGTTTCCCCGACGGGTGCCTCGCGATCGACCTTCGCGGTGTCGACGACCAGCCGTTGACCACCGGCGCCGCCCTGGAACGATTCCTGACAGCGCTCGGGGTGCAGACGAACCGCATCCCGGCGGACGAGTACGAACGCGGCGCCATGTTCCGCACGCTGATCCACGACCGCCGAGTGCTGATCGTGCTCGACAACGCGGCGAACGAGTCCCAGGTTCGGCCGCTGCTCGGCACCGGAGCGCAAGGCCTGACGATCATCACCTGCCGCCGCGCGCTCGCCGGACTGGAGTCCGCGCGCTGGCTGCCCCTGGAGGTCCTGGTCGCGGGTGCGTCCATCGCCATGATCAGCTCGATCGTCGGCGCAACGGCCGAGTGGAACGAGCCCGAGGCGATGAACGAACTCGTGGAGTTGTGCGGCAACCTGCCGCTGGCGGTACGGATCATCGGAAACAGGCTCGCGAGCGGGACACGTTCCGTCGCCGCGATCGTGCGGCAGATGCGTGACGAACGCTCCCGGCTGGACTCGCTGACGGCGGACGACCTTCAGCTGCGTTCCGCGTTCACGATCTCCTTCGAGAAGTTGCCCGCGCAGGCTCGGACGGTGTTCCGCCGCCTCGCGCTGATCCCCGGCGCGGACTTCGACGACGAGTTCGCGGCGCTCGTCTGCGGACTGCGGGTGGACCAGGTCGGCCTGGTGCTCGACGATCTCGTGGAGGCCTCGTTCCTGACCGTCACCTCGCTCTCGAACCGCCTGCAGTTCCACGACCTGATTCGGATCTTCGCCCGCGAACGCCTCGCCGCGGAGGAACCGGCGGACATCCGGGACCAGTTGCGCGACAGCCTCTATCACCACGTGCTCGACCGCGGTATCGCGGCGGGAAAGCTGTTCTTCGCCGATGTCCGTGACGTCCCCGAGAACAACCCGTTCCGTTCGCTGGAAGAAGCGCGCGGCTGGCTGGTCCAGGAGGCGACGACATGGTTCCCGGTGCAGCAGAGCGCTGCATCACTCGGCTGGCACCGCGAGGTCCTCGACTTCTCGTGGTACATCCAGCGCTACGCCCAGAGCCGCGAGGTCGAACACGACTGGCTCGCCGTCCACTCCGCCGGACTGGAGGCCGCACGGGCGCTGCGGTCGCAGGACGAGGTCGTGGACTCGCTCAACCAGGTGGGCTGGCTGCAGAGCTTCATCACCCATGATCACGAACTCGCGTTCGCGACTCTCTCCTCCGCGATCGAGATCGCGGAGGAGAACGGCTATCACCGGGGAATCATGGTCGCGAACTGCGCGTCCGGCCTGGTGTTGCTCAACCTCGGCCGGGTGCCAGAGGCGCTCGAACGCAACCGGATCGCCTACGAGATGTCCGCGAGCTACGACTTCTTCGGCTTCAGGTCGTGGATGGCCGTGTCCTACGGTGCTGCGCTGCTGGCAGTCGGCATGTTGGAAGAGGCACTCGCGGTCCACCGGTCGATGCTCGCCGAGTTGGAGGACCGGGTTGGTGAGACGAACCCCGACATGGAGAGAAAAGCCCGGGTACTGCTGCTGGCGAGCGTGGGCGACTGTCTGTCGGGCTTGCAGCGCTGGGACGAAGCGGCGAGAAGCTACCAGGCGGCACGGTCGGCTCAGCCCGACGACCAGGCCGCGGTGTTCCGCAGCGAGGCGGAGCTGGCCCTGACCGAAGGCATCGCCTGGCGGCACGCCGGCGACTTCGTCCAAGCCCGCGAGTGTCTGACGAACGCGCTCGAACTGTTCACCGGCCCTGCGAGCGGCGCGGACCGTGATCGCGCGAAAGCCGAACTCGACCTGCTCGACTAGACCCGATGCACCGCCCCTGGGTATCCCTGGGGCGGTGCATGTCCGCATGAACCCGACCTCGACACCTGACCGCCACTCATCCGAGCTTCATCGTGGATTCATTCCGCGGACACCCAAGAGAATCGCGACAGAACAACGCCGAACCCGTATACCGGCCGCGTGTTGCGAAACTCCCGCAAATACCCGATCGGCCACCGCGTTCTACCTGGTCACCCGCCCACTCGGGCGAACATCGCGGCCACACAGGGCACCGAGGCCATGAACCCGGTCCGAATCGACCACGCGATGCACGAAGATTCTCGGTATCGAAAGCCGATTTCCGAGAGGAGAACCAGTGCTTCGCAAGTTCGCTGCGGCGGCCGCGCTCGTCGCCGCCACGCTCACTCTTGCCACACCAGCGGCACTCGCCGCGGGTTCGGGTCCGGGAGCGGGCGCCGCTCCCGGTACGACCGCACCCGCGGCAACCACTCCCCCGAGCTCAAGCACGCCGTACTACTACACCTGGTACACGACGTACTCGGCCGCCAGCAGCCGAGGCAGCCAGGGAATTGCCGCCCGAGAGTGGAAGACCTACAAGGTACAGACCGTCAAGAGCGGCTCAGCGACTTACTACTACCTTTGGTTCGGCCGCTGACAAGACGTGTCGCGAGCAGGGCCGGGCTATATCGGCCCACAGCCGTGAGGGTTTCCGTCGCCGACGGAAACCCTCACGGCTGAGTGCGTTCAGATCGTCCGCTGCCTGAGACGCGGAGGCAGTGTGCGGCGCGATATGAGACCTCGTCCCCGCAGCGTCGCCAAGCGACGGAAAACGCTCCAGGGACGAGGTTTCACGTGTCAGTTTCGTCAGTACGGAAGCTTGCCGTACGTGAACGTGCGGAAACTCGCCCAGGTCTGCACCAGAGTCCGGCCGGAGCTGTAGGTCCTGTCAAGACCGGTGAAGCGGGCCAGCGAGGAGTTCACGTCGTAGGCTGCCAGGTAGAACCTCGTTCCCGCTTGCACGGTTGAAGTCGCACACAGGCCGTACGGGACCGTAGGGGTACTGGAGCCCCTATCCGGAAAGACCGCGGCAACTCGGTAGTCGGACCCGTAGTTGCACACCCTGAAGCGCTCGGTTGCCGCCTGTGCGGTACCTGAGGTGGCAGCGGTTCCCACGAGAGCGAGGCCGACAGAAGCGGCCAGCGCAACGAACTTCTTCACGTGCGACACAAGGTATCCTTTCGATATCAAGTCTTCGATGAACGCCGGATTCGCGCCCACAGACATGGTGGTAATTCACACCAAAGCGCATGAACCGGCCTTCCGCCAAGGCGGACGCAGAGTGGCCACACATACATACATTGAAGATTTCCTCTCCGCCCTTGAATCAGTGCAATCGCTCCCATGAGCCCCGCGGGCGCCGACAGTGAGGGTGCACAAGGGCAGAAGTTTTGTCCTGACTGAACCGACAACCTTCCGTTCTGCCGTCCGACCGACTTCCATCGCGGTTGATCGAGCCGTGAGGAGCGCTTGTTGAGGAAGAACCGCCGCCAACGTCAACATCCCCAGGACCCGGACCGCGGCAGATCACGAAGACGGGCGGGCAAGGGCCTCGTCATCGGGAGCGCGGTCGGTGTGACGGGTTCAATCCTGGTGGCGGGCGTGTTCCTCGCGGCTTGGAAGGACACCACTGCAGCGGACCCTCACCAAGGAACCAAGGGAGCGCCCGCGCTGTCGCTGGACGTTCCTTCGCTGGTCACCACCTCCACGGAAGTGGAACCACCGACCAGCACCGACACCTCACAGCCTCAGGCCGCACCTCAGCCACAACCGCGTCGCCGGTCTGCCGTCGAGACAGATGCCGCGCCGCCGACGATCGTCATCACCACGACCACCACTCAGCCGCCCACTACACCCGCGACGACGAACAGTCCGTCCAGGGTCGGCAGTCCTACTTCGTCGTCCCCGAGTTCTCAACCGAGCTCGACGTCATCCCAGACAAGGGACGGGACCGCGGGATGAGGTGATCCGCACCAGCCGCACGCGTTTACTCGATCACGGCGAGCGACCGAAAGCGCGGGTGCCGGAGTCCGATTAGGCACGACCTCGGCCACATGTGAAGCATTCGGGTAGTGTGCGCTGCCCCATCGGACCCCACGCGCGCACGGCATTCGGAACACGAGACCACCCACGGTCTACTTGAACGAACAACGCATTCGTGTCTGAAAAGGGAATCCCATGACCAACTGGGACCGCCTGGGCGGGTCGACCTACATCGGAGTCATGACCAGGCACGAAATCGACGTGCTCGACAGCTACGTCGTCGGCCTGCTCGGACTCCTGAGCCACCGCGCCGAGTCCTATCTCCCCGTGGGCGGAACGCGGGCCCGGATGCCGGCTGCCCCCACCAAGGACGACAGGATCAAAGCGATCTTGGTCGCCGAACTCGGCGCGGACGAACCCGACTGGTTCCTCGCCCTCAACGAGGAGTGCGTTCTCCGCGAGGTCGCGGAAGCGCTTCAGCTCATGGCATCGACGCTCCCGGCCTCCGGCGGCGTCGTGATGCTGCGCGTCGGCGCCGAGCCGGCAGCGTGGCTGCGCTGCATCCGCCACGTCCTGGCGATCATCGCGGCGGTCGTCGACCACAACGGCGAGGTGCGGGACCAGGCCAGCGAACCCACCGTGATCTGGCTGAACGCACTGGCCGACGGACTGACCACGGCCTCGGCTCACGTCGCTCTGGAGATCCGGGAGCACGGCAGATGAGTTCCCACCGGTCGGCAGCGTCGCGGGACACCCTTCAGGGCTGCTGACAGCACCGGTTCGCGACAGCCCACGACGCGAGCCGACCGATGGCACCACGGAAGGTCACCGTGCGAGCCTCGCGAACTTCGCGTTGAGTGCCGCCATGCTCTCCTCGGTGAGCACGTACTCGGCGATGGACAGCTCAGTCTCACCAAGGTCGTGCTGAGGCAGATCAACCTTGATCATGACGACCTCCACCTGACCTGACCGCACGGCGTAGCTGGTCTCCACGACGTGAACGTCCTGAGGGGAGAGTCCCGAGCCGAGCCGGCCTCGTCGTGCCCACTCCACGGTCATCGCGTTCTGGAGCGCCAAGGTGACCAGGTTGGTCAAGCGCTTGTTCTTCGCGGTAACGGTCATCACGGGCATTCCCACGTTGTTCAGCTTGCGCCACAACGCCGCCCGCGCTACCTGCCGAGCCATGTCACGGATCACGTCGACGGTGCTCTGCGGCATCGTCAACTGCGGCCCTTGCACAGAAAGCATGACCTGCGCCGACGCGATGTTCGACGTCACGAAGTCCGTCAACGGCACCTCGTCCCCGGCGCTCACGGAACTCTCGCCCGCCTCACCGTAGAAAGCCGGTTCGGCGACCGTATAATAGCCGATTGAAGGACCGTATCCCACAACGGCGTTCGCCGCGAAGAACTTCGCGTGCTGAGGCCTCATGTTTGTCACCGCGGCACTGAACCGCGCGGCCTGGGTGTCTCCTGCCGGCAGAAGCGTGTTCACGTGGCACGTGCGGAGCACGACAGGCCGATCCGGATCAAGCTGAGCCCGACGGTAGGAATCAGTCCCGAACAGCACTCTGGCCGCGATCGCACCGTCCAGGTACACCCCGTCACCGAACTCACTGGGCATATCGGTTTTGAGCCTGAAAGCGAACCCTTCTGGGACACCATGTCCGATCAGAGACCACGACGGGGCATCGATCCCCGCCCAGGGCGACAGGAAGGCGCGATGACGGAGCAGCGGTTTCCCTGCCGCGTCTACGAGATTCGTCGCTTCCGTCTTGAAGTAGTACTCCTGCTGCACCACGTTGTTGGCATGGGCTGACCTCGACATATTGAACACGTCATCCGTGCGTGCTGGAGAGTAGACAGCGGTGACAGTCCAAGGCAGATGCTGTCGCTGAACCCGGTGCACGATGATGTCCGCCGGACTGGGCGTAGGCCGCAGATGCTTGACCATTGGCTGTCCGGCCGTGGCGAGAGTGCCGTCGGCACGCCACGCGGGGCTGAGAGGAGCCTCATGCACCGTAACGTGACGCCCCAGAGACAGCAACGATTTTCCGACCTGCTGGCCGTCCCCGATCCTGCCGTTCGGAGAAACGAGCAGAAGATCCCGGCCGTCAATCGGGTCCACAGGTTTCGTCAGCATCGAGTATCCCGACAGCCCTCTGGCGAGATCGTCGGGAGAGATGACCATCGACGTACTCTTTTGTGCCGAGCTATTCCCGTTGAGACGCAAAATATCGTACCCGTTCACCCCCGCGTCGACGAAGACCACGACGGGCGGCCTCACCCACGGCGCCTGACGCATCTCAACTCGTCCGTCCGCCGCGTGAATCTCATACATCGCAAGCGTGTGCCGCGTCGCGTGTTTCGCCCAATCCGCAGCTTTCTGGTGTCCTGCACGATTTCCCGCACTCCACACGTACAGCACGTCGATGCCGTTACCGTTGGCAATCAAATCCACCGCCAGCTCGCCATACCTGATCTTTGAGACCACTTCGTAGCGAGCGTGATCGAGCGAGGCCATACTTCCTCGACCGAACACCAGTTGTCCGGTGGTCGCCACGATCTCTCCGAAATGGCCTGCGGCCCGGAAAGCCCCGGCGATATCGTAGGCGAGCCCGCCGTGGCTGATCTTCTCACCAACACGGTTGCCCACGACTTTCCAACGCCGCTGGGGATCGTGCCGCAGCGCCATCTGGATCTCCGGATGGCCCAGCAACATTCGCCCGAGCTGCCTGCCGCCCATTTCGACTACGGCGCCGGAAGAGGTAAGAAGCCTGGCGACCCTCCCATCGGGCGAATCGACGACGATCTGCAACGGCGTCTGATTCGAAGCTCCGTTCACCGACGCGCGCCTCGCGAGCTCGGCGGAGACCTCACGCATCCGATCGGGCGGCACAGCAGCACTGGGGAACGCGGCCACGGAACCATCGACAACCAACAGGAAATCCCGCAAAGACGGTGGCGGCCCCATTCTGAACGACTTGACACTGC
The DNA here is from genome assembly GCF_033794685.1 of Streptomyces sp. ID05-26A. Taxonomy (NCBI): domain Bacteria; kingdom Bacillati; phylum Actinomycetota; class Actinomycetes; order Kitasatosporales; family Streptomycetaceae; genus Streptomyces; species Streptomyces sp. ID05-26A. The sequence goes on from NZ_JARAYZ010000006.1 coordinate 32,647, forward strand.
TGACGACCCTCATTCCCATCTCACCGCTAGTCCTGCCGACATAGTCGATGCTCAGCCAGGGTTGTCCGCTCAAGAAGCGCAGGGTCTCCAGAAAGTCGGTGTTCAGCTTCGCCGCCGCCGCGGCTTTTTGCAGTGCGACAGCCCGTTGCACGGCACTCGCGCCTGCCGGGACGTCACCGTCGGGGTTGGCGGTCACGAGGAGCAGGGTGGGAAGTACCTGGCGTTTTCCGAACATCGTGAAGATGTCGGACGAGTAGACCAGCCTCGCCATAGCGTCAGGAGCGACGTCCACGACGGCCTTGCTCTTGGTCGGGACCATGAATCCGTAGACACTGCTCTCCAGCAACAGCAGAACCGTGCGGGTGTGGACACCGTCGGCCTCCGACACCGACGCCCACGGCGCGACCACGGACTCGGTCTTCGTTACACCACTGGCATTGATGACCGCCTGCTTCACGATACCCAGTTGGATGGCGGCGGGAAGTGCCCCGCTGTGCTTCTCCACGTCGTCATTGCGGTTCTTCGGCGTGTCGAAGGCCATACCGAAGGTAATGCCAGCCACGTCGATCAACGGAATCCAGGCGACATCCTCGGATCTGGGCGAGGACACAACGGAGGCCGAACCGAAGTTCAGCAGCGAAACCTGGCCGTCCTGGTCGACCTGCACCGAGACAGGCGCGACTTCGACAGACCTGAACGGTCCGACACCACGCAACGCCAAGGCGAACTGTTTCGCCGCGTAAGTCGCCTGGTCCTGATAGGTCAGGTCCACGGCGATGACCAGCCGCACGGCGGTGCTCGGGTCCGCCGCGTGCATGGTGAAGTGAGGTGAGGCGGTCACGATCCTGGCCAGCGTGCGGGCGTCGACGTACTGGCCTGCCACGAGGAACGTCCCCGCTTGCTGGGTGACGAAGATGTCGAATGTATGGTTCCTGGACACTGGCATCGAGCCGTACACCCTGGCCCACCGGACGGTGATCGCGAAGCCATCCCAGTCGAACCCGAGGCCACCCGCCTTGCCGACTACCGGGCCATAGTGCTCGACTGGCCCGAACGGTCCCCTACGCACCAGGGTTCCCTCGCCGGAAGGCTCCCCCACGGAGTCGCCGGACTCCGGAGACAACCGCGAGAACGCCTTGTCGACCGCGGTGACGGTGAGGGTGTCCACGTCTCCTGCCAGGTCACGCAACTCGCGTAGCCCCAGCTCCCGTTCCGGCAGCCGCACAGCGATCAACGCCGTGTGCCCGCCGTCCCGTGTCGCCACCGCGCTGAGTACCTGGACGTCGACCTGTGCCAGGGCGACGTCCAGCCCGAACTTCCGCAGGACCGCGAACTCGTCGTGCAACGCCTCGTTGAACAGGCTGTGCGCGGAGTTCGCGTGGTCGAGTCCGCTCTTCGCTCCTCTGGCCAGCGCGCCGAGGGTGCCGAACCCGGTGATCTCGACCAGCACCGGTCCAGCGCCGTTCACCCCGCGCCAGGCCGCCGCGCGGGCCACCCGGCGAGCGATGGTCCCGACGAGATCCTTCTGCTCTTGCGGACCGGTGTCTGCCACGGACGAGAACGTGACGGTGACGGGCTCGATCTCGGTCGCGGCGAGGTCGGCGAGCGCCACCAGCGGCGTCTGGTCGCCGTCCATCGGCGAAACCTCGGTGATGCGGCCTCCCGAATCGGTGACCTGGAGCCCGTTCCCGCTGTGCACCAGGAGATCCGACGTAGGTCCCACCACTGTGGACGGTGCCGAGGCTCCGCCCTGCCAGCCCGACATCAGGTCGCGTGCCACCGCGCTTCGGTTGATGGAGCAGGGAAGCAGTAGAACGGGGTTGTCTCCGGGAAGCCCCGCCTCGCGATAGAGGGAACCCCCCGTGACCATCTTGGCCATGATCGCTCCGCCGATCACGGTGGTGTCGCCGATCTCCCAGGGCCGGTCGGTTCGCAGCCCCACCGTGAAGCCTTCGGACGAGCCATGTCCGTCGATCACCCACGGACGCCCGTCGATTCCCGCGAGCGGCGAGAGGTATGCGACGTACTCCGTCTCGGATGTGCCGTTCTTCCTCGCTGCGGCGGTGAGTTCCTTGCGCACGTAGTAACCCCTTCGAGAGGAGCCACTCCGTGCCGTCTGGGACATCAGGTACGAGTCGGTCAGCCCGCTCGGGAAGTACTGCCCGTCGACCGCCGACAGCGAGGTCCTCCGAGGCTGCGTGACGACGTTCTCGACTGCCAGGTCGGAGGGATCGAGCGCAGGAAGTTCCGTGAACGCGGTCCGCGACACGGTGATCGTGCCGTCGGGCTCGAACCTCACTCCGGTTGTCGCGACGCTCAACGGCCGCCGGAACCCGCCCTGCAACAACGAGTCACGGACCAGATGCCCGCCCGCCGCCTCACCGTTCGGTGTGACGAGCGCGATCGGCCGTCCAAGGCTGTTCGTGCCGAGGATCTGGCGCATGGCCGGATGTGCCCGCGCCACACGGGCGAACTGTTCCGGCGTCACCATCCCCATCACGCCGTCGCTACGCTCGACTCGGTATCTCCCGTTGCCGGAACGGGCGATCAGGAACAGCGGCATCTCCTGCCAGGAAGACCTGCGGCCGGTTCTGGCGCCATCGGCCGATTCCACCTGGTAGGTCTCTAGTTTCTCCTCCGTCGCATTGAATGCCCAGGTGCTGGCAGCGTCATAGTCCGCCTCATCGTTCTCGGACCGGAAGTACAGCGAGACCGGGTAACCTGAAGCGTTGAACAGCACCTCGGCCTCCAGATCTCCGTCCCGCAGACCGGACACCAGGGTGAACTCGTCGAACGCCGACGGCTTCGTCGGGACATAGACTTCTCGGTAGATACCCTCCTCGTGCAGCACAGTCGCGAGGTCATAGGCAACGTCGCCGAAGTTCGCGTTTGTCACACTTTGGGGTGTCACCACCACGATCGGCCGCGCCGGCTCGGAATTCAACTCATTCCAAAACCCGGAGTGGTTCAACAACATCCGCCCGAAGTCCGCGCCGCCGAGCTCCAGCACCCTGCCACCGTACAAGGCGACCCGCACGTACTTGCCGTCCGGAGAATCCACTATCACAAACAGCGGCTTGCCGTCCCATTCGGACGTGCCGCTTCTCACATCGGAGATGAAGGACCGCAGTCCAGGCAGTTCGTCGCCCGGTACCGGGAATGCGAAGACCGAACCCGAAGACGTGTCCGTCACCGGGCTGACCGACTTCCGCACCGCGTTCGCGTTCAGCGAGAAATTCGTGGCCGCGCTGGACGAGAAGGTCTGCTCGAACTCGGCTCCCTCCGGCACGCGGAGGCTGGGCACCGTCGCGTCATGGTCAGCAGGCCCCGAGTACGCGGTGATCCGCCGCGGCCCGCCCAGTTCGCGCAGTCTCGCCTGCAGCTTCCGACTGCCAGGGTGCTCGACGGTGGAACCGGCGCCGAGATCGTTGGTGATCAGCACGATGTCGGGCTGGGCGGTCCCGCCGTGCGCGGTGCGGAACCAGCGCGACTTGTACGCCAGTTTCGCCATCTCGTCAGGGGAAACCCGGAGGACCTCTCCCGAGATCAGCGGAACGACGTACTTCTCGCCGTCGGCGTCCAGCAACAGCTCGAACGGCCTCAGCCGCGAGCCGTCCGTCGTGTCCGCCCACAGGGCGATCTTCGGGCGGAGGTGTTCGCTGCCGTTCTCGTCGACACTCCGTTCCAGAACGACGCGCGTGCTCTCGTCGCTCGCGCGCCTCAGGTTCGCCGCCGTGCCATCTGCCTGGCGAGCCTGGGTGTCGAAGCTCATTCCCAGAACCCTGCCGTCCGCGTGGGACAGCGGCAGCCAGGCGACGTCCTCCGGTCGCACCTCCGAGATCCGCTGAAACACCGTGCTGCCGACCGGTGCGGCCTCGATCAGGCGGAACCCGCCCTTCCTCCCCCGCAACAACCTCGCGAACTGCCGCACCTCCGCGTCAGCGGGATTCACACCGACTACGCGCACCGGCATCGCCGACCCGAACTTCTGATAGTGCGGCGATCTCTTCACGATCTCCAGCAGCACAGCCGGAAGCACCCTCGTGCCGTTGACGGACAATCCCTCGTTGCTCGACGTCAGGAACAGGTAGAAGGGTCTCGCCGCCGCCGGTGGCATCGCCGCGTAGCGTGCCACCCGCTTCGCATGGCCGAGGTCAGTGGCACCAGCGTCGAAACTCAGCCCGCCCGACGCGAACTCCGAAGGATCGTGCACTGCCATCGGTGGTTCGACGATCTTCGCGCGCGGGTCTTTCCCCTCGACCGACACGATGTCGCCGGAAGGCGGTGCGTCATCAACGGAAGGGGCCAGCTTGGCGAACGCCTTGTCGAGGGCGTCGAGTTCCTTGCTGCTGGGGTGGTCGGTGGGGCCGAACAGGAGTGCGGTCACCTCGTCCTGGCCGAGTGCCTGCGGCGGAAGGTCGACAGTGATGACGACGCCCGACTTCCCCTGGCTCGCCGACGCGGGAACATCGACAAGGTCGAAAACGACATCGTCGATCGTGAGCCCGCGCGCCAGTCTGCCCAGCCGCCCCCATTCCGCGATCATCTCCGCGCCCAGCACGGCGTGCGTGGCCTCGAATGACGAAGATCCCTTCGCGACCCCGGTTCCCTTGATGACCACGGTCGGCATCTCCGCGCCGTTCAGCGCCCGCCAGGCCGCCGCCCGCGCCAACTTCTGCCCGACCATGCGCAGTACCTCGGCACACCCGATGCCCAGCTCACCTCGCGAGCCGAACCCGATTTCGGCCGGGCCGATTTCGGTCGCGGCGAGATCCAGCAGCGGCACATCCCACTCGGGGTCCCTTTGTCCGTCTCCAAAGGCGAAGTAGGCACTCTCGCGCGGAACAGATCTTGTGGATGAGGAATGGGAGGTGACTATGTCGTCTGCCGCGGCGATGATCGGCTTTCCGCCGCGCAGGAGCCTCCACTGGCGGGAAAAATCCGCCGCGGGACTTTTATCCCCGCCGGTTGCCACCAAGCAGGAAGCGAACAGAACAGGCGCGCGGGGGTCCGCTTTGACCATTCGATAGACATCACTCACCACAAGGAGGCGCGCCGCTCCACCGCCATCGGACAAGACAACGTCACCCCGCTCCATCGCCTTGTTCGGCTTGAGGATCAGCGCGAAGTCCGAATCAGATCCGTGACCTATCCACAAGTACGGCGGAAGATCACTGACCGCCTGAGGAGAGAGATAGGGAACGGCCCTTCTGATAACGACTCTGTCATTTTCGTCGAGAACCGCGTCATTGAATCGCCTAAAATAGTACTGCCGACGCACCGGCGAATCATGCGGAGCCTGAATAGTGGTCGACAGTTTGTCAAAGTTCCTGACATCGAGAGCATGTCCCCACTGCCCGTACTGGTCACCGGAGAAGGGTGACCAGTCGATCTGATCCGCTCGCGGAGCAGGCGGCTGGTGAGCCACCAGAGTTCGCAGTGTCGCCGTGAACCGTCCCCCCGCAAGGAGCTTGATTCCGTGCCGGGCCTCGAACACCGTCCGCGAAAAACCTGAGCGCATCAGTTCGGCAGCAAGCTTGCCACCACCGCTGACGTCTCCACTCAGCGAAGCGATCACGATCGGCCGCTCCTGATGGCGCCGCAGGACCTTGCCCAGTGCGGGAATCGACGTCAGAGCGCCTGACAATTCCCCCGCGGACAAATGAAGGACTTCGCCGTCCCTGCGCTGAACAACAAACTCCTCCCCTCGCATCGAAACGAAAAAGAAGATCGGCGGACGCACCGTGGACCATCCGGATATCTTTCTGCTTCCAGCCGACGTCAGGTCACCGTGAGACAGTTCGACCTGATAGTCGGACAGAGAGGCGCTCGTAACCTCTTGTGCCCACGACCTGACCTCGGCGATCGCTCCGCTGTCGCCGTCCTCTCCGCTGGAGAGGTACAGAGCGGCGAGGTCGCCATCACCGTCCGGAAGGAACTCGATCTCCAGATCGGTTCCCAGCAGATCGGAAACAAGAAAGTACTCCAGCTTCGACGAGTCCGAGAACGCCGCGTACACGTCTCCGAAGTGACCGATGTCCCGCTGCCGCAGCCTTTCGGCAATCTGACGTCCCAGCGACTCGACGTCCTTCAGCACCCCGTTGTCGCGACTGACCACGACCAGCGGGCGATCCGGATCACCCGCCAGCGCAGAGGAGAACTCGGAACTGTTCCACAGAATGACCGCCAGCTCGGCGCCGTCCACCTCGTAACGCGGGCCGGTCTGGGATTCGATCAGCGCATGGGCGCCGTCCGGCGAGTTCACCAACACGAAAATCGGCCTCTTGCCGCGCGTGCGCTGGTTCAAGTTCCACGGTTCATCGCCCGCGAGCACACCGTTCGCCACCGACATGCCGAGGGAAGCCATGCTGGTCCGGTCCTGGCCGCCCAGTGGGAACCCGAACAGCGATGGCGACGTGACCAGCTCGATCGAGTCCGTGGACAGGGGTGGCCCTGCTTCGAACTGGCTTCCGTGCGGCAGAGCGAATCCCTCGCGGCTGAACGAGAAGTCCCCCGCGAACAGGTGAGTCTGCCAGGGCCGTCCGTCCTGCGACCTCAGTTCGCGCACAAGCTCGCGAAGCGCCTCCCAGCTTGGTCCGGTATCCGCCGAGACGTCATGGCCGAGGATGATCAACTGCGGACGGACCGCCTGCTTCCGGTAGGCCCTGAAAGCCGGGGAACTGACCATCGCCCTCACGAGAAATGCCGGACTCACCCTCGTGATGAGCTGACCAGGAATCGGGACCTCGAACAGGCCACCTTCCAGGCTCAGCATGACCAGTACAGGACGCACCCGGTCACCGGTCGTCGCCGGCGCCCAAGCCGGAACGACGTAATCACGGCTCTTGTCCGCGAGAGACCGTTCGTACGTCCACCTCAAGGCCAGATCAGATGGAATCACCCCAATCTTGTCCGCCATCTTGGCGACGGAACCGTGGCCAAACAGGAGGCCGAGTGGCTCGTTCTCCCTTCCCACGAATGAGCGCCATTGGAGATCGTCGGCTTGGACAGCCGACACAATCGAGTAGGCGGAGTCGTCCAGACCAACGACGCGGTTGTCCGTACCGACGCTGACCGAGCGAGTAGCCAGCTGCACAAGGCGGAACGAGTCCTGCCCACCCCGCTCAGCGATCGCGAACTCACGGGCGGTCCGCGTGATCTGGGCAAGATCGTTGTCACCGACCTGAACACCGATGATCCGAAGCACCACCGAACGATCATCCGCATATCTCTGGTAGTGCGGGGACCTCCGCACGAACTCGGCCAGCTCGGCGCCGCCCATCGCCTGGTCGCCGACCTGGGCCAGACCACCGGACCACGTCACGAACAGGTAGAAGGGCGGGGGGATGCCGTCAGCGGTGAACCCGGGCCTCCGCGACGCGGAGTACACCTGTTCCCAGAAGGCCCTGTCCTTTTTGGACCCGTAGTCGAGGCTGAGCGCACCTGACGCCTCGTCGCCGAAGGGCTCGTGGGTGTTGACGAAAGGCTGCTCGGCCTGCTGATGGGCGAGCGGCGATGCGCCTCCGCTCCCGGACTGGCCATCGCCGGTCCAAGGGTCGCCGGAGGCCTGGCCACCGCTGTGCGCGAACCACTCGCCGACTTCGTGGCCTGGCGCCTGGTCCCCGTCCAGGTCCAGGTCAGGATGGCGCGGCGCGACCGGCTCGCCCGACGCGGACACCGCCGCGGACTCGTCGTGCACGAGCTTCGCGAACGCGGCTTCGAGCGCGCCGAACCGCGCGGTGGTGATCTCCTCCAGCGACCCGGTGGCGTCACGCACTTCTCGTGCGCCGGGAACGTTCTTCGGCAGTTCGACGCTGATCGTCGCCGGTCGTCGCCTGCCAGGCCCGCCGACGCGGATGGCGAGGTCCTCCGGCCGCAGGCCGCGCCCGAACCGTCCCAGCCGCGCCCATTCCGCCGCCAACTCGTCCAGGAAGACGGCGGCGGCTCGCTCGGTGGTGATGCCGACCTCGGGCAGGCCTGCCCCGTTTCTCCTACGCCAGGCCGCTGCCCTGGCCACCTTGCGGGCGATCTCACGCACTCGTTCGGCGTCCGAAGGCGTCAGTTTCCTTCCTGTGCCCTCGATCTCGACCGGGGCGATCTGCTCCGCGGCCAGATCCGACAACGGCACCGGCCCTGCGCTGTCCCGCGCGGACCGCTCGACATCGGCGAGGACCCCGCCGGCCTTGACGGCATGAAGTTGGCCGGACATCGTCAACACGACCTGCGTGCTCGCAAAGGTGACAGTCTCCAGACTGACCTCTTTGCGCCATTGCCGTCCCAGCTTGCGCGCCTCACTCTCGGACGCGCCGTCCGCGACCTCGTTCACCGAGCAGAAGACCAACACGTTGGGACGAGCGGGATCAGGCCGAGTCTGCGTGTACACCGAACTGCCGTACATGATCCGCGCGGCTTGCTCGCCCGACAGCGTCACGGTGTCGCCGATGATCCAGGGTGAGTCGGTCCTGGTACCGAACTTGAACCCATCCACGCCGCCATGTCCGGAGTTCGTCCACGCAACCTTGTCCTCAACCGCCCATGATGCGAGGAAGGGAGCGAAGCACGCGGGCACGACCGCGCCCTGCTCGTCCGTCGTCGCCGGCGACACTTCTCGCATGAAGTACATCTGTCGTACCGGGGCGAAAGCGCGCGCTTCGCCTGACATGGACACGATGTCCCCGTCGTCGAGCGGAAAGAACTGGCCGACGTTCCCGAGTTCCCTGTCGACCAGGGCACGCGAGAAGACGTCATCTGGCTTCAGCACCGGCGGCTCGAAGGTCAGGATCTCGCCCTCGTGAGCGGTGAGCCTGCCGTCCTGGGTGAACTCGCCGCTCGTCAGCAGGTGTACCCGACGCCGGTAGCCACCCTGGGAGAACACGTCCGTGAACGTCCGGCCGTCGACAGCCGAATCACCGGACGGAACCAGTACCAGAGACCGATTACCGCTCCTGGGCAACAACTTCCGGATTTCCGGCTCCGACCTCATCGCCTTCGTGAACTGCTCGAGCGTGAAGGTCGTCGCCTGCGCCTGGCCAGGGCTCGCCGCGTCGCCGAGGCCTCGCCGCAGTCCCCGTACTCCCTCAGCGCCGGTCTCGAAGAGAAGAAACAACGGCAACTCCGTGGATGACCACGGCGAATCCTCCGCGCGATGGCCGTCCTCATAGGACTTTAGCGTGGCAGGGGTGGCGTTCCACGCCCATTCCTTCGCCCGCGAGTACCGCTCTTCGTCCCGATCGCTGCGGACGTAGACCGCGACCGGACGGCCGAGACGGTTGTACAGCACGTCCCACTTCAGATCGCCGGCACGCGATCCTGACACCAACTCCCAGCCTGACGCCGTGGCCGGGGCGTACACGTCGTTGAGAAAGCCCTCTCCGTGCAGCGACCCCACCATCTCGGACACCGCCAGTGACGAACTGGTCCCTTTCCCCGCTCCGACGAACAGCAGTTGCACGGGACGGTCCGGGTGTCTCTCCAATGCCAAGCGGAAAGCCGAATCCGACAGCAATGTCCGGCCGAACTGACGCCACCCCAACTCGTGCGTCACACCGGACGAGGACCTGACGCGCACGACCTTGCCGTCCAGAGAATGCACCGCCACCAGCAACGGCTTCTTCTGCCCCGGCCCCGTCGGCGGCTGTTGCCCGGCACCGTGCTCCACTTGGCCGACGAGCTCACGGAGCGACTTCCGGTCCTCGTCCGTAACGGGGAACCCGAAAACGGAGTCCGACAGAACTCGATCCAGTTCCTGCGCGGGAAGCGGGCTGCTCTCCGCGAACATGGCGCCCTCTGGCACAACCAGGCCACGCTCGTCGAACTCGATCTCACCCGCATAGTCGTAGCCGTGCCAGGAATCCTCATCCCATTCCCGCAGTGCCGCCCGCAACTCGGCCCCCGCCTGGCCCGACTCGGCAGGATCAGCCCCGTCGTCGCTGACGAACAGCACCAGATCCCCGCGAACGGGCCGGTTCCTGGCTTCCTGGTACATCGGCGATTCGACGATCAACCGCGCCATCCGCCGCGGGGACACGGCCGCCAGACGACCACCTTCCAGCGGAACGAGGTACTTCCCGTCGCGCATGACCAGGACGAATCCGACTGGTGGCACGCGATCGCCGAGAACCCCGTGTGCCCAGGGCGGCAATTCCCGCACGACTGTCCTGTTGTCGCTTCCCTGTTGTCGCTTTCTGCCGATCAGGCTCATCACCCTGTCGGGACCGTACGTGCCCAGCGCCCGCTTGAACGCCGCCGCGCGATCCTCGCCGAGGACGAGGCCCGCGCCGAACGCGTGACCATCGACGCCTGCGAACGAGGTCCAGGAGACCTCGCTCGGGGCGAACTCCGAAACCACGAAGTAGTCACCACCGAGGGGAACAACCTGCCCGGTCTCGTCGACCCGCAGCTCTCCGGTCGTCGCCTCGACGGTCCTGAAAGGACCGTCTCCGCGAAGCGCGGTCGCGAACTCTGCGACCTGTTCGTGGAACTCCGCCGAGTTTTCGGCTTCAATGCCCACCACGCGCAGGGGAATGCTGGGGTCGGCGCCGTACTTCTGGTAGTGCGGTGAGCTCAACACCACCTCGGCGAGCGCTGCCCCGTCGAGCAGGCTGTGTTCGACCAGGAAACCGCCGTCCGTCGCGGACACGAACACGTAGAAGCACGCGGGTTGCGTGTCCTGCGGCGGCACGGCCGAATACAGCTGGTCCCAGTACAGGGCGTCGTTCCGGACGACGGAGCTGAGACTCAAGCCACCTGACGCCGCCCTGCTCCTCGGCCTGTGAGCCCGGACGTGCACCAATTCGGCCGCAGGTTGCGACAAGTCGATGCTGACGACATCGGAGTGCCCGCTGACGTCGTCAGTGTTCTGATTCTGTGCCTTCGGCTCGGTCAAACCATCAGCGGCAGGCGGAGCCATCGGTGAGAGTCGCCCCTGTGCGAGATCGACCGGAAGCATCCGCTCCGCAGTCTCCCCGGCATCGTCCACGTCTACCAGTGGATCTCCATTGAGAATGCCGAGCATGTGGTCGATCTCGCGGGCGGTCCGCGAGCCGACCTGGCTTGGTCTCCAGTGGTTCTGGTCGATCTTGTGGTGGTGATCGAGCACAACGGTGTGATGTGCGCGGTCGCCTGCCTCGACCGGTACGATCCGGAAACGGAGCAGCTCGCCCGTGGAAAGGCGGACGTTCGGCTTGTTGCGCAGTTCGTCAACGGCTCGCTGTGCATCACGTACTGCACGATGGCGGGTCGTGTCGTCAACTCCCGACGCAGCTTCGAAGTTGATTCGGACAGTCAACTCCACGACACCGTGGCTACCGTGCCCGGCACGACGGATCTCGAAGGCCGGGCGCATGACGCTCGACTCCGCCGCCCCGGCAGATTCCCGTATCTCATGTGCACGGCCACGCTGGTGTGCCGGCGCATTGCCGAGGCGCTCTCGTGAATAGCCGTGCGGAACGATGCCGGAGCCGAGCGCGAGCTCCGGTAGGTCGGACCCACGTCCGACGGGTTGGTCTCCTGAGTTCGGAACGATGCCACCGCTCATGTTTTCGTCTGCGGGAACGTGCCCAAGTGCCGACTCGGACGGCAGTTCCGAAGCCCTCGTCAACGGCAACCTGTCCGGCAGCGGAACGCCGCCGTGGATGTCCGCCGATTGTTCCGCGTAGGGCGGGGCCTTCTGTTGCGGAGGCTGTGCCGCCGACTCGAACGCGGCAGGCGCGGATACGGAATCCAGGCCCTGCCGCAGTGACACCGGAACAACCGGAAACCCCGGAGCCGGAACACCCGGCAATCGCTGCATCGCAGAGCCGCCAGCGGTTTCGCCGCGGCCAGATTGCGACTGGCCGGCCGGACTCGCGCCCGAGGGCTGCTGCCCCGCCGAGTTCGGCGGCTGTGCCCCCAGTCCAGGAGAGACAACCGTGGCTGGCTGCCCCGGCAAGCCTGTACCGGCCTGCGGCGTCGCCGGAGTACCGGAGAGGCCGCCACCAGGTCCCTGCTGGCCTGGCACGACCACGACAGGTTCATCGGCAGCGGTGTTGTTACCCAGCAGATCGCGCGTCATCGGGTTCTGCGACGGCAGATCAGCCGCCCGCAGTGGCGACCCGACCGTTTCCACGTCCGGTTGCCCAGCGGCGGGCGACTCCTGCGGACTCACGGGATTGGCGGTCGGCGCGTTCTGGTCGATCGGCGCGGACTCCCCAGGCGCGTGCTCATCCCGCAAGCCTGAGAAGGCCGGGCCATCACCGAGCTGCTGGGGCCCGCTCGGGCCAGGAACCTTCGTCTCAGGCAACTGGTGGTTCAGGTTTCCAGGAGCATCCTCGTCGACGGTGGGACTGGACGCGAAGCGCAGTTCTTGCTGGGGTTCACCTGGGATTTGCACACTTGGTGCCGTTGCGCGGAACGTGGTGTCTTCTGGCTCGGCGACAGTGCTGACAGGATTGGACACCGGACTGGGGACGATCGGCCGGGCCGGCTGATCGGCGGGGGGAGCGCCTCCCGAAATCGTTGCTACGTCGTCATGCTGCGGCATCGACCGACTCGTAGCGCTGGAGACGACGGGGGACTCCGTTTTACCCCAGGTTTGCGGCACACGCGGCGTTGCCGGCGCGCTGATCGGAACGACTGGCAGCGTGGTGATCGCGTCCCGCGTCTCGGGCTCCGTGGACGAGTCATCGATCTGTGCTGTGGTGGCCAACGAGTTCGGAACTGACGTTTTGCTCCCAGATGACGTGAACGGTAGTGCGATGGACATGTCGCTCCCCGGCGTCTCTCCACCCCGCGCTTCTCCATCCGGGCTCTCGATCCTCGGCTCTTCGCTGCCCGACTTCGTGGCACCTGACCGCTCCACGCGCGGCCCCTCCGTGCCCGCCGCAGCACCGCCTGGTTTCCGCAGAGCAGGGTTCGCGAAGCCAGATCCGGTGGCGGTGGTGGGATCAACAGGGGTATTGCCTCCGGTGGGCTGGTTCATCTTTCCGGCGATGACTTGACCTGTGTCATCGGCTGCCTTCTGCGCGCCGCCCGAGAACGCGCCACTGGTGAACGCGGTTCCCAGTCCGTCGAAGTCGCCACCCAGAATGCCGGTCGCACCAGCGTCGACCACGACCTCGGTCGCGCCCTCCAGCCCACCGTGGAAGGTCACCGTGTCCGCGTGCTTACCCAGATATCGCTGGCCGGCCTTCATGCCCGCCGTCATGATGCCGCCTGCCGCACCACCAGCGGCCGCGCTCACGATCGAGTCCATTGAATCCCACGACGTGCGATTGCGCTCGATGAATTGCAGCACCTGTGCGTTGGCGTTCTGCATCACCTCGCTCGCGGCTTCACTGATCATCGCCCGGCCTGCCACGAGTGCGAACGACTCCATTTTCGCCAACCTCGGCAGCAAGCGCGCACGCAATGCGGCAGTCAGTACGGGCAACCAAGGCGCCCCCCACGGACTCCACAACGCCCACATGATCTGCGGAAAGAACAGCACGAGTTCTTGGAGCATCTCGTAGCCATTCTTCTCCTCCGACAGCGCCAGCTCTCGCAACGCTTCCTCGTTGCGGCGTGCCACAGCGCCCATCGACGGGCCGAGCTTGGTCAGCTTCCCCACGAACCTCCGCACACCATCACCGGCAGCACCTCCCAGGGCTCCCCCCACAGCCACACCGGCAGCGTCGCCGTCCTGGAGCAGATCCTCAAGTCTCGTCCCAACGTCGCGCAGCCGCGCCGCAAACGCACGTGCTCCCGCTACGTCCAGGCGGGGAAACGGCTGACCTACGACAAGGTAGAACAAACCGTCGAGCTCGGGGGGAACATTGACTGCCATGAGGACTCCCAAGCCGAACAGTTGCTTCTTTTCGGTCTATTCAGACACGTACGATTTCTCAAAGATATATGGACAACGAGCGATCAACACCGCCCACGCAACCGGAGAAGTGGGTCAACACCACGACCATCAACCCACGTCACGAACCAATTCTGACGAGCGCCACAGGTAGCCCTGCGGTCAAAATCCAGGAGTTCAGGCGCGACCCCCGAAGGAATCAACGCAAAATAACATCCGATCTCTTCCTCGCCGCATGTTTCCTACTTTTTCAGCGTCCACAAGCGTTCTACCGAATCAGGCCTCTCAAGAAAATCCGCCACCGGTTTCCACGCGCACGATCTGCACAACGCTCAGGCAAAGCTGTCAAGCCTCTGTCCCAGCCCTCCTCAGACCACATCCAACGCGACGCACAGCACAGAGCAGTACAGCCACCAGATCGCCATCCGGCAACACAAACCCGCTCTCCCAGGACAGAAGGCCCCTCAGATTGCCCGAACACACCCCAAAGACCACTCTGAACAGCCTCTACACACGAAATTGGAGACGCGAGAAATTGCCGGCGCTCTCTGGTTCCGCTCCGCCCACTCGCCCACGGGCGTGGATATGAGGCACACGGGAAAGAGGTGTCGAGACAGCTATTCGACCAGCCGGAGTCCGAGTTGCGAGTCTTGCGTTTCGCCCTGCGCGGCGCCCAGTCGTGAACAATGGAGCGCAGAGCTGCTGCAGCACGCCCGCTGGACGGATCTGCGCTTCGTTCGCAGCGTTGTCCAGCACGACCACAATACGCCGATCTCGCATTACGGCGCAGCACAGTGCGCTCCGTTCCATATCCGTCGACGGAACTTGGCTGATGGGTGCACCTGGTTTGGCCAACATCTGTTTTAGCGCCTCAGCCGGGGAAAGCGAGGATCATCGTCACCGCGCTGGTCGAGGACGAGACAGCCATCCACTGCAGGTTGAGTCGATCGACGGCCATAGCCATCGAGTTCTTGCCGCCACTGGGCGCATCGAACACGACCACGACGCCACCCGCGTCAGCCGCGCGTGACAGGTCCTCCAGTTCGCGCTCTCTGCCAACAATCGCCCGCACCATCGACAGCTTGTGCACCCAAGGTTCGATGATGAGCGGCCGCTGAGCGGCATCGGCCGTCTTTCGCCAAGCGGATGAAAGACTCTTTCCTTCGGCCTCGTTCAGGTTGAGGGCGGATGCCAGCACCCGACCGACCGCTCCTGGACGGAAGCCTCTTGGCCACGCTCCAATTCACGCAGTGTGCGAACACTCGGGCCTGACGACCGAGCCAAATCGCCCGCGACATCTGTGCCGCGATGCGGCACAGCAACAGGTGATGGCCAAATGACAGGCCAGTCGGGTCTTGGAGACGCCCCGCACGTGACCTATTGAACCCGTGAAATGCGGTGAGAGACAGCAGCATCACCTGACCTGACGCATCACTCGTTCAACACGCATAAGAGTGCCGCGAGAGTGACCTTTCAGCCAGGGCAACCAGGCGGGTCTCAGGATCGCCGCCCCACGACGAACCAGACGATCTCAAACCTTGATCGCCACACCCGCGAGTAGCCCCGCACACGGTCGGATGTCCGCCCCGCGAGACTTTCCCGGTGTCCAGACGCGGTGATGTAGCGGCATCAAACCAGGCTCCACGATTGCGAGTTCACCGAACATCTGCTTGATCTCCAGTTCGCCTCTGGGATGAAGACAGCGGTTGGAGCCGGCGAGCAGCCGCCCCACCTCGTCCAGATGCGAGAGTGCCAAACCTGGCGTCAGGTGTGAGATAGCTGCGGAGCTACCGGCCGCGAAAGCTGCGCAGTACCTCGGCACCACGAGTTCCGGCGCTTGCTGGGGTCCGATCAAGTGGAGCAGTCCGATAGCCAGCACGCCGACTGGCTCGCGCAGGTCAAGAATTCCTTCTCGTATCGCAGTCCACAGCACCAGATCCGCATCCAATACATTGGCGTGAACGAACCCAGCGTTGGCCTGACCACCGATCCTGGCGCGCAATTTTCCATGCTCGATCACGGCAATATCGTTGTCCACGTGCACAACCCGGATTTCCCTGCAGAGATACTCTGCAACATCCAGAGGACCACCCATGGTGGCAATTCCTGATCCCAAGTCAAGGAACTGCTTGATACCACGGTCAAGCATAAAGGACATTGCCGAGAACAAGAATGTACGGTCATGCAACAGGACCCCGCGTACCCACTCAATCACAGGAGAGTCATCAACGCAGGCACGATCGAAAGAGAAGTGATCACCACCGCCAAGAAGATAGTCCTGCATCCGAGCCGTGCTGATCATGCCCAGATCGTTCATGCTGACATTCGCCCGCGCAAACAGCACACCTTTCGAACGGCTTGTCGCGCCAGAATATTCCGCCCCATTATGACCCTTTCTACGCGGATTCTTCTACCATGCACGGAGAGCGAGTTCACCAGGGTGAATAACAGTGCGCGATTGACTCGACCTACCAGGAGAAGCTTGTGCATCGCCGCAACCAATTCGGCCCACTGCAGGCTTGTTTATTCTGGTGGATCACCGAGGACGGCCGCACTTGCACGAGCCTCGACCTCGTCCAGGATGACTGCGGATTGGCGACGAACGGCCAGCTGCAGAACTCTTCCAGCAGTGTGGCTTCTTACGGCGCATTACTTCAGGTCGGCAGCAACTTTTGGACACCGCAGGCAAAGCAACGCTCTCAGCGCACAGCGGTACGGCCAGGCCGCTGCCCGACTACCACTCCCCTGCCCAACGATCTCTCCCCACAGCCATGGACCAGCGGTGACGGGAAGCAGCGTTCGAACTCCCCCTGAGCGAACGGACGCACCAGTCCCTACAAACAGGTGCCTCATAACCAGGTCCGCACCCAAGTCGGTCAGAGAAATTCGCTGATCGCAGCAGTGCGGAAAGTAGATTCGTAGCTGACGGCGAGTTTTTCGTAGCGGTTGACCACGACTCCAGGCGACATTTGAGCCGATTGATGTCGCTCCACGATGAGGCGCTGATTTAGACCTTGAGAGCGAAGGTAGGTGGTCGGCCGCCTTCCGGCCCTTTGGCCTTGCGGGGCCGCGCTAGCCGGCCTTGCTCGGGCGCAAACACAACCTAAACGCCAAGCTCACCGACTGGCTCAATAGCGCCACCGAGAGTCTGCTAGATATTCCATACCTGCGCCATCCTATTTGATCGAACCTCAACCTAAGGTCAGCCCGAACCAGAGGGCGATGGAATGTCGCAAGAGAAGTCAAAGCAAGCCGCCAAAAGACGCAATCGATTCCCCTTCTGCCAGTGCGAACCGCAGTGACATTTGCGATTATCTACTTGAAGACATTGACCTTCTACTGGCAGATGCCTCTGAATGGGCAACCTTCACCCACAGGGAGGACAATAGGTTGTCGCCTTCTTGTCGACTGAGGGGTTTAGATGACCGACTACCTCACACCCCTGCTCTGCGGAGGCTGGCGGTGCCGGGGTGACATCAGGACGGCTACGCCATCGCGGCTTCTGTGGGGCCGCATCGGTCGCTGTCCCGTCTGGTCGGGTGGGCCCGCCTTCCTTCGCCGGACGCGGGTGGATGGCCAGCGGCAAGGCCCCGGTCAGAACGAACAGACCAAATCGTTCCAAGGCCGCGGCGTTGTCTCGATGTGAGTTGCGTTCTTCCTCGAGCTCAACGGCATAAATGAACGAGGTCGTGCATCAAGAACCTGTCCTCTGCAGTCTGGTCGAGCAGATGCACGCTCGACAGCGCAGACAGATGGCCCTGTGCCTTGGGAGGTGGCTGGTTCATGGAGGGCAGCTGCCGCTTCGTTCCGGACTGGGCCGCCTGGGGCAAGCCCAGCAGCTGGAAGGTGTCGGACATCTTCGATGGCAACGCATCACGCGAGTACGACAGAACGGTTCGCATCGCGAGAGTGTCGTTGACGGCGAACACATCCAGCGGCTGGCGCCGGGCAAGTTCGTCAGCGAGCGTCCGAAGTGGTGAGTTCAGCAAGCGACTGGGCCTTCCGCCGCGATCCGGAGTGCGCGAGGACGCCGTCCCGCGCGATCCGCAATCACCAGTGCCGCTTCAAGAGTGTGTCGATGCGGGGTCCGACAATCCAGGTCACAGCTACGCGAATGCACGAGGCACGCACCCGGGTGAAGCCGTTGTGGACGACTCTCGAGAGGAGGGCATCACTCGGCAGCAGGTCGAAGTTGCTGCCGAACTGTCGCGACTGCGAGCGCAGGGCCACCGTGAGGGGCGCTGAACCGGGGTCGGCGAACACCGGCGCCAACAGGAGGTCGTTCCACACCCGCAGGAACTGGAAGATCGTCAGTGAGGCGATCGCTGGTTTGCCAATTGGCAGGACCACCCGGCGAAAGATCATCCGCTCCTTCGCCCCGTCCATCCGGGCGGCTCCGATCAGGTTGCGCAGCAGGACGATCGCGAACGGCAGACAGAACTCGACGTGGAACAGCACGACGCCAGTAACGGTTCCGAAAGGGCCCAGCGAGCCGAAGAGCTTCGCCACCAGGAGCAATGCCACCTGCACCGGCATCACCAGCAAGCCGACCACGACGAGCGTGAACGTGTCACGGCCGGGGAAGTCGATCCAAGACAACGCGTACGCGGCCGACGCGGAGATGACGATCACCAGTGCGGTGGACCGAACCGCGATGTACAACTTGTTCAGGAGCGACTGCAGCACCGTGGAGTCCGCGAGCAGCGCCGCGTAGTTGTCGACCGCCAACTCGGCCGGTTTGACGAAGACCGTCCACCAGCCGGAAGAGGTGTTCGCCTGCTCATCATCCGTCCACGTGCCAACAACGTCGACACTCGATCCCTTCGCACTCCGTCCCCCGCGGTGCCCTGCCCACAATCGGTGACGACGAGCAGTGCGGCAAGTACGACGCTGAACTTCCTAGCGCTGGTCAGCACTCCTAGTTCCAGATGGACGACCCGGTGGCCGGATCGAAGAAGTGCAGGCGGGAGGTGTCGACCCAAACCGCGACGGGCTGGCCCTCGAACACCTTGGTGCGAGGGCTGAACCGGCCGACCAGAACGGAACGACCGTTCGCGGCCTGGAGCACGTCGTCGTCCCCGGTGTCGCCGGCCAGCGCGCGGGTGTCGGCTGTGACGACCGGTGACGCATCGACGGGGAAGTGCACGAGCACGTCAGACCCCATGGCCTCAACGAGGTCTGCGACGACGTGGAGAATCCGGTCTTCGGACGCATCAACCAGCGTGGCGTCCTCCATGTCCTCCGGCCGGATCCCCACGATGACGTCTTGGCCGATGCGGCGCTTCAGCGCGGGCCTGTCGTGCAGCACGGACGCGGGAAGCAGCAACGCGTCCGAGTTCAGCTCGAGCCACAGCTTCTCTTCTTCGCCGAACGTGAGCTTGCCGGTGACGACGTTCATGCCGGGCGAACCGATGAAGCCGGCGACGAACAGGTTCACCGGCCGGTCGTACAGCTCCTGCGGCGGACCGACCTGTTGCAGCACACCGTTCTTCATCACCGCCACCCGATCACCGAGCGTCATCGCTTCGGTCTGGTCGTGGGTGACGTACACGGTGGTGACACCAAGATCGCGTTGCATGCGGGCGATCTGAGCTCGCATCTGCACGCGGAGCTTGGCATCCAAATTCGACAAGGGCTCGTCCATCAGGAACACCTGTGGTGCCCTGACCATCGCCCTCCCCATCGCGACGCGCTGACGCTGTCCTCCGGACAGATTGCGCGGCTTCCGATCGAGATGGTCGTGCAACCCGAGCACCTTCGCGACGCGGCGCACTCGTTCGTCGATCTGCTGCTTGGGCATTTTGCGGAGGGTGAGGCCAAAAGCGATGTTGTCGTACACATTGAGATGCGGATAGAGGGCGTACGACTGGAACACCATGGCGACGTCGCGGTCCCGTGGTGCCACGTCGTTGACGACGGTGTCACCGATGTGGATCGTTCCTTCAATGATCGCTTCCAGTCCCGCGATCATCCGCAGTGCGGTGGTCTTGCCGCAACCTGACGGGCCCACGAGCACTAGGAACTCGCCATCGGCGATGCTCAGGCTCAGATCGGTCACCGCACGGGTGCCATCGGCGTATGCCTTGCCAAGCCTCGTGAGAACAACTTCTGCCACGCCAACTCCACAGGTACAACCTATGACACCGCGTCTGCGGATCGGCACAGAACGTAATCCGGGACGTCCTAAGCAGGAGTTAAGGACTTCACACGGTGTTCCGAAGGCCCAAATCTTCTGCCCCGTCGCACATGCCAGGTCCTGGTCGCTGGGCCTATCGTCGCCTGATGACAGATCACGGCCGAGTCACCGCCAAGTGCTGTGAGACCAAGTCCGCATTCCTCGAGCAGATGGTCACATCGTGATTTTCCTGCTGCGCCGAGTGTTGATCAGCACGCTCAGCTTGACAACTCGCGCGTTGCCCCCGTGTCCGCACTGGAGTGCTGACCAAGGCCGCAGGTGACGGACAACGGGTTCTGCTTCAGGGTCCGGCCGAACTCATCGCGCTGGCCGATGCCATCATGGCCGCTTCCGCAAAGGCCCAGCACCTGATCACCGTCGAACAAAGGATGACCGCGGACGAGTCACACTCGCGTGCGCGCGTCGGTGGTCGCGTTGGAACACGGTGTCGACCGGATCATCCGATCGGTCTCCACGTCCACGTCGCGCTAGGTGTGATGTCCGGGGAGGTTGCTCAGCCGGGTGATGGGTGGCTGGCCTCCGATGGCGGAGCGGGCGCGGTGGTGATTGTAGAAGTGGATCCAGCCGGGCAGGGCTGCGCGTCGTTGGGTTTCTGAGGTGTAGTGGCGGGTGTAGGCCCAGCCGTCGGCCGGGGTGCGGTGGAAGCGTTCGCTTTTGCCGAAGCTCCTATGGGTGTCAAGCGGGAGTTGGCGGTGAGGTTGGTGGCCGGGTGAGGAGTTTGTAGATCTCTCGCGCGATGTGGCGTTTGAGGCAGCGGATGATCTCTTTCTTCGTCTTGCCTTCTGTGGTTCGCCGCTCGACGTAAGCGCGTGTGGCGGGGTCCCAGGCCATGCGGGTGATCGCAAGGATGTAGAGGGCGTAGTTGGCTTGTCTGTCGCCGCCGTGGTTGAGCCGGTAGCGGACTGTCTTGCCGGAACTGGCGGGAATCGGTGCGACCCCGCAGAGGTGGGCGAAGGCGGACTCGCTGCGCAACCTGTACGGGTTGTCGCCGGCGGCGATCAGCAATGCGGCACTGGTGTGCGCACCCAGACCTTTCACCGCCAGCAGTTGCGGGGCGGCGATGTTGATCAGACGGACCAGGTGTTCGTCGAGGTCGTTGATTTCCTCGGATAGCTGGTGATAGCGGCGTGCCAGGCTGCGAAGAGCGAGCTTGGTCACCGACGTCGTGGTGGCGGGTGTAGTCCCTGGCCTCCAGCTCAGTGCCCGCTTGATGAGCTGCGGGATTGTCAGACCGCGGAGCTGGTCGCGCAGTTCGTCCGGTGCGGTGACGATCAGCGCGTGCAGCTGGTTGGCTGCCTGGCGGCGTGACTTCTGCGCGGAGCGCCGGGTCAGATGCAGGGCGCGGATCATCTCGACCGGACCGTCACCAGCTTTCGGTGTGGCGAAGGCGGTTCCGGCGAGCACCGCGCGTGCGGCGGCCTCGGCATCGATGGGATCGGATTTGCCATTGCGGCGGCGAACAGCTCGATCGGGCCGGTTGACCTCAACCACCGCGTGACTGCGGCCGCGCAGATAGCGGGTGAGGTTCGCACCCCAGCTGCCGGTTCCCTCGACTCCGAACGCGATGACCGAGCCCCAGCGCTGCGCCCATGCTTCGAGATGGCGTGAACCGGTGAGCGTGGACGGGACCGACAGATCGCCCAGGCGTCGGCCGAGCTCGTCGATCGCCACCGCGACGTGGATGTCGGAGTGGGTGTCGACGCCGACGATGACACCTGCGGGCTGTGCTGCAAGAGTTGTTGTCGTCACTGCTTGTTCCTTCCCGAACCTGGTGCAGCGGTGGCGAGAGCTGCTGGGTCCGGGAGCGGACAGAACTGCGAAGGGGCCTCTGGCCAGGCCCCTATCAAGTCACGAAACCGGGTCCGGCAGTTCTCCAGGCACGCTCAGACCGGAACCGGTCGACTCTTCGGGAACAAGGCATGAACGGCCGGTTGGTATGGGGGTCAGGCCGATCCCGGTCTGAGCGCCACACCACTCTCGCAGTTGGTCTGCGGCCGGTAGGGGCGTGTGCGTTGTGGTGTGATGCCGAGTTCGGTGCAGGCGTCGCGCCAGGCGTGGGAGCGGTAGGCGGGCCGTTGTCGGAGACGACTCGTTCGACGACGACTCCGTGCTCGCGGAACCAGGTGACTGCTCGTCGCAGGACGGAGGTGGCGGTGTCGCCTCGTTCGTCGGCGTGGATCTCGGCGTAGGCGACGCGGGAGTGGTCGTCGATGACGGTGTGCAGGAACGCTTTGCCGTTGCGTGGCAGGTAGTTGCTGCCTTTGGGACCAGGGGTGGCGCGTTTGTCGCGGTCGCCTTGTTGCCGTCCGACGAACCGGTGTCCGCCGCCGTCGGGGATGTTGCCGAACTTGGTGACATCGACATGGATCAATGAGCCGGGATGCGGATGTTCGTAGCGGCGCAATGGTTCGCCGGTGACCCGGTCGATGCGGGACAGGTGGTTGATCCGGCAGCGCACCAGTACCGCGTGCACGGTTGAGGCCGGCATCCCCAGCCGGCCGGCGATCTGGACCGGGCCGAGCCGGTGGCGCCATCGCAGACCCGCGATCCGCCGGACCATGGGCTCGGTTGTCCTGTTCGGGCTGCGGTGAGGGCGCGAGCTGCGGTCGTTCATCCCGGTCGGGCCCTCGTCACGGTAGCGCTGGGCCCATTTGCGGGCTGTCTTGTCCGCGACCATGAACAGTTTCGCCGCTTCGGCGGGCCGCAGAGTCGACCGGTGCCGGAGCGCAGGTTGATCGCGGCCGGTTGGGAGGTGCGCGGATCCGCTTGTCCTTCAACGAGTTCGGTCACAGCACCGGGCCAGAAGGACCCTTGAGCCTGGCGGCTGTGGACCAGCTCGCGCCAGGCCGCGGCTGATCGCTGACCTACGGACGAGAAGTCAGGTTGTGTGGCTCGCGAAGACCTCCATGCGAGCCACACAACCGTCGTTCAAGATCGCGTTGCCCCCTCGTCGCCATCGGGCAGGTCACTCAGATCAGCGGTGTTCGCGGTGGGCGTGACGTCGCGCGCCGAGCTCTCTGACCGCGCGTGCACATCCGCCAAACGCGCTTTCGCCCGTGCCACCAGCACCCCGGCCTCACCGGCTGCGTCCTGCGCCACCTGCTTCACCAGCGCCGTCAACAGACCATCCGCGACTTCGACGGCCTTGTCACCATCCACACCCTCGGCCACAGAGGCACTCCCTTCACGCTCGGTGCACCTCCGACCTTGCCCTGCACAGGCGCGTCACCAAGCCAGCAGCCGCGAAAACTGCCCAGCTCGTCAATGCACAGCGCCCGAATCACCTCAATACCCCCGCTCCCACTGCCCTTAAGTGCACACAACAGCGCACCAATGTCTCGACCCCGGCAATCCAAGGACCCGATATCCAATCTCGGCGATCATGGATCGCTTCAGTCGACTTTCGGAGAAGCCTTGCCATCCCTCGGAAAATCGGCGCCGTCACATGTGCTGCGCCTGGCCTGCCCGGCGGCAAGCATGAGGTGAAGGTCAGCCGAGGCGAACTCAACGAGACCATCAAGCCGAACCTCACGCTTGTCACCGAGGCTCTCGCGCGCACGATCAATTCGGCCGGTATGCGCCCGGCGATCTCGCGAGCGTGCTGTTGGTTGGTCGATCGTCGCAGATCTCGCTGGTCGCGCAGACTGTGTCAGCCGTGTTCGGCAAGCCCATGCGGGTAGCGCTGCGCCCGCCCCGCCGGTTCCCCGGCCTCCCATTCCACTTCGCTGGCTCGCCGACAGACCGACCGCCCCGCACCCGCTACGGCGGAGCCCGCGGAACGTGAGCCGCTGGTACGCCTCAACGCCCGAAGCCTGGTGGTCGTCGTGGCGGCGGCGGCCGCGGTGCTGCTGGTCGCTGGTGTCCTCACAGCCGTACTTTCAGGCGCCTCTTCCGGTGACCACCAGCCCGCATCGACGCCGACGGCTGGACCGGCCCGAGCGACCGCGGCGCACCGGACGGCACCCCGTGTGCCTTCATCCGCGACGGCCAGGACGTCACGTCGTTCCACGGCATGATCGGCTCCGACGAGAACTGGGCCGGCAGTCAGGTCACCGCGGACGGGAACGCCGCGCACCAGGCGATCACAGTCCGCGCTGCCTACGTGCATGGTAAGGGCGATGGGAGGCGAGTGACGTGGACCGGAATGAGCGCGGACCAGTTCTACCTGCAAGACCTCGCAGGGCGCCTGGACGCGCGGCCGTTCCTGGAGACCGGCACACTCACGTTCGAAGTGGTCGTGGCCAAGCGCCCCACCGCCCTGGTGACGCTCGCTGCTCGCTGCCACCCCCCGTGCCGAGCACCGCTGAACGCCACCGAACTGTTCAGGCAGCTTCCCCAGAGCAAGCAGACGACCGCGCGAATTCCTCTCTCATGTTTCGCTTCCCAAGGCCTTGATTCGTCCAATGTGGACGTGCTGTTCCCGGTGCACACCACCAGCGCGTTCGAGGCGACGTTCGCACAGATCCACTAGGAAGCGGACGGTACGAAACAGGCCAACCAGTGACCGACTGCACCTCTCTGGGCTGACGCGCGGACTGGACTCGGATCCACACGCCCCCGATCCCGGTCGTTCAAGGTCTCAAAGCGGTACCGCAACATCTCCACGCCTCGTCACCGATCTCCTAACAGAACCCCAATGCGCGATAACAATTTACTCCACTCCGATCAACCCCGACGCCTGACCATGATCACAGGTGCACACCATCACGCTTTCAGGCCCCTGCCGACGCACCACATCCACACTGCGGAGCGATGAATACTTGACCTCCGAGACATGGAAGCTTCTTCAGAGAAGAGCGAAATCGCGGGCAACTTACCCGGAATCGCGCACCACTACCGACATGCGTTCGGCTGGGACGTCGAGGCGCGGGGGAGAATTGCTCGAGGTTCGACTGAGCGGAGCACTCGCATCGTTCATCTTGCAGCCAGGGGACCTCTCGAAGGTCTCCACACACGTCGAAGCCGCCGGCGACCCGTTCGTCGCCCCTGCGGCTGCCCGCCAGAAACACGGAGCGTGGCGGTTCTGGATGGAACGCGAGCGCTCCCGTCAGCCCTGATACCAGGAAATCCATCCGGATCAGTACTTCCGGGTAGAGTTCCGTGGCCATCGGGCCCTATTCAGCCGGACGACGTGGACTCACGACGCGACACCCTCCAACGTGGACTGCGTCGTTCTACAGGAGGAACCGTGTCTCATCCAGTTGGCGAACTGCTATTGACGCTGAGACGCGCTTTTGCCATCGCGAACGACCAAGAAGGAGTGGAACAGGTCGTAGACCTGCTCACTGCGATGGCGAGCGCGGACGAGGCCGATTCCGCAAGAACACGCGGAGACGCGGCCGCGATGACGTTCCACATCGAAGTACTCAACCAACAGCTGCAGAAATTGCGCTCTGCGGATTTCTTCGCCGAAGATCAGCACCTCCGATAAGAAGCATTCGTGTCGGTGCGACAGAACACCCCGCACGATCTGGCGCACGCGATTATGCCCGGCTCACACAAGAGCAGCGTATGATCGTTTCTCAAGGCCAGCACTCGTCCACTCAGACGTCGACGTCGGGTACGTCTGCATTCGCGACGAGTTGATCAGGCGCTCACATAGCGAACCGGGATGGTTGACGAACCGGGTGAACAGCGTCGCACCACCGGCCCGCCCCCAACTACTCACGACGCCGGCGACGTGCGGAACGACAGGCGCCGACTTGCTGGACACAAAGCCGTTGTGCACGTCGACGACCACCAGCACGCTCTTGGCCAGACCCACCTGATCATTCTCCGCTCGCATCTCGCAACAACTCCGCGCGGTCGTGAGATGCCTGCCCAACTCGCTGTTTTCCAGCACTGCCCGCCGCATCGCGGCGTGCTGCGCTGTCCCGTGCGATCTGGTCATGGTCAACCTCGACCTGACCACACGGACCCAACGCCACCCTTACTCGGGGTGCAACTGGATCACATCCTTGTTCCACCTGCTCGTGCACGCGGTGGCAACAACACCACAACGCCTGGACAAGGAGCTCGCAGTCGAGCGATGAGCCTTGGGAGCACGGAGTGGGAGCAGATTGGGAGCAACTCCGTGCGTTGAACATGACGGAACGGTCCTCAATGGACCTGAACGGAACCGCGCTGACCTGCAGGAGTCTCGTTTCCGCAGGTCAGCACATTCTCGGCACTATAGTTCACACCGAAGAGGTCACTGGTTCGATCCCAGTATCGCCCACACAACCCGAAAGCCTCTGACCTGCGAAGGTCGGGGGCTTTCGGGTTTCTCGGGCACGTGCGGCCCCCTCGCTTCGGGGCCTCGGTGCAGAAAGTGGTGCTAAACCGGTGCGTGCTCGAGGAAAAGCATCATCTGCTCTAGGATCCAGGTGCTGTGGTTCCGCCTCGGAACCGACGGAGCCTTCACGCTCCGAATCGGATTGAGACTGATGTACTTCCACAACACCGCCACGCTCATCGCAGAGCTGAGCATGATGTGCACACTCTTGACGGTCTTCGGCGCGAGCCCAGGCACCTGAGGCTTCGGGATGCGACCGACCTCGTAACGCCGGACTGCACTGCGCGCAGTGGTGTAGGGCACACTTACCTTGTCGGCGATCTCCCTTGGTCGAATCTCCCGATCCGCAGCCCGAGCCTTCTTCCACAGCTCGTACATCTCGCCGTTGGTGTTGCGCTTCTGACGCCCCTCCGTGAGCAGGTAGTCGTAGAGGGCAGCGACCATTGACGGCACGAAGTCCTGCATCAGGCGCTTCCCCACGATCGGCATCACGTAGATCCGTGCCAAAGTCTCGTAGTTGGCCGCTGTCGTCGGTTCAGTGGTGAGGCGAACCTCGGTCCCGGAAGGTGATCGGCTGGGCCACCGCCGACCACCTGCGCACCGTTCTGGTTGAACAGGCCCTGCGCAACGCCATCACCCAGCGCGCTGCCCCGCACCCGGCGTGATCTTCCGCTCCGACAGGGGCTGTCAACACACCTCCGGCCAGTACACCCGCGCGGCAGCCGACACCGGGGTGCGGCTCTCGTTCGGCCACAAGGGCCGATGCTGGCACAACACCCGGCGCCGGCATTCCAGCCTCGGCTACATCAGTCCTGCCGCGTACGAATCGACCCGATGTCAGCCGACCTGGCGGTTCAACCTGCCTGTGTTTCGCTTCTCCGCGAACCGGAGTCCGGCCGGGTTACCACGTCCACCACTTGCACCCGCCGTAGCCCGAGTACGGCGGTGGCTTGTAGTGACCCCAGACGAGGTTCGCCTGGACCTCGAAACTGTTCATCTCCCAGTCGTTGTTCGCGTACTTCCTCGAGTGGGCGGTCGCCAGCCCGTAGTCGATCGCGAAGGCGGCGAAGCCACCAGGGCCGGTGTAGTTGCCGGTCTGCCAGCTGTGCACCTGTTCGTGTCTGGGCAGGTTGGCCGCGTTCTCCTCCGACACTGCCGTCCCGTGCTGACGCCGCATCCTCAGGCGCTCGATCGCTTCGCACTGCGTCAGGCGGTTGAAGAGGTCGAGACCCTTTGGGAAGAAGAAGTAGTCCCCGTAAGTCACCGGGTGACCGTTGTACCCCCAGCCGAAGCAGATCCGCTGCCAGCGACCGACGTAGCACGGCGTGTTGTTCACAAACGCCGTCTGGACGCCGTAGGCGTTGCCTCCGTTGGTCACGTTGGAGCCCCACGAACTGACGTCCTGCAGCCAGATGTTCGACGCTGACTCGCCCAGCGGCGAGGTGGCCTCACCGGACAGGTTGCGCACCTTCACGCGGATCTGCCACACCACACCCGCAGGGCGCTGCCAGATCTCGGCCGAGTTCCCGGAGGTGGTCGCCAGTGGCAGCCACCAGCCGTCGTCGGAGGCGTTGCGGAACTCGACGTTGTAGACCGCTCCCGGCGTCGGACTCGACGGCCAGGACACGAACACCCTCGCGGTCGTGCGTTCGGCCCATGCGTCGACCTTGGTGGGCGCGACCGGCGCGGGCGGCATCGGCTTCACCGTCACCACGTTCGACTGCGCGCCCTGGCCGCCCTCGTTCGCGGCTCGCACCATGAACGAGTAGTTGTAGCCGTTGATCAGATTCGTTGCCGCATAAGCGGTCGAGTGGATTGGGTTCGGGTAGTAGTACCAGTCGTTGTGGCCTTCGGGCTTGAAGTACACCCAGTAGTAGTCAGCGCCGCTGGCGGCGTTCCACGACAAGAACGCGTTGCGGTCACCTACCGTCACGGCCAGGTTCCCCGGTGCGGAAGGCAACGGCTGGAACGGTTTCGCACTGACCACGTTGGACGGTGGACTCTGCCCGCCGAGGTTGGCCGCGGTGACGCGGAACTCGTAGGAGAACCCGTTCAACAGACCTGTTGCGGTGAAAGAGGTTCCGGTCCCGGGGTACTGGAAGTGGTACCAGTCGCGGTGACCCTGCGGCCGGTAGTAGACCCAGTAGTAGACCGAACCGCTCGGGCTCGCGTTCCAGCTCAACGACACCTGCTTGTTGCCCGCCGTGGCGCGCAGGTTCGTCGGTGGGGCGGGCGCGGGCGGCACGGGACGGGCACGCACGACGTTCGACGCGGCGCTCTCCCCCGCCACGTTGCCGGAGATCACCCGGAACTCGTACTCGGTCCCGTTGGCCAGTGGCTTCACCGTCATCGCCCACGAGGAAGCCGGGTCCTCCAGACGCTTCCACCCCGAAATGGAGGTGGCATTGCGGTACTCGACCCAGAAGTAGGTCGCGTGCTCGACGGCGTTCCAGCCGAGGCCGACCTCGTTGTTGCCCGCGATGGCGGTCAGCGAGGCAGGCGCGGGGACCGGCGGCAACGGCCGGGCGCTCACCACCGCGCTGGCCCGGCTGTCGCCGGCCCAGTTCGTGGCAGCGACCTTGAACTCGTAGATCTGGCCGTTGGTCAGCGAACCGATGGTCGCCGTGGTCGCGCTGAACGGCAGTTCGAGCTTCCGCCAGCCCTCGGGACCGAAAACGTTGCGGTAGTAGACCCAGTAGTAGACGCCGGACGTGGGGCTCGCGGTCCAGTTCAGCACGACCTGGCTGTTGCCGGGCGTGGCGACGAGGCCCGTGGGCGGCTGTGGCAGGCCGCCGAGCGACGTGACCTGCACGGTGTTCGACTGCGGACCGAGTCCACGGGAGTTCTCGGCACGCACGTAGAACTCGTAGCGGTGCCCGTGCTTCAGACCGTCCCACGACGTGAAGGTGTTCTCGGTCGGCAACTCGGCGCGGGTGAACCCCGTTTCCGTCTCGTCGTCGAGGTCACGCCGGTACACCCAGTAGAACAGCTTCGGTCCGGCCGAATCCCATTGCAGGTCAACACTTCCGTCACCGGCAGCCTGACCACGCAGTCCGGCCGGCGCGTTCGGGAACGCGATCGACGCGGTGGCGCCGCGCACGTCCGAGTCAGGTCCGTCGCCGGCGAGGTTCGTGGCGGTGATCTTGAACTCGTACGGCTGCCCGTGCTTCAGATCCGTGACTGTGAACTGTGCTTCCGACGCGGGCGCCCCCAGCCTGTTCAACGGCTTGCCCGCCTCGCCGTACGCGACCCAGTAGAAGACGTTGGGCAGCGCGTTCCAGGTCAGTTTGACCTCGCCGTTGGACGTCGGCGTGGCCGTCAGTCCGGTCACCTTGGGCGGCAACGGAGGCATCGGCTTCGCGGACACGACGTTGCTGGTCGCGCCCTCGCCGCCGGCCGTGGTCGCGGTGACCTTGAACTCGTAGGTGCTGCCGTTCGCGAGCAGCCCCGCGGTGAACGAGGTCCCGGTGGTGACGGGGTACTCGAGCCGGGTGAAGTTCTGGTCGTCCACGTTGCGCTGGTAGATCCAGTACCAGGCGTTGGGAACGGCGTTCCAGCTCAGCGCGACCGTGCCGTCGCCGGCCACCGCGGTGAGGCCAGACGGCGCGGGAGGCGGGTTGTAGCGCGCGGTCGCCTGCACCACAGCGCTCATGGGACCCTCGCCGCCGGTGTTGATCGCGGACACCTTGAACTCGTAGACGTGGTCCTTGATCAGCCCACCCGGCGAGAACGTCGTGCCGGTCGTGACCGGGTACTTGAGCTGCGTGAACTCCTCCTCTTCCGCCGAGACATCACGCTGGTAGATCCAGTACCAGTGCCCGTCGCCGGTCGAGTTCCACTGCAGCTTCACGCTGCCGTCGCCCTGCGAGACAGCGGTGAGGCCGGAAGGCGTCGCAGGCACGTCGAACCGCGCGGTTGCCCGCGCTGGAGCCGACTTCGCGGACTCCACGTTGTGACGGTTGATCGACGAGACAACGAACTCGTAGACGTCGCCCTTCGTCAACCAACCCGGCGTGGCGCTCGTACCGTTCACCACGGGATGTTCGAGCTGGTGGAACTCCTCCTCCTTCGAGACGTTGCGCTGGTAGACCCAGTACCAGTGGCCTTCGCCGGTCGAACTCCACTGCAGCTTCACGCTGCCGTCGCCCTGCGCGACCGCGGTCAGCCCGGTCGGAGCGGGTGGCGGCGCGGCCACCACCGCGGCCTGCACGGGATTGGACGGCGGGCTGTCGCCACCACCGTTGCGCGCGCTGACCCGAAACTCGAAGGTGTGCCCCGGCACCAGGTTGGTGATGGTGTGCTCGGTGCTCGACGGGTTCGAGAACCACACCTCGGTGAAGTCGGTGTGCTGGGCCGTGACGTCGCGCTTGAACAGCCGGTACTGCACGTTCGTCGTGCCGGGAACGGCGTTCCACTGCAGCTTCACGTCGGCGTCGGTGCCGGGCGTGGCGCGGAGGTTGGCGGGCGCGGGCGGCGGGGTGACCTGTGCGGTGGCGCTGACGGTCGTGGAGAACACGCCCTCACCGCTGGAGTTGACCGCGCTGACGCGGAACTCGTAGGTGTGCCCGTTCTTGAGCCCGCCCAGCTCCTCGAAGTTGGTGTCGACGGTGTTGTGGCCGCGACTGAAGTGCGTCTGCCCCGCGGTGACGTCCCTTCGGTAGAGCCAGAAGTTCAGCCCGCTCGGCGCGTTCCAGCTGACCCGCCCGGTTCCGTCGGTGTTGAACGAGACCGCGACACCGGTCGGCGCCGCCGGTCCGGTGGGCGCCGTGCGCGGCCACGTGATGTCGACGAACCGCGGCCGGTAGATCCGCACATCGCGGTAGTTGTCGCCTTCGTCGAGGCTGTTCAGGTTGTACGACATCAGCAACTTGCCCGGATCAGCCTGCTCCTGGTGCAGCTGCGCGTCGTACGCGAACTTCATGATGCCGTCGGGTTCCGGCGCCTTGTGCAGGTAGCTGGGCCCGACGAACGGCCCCGTGGGACTGCTTGCGGTGTACGCGACGAACCACGGGCTGAAGCCCACGTTGCCGTCGTGCGTGACGAGAACGATCTGACCGTCCTTGCGCACCACCGAGAAAGCCGTGCCACCGCCCGAGAACAGCCGCTTGGACTGCGCTTCGTCACTCACCCAGCCCGTGCCGTTCCAGTACTGCCACGCCGCCGCGAGATTGCCGCTCGCGGCCCTCGCGACGTGGGCGAACTTGTACCCGTCCACGTCCTCCGTGCCGTAGACGTAGTCGAACCCGCCCTCGGTGAAGATCGCGGTACCCCACCCGACCTTGTTCGCCCGATCGAGGTCCACCACGCTCGCGACGGTCAACGCCGGCAGGGTGAACGTGACCAGCGACGTACCGATCCGGCGGAACCCGAGCGGCCCTTCACCCGCGTTCTCGTACCGGCCGTAGAGCGCTTTCAACGCTCCACCCTGGACGGTCGCGGCACCGATCCAGTAGAAGTGCGCCGGATTGCTGCCCGTGACGAGTGTCGTCGGGTTCTGCGCGGTACCGCCGTGCACGGTCTGGACCAGCTGGTTGCCCTGCTGCACCACGATGGAGTTGCGGATGAACGGCGCGGTCCTCGGCCTGCTGTGGTCAGCGTTGACGCTGCCGAGGAACGTGTCGGAGAAGAGCCAGGCGACCCGGCCGTCCGGCAGCGGCACGGAGACCGTGCTGTCACCACCGGTCCAGTGGCCGCCTTGGTTGCCGTAGGCGTTGAACTGGTTGTTCAGGTCGGCTGACGGCGTCGCCTGCACCTGCGGTGGTACCGCGATGAGGCTGAACAACATCAACAAGGACAGCATGAACCGGCGTCTCACCGCGTACCCCCAGGCAGTTGCAGTGACGAAGTAGAGGGACTGTACATACGAGACGATCCGGTGCAACAGCACTGAACGGGCTATGCACCGGTTCAACGGGTCTCGCCAGACTCCACCAACACCGAAACTGTCACCTGCGGAACTGTGAAGACGTGACTGGTCGTACGAGGAGGTGAACGGCCGCACTAAGGCGCTTCCAACTCCCGTGGAGCGGTATCGGTGGAAGGCCGTGTGCCAGAGATCGCGTCCGCGTCCTGGGCCTGTCGAGCTTCGTGCGCGGTCAGCGATTGCCGAGCCAGGGTTCGGGCCGTGTCCGCGTTGCCTGCCACGAGTAGCCAGCGCAGCAAGTTCTCGATCAGTCGTGCCGTCTCAGCAGACCTGCAGTCGACGGCCTTTGAGTGGACGACATGGGGGAACAGGGTCGCGTACAGCGGCCAGTTGGCCGCGTCATCCGGGTCTCCCGGATCGTGTGCGGCGAGCGCGGCGTGTACGGCGTGCCGTGACTTTTCCTGCAGTTCCAAATCCATCTGACCGCGGACGACGACCTGGAGCAGCGGGTGCAGGGCGAGGCTGTCGTCGCGGCGGTCGACCTCGACAAGGCTGCACTGAGCAAGGTGCTGGAGGGCGTTTCGCAAGCGGATCGTCTCGTACGGCTCCCGGTCATCTGACTCAGACTCGGAGGTCCGTTCGGCCTTGGCCACGAGGGCGTGAGGTATGCGTGCCGGCGCGAAGAACGCGCACAGACGGAGGAGTGACAGTGCCTGTCGGTCTTCGGCTTTGATCCGCGCCAGGGGAACGTTCCAGATTGCTCCGACAGGCAGTGCGTGATCGCCGCCAGATTGTTGAACTTGCAGCAGCGCGGTGCCGTCTCCCGCCAGCAGCCGGAGGCATTCGGACACCGAGGTGCCTGTCCGGCTGAGCCACGAGCCCACCTGGTCCACTGCCGCGGGAAGATCACCGAGCGCTTCCGCGAGCTCGTCGGCGTCGATGTCCACACCACGACGGCGCAGGAGCTCCCTGCTTTCCGCACGGGTGAACAGACCTACCCTGACGGGCCGTGCCACGCCTTCCCAAAAGGGGTTTCGTGACGTGATGAGGACGTGTCCGCGGCCTCCCGGCAGGAAGCCGCGGATCGAGTCAGGTCGTTCAGCGTTGTCGAACACGAGAAGCCACCTGCGATGACTTTCGCTGACTCGCAACGCTTCGAGCACGGCCGGCACGGCGATCTCCGCGCTCGAAGCCTGGATGTTCATCCGCTTCGCCAGCTCCACGAATGCGTGGTGCACAGTCGCTTGGTGCTCAGCGGAGATCCACCAGACCATGTCGTAGTCACCAGCGTGCCGGTGGACGTATTCGACAACGAGTTGCGACTTGCCTGTCCCTGCCGTGCCGTGGAGCACCTGTGGTCGAGCAGGAGACCCGTCCAGCGGAACCAGTTGATGGCCTAGATGCCGAAGCAGCTCGGCTCGTCCGGCGAAGTCGGGATTGCGAGACGGTACCGGTCCCCACACCGCCGGCGGAGGGCTGTCCTTCCACGCCGCTACGTTCATCACCTGTTCAGGCGTCGCGACCGCGTCTGCGATGGTGGCGACGGCGACCCGTTCCGCCTGCAACACCTTCGCCAAGGTATCCAGCTGTGTCAGCTGTTCCTCGAGTTCGGCGATCTTCGTCTGGTCCTTCTCCCGAGTCGCACGCTCGGCGGCCAGTTGATCCTGGATCATGTCGATGTCCTGCTCGACCACAGCGATGCGGTCGGCCAGCCTGCCGTCGCGATCCTCCAACTCGACCTCGTGGACGATCAGGATGTTCTTGTTCGCGGCCGCGGCGTAGAGCAGATCCCGACCTTGATCGCGTTCCTCGTGAGTGAGGCCGGCATCGGTACTTGCTTTCACCCAGTCTTGAAAACGGCGCAACCACGCGAGTTTGGGCAGTCGCTCACCGCTGAGGTAGCGGGACATGCTCCCCGCCCCCATGCCCAACTCGGCTTCCAGCTTCTGGGAGGTCAGCCCCGTTCGCTTTCGCAGCATCCTGAGGTACTCGGCGAACTCCCGGCTCTCGTGCGCAAGGTCCCGCTTGCCTTCGAGGTTGGCCAGGGACCTGCCAGTCTTCGGTGGATCATCCTCATCGCCACTTCCCACACCCTCACCCGTCTCCATTTGCCACCCCCGCAAACTGCGGTCTGCCTGACAAGAACATTTTTGCTCATTACGCAAATGCGCCAGCGCTGGTGAACTCGCTACCGAGATTGTTCCCCATACTGGAATGGATGGTGCAGGAACGTGCACAAGCCAGCCGATGAGCAACGGGGTCGTGACATCCGGGCAATGATGTGGCTCCTGTTCCGGATAGCGCTGGAACTCACGCGATTCCTACTGGATGATCACCCCTGAGCCCGCAGGCCGACCTGTGACGCGATAGAGCGCTGTTGCCGTGGCGGGATTCGCGCCGGGAGCGTAGACGTGCAGGGAGACGCTGTCTCCCTGCACGGGACTCAGGCGTCCGCCGTCGATCGCGGTGACGCGGAACGGATTGTTCGTCGTGGTGCCGTCGACAACCAGCGTGCCCACGCCTTGGAAGCTGCCGACCGAACTGTTGGCACCGCTGACCGACAACCAGTCGACGCTGGTGGCCGTGAACTGGGTGGAGTGGCAGTCGCTCGGGTTGGGGAGTTTGCAGTTCTTGTTCTTGTTGCCGGCATATCCCACGAAGTAGGTGAACGAGAACGTGCTGGCCTGGTCAACCGTTCCGTCTGGCCGGTACATGACATCGAACCCGAAGTTGACGTCGTCGGACTGCGCATTGCCGGTCAGGCCGGGCAGGAGGTCAACCGGGTTGTTGTCGACGTCGGTGTGCACGGGTGTCAGCGTCTTCTTCCCGGCTACGTCGGTCGGGCCTGAAGGGTCGTAGACCGTGAGGAAGTCGAACGTCACCGGGCTCCAGTTTCCGGCGCCGTCTCGCGCTCGCACATTGACCTTGTGCACGCCACTGGCCAGAGCGTTGCCGAACGACGCGGCGAAGCCGGCGCCATCGGGACTCATGGCCACTCCGTTGCCCGGACCTGGGTCGAGGTCGCCGAGGTAGTACTCGGCGACAGCGACTCCGGACAAGTCGTCAGTCGCCCCGACGCTGAGGCTCGCTGTCGCGGCGAGAGGCTTGGGATTGGTGGACCACGTGAAAGTACCGACAACGGGAGCGGTCCGGTCTGTCGTCACCGTGACGCTGTTGCTAGCGGCGCTTTCTCCGCCAATCGCCACGGCAGTCACGTAGTAGGTGTGCGTGCCCTCGGATGCGGTGTTGTCGCTGTAGGCCGCCGAAATGCTGGTGCCGGCCAGAAGGCCGTCCCGGTAGATGTTGTACGACGTCGCACTCCCGACTGAATCCCAAGTCAGTTGAGCGGTGATGGCAGGAGAGCTCGCGGAGAGGCCGGCCGGGCTCGCCGGAACAGCAGGAGCGCTGAGATACGCCTGTGGGCGCGGAACCGGCGCCGTGGTCAGATCGGTCGCGAAGCTGCCGAACACGACGAGGCCGTCTTGTGTCAACTGGAGTGGACCGAACGAGGCATCGTTCGGCTGCTGCCCGGCTGGGGTCACATCTGCTTGGGTGATCACGCCCGTCTGCATGTCCCGCACGAAGACATGCGAGTTCGTGCCCATGCCACTGGTGTCGATGACGGGAGCGTTCACGAATCCGACGTACCGGCCGTCCGTGCTGACAGCGGGTGGCTCGTTGACTGAACCGCTCATCGGCACGTCTGGCGACGCCACGTTCACGAGCGTCTCGGCACCGGTCTGCAGGTCGCGCCGGAACACGTGATACGCCAGCCTGTCCGGGCGAAGACTCGTGTACACGACGTACCGGCCGTCGCCCGACACGCTCGCGTGGTTGTTCTGCGTGCCCTGCACGCCATGAGGTGAGGCGATGAGTTGGACGGTGCCAGTCACCATGTTCCGCACGTAAATGTGGAATCCCGGCTCCACGCCCGGAACAAGCGGGGAACTCGACCAGAAGGCGACGATCGTGCCGTCATCGGACATGCTCGGCCGGTACGCCTGGTAGCTCGACCAGACTCCCGAGTTCACCGCGCCGTGGTTTCCGGTGCTGTCGATCGCCACGGGGCTGATGACGCCGGTCGTGCGGTTTCGCACGTAAGCGTTGTAGCCGGTCCAGTTGCAGGGAAACTGTGGGCAGAAGTAGCCCGGCCATCCAGTGCGGAGCTCGCCACTGAAGCCGACGACATTTCCGTCCGGGCTGATCCCGAAGCAGTTCGAGGTGTTGTCGAAGGTCCCCGCGGCGCGGACCGTGGTGTTGAGCTGAAGGTCGCGCACGTAACAGTGATAGCTGAAGTTCGTGTTGCCATCACCGAGGTTGCCGGCGTTCGACCAGAACGTCGCGTGGCGCCCAGAAGCACTGATGATCGGGTAATACGACGACTCGTTCGCGAACGCGCCAGAGCTGTTGACGCTGACAGCCACCGTGGCATTGGTCGTCCTGTCGCGCACGTAGACCTGGTTCTGGCCGATCTGCGAAACGAGGCCCGGCACCAGGTTCGTCGCCGAGGAGTTGAAGGCGACGTGGCGCCCGTCCGGAGTCACACCGCTACTGCCGTAGCTGCTTGAATTCGGCAGAGCACCGCCGTCCCCGAGTGATGCCAGAGACGGTCCTGGACCAGCCGCTGTCGCCGGCGCTGCGGGCACGAGCACCAGGGTCGCGCAGGTAACGGCAACGAGGAACAGCCTGCTGGTCTTGTGCATGTCCGCTCCGAGGTCCGGCATGGCATTCGCGTCCGTCTATCGATCGGCCGAGCACGCCGTTACATGTCGAGCGAAAGTTCGTCCTTGCCTGACCAGCAGGGCAAATCGCCATCTTCACACCACGTGGAATGACGGCACTTTCCGCAGTCCTCCCACAATCAGAGTGGCGTAGCGCGGCCTGGACTAGCTCGACGGTGCGCCGTGCCCGAACGGGAAGAGCGGGTCGTCGTAGCCCGCGACGTCCTCGGGGTGGCGGCGCACCTGCTCCATCGAGCGGGGCAGGTCGAACGGGAGCCTGCCCTGCGCGGGGAAGACGCCCGTCAGCGCGTCGGCCAGGGCCTCGTCGGTGCTGCCGTAGCTGACCACCAGGGTCGACACGTGCGGGAGCAACGGCGTCAGCACCGCCGGGCGGTCCAGCGTCACGTCGACGATCAGCGGGCAGACGGCGGCGATGCGGGCCAACCGGGAGGGCAGGCCCGGCGGGAAGTCCAGGGAGCCCTGGTGGAACCACGACTCCAGGAACAGGTCGGAGCGCGGGTCGAACGGCGCCATCAGCCGCACCAGCGCCACGTCCGCCTCTTCTGGTGTGGTGACAACGGTTCCCAGGCGTGCGGCCACTTCGGGCGAGACGTTCTCCACGTAGAGCTTGAGTCCTGGCCTCAACGGCAGTGCTGCCGCGTCCGGACCCGCCTGCAGCACGGTGATCGAACGGGCCTGGGCGGCGTGGCCCTCGTCGCGGAAGTCCTGTCGTCCCACCGTCTCCGCCGCCTGGTCCTCGTCCACGAACGGATTGTCGAACAGGCCCAGGTGGAACTTCAGCGCGAGGATTCGGCGTGCGGACTCGTCGATCCGTGCTTCCGTGACGCGGCCCTGCGCCACGAGTTCCAGCAGGACTTCTACGCATTCCTCGCCGCCGAACTGGTCGGCTCCCGCGGACAGGGCGAGTTCCATGCGTCCGTGCGGGTCCAGGTGTTCTACGCCCCAGGCTCGGGCGGGGAGCACCTTGTCGCCCACGTGGTTGTCCATGACGAGTTCCCAGTCGGTGAGCACCACCCCGTCGAAGCCGAGGCGGTCGCGCAGCATGCCGGTGACCACCTGGCGGTTGTAGCCGAAACCGACCTGCTCGATCGGCTCACCGTCGACCTCCAGGCCGACCGGCATGCCGTAGTACGGCATCACCACCGCCGTGCCGGCCTCGACCACCGCGCGGAACGGGGCCAGGTGGTCGTCGAAGCGGCCGCCCGGGTAGACCTGCTCGCGGCCGTACGGGAAGTGTGCGTCCTCGCCGTCCTTCTGGGGGCCGCCGCCGGGGAAGTGCTTGCTGGTGCAGGCGACCGAGTCCGGTCCGAGCGACGGGCCCTGGAACCCCTGCACGTAGGCCACGGCCAGTTCGGACGTCAGCGCGGCGTCCTGGCCGAACGTGCCCGCCTGCCTGGCCCAACGCGGTTCGGTGGCCAGGTCGATCGCGGGGTGCAGGGCGTAGCGGATGCCGACCGCGACGTACTCCTGGCGGGCGATGTCCGCGAACCGGCGCACGAGCGACGGATCGCGCAGCGCGGCCAGTCCGAGCGCTTCCGGCCACTGGGAGAAGGCCTTGGCGGTGAAGGAAACCCCCGCGTTCTCCAGGAAGGCGTGCCGCGGGTCGGTCGAGATGGTGACCGGGATCCCGTGCGGCGTGCTCTCGGCGATGCGCTGGAGGTTGTTGTGCCAGCGCGCGGCCATGCGGGCGTCGTGGAGTGCGTGCACGTTGAAGTGCGAGAGGTGCTTCTCCTTCACCACGACGCTGGTGGGAGACTTGCTGATGTCGCCGGGCGCCTCCTTCACGGTGCCGTCGGCGCCCGCCTCGATGACGGTGTGGAACAGCAGTCCCGCCTTCTCCTCCAGCGTCAGTCTGGAAAGCAGGTCCTCCACCCTCTCGGCCACCGGCAGCCGCGGGTCCTCGTAGGGGTCCAGGACACCGTTGCCGTTGAGGTCGCGGTATTCGACACCGTCCTCGGAAATCAGCCGCACGGGCCGCATGCCAACACCTCCGTTGTGCTCAAGCCCGGCTCGCGCCGAACTCCTCTACCCCGATGACCGGCCGCAACGCCCGCTCCACGGCGGGGGTCGCGAACGCGCGCCGGATCACGTCCCGGCACAGGACGTTGCCGACCGCGCCCATGACCATCGCCTGGTCCAGCGAGAGGTAGCGCCGTGCGATCGCACCCGACCGCACGGCGACCGAGTCGAAGAAGCCGCCCGAACCGTAGGCGCGCAGATCCTGTTGGATGCCAACGAGATTGGCGTAGGCCTCATCGCGTTCGTGCATCATCGCCAGGAACGCCGCGTGCGGGGTGACCACGCCGTCGCCGAACGACGGTGTGGGCGCGGTGGCGGGACGGCAGGTGCCGAAGCCGACGTCGTAGTTCGTCATCTCCTGGTCGGAGAAGTACCCGTTGGCGCCGTTGCCCGGCTCGTTGCCGGGACCCATGCCGAGCGCGTCGACGCCGTACTCGCGGTAGCCGCCGGCGGGGTTGCTCGCCGGGCTGAAGCCCCAGTAGCCGTACTTCGCCTCGAGCAGCCCGTGCTCGCGCTGGGCGCGGACGTGCAGCCGGTGGTTGCGGCCCCACGATCGCGGCGCCCACTTCGCCTCGGGTACGAAGACGTCCGGCATCAGTTCCTCGAACATCGACCCTCCCCAGCCCGGCACGATCCGCATGCCGCGGTAGGTGTAGGCGCCTTCGAAGACCTCGATGCCGTAGTAGGTGCGGTTCTCCCCCACCGGTTGCATCTCGTGCCACGACCAGTCGCACGACGCCGGGAACGTCCGCCACATGGCGAAGTACTGCTTCGGCGGGATCTGGCCGGTGATGATGCCGAGGTAGCTGGTGATGCGGGTCTCGGAGACCGTGGTGTCGTAGTGGTGCGTCGTGAGCCAGACCGGGTCGCCGCCGATGTGCGTGCCCCGGTAGACGCCGCCGGGGCGGTCGTGGTCGAACGGGAAGAACCCGCCGTGGACCAGCCCGCCGGGCCGCACCGGGTGCGCGGGGTCGTCGCCGGGGTTGTAGAAGGAGTCCCACCGCATGCGCGCGAAGAGCCGCGTTGCCAGTGGAGCCGCCGCGCGGTCCGCTCCCGCCACGACGAGCAGCGCCGCGCCGAGCCAGCCGTTGTCCACACTGGAGCAGAACGGGTGGACGACCGCGCCGGTGCCGGGCCAGGCGCGCAACGCCTCACCGGTTTCCTCGTCGTACCAGTTGAAGTACATGCCGCTCGCGGTGTGGTGTTCCATCCGGTCCAGGGTCGTGAGCGTGCGGATCAACCGCGCCGACGCCTCGTCCTTCGAGATGAACCCGAGTTCGCGGGCGACGACCGTCGACCACAGGTAGCCGCCGATGTTGGTCGGCGAGGTGTATCCGGAACGATCGGCCGGGGCGAGCGACTCGGGGATGTTGTCCGCGGGCAGGCCGGTGCCCGACGGCGTCATGGCGACGAGGCTGCGCCACGTGTCGCGGGCCCAGCCGCGGATCCGGGCCGGGTCGTACCCCCGGCCGGGCGCCGCGAGTGCGGACGGGGTGCCGGGGAGCGCGAGTGCGGCGGCGGTCCCCAGGAACAGTGTTCGGCGGGTGATCCCTGCGGCTGAGTTCATGTGAGTCCCCTTCGGACCTCTCACTTGATGCCGGTGGTCGCGATGCCTTCGATGAAGCGCCGCTGGAAGACCAGGAAGACGAGCAGCACCGGGATGACGACGATGGTGGCCCCGGCGAGGAGCAGGCCGTACTGGATGGAGTTCTGACCGGTCGAGTAGAGGGCGAGGGCGACGGGAAGCGTGTACTCGCTCTCCTGCTGCGCCACCACCAGCGGCCAGAGGAAGTTGTTCCAGCTGCCCAGGAACGTGAGGATGCCCAGCGTGGCGAGCGCGGGCCCGCACAGCGGCAGGACGATGCGGGCGAAGATGCGCACCTCGCCCGCGCCGTCGACCCGTCCGGCGTCGAGCAGCTCACCGGGCAGGCCCGTGATGAACTGCCGCATCAGGAAGACCCCGAACGGCGACACGAGGAACGGCAGGATCAGCGCGGGCAGGGAGTTCGCCAGGCCCGCGTTGACGACCAGGACGTACAGCGGCACGAACGTCACGACGCCGGGGATCATCAGGGTCGCCATGACGACCAGGAACAGCGTCCGCCTGCCCCGGAACTCCAGTTTGGCGAGCGCGTAGCCGACCATCGAGCAGAACAGCAGGTTCCCGGCCGTCACCAGCACGGCGA
Source organism: Streptomyces sp. ID05-26A (assembly GCF_033794685.1). Taxonomy (NCBI): domain Bacteria; kingdom Bacillati; phylum Actinomycetota; class Actinomycetes; order Kitasatosporales; family Streptomycetaceae; genus Streptomyces; species Streptomyces sp. ID05-26A. Next base: position 73,746 of record NZ_JARAYZ010000006.1, read on the forward strand.
CGATGGCCGAGTTCAGGAAGTACGTCCCGAAACGCAGACGGGAGAACAGTTGTGTGTAGTTGTCCAGCGACGCGGCCTCGGGCAGCCACGTCGGCGGGTTCGCCAGGATCTCACCCTCGCCCTTGAGGCTGCCCAGCACCATCCAGGCGAACGGCGCGATCACCGCGACGAGCGCGATCGTGAGCGGAACGTAGAGCCACCAACGGTTTCGGGTCATGGTCAGCTCCTCTCCCGCAGCAGGCGGAACTGCACGGCGGTGACGACCGCGATCACGACGAAGATCAGGTAGCTCATGGCGGAGGCGTAGCCGTAGTTGCCGAAACCGAACTGCCGGTAGGTGTACATGGACGCCGAGATCGTCGAGTTGAGCGGACCGCCGTTGGTCATGACGTAGGGCTCCTCGAAGAACTGCAGGTAGCCGATCGCCGTGGTCACCGAGACGAACAGCAGCGTCGGGCGCAGCAGCGGCAGCGTGATGTACCGGAACCGTGTGAAAGCCCCGGCGCCGTCGATGGACGCCGCCTCGTGCAGGGACGCCGGTACCGCCTGCAGCCCGGCCAGAAAGATGATCATCGCGGTGCCGAAGTTGCGCCACGCGGCCATCAGGATCAGCGCGGGCATCGACCAGTCCGGGTCACCGAGCCAGTTCGGGCCGTCGATCCCGACCCAGCCCAGCACGGTGTTGATCAGCCCGAACTCGTCCTGCAGCAGGAACCTCCACACGACGGCGACCGCCACGATCGAGGTGATCACGGGCGTGTAGAAGCCCAGCCGGAAGAACGCGCGGAACCGCGAGATCCCCTTGTCCAGCACCACGGCCGCCCCGAGCGCGATGACCAGCGTGAGCGGCACGCCGGCCAGCACGAAGTACGCGGTGTTCGCGGCCGCGGTGCGGAACAGCGGGTCGGCGAACGCCTGCAGGTAGTTGTCCAGGCCGACGAACTCCACCGCGAACGGCGTGCGCAGGTCGCGGTTGCGGGTGTCGGTGAGACTCATGAACAGCGACTGGACGACCGGCCACGCCGTGAACACGAGGAACAGCAGGCAGAACGGCAGGATCAGCAACCACGCCGCCCGCTCGGCCCCGCGGCGGCGGGTCGCCGCGGGGGAGCTCACTTCCCGGTGCCGATGGAGTCGGCCGACGCCTGCGCTGCTTTCAGGGCCGCGGCGGGGTCGGCGCCGGAGCGGGCCACCTTCTCGACCTCGGTGTCGAGCGCGGTGATCGCCTGCTCCCAGGTGGCGAAGGTCGGCGGCGCCTGCGCGGTCTCGAGCTGCTTGCCGAACGTCGCGAGCTTGGTGTCGGCGGTGAGGGCCGGGTCCTGCCAGGCGTCGCGCACCGACGGCAGGACAGTCGCCTGCTGGTACCACTTCACCTGGGTCTTCTCGTCGGCCAGCCAGTTCACGAACTTCCACGCGGAGTCGCGGTTCTTCGTCTCCTTGAACACGACGAGGTTCGACCCGCCGACGAAGCTCGACGACGTCTTCTTCACCGGCATCGGCATGACGTCGTACTTGTCCTTGAAGCCGTCGCCGCCGAGCTTCTCGACCGCCGACATCATCCAGGGACCCGAGATGAACATCGGCACCCTGCCGCTGACGAAGTCCGGCTCGGTGGTGGGCTGGGCGGGGGCTCCCTTGTCCGCGATGCCCTCGGCGAAGAAGGAACCGTAGTACTCCAGCGCCTCCTTCAGCTCGGGGCTGTCGAAGTTGTACGCCCCGTTGTCGTTCTTGGTCAGAGATGCGCCGTTCGACCACGCGAAGGGCAGCAACGACTGCCAGGATCCCGTGCCGCCCGCCTGCAGCCCGATCCCGAACTTCGCGCCCGCCTTGGCCTGCAACGCCTTGGCCATCTCCTTGAGGCCCTGCCAGTCCTTCGGCGGCGTCTCGTACCCGGCCGTCTTGGCCAGGTCCTTGCGGTAGTACAGGAGCCTCGTCTCGACGTACCACGGGATGCCGTACGACTTCCCGTCCACCTCGGTCGTGCCCTGCGCGCCTTCGAAGAACGCCTTGGCGTCGATCGTGGACGGGGTCGGGTCGAGCGCGCCGAGTCCCGCGAACTCACCCATCCAGGTCGATCCGACCATCGCCGCGTCGGGGGTCTGGCCCGCCGTGATCGCCGAGGTGAACTTGTTGTGCGCGGCGTCCCACGGAATCGCGGTCACCTGGACGTCGACACCGGGGTTGGCGTCCTCGAACTCCTTGGCGAGCGCGGGGAGCTTCTCCCCCTCGGCGCCCATGGCCCAGACGGTGACGGTGCCGGTGGCGGGGCCGTCGGCGATGCCGGCGCTGCTCTGCCCACCGGCCTGGTCGTCACCACGCCCGCAGGCGGCCAGCACCAGCACGAGGGCGGACACCCCCGCGAGTGATTTGGCTGTCTTGTGCACCATGGACTCCTCGCCTTCCTTGAGTCTGAAGTGGACGGTGGTTCAGCAGCCGCACGACGAGCGCACGACGAGGCGCGTCGGCAGCATCTGCGCGTGTGCGCGGGGTGTCTCGCCGGCGACGAGCTCGTGCAGGCGATCAGCGGCCAGCGCACCGAGTTCGTGCACGGGCTGGCGCACGGTGGTCAGCCCCGGCCGCACGTACCGCGCCGCCATGACGTCGTCCCAGCCGACCACCGCGATGTCGCCCGGAACCTGACGTCCCGCGTCCTGCAGCGTCGTCATGACCGACAACGCGAGTTCGTCGTTGGCGCACATCAGGGCGTCCGCCTCGTGAGAACCGGCGAGCAACCCCCGTGCGAAACCGACGCCCTCGCTCTCGCACAACGCCATCCGCACGGGTTCGGCGGCGCGCAGCCCGCGGTCGCGGTGCGCGGCGACGAACCCCGCGTACCGGTTGCGGACGTCCGGCCCGCTGTCCGGATCACCGACGAACAACGCCCGCCGCCTGCCGTGGTCCAGCACGTGCCCGGCGAGCTCTCGCGCGCTCTCCAGGTTCTCCGCCGCGACCGCCTCGACGCCGTCCCCCGGCTCCCCGGCGATGACGACCACCGGCTTGCGGGAGCGCAACGACCGCACCACCCCGTCCGGGATCGCCGCGAACACCGCGATGGCGTCCACCCGCGTCGCCAGCTGCCGCACGGCGGCGGTCAGGTCGGTGCGGCTGTCGGTGAGCACGAGGACGACGGACTGCGCGAGCTCGGCGGCGCGGGCCTCGAAGCCCATCAGCAGCTCGGCGTAGTAGGGACCGGACAGTTCCGGCAGCACGAGCCCGTGCGCCTCGTGATGGCGCACGGCCAGGCTGCGCGCTGCTCCGAGCGGCACGTAACCCAGTTCGTCGACGGCGGCGAGCACCTTCTGCCGGGTCGTCTCGGCCACGACCGTCACGCCCTGGAGCACCCGCGAGACCGTGGCGATCGAGACGCCGGCGCGGTCGGCGACGGAGTAGATCGTCGCTCCCGCCGCCGGAGTCCCGGGAGTGGCTTGCTGCTGCTTCCGCACTGCGCTGCCGCCCTGTCGTCGACCTTCTGAATCGATGTAAGCGCTTACATTTCACGTGCGCTCAATGTAAGCGCTTACATCACTTCGTTTCGGCAAATATAGGCACGGTCCAGCGCCCGGCACAAGGGTGGACGGCGGCCCGACCGGTCGTTCATGGCAGCAAAACCACAGGTCACACCGCTGGTCGAGGTATCTGACATTTGTTGACGGACAGCGTGGACCGCGGTGATGTGGACGTCGCCGTCATGCACAGCCCCGTTCGCTGCCTCGGGCGCGGGTCGTCGCTGAGATCCGCAAGGACCGGTCGGAGCCGTCGAGCCGCTCAATCCCACTCGTCGCTGGAACTTCGCGTCCACCCCTCGTCGATGTTCAGGTGGCCCTCGTCAGGTGGGGCGCCGGACCCGAAGGTGACGACCGCGGAGGGCGTCACGGACACGTGCAACGTCACCGAGTCCGGCTGTGTCTTGTGGTGAGCCAACGACGTCGGGCCCGAGTTCGGCGGGACCTCGACCGGCAGGGTGTACGAGCCCCACCTGAGCACGACCTTGTGAGGAGCGCCCGCGTTCTCCGCGGCCGCCATGACCCTGACCCACACCGGTCCCACGTAAGCCTTCGGATGGTCGCAATGCCACTCGGGAGCCGGCTCCCGCCTGAACAACGACTTCACCTGACCGGCGAGCACCTCGAGTCCGTCGGACCACGTCAGGTACAGCTTGTGCGCGAGTAGCGGGTACTTCTCCGCGAACTTGTCCGGGTCGACGTCCAGAACGGCGACGACATGCGTGACCCCGGTCCGGATCTCCCGGGAGAGCGCAGCGTTCAGCTCCGTTTCCACGCCTCTCCGCCCCAGGAAGTTCTCGGTGACGATGACGAGGACGTAGCGGGAAGTGGCCAGCCCCGCGTCGATCTGCGCGATGATGCTGTCACCTGGCCGGATCTCGGCCTCGTCGATCCAGCAACTGAGGCCGAGCCGGTTGAGCTCGCGGTAGAGCACGCGTCCGTGGGTCACCTTGTCCACGGCGGCGTGACAGAGGAAGACGTCTCGGCCTCGACCCCGCACGTCAGCTCCTGACCGGGTTCGTCACGAGTTTCCGCCGCTACCGCAGTGCGGCACACAACAGCTCGACGCCGGCCACCCAGTCCTGGGACAGGTCGGCGTACCGCTTGTCAGCCAAGATCGCCGGCGGCTTTCCACCGGCGAACAACGCCGTGAGCAGCTTGACGCTGTCGCCTTCGACCTGCCGCGCCAGCGTGGACATCCATTCCGCCGCCATCCACGACGACGAGCAGTCCGCCTCGGAGAAACACGCCACCACGTAGTCGGCGCCGGCGAGCCCCTCGTTTATCTTTCCGACGATCGAATCACCGATCTTGATCTCCGAGGACGAGTACCACACCCGGTGGCCCCGCTGCTCGATCTCACGGACCAGCTTCTCCACCTCAACCTTGTCGACGAGTTTGTGGCACACGAAGACAGCGGCCATGCTCACCTCTCCACCGCACAACTCCCCGATCGGCTTCCGCGAGCTTATCAGCGCAAGCTGGATCGACACCGCCGAACAACGCCGACTCGACCGGGTTTCGTCATTCCACTCGAACTGTCACATCACTTTCCCTCATATCTGGACAAAAAGAGGACAGAGAGGCAATAGCTGCAAAATCAAGCATTCCGAAACCTGAGCCGACCCGATTTGTCCACGTTCGTTCACCATTTGCTCTCTCGATACCTGAACCACGCGCGGGGCGACGTTGATGCGAGGTGTCCCGGGTAACGCGAAGGTGCCGGCCACCGACGTGGATCGTGTGCCGCGGACGCTTCGGCATCGCTGTCACCGCACCTCGTTGCGCCCACCACCACCATGGAGCCTCACATGGCCGCAGTTTTCATCAGCCACCGCAGCGCTGACCAGCAGGAAGCTGACCGGCTGGCGGCGGAGATACGCGGCCGCGGGCACGACGTGTGGATCGACAGCGAGCAGATCGACATCGGCGATTCCATCGTCGAGAAGATCGATGACGGTCTCGCGGACTCCGTCTTCGTGGTGCTGTGCCTCTCGAAGAAGGGGGTGGACAGTCCCTGGATGAGCAGGGAGTGGATGTCGGCCCTCGCCCGCCGGCTCAACGGGGTCGGTGTCACCCTCCTGCCGGTCCGGCTCACCGGCGGCGATCTGCCCGCGATCCTTTCCGACATCAAGTACGCGGACCTCACCTCGGACTGGGACGCGGGCGTGAACGCCCTGTGCAGTGCGATCCGCTGAAGCGAGGATGACCGTGCGCCGCGTCTACGTCGTCCACGCCGAAGGCGAGGACGAGTTCGCCGAATTCCTGGCTCGTCCGCTTCGGGAGGCGGGTTACGACGTCACCCATGACGGAACCGTGCTCGTCGGTGACTCCCTGGTCGACGAGGCCATGCGGGCGATCTCCGCCGGTTCGGCGATCGTGGTCTGCGGGACCAAGCGCGCGATCGGGAGCGAATGGGCACACCGCGTGGTGAAGGCGAGCTACGCCGGCGAGGGCCGCACGCAGGTCTTCGTCGTGCAGATGGAAGAGGGCGTGTACGTCAAGCAGCTTTCGCTGCACACCAAGGTGGCGCGGTACGACGTTGATCCGGCCACTGCCCTGGAGCAGCTCGTCACCGCGCTCGGCGCGCACTTCCCGCGGGAGGTCGCGCGAAAGGCAGTGCCGGACCGGCCGCTCGGGCGCCCGGTTCGCGATGTCACGCCGCGCGAGCTGATGGTGTCGCGCATGCTCGGCGCGGAAGACACCCATCTGACGCCGTACGTCCGGCGCGAGCACGACGAAACGCTGTCGAAACTGGTGGATTCGGCGCAGGAGGGCACATCGGGCATCGCGATCCTGGTGAGCGACTCCACCTCCGGCAAGACCCGCGCCTGCTACGAGGCCCTGCGCCGGTTGGACGACGGGTGGCGGGTCTGGCCGACCTCACGTGTGCCGTCGACGATGCTCGACGACATCTACCGCGTCGGCCCCAAGACTGTGGTGTGGCTGGATGAGGCGCAGGAGTACCTGCTTCGGCCACCTGAGGCCGACGCGCTCACCGATGCTCTGTCCGACCTGGTCTTCGACCGTGAGCGCGGCCCGATCCTGGTGCTGGGATCGGTGTGGCCGGAGAACCGCGACGAGCTCATGAGCCGATCCTCCGGCAGGCATCTGCTGGACGGCCGGTTCGTCACCGTGCCCGCCGTGTTCGACAAGGCGGCCTGCGCCGCGGCGCTCGACACCGGCGACCCGCATCTCGCCGACGCGGTGCGGTCTGCGGAGGACGGAGCGGTGGTGCAGTACCTCGCCGGCGTCCCGGCCCTCATGGCGCGCGTCGACAGTGCTTCGGCACCCGAGCGCGCCCTGATGCGGGCGGCAGCCGATGCCCGTCGGCTGGAGCAGGAGGAGTACGTGCCGGAGGCGGTACTCGTCGCGGCCGCACCAGGCTATCTGGACGCGCGCGAGCGCCGCCGGCTGACGCGCGAACCGCACTGGGCGGCGAAAGCGGTCGCGTCGTTGACATGGCTCGGCAGGGGCGACATGAGCCCGCTGCACCCGTCCGCCGACAACACCGCGCACAGGCTGGAGGACTACCTCGAACAGCACCTGCGCCGCGAACGCCACCGCGTGCCGCCTCCCGCGTCGTTCTGGGACGCGTGCCTCCTCCACAGTCGCGTCCCACAGCTGGAGCGGCTGGCCGGGCTCGCCCACCGGCGATTGCTCTACTCCCACGTCATCGGCTTCTGCAGGCGTGCCTTGGCTGCGGGAGACGTGAACGTGCTCGACCGCTGGGCGGCGGTCCTGCGCATGCGGCGCGATCTCGACGGCCTGACCAGGTTGACCGAGGAGCATCGGATTCCCGACGTCCTTCTGCACCTCGCACGGCTGCACGCCAGGCTCGGGGACGCCGGTGCGGCGAAGTCAGCGTGGCGTCAGGCGGAGTCGGCCGGTCATGACGGACCAGACCAGACGGTGCTCGCGGACATCGGCCGACTGGACCCGAACTGGGTCGCGCAACGGTGGCGTGGCTGGGCGGCGAGCGGCAGGATCACCCACCTCAAGCTCGTCCACGAGCTGGCCCAGCTCGGTCTCACCACCGAAGCGATCGCAGAGTGCCGGGCAGCGATGGAACAGGGCCGGCACTCCGCGCCTTGGACGTTGCTCACGCTCTACGACGGGATCGGCAACGACGAAGAGATCCGCAAGATCCTCGAGGAACCCGGCGTGGAGGAGGGACTTCACCTGCACCCGGCCGCACGACGATTGCTGGGCTCCACAACGGTGGAGTGGCACGACCCCAGAACGGTTGCTGCCCGATTGCACACGGCCGGCGACCTGGAAGCGTTGCGCCGGCACACCACCGCCCACCCGGACAAAGTCGTGCGCAGGCACCTGACCGAGCTCTTGCTCGAAAACGGTCGCCTGGACGAAGCACGTGCCATGAGCGAAGAGTGGAACAGCGCCAACCGCGCCTACTGCGCCTTCCTTGTGCGCGAAGGACAATGGCTCGAACTGGGCAGGCGCGTCGCGGAAGGCAACCACCAAGCCTCAGCGGCGCTCTTGGCGCACCTGAACGGCCATGACGACCTCGACGACACAGCCGAACTGATCCGGCGCCACGGCCTGACTCCGGACGGGACGATTGCCGGCTGACCGTGCGAGGCTCGTCGAGCACTGTTGCTTTCCGGCCCTCCACCGAGGTCAGTCCGCGCCTTTCGCGGTGTCCTCCCCGAGCAGTCTCCCCCGCACGCGGTCCGCGTCACCGACGCGGTGCTGGGAAAGGAAGAGTTCATACGCCGCGCGCAGCATCTGCCGTGCCTTCTCCGCGTCGCCCTGCTGTGCGAGAACGTCAGCCAGGTGTTCCGCGCTTTCGGCCTCCGCGAACAGGTTCCCGAGTTTCTTCGCCTGTCGCACGGCGGCGGCGAAGTGCTCCGCGGCCAGGTCCAGCCGGCCGTCCCTGCGAGCGATGTGCCCCAACGCGTCGAGCGTGCTCACTTGGCCGCTCACGTTCCCGTGCGCGCTGTGGAGCGCCAACGCCTGTTCGCAGCATTCACGGGCCAAAGCGAAACTTCCGAGCTGTGCGTGCTGCCAGCCCTGCGCGTTGAGCGAGTGCGCTTCGCCGACGGGGTTGCCCTCCGCCCGGTAGAGCTCCATCCCGGAGATGGCGTGCGACAACGCCTGGGCGTGCTCACCTGACAACGACAGGACCCGTTGCAGATCGTGATGGGTGTGCGCCTGCCCCATGAGGAAGCCGGCCTCTTCTTCGAGCCTCAGCGCCTGCACGAGGAGGTGCTTGGCGTCCTCCAGGTCGCCGGCGCGGGTGCAGGCGCGTCCGACCTGGCGCAACGACGATGCGCGCAACCGCACGGAGCCGATGGCCGTGGCGGCCTCCAGACCGAGGCGTGACGACGCGATGTTCTCCGTCAGCAGACCCAGCCGGTACTGGTAGGTGTCGAGTCCGTGGGCGATGTGCCACACCGCCTCGTGCCACCCGCGGCCGGCCGCGACCTGGTGCAGGGCCGCGATCGACGCGTGCTCCAGGCCGAACCACTCGACCGCCGCGGGTTCGCCGGCCAGTTGCACCGGTTCGCAACCATCGGGCAGCGAAGGCACTTCGAAGGCGTGCCGGTGCGGGTACAGCAGGATGTCGGCGGTCCGGACGGCGTGCGCGTAGAACGCCACCAGCCGCCGCAGCGCCCACACCGACTCGGCGCCGGGCTGCAGTTCGGCGGCGTGCAGGCGCACGAGGTCATGCATGTGAAACCTCCGGGGAACGTGCTGGCGCACCAGGTTCGCCGCCTCCAGTGACCGCAACGTCGTGACCGCCTCGCGGTGCGGCACCGCCCACAGGCACGCCGCCGCGGCGGTACCGATCTCTCCCAGTGGCGTGACACCGAGCAGCCCGAACGCGCGTCCCAGCCTGTCGTCCAGCGAACCGGAAGACCAGGACAGCACCGCGCGCAGGCTCGCGGACTCGTCGTCGGCGTCGAACGCGCTCAGCCGTGTCGTCTCGTCGTCCAGTTCGTCGGCGAGGACCGACATCGGGAATCCGGGGTGCGTCGCGATCCTGGCCGACGCGATCGCCAGCGCGAGCGGCATCCCGCCGCATCTGCGCACGATCGCCGAGACGGCCTCGGGTTCGCGTTCGACGGCCCGATCCGGCAGCAGTTCGCTGAGCAACGCCCGCGCGTCGGGCTCGTCCATCGCCTCGAGCCGTACGACATGGGCTCCCAGAACGCGCAGCGAGGACAGCCGCATCCTCGTCGTCACCAGCACCGCGCACGACGGGGTTCCGGGCAGCAACGGCGCCAGCTGGTCGGTGTTCCTCGCGTTGTCCAGCACGATCATCATCCGGCGATCCGCCACCGCGCTGCGGAAGAGCGCGGCCGCGGCGTCCGGATCCATCGGGATCGCGGCGGGCTCGACACCGAGCGCCGTGAGGAAACCGCGCAGCACCGCGGCGGGCCGGGCGGGATCGGTCTGCGGGTCGAACCCCCTGAGGTCGGCGAAGAGCTGGCCGTCCGGAAACCGGTCTGCGTGGATGTGCGCCCAGTGCAGGACCAGCGTCGTCTTGCCGAGCCCTCCAGCGCCTTCGACGACGACCAGGGGTGGCCGGCCCTCCTCCAGCGCGGCGGCCAGGTCGCCGAGTTCGCGCTCGCGGGCCACGTGCCGGCGCGGCGCCATGGGCAGCTGTCTCGGTGTCGTGAGCGGCCGCGTCCCGCTCACGTGCAGATTCCCGTGCAGGACGCCCAGCTGAACCGCCGTGTGAACCTGATCCGAGCGGACTACGTTGCGAAAGTCATCGGACATGCTTCTCCAGAGGAAGAGCCGTGGCCGCGTCTGCCTCCATCGTCGCGCTGAGTCCGGCACGACGCGTCGGCCTTTCAGGGCCTGTTCCGCTCATGCCACCGGTCGCCGGGCATCCTGGCCGGACCGAGGGCACCACCGCGACGACGCTCTAATCGTGGCCTCAGGTTGGTCGGAGACGATGAGCGGCAAAATGCGTCGACTGGAGGGCGGGCCGGAGTGCGGATCATGATCGCGGATGACGAGGCGGCCATCCGTGAGTCACTGGAGCGGGTGCTCCAGGTCGAGGGTTACGACACCAGCACCGTCGCCAACGGTCTCGCCGTGCTCGACGGGATCGACGGCGACGAGCCGGATCTGCTGATCCTCGACGTGATGATGCCCCGCCTCGGCGGGGTGGAGACCTGCCGGCGGTTGCGGGCCGCGGGGCGGGATCTGCCGGTGCTGATGCTGACCGCCCGGGATCAGGTCTCCGACCGGGTCGCGGGGCTGGACGCGGGTGCCGACGACTACCTGCCCAAGCCGTTCGCCACCGAGGAGTTGCTGGCCAGGGTCCGGGCTCTGCTGCGCCGCCGCGCGCCGGGTGACGACGAGTCGCAGGTCCTGACGTTCGCCGACGTCCGGGTCGATCCCGACAGGTTCGAGGCGTGGCGGGGCGGGCGGCCACTCCGGCTGACCCGGACCGAGTTCTTCCTGCTGGAGGTCCTCGTGCGCAACGCGACCCGCGTGTTGACACGAGGCGAGCTGTTCGGGGCGATCTGGGGCTTCGACATGAGCGTCACCTCCAACAACCTCCAGGTGTACGTGAGCTATCTGCGCCGCAAGATGGAGGCCGAGGGTGAGCCGCGACTGATCTACACGCGGCGCGGCCTGGGGTACACGTTGCGGGAGACTCCTCCGTGAGCAGGCTGGGCCGGTGGTGGCATCGGCGGTCGCTGCGGACCAGGCTGACGGTGATCGCGGCGACGGCCATCGCGGTCAGCGTGTTCATGGCCTTCCAGGTGGCCAGCGAGCTGCTGGACTGGGAGCTGCGGAACACCGCGGAGGACCAGTTGCGCGCCGACTCCCGCGTGCTGGCCGCGAACGCGGAACGCGCCGGGCTGGCTCAGGTCGAGCTGCCGCCGTATCCCGGATCCGGTCGGCTGGTGCGGGTGGTCCTGCCCGACGGCTCAGTCCGGACGCCGGACGGTCAGCCCGCGCTGCCCCCGGTCAGCGAGCAAGCCGGGCGCGTGGCGCAGGGTGCGTCGGCCGACCTGATGGAGTCGGGTGACAGCGACGACGACGGCTACCTCGTCTACACGCTGCGGACAGGCGGGGGCGCGGTCCAGGTGGTCCGCGTCGCGGACGACAGCTCGATCAACCGGTTCGGGCTGGGCATGTTGCTGATCGGGTTGCTCTGCGTGGCCTGCGGTGCCCTGGTCGGGCGGGCCGTGGCGCGGACCGGGCTGGCACCGATCGACCGGCTGACCGCCGCCGCTGTCCGCGTCGCGCACACGCGGGATCTCGACGCCGACATCCCGGACGAGGGCGGTGGGGAGATCCGGCAGCTGATCGGGTCGATCAACGACATGCTCGCCGCGCTCCGGGACTCCCGGCAGGCCCAGCGGCTGCTCGCCGAGGACGCCGCCCACGAGCTCAAGACCCCGCTCACCAGCCTGCGCCTCAACATCGAACTGCTGGTCCGGCTCGATCGGCGCGGCACCCTGGACAGCGCACTGCCCTCGGAGAGCCGGACCCGGCTGCTCAACGACCTCGGCGCCCAGGTGGCCGAGTTGAGCACCCTCGCCGCCGAGCTGACCGACCTGGCGCGCGGTGACGTCAGCGACGAGAACACCGAAGTGCTCGACCTCGCCGACGTGGTGGTGGCCGCCGCGGCGCAGGCGTGTTCCCGCATGCCCGACGTCGAGGTCGCGCTCGACGTGACCTCCGTGTGGGTGAGCGGGCGTCCCGCCGCGCTCCAGCGGGCGGTGCTCAACCTCATCGACAACGCCGGCAAGTGGTCCCCCGCCGACCAGCCGGTCCAGGTGCGGCTCCGTGCCCAGGGCGCGTCGGCGGTGCTCGAGGTCGACGACGCCGGGCCGGGCATCAACGCCGCCGACGCACCGCGGGTGTTCGACCGGTTCTACCGGGCCGACAGCGCCAGGGCGTTGCCCGGATCCGGTCTGGGGCTGTCGATCGTGCAGCGGGTCGTCGACGCCCACGGCGGCAGGGCGACCGTGGGCCGCTCCCCACGCGGTGGCGCGCTGCTCCGGGTCGACCTTCCGGCAGCCTCGACCACGCGGTGAAAAGATCCGGGACCGGCCTGTGCCCGTCCCGGATCCCGCCGCGCTCACCGTTGCAGCGCGGGCTCCTCGTCGTCGGCGAGCGACCGTTGCCCGTCCGGCAGCTGTTCCGCCGGTCGGGACAGCCGGCTCGGCCACCACATCCGCCGGCCGATCAGCAGGGTGAGGGCGGGCACCAGGAGCGACCGCACCAGCAGGGCGTCGAGCAGCACGCCGAACGCGACCAGGAACCCGACCTCGATCAGCATCACCAGCGGGAGCGTGGTGAGGACCGCGAACGTGGCCGCCAGGACCAGACCTGCCGAGGTGATGACACCACCGGTGGCGGAGAGGGCTTTGAGCATGCCCTCCCTGGTGCCCAGACGCACGGTCTCCTCCCGGGCCCGGCTGGCCAGGAAGATGTTGTAGTCGACGCCGAGCGCCACCAGGAACAGGAAAGCCAGCAGCGGCACCGAGTAATCGATGCCCTTGAACCCGAGGATGGTGTCGAAGACGAACACGCTGCCGCCGAAGGCCGCCGCGAAGGAGACGACCACGGTGGCCATCAGTACCAGCGGGGCCACGATCGCGCGGAGCAGCAGCGCGAGAACGATCAGGACGACGACGAGCACCAACGGGATCACCAGCTTCTCGTCGCGGCTGGTGGTCTCCGCGGTGTCGAGGTGCTCCGCACTGGGCCCGCCGACGATCGCCTCCGCACCGTTCACCGCGTGCACGGCGTTGCGCACCCGCTTGATCGTGTCGTACTCCGCGACGGTGTCCGGCGCGTCCGTCGGGAACACCGAGATGTCGGCCCAGCCACCGCTGGTCTCACCGGGAACGGCCACCGCCACACCGCGAACGCCCTTGACGGCCTCGAGCACCCGCTCCTGATGCGCCGGCCGCGTGAGGACCGTCATCGGCTGGCCGCCGAGGTCCGGGAAGTGCTGGCGCAGAACGGTGAAGCCGGTGACCGACTCCGGCGCGGACACGAACTGGTCCTGCTCCCGCAGAGCGCCGGTGTTGCCCGTCAGCCCGAGGGCGAGCACGCCCAGGACTCCGAGCGAGCCGAGCGTCGCCACCCACCGGCGGCGGCTGATGGCGGCGCCAAGCCGCACCCACAGCCTCGGCTTCTCCTCCACGGCCGTGCCGAGCCGCGGGATGGCCGGCCAGAAGATCCGCCTGCCGAGCACCACCAGCAGCGCCGGGAACAACGTCAGCATGGCCACCAGCGCGCACAGGATGCCGGCCGCGCCGATCGGGCCCAACCCGCTGGTGCTGTTGAGATCCGCGACGAGCAGGCAGAGCAGGCCGGCGATCACCGTGGCCGCGGACGCGACGATGGCGGGCGCCGCGCCGCGCAGCGCGTGGATCATCGCGACCCGGACGTTCTCGTGGTGGTGCAACGCTTCCCGATATCGGGCGATGAGCAGCAGCGCGTAGTCCGTGCCGACGCCGAACACCAGGATCGTCAGCAGCGCCGAGTTCTGGCTGTTGACCACGATGCCGAAGCTCTTGACCAGCAAGTAGACGGTCGCCATCGAGGTCAGTGCGGCCGCGCCGACGGCCACCAGCGGGATGAGCCACAACACCGGGCTGCGGTAGGTGATGATGAGCAGCAGTGTGACGACGACGATGGTGGTGAGGAGGACCGCCAGGTCGATGCCGTCGAAGACGGCGTCCATGTCGCCCTCGACCGCGGCCGGGCCGGTCACATCGAGTTCCAGGCCGGCGGGGCGGTCCTTCGCGGCGTCACGCAGCGGGCCGACGATGGCCTCCGGTTCGCCGTAGGACGTGCTCACGTCGAGGGTGAACATCATCGCCTTGCCGTTGGCGGAGGGTCTCGTCCGCGGACCCTCGTCGTCCTCGCCGGCCGGGGCCACCACCTTGGGCGGGTAACTCTTGGCCAGGGTGTCGTAGTGGCGCTCGACCGTCGCGCGGTCGGCGTCGGTGACGCCGCTGTCACGGTGGTACACGAAGACGAACGTGTTGTCGTTCCCGCCGGGGAGACTGTCCTCCAGCACCGCGACCTTGGTGGACTCGGCGTTCGCCGGCAGGGTGTCCGCGGCTTTGTCGGTGGTGACCGAACTCAGTTTTCCGCTCAACGGCCCCATGATCACCGTCAGCGCCAGCCACAGGCCGATCACCAACCACGGCACCCACCGGCCTGCCGGCCTTTTCCCGGACGGCGTTGCGTTGACTGCCATTTACCAGCCTCCTGCTCACGTGTACATCGCCTGTCTGACGACGACTTCCTACCGAGCGAATCTGAGAAGACCGTTAATGCGGCGGAGAAGTAGTACCGTCGTGCCGCCTCCATCCCGAACATGACGACCGCGGTATGACGAAACGGCACGGATTTCGGCTTAGCGTTCAGGTCATGAAGAAATCCGACAGTCCACTGTGGAGCCTTGGAGCGGCCACCGTGGCGCTGGCGACGGCGTTCACCGTCGTCGCCTGCGGGTCGAACGCCGGCAACGGCGCGGCGCCCGTCCCGCCCGGTCCGCACAACGCGCACGCGGGCCAGCCGCCGGCTCCGCCGCAGCCGCTGCGCGCCGGCGAACGGTTCCTCGACCTGAAGATGGCCGAGGCCTACACGCCCGCTCCGCCGGAGGGCGGCGGCACGGACGAGTACCGGTGCCAGGTGATCGATCCGGGCCTGACCAAGGCGGAGTTCCTGACAGGGACCCAGGTCACGCCGGAGAACGTCGCCCTTGCGCACCACGCCATCGTGTACGTGGTGCCGCCGGGCGGGGCCGCCGCGGTGCGCGAGCAGGACGCGAAGACCCCCGGCCTCGGCTGGCAGTGCTTCGGCGGGACCGGTGTGAAAGGCGCCGAAGTGGAAGAGGGGGAAGCGTCCTGGGTGGACACCTGGGCGCCGGGCGCCTCGGAAACGCTGTTCTCCCAGGACGTCGGCTTCAAGTTGGAACCGGGCAGCCTGATCGTTCTCCAGATGCACTACAACCTGCTCGCGACCGACGGCAAGCCGGCCGGGTCCGACCGCTCGGCGGTGCGGCTGCGACTGACGGACGGCACTCCGCAGACCCGGGAACTCGACACGATGCCGCTCGACGCGCCGACCGACCTGCCCTGCGCGGCCGACGAGTCTGGTCCGCTCTGTGACCGGGCGGCCTCGATCGCGGACGTGACGAAGCGGTTCGGGCAGGAGGTCGGCGCCACCGCGGACGAACAGCTGGAGGAGTGCGGCCAGAGCGCGCCGAAGCCCGGTGACACCCAGACCTGCGACCACAAGGTGGAGGAGCCGATGACGCTCTTCGCCGGTTTCGGCCACATGCACCTGCTCGGGCGGGCCATCAAGGTCGAACTCAACCCGGGCACACCGAACGCCAAGGTCGTGCTGGACGTGCCGCAGTTCGACTTCGACAACCAGCGGCTGCTGAAGCTGCCGGAGCCGGCGGAGATCGGTCCGGGGGACACGCTGCGGGTGACCTGCACGCACGACGCGGGGCTGCGCAAACGGTTGTCGCAGTTGAGCAAGCTGCCGCCGCGCTACGTGGTGTGGGGTGACGGCACCAGCGACGAGATGTGCACGGGCATCATGACCGTCTCCCCCCACAAGTCCTGACATGACCTGGTTGCGTTGGGACTCCCCGAGGCGTTCTCCGGTCTGGATGTTGCTGCCGCTGCGTGCTTTTCTCGGCGGCACCTTCGTCTACGCCGGTCTCTCCAAGCTCCTCGACCCGCACTACTTGGACGACACCTCGCCACTCGGTGTCCACGCGCAGATGGTGAACGCCGCCGCGACCTCCCCGATCGGCCCGCTGGTCTCGCTGGCCGCCGACCACGCGACCGTCGCCGGGCCGGCGATCGCCTTCGGGGAGATCGCGGTGGGGCTCGCCACCCTGCTCGGGCTGTTCACCCGGCTCGGCGCGCTCGGCGGTGTCCTCCTCTCGCTCGGCTTCTTCCTGACGGTGAGCTGGACGACTCGGCCGTACTACGTGGGGGCCGACATCGTGTTCGCCTTCGCCTGGACTCCGTTGCTGATCGCGGGCGACGCCGGGGTGTTGTCACTGAGCGCCCGGCTGCGCGCGAAGGTGCGGCACGGGCTCGGCCTGCCGGCGCACCCCACGCCGGAGGAGGACGAGGCGGTGCGGGACGACGTCGAGCGGCGCACCGTGCTGCGGAGCGGTCTGATCGCGGGGGCGGCGACCGCCGCCGGAGTCACCGCAGGCAGCGTGCTGGCGTTCACCCGGCGCCCTGCCGGCTCGCCCGCGGACACGGTGAGCCACGGCCCGGTGATCGCCGCGGTCGACGACGTCGTCGTCGGCTCGTCGACGAGCTTCACGATGCCGGACGGGACGCCCGCCCATCTCCTGCGCCCGGCGACGGACACCTTCCTGGCGTTCAACGCCACCTGCAGTCATCAGGGCTGCCCGGTCTCCTACGTCGGCCCTGGATTCCGGTGTCCCTGCCACGGCGCCACCTACGACGGGAACGGACAGGTGACCGGCGGGCCGGCACCCGCACCGCTGGTCAAGATCCCGGTCGAGGTCGTCGCGGGGCAGGTCGTGCTCGCCTGATCTTCGGAGCGCTAGATCGGCCTGGTGAGTCTCAGGTCGTAGGCGAGGATGACGGCCTGGATCCGGTCCCGTGCCCCGATCTTGGCGAGGACCCGCCCGACGTGGGTCTTCACCGTCGACTCCGACAGCGTGAACCGTCGCGCGATCTCGCCGTTGGTGAGGCCGTGGCCGATGGCGACGAGGATCTCGCGCTCGCGGACGGTCAGGGAGTCCCACCGGGGATCCTTCCGCACGGGCCCGCAGAGGTCGTCGTCGAGCCGGTCGGCGACCGTGTCGAGCAGCCGCCGGGTCAGCGCCGGCGCGATCACCGCGTCCCCGGCGGCGACGGCCCGGATGCCGGCGAGCAACTCCTCCGGGCGGGTGTCCTCGAGCAGGAAACCGCTTGCCCCGGCCCGCAGCACGGCGAACGCGTACCGGTCCACGTCGAACGTCGTCAGCACTAGGATTCGCGAACGCCCGCCGGCGGCGACGATGCGCCGGGTGGCCTCGATCCCGTCGACGCCCGGCCCGCGGAGGTCCATCAGCACCACGTCGGGACGCAACTCGGTGGTCCGCCGAACGGCCTCGGCGCCGCTCTCGGCTTCGCCGACGATCTCGGTGTCGGGGGCGCTCTCCAGCAGCATGCGAAACCCGAAGCGCTGCAGCGGGTGGGCGTCCACCACGAGCACAGAGATCATGAGCGGCTGCCTTTCGGCGAGGCCGAGTCCGCGTCGCCCGGCGATGCCTGATTCATACCGAGCGGACCTGAGACGATCGTTAAAACGGTGCTCAGGCCGATGGGCCGCTGGTGCGGGTTCGTAGTCGGCCTCCGAGGAGTGTTGTGTTCCAGATATGCGAACACTTGCCCTAGGAGCGGAATCCCAGCTGCTCGGAGATCTCCGTGGCCGTCCGCCGCAGGGGCACCTCCAGCCGCTGGACCACGGAGTCGACCGAGGTCGACCACGTCACGTGCACCGCGATGTTGATCGCCGCCACCACCAGCCCGGTCCTGTCGCGCACGGGCGCGGCGATCGAGCGCAGGCCGGGCGCCAGCTCCTCGTCGTTGACCGCGATGCCGGTCTGGCGGACCTTCGCCAGTGCTGTCCGCAGTTGCTCGCGGGCCGTGATGGTCTTCGGGCCACGGCGGGCCAGGTCGACGCTTTCGAGCAGGACGCGCAGCTCAGCCGGTTCGCGGTGGGCGAGCAGCACCTTGCCCATCGAGGTGCAGTACGCCGGCAGGCGGGAGCCGACGTGCAGGTTCAGGTCCACGGCGAACCCCGCCGGGCGGCGGCTGCGGCGGCGTTCGACGTAGACGATGTCCGAGCGGTCCAGGACCGCCATGCTGCAGGCGTAGCCGGTCTCGTCGGACAGCGCCTGCAAGGGTGCCGCCGCGACGCGGGTCACCTCCATCGAGCTCAGTGCGGCGAAGCCCAGGTCGATCACCCGCGGGCCGAGCGAGTACTTGCGGGTGTCCGGGTCCTGCTGGACGTAGCCGAGCTTGGCCAGCGTCGCGACGTAGCGGTGCGTGGTGCTGCGGTTGAGGTCGACCGCCCTGGCCATGTCCGCGATGCCGAGCACCGGGGTGCTCTCGGTGAACGCGGACAGGATGGTCAGGCCGCGTTCGAGCGACTGGGAGAACGAGCCGCTGGGGGCCGCGTCGTCGGCCGGTTCGGGCTTGTCACGAGAAGCCATAGCTGTCAGTTTACTGTGGTGTTTCATTTATTCGAACACTTGATTGACCGTTGGGACAGTCTGTCCCTACCTTCCTCCGCACCATCTGACCTCGCGGAGGCACCCCATGAGCAGTTCCCCCGGCCCGGCAGGGCTTTCCCGGCGCAGCGTCCTCGGAGCGATGGCGCTCGCCCCGCTGCTCGGCGCCTGCGGCGGGCTGGGCAGCGGTCCGAGCGGCGGCGGTTCGGTCCTCAAGATCGGGTTCGTCAGTCCCCGCACGGGTGGTGCGGCGAGCTTCGGCGAGCCGGACGAGTACGTGCTCTCGCTGGCGCGCAAGGCGTTCGAGAAGGGCCTGACGATCGGCGACACGACCTACGAGGTGCAGGTGCTCGACCGCGACGGCCAGTCCAACCCGCAGCGGGGCGCCCAGGTCGCGAACGAGCTGATCAACGGCGACGGCATCGATCTCATGCTCACCACCTCGACGCCGGAGACGGTCAACCCGGTGTCGGACGCGTGCGAGGCCGCCGGTGTGCCGTGCGTGTCGACCGTCGTGCCTTGGCAGGCCTGGTACTTCGGCCGCGGCGCCAAGCCCGGGGAGAAGCAGGCGTTCCAGTACGCCTACCACTTCTGCTTCGGCGTCGAGCAGTTCCGCAACGCCTACACGACCATGTGGCCGCAGGTGCCGACGAACAAGAAGGTCGGCGTCATGTGGCCCAACGACTCCGACGGCAACGCGATCCGCCAGTCGCTCGGCCCGCAGCTCACCGAGGCCGGCTACACGATCGTCGACCCCGGCGCGTACACCAACGGCACCAACGACTTCTCCGCCCAGATCGCCCGGTTCAAGGCCGAGGGCGTCGAGATCATCAACACCTTCCCGCTGCCGCCCGACTTCGCCACGTTCTGGCGCCAGGCGACCCAGCAGGGCCTCAAGCCGAAGATCATCCAGGTCGCGAAGACCGGCCTGTTCCCGTCCCAGGTCGAGGCGCTCGGCGACCTCGGCATCGGGATCGGCGGCGGCGCCTACTGGGCGCCGGTCTACCCGTACACGTCCTCGCTCACGAACGTCTCGTCGAAGGACCTCGCGTCCGGCTACGAGAGCGCGTCGAACAAGCAGTGGAACCAGCAACTCGGCCCGAGTCTCGCGCTGTTCGACGTCGCAGCCGCCGCGCTGACGGCCTCCAACGCACCGAAGGACCGCACGGCCGTCGCGAAGGCGATCAGCACGCTGGACGTGCAGACGCCGGTCGGCCGCCTGCAGTGGGGCAAGGGTCCCAACGCGAACGTCGTCGTCGCGCCGATTCTCGGTGGCCAGTGGGTCGCGGCCGAGCCCGGCAGCAAGTACAAGGTCGACTTCGTGGTCTGCGAGAACTCCAGCGACCCGAACGTGCCGGTCGCCGCCCAGCTCAAGGCCTACGGCGCATGAGCGCCACGCTCACCGGCGAGGGCCTCTCGCAGCGGTTCGGCGCGGTACAGGTGCTGCACGACGTCGACTTCACCGTCGGCCAGGACGAGGCGGTCGGCATCGTCGGCCCGAACGGCGCCGGCAAGACCACGCTGCTCAACGTCCTCACCGGCACGCTCCGGCCGTCCGCGGGCACGATCAGCCTGGACGGCGAGGACGTCACGAAGCTCCCGCCCGAACGCCGCTGCCGTCTCGGCATCGGCCGCGCCTTCCAGGTCCCCCGGCCGTTCGGCGGCATGACGGTCCTGGAGAACGTGCTGGTCGGCGCCACCTACGGCGCGGGCCTCAAGCAGTCGCGGGCCTACGAACGCTGCGTCGAGGTGCTGGACCTGTGCGGCCTCGTCGATCTCGCGAACCGCCGCGCGGACAACCTGGGCCTGTTGCACCGCAAGCGCCTCGAACTGGCCCGCGCCCTCGCTACCGGGCCGCGGGTGGTGCTCCTGGACGAGATCGGCGGCGGCCTCACCGACGCCGAGGCGGCCGAACTCGTCACCACGATCAAGGAGATCCGCGGGCAGGGCATCGGCATCGTGTGGATCGAGCACATCGTGCACGTGCTGGTGCAGGTCGTGGACCGGTTGGTGTGCATGGCGAACGGCCGGGTGATCGCGGACGGGCCGCCGCACGACGTGCTCAACGACGCCACCGTCATCGACGCCTATCTCGGCAAGGCGGCGTCATGACCCTGTTGCAGGTCAACGAACTCACCGCGAGGCACGGCCTGCTCGAAGCCGTGCGCGGTGTGTCGTTCGACATCAACGAAGGTGAGATCCTCGCGATCGTCGGCGCGAACGGCGCCGGGAAGTCCACGATGCTGCGCACGATCGCGGGCGCGCACACGGCGGCCGCGGGCAGGATCTCGTTCGAAGGCAACGACATCACGGACCTGCCGGCGCACGAACGGGTCCGGGCGGGCATCGCGCTCGTGCCGGAGGGCCGCAAGCTGTTCGGCGAGATGACCGTCGAGGAGAACCTGCTGGTAGCGGGGCGGAGAGCCCGTCCAGGCCCTTGGAGCCTCGACACCGTGCTCGCCGCGTTCCCGATGCTCGAGGACCTCAGGCACCGGCGGGCGGGCGCGTTGTCCGGCGGCCAGCAGCAGGCCACCTCGATCGCGCGGGCGATGATGACCAACCCGCGGCTGCTGCTGATCGACGAGGTGTCGCTGGGGCTCGCCCCGGTCGCCGTCGACGGCGTCTACGAGTCCGTGAAAGCACTGCACGACCAGGGAACCACCGTGGTGATCGTGGAGCAGGACCTGGGCCGCGCTCTGTCGACCGCGGACAGGGTCGTGTGTGTCCTGGAAGGACGCATCGTGCTCGACGCACCCACGCGAGCGATCACCCGCGACCAGGTGACCGACGCCTACTTCGGCCTCGGGGCGAGGACGTCATGACGATCGTGAACGCCGTCGTCCAGGGCCTGATGCTGGGCGGTCTCTACGCGCTGTTCGCCTGCGGCCTCTCGCTGCTGTTCGGCGTCATGCGCATCATCAACCTCGCCCACGGCGACATCGCGGTGCTCGGCGCGTTCCTGGTGTGGACGATCTCCACCCAGACCGGCATGTCACCGTTTCTCGCGGTGCTGCTCGCACTGCCGGTGATGCTCGTCGTCGGCTACCTGCTGCAACGCACCGTGCTCGCCCGCAGTCTCAAGGGCGGCGCGCTCGTGCCGTTGCTGACGACGTTCGGCCTGAGCATCGTCATCCAGAACGCGCTGCTGCAGACGTACTCACCGGACGTGCGGTCGCTCGGCGGCGCGGCCGGGTCCATCGCCACCGGTAGCTGGCAGCTGTCCGATCAGCTGTCGGTCTCGCACATCGGCGTGCTCACGTTGCTCACCGCCGTCGTGCTGCTCGGCGGCCTGCAACTGCTGCTGCGCCGCACGCCGTTCGGCCGCGAAATGCGCGCCACCGCACAGGATCCGGACACCGCGGCGCTCGTCGGCATCCCCTCGTCGTCCGTCTACGCGAAGGCGACGGCGATCGCGGTGGCCACGGCGACGCTCGCGGGCGCGTTCCTCGCCGTCCACTCCACGTTCGAGGCGGCGAGCGGCCCGACCCAGCTGATCTTCGCGTTCGAGGCCGTGATCATCGGCGGGCTCGGCTCGTTGTGGGGCACGCTGACCGGCGGCATCGCCCTCGGCATCGCGCAGACCGTCGGCGCGACCATCGACCCCCAGTACTCGATCCTCGCCGGACACCTGCTGTTCCTGCTCGTGCTGGCCGGACCGCGCGGACGCTCGCTGCTCACCAGGAAGGCCACGACATGACGATCGCCAGTCCGGTGTGGACGGTCAGCAGGACGGGCCGGGGCACGCGGATCTCGTCCGTCGCGCTGCCGGTGTTCGGGCTCGCGCTGGTCGCGGTGCCGTTCCTGTTCCAGGCCAACGTGGTCCAGCAGCTCACGTCGTTGTTCATCTTCCTCGTCCTCGCCGTCATGTGGAACGCCCTGGCGGGCTATGGCGGCATGGTGTCCGTGGGGCAGCAGGCGTTCATCGGGTTCGGTGCCTACGCCACGATCTTCCTGACCCAACGCGGAGTCACGCCCTACCTCGCCGTGGTGCTGGCGGCCGTCGCGTCCGCCGGACTGGCCGTCGTCCTGGCGCCGTTGCTGCTCCGGCTGCGCGGCGGGCAGTTCGCCGTGGGGACGTGGGTCGTGGCCGAGGCGCTGGCGCTGTTCGTCGCACTGGACTCGTCGCTCGGCGGCGGTACCGGGGTGTCGTTGCGCGGCTTGAACGTCTTCGCGCCCGACCTGCGCCGCGCGTACACGTTCTGGCTGGCGCTGGCGTTCCTGCTGCTGGTGCTCCTGGTCGTGTTCCTGCTGCTGCGACGGCCGACCGGGGCCGCGTTGCAGGCCATCCGCGACGACGAGGAAGCGGCCGCCTCGCTCGGTGTGCGCACCGCACCGCTCAAGTTCGGGCTGTACGTGCTGGCGGGGTTCGGGTGCGGGGCCGCCGGGGCGCTGACGCTGGCGAACACGCTGTTCATCCAGCCGCAGTCGATCTTCGGGGTGCAGTGGACGGCCTACATGCTGTTCATGGTGCTCGTCGGCGGGCTCGGCACGTTCGAGGGGCCGATCATCGGGGCGATCGTGTTCTTCACGCTGCAGTCGCAGTTCGCCGGGTTCGGCGCGTGGTACCTGGTGGGGCTCGGCGTGGTCGCGGTGGCGTTCGCGTTGTTCCTGCCGCGCGGGCTCTACAGTCTGATCACCGACCGGTTCGGGTTCCGGCTGCTGCCGGTCGGGTACGAGCTGCGCGTGAAGGAGAGCTGACCAGGTGAGCACGACCGTCCGGCACCACATCGACGGCCAGTGGGTCGGCTCCGGCACCGGCAGGACGCACGCCGACCTCGACCCGTGGACCGGGCGGTCGCTGGCGGACGTCGCCTCCGGTGACGCCGACGACGCACGACTGGCGGTCGAGGCGGCGCACCGGGCGTTCCCCGCCTGGGCGGTGCTGCGACCGGCGGACCGGCAGAGGATCTTCCTGCGCGCCGCGGAGGCGTTGGCGCGCAGAGAGGACGAGGTGCTGCGACTCCTCGCGGCGGAGACCGGGTGCGCGGAGTACTTCGGGCGGGTGCAGTTCGAGTTCAGCCTGTCGTTGCTGCGCCAGGCCGCGAACCTGGCCTACTCCCCCACCGGCCAGGTGCTGCCGTCCGACCTGACGGGCACGCGTGCGTTCGCGATCCGCCGCCCGGTCGGCGTGGTGGCCGCGATCGCGCCGTGGAACTCGGCGCTGGTGCTGTCCGGTCGCGCGGTGATCGGGCCGATGGCGCTGGGCAACACGGTCGTGCTCAAGCCGTCGGAGGAAGCGCCGATCACCGGCGGTGCGCTGTGGGCCGAGGTGTTCGCCGAGGCGGGCTTGCCGGCGGGCGTGCTGAACGTCGTCACGCACGCGGCGGGCGAGGCGGGCGTGATCGCGGAGGAACTGGTCACACACCCGTCGGTGCGCCGCATCAACTTCACCGGCTCGACGGTGACCGGGCGGCGGCTCGCGGAACTGTCCGCACGGCACCTCAAGCGGCCGGTGCTGCAGCTCAGCGGGCACAACTCGTTGATCGTGCTGGCCGACGCGGACCTGGACCACGCGGTGCGGGCCGCCGCGTACGGCGCGTTCATCCACCAGGGCGAGGTGTGCATGTGCGTGCGCCGGATCCTGGTGGAACGGCCGGTCGCCGACGAGTTCACGGCCCGCTTCGTCGCCAGGGTCGAGAGCTTCCCGATCGGTGATCCCTCGGCGGCGGGCACGGTGATCGGGCCGCTGATCAACGAGTGGGCGCTGTCGCTGATCGACCGGCGCGTGCGGGAGGCCGTGGAACTGGGCGCCTCCGTGCTGACCGGTGGTGTGGCCCAGCCACCCTGTTACCCGCCGACCGTGCTGACGAACGTACCGGAGGAAGCCGAGGTCGCGTTCGAGGAGACCTTCGGCCCGGTCGCGATCCTGGAGGTCGTCGAGGACGCCGATCACGCCGTGGCGCGCGCCAACGCGTCCCGGTACGGCCTCACCGCGGGGATCATGACCGGCAACCCGTACGACGCGCACGACCTGGCGCGCCGCCTCGAGGTCGGCATCGTGCACATCAACGACCAGCCGGTGAACGACGAGCCGCACATGCCGTTCGGTGGCTTGAAGGACAGCGGGTGGGGACGATTCGGGCTCACGTTCGCCGAAGAGGACTTCACCGAACTGCAGTGGGTGACTTCGCGCAGCACGCCTCGCGAGTATCCGTTCTGAACCAGGTACGTGCTGCGGGGACATTCAAGAAACCGCAAGCCTGAAAATGCTATTTGACGCAAGAAATCCTTTCAACGTATTTCCGCGTCGAACCACAATCGGTCGTGCCGGACCCATCGATCAGTGACGTATGTCACTCGAACACTCCCTCTCCCTGCGCGATCCATAGGGAATTCACCCGACAAGGCAGCACGTTTCAGACAAAACACTGCACGCCGGGAATTGCCCAGCCTCTCGGCCAATGAACGAGGGCGTCACTTGCACACCATTGGTCTGAACCTCGTGTAGCTTGGCGACGGGGGCACTGAAAGGCTGTTTCACGCCTGTTTCGGCACCTCGCGTCCGTTTGCGTGGAATTCATCGCAGGGAAAGAAGACCGGGGATGAAACGCGTCTGCCTGGCCGTTCCGACCAACCGCGAGTGCACAGCGACGCTGATGCAGGTCGCAGAGGAGGCGTCGTACGCCGCCGCACACTTCGACGTCGAGGTCCACCTCTTGGTGCTGGACTCCTCGGCGGACTTCGATGCGCACGCACAGGTTCTGAGATCGGTGCCGAACGTCTGGCACCTCGACGAAGCGAGGCAGCGGGAGTTCCTGCGCCGAGTGATCGCGCGGTCCCGCGTCGGCAAGCCCGACCTGGCGCTGGACCTGATGTTGCCGGACGCCCTGTCCTACGGCGCGTGCACGAACCGCGCGTTCCTGGTCGCGGCGGCACTCGGATGCTCGTCCGTCCACCGGCGCGACTCCGACCTGCACTACCAGACCTACCAAGGGGAAAGCGTTTTCCCGATCCACGCGGAACTGCTGGCTCTGGGCAGACCCGCGACGGAGGCGGTGGTGGTCACGAACCGGCTCGACCCGGCGCGGGCCGAGCTTCCGGTCGCGCTGGTGGGCGCGTCGTTCGTCGGCGAGATGTCGGTCGACCTGGACGACGTGCGAGACCATCCGGCGTACTACGACCTGGTGAGCCTCTGGGCGGCGCCCGGCTCCTCGGAGGAGGAGAAACGAGCGCTGGTCGAGGAGTCCTTCACCGGCTGGGACGCGTTCGACGGTGACCAGTCGGTCCTGGACGTGGTCGACCCGATGCGCGTGGACATGCACAACATCAGCTTCCACGGCCTGCACGAGCGGCTGCCGTTGCCACCGGCCACCGACACGATCGGCAGCGACTACTTCCTCATCCACGTCGCGAACAAGGCCAGGCTGCCCGCGGTCGTCCACAACCGGCACATCGTCAACTTCCACACCGGTGAGCGGAAGTCCGACGCCGGCTTCCTCGACTACCAGATCCGGTTCGCCAAGTTCGTCCTGTCGATGCGGTACTTCCATTTCATCTACGAGCGGATGGACACGGACGATCCGGTGACGATCGCCGCGTTCGTGCGGGAGAGCAGTTGGCAGGAGCGTGACGACGACACCGTTCGCCGGTTGGAGGACGCCTACCGACGACTGGGCGGCCGGTTCGTCCGCGTCGCCGACCACGTCCGCCGTCACCGCGAACGGCTTCTTCTCGAGGCACGGCGGGACGTCGACGACTACGCGCTGCTCATCGACGCGTGGGCGCCGCTGATCGAGGCCGCTGGTGCCACCCGTGTCTGATCACGTGCTCGCCGCCCTGCGCGCGGCCTCCAGTGACCGGTTGATCTACGACCTGAGCGGGATCGAACGTCAGTACCACGCCCTGCTGGCGGAACTGCCCGGCGTCTCCGTGCGGTTCGCCATGAAGGCGTGTCCCGTGCCCGCCGTTCTGTCCGTGCTGGCCGACGCGGGCAGCGGGTTCGACGCGGCGAGTCCCGGGGAGATCAGGCTGGCGCTGGACAGCGGCGCCCGGCCTGACGACGTGCACTACGGCAACACGGTGAAGTCCGACGCCGACATCGCCGCCACGCGCGCGCTGGGCGTCACGACGTTCGCCACCGACAGCCTGGAGGACGTGCGCGCGATCGCGGCGAACGCTCCCGGTGCACGGGTGTTCTGCCGGATGACCACGACGGGTCTGGGCGCGCTCTGGGGGCTGACCTCGAAATTCGGCACCGAGGACGCGGTCTCGGTGCTGTTGGAGGCCGAACGGCTCGGGCTCGTACCCGCCGGGTTGTCCGTCCACGTCGGATCGCAGCAGATGACCGCGCAAGCGTGGTCGACGGCGTTGGACGACCTGGTCTCGCTGGTCGAGAAGCTGGCAGCGGCCGGTGTCGTGCTGGACCACGTCAACCTCGGGGGTGGTCTGCCGGCCGAGGGCTACTACTCGCGTGACGGAGTTCGGCTGACCCCGCCGACCGCGGAGATCTTCGGGGCGATTCGCGCCGGTGTGGAGCGGTTGCGTGCCGCCGGCGTCCCGTCCTTCCTCGTGGAACCGGGACGGCACCTGGTCGCCGATCACGGCACGATCCGGGCCCACGTCAAACGGCTCACCACGCGGGCGGAACGTTGGCTCTACCTGAGCTGCGGCAAGTTCAACGGGTTGTACGAGACGGACCAGCTCCGGTACCGGCTCACCTTTCCCAGTCACAGCACGCAGTCCGTGCGGGCGGTGGTCGCGGGACCCACGTGCGACAGCGACGACAGTTTCGGCGACGACCCCGTCCTGGTTCCCGCCGGGCTCGCTTCCGGCGACCCCGTCTGGATCCACTCCGCCGGCGCCTACGCGACGAGCTACACGACGCAGGGGTTCAACGGGTTCGACCCGCTGCCGGTGGTGGCGGTGCGCAGCGGGCGGGTGCGGCTGATCGAGCCGGGCGACTGGGACCGCATCGGCGAAATCGAGGCGGCCGAGTACGGGGCGCGCGGGCTGGCCGAGGGCAGGGAGCTGCTGAAGTCCCGCTGGGGCAAGGAGACCTCGTTCGTGCTGGAGTCGGAAGGGCGAGTGGACGGGTACGTGATCGCCCTCCCCTACCCGCTGGACACCGGCCCCGATCCGGCGATCGCGGAGCGCGTGGTCCACCGGTCCTCGAACCTGCACTTGCACGACATCGTTGTCAGCGAGGAACTGCGCGGGCGCGGCTGGGCGGGCCGGATGACGGGACGCCTGGTGGAGAGGGCCAGGAGGTCCGGATACCAACGGATCTCCCTCGTCGCTCTCGGCGGAGTCACTGGTTTCTGGGCAGGGCAAGGTTTTGAGAGCCGTCCAGACGTACCGCTGCCGGACGGCTACGGACCGGGGGCCGTCTACATGTCTCGCGTGATCGCGGACGAGGAGCGAGCATGACGGAGTTCCGCCGGGCCCAGTCGGCCGTGGCCGCGCTCTTCTTCTTCCTGGGCTTCCAGTACTCGACTTGGGCAGCGCGCATTCCCGCGCTGGCCGAACGTCTGCAGATCACCGCGGGCGAAGTCGGTGTGCTGCTGCTGAGCGCGGGGATCGGGGCGGCCGTGTCCGCCCCGATCGTCGGGAAGCTGATGGCGGCCTTCGGTTCTCGTCGCCTGTCACTGCTGTCGGCGTGCGGAATCATGGCCGCGCTGGCCGGGCTCGTCGCGGCACCGAACTACTCCCTCGCACTCGTCGCCCTCTTCGTCGACGGCATCGCGGTCGGGTGCCTCAACGTGGCGATGAACGCCCAAGGCGCCGTGCTGGAGAGGAAGTTCGAGCAGGCGACCATGGCCAAGCTGCACGCCCTGTTCAGCGGCGGAATCTTCGCCGCGGCGTTGTTCGCGGCCGGGGTGAGCCTCTTCAGCCAGAACCTCGTGGTGCTCTTCGCCGCGGCCGGGGTCGTCCTGGCGCTGCTGCTGTGGTGGGCGCGAGGCGGTCTGCTGGTCGAGGACCTGCCGGGGAAGGCCGGCGAGCGCGGCGGCGGGTGGACCTGGCCCATGGCCTGGCTCGCCGCGGCGATGGTGCTCGCCACCGTGACCGAGGGTGCCATGACGGACTGGTCCGCGTTGTATCTCAAGGACATCGCACACGCCTCGCCATCGGTGCTGCCGCTGGGCATCGCGGCCTTCTCGGGAGCGATGGTCGTCGCACGGCTGTTCGCGGACGGCTGGCGCGTGCGATGGGGCGACCGGCGCGTCGTGCTCGTCGGCGGAACGCTCGCGGGGACAGGTCTCGCGCTGGCCCTGCTGACCGGTGGTGTGGTGCCGGCCCTGGCCGGGTTCGCCTGCGTCGGCCTGGGCATGGCGGCGGTGACGCCGTGCCTGTACGTGGCCGCCGCACGCCAAGGGCCCGCCGCGCTCACGGCCGTGTCGGCGATGGGCACCACCGGGTTGCTGGCCGGCCCTCCGGTGATCGGGTTCATCGCGGAGTACGCGGGTCTGGTGGCGGGCATGACGGTGGTGGCGGCGACGGCGTGGCTGGCGATGGTGTGCGTGGCG
This sequence comes from Streptomyces sp. ID05-26A, assembly GCF_033794685.1. Lineage (NCBI taxonomy): Bacteria > Bacillati > Actinomycetota > Actinomycetes > Kitasatosporales > Streptomycetaceae > Streptomyces > Streptomyces sp. ID05-26A. The sequence continues at coordinate 102,950 of NZ_JARAYZ010000006.1, forward strand.
AGGGCGCCGTTCGACGTCGTCCAGAAGACGATCTGACCACCGTGCGCCCCCGGTTCCGGAGAACCGGGAGCGCACCGCGTCACCTCAGGTGCAGGGCAGGACGTCCGGGTCGGTGGCCGCCTGCGGCACCCACCTCACGTTCGCCACCGACGCCGACAGCGCGCCCTCGGTGTACAGGACGAACGGCGCGTTGACGTTCTCCAGGTCGAGTCCCTTGCCCGCCAGGCAGTCGATCGCGATCTTCATCGTCGACTTCTGGCCCACGGGCAGTGAACGCAGGACCGAGGTCACGTCGAGCTCCGCCGCGCACGGGTGCTGGCAATGCGTGCTGATGACCGTGCGGGCCGCCGGTGCCTGGTGCACGACCAGGTCGAACTCCAGTGCTCCGTTGGCGTTGACGTAACCACGCAGGTCGCTGCCGCCCGCGGGGTTCTGGAGGTAGACCATTCCGGTGCCGCTCCACGTGGTCTTCAGCCCGTCCAGCGTGCCGTTGACGTCCGCGGGGACGACACCGATCCCGGCGTGCGAGGCCTGGCCGTCGGGGCCGATCTCGGTGCCACCCCAGTTCTCCGGCGAGGCGATGTAGCTCTTGTAAGGCGCCTTGTCGCCGCCCACGAAGAGTTCGAGGTCCTCGGTGGCGGTGCCACCACCACCTCCGGTGCAGCTGTTGCCCACCGAGGTCTCGTCGAGCTTGCCGACGCTACCGGTCTCCGAATCGCGCAGGCCGTAGCCGAGCCCGAACAACGGGTTGTCCGCCGGTCCGTTCAGCTGCGTCTGGCAGGCGCTGCGCGGCCACGAGTACGGCAGCTTGCCCCTGAAACCGTTGTTGCGGCCCTTGATCAGCAGGTCCGCGACACCCTGCCCCTCGGTGCCGGGCAGCCACGCCGCCACGAACGCGTCGGAGCGGTTGATCTCCTTGTTCATGTACAGCGGGCGACCGCCGACGTACACGGTCACGACCGGGGTGCCCCTGCCGGAGACCTTGTCCAGCACGGCGAGGTCACCGGGGTAGAGCTTCGCGGTCTCCAAGGTGCGCTTGCCGAGGTCGCCGAACCCTTCCGCGTAAGGGGTCTCGCCGATGACGGCGATCACGGCGTCGAACGCCGTCGGGTCCACGCCGTCCGCCGTCTCGGAGAAGGTCACCCGCGCCTCGCCGAGGGCGCCCTGGAGGCCCTTCAGAATGCTGGTGCCGTGCGGGAAGTCCGCGTTGCTGTTGCCGGTGCCCTGCCACGACAACGTCCAGCCGCCGGTCTGGTTCTGGAGGCTGTCCGCGCTCTTGCCCACCACGAGCACCTTGCTGCGCTCCGACAACGGCAGCGTGCGCTTCTCGTTCTTCATCAGCACGGCGGACTCGCGCACAGCCTTGCGGCCGAGCTCCTTGTGCAGCAACGACTCCTGCTGACCGGCATGGGCGCGCTCGGAGGGCTTCCTCGCCTCGAAGGCACCGGCGCGGAGCTTGACGCGCAGGATGCGCGTGACGGCGTCGTCGATGCGGGCCATCGGGATCTCACCCGACTCGACCTGCGCGACGGTGTTGGTGATGAACGCCTTCCAGTCATGGGGCACCATGACGACGTCCATGCCCGCGTTGACCACTGCGGCACAGGACGCGTTGGTGCACCCCGGGATCTGGCCGTGGCCGTTGTAGTCGCCGACAAGCAGGCCGTCGAAGCCCATCTTCTGCTTCAGGATGCCGGTCTGCGCGTACTTGCTGCCGTGCAGCTTGCCTTCCTTGATGACGTCGTTCGTCCAGCTGTTGAACGAGATCATCACGGTCTGCGCGCCCGCCGCGAGCGCGCCGTAGTAACCCTGTCCGTGCAGGTTGATCATTTCCTGCTCGGAGCTGGTGGCGACCCCCTGGTCCTTGCCGCCGGTGGTCCCGCCGTCACCGACGAAGTGCTTGGCGGTCGCGATCACACCGTCCGCGCTGATGCGGCTCCTCGCGTTGTCCTGCAACCCCTTCACGGCCTCGTAGCCGTAGGCCCTGGTGATGCGGGGATCCTCGGAGTACCCCTCGAAGGTGCGGCCCCAGCGGTCGTCGCGCACGACCGCGAGCGACGGCGCGAACGCCCAGTCCTGGCCGGTGGCGCGGATCTGCGCCGCCGTGGCCGCGCTGATGTCCCGGATGAGGCACGGGTTGAGCGCGGCGCCGAGACCGATGTTGTGCGGGAACACCGTGGTGCCCATGACGTTGTTGTTGCCGTGCACGGCGTCGATGCCCCAGATGGCGGGGATGCCCGTACGGCTTCGCTTGGACGCCTCGAAGACCGAGTCAGCGAGCGCCAGCCACTCCTGCGGCGTCGCGTTCTTCTTGCCACCCGGCCAACTTCCGCCACCGTTGAGCACGGAGCCGAAACCGTAGGTGACGACGTCGGCCGGCGTGATGGCCGCGATCTCCGGCTGCGTCATCTGGCCGACTTTCTCGGCCAGCGTCATGCCTTCGAGGATCTTCCTGATCCGCGCCTCGTCGGCACGGTCGGCACGAACCTGGCTCTCGACCTTCGGCCAGTCCTTCAGCTCCGGCAAGGACTTCTCGATGCGGGCACACCCCTGGTCGACGTTCGGCGGCCCGATCACCGGCTGCCCGGCGGCCCCTCCCTGCGGCGCGGCCGCAGCCGCCGCCACACCGGAGACCAGGGTCAACCCCAACACCGCGGCTAGCGTGCTTCTCCACTGCATGAATCCGATCATGGGTATCCCTTCAGCCGCACGTCAATGGGAACGCTCTCACTACTTTGTTCCGGAACTCGCCGGAGGAACCCGCGTTACCCCGACTGCGGCAACACGGATCGCAGGACGCACCAATCCGTTGCGCGACAAAGACGAACAGTTCGAGTTTGATCCTTTGTAGACAGACGAGCGCCTACACCTCGTCGCCGCGCAACGCGCCGTACCGCGCGGACAACTCCTCCAGCACGGGAGCCGCCGTGTCGTAGCACGCTCCGTCCAGCGAGGCGATGGCACGGACCCCGACCGCCGCGTTCGTGGCGAAGGCGACCGGGAAACGCCTCGCGTCCGCGAGGTCCACATCGGCTTCGGACGACTCCGCCACACCGAGCGCCTTCACCAGTTCCATCGTGACGCCGGGCAACTGGTCCCCTGCGGGCCACACCAGCCCGGCACCGTCGTGGAAACCGATGTTCCACGTCGCACCCTCGAGAACTCGCGAGCGTTCGTCCACGAACAGCGCGTCGTCGAAGCCTTCCCGCTGGACGAGGCGACGCTGCCTGATCGTCTCGAAGAGACCGACGTGCTTCGTCTCCGGCGCGTCGCGCCGATGGGCGACGGACCGCAGGCGCAGCGGCGGCGGCCGGTGCGCCGGAACGGGCCGGGTCGTGACGAGGACGCGCGGGTCCTGGTCGGCGCCCGGCCGAGCGAGGTCGAGGCCGGGCGCGTAAACCGTCACCCGCACCATCCGCGCCGTGTCGGCACGAGCACGGCGAACGAGAGCACGGACCCGGTCGAGGTCGAGCTCCACATCGAACAGCCGCTCGCAGTCAGCGGCCAGCCTCCCCAGGTGCGCCGGCAGCCCGCGCACCCGTCCTCCGGTCATCGACATCGTGGTGAAGTGCCCGTAGTTGGTCAGCGCGAGTGCGGCAACCTCCTCCGCTTCGGCAGGCCGCCCGTCGAGTTCGATCACGATCGCATTCCACCACACTCATCTCTAATCGCGGCGACACCCGTGACCGCAGTTGACGAAGGTCGCGCGCGACTCATCTCACGGATTGCACACCCGATTGCCCCTGATTAGTCCAGATGGGTTTCAGATCAGAGCTGGGTTTACCCGATTCCACGGCTCAGGTACTGTCCCTCAAGGTTGCTTGATCGAGTCCGAACACGATGGCCGGATGGGTCCCGGCCAGGACCGAGACACCGCCGTACCGGGGGGTACGTCAGGACGCTGTGGATGACTGGGGGTCCCACGATGACGAATGGTTCCTGACCGCAGCTTTTACCGGGACGGTTCCCGGTACTTTTACCGGAACAGCGTCAGGGTTCAGCAAAGAGCCCAGTTTTCGCTGGTAGAAGCCGTTTCCGAAGGCACTGTCCACGACGACCTGGCTGAACTCGCTCGCACGAGCGCATTCGACCGGGCAGCGTAATCCGATTGCCACCCGAGACCGTCCGATGGTAGGTCTCCGGTCATTTCGGACTCCCACGCGGGAATTCCGAAAATCCGCGATCGAGGTGCGCGTAATTCGGTGGACCGCCATCCGGTGACGACCTCGGCCCCACGGTGCCGAAGAAGACGTCAATGGCGACGTCAATCGCGTTCGAGTCGGGGCGAGCTCACGCCCCCGGTCGAGCGCGGCCAAGTCCTGTCCGCGAAAGAACGGGAAGACGGGAGGGTGCGTGTCCACAGCAGAACCACGACGCGGTATGTCCGTCGTAATTCCGGTCAAAGGCCGCGTGGCGCTGCTTCGCGCGCAACTGGCGTCGCTGCGCGTCGCCATGGACCGGAGTCCGGTGCCCGCCGAGGTGGTCGTCGTCGACGACTCGGACCCCGATGACGCGGCCGCCCACGAGGCGAACTGCCGCGAGTTCGGGGCCCGCTACGTGACGGGCCCGCGCCACGTCGGCGCGAAGCGCAACCTGGGCGTCGAGCGGGCCGGCTACGACCTGATCCTCTTCACCGACTCCGACTGCCGGGTGCCACCGGACGTGTTCGAACGGCACGTCGCGACGCTGCGCGGTGCGGACGCCTCCGTCGGCGGCGTCGCCGGCCCCACCTACGTCGAGCACGGCGACGCGCGGGCGAGCCGCATCATGCGCTGGTCGAAGCTGATCAACGACGACCTGGAGCGCCCGCGCCGGTGCGCGACGGTGACCTGGGCGACGACGACGAACCTCGCGGTGCGCCGCGAGGTGTTCGAAGAGGTCGGTGGGTTCCCCTCGGAAAGCCTCGACCACGTCGGCGGAGAGGACTGCGACCTCGGGCTGAAGATGTCCGACGCCGGGTACCGGATCGTGTGCGACCCGGACGTGGTCGTCGTGCACGACGAGGCCATTGTGGACTCTCTCGCCACCGCCGGGCGCAGGCTCTACGGTTACGGCCGCTCGGAACAGTGGGTGTGCAAGGTCCACCCGCGACACCGCAGGCCCGCGCTGAACGCCTGCACCGTCGTGGCGGGCGCGGCGGTGGCAGGACTCGCGCTGGCCTCGCGCACCGGGGGCAGGAGCCTGCTCGCGGCACCCGCCGCACTCGCACTGGTGGTGGGTCTGCGCGCCCGAGGGTTGCGCCCCGCCGGGCAGGACGCGCCCAGAAAGGACGTCCCCGGACAGGACACCCAGGGCGGGGACGGCAGTTCCGTCCGCGCCACCGCCGAACGCCTCGCGTGTGCGGCCGTCGACCTCATGTTCGACCTCGGCGGTTTCGTCGCCGCTCTCGAACTCCGCCGCCCCGGCATGGTGTTCACCGGACTCGCGCCCGCCGACGGCGATCCCGGCGCATCGAACCGTTCCCGCAGCCGCTCCTGACGAGAGGTCCGAGGCCACATGATCACGCGAGACCAGGTGACCGCGCTCATCGCCGAGTGCATGGCGATGCAGACGCCCGACGCCGCGATCGGGTACGACACCGGGATAGCCATCGACTCCTTCAGCTTCGTCTGGCTGCAGCACACGCTCGGGCAGCGCTTCGGCGTCGAACTCGAACCGCCCGGCGACGACGTCCTGGAGTCGTGGACCTCGGCTCGTTCCGTGCACCGCCACCTGGCCGAGATCAGCCCGGACCGCTTCGCCCCGGTGACCTGAGACCGGCGTCTCGGCACGTACCAGCTTTTCGCGCGAACAAGGGGGAGATCACGTGGAGCAGTGTCATGCCGTTTCCGGCGGTGACGCCCGGCCGGTCCGCACCGGGAGGAGTGCCGATGTCTGAGCACCCCGTGGCCACCGCACTGGATCCCGAGTTCGAGACCCTGCTGCGGCAGTGCCTGGACGGCCTGGTCACGCCGCAGACCCCGTTGCGCGAGGACACCGACCTCACGGCGTTCGGCATGGACTCGCTCATCGTCGTCCGGCTGCTGGTGACCGTCGAGGAGACGTTCCGGGTGACGTTGCCGGACGAGGCGATCTCCTTCGAGATCTTCTCCTCACCGGGCGCGCTCTGGAACCTCGTCGCCGGACTCCTGGAGGCTCGTGATGGCCGCTGAGACGCATACCGAGACGAACACCGAGGCGATCACCGGAACGACGGCCGGGACGACGGCCGACCTGCGGGCCGTCGTGGACCGGATCAGCCGGGTGCCGGACCGGTACCGGGTCTTCGACCGGGACGCGCACACCGCCCACAGGGTCTTCGGCCTCGGCGCCGACGTCCTGCCGGCGCTGCTCGACCTCGGATTCCCTTGCAGCGTGCGGAACGGGGAACGGTCGTTCGACGAGCTGGACCTCACGAACGCCTCGCTCGCGCTGCGCCTGCCCTCCCCCCGCTACTTCGCGATGCGGGGCTGGCCGCAGACGTTCCGATCGAGCACGGACAGCAGGCCGATCCGCTACGACGTCACGATCTCCGGTGCGTGCGGCTCCACCGAACCCGGCCACGGATGCGACTTCCGCGCGGCCGCGGGGCTGGGCCAGGAGGTCTCGGCCGGGCGGTTCGCGCTGCGGCGCGAGGTCGGTGGCTCCGCGGTCGCCGTGGAGGTGCCGGCGGCGCTGGAGCGGCTCTTCGGCGAGGTGTCGCGGCTCCACTTCCACGTCCTGCCCGTCGCGCTGTACCGGGACCTGGGGTTCCTCGAGGAGACCTCGCTCGCGAACTGCGACCTGGCGAGCCTGCACGTGGCACGGCGGGCGGAGCAGGAGGGCTGGGAGGCCCGGCGCAGCTTCGGGTTGCTGCTGTCGAGCCCGTACTCGGCCGAGCACTTCTGGCCCGAGGTCCGCCTCGACGGGGTCTGGACCGCGTTCGACCCGCACACGATCAACAGCCTCGTGCGGTGGCAGGTGCTGGCCCCCGGCGAGATCCCGCTCGCACAGCCGTTGAACGACGCCTTCCACCGCGTCGCCGGCGACTGGGTCGACCTGGTCCAGGACGCCGGACGTCCCGCACGGCTGTCCCTGCTCACCCGCAGGCAGCCGCTGGACGGCGCCGCGGGCCCCGCCGAAGGGACGTCGTCATGACCGAGCCCCGACAGGAACTCACGCTGTTCGGCACGTGCCCGCACTCGCTGCAGGAGCACGGCCCGGATTACCTGCGACAGCTGCGAACCGTCGCACGGTGGTACGACGACGCGGGCTACGAGGGTGTGCTCGCCTACACCGACAACAAGTCGGTCGACCCGTGGCTCGTGGCGCAGAGCATCATCGAGGCGACCACCCGGCTGGCGCCGCTGGTGGCGGTGCAGGCCGCGTACATGCACCCGTTCACGGCCGCGAAGCTCGTCGCCGACCTGGCCTACCTGCACCAGCGGCGGGTGCACCTCAACTTCGTCGCGGGCGGGTTCACCGGCGACCTGGAGGCGCTGGGCGCGAACCTGCCCCACGACGCCCGCTACGACCGCGCCGTCGAGTACGCGTCGATCATGGAGAAGCTCTTCTCCACCAACGATCCGGTGACCTTCGCGGGCGAGTACTACTCCGTCGCGGGGCTGCGGCTGAACACCCCGCTGCCCGCACACCTGCGTCCCGGCTTCATGATGTCCGGGTCCTCCCCCGCCGGAATGGCAGCCGCGAGAGCGCTCTCAGCCACCGGGATCGTGTACCCGCAACCACCGCACGAGCAGGCTCGGGCCGAACCCGGTCTGCGCCAGGGGATGCGGATCGGCGTGATCACCCGGCCGACCTCCGACGAGGCGTGGGACGTCGCCCTGACCCGCTTCCCACCCGACCGCACCGGGCAGTTCAAGCACCGGCTCGCCATGTCCCGCTCGGACTCCCAGTGGCACCAGCAGCTCTCGAACGCCGTCGACCGGGAGAACTCCTACTGGATGGGGCCCTTCAAGAACTACAAGACCTTCTGCCCGTACTTCGTCGGCGACTACGCCACGGTCGGGCGGGAGATCGGGCGGTACGTCGAACTCGGCTACACGACGTTCGTGCTCGACACCCCGGCGGAGGAGCAGGACGTCAAGCACGCCGCCGTCGCACTGGACATCGCTGGGAACCGTTCGAAGGGGTCGGCGTGAAAACCCTGCTCATCGACAACTACGACTCCTTCTCCCACAACCTCGCCCACTACCTCGGTGAGATCAGCGGGAACGAGCCCACGGTCATCCGCAACGACGAGCCGGGGTGGCGCGCGGAGCACCTCGACGGATTCGACAACGTCGTGATCTCCCCCGGCCCCGGCACGCCCGGCGTGCCCGCGGACTTCGGCATATGCCGCGAGGTCATCGCGGCAGGACGGATCCCGCTGCTCGGGGTGTGCCTGGGACACCAGGGCATCGCGATGCTCGGCGGCGGTTCCATCGCGCTCGCGCCGGAACCCCGGCACGGCCGCAAGTCCCCGGTCCTGCACGACGGCACCGGACTGTTCGCGGGCATCCCCTCGCCGCAGGAGGTCGTGCGCTACCACTCGTGGACCGTCGACCGGCTCTCGGACGACCTGGAAGCGATCGCGTGGACTCCGGACGGGATCCTGATGGCGTTGCGGCACCTGCACCGTCCACAGTGGGGGGTGCAGTTCCACCCCGAGTCCATCGAGACCGAGCACGGACACCGGCTGCTGGTGAACTTCGCGACGATGAGCGCCGAGTGGAACACCAGGGCCGGGCGGCGCACACGATCGGCCCGGCCGGCCGTCGAGCCCCGACCCGCCCCGCCGACGAGGTACCGGCTGCTGACCGAGGTACTCCCGGCCGAGGAATTCCCGGCGGCGTCCGACGCGGAGCAGGTCTACGAGACGCTGTTCCGGGACGAGCCCTTCGCGTTCTGGCTGGACAGCAGCCGCCACGATCGTCGGCTGGGCCGGTTCTCGATCATGGGTGCGGCCGACGGGCCGCTCGCGGAGGTCGTGACGGCCGACGTCGCCGAAGGCACCGTGACCGTGCGGTCGGGACACCGCACCCGCACCGAGGTCCGGCCGTTCCTCGACTGGTTGGACGAACGGCTGCGCGCCACCGAGGTCGTCGGCGGCGAGGACCTGCCGTTCGACTTCCACTGCGGCTGGGCCGGGTACCTCGGCTACGAGCTGAAGGCCCAGTGCGGCGGTCGGTTGCGGCACCGCTCCGAACACCCCGACGCCTCGTTGCTGTTCGTCGACCGGTGCGTGGTGTTCGACCACACCACGTCGACGACCTACCTGCTCGCGCTGCACACCGGAGACGAGAAGTCCGCGCGGTCGTGGCTCGCCACCACCCGGTCCCGGATCCTGGCAGGCGTTCCCCGTTCCCCCGCACCACCGCGGGAACGGATCGACGCGGAACTGTCGACACGCCACGACCGCGACACCTACCTCGACCTCATCGAGTCCTGCCAGCGCGCCATCGCCGCGGGCGAGAGTTACGAGATCTGCCTGACCAACATGATCGACGTGGAGTGCGCGCTCGACGTGTGGCCCGCCTACACCACGCTGCGGCGGGACAACCCCGCCCCGTTCGCGGCGCTGCTGCGCCTGGGCGAGGTGTCGGTGCTGAGCACCTCGCCGGAGCGGTTCCTGCGGGTGGACGGCCAGCGGCACGTGGAGGCACGGCCCATCAAGGGCACCCGGCCCCGGGGCAGGTCCGAGCAGGAGGACCAGGACCTGCGGCACGACCTCGCGTTCAGCGAGAAGGACCGGGCGGAGAACCTGATGATCGTCGACCTGCTGCGCAACGACCTCGCCCAGGTCGCGGTGATCGGGTCGGTGGCCGTGCCCGAACTGTTCGCGGTCGAGACCTTCGCGACCGTGCACCAGCTGACCAGCACCGTGACGGCCCGGCTGCGGCCCGATCGCAGCGCGGTCGACTGCGTGCGCGCCGCGTTCCCCGGCGGCTCGATGACCGGCGCTCCGAAGGTGCGGACGATGGAGATCATCGACCAGCTCGAGAACGGGCCGCGCGGGATCTACTCGGGTGCGATCGGGTACTTCTCGCTGTCGGGTGCCGTCGACCTGAGCATCGCGATCCGCACGCTCGTGGCGACACCAGGCCGGGTCGGCTACGGGGTGGGCGGCGCGATCGTGGCGCTGTCCGACCCGGCGGCGGAGTTCGAGGAGACGGCCGTGAAGGCCACCCCGCTGCTGTCCCTGCTCGACGCGCGGTTCCCGGAACGGGAAACCGCGAAGGCGGCCAGCGATGGCTGAGCCCACGACGTTCCCGGTGATGCTCCACGACTGGTTCGGCGACTCGGCGCGGCGGCACCCGGACCGGACCGCGCTCGAGGTCGGTGGTGTGGCGTACGGCTACCGCCGGCTCGCGGACATGGCGGAATCGCTTGCGGGGCAGGTGATGGCCGCGTCCGATCCCGTTCCCCGGCGGATCGCGCTGTTCGCCGAACGCAGCCTGCTCGCCTATGTCGGCTACCTCGCCGTGCAACGCCTCGGCAGCTCGGTCGTGCCGCTCAACCCCGCGTTCCCGGCCGCCAGGACGCGGTTCATGGTGGAGACCTCCGGTGCCGGTCTCGTGCTGGCCGATCCGGCGCTGGCCTCGCCCGAGGTCGGGGACACCGCGGTCCTGCCGATGGACGCCCACCTGCTCGCGCCGGGTCCGCCGGTGCCGCCGGTGGCCGACGACCCCGGCGCAGAGGCGTACCTGCTGTTCACCTCCGGCTCGACGGGCGCGCCCAAGGGAGTGCCCATCCGGCACGGCAACGTCTCCGCGTACCTGGGCGCGGTCTCGGGCCGGTACGGGATCGAGGCCGGTTCCCGGTGCTCGCAGTGCTTCGACCTGACGTTCGACCCGTCCGTGCTCGACCTGTTCGCCTGCTGGTCGGCGGGTGCCACGCTGGTGGTGCCGAGCCGCGACGACCTGCTGCGGCCCGCGCGGTTCATCGCGGACAACGCGCTCACGCACTGGTCGTCGGTGCCGTCGCTGATCAGCAACGCCCACGCCATCGGACGGCTGCGACCCGGCAGCCTGCCGACGTTGCGGCACAGCACGTTCTGCGGCGACCGCCTCACCTGGCAGCAGGCCCGCGCCTGGCGGGCGGCGGCACCCGGCGGCACGCTGCACAACCTCTACGGGCCGACCGAGCTCACCATCACGTGCACCGACTTCGTGCTGCCGGACGATCCCGGCGACTGGCCCGACGACCCGACCGGCGTGGTGCCGATCGGCAGGCCCTACGCCGGCCTCGAACACGCCGTGCTCGACGAGTCGGGACGGCCTGTCGAGGAGGGTGAGCTGTGCGTCCGGGGACCGTTGCGCTTCAGCGGTTACCTGGACCCGGAGGCGAACGGCGGCCGGTTCCACCCCGAGACCACCGACGCGGTCGTCGCACCGGAGCACTGGTACCGCACCGGTGACCGGGTGACCACGCGCGACGGGCAACTGGTCTTCCTCGGCCGGACCGACCACCAGGTGAAGATCAACGGCTACCGGATGGAACTCGGTGAGATCGAGGCGGCGCTGCGGTCGCTCGACGGCGTCACGGACGCCGTCGTCGTCGCCGCGCCCGACGGCGGCGGTGCGGTGGCCCTGCACGCCGTCTGCCTCGCCCCGGACGGCGACCCCGCCGTGCTGCGCGCCGGTCTCGGCCGCCGCCTGCCCGGCTACATGGTGCCGAAGCGGGTGCTCACCGTGGACGCGCTTCCCCTCACCGGCAACGGAAAGATCGACCGCCGGGCCGTGTCCGAGCTCGTCGGGACGGCCCTGGCCGGGAAGGCAGGCCATGACCACCGCGCGTGAACTCAGCGACCGCCTCTGCGGTTCCCCGTCGGCGGAGCCGGTGTGGATCGACGAACAGGCCACGTTCGACCGGGCCGCGTTGCACGCGGAAGTCGCACGCTGCCAAGGACTTCTCGTGGCCGCCGGGGTCCGGCCGGGTGACTGCGTGGCGCTGCAGCTCGTCCCCTGCGCCACGCTGTTCTCGTTGCTGCTGGCCCTCTGGCGGCACGGCGCCACCGCGATGCTGCTGGACCACCGGCTCACCGACGCCGAGACCGCCGCGCTGACCAGGCTGTGCACACCGGCCTTCCACGTCCGTGCCGGTGCCGCCGCGCACTTCACCGCGACGGCCGACCCGGCGATCGAGGCCGTGCCCGGCGCTCGGGAACTCCCGGGGACGGTCAGCCTGGTGCAGTTCACGTCCGGCTCGACCGGACAGTCCAAAGTGGTCGGACGTTCGGCCGCGTCGATCGACGCGGAACTCGACCGGTACGCGGCGATCGAGGACATGCCCGGCCGGGGCGACCGGCTCCTGCTGTTGTGCTCGCCCGTGCACACCTGGGGCCTGATCGGCGGTGTCCTGCACGGACTGGCGGCGGAACTTCCCGTGCTGCTGCCGTCCGCGCAGCACGGCGGGGCGCTCGCCCGCGCGATGACGACGCTCGACCCGACGGCGATCTTCGGTGTGACAACGCACTTCGACCTGCTGGGCAGCACGGCGGACCTCCCCCGGCTGCCCGGCCTGCGCGTCGCGGTCAGCGCGGGCATGGTCACCGCCCCGGACGTCGCGGCGCGGTTCGAACAGGCGACCGGGTGCCGCCTCGGCCAGGTGTACGGCCTGACCGAGGCGGGCGTGGTGACCGCCGACCTCACGGGCGCGCTGCCCGCGCCGTCGGTCGGGCGCCCCGCCCCCGGCGTCACCGTCCAGGTGGTGGACGGCGAGCTGCACATCCGGTTCTCCGACACCCCCTACCTCGTCGACGACGGCGTGGCACGGTTCGCCGGCGGCTGGCTGCGCACCTTCGACCGGGCGTCGATCGACGAGACGACCGGTGGGGTCAGCGTGCTGGGCCGGGCGGACTCGGTGGTCGCGATCGGCGGCATCAAGGTCGACCTGATGGAGGTCGAGCACGTGCTGCTGGAGCACCCCGATGTCACGCACGCGGTCGTGACGTTCGGCAACGTGATCGAAGCCCATGTCGCCGTCAGGGACGGCACCACCGACCGGGTTCTCGCGGCGTGGAGCCGGGAACGGCTCAACCCCACGAAGACCCCGAAGCGCTACTACCTGCACGACAGGCTCCCCGAAACTCCGACCGGAAAGGTCGTCCGTGACCGAGCACAGCTCCTCTCCGCTGCCCACCAGCTCTGACCAGTCGCTCAGCCTGGACGAACTCCGCGACGTGCTCGCCGGGTGCGAAGGCGTCGACCTGCCCGAGCCCGCCGACGACGACGCGTTGCTGCTGCTCGACTCCTACACCGCGATCTGGATCCAGCACGTGCTGGAGGAGAAGCACGGCGTCGTGGTCGAACTCAGCGGCAAGACGTCGGACATCGACTCCGTGCGGGCGCTGCACGCCTTCGTCAACCGCGAACCGGGAGTGGGACAGGGATGACCGAGGACGTCCACGTCAGCGGCTTCGGCGTGTTCAGCGCGTTCGGCTTCGGGCCGGACGCGCTGGCCGCGGGCGTCTTCACCGGCACGCCCGCGTTCGGCCCGGTGACGCGCTTCGACGTCTCCCGGTGCGGCACCGGTCAGGCGGCCACCTTCGACCAGGCCGACGACACCGCCGACGTCCTGGTCACCTGCGCCGGGCAGGCCGTCGAGATGGCCGGGTGGAGCCGCCCGGAGCAGCTGCCGCTCGTGCTCGCGACGAAGCTGCGTGCTCCTTCGGTGGCACCGGAGTCACCGGGCGGACTCACCGACCGGGTGGCCTCCCGGCTCGGCCTCGGCACGCCTCGGCGCACGTTCGTCAACGGGTGCTGCGCCGCCTCGAACGCGATCATCCACGGCGCCCAGATGGTGCGCACCGGTGTCGCACCGGCCGTGCTCGTCGGTGGCGCGTACCTGGTGGACCTGCACGCGTTCAGCCTCTTCGACTCCGCTCAGGCGCTGGCCGCCGACGGACGGCTGCGCCCGTTCGACCAGGACCGCCGGGGCGTGCTGCTCGGCGACGGCGGCGCGGTGCTGCTGCTGGAGTCGGGGACGAGCGTGCGCGCCCGCGGCGCACAGCCGTTGGCCCGGATGTCGGGCTGGGCGATGACCGACGACGCGTTCCACGTCGCCAAGCCCGATCCCCGGGGAGCCGGGGTGGCCGCCGCCGTCACGCAGGCACTGCGGCGGGGCGGCCTCGCCCCCGGCGACCTCACCTACGTCAACGCCCACGGCACCGGCACTCCGCTCAACGACACCGCAGAGGCCGCCGGTCTGCACCGGGCGCTCGGCCCGCAGGCGGAGAAGGTGTTCGTCAGCGGCACGAAGAGCACCACGGGCCACGCACTGGAAGCCGGCGGCGCGCTGGAACTGGTGATCACGTTGCAGGCGATGCGGTCCTCGGTGCTGCCTCCGACCGCCGGGCTGGACCGCCCCGACACCACCAACCCGTTGCGGCACGTCATCGCGCCCGAACAGGTGGACGTGCCCCACGCGATGACCCTCAACTCGTCGGTGGGCGGCGTGAACTCCGCGATCCTGCTGGCCAAGTCATGACGGCGCCGAAGAACGACCTCGGCGTCGTCGCCACCGCACTGGTGCACGCGGACACCGCTCCGCCGGCCCCCGCCGGCTTCTTCGGGTCGGACTTCGCGCCGCTGGTGCAGGCGGCCGTGCACGAGTGCCTGGGCGACCCCAGGTCGGCGCACCTGCTCACCGGCGCGGGCGACCGGACGGCGATCGTGCTCGGCTCGTGCCGGTTCGACACCACCAGCCTGGAACTGTCGGTCGACCAGGTGGCCGGTGGCCGGGTCAGTCCGATCCTCTTCTACCAGGTGCTGCCCACGGCGATCCTGGGTCACCTCGCGCGTGCCTACGGCATCACCGGCCCGGTCAGCTGCGTCGCCGCGACCGGTGACGCCCGCACCGAGGTGCTGGACACGGCCCGCCTGCTGCTGGCGGACGACTGCGCGGACCTCGTGCTCGGCGTCACGGTCGAACTGGATCCCGACCCGGCGAAGGCGTTCGCCCGCGCCGACCTGGTGCGGTCCGGCGAAAGGACTCAGACGTGACGACCTCCGAGCGCGGCGCCGGTTCTCGTGCCGGGGCGGTGAAAGGCGCTGTCGTGCGGGGCTCCTGGCTGGTGCGGAGCACCGCCGACGGGGTCACCGAGCCGACCACCTTCCGCCAGCACGAGCGGGACTGGGACCTGCTGCCGGGAGTGTTCGCGCCGACGTACTGCGCGTCGACCCGGTTCTTCACCGAGTCGCTGCCGTTCCCGGCCGGTGGCGCCTTCCTCGAAGTCGGCTCCGGTACCGGTGTGACCGCCGTGATGGCCGCGCTGCACGGCTGTGCCAGCGTGACCGCGATCGACGTGACCGAGGTGGCGGTGGCCAACACCGCGCTCAACGCCGCCCGGCACGGCCAGGCGGGCCGGGTCGACGCGCGGCGGGGTGACGTGTTCGACGGCCTCGCCGGAGGGCAGCGGTTCGACCTGATCTTCTGGAACTCCCCGTTCGTCGATCCCGGCGCCGCACGGCCCGTGACCGACGACCGGCGCGGACTGCTGGACCGGGCCGTGTTCGACCCGGGTTACCAGGCGCACCAACGCTATCTCGCGGGCGCGCGTGCCCTGCTGACCGAGTCCGGGCGGCTGTTGCTCGGGTTCAGCAGCCTCGGCGACCACGAGGCGTTGCGCACGATAGCGGCGGACGCCGGGTACCGGGTGGTCGTCCTGCGCACCTCGGGCGACCTGGTTCCCGGGATGGAGTACCAGCTGCTCGAACTCGTGCCCGTCCACGCGGACGACACCACCGAGAACGTCACCGAGGAGGACATCGCCGTGGGGACCACCTTCGTCCCGTCCGCCGTGCGCGAATCCGTCGCCGCCGACCCGGAAGTGGGCGGGGGCAACGCTTTCGACGTCGCGCTGCGGGTCAGCCCTGACGTGCACGCCCCCTACCTGCACAGCGAGGTGCCGGTGCGGGACGCGCGGGGCGTGGCGCGCACGAGCCTGAGCCTCGCTGGACTCGCCGACCTCGTGGGCGGGTGGAGTGCCTGGTACGCAAGGAAAGGCGTGGGACGCAGCGACCGGGTGGCGATCTACGTCCGGGACAGCGCGCACAACGTGATCCACTACCTGGCCCTGTGCCGGCTCGGGGCGATCGCGGTGCTGATCAACGGTGAGATGGCACCGGAGGTCGTGGTGGCCTACCTCCGCCGCACCACGCCCGTCGGTCTGCAGACCGACGACGTGCGACTCGCCCGGCTCGCCGCCGAGTGGGAACCGGACGGCGCCATCTGGGTGTCGTCGATCGACGACACCGTGCCGTCCGCCGACGCGCGGGTGCCGGGCGCGGTCCGGCACGCGCCCGGCGACCCGGTCCTGATCTGCCACACCTCGGGCACCACCGGCACTCCAAAGCCGGTCATCTGGGCGCACGCGCAGATGATGGAGGGGATCAGGGCGCACCTGACGCGGTTCCGCGACCACTCCCGGTCGTTGATCCTGTCCGCGCTGCCCCAGTCGCACGGCTCGGCGATCGGGTACGCCCTGCTCGCCATGCTGTCCGGGGTGCCGCTGGCGCTCATGGCCGATCGCGGGGGTGCGGCGGTCGCCGCCTCGGCGGGCCGGCACCGGGCGACGATCGTCGTCGGCTTCGCGGTCACGCTCGCCGAACTGGCGTTGCTGGAAGGGGACCTGCCCGATCTCGACCTGGTCGAACGCTGGGTCGGCGTGGGCGACGCCTCGCACCAGGCGCACGTCGCGAAGCTCGTCGGCCGGGGCCGGCACTGGGTGGGCACGAAGCCGCTGCCGGGGTCGATGTTCGTGGACGGTTTCGGTTCGTCGGAACTGGGCTGGGGCGGGGTGCTGGGGTCGATCACGATCCCCGGAGTCGTGTCGCGGCCCCGGTGCCTCGGCGTCGCGCAGCCGCACGCGGACATCGCCGTGCTGCGACCGGACGGGACGCCCGCGGCACCGGGCGAGGTCGGGATGCTCGGGGTGAAAGGCCTGACCGTGACACCGGGCTACTGGAACGACTCGGACCGCACCTACCGCAGCCTGCTCGCGGGCTACTGGCTCTCGGGGGACCTGGTCTTCCGAGACGAGGCGCACCGCTTCTACCACGTGGACCGCGCGGTCGACGCGATCCACACCACAAGCGGCACCGTGTACTCGGTGCTCGCGGAAGAGGTCCTGCTGTCCCACCTCCCGGAGATCACCGACTGCGTGGTGACGGCGGCGGACCGGGACGGCGAGGTCCACGCCGTGGCGCTGGTGCACCTGCGCGACGGCCACGACACGAGCGGCATGCTGGCGCGGGCCAACGACGCGCTGGCCGGGCAGGGCCTGCCGCCGCTCACCGAGATCACGGCGCAGGACCAGGAGTCGGTCCCCGTCGGAGTCACCGGCAAGGTGCTCAAACGCAGACTCCGCCAGGAACACGGATCCCCTGTTCCCGGCACGTGAGAACCATCTAGTCGCACTGTTGATCTGGACGAGGAAATTGCCCGATAACGGCCATGACGGCTCCACGCGAAGCCGACCAGGAGGAAGTGATGTCGCACGCTCAGGTCCGAGGCTCGACAGCCCGGAACCGCGACGACGAGAGGGTGTCGTGAACCAGGCTCCCGCAGCCCCGAGGCGGCTGGTCATCCCCTCGCTCGTCGGGTACGCCTTCGCCCAGGCACCGGTCCTGGCCACGCTGACGACGGTCACGGCCGTCCTGGCGGGCGCGGCGCCGGTGGGCATCACGATCGCGATCGGTGAGCTCGTCGACGGCCTCACGGCCGCCGTCGGGCACGGCGTCGACACCCCGGCCGCACGGGACTGCTACCGCTGGGTCGCGGTCATCGTGGGCCTCTTCCTGCTCACCCACCTCGCCGAGTCGGCGCGCACGGCTCTCGGCCGGGCGCTCGGCAGGAGGGTCACCGGCAGGCTCGGTGAGCGCGTGATGACGGCGGTGTCCGAACCGGCGACCATCGGGCACCTGGAGGACTCCGCCTACCGGGACAGACTCCGGCTGGCACGGGGTTCGGGCACCATCGACATGCCCGCGGGGGAGGCGCTGTTCGGCTTCTCCACCAGGTCTTCGCTGTGGGTCAGCGCCATCGGCTCGGCGGCGCTGCTCACCCAGGTCACCTGGGGCGTGGGCCTGGTCGTGTTCGCGGTGTTCGTGCTGATCCACGTGCGGCTGGCCCGCAACTACCGGATCGCCGTGGTCGAGAGCATCAACCAGACGAAGAAGCTGCGCCGCACGTCCTACCTCAGGGACGTGCCGACGACACCGGGTGCGGCCCGCGAGGTGCGCCTTTTCGGTCTGTCGTCGTACTTCCGCGACGCCTACCACGCGGAGTGGCTCACGAACATGAAGGAGGTCTGGCGCCGGCGGCGGGACCACGACCTGTTCGTCGTGGTGGTCGTCGTCGTCACCGGCATCACCGTCGCGTCGGTGTTCTACTACCTGGCGCACCGGGCCGCGACCGGCGGCACGACCGTCGGTGACCTCGCGATCGGCGGTCTCGCCATCCGGGCGTTGCTGCAGATCCTGCGCGCGGACGACGACGACCTGCGGATGGGTTTCGGCGCGAAGGCGGCGGCCGAGTCGTTCGCCTTCCCGGACGTCACTCCCCGCGCCGAGGACCCGGCGCGGCCGTGGCCCAGTCCCGTGACCACGTTCTCCTGCGAGGACCTGCGCTACCGCTACCCCGGCGCGTCCGCCGAGGTCCTGCACGGCATCGACCTCGAGATCCCGGCGGGGCAGTCGCTCGCGATCGTCGGTCTCAACGGCGCGGGCAAGACGACGCTCGCCCGGTTGCTCGCCGGACTGGACGCGCCCGGCTCGGGTGTGGTGCGGGCCGGGGACACCGAGGTCTGCGACGACAACCGGCGGCTGTGGCAGAGCCAGGTGGTCGCCGTCTTCCAGGACTTCAGCCGCTACGAGCTGACGTTGCGCGACAACATCACGTTCGGGTCGCTCGCCCACTCCGGCGACGACGACGGGTTGCGCGCCGTCGCAGGACAGGCGGGGCTGCTGAAGTTCGTCGAAGGACTCCCCCGAGGCTGGGACACGGTGATGTCCAGCGCGTACGCCGGCGGTGTGGACGCCTCCGGTGGCGAGTGGCAGCGCATCGCCATCGCCAGGGCGTTGTTCAAGCTCCGGCACGGCGCCCAGTTGCTGATCATGGACGAGCCCGCCGCGAGCCTCGACGCCCGCTCCGAGGCCCAGTTGTACGACACCTTCCACGAGCTCACCGCGGGTGCCACGACGATCGCCATCTCCCACCGCTTCGCGACCGTGCGCAAGGCCGAACGGGTGGTCGTGCTCGACCAGGGGCAGATCATCGAGGACGGCAGCCACGACGAGCTCATCACCGCCAACGGCCGGTACGCGGAGCTGTTCCGCCTGCAGGCCAAGCGTTTCGAGGAGGCGGCATCGTGATCGACGCCGTGAAGTTCGCACTCAGGACCGCCCCCCGCGTGGACCGCGTCCGGTCCGTGGTCGTGGTGGCGGTGGCTTTGCTCGAACAGGCCACCGGCATCGGGCTCGCCGTGGTGCTGGGCCTGTTCAGCGAGATGGCGCTGCGGGGCTCGACCAGCGGCCTGCTGCCGCTCGCGCTGGGTCTCGTGGTGTTCGTGATGCTCACCCAGGGCACGTTCATCGCCGGGTACTTCACCCGGCTGCGCCTGCAGGAGGAGATCCAGGACGAGGTCGACCGCCGGTTCGTCGACGTGGTCGGCACGACGCCGACGCTGGAGGTGCACGAGCGGTCGAGCCGGTCGGACAAGGCGGCGATCGTGCGGAGCGCGCGGGGTGAGATCGGGCCGGGCTTCGACCGCCTGATGTGGCTCGGTGGCGCCGCGCTGGCGCTGATCGCCTCGGCGGCGCTGATGGCGTCGGTCGTCCCGGTGCTCGCCGTGTTGCCGTTGTTCGCCGTGCCGACGGTGCTCGCCACCCAGGCGGCGGACAAGCGGCGCGGGAAGGCCGTGGAGCGGGCCATGCCCCGCACCCGGCTGGCCGATCACCTGTACTCGCTCGCCACGACGGCCGCACCCGGCCGCGAGACCCGGTTGTTCGGGCTCGCGGGCGAACTGCGGCGCAGGCACCGCGAGGAGTGGGACGCGGCGGGCAGGGAGATCGCGGTCGCGGACCGGCGGGCTCAGGTCCCGGTGGTGCTGGCGTGGCTGTTCTTCGTGCTGGCGTACGCGACGGCGATCTTCCTCATGGTGCGGGCGGGTCTGTCCGGTGAGGCCTCGCTGGGCCTCGTCGTGACGGCCGTCGCCGTCAGCAGCCAGATCACCGGCCAGGTGCAGAGTCTGCTGAGCCTGACTTACTGGACGCTGGAGTCACTGCGGGCCACCACGGCGTTCCTCGACGTGGTGCGCGACGCCGAGGAGGAACGGGCGGTGGTCGAGCCGGTGTCCCCGGTGGCGGTGCCCGCCCGGCTGACCGACGGGATCAGGCTGGAGAAGCTGGGTTTCCAGTACTGGAACCGGGACCGGCCGACGTTGCACGACATCGACCTGCACCTGCCCTCGGGCGCGGTGGTGGCTCTGGTGGGCGAGAACGGAGCCGGGAAGTCGACGTTCGTGAAGCTGCTCAGCGGCCTGTACACGCCGACCACCGGCCGCGTCCTGGTGGATGGGACGGATCTCACGAAGTTCGCGCCGCAGGACTGGCGCGCGGCCATCACCGCGGCCTTCCAGGACCCCGTCCACATCGAGATGACCTTGCAGGACACCGTGGGGCTGGGTCTGCTCGAAAGCGGCGGCGACCGGGAGCGGGTGCTGGAGGCGTTGCGGACGGCCGGCGGTGAACGACTGCTCGCCTCCCTGCCGGACGGTCTCGGCACGCGGCTGGGCCGGGAGTCGTGGGACGGCGAGGGACTGTCCGGCGGGCAGTGGCAGACCGTCGCGAACGCCAGGGCGTCGATGCGGCGGACCCCGTTGCTGCGGGTGCTCGACGAACCCTCGTCGAGTCTCGACGCGCAGGCCGAGGAGTGGCTGTTCCAGCAGTACGCCGGGCTGAGCCGGGAGGACGGCGGCGTGACCGTGCTCGTCACGCACCGGCTCACGACCGCGCAGGCGGCCGACCTGATCGTGGTGCTGGACGGCGGCAAGGTCGTCGAGGTCGGCACCCACGACGTGCTCAGCCAGGCCGATGGCCTCTACGCGGAACTGTTCCACCTGCAGGCGCGGTACTTCGTCTGATCCGGCACGTGGCGTCACGACAGGGGGAAGCGTTGTGCGAGAAGAAGTGGTGAGAACCGGGCCGTTGCAGTCGGGTCTCGCGCAGCTGGAGTGGCTGTCCTACCGCACCGGCGGCCGGGGACTGCTCCCGAACCTGTCGTGGCCCGTCGGCGTTCCCGGCACACTGTCCACAAAGGACGTCATTGACGCGGTCAACGACCTGCTGGCCCGTCATGAGGCGTTGCGCACCACCTACGACGAGGACGACGACGGGTCGCCACGTCAGCGGGTGCACGACCACCGGATCACGGAGTTGCCACTGGTGGGCGACGACGAACGGTCCCGGCTCGAGTTCGTCGACGCGCCGTTCGACGTCGAAGCCGCTCCCCCGATCCGCTTCGGCCGCCACGCGAACGGCGACCTGGTCTTCGCCATCGCGCACATCGCGATCGACGGGCTGGGCGCGTGGGTGTTCTTCAACGACCTCGTCGAACTGCTCGCGGCACGGGCGGAGCACCGGGCACCCGGCTTGGATCCCGTTGTGCCGCAACCGATCGACCAGGCACAGCACGAGCGGGCGGACGGCAGGGCGAAGGTCGAGTCCGCGCTGCGCCACTGGACGTCGGCGTTGCGGGACTTCCCGGCGACAGTGGTTCCGGTGAGCCGGGGCAGGCCGGGGGCGGACGTCGCGCGGGCGTACCTCGAGTCGCCGGCCGCGAGCGCCGCGCTGGCCCGCCTGCACACCACGCTGAGCGCGACGCCGTCCTCGATCCTGACGGCGGCCGCGTACACGGCACTGGCGATCCAGTTCTCCCGTCAGCGGCTGGGGATGAACCTGACGTGGTCGTTCCGGGAGTACCCGGCCACCCGCGAGGTGGTGGCCGCGGTGTTCAGGGACATGCCGCTGGTCGTCGACCTGTCCGGGCGGCCGTCGTTCACCGACGTGATGCGGCGGCTGCGCAGGGCGGTGCTGCTGGCCGGCCGGCAGATGGCCTTCGACGTGCTGGAGTTCCACGAGTGCGCGGGACGCGCCGAGGCAGGGCGGGGCAGTTTCCTGCCCGGTCCCGAGGTGGTCAACTGCACGTTCGACGGTGTGGAACT
This sequence comes from Streptomyces sp. ID05-26A, assembly GCF_033794685.1. Classification (NCBI taxonomy): domain Bacteria; kingdom Bacillati; phylum Actinomycetota; class Actinomycetes; order Kitasatosporales; family Streptomycetaceae; genus Streptomyces; species Streptomyces sp. ID05-26A. The sequence continues at coordinate 125,133 of NZ_JARAYZ010000006.1, forward strand.
CGAACCGGCGCGACCGGGGGTGGACCCGAGGGACCTCCTGTCCCGGTCCCGGCTGACCCTCGAACGCACGAACCACTTCGCGGACGTGTGCAACCTGTACGTCAGCGCCTACCCCGTGGACGCCCGCCTGCTGATCGAGGCACGGGTCGACTCGGCCGTGCCGGGGGCGGACGACGTGGCGGGGCTCGTCCGGCTGATCGAGGCGATCCTGGTGCAGGCCTGCGCTCGCGGGGACCTCACGTTCGACGAGGCCGAGGCCCTGGCGACCGACCCGTGGCGGCCGGGCCCCCGGTGGTCGGCGATCGACGACGTCTGGGTGGACCTGGACTTCCTCGCCCACCGGCTGCGGGAGCACCCCGGGGTGCGGCACGCCGACGTCCGCGAGGAGGACGGCCGGGTCACCGCGCACGTCGACGCGGACCTCGAACCGTGGGAACTGCGGGACTTCCTGCTGTCGACGGACAACGGCCGCAACGCCGTGGTGAGCCCGCCGCTGTTCGCGGTCAGCCGGGCGGACGGGTCCGTTGTCACCGGTTCGGGCGTGGACCGGCCGGAGGTGGAGCCGGTGGACGCGGCCGGGCACGCGCTGCGGGACGCGGTCGCCAAGGCCAACGGCCTGACCGGTCCGACGATGGCGGGCACCTACCTGACGAACGGCGGACGGCTGCATCTCGTCCCCCGCGTGCTGGCGCTGCTCCTGGACTGCGGGTTCGAAGGCCTCGAGGTCGCGGACTTCCGCCGTCCCGCGAGCCTGCTCGTGCTCGCCGGGAGGCTGCGGCAGCGTTCCTGATCCCTGCTTCTGACCTGGTGGAACCGATCGTGAGGGAAGAGATCGATGTCTGATCGTGTGATGTGGCTGAACGGGGCGTGCGTTCCCTGGGAGGACGCGCGGGTCCACGTCTGGGACGAACTGGCGCTGCGCGGGGCGAACGTGTTCGAGGGCATCACGGCGTTCTGGAACGCCGGGGAGCAGCGGCACGACGTGCTGGCCGGGGACGCCCATCTCGACCGGCTCTACGGTTCGGCGCGGGAGGCCGACGTCCCCGCGTACCTGGACAGGCAGCAACTGTGGGCGGCGCTCGCCGAGGTCGCGGCCCAACTGGGCGGCTCCGACGTGTACCTGCGGCCGACGTTCTACGCCAAGCGCGGCCGGTCGACGCTCTCGCCCGACAGCGAGGGAGGCGCCTACATCGGCGGCTTCCCGTTCCGGCCGGCCACGCCCGACCGCGTCCGGGCGATCGTGAGCGCGCACCGGCGGTTCGGCGGCCCCATCGGGGCGGGGGCCAAGTCGGGGGGTTCCTACCTGGACTTCCGGGTGTACGAACGAGAGCGGGTCGAGCACGGCGTCGAGCACGTCTTCTTCCTCAACGACCGCGACCAGGTCGCGGAAGCCGACGGCGCCGCGATCCTGCTGGTGCGCGACGGGAGCGTCGTCACGCCGTCGGTCGACTCCGGCGTGCTCGACTCGATCACCAAGCGGATCGTGCTGGGCCTGGCCCGCGCACGCGGCCTCGTGGTCGAGGAGCGGCCCGTGTCGCGCGAGGAACTGCACGAGGCACAGGTGGTGCTGGCGGGAACGCTCATGGGACTGCGACTCGTGGACGAGGTGGACGGCCGCACCCCTCCCGACGCGACCGGGGCAGCCGACGCGGCGGCGCTGATCAGTGAGTACGACCTGTTGTGCCGGGGCGGGCACCCGCTCGCGTCCGCCTACCTCGTCCCGTTGCGGTGAGGGCGGCGTGCTCCAGATCAGCAGCAGGACCGAGCACACGAACCCCTGGTTCACGGTGGAGCACCGCGAGTACGAGACGGAACGAGGCGCACGCCACCCGTACTTCGTGGTCTGCCGTTCCGACTCGGTGATGGTGGTGCCCCGCCAGGGCGAGCACTACGTCCTGGTCGAACTGACGCGGCCGGTACTGGGCGGGTTGCGGAGCCTGGAGTTCCCGTGCGGCGGCACGGCGGACGGTGAAACCCCCGAGGAGGCCGCTCGGCGGGAAGCGCGCGAGGAGGCGGGACTGGAGCTGACCGGGGTCCGGCACCTGGGCACGTTCGCCGAGAGCAACGGTTTCGCGACGTCGTCCTGCCACGTGTTCGTGGCCGACGTGGCCGGCACCGTCGCGGCCGACCGGGACGTGTTCGAAGCCGATCTGGCCGTCCACCGCTACACCTGGGCGCAGCTGGGGCAACTGGTGGCGGCGGGCGGCATCGGGGACTCCTCGACGCTGGCCGCGCTGGCCTTGATGGGAGCGTCCGGGGATGGCGGTTGATCCTGTGGAGGTCGTCGTCGCGCTCGCCACCGAGATCAGGGTCAGCCTGCGCACGGGGGACCTGACGGCGAAGGCGTCGAACAGCCAGGACCGGACACTGCTCGCCGGGCTGGGTCCGCTGCGGTCGGCGACCCGCCACGGCGAGGCGGCCGTGCTGCTGGAGACCGTGTCGGGCGAGACCTGGCTGGTGCGGCTGTCACCGACCTCGGGGCTCGTCGCGACGGTCGAACCCGCCACGGTCGAACCCGCGACGGTCGAACCCGCGACGGTCGAACCCGCTGCGGCAGAACTCGCTGCGGCAGAACCCATCGCGATCGCCCCCACCACGGTCACCCCCACCGGGGCACCGCCCCACGGGATCACCCCGCCCCAGCAGCGGGGAGGCGAGCGATGCGCGACGGTGACGTGATCGTGGCGGGCGCGGGCATGGCGGGGTTGCTGACCGCGCTGGACCTCGCGCGCCGGGGCGCACGCGTCGTGCTCGTCGAGCCGTCACGGGCGGGCTCGGGGCAGTCCGGGCAGTCGCACGGCTACCTGCACCGCGGGTACGCGTACGGACCGGACGAGCCGCTGCTGCCCACGTTGCTCGGCCGCGCGCACGAACACTGGAAGGAACTGCTCGCGCGGATCCCGCCGGTGACGGACAGCTCCACCATCGCGTTCTCCGACCCGGCGGCGGTGCGCCGGGCCGAACGGTACTGGCGGAACTCCGGTCTGCGGGTGCGGCCGCGCACCGTTCCGGCGTGGCTCGCCGGAACGCCGGCCTGTTTCCGCAGCAGCGAACCCACCTATGACGTGGGTGACGTCCTGCGCGGGCTCGCGGCGCAGGCCTGCGCGGCGGGGGTCGAGACGTGGCCGGGCACCGTCGGGCGGGTCGAGGAGGACGGTGCGGGCGTCCGTGCCACCGTCGTCGGACCGGACGGCCGCACGGCGGTCGTGCGGGCCGAATCGGCTGTTCTCGCGGCGGGCGCGGGCACGCCCGCTCTGCTCGCCCGGTCCGGTCTGCCCGCCGTGGTGCAGCTCCGGAGGGCGTTCATGCTCGTGCTGCGCGGCCACCTGCCCGCGGTGAGCGTGCTGTTCCCGGGACGGGAGGAGCACGGGTTGTTCCTCGCGAGCAGGCTCGGCGACGACGGGCGGGCGACGTGGCTGGTGTCGGACTTCCAGTCGTTCGACAGCGGTGGCGCCACGGGTCACCTCGCGGGCTGGTGGGCGCGCCGGGTGTTGCTCACGTTGAGCCGGGTGATCGACGCGGCGACGCTGGCCCGCGTCCACACCGTCTCCGGCTATCCGGCGACGAAGTCGGGGCTGGCGCCCAGCAGCGGCACCGTGGCGCACGAGTTCGGCGTGGAACTGCTCGGCGGCCGGGCCGTCGTCGCGGGCCCGGCCAAGCTCACCCTGGCGCCGCTGGCCGCGCTCCGGGCGGTGCAGACCGTCGCGGCGCGCCTCGGCATGTGCCGCGACCACGACGACTGGGAGCCGATCGCGCCCGTGCCCCGGAACCGGTCGCCGGTCAGGGAGACCTGGGAGGACCCGGCCGCCGCGCTCGACCGCCCCGACCTGCTGGGCGAGCTTCCCGGCATCGACGCGCTCAACGCGTTGTACCAGCGGTGAATCCGCGCACCGACACCCACAGGAGCTCGAATGGCCGACCGCCCCACCCCCTACGCGTTGATCGCCACGGACCTCGACGGCACCCTGCTGCGTTCCGACGGCACCGTGGGTCCCCGCACCAGGAACGCGCTGTCCTCGGCCGCCGGGCGGGGCGTGCGGCACGTCGTCGTCACCGGCCGCTCGGCCGCGTGGACGAGGCCGGTGCTCGCCTCGCTGGGCTATCGGGGCCTGGCCGTCTGCGGCCAGGGCGGACAGGTGTACGACGCCGACGCGGACCGCGAGCTGACCGCGTCCGAACTCGACCGGGACGTGGCCCGCGAGGCACTGGCCGCGATCGAGGCCGAGACCGGACCGCTCGCGCTGGCCGTCGACCAGGCCGGGCTGGACGGACCGGTGCTCGCGGGCCCCGGCTACCGTCCCGACCCGCTCGACGGCCTCCCGACTTCTCCCGCCGACGACGCCGGGCTGTGGGCGAAGCCGCTGCGCAAGGTCTACGTGCAGCACCCCGCCCTCGACGAGGATTCGTTGCACGCGGTGGCGGACCGGCTCGCCGGTCACCTGGTGACCACCACCAAGGCAGGACCGGGTGAGATCGAGATCCTGCCGCTGGGTCTGTCGAAGGTCACCGGTCTCGCGTACGCGGCCGGACTGCTCGGCCTGGCCGCCGCCGACACGATCGCCTTCGGCGACATGCCCAACGACGCGTCGATGCTCGTGTGGGCGGGACACGCGGTGGCGATGGGCAACGCGCACCCCGAACTCAAGGCGGTCGCCGACGAGGTGGCACCGGGCAACGACGACGAGGGGGTCGCGGTCGTTCTCGACCGGGTCTTCGGCGCCCCCTGACATCGCGGGCGCCGCCGACGCAACGCTGTCGCGGCCTGCGGGGACTTCCCGGTGTGAGGACCACTGCGGAGCGAGAGCGGGAGCGGCACATGCGGGCAGAGCCCGGGAGCGTCGACGAGGAGGACGACCAGGCGCTGTGGGAGCGAGCCGCGGGCGGTGACGTCGACGCCTTCGGCGACCTGTTCCGCAGGCACTCCGGCGCGGTGTGGAACCACGCCTACCGGTTGACCGGCTCGTGGTCGGTGGCGGAGGACCTGACCTCGGCGGCGTTCCTCACCGCGTGCCGCCGGGTGGGCGGACTGACGTTGGTCAACCGCAGCGCGCGGCCCTGGCTGTTCGCCGTGATCGGGAACCTGGCCCGCAGGGAACGCCGCGGGCGCGGGCGGTTCGCGGCGGCACTGGCCCGCCTCCCGCGCGGCGGGACCGTGCGAGACCACGCCGAGGACGTGGCGGGCAAGGTCGACGCGGACCACCGGCTCCGCGAGGTGCTCGACGCCGTCGCCGGGCTGCCCAGAGCCGAACGTGAGGCCGTCGAACTGTGCCTGGTGGGCGAGCTGTCCACCGCGGAGGCCGCGGCGGTGCTCGGCGTCACCGAAGCGAGTGTCCGCTCGCGGATATCCCGCGCCCGCAGCCGGCTCCGCGCCACCACCACCCCGACCACCACGACCACCGAGGAGCGGTGATGGACAACGACATCGATCTGCCCGCGGACCGCCCGATGCCCGTGGAACTCCAGGAACATCTGTGGAACCGGCTCCGGCCGGAGGTGGCGGCCGCTCTCACCGGCAGGCGTCGCCGCTCGGTCGTCCTGCCGCTGTCGGCGGCTGCCGCCGTGGGGGTGCTCGTCGTCGGCGGCGTGCTGGTGGCGGGCCCGGACGACGCGACCCGCCGGGTGGTCCCCGCCTCCGACCCGGCCGACGTGCAGCTCGCGCGCGACTGCGTCGCCACCACCGTGGCATCCGGGGTCGAGGTGCCCGATCCGGAGAGCTGGACCCCCGGCGTCAAGATCGACGCCGGCTCCGGCAACAACTCCCCCTGGCCGGAGTACTTGATGATCCGCAACGCGAAGGCCGCGGCGGTGTGCCTGGTCGCCGGCGGCAGGACCGGCGGCATCACCGGCCCCGACGTCGCCGAGATGGAAGGCCGCGGCAGGCACAGCTACGCCACGCTCACCGCCGCGCGCCCGTTCGACTACACCGACGCCTGGAACTTCGACGACGGGTCGAGCATCCAGTTCGGGATCACCACCGAGGACGTGGTCGCGGTGTCGGTGGTGCGGCAGGACGGCACCGAGACGTCCGCGCGGCTGCACGACGGCACGTTCGCGGTGAAGATCGACGGCGGCGAGATGTGCGGCAGGTCCGACCACCCCGGCGGGCCCCCCGTGGCGAGCAACGTGATGCGGGTGACGCTCGGCAACGGCCAGGTCGTCGAAGGTCCACTCTGCGCGCCCGCCGGATAGGGCCGGGTGTGGTGCGGTCCTCCCCGGTGACCGCGGGTCAGCCCAGCTCCTGGCGGTTCACGCTCGTTGTCGAGCGCCAACGGTTTCACGGTCCGGGCTGGTCGCCGACAGCGCGGTGCGGGGCCACGTCCAGGCGTACCGCAGGATGAGGACGAGGAGGACCAATTCCAGGGCGAAGCCGAGGCCGTAGAAGTACGTCCAGGACTCGCCCACCACGTTGAACGCCGCGTAGGGGATCTGCACCGAGGCCACGACGAGGTTCGTGACGCGGTTCGCCCTGGCCGGCAGCGTCGCCGACAGCACGACCATGAAGATCGGGATCGCCATGAGCGCGATGAAGGTGGTCAGCAACGTCTGGCTGATGTCGAACTCCCAGACGACGCCGGCCTCGATGCCGTCGATGACGCCTGGCTTGAAGAAGGCGATGATGTCCACGTAGGCGTACAGGAACATGAAGCTCGTCCACGCTGCGGCGAGCTTGGCCCTCACCGGGATCCGCTGCTCGTCCAGTGCGGTCTTGGCGGGTTGACGTGTTCTCATCGCGGGCTCCGTTGTCGTGGTGAGGATCGGTGGGCCCACGATCGCCGAGCTCCGGAGGCGGGCACATCCGCGCCGAGGCCGGATCCGCCTCCTCCGTTGGGAGAAGCGGCGTCTCGTTCTTTCGGTCACTCCCCCGGACATCGGCGTTCCCTAGGCTGGCCGGGTGACCACCAACGCCCTGAGTTCACTGTGGACCGAGCCCCGCGCCCCGGACGCTCCCGCACGGGTGTCGCGCGACTGGGTGCTGGTCGGGGTGCTGGTGGTGACGGCGCTGCTCGAGGGAGTCCTCCGCGACGACGTCGCCTGGCGGCCGGTGGCGACGATCGTGGCGGTCGGACTCGCGCCGGTGCTGCTGTGGCGGCGCACCCACCCGTTGGCCTGCGTCGTGGTCGCCTTCGGCGCCGCCATGGCGCTGGGGCTGGCGAGCCTGCTGGGCGTGGCCCCGAGCGTGGGCCTCGACACGATGGTCTACGTCCTGGTGCTGGTCTACGCGCTGGTCCGCTGGGGTTCGGGGCGCGAGATCGTGATCGGGCTGGCGGTGGTGGCGGTCGCCGCGGGAATCGGTACGGCCGCCGACTACACCGGTCCGGCCGACGCCTTCGGCGGGTTCGCCGTCCTGGCCGCGGCGGCGGGCGGAGCCGCGTTCCGCTACCGCGCCGAGAGCTGGCGCCGGGCGTTGGACCAGAGCCGCGGCCGGGAGCGGGTCGGCCTCGCACGCGAGTTGCACGACATCGTCGCCCACCACGTCTCGGCAATCGCCGTGCAGGCGCAGGCGGGCCAGGCGATGGCCGGGCAGCGGCCTGAAGCGGCGCTCGAGGCGCTGGCGGTCATCGAAGGGGAGGCGTCGCGGACGCTCGCGGAGATGCGGGCGATGGTCCGGGTGCTGCGCGACGGGGCGCCGGCGGAGTACGCACCCCAGCCCGGGGTTGCCGACCTGGTGTCCCTCGCCCGGCGTGCCCCGGTCCCGGTCGTCGACGTGGAGTTGCCGGACGACCTCGAACTCCCGCCTCAAGTCGACGCGGCGGTCTACCGGCTGGCGCAGGAGGCGCTGACCAACGCCCTGCGGCACGCCCGCGACGCCTCGTGCGTGGAGATCCGGGTCGTCGAGGGCGCGGGAAGTCTGCGACTGCGCGTGAGCGACGACGGACTGATCGACCCGGCGCGGTCGGTGAAGCACGGCTTCGGGCTGCTGGGGATGACCGAGCGCGTGCAGCTGCTCGGCGGCACACTGCGTGCCGGGCCCGCGCCCGAGGGCGGGTGGACGGTCGACGCCGAACTGCCGACGAGGGTGGGCCGATGACGGTGCGCGTGCTGGTGGCCGACGACCAGGACCTGGTGCGCACCGGCCTGTCGATGATCCTCGCCGCGCAGCCCGGCATCGAGGTCGTCGGCCAGGCCGCGGACGGCCACGCCGCCGTCGAGCTGGCGCGCCGGCTCCGCCCCGACGTGTGCCTGGTCGACATCCAGATGCCCGGGCTCGACGGCATCGAGGTGACGAAGCTCCTCGCGGGGCGCGGCGTCCCGGATCCGATCGCGGTGGTGGTGATCACGACGTTCGACCTCGACGAGTACGTCCACGGCGCGCTCCGGGCGGGCGCCAGGGGCTTTCTGCTCAAGGACGCCGGGCCGGCACTGCTCGTGCAGGCCGTCCACGCCGCCGCCGACGGTGACGCCCTGATCGCGCCGAACGTCACCCGGCGGCTGCTGGCCACCCTCGCCGCCGGGGAACCGCCGGGCCGGCGGACCCAGCCGATCGAGCCGCTCACCGACCGCGAAGAGGAGGTGCTGGCGCTGGTCGCCCGTGGCCGCACGAACGCCGAGATCGCCGCCGAGCTGTTCATCGGCCTGACGACCGCCAAGAGCCACGTCGCCAGCCTGCTGAACAAGATCGGCGCCCGGAACAGGGTCGAGATCGCGATGTGGGCCTACGACACCGGCCGGGCGGGGGGCTGAACCCGGGAACCTCGAGTCCCGTCCAGGTCTTCTCGGCTACAGCCTGCGCAACCGGACCCGGTCCACCCGGTGGTCCGCTCCCTTCTGCAGCACGAGGTGCGCCCGCGACCGCGTCGGTGCGATGTTGTGCGCGAGGTTCGGGCTGTTGATCCGGTCCCAGATGTCGAGCGCGGTCCTGCGCGCCTCCCGCAGCGACAGCCCGGAGTACTTGTGGAAGTACGACGCGGGATCGCGGAAAGCGGTGCGGCGCAACGTGAGGAACCGGTCGACGTACCACTGCCTGATCAGGTCGTGGTCGGCGTCGAGGTAGATCGTGAAGTCGAGGAAGTCGGCCACGAACCTCGACGGCGCGTCCTCGGTCCGGCCGGTCCACGACTGCAAAACGTTCAAGCCCTCCACGATCAGGATGTCCGGCGTCGAGATCCTCTCCACGTCGGGCAGCACGTCGTAGACGAGGTGCGAGTACTTCGGCACCTCGACGTCGCTGTGACCGGAGGTGATCTCGTCGAGGAAGCGGATCAGCCGGCGCACGTCGTAACTCTCCGGGAAACCCTTGCGGTCCATCAGGTTCCGCTCGCGCAGCACCGCGTTCGGGTGGAGGAAACCGTCCGTGGTCACGAGTGCGACCTGCAAGTGGTTCTCCCACCGCGACAGCAACGCCCTCAGCACGCGCGCCGTGGTGCTCTTCCCGACCGCGACACTGCCCGCGATCCCGATGACGTACGGCGCCTTGACGGGCTCGCGGCCGAGGAAGTCGTTCGCCACGTGGTGCAGACCCTGCGTCGCGACGACGTACAGGTTCAGCAGCCTCGACAGCGGGAGGTAGACCTCCTCGATCTCCTCCACCGACAGCGCCTCGTTGAGGCCCTGCAGATCGGTCAGTTCCTCCGCGGTCAGCGTCATCGGCGTCGACTGCCTCAGCGCGGCCCACTCGGCCCTGCTGAAGTCGAAGTGGCCGACCGCCGCGTCCAGTTCCGTGATGGACAACTCCGTCCCCCGATCATCAGGTGCGCGTGCTCCCACCCAGTCTCACCAAGACGCGCGTCGCTGAGGAACGAGGACGGGGTGACGTTGACCACCGCCGGCTCCAGGGGTCCGTTGTGGACTCAGCTGAACCAGGTCATGTCACCGACGCGTGCGACGTCCTCCGCGAGCTGGACGGGATCCCGGTGCCACAGCAGCACCGAGGCGCCGATCAGCCCGCCGTCGGTCTCGTTCCCCTCCCGGCCGACCTCCCGCACGTGCACCTCGTGCTCGCTGCCGAGGCCGCTCAGGTCAGGGCCAGGCTCGCGGAACCTCCTGCCCGGCATGACCGGCGGCCACAGCCAGGCGGCCTGCACGCCCCGCACGGCCGGCTCCGGCACCGGAAGCCCCGCCTGCATCCGGAGGTTCACCACCTCCAGTTGCACACCGGCGTGCAACCGCGCCAGCTCCGACACCAGTGCGCCCGGTGCCCTTCCAGCGACCTCCAGCACGACCAGTTCGTCGTCGCCGTTCACCGCGAACTCGGTGTGCACGACGAAACTTCCCTCGCTGCCCAACGCACGCACGACGCGTTCGTTCATCTCGTGCGCCGCCTTGGTGAACTCCGAGTCCTCTTGTGTGGCGCCACCGAGCGTGCGGCCGACGTGCACGCCGATCAGCGGTCCCAGGTACCGGCCCACCTGCACCGGCGTGATCTCGCCGTCCCGCACCACCGCGTTGACGTGGTGCAGCGGACCGTCGACGAACTCGTCGACCTGCCACCCCGCCTCGCCGTCGTGCGCGGCCAGCCAGGCCTGAACGTCCTGGGACGTCCGGAGGATCGTGATGCCGCGGGAGTTCGCCTCCTGCCGCGGTTTCGCCACCGCGGGCAGGCCGATCTCCTCGACGAGCTGCTCGGCCGTCCCCGTGACGACGGGTTCGAAGGCGTGGAACCGCGGCACCCGCACACCACCGGCAGCGAGCAGCCGCTTCATCACGACCTTGTCCAGGTACGCGGCCGGCTGCCGCGGATGCCGGGGCCGCAGGCCCAGTTCCGCCCGCAGCCGCGCGCACTCGGCGAGGCAGTACTCGTCGTTCGCCACGACCTCGACCGGTCCCTCGATCCCCCGGAGGTGCTCCAGCCACTTCTCCCGGTCCAGCACGGTGACCTCGGGCGCGGGCCCGGTGACGTCCTCTCGCAGCACCGCGTCCGCCGGGCCGTCGGTCAGCACGACGACGTCGAACTCGCCGGGAGGGAACGCCACGTCCAGCGCGACTGTGAACGGCTGCTTCGACTGCAGCGCGACGATCGTCGTCCTCATCGGTGGTCTCCCCTGTGCTCGCACGAACGCGCGGGCGCGTCCGCTCGTCCCGTTCGAGCCTCCCGGAACCTCCCCCTCGCTCGCCAGCGCGATCACCAGGTGATCGACGTGGTCAGGAGCCCTTCATCAGGGTGTCGATCTCCCTGCCCAGCCGCGCGTACTTCTGCGTGTACAGGACGGGAAAGACGCCAGGCGTGTCGGCCGGGCGGGCGGCGTCGACGTGGTCCATGCCCAGGTTTCCGAACACGACGACGACGTAACCGCGCTTGTCCTTGCCGGGCAACGACTTCACGATGCCCGCGTCCGATCCCGCGGTGTCGACCCAGCCGGTCTTGTGCGCGAACGTCACCTCGGCGGCCTCGTTGCACGGCCTCACGTCGCGGTCGTAGATCGCGTCTCCGACCCTCGTCGTGCCGTCCGGGCCGATCCAACGCGCCGGTACCTGGTGTGGGATGCCCGGTGCCGGGTAGCCGCGGCCGCACCAGTTCGGCGTGGAGAGCATCTCGTTGTGGCCCTGGTCCGCCAGGGTTGCGAGGAAGAAGGTCCGTGACGACGGCGAGAGTTCGCCGGCGGTCACCGGTTTTCCGGCGTCCGTCGTCCACAGCACGCCGGGGCCGCCGTTGAGCAGCAGCAGGAGTTTGGCGGTGTCGAGGGCGCTCATGTTCGCGCCGCTCCAGTCGCCGCCGTTGCCGGGGATCGTGCCGGTGAGGATGAGCGTCGGCAGGCCTAGGTCCGCGAACGTGCGGTTGACCTCGTCCCACGCGTTGAGGTCGTGGAGCAGCTTCACCAGGGCGCAGGTGGATTCGTTCTGCGACTTCGTGATCATCTCGTCGAAGTGCTGCCGGACCTTCGTCACCGAACGGCCACCGCACGCCGCGCGCACCGGGTCCGGTTCATAGACGTAGTCGGCGCCCAGGTCGATCCTGCCCTGGTCCGCCAGGCGCAGGACACCGAAGCCCACCATCAGCTTGAGCACCGACGCCGGGTACGGCGAGGCGAAGTCGATCGGCGCGTTCTCCCTGCCCTGCACCACGTCCCGCGTGCCCCTGCCGCCGTTGGCGTCCCACTCCGCGTCGTTCCACCAGCGGTAGCGCACCTGGTCGGTGGACAGGCCCCGGAGAGGTACGACCACGCCGTCGCGGTGCTGCGGGCTGAACAGGACGTTCACCGCGAGGTCCCGCCGTTCGAGGTCGATGACCGCCACGTCCAGGTTCGGCGGCTGGTGCAACGGTGTGCCGGGGGACGGTGTCCGGACCCGGGCCATCACCTCGGCGGCGGAGGGGTGGTGCTTCTCCCGCTGCTCCGCCGGTCGCGTGACGGGTTCCGGCGGAGTCAGGTCGAGGACGTCCTGGAAGTCCTGCGCGAGGACCGCTTGGCGCAGGCGTTCTGCCAGCGGGTGGGTGTCCGCACGGGCCACGGGCGTCGTGGAGGCCGCGATGGTGAGCGCTGCGCACACGACGGTGATCAGCTTCATCGCATCGTCAGTTCTCGGTGGGCCATTGCGGGGCCTGGTGCGTCCACGGGTAGGAGGTGGGCATGGGTGGCTCGATCACCGGAGCCGTGATCGGCGGCGCCTCTCTCGTGGGCGTGCCGGCCACGTACTTGGCGTAGAGCTCGTCGAAGATAGGTGTCCTGGTCATGCGCACAATGGTGATGTTGTGAGGTCACGGATCACGTGGCAACGCGTCCAAACCGCCAGATGGGGTGATGGGCGTGAAAACGCCCTGCTGTTCGCTTCGTCGGGGGACGTACCGCGGGCCAGCGGTCCGAGTCGGCCTCGACGTCCGGGTTCACGCACGGTCCGCCGTCGTTGTGGGAGAAGAGCGGCACCGCGATGGCGTTCACGTCCATGCGGCAGACGTTGATGTCGCTGAGCACTTCACCCCGGACGGCCCGGTCGAGGTCCAGGACGGGCGGTCGGCGCGCTGAGCGACATCGTCCTGCCGGGCGTGACGGGACAGCTGGTCCCGCCCCACGGCAGCAGGCGGCTGGCGCGCTCACTGAAGTCGTTGCTGGAGGACGAGACCCAGCGGGAGCAGTTCGGCATGGCGGCCCGCGACCGCGTCGCCGGCCGGTACTCGCGGCTCCGGCTCGCGAACGAGACCCTCGCCGTGTACCGCCGCGCCGCCGGTGACCGCGCCCTCATCCGTCCCGTTCGCCGCGGCTGAGGGCCTGCCGTGCAGGGGACGGCAGGACCCCCGGGATCAGCGCCGGCCGGTGCGCAGGAAGCTGATGTACGACTCCGCGGCCGCACGAGCCCGCTCCCGCAACGCCTGCGGATCCGTCGCGGCGGCGGCCTTCACGCCTTCGCAACTGGAGCCGAGCAGGTCGGGGCCGAGCGCGTTCATGGCCACGCCGGGCAGTTCGTCCTTCATGCACCGGGTCGCCCGGCCGACGGCGGTGGGAGCGCAGTAGTCGTCCGGCGAGTAGCACTTCTCGACGACACCGTCGAGAACGGGTTTGCCGCGCTTGTAGATCTGGTCCATCCCACCGAGTCCGGCCACGGCCTTGGGCAGGACGACGTCCTTGAGCTCCTGCACGTCCCTGCGGTCTGTCCCCGGTTGGAGTTGTGCGGCGCAGACGCGGGACATGAACTCCTCGCGCGTGATCGTCGTCAACGTGCCCACGGTGTCGCTGAAGTTGCCGAGGCACGCGACCGCGTTGGCGGCGGCGGGAGCGAGCACCAGTGGAACCGCCGCGAACAACGCGGTCAGCACGGTCGTCCTCGTTTTCATGTCGTCCTCCTGACTCAGCGGGTCGTTCGGTCACCTGGCACGTACCCGCTGGAGGGCGGGCACCTCACTCACCGGGCCGAGGTCAACCACATCGGGTGACTGACGCGCTGGTAGGCCAGGGCCGTCTCCAGCGCCACGCGGTCCCAGGCGTAGCGGGTGCGGGCGCGGTCCTGTCCCGCGAAGCTGAACTCCTGCTGCCGCAGGCCGTTTCCCATCAACGAGCGCAGCGCCCGTGCCAGTGAGGAGGGTTGTCGCGGCGGAACCAGCAGACCGGTGACGCCGTGCACCACGGTGTCGCTCAGGCTCCCCACGTCCGTGGCGACAACGGGCACTCCGCAGGCCATCGCCTCGACGGACGCGCTCCCGAACGGAGCGTGGTGCTGAGCGCACGCCACGACGTCCGCGGACCGGAACAGCGCGGGCATCTTCGAATACGGCACGTGCCCCAGGAACGTGACCCGGTCCAGGACGCCGCAACACGTGGCCATGTCCCGCAACCGTTGGTACTCGGGGTCTTCCGGCAGCTCGGACCTGGGCGGGCCACCGGCGATCACCAACTCTCCCCAGTGCGACTTCGTCAGCGCCACGAGCAGGTCGTCGACACCGTCGTGCGGCGCGAGCCCGACCACGGAGACGATCCGCGGAACGTCGGTGCGGGGTGCGGCGGCACCGGTGGCGGCGAACTCCTCGACGTCGACACCCCACGGGACCGTCACGATCGCGGACCGGCGCATGCCGATGTCGATCAGCGCCTTCGTCTCGTGACCCGACGCGGCCACGACGCAGGTCGCCTCCCGCCCGACCAGGCGTTCGACCCCGGTGTGCTCGCCCCCTTCGAGCTCGTGGAAGCTCTGCACCGTCGGGACGGCCGTGTTCCGGGTGCCGAGCACCGCCGCGAGACCGGACGTCCAGTGGTGCGCGTGGACGACGTCCGGTGGATCGGCGCCCCACTGCGAGCCGAGGAACCGGGCGAAGGTCCCGAGGTGCGGCACGACGTCGTTCCGGCTCAACGGTTCCTCCGGTCCCGCGGGCACGTGCACGACCCGGAACCCGGGACTGATCCGCACGACGTCCGGAGGGCGCCAGTCCGACCGTCGCGTGTAGACGGTCACGTCGTGCCCGAGGCGGTGCAACGCCTCGGAGAGCCTGGCGATCCGCAACCGTGCTCCGGCGACGTCGGGGTCGCGCAACGCGGTCAGCGGGTTCGCCGCGAGGGACACCACGGCGATCTTCACGGAGTCACCGCCGGCGTGGGCCACGGGTTCGCGACGCAGGTCCTGCCGTCACGGGGAACCGGCGCCCCCTGCGGTGTGGCGGCGGTGATCTCGGCGAGGCGGTCGTTCGAGACGGAGAACGTCTGCTGCATCATCACCGGCGCCGGAGCACCGTCCGCCGGGCACGGTTCGTGGCCGCGGCCGAGGAAGTGGCCGATCTCGTGGTTGACGAGGTACTGCCGGTAGCCCGCCAGGTCACCGGCGAACGACTCAGCGCCGCGGAACCACCGTGGCGCGCTCACGTAGACCACGCCGCCGACGAAGCACGAGGTGTCGTAGGGCAACCGGAACCCGCAGATCGACCTGGCCGTCTCCGTCGCGGTGAGCCGGATCCGCACGTCCGGCTCGGCCACGTCGACCCGTCGGAACGCGAGGCCGCCGGACGCCGTCCAGCCCCTCGGGTCGGCCAGCGTCCTGTCCACCACCTCGGCGAACCGGCGCTGGTCCGCGGGCAGCACCGCGCCCTGCTCGACCTCGACGGAGTAGGTGTGCACCCGGCCGCCGCCGACCTGCGCCGTGGTGCCGGCCACGGTCCGCCACCAGCCTTCGCCCTGCGCGCGCACCGCCTGACCCGGTGGCAGCCCGGGCCCTGGCCGGGGCTTGACCTGCGCGATCGGCGTGGACGGCGCCGCGGACGACGACGGCGGCGGCGAGGACGAAGCCGGAGCAGCCGAGGACGGGGCCTTCCTCACCGACACCGTGGCGACGGCGGGCACGCGCGGTCCGGCGAGGTCCTCCCGTGCGGGCTGGCCGGGCGGAAGGTTGCCCAGCACGCCGATCATCACCCCGGCGAGCATCGAGGCGATCACGAACATGACGATTCTGCCGACGGTCATGAGATCACTCCCCCTGTCACACGCAGCTGAACAGCGCCGGGCACTGCGCGTGGTGCAGCGCCGCCCGTGCGCCCGGTTGAAGGCCTTCCGCCGGACCGCGTTCCCGGCCGGACACGACGAGCAGGTCGCTCGGGTGCGTCCGCGTCTCCGCCTGGACCGACCGGGGTTCCCGCACGAGTTCGACGATCACGTCGGGAGCCACGGCGTGCACGCGGTCCGCGACGTCGTCGAGCGCGAGAGCGGCACCGGGGTACGGACGGGCGAGCACGCGCAGACGGGTGGCCCGCCGGACGCGGCAGAAGCCGATGGCCCGGTTGAGCACGCCCTCCCCTCCCACGGAGCAGATGACGGCGGTGATCACGCCGAACCGGCCCGCGATCGCGGCGGGCGGACCGGCGACGACCACGACGTCGCGTTCGTCCTGCCCGGCGAGCGGCGGCGCGGCCTTGGCCCGGGAACGGGAGATCACCACCAGGCCGCCTTCCCAGCGGCCGGGCGGACGACCTTCGTGTTCGAAGTGGACGGACAGGTCCGGGTGCTCGGACAGCACCTTCGCGACGTCGGCGTGCACGGGATCGTCCTTGGGCCCCGCCTGCACGACCAGGCCCACGTCGAGGTCGTTCGCGCACGCCGCCGCCCAGCGGACGCCGATCACGCCGGAGTCGCGGACGTCGACGACCACGCAGGTCGTGGTGAGACGGGCGGAGCTGATGACGGCGGTCATCGCGTCACGCTCACCGTGTCGGTGGCGGCGTCTTCCTCGTGGGCGAGAGGTTCGGCACGCCTGGGCAGCGGCAGGTCGGGCTCCGTCTCGACGGCCGAGTACCACTGTTCGAGCAGCCGCTGCCGTTCCGCGACCTCCGCGAGCACGGACCGCGACTCCCGCAGCGCCTCACCCACGATCTCCCGTGCGCGGCTGCCCGCCTCGGCGAGCCGGCGCTGGGACTCCTGCTCGGCTTCCTCGAGCAACCGGGCCTGCTGGTCGGCGGCTTCCTGCGCCCGGCCCACCGCCTGCTCGGCGCGCGACCGGGCCTCGGCCTCGATCTCGTCCACCTTGCGCCGCGCGGAGTGCAGCAGGTAGCGAATGCAGCCGGACACGGCGTCGTCCTTGCTGTGTCCCGCGTGCAACTCCCGGTACTCGCCGAGCTCCGACCGCGCTTCCTCGAGGTGCCGCGTCAGGTCCTCGGCCGTGGCGAGCGCGGCGTCGCGGTCGGCCCAGGCGAGTTCGGCCTGCGCTTCCAGCCGGGCGTGCTCCTCGTCGACCTGATGGCGGTCGTAGCCGAGCCATCGCGTCCGGAACACCGGCGGGCCCTCGTTCAGGAAGTCTTCGACATCCATAACCCCTGTCCTTTCCCGAACGTGGGCGAACGTGCGTTGTGCTGGGCAAATACCCCGGGAAAGGGCGGACAGTCATTTCTGACCGGCAAGCACTCGGTCTAGTGAATTCCTCACGGAGTGTCACCGCGGACCACGAAGTCGGCGTCCACGAGCCCGTCCGCGGTGTCCTGCGGCAGAACAGCCCCGAGGCAGGCACCGGCGGCGCGCACCACCTCCCACGCCTCGGCGAGGAAGCCCTCGGCGGCCTGACCCCCGACGTGGTCGAGCACCACGTCGTCGAACCCGAGCGCCACCGCCTCCCGGGCGAGGGCCACGACGTAGCCGCGCACCTCGGGATGAGCGGGGTTGGTGAGCACGAGCGAGCCGTCCCGCACGTGGTCGTTCATCCCGGCCAGTGACGACGCGCGGGCCAGCACGGGATCGCGGAACGCGACCACCCGTCCCACCGCGCGCAGTCCGGCGCCGTGGATCTTCCGGACGGCGGACCGCAGGTCGTAGCGGACGTCGATCGCGCCGATCCGCTGGGCCAGCGGCACCTCCGAGTGGTGCAACACCCGGCCGTCCTCGTCCTTGACGTCGAGCACGACGGTGTCGACCTCGCCTTGGCGGGCACTCCTGAACATCGACTCACGTGTCCGCGCCGACGTCCAGCCGGCCGCGCTGAGCCGGATCACCCGCGCCTGCGGCCGGTGCGCCGGCACCGCCACCCGTCGCCGGGTCGTGTTGCCGGCCGCGTCGCGTGCTTCCACGAAGACCGTCGCCGACGACGGCACCGTGGCCTCGAACACGCCGCCCGCCAGTTGTGCCGGGTTCCCGGCCACCCGGACGGATTCCGCGCCTTCGGCGGTGCCCCGGATCGTGACCGGCGACCGGGGGTCCGCGGTCTCGGCCCGGCTCACGACGAGGTCCGGCGCGGTGTCGTCGACCGTGAAGGTGTGCTCGAGCTCGGCCTCCATCCCCAGCAGGGTGGTGTCCCGGACCCGGACGCGGACGGTGTGCTCACCTTCGGCGGGGTCGAACCCGTTGAGCAGCAACCTGTCCCCGGCGCGGCGCGTGGTGACCTCCTCGCCGTCCACGAACACGTCGATCCGGTCCAGAGTGGACGGATCGTCCGCGACGACGCCGGCGTCCCTCACCGCGGCCGCCCTGACGACCACGCCGTCCCCCAGGCCGTCGACGGCGAGCCCGAAGCTCTTGTGGTGCGCCACGACCGTCATCGCCGTGGCCGTCAGCGAGCAGACGACGGCGAAGTACACGAGCACGATGAGCTCGGACCTGCGCGGCGGGGCGTTCACCACTCACCCCGCGGCCAGCGCGGCCAGCCGGTCGGCTCCGCCGTTGAAGACGTTCTGATCGATCGGCGACGACGTGTACTGCCAGATGGTGTGGAACGGCCACTTGAACGGCATCGGGCCCGCCGACGCCGAGTACCGGGCGACCCACAACGCGTTGGTGCCGCTGAAGTCGCCGCCGCGTCCCGTGCACCTGTCCCACCACAGCGTGGACGTGTAGATCACCGGCCAGCGCTTGGTGAGCGCGTGGTAGGTGTCGCTGAAGCTCCGGATCCAGGTGATCATCGCGGCGTGGCTCAGGCCGTAGCAGGTGTCGCCACCGTACGGGTTGTACTCGATGTCGAGCACGCCCGGCAGGGTCCGGCCGTCCCGCGACCAGCCACCGCCGTTCTGCACGAAGAACCGCGCCTGCGTGGCGCCGTCGGAGCGGTTGGGCAGGGCGAAGTGGTAGGAGCCCCTCGTCATGCCGACAGCGGCGGATCCGTTGTACTGCTGGGTGAACTTCGGGTTGCGGTAGCCCGTTCCCTCGGTCGCCTTGATGTAGACGAACCTCTTCCCCGCGCGCCACCAGTGCCCCCAGTCCACATTGCCCTGATGACTGCTGACGTCGATGCCGTCGACACGACCCGCCTCGAGCACGGGCGGTGTCATGAGCATCTCGGAGGTGCCCTCGTGCTTCGCGATCTGGGAGCCTGCGGCGTGGTCCTCGGAGCCTTCGGCCAGCGCGGGCGAGGGACACAGCACGCTCATGACCAAGACGATCGAAGCGGTGCGAGCGCCACGACAGCCGGTTAGTGGTTGCGGCGACATCGGTTTCCTCCCAGGTGCGTCAACGGTTCTGCTGGCCAGCTACCCGTCGCAGCAACGGAAAAACCGGACACCGATTTGTTGACACGAGCGAGTGAGCCAAAGGCCGTTCGGGCACACCAGGTAACGGTTTTCCTGATCTGGGTTCATTCGATGCGGGCGCCTGATCACGATCTCGGCGGGTAACCGTCAGAACCTGGTTCAGCGAGGGGAGTCTGACGGTGGATCGCAAGAGGATCGGGCCCTGCGTCGCCAAACTCACGGGGCTGTGCGCGCTCGCCGGCGTCGTGCTCGCCGGGATGCTCTTCCCCGTCGCGGGAACACTCGGCGCCATCTCGAACAAGGTCAGCGACCAGGTGGCGTCCACCCTCTCGCTCATGGTGACCGACCACCCGCCGCTGATGACGACGGTGACGGACAAGGACGGCGCGCCGATCGCGTACCTCTACGACCAATATCGCGTGCGAACGCCACCGGACAGGATCTCGCCGCACATGAAGACGGCGTTGCTCGCGATCGAGGACCGCCGTTTCCACGACCACCACGGCGTCGACTGGCTGGCGACCCTCCGCGCGGCCGCGCGCAACAACGCCAGCGGAGCCGTGGAGCAGGGCGCGTCCACGCTCACCCAGCAGTACGTGAAGAACTACCTCGTGCACGTGCTGGCGCGCACCGACAAGAACGCGCAGCGGCTCGCCCAGGAGCAGAGCGTCACCCGCAAGCTCCGCGAGGCACGCATCGCGGTGGGCCTGGAAACGGTGCTGAGCAAGGACGAGATCCTCGGACGGTACCTCGACCTGGTCCCGTTCGGTTCGACGATCTTCGGTGTCGCGGCGGCCTCGCAGGCCTACTTCGACACGACGCCGGACAAGCTGACCGTCACGCAGGCGGCCACGCTCGCGGGCATGGTGAACAGTCCCACCGCGCTCGATCCCGAGGCCCGGCCGGACAAGGCGATCGAGCGCAGGAACCTCGTGATCGACGCGATGCGCGCGGAGGAGAAGCTGTCGAGCGAGGAAGCCGACGCGTTCAAGGCGGCTCCTCTCGGGCTGCGCGAACCCGTGCGCACGCTGCAGACCGGTTGTGTGGGGGCAGGGCCGTCGTACGGGTTCTTCTGCTCGTTCCTGGTCCAGCACCTCACCGAGGCGGGATTCGACCTGGAGGAGCTGAAGATCGGCGGGTACCGGATCGAGACCACCCTGGACCCGAAGATCACCGAGCACGCGAAGCAGGCGGTCGAGGCGCAGGCGCCGAAGACCACCCCCGGTGTGGCGAACACGATGGCGGTCGTGCGTCCGGGCAAGGACGCGCACGAGGTCGTCGCGCTGGTGGCCAACCGCGACTACGGGCTGAAGAAGGACGAGTTCCAGACCCAGTTCGACCTGCCCAGCGGCGTGGAGAACAAGTTCGGCACGGGGTCGGTCTACAAGGTCTTCACCGCGGCCGCCGCGCTGCAGAAGGGCATCGGCATCGACACGACCGTCGCCGCGCCCAACACCTACACCTCGCGGGTGTTCAAGGGCGGCGCCCCCACCTGTCCGTCCACAGGGGAGCCGAGCACGTACTGGTACTGCCTGGCCAACCACAACGACCGCTACCCGCCCCAGATGCCGCTGAGGCAGGCGCTGGCGACCTCGCCCAACACCGCGTTCGTGATCCTGGAGGAACAGGTCGGCCTCGACGCGGTCGTGGACATGGCGTCCCGGCTCGGCATGCGCAGGACGATGGCGACGAACATCGCGGGTGTCGCGCCGGATCCCCAGGCAGCCAAGGACCTCCGCGTCACCCAGGCCCAGTTCTACGCCGGCAACGGCAACGCGTCGTTCACCCTCGGCCCCGCGCCGTCGAGCACCCTGGAGCTCGCCAACGTCGCCGCGACGATCATGAGCGGTGGCACGTGGTGCCCGCCGACGCCGGTCAAGAAGATCGTCGACCGGGACGGGAAACCCGTGGAGCTGGCCAAGCCCCCGTGCGAACAGGCCGTGCCCGAACCACTCGCGAACGCCCTGGCGGTCGGCCTCAGCGAGGACAGCAAGGGCATGGGCACCGCCGCTTACTCGGCCCGCAAGGCGGGCTGGAAGCGCCCGATGATGGGCAAGACGGGGACGACCGAGGAGTACAAGTCGGCGGCGTACCTCGGCGCCACCCCGGACTACGCGGGCGCCGTCCAGGTGTTCAACGACAGCACGTCGCCCAAGGGCATCTGCGTCGGTGTGGGAGCGCCCAGGCTGTGCCCCGAGGGCAACATCTACGGCGGCACCGTGCCCGCCGCGACGTGGTTCGACACGATGACGAAGGCGCACGCCGACCTGCCGGAGAAGCCCCTGCCCGAGGTGGAGGACCGCTACCGCCACGGCGACGGGAAGCTGAAGGTCCCGGACGTCGTCGGATCGGGCGTCGACAGGGCGTCGGCGATGCTGCGCGACGCCGGCTACCAGGTGACCACCGTGTCCGTCAGCGCACCGCAACCCCGTGGCGCCGTGGTGGCGCAGTCGTTGCGCGGTGTGGCGATGCGGGGGATGCAGGTGACGCTCTCGGTCAGCTCGGGACCCCCGCCGCCCAAGACCGAGACTCCGCCGCCTGCCGCGGTGGCGCCGTCCGTTCCGGAGTCGTCCGCTCCGGAGGCGCCGCCCACGCGGTGAGAATCGCGCTCACCCCCTGTTCTCACGGCTTCTTCCCCGGCGGGCAACCATTCGCGCGGCCCACCGGGTAGAAGCAGTGACGGACAGAGTGGAGGGGCCGGGAAGTGGTGAGCTCACCTGAGGGGTTCGAGGAGTTCGTGGTGGGTGCGACGCCCCGGTTGCTGCGGATGGCCTTCCTCCTGACGCGGGACGCGGGGCACGCGGAGGACCTGCTGCAGACGGCCCTGGCCAAGGCGTGGCGGGCGTGGGGCCGCGTCGACGGCGATCCTGAGCCCTACGTCCGGCGGATCATCGTGACCTCCCACGCCACCTGGTGGCGGCGCCGGTGGAGAGGCGAGGAACCGACCGGTGACCTGCCGGAACGACCGGGCGAGTCACCGCAGGACCTGGTCGGCGAACGCGAGTGGCTCTGGCAGGCGCTGGGCCGTTTACCCCGCCGGCAGCGCACGGTCCTGGTGCTGCGGTTCTACGAGGACCTGACGGAGGCGCAGGTGGCCGGGTTGCTCGGCTGTTCGGTCGGCACGGTCAAGAGTCAGGCGAGCAAGGCGCTGGCCAAGTTGCGGATCGACGACCCGATCACCTTCGAAGGGGTGCGGCGATGAACCTGACCGACCTCACCGAGGTGTTGCGCGACCGGGCGGACCTCACCGACTCGTCCCACGAGGCGCGCATGGCCGGTGTGCGGGCGAGGGTGGCCGCGACTCGGCGGCGGCGTGCCGTCGCCGGTGTGGCCGCGGTGGTGCTCGCGCTCGTCGGCATCGTCTACGCCGTGCTCCCCCGTCCCGACGTCCTGCCCGAACCCGCCGTGCCGCCGCGCAGCATGCCCGAGTACCAGCTCGGCACGCGGCTCATCGCCCAGGGCTGGGGGGACCTTCCCTCGACGACGGTCACCGTGCGGTTCGTGCCGAGGTCGCTGGACCTCACGATCTTCACCCAGTGCGAGGCCGGGACGGACGAGCGCCTGTTGATCAGCACGTCGATCAACGGACACCCCATGGCCGAACGCAACAGCTGCGGCCACGCGAGCAGGCCGCTCAACTGGACCGGGCTGGACGTCGTGCCGGGACAGCCGTCCGTCATCACGCTGACCGTGAACGGCAAGCAGGGCGACTTCGACAAGACAGGCGACCTGGAGGTGCTCCCCCTCCCTGCGAACGGCACCTTCGCCATCGGCATCGGCGAGGCGATGCCGGTGAGCGAGTACCCGTTCCCGCCGCGCCCGCAGACGCTGGCGACGATCCCCCTGACCCATCCCAGGCCCGTGGTCGAACTGAACTCCGACGCCACGAACCCCAACGAGCGCAAGGAGCTCACGGTGCCGTGGCCGGGTGACAACGTGATGCTGGCGCAGCTGAACACGCCCGGCAGGGTGCGCGTCCTCGTCGACGACGTCCAGGTCATCGACTACTCGAACTGGGCCTACGGCCTCGGCGGGACGCAGATCGAGCGGCGCGAGTGGAAGGAGGACTACGGCCTCGACCTGCCCGAAGGGTGGACGGTCAAGATCACCGTGATCCCGGAGCGCGTCACCGGCGAGTGGAAGGTGACGCTCGGAGTCCCCTAGGCGAGCAGCTTCCGGATGATCTCGGTGGCCGTGTCGATGTCCGGCGGGGCACCGGTGATCACGTCGGAGTAGCAGAACGACTCGGCGAGCCGGACCACCGCGTAGGCCAGTTTGGTCACCGGGATGTCCGGCTCGTCGTCGCGTTCGGCACGGATGAGGCAGGCCAGGCCCGCCACGAGACGGTGCTGCACCACCCCCTGCTGGGAGGTCAGCACGCGCAGCGCGGTCTCGGGGTCGCGTTCGAGCAGGGCGCGCAGGGCCGGTGAGGCGACGGTGTCGCGCATCGCCTGGTCCAGCACCGAAACCACCCGCGCCGTGCCACGGTGTGTGCTGGCCTGCCACAGGCGCGCCCACGCCCGGTGCGTGATGGCCCACAGCACCTCGCCCAGCACGCGGTCGCGGTCGCCGTAGCGGCGGTAGAGGGTGGCGCGGCCGATCCCGGCCTCGGTGGCGAGCTCGCCCATGTCGATGCGGCTCTCGCGGAGGAACTGCCGCAGCGCGCGGGTGATGACCGGATCCACCTCGGGCTCGGTGGTCAGGTTCACGTTGGCCTCGGCGTGAGACAGCATGTATAAAGTGTCTCACTGAGACATTCAAGCAGAATGTCTCACCCGGTGCGAGGAGGGCGGCATGCCGCGGGTCTGGGGAATGCTGCCGTTCATGCTGGTCGGAGCCGCGTTGCTGCTGGCGCCGGCCACCGCGACGGCCGCCGGGTGGAACCTGGCCGTGCAGGTCGTGCTGTTCACCCTGGCTGCGGCGATACCGGGGTACCTCACGCGGCACGTGTCGTACGTCGACGTGGCGTGGCCGTGGGGTCTGGTGGGAATCGGCCTGGTCACCCTGTTCACGGCCGAACTCGGCGTCGTGACGGTCGCGATCGCGGTCGCCTACCTCGCCATGGGCGCGCGGATGGGGCTGTGGAGCCTGGTGCTGACCGTGAAGCACGGCTGGTGGAAGCCGGGCGCGCCCAAGGTCGAACTCCCCCGGTACCAGTACCAGCGGCGGCGCTGGGAGCGGCAGGGGTTCCGCAACGAAACGCTGTCCGTCCAGTACGAGATCTGGTTGCAGGGCCTGGCGAACGCGTCGGTGCTCGCCGTTCCCGCGTTCCTCGTCGCCGCCGACCAGCGGTCGCTGTCCGTCTGGTCCGTGGCCGCACTGGTCCTGTGGGCCGCGTCCTACGTGCTGGAGTCGTTGGCGGACAAGCAGAAGCAGCGGTTCGCCGCCCGTGGTGGACGGCGAACCTGCGACGAGGGGTTGTGGCGCTACAGCCGGCACCCGAACTACTTCTTCCAGTGGATGCAGTGGAACGCCCTGGTCCTGCTCGCACTGCCGTCGCTGCCGGCCCGGTTCGGCGACACGTCGCTCGTGGTGTGGGTGCTGCTGACCCTGGGGCTGTTCCTCGCCTCCTGGACGCTGTACGTCACGCTGACCAAGCACACCGGCGCCCGCCCGGCCGAGTACTACAGCCTTCAGAAACGCCCTGACTACGCCCAGTACCAGGCCACCACCAACATGTTCTTCCCCGGCCCCGTCAAGAAGTCAGCCTGAAGTCGGCGACGCGGATCGGCGACGGCGTGGTACCGGTGGAGGTCTGCTGGTACTGCACCGACAGGATCCCCTGCGAGGCGACGCGGGAAGCGTCCACGTTGACCTCGCCGAACGCCCGCAGCGACGGCCGGTCGAACACGGTCGTCCAGTCCGTCCAGCCGCTCGCCTTCGTGGCCGCCACGATCTTGCCGCGCGGCATCACGAGGTAGACGTTGTCGTTGCGGTCCAGCACGATCCTGGTGCGCTGGGTGTGGTTCGGCGGGATCGGGACCTCCATCTTGGTCCAGGTGCCGTCCGCGCCGCGGAAGACGTGGAACGTGCGGCCGTTCTGCGCGCGCTGGGCGGCGTAGTTCGAGACGCACTGGGTGAAGCGGCCGGGTACATAGCTGATCACCACGTGCGGGCGGCCGTTCGCGTCCACCGCCTGGCTTTCCTGGTTCATCAGGCCGTGGTTCGGGTCGAGCGGATCGGCCACCAGTCCCGGTGACCCGACGCTGACCCGAGTGCCGCCGGTAGTGCCCACGACGGTTCCCGCGCCGTTGCGCCAGGTTCGGCCGCGGTCGTCGCTGTAGACGTAGCCGGTGTCGTGGTTGGTCAGGCCGCCGGCGTTGCACAGCACGCCCGCATTGCCCTCACGCCAGGTGAAAGCGGCGTGCAACCGTCCACTTCGGTCGTAGTTCAGACCGTGGAGGTACATGTTGCGGGTGGTGGAGACGACGCCGTTCGGACCGGTGTACGAGCCCGTCGCGGACGACCAGGCGCCGAGCTTGCGCCACGTCCCGCCGGTGTACTCGGCCAGCTCGTTGACGCCGTTGCCCGAACCCCCGGTGCGGTAGCTGAACTGCAGCCTGCCCTCCGGCGTCACGACGAACTGCGGGTACGTCATCGAGCCCAGCTCGACGTCCCCGAGCGTGCGCCGCACCACGCCGAACGACGCGGCGTTCCAGGGTTGCGCGCCGATCGCCAGTCCGGGTTCGGAACGCAGGTAGAACAGGCGCGTGTTGTGGGTGTCCAGCGCGACGTGGATCGTGTTGTCCTGCGGGGAGATTCCCAGCGAGATCACGTTGTGCGAGTCGTCGGCGCTGAGCTGGTGCGGCAGAACGACTGTCTCCCAACGGGTGCCGCCCACGCTCCTGCGCGCGATCACGGCGCTGCGGTTCGCGGTGTACCAGGTGGCGTACTGACGCCCTTGGTACGTCAGGATCGCGTCCTGCTGGAACGAGTTGTTGTTCACCAGCCCGTCGTACGAGACGAAGTACAACGCCGAGGCGTCCAGCAGCGTGTCGGAGACGAGGCTGATCCCCGGTTGCGCCTGCGCGGGCGTCGGCACGAAGAGCGCGACGGCGGTCAGCAGTGAAACGAACGTCCTGGCCATGCCGCCGAAGCGTGCAGTCGAACAGGATCGAACGCAAGCGTCGACTTGTTCGATAACACCGGGCGTTGTGAACGTCCCTGACCTCGTGGCTCTTGTCGGCACCGCCCGCCGACTGTTCACTTGTGTTCACTTCTGTCCGAACATGGAGGTTCCGCGTGCGGCGCGCGATCGTTCTTGCGACAGTCATGGTGGTGACGGCCGGTGCGATGACGCCGGTCGCCGCCGCCGTCGATCCCCCTCCCGACGTGCACACGTACCTCGAGGATCCGAGCAGGATCGCCGAGGGGCAGGAACCGCACCACGCGTTCCTGCGCCCGCAGGCCGACATCGCCTCGGCCGCGCGCGACGAGGAACGCGGTCCGTTCGTCCGGTCACTGGACGGCCAGTGGCGGATCGCGATGGCGGACAAGCCCGCCGACGTGCCGGCGCGGTTCTACGCCGAAGACCACGACACGTCCCGCTGGCGCACCGTGACGGTGCCGCACACCTGGCAGACCGACGGACTCGACCACCCGATCTTCCGCAACATCGCCACCGAGGTGCAGCCGGACGACCCTCCCCGCGTCCCCCGCGACATCAACCCGACCGGCGCGTACGTCCGCGACTTCGAGGTGCCCGCGAACTGGGCGAAGCGGGAGACCTTCCTGCGCTTCGAGGGCGTCACGTCCGGCTACTTCGTGTGGGTCAACGGGAAGTACGTCGGCTACGACCAGGGCGGCTACACCCCGGCCGAGTTCGACATCTCGTCCGCACTCCGCCCGGGACGCAACAAGATCGCCGTGCAGGTGCACCGCTGGAGCGCCGGTTCCTACCTGGAGGACTACGACCAGTGGCGGTACTCGGGCATCTTCCGCTCGGTGTCGCTCTACTCGACGCCCGCCACGTTCATCCAGGACGTCACCCTCAAGACCGACCTCGACGCCACCTACACCGACGCGACCCTCACCGCGGACGTCGAACTCGGCCTCAAACCCGGTGGCACCACCGGCACGCACCGCGTCACCGCCAGTCTGCGTGACACCAAGGGCAAGGAAGTCGGTTCGGTGAGCCAGGAGGTCACCGGCAGCACGGCGCGGCTCACGTTGCCAGTGCGCGACCCCGCCAAGTGGACCGACGAGACCCCGAACGTCTACACCATCGTGCTCACGCTTGCCGCGCCCGACGGCAAGGTCACGCACATCACCAGTGACACCACGGGTTTCCGCGAGATCGAGATCAAGGACCGCACGCTGCTCGTCAACGGGAAACGCGTGCTGTTCAAGGGTGTCAACCGCGCGGAGACCGACCCGGACCACGGCCGGCACGTGCCGAGGGCCGCGCAGGAACGCGACGTCGAGTTGATGGAGCAGCTCAACGTCAACGCCGTGCGCACCTCGCACTACCCGAGCGACCCGTACTTCTACGACCTGGCCGACGAGCACGGGATCTGGATCGACGACGAGGTCGACATCGAGACCCACAACCACGAGAACTGCGCCCGGTGGTGCCAGGCCAACCAGCCGGAGTGGCGCGACACCTTCATGGACCGGCTGATCGGCATGGTCGAGCGCGACAAGAACCACCCCAGCGTCTTCATGTGGGACACCGGCAACGAGGCCGGTCTCGGCGCGCACCACTACGAGATGGCCAAGTGGCTCAAGGCCAACGACCCCAGCAGGCCGATCTACCACCAGTCCAACAACCCCGACGGCGACGCGCCGTTCGCCGACGTGTGGGGGCCGCGCTACCCGTCACCGGAGAGGTTCGCCGAGCAGGCGAAGAACACGACCAAGCCGTTGATCTTCGGTGAGTACGCGCACGCGATGGGCAACAGCCTCGGCAACTTCCGCGAGTTCTGGGACATCATCCGCGCCCATCCGCAGACCCAGGGCGGCTTCATCTGGGACTGGGCCGAGCAGAACATCAGGCAGAAGACCCGCACCACCCCGGACACGTCCGGCAACGACATCACGGCGTTGCTCTCCGGTGCGCCGAAACTCGTCGACGGCCACCGCGGCAAGGCGCTGTCCCTGTCCGGTCTCGACGACTTCGTCGAGGTGTACCGCGACCGCAGGCTCGACATCACCGGCACCGCGCTGACGCTCGACGCGTGGGTGCGGCCCGGCAAGTGGACCGGGCAGTTCCCGATCATCGCCAAGGGCGACCACCAGTGGACGCTCAAGATGAAGAACGAGACGACGCTCGAGTTCTTCGTCCACAGTGGCACGTGGCGGGCCGTGCAGGCGAAGGTGCCCGCCGACTTCTACGGCAAGTGGCACCGGGTCAGCGGCACGTACGACGGCACGGCGCTGCGGCTGTACATCGACGGCGCGGAGGTCGGCACGCTGCCGTTCACCGGCGCGATCGACTACTCGGCGGCGGACGTGAACATCGGCCGTGACTTCGAGATGTCGTGGAACGACCCGTCGAACGTCGGGCGGCTGTCCCGCGGTGACGTCGACGACGTGCGCGTCTACAACCGGGCGCTGACCGCCGCGGAGCTCGGCACGTCCGCCGCTCCGGCCGGTGGCGCCGTGCTGGCACTGGACTTCGACACCGTGCGGGAACGTGGCACGCACCTCGCGTACGGGTCGACGCTGTCCGGTGTGGACGGACTGATCAACACGGACCGCACGACCCAGCCCGAGACGCTGCAGATGGCCTGGGCGCACCAGCCGATCCGGTTCGCCTACTCGGGTGGCGTGCTGACGGTCACCAACGAGCGGCAGTTCACCGGCACCGACGACCTCACGCTGAAGTGGCGGGTCACCGAGGGGACGAAGACGGTCAAGAGCGGCCGGCAACCGTTGCGGGTCGCCGCCGCCTCGACCTCACCGATCTCGTTGCCGGTACCGGCGAACGACACCGACCGGGAGAGGTTCCTGACCGTCGAGACGGTCACCTCGAACGGCCACGTGCTCGCCCACGACCAGTTCTCCCTGGGCGGCGGCAAGATCCCGGGCCTGGACAAGGCGCCGCGGGACTGGGCCGTCGTGTTCACCAAGGAGGACGCCTCCAAGGTCACCGCGACCGCGGCGGGCACCACCTACACGGTCGACAAGAAGTCCGGCTCGCTGACGTCCATCAGGTCGTGGGGCAGGGAACTGCTCACCAGCGGCCCGAAGCTCGACGCCTGGCGCGCGCCCATCAGCAACGAGACCTACACGTGGGGCCGCGCGGAGGGCGAGGACTGGCGCAAGGCCGGCCTAGACCGCCTGGAGACCAGCGTGACCGGCGTCCGGGTCGAGCAGGACGGCGTGAAGGCGACCCGGATCGTCGTGGACAGCAGGGTGGCGGCGCCGGGTGTGACCGGGGCCTGGTTCGACCAGACGATGGTCTACACGATCGACTCCGCCGGAGTGCTGCGGCTCGGCCACCGGGTCACGCCGCAGGGTTCGGTGCGGACGTTGCCGTACCTGCCCCGGATCGGTGTCCAGCTGTCCGTGCCGGACCGCTATTCGACGTTCTCGTGGTACGGACGCAAGGCGGAGAGTTACAACGACCGCAAGGACGGCACGCCGATCGGGGTGCACTCCAGTTCCGTGGCGGACCAGTACGTCGAGTACCACCGACCGCAGGACCACGGCAACCACACCGACACCCGGTGGGCGTTGCTCACCGACGGCCGCACTTCCGGCCTGCTGGTGTCGGGCGTCAAGGACGTCAGCGTCACGCAGTACGACGACCTGGAACGCGCGGCGTACCCGTTCATGTTGCAGCGCAACAAGGGGCACTTCACGCTGCACGCCGATCACGCCGTGACCGGTGTCGGTGACACGCCGAACCCGGTGCGGCAGCGCAACCAGGTCCGTCCCGACTCCACCTACGAGTACACGATCACGATGCGGCCGCTGACGCCGCAGGAAGCCTGGTCCGGCACACCGGCGGGTGCCTGACCGGAAGGGGGTGGCCCCGGTGCGCGCACCGGGGCCACTCGGCACATCAGTAGATCTTCACCTCCGTCAGCCCGGTCCGGAAACCGCTGGCGTGCGTCATCTGCACGCGAATCCGTTGCGTGGTGACGGAACCGAACGTGACCTGGTTGTAGTTGGCGCGAGGCGAGGCCGGTGTCCTCGCCTGCCCCGGCACGTCGGTCCACGCGCTGCCGTTCCAGTACTGCACCTGGTAGGAGGCCGGTGCCCGGTAACGGTTGCCCGCCCGGTCGTCGCGGAAGTACAGCCGTGCCTCGGTGACCGCGCGTTGCTGGCCGAAGTTCAGCTCGTACCAGTCGGTCGTGTTGGGTGAGCCGGAGCTGCCCCAGATCGGTTCGTTGATCGGGAAGCCGTCCACGGCCGCACCGACCGATGTGCCGGACGCCGTGTAGGACGCCGACGGACCCTGCGCCACGTTCGGCCGGGTCGAGTTCAAATCGACCCCTGCCTTCGCAAAGACGTCGACCACTCGTGCGCCGCTCTGCACGACGTCACGGGGAGCCCGCACACCGGCCACCGCGGTCTGGTGGGTCACCGAACCGCCGGAGGGCAGCGTGACCGATCCGGTCGCCGGGTCGTAGAGCACGCGGGTGAGCCGGTCCACCGTGAAGGCGCGGGTGCCGTTGAGATACACCGAGTATCCCTGCGGGACGCCGTTGTACCGGGTCACGCCGTCGGCCGGGTCGTCCCACACGACGCTGAGATCGGTGTTGCGGTGACGCAGGTTGTTGACGGCGAAGTGCGACCAGCCGATGTTGATCGGCGACAGCTCGATCAGCCCGTCGGTGCGCGGCCGCAGCCCCGCCACGTCCTCGACCACGGTCCAGTTGCCGCTGCCGAGGATGTTGTGGTGGATCCACGACCGGTACTGGATCGTGCTGCCGTTCCAGTCGGCCCAGAACTCGTTGGCGTCCGGCCACTGCGTGTTGCCGCCGACGTACTGCGCCCAGGTGTTCCAGTACAGCAGCTTCTTGTAGTCCTCCGCGGTCATCCACTGGTTCGGATAGTTGCGCAGCACCGAGGAGTAGAGGCGGAACTGCACGGTCGAGTTGATCGTGGAGAAGTTGTTCGAACCGGGGTGGCCCGCCGCCGCTGCCGCCGCCTTGTCCCGCTGGTTCGCGGTGTAGAACGGGAACACCGGGTACTCGGCCTGGTCCGCGAACAGCCGCAGCGCCTGCTTGTACTGGTCGGTGTTCGGCATCAGGCCGACCGAGAACGGGTAGTAGTTGTTGATCTCCTTCCACGGCACGTGCGTGTTCGTGGCGACGTGCTTGTGCTCCAGCAACTGCCGGGACGGGTTCCACAGCGTGTTGATCACACCGGACCGGATCCGGTCCGCCAGCGTCTGCATCTCCGCAGCCTTGGCCGCGTTGCCCGCCAGCGCGTAGGCCTGCTGGGCCGCAACGGCTCCGCTCCACACGTACGCCGTCTCAGCGCGGTCCAGCCGCCCCGCGCGCCAGTCGAACGACACGGCGTCGGCGTCGTTGCCGGTGAGCGCGCCCCAGTCGTACTCGATGACGCCGTTGTTGTTGGTGTCGTAGAACGAGAGCTGCCCCTTGGCGTCACCTTCCGCGTAGCGGGCCAGCAGGGCCGCGATCGACGGCTGGCCACCGTGGACCTGGTAGCTGCGCCACGCGGCCTCCGAGATGTACTGGGTGTAGGAGTTCGACCAGTTCTCCGGGTCGCCCGGGTTGTCCATGAACCGGCCGCCCTTGGACGTCTGCCCGGCGGACAGCCACGGACCGAAGGAGTAGACAGGATCGCGCAGGTACTTCAGGTCGTCGATGTGCATCGGCTGGGTCAGCACGATCGCGTTGTTGTACCCGGTGGCACCCTCGACCGAGACGGGGAACTGGTAGTCCTGGCCGGGGATGTCGACGTCGAGGTGGTTGAAGCGCATCAGCCACCAGCGGTAGTACACGTTCTTCTTGATGGCCGCGTCGGGCACGTCGATGTAGGGGATGTTGTCCGCCCACCAACGGTTGTAGGCCCGCACGTGGGTGGCGAACGCCGTCTCCGGTGTGTACCCGCGGTAGGACTGGTACTCCGTGGACGACTCCGGGATCTCGGTCGTGGGGAAGCCCATGGCGACCTTGGTGGTGATCGTCTGGCCGGCGCCGACGGTGATCGATCGGTTCAGACCGCCGTTGTTCACCGCGAACCCGTCGCCGGTGAGGCGCGGCCTGATCGTGGTGAGGTTGTTCTTCACCGGCCGGCTGCCGGTCAGCTCGTTCCCGCTCGCCGTCGTCGCGTACGGCGAGGTGGCGCGCAGTTGCAACGTGGCGGCCGAACCACCGGTGTTCACGAGCGCGAGGTTCGTCACCGCCACGTTGTTGTGCGTGATGAACTTGGTCATCTCGACGCGGATCGAGCCGCTGGTGAAGACACCCTTGTAGTGACTGGGTTTCTGCACCCGTCCGGAGACCTGTTCGGTGAACGTGCCGGGTGACACCGCGACCGAGTAGGCGTTCTGGCCGCTGAGGTCGTCCCAGTAGGCCGACCGGCCTCCGAAGCCGATCACCCCGGGGTTGTGGGTGTACATGAACAACCCGCGGCCGCGGGTCATCAGGAAGTTGCCGGCCGGGTCGTTGCCGGGACGGGCCAGCAGCCGGTCCATCCAGAAGTCGGTGCCGCCGCTCTCGGCGTCGTAGATCGCCCGCATCGTGCTGCCGGTGCTGTACCCGGCCGGGGGTGCGGGGATCGACGGCCCGGAGAACGTGGGAAAACCGATGGGTTGCGCGGCCGAGGCGGGTGCCAGGCCGCCCGTGATCAGCACGACGGCCAGCGCGGGTGCCGTCAGGCGGCGAAGGCTTGCCATTCCAGGACTCCCGTCGAGAAGCCGGTCTTCGCGGTGACGCTCAGCCGCAACCGGGTGGTGGACACGGTGGGGAACGAGAGGGTGTTGAAGGTGTTCGCGGCCGTCCCGCAGGAGCCGGGCAGATCCGCGTAGGCGCTGCCGGTCCAGTACTGCACGCGGCACGACGCGGGCAGGTCGATGCCCTGGTCGTCGTCGAACCAGTACACGGCGGTGCGGTTGACCGATCTCGCGGCGGGCCAGGTGTACTCGAGCCACTGCGTGCCCTGCTCGGGCCAGTTGCCGTAGACGAGGTTCGACCGGTCCGCGGAACTCGACGGCGTCGCGCCGTTGTTGACCGCGGCCAGGGTCTCCCACGGCGACACGTACGAGGTGGTCGCCGTCGCGCTCGGGGCGATGTTGCCGGTGGGGGTGCCGGGGTTCGACGGCGGGCCGGCCACCGTCTGCACGACCCGTTGCATCGTGCCGTCCGCGTTGAAGTTCAACAGATCCATGGCCACCGACCGGCGGAAGTTGCCGCCTCCGGGTGCCTGGGCGTTGTGGTAGACCATGTACCACTGGCCGTTGAACTGCGCGACGCCCGCGTGGTTCGTGGTCGACGAGACCTCGCCGAGCACGACGCCGCGCTGTGTCCACGGCCCCGTCGGGCTGGTGGCCGTGGCGTAGCGCTGGCAGGCGTAGCTGGAGTTCGTGACGCAGCCGCCCGTGTCGTTCGCCGCGTAGATCATGTAGTAGAGACCGTTGCGCTTGAACAGGAACGGCGCTTCCCAGAAGTTCGTCAGGCCCTGCGGTGTCACGACCGGGCCGTCCAGCTCGATCATGTTCGGCTTGAGCTTCGCCATGCGGGGAGCCCAGTAGCTGCCCCAGTACAGGTAGGCCTGGCCGTCGTCGTCGGTGAAGACCGTCGGGTCGATGTTGAGCCCGGACGAGTTCGGCGTGCTGTCGCTGACCAGCGGCCCGCCCTTGGCATCGGTGAACGGGCCGAGCGGGCTGTCGCCGACCGCGACGCCGATGTCCATCCACCCGGCACCGTTGCCGTTGACCGAGGTGTACCAGTAGTACTTGCCGTTCCTCGCTTCGACCTCACTGGCCCACGCGTCGGCGCCGGCCCAGCGGAACGTGCCGATGTTCGCCTTGGCGCCGTGGTCGGTCCAGGTGGAGGCGTTGGTGGTCGACAGCACCCGCCACTCGCGCATGAGGAAGTTCTGCTGGCCGGACGCGGCTTCGTCCCGGCCGGCGTAGACGTAGAGGGTGTCGCCGACGACCAGAGGGGAAGGGTCGGCGGTGTAGACCGAGGTCACGATCGGGTTGGCCGCGTGAGCGGGCGTTGCCACGACAACGCCCGCTGTCAGCACGATCGCGGCGCCCAGCAGGGTGGCGCGCATCGATTCTCCTTAGGTACCGGTGGAATGGAGGTTCGCGACCTCCGAGGCGCTGAGGGCGCGGCCGTAGACGCGGAACGAGTCCACGGCGCCGTCCAGGTACGGGTCGTTCGCGTACTGCGAACGCCCGATCCAGTTCTGCGTGGTGTTGCCGAGCCTCGCCGTCAGGCCCGCGTTGCGGGCCACCTCCGTGCCGTTGACGTACAGGGCACCGAGATCGCCGTTCTGCGTCACCGCGACGTGCGTCCACACGCCCTGTGGAAGTGCCGGCGCGTTGATCTGCTGCTCCGCCCCCGCGCCACCGGTGGTGATCGCGAACCGCGCGCCGCCGGACGAGCTCAGCGGGGTGAGGAACGCGTACGCCCCAGTACCGGAACCGAAGTCGAACACCCGCGACCAGGTCGTCACGGTGTCCAGCCGCACCCACGTCGCGATGCTGAACGCGGTCGCGGTCGCGAGCAGTCCGGCGGGCAGCACCACGTGGGCGCCGGAGCCGGACAGGTCCGCGGCCTGCCCGGTGCGCCCGGTCGTCCAGGCCGCTCCCCCGGCGAGGGCCGCGTGCAGCCCGTTGCCGGTGGCGTCGTTCGTGTTGCCGTCGAACGGGTAGTGCGCGACGAACGGCGAGGTCTCGGTGGTGATCGTCCAGTACACCGAGTACCTCTGCCCGTGCACCTTGTAGAACGGCATCAGCGTCACTTGGCCGGTGCTCGCCGTCGCCGTGTACTGCAAGGGAGTCGAGGTGGCCCTGATGGTCGACGCCTGCAACGCGGGCATCGATTGCAGGTTGTTCGTCCCGTACGCGCCGGCCAGCACGATCGGGCCGTGCCGCACCGCCTGCACCGTGCGGTTGTCCGGAGTGGACTCCCGCGTCACCGTCATGGGGAGGCTGATCTCCACGACGTCCCCGCTCGACCAGGTGCGGTCGACTCGCGCGTACGTGCCGGGCGTGACCGGTACCGAGGCACCGTTGACCCGGAGCTGGGCTCCCGCTGCCCAGGCCGGAATCCGCACGCGCAGGTCGATCGTGCCCGAACCCGTGATGGTCAGCCTGCTCGACGGCGACTCCGGGAACGTCGTCTCCTGCCGCACGGTGAACCCGCGCCAGCTCAACGCCGAGGCGATGAACAGGTTCACGTACAGCGTGCTGCCGGAGTGGGCGTAGATCCGGCCGCCGTGGGCCGTGTTGGTCTCCATCCCGGTGCCGTGGCAACAGGTGAAGTCGTTGTAGTCGTTGCTGTACGTGCGGATGCCACCAGGACGCAGCGGGGTGTAGTAGCTGTGGTGGCCGTGGGTCGAGGCGGGGTTCTGCGCGCCCAGCAGGTGGTTGTAGAGCACCTTCTCGTAGTAGTCGAAGTACCGCGCGTCACCGGGATAACCGCGGAACAGCTGCGAGGTGAGCTTGAGCATGTTGTAGGAGTTGCAGGACTCGCAGGTGGTGTCGGACAGTTCGGACGCGATCCGGCCCGGAGCCTTGAAGTACTCGCCGTTGGAGTTGCCGCCGATCGCGTAGCTGTGCGCGCCGGTGACGATCTCCCAGAAGTTGCTCGCGATGTCGCGGTACCGGGTGGCACCCGTCGCGTGGTACTCGCGGATCGCGCCGATCGCCTTGGGGATCTGCGTGTTGGCGTGGTACCCGTTCAGGGCGTCCCGGTTCTGCGCCAGCGGGTCGAACACCTCGGCGTGGTCGAAGTACTGCGCGGTGGTGAGATGTGCCGGGTCCCCGGTGAGCTGGTAGAGGTTCGCCAGCACCTCGTTCATGCCGCCGAACTCGGTGTCGAGCATGTTCTGCCGCTGGGTCTGGGTCAGCCTGCCGTTGCGCCAGGCCGTCCACGCCGCCTTCTGGGTGAGCACGGTCAGCGCCGGGGTGTTGCCGGTGAGCAGGTGCACGTCCAGCAGGCCGGCCATGATCTTGTGCAGCGTGTAGTAGGGAGCCCAGACCTGTTCGCGCGCCTCGACCCGGCCGATGAAGCTCTCCGGGAACGCCGACAGGTAGCCGGTGCTGAAGCCGACGGACGTGGCCCGGCCCTGGCACAGCGCCAGTTGCTCGACCAGGTAGGCCGCCTTCGCGGAGAACGCCGTGTCGCCGGTGGCGGCGAAGGCCTGGGCGAGCGCGGTCAGCACGTGCCCGGTCGAATGCCCGCGCAGTTCGGTGGACGGTGACTCCCACCCTCCACAGGGGACGGCCCCGGAGGCGAGCGAGACGTTGCGCCGGAACGTGTGCAGCAACCGGTCCGCGTCGAGGAACTTCAGGTAGGCGTGGGTGCGGGTGGTGTTGTCCCGGAACGGCCCCGGCAGCAGGGACACCGAGCCGAGACCGAACAGCTCCGCCGACACCCCGATGTCGGGGCGGGCCGCGGCGAGTGCGCGTGCGGGCAACGCCGTCACCGCGACGGCGAGAGCGCCCGCACGCAACACCGCGCGTCGAGAGGGGAGGTTCATCGTCAGTACCCGTACCGGTTCTTCAGGTGCCGCCACCAGTCGCGCAGCATCCACTTGTCGAACTCGGTGATCACGGTCGAGCTGCCGGCCTTCATGATGAACCCGCCGACCCCGCTGGGGGTCCAGTCGTAGAAGTCGTCCAGGCCGAACGTGTGGCCGATCTCGTGCAGCAGGATGTGCACGTCCGACGAGTTCAGGTTGCCCATGTAGTACTCGCTGCCGATCCGCTGGCCCCAGTCACCACCGGCGCCGCCGCCCATGCCGGCGGTGAGCCACAACGACTGGTCGTAGTGCCGCGCGACGCCGCCGGGGCAACGCGGGTAGGAACCGTTGCGGTTGAAGAACCTGCCACAGCCCTCCGAGCACTGCGGGGCGTTCTCCCGGATGTCGTTGACGTAGATGTCGACGGAGTTGTCGTTCCACTTCAACTGGTTGCGGTCGCGCACCGCCCAGCCGACGACCTTGATCGGCACGGACGCGTACGGGAAGTTGTTGTGCCCCGCCATCACGTCCATCCACTTCTTGTACTGCCGGGCGAGCTGGGCGTGCACGGCGTCGCGTTGCTGCGCGGTCACCGGCTGGGGCGAGTCCCAGCGCACGCAGAAGTTCAGGTAGCCGCCGTTGGCGAACAGCTGGTCCCATCCGTAGTTGCGGAACCCGTAGAGGTTCCCGTAGGTGCTCTCCACGTGCTGCCACACCTGGTTGATCGGGGTGACCAGGTTCGCGGGCGGGTTCCACGTGTCGGCTCTCGCCGGTGCCGCCACGCTCGTCGCCATCGCCGCCGCGAAGACAGTGGTCAGAAGTCCTTTCCAGAACCGGTTCACTCCGGCCTCCTCAGCCTTTCAGCGCACCCGAGGTGAATCCCCGGACGTAGCTGCGTTGCATGAACGCGAACAGCACGAGGCACGGCACGGCCATGAACACCACGCCCGCTTCGAGCGCGGCGTAGTCGATCGAGCCATGACTGGCGGTTCGCATGTTGACCACGGCAAGCACGGCGGTGAACTTGTCCGTGGAGTTGAGCAGGATCAGCGGAGCGAAGAACTCGCTCCACGACGTGAGGAACGCGAAGAGCCCCACGGTGACGAGCCCCGGCCGGACGGCGGGGAGCATGATCCGCACGAGGGTGCCGAAACTCGTGCAGCCGTCGACACGGGCGGACTCCTCCAGTTCGATCGGCACGGCCTCGAAGCTGTTGCGCATCATGAAGACCGAGAACGGCAGCTGGAAGACGATCAGCACGAGACTGAGGCCGATCAGCGAGTCCTCCAGCCCCAGCCAGCCGAGCAGGACGTACAACGCGATCAGGATCGTCGCGTACGGCACCATCAGGATCGCGAGCGTCAGCAGGAACAGCACGTCGCGGCCGGGAAAGCGGAACCGCCCGAACGCGTAGCCCGCGAAGGTGGCCACGACCAGCGTGCCGCCGACCGTCATCGCGCTCACCAGCAGGCTGTTGAGCACGTGGACCGGCCGGATGCCGTTGGCGGAGGTGAAGAGCCGGGCGTAGTTCTCGACACCGAACCCGGTGTCCGTGCGGATCGACGCCCAGCCGCTCCAGGCCAGCGGGAACAGGAAGAGGATCGCGAGCGCGGTGCCCGTGACGTAGTAGGTCCTCGTCATGCCGACCTCCTGCGCAGGACGGCGAGCTGGACCGAGCTGAGCACCGCGAGCAGCACCAGCAGCACGACCGAGATGCCCGCCGCCGACCCGAGGTCGAGCCGGACGAACGCCTCCCGGTAGATCACCATGACCAGCGAGGTGGTGCTGTTGTCCGGGCCTCCCCTGGTGAGGATCCAGAACTGGTCGAACGCCAGCAGCGATCCGGTGACCATCATCGTGAGCACCAGCGCGATGGTCGGCCGCATCATCGGCACGGTGATGCTCCGGAAGGTCTGCCAGCGGGTCGCGCCGTCGATCCGCGCGGCCTCGTAGACGTCGAGCGGGATGGCCTGCAGCCCGGTCAGCAGGACCAGCATGTTGAACCCGGCGAACCGCCACAGCACCAGCAGCAC
Organism: Streptomyces sp. ID05-26A; assembly: GCF_033794685.1. NCBI lineage: Bacteria > Bacillati > Actinomycetota > Actinomycetes > Kitasatosporales > Streptomycetaceae > Streptomyces > Streptomyces sp. ID05-26A. The sequence goes on from NZ_JARAYZ010000006.1 coordinate 164,073, forward strand.
GACCGATCCCAGCGCCGGGCTGTCCCCGGTGTGCGGGAACGGGCCGATCTCCTCGCTCAGCAGCCCGAGGAAGAGCAGCGAGGCGCTGGCGAAGCCCACCGCCATCGGCAGGAAGAACGCGGTCCGGAAGAACCCCACGCCCCTGCGCCGGTTCTGCACCAGCAACGCGAGTCCGAACGCGACCACGAACAGCAGCACCGTGATCAGCACGGTGTACCGCAGGGTGAACCAGGCCGCGGACGCCAGCAGTTCGTCGTCCACGACACCGGTGTAGTTGTCCGGCGCGTTGAACCTGGGCAGGCCGAGCAACGGCCAGCGGTGCAGCGACATCCAGCCGACGAGCAGCAGCGGAACCACGAAGAACAACCCCACCAGCACCGCGGCGGGCGTGGCGTAGAGGGCTCCGGTGACCGCTCGCCTGCGCACCGGTCACTCCTTCCGCAGCGACTTGGTGATCGCGTCGTTGCCGGCCATCAGCGCGCTCGTGGCGTTGCCGAAGAACGCGCCGCGCACGACGGTCAGCCACGGGCCCTGCGGGTCGTTGAAGGTCGCGTTGAAGTTGCGCGCGTACGGCGTCTTGCCCTTGGCCACGAGGCTGTTCGCGGTGACGAGCCGGGGATCGGCCGAGGAGTACTTGTTGTTCGCGAGGTCGGTCCGGACGGGCACGCCCTTGCGCTTCGCGATGACCTCGACCTGGGCCTCGTCCGACATCGTCCAGGCCAGGAAGTCCCACGCCTGCTCGGCCTTCGTGCTCGTGGCGCCGATGCCGATCGCGTCTCCACCGACGAACGTGGACTCACCGCCGGTGAGGCCGGGGATCGGGGCCAGGCCGGTCTTCACACCCTTGGCCTCGATGGCGTCGAGCCACACCGACGGGCCGGGCGCGATGCCGACCTTCCCGCCCTGCAACGCTCCCAGCCACGTCGGGCCCTGCTCCCCCTTCGACCCCGGTGACGCGACGCCCTCGTCGTAGAGGTCGCGGTAGACGGCGAACACGCCGGCCATCTCGGGTGAGTCGATCTTCGCGCTGAGACCGTCGGCGTTCAGCACGTCACCGCCCGCCGCCCACACCGAGGGCCAGAGCGTGAACTCGATGCAGCCACCGCAGTTGCCGCCGAAGTAAGTTCCGTGGACGTCCTCGCCGAGCTTGTCGATCCTGCGGGCGTGGTTGGCGAACTCCGTGAGCGTGCGCGGCGGCTTCTCGGGGTCGAGACCGGCCTTGGCGTAGAGGTCCTTGTTGTAGAGCATCACCGACAGGTCGATGGTGTGCGGCACGGCGTAGTTGCGCTCTTCCCAGGTGCCCGCGCGGACGTGGGAGGGTGCCACGGAGTCCTTGAACGGCAACGACTTGAACCGGTCGGAGACGTCGGTCCACAGACCCTGCGCGGCGTACTGGGGCGCGAACACCACGTCCGCGGCGAAGAGGTCGGGCAGCGACTTCGCTCCCGCGGCGGACGCCAGCTTGGCCGGGTACTCCTCGTTGGGGTAGGCGGTGACCTCGATCTTGTTGCGGTGCGAGGCGTTGTACGCGTCGGCGTAGGCCTTGGACACCGATTCGGTCGCCGCGCGCGTCCACAACGTGAGGGTCGCCCCGTCGTCGGCGCTTCCGGGTTGGTCCGCACCGCACGCGGCGGTGGCCAGCAGCAGTACCGCTGCCGCGAGCATCGCTTTCACAGTCTCTCCTTTGAGACGTCGATCAGGCGGTGGGCAACCAGATCCGCATCGTGGACGGGCCCCGGCGGGCCCAGCGGTGGTAGGGCGTGAGCGTGAACGGTGCCTCGGCACCGGGTCCGGCCGCCGGCTCGCCGTACGGCCACGAGGTGTCCGCGAGGGTGTCGAACCTGGCTCGGACGACAGCGCCGTCGCCCGAGCACTCCGGGTCGTCCGCCGTGCTGACCCGCAGTGCGTCGAGGTCGTTCTCGCCCCACGACTCCGCGCACAGCACGACCGGCCCGCGTTCGACCGCGACACAACCGCGCACCGCGTCGATGCGGGGATCGGGCCGGGTGAACCTCGGTCGCATCGGCAACTCCAGGCGGAACTCCTCGCCCTGCGTCCAGTCCCGGGTCAGGACGAGGTCTCCTGGTGCGACCGGGCGGCGCTCGTGGTCCAAGACGAGCACCGCGCCGGTCGCCCAGACGGGCACGCGCAGGGTGAGCGACCAGGGTCCGCCGGTCCTGGTCACCCGCACGGCCACGTCTCCGTCCTCCGGGTACGACGTGCGCACCTCGATGCCGGCCGGACGTCCGTCCCGCAGCGTGGTGTCGACGTCGCAGTCGGCGAACTGGTGCAACCTCAACCCGGTGTCGTCGGCGGTGACCAGGTACGACGAGAGGCTGGCCAGCAGCCGTGCGATGTTCGGCAGGCAGCAGGAGACCTCGTACCACGGCGCTCTGAGTCCGCTGACGACGTCGAGCCGCTCACCGCTGTGCGACGGTTGCGCGGGGATGCGCCGATGCAACGTGTTGGAGTAGAAGAAACTCCGGCCGTCGTCGCCGATCGCGCCCGCGATCAGGTTGTGCAGCACGCGATCCGTGATGTCGGCGTAGCGGCTTTCGCCCGTGGCCAGCAGCAGCCGCTGCGCGAGCATCACCGTGGCGACACCGGCGCACGACTCGGCGTACGCGCGGTCGGCCGGCAGCACGAAGTCGTCACCGAACGCCTCGTCCTGGTGCCGCGACCCCATGCCGCCGGTGATGTGCGTCCGGCGCGCCCAGGCCCGTTCGAACTGCTCGGCCACCGCGCCCAGCAGGTCGTCGTCGCCGGTCTCGACCGCGACGTCCACGGCCCCGCAGGCCAGGTAGAGCGACCGGACCGCGTGCCCGCGCAGGACCGTCGCCTTGCGCACCGGGACGTCGTCGTTGAAGTAGGACCAGCCGAACTCGTGCGCGGGCAGACCGCGGTGGCCGCGCCGGTCGACGAACAGCGCGGCCTGGTCGAGATAGCGCTGCTCTCCCGTCAACCGGGCGAGTTCCACCAGCGCGGTCTCGATCTCCGGATGGCCGCAGACACCGGTGCCGTCCTGCGCGAAGGTGTCGCAGACGTGGTCGGCGGCTTTGCGGGCGACCTCCAGCAGGGGCCCTTCCCCAGCGGTCCTGGTCCGTGCGACCGCGGCCTGCAGCAGGTGCCCGGTGCAGTAGAGCTCGTGGCCCCAGGCCAGGTCGCTGTAGCGGGGTCGTTGCCAGTCGCGGCCGAACGAGGTGCTGAGGTAGCCGTCCTCCGCCTGCGCCGCGGCGAACCCGGCCGTGAGCGCGTCGACGTGGGCGTCGAGCACGGAGTTCGGTGACCTGCCGTGTTCCCACGACATCGCCTCGACGAGCTTGTAGACCTCGGAGTCGGAGAACTCCCGGCCCTTGCGTTCCAGGGACCCCCACCCGGTGCCGACGGTGGCGAAGTTGCCGGTCCAGCCCAGCGCGTCCATCCACTCCAGCGCGTGGACCAGCGTCTGTTCCCCGTTGACCCGTTGCCGGGCACCCCAGAAACCACCGGTGACGCGCACCTCGTCCGTCCCAAGTGGACGGAGGGGGCCACGGGTCGGGACCACCGGCCCGCGGATCGACTGGGTGTTGCGCATCGTTGCCACACAACGCACTCTGGAGACCGAAAACGATTTCGACAATGCGCCATCAGGAGCAGGAACCGTCGAACAAGCACTCGAATCTCGTTCGAAAGGATTTCGATGGGCAGGCGGCGTTCGGAAGCGGTGACCCTCGGGGACGTGGCCAGGAGGGCGGGCGTGTCGATCGCGACGGCGTCGAAGGCGATCAACGACCGGGCCCAGGTCGCCGCGACGACCAGGGCCCGCGTGTTGCGCGCGGCGGCGGAGCTCTCGTTCCAGCCCAACGTCCTCGCGCAGGGACTGGTGGCGGGCCGGACCCGCGCGATCGGCCTGCTCACCGACGAGCTCGACGGCCGGTTCGCCATCCCGATCCTGCTGGGCGCCGAGAACGCCCTGTCGAATCTGGAGATGTCGGTGCTGCTGTGCGACACGCGAGGCGACGCCATCCGCCGCAACCACCACATCCGCACGCTGCTGGCCCGCCAGGTCGACGGGTTCATCGTCCTGGGGGACAGCAACGACGTCCGCCCGTCGCTGACCGCGGACCTCCCGGTGCCCGCGGTGTACGTGTACTGCCGGTCGAGCAACCCCGGCGACCTGAGCCTCGTCTCCGACGACCTCGGCGGCGCACGGCTCGCGATCGAGCACCTGATCGCGTTGCGGCGCAGGCACATCGCCCACATCACCGGCCCCCAGCACTACCGCGCCGCCCGCGACCGCGCCGCCGCCGTCCACACCGTGCTGGAGGAGCGGGGCCTGTCACTGGCGGGTGGTCAGCCGCTGCACGGCGAGTGGTCCCAGCGCTGGGGCCGCCACGCCGCCCGCCTGCTGGCCACCACCTCACCCGAGGTCGACGCGATCTTCTGCGGCAACGACCAGATCGCGAGCGGTGTGGCCCAGGCGCTCACCGACCTCGGCCGGCGCGTGCCGGACGACGTCGCGATCGTCGGCTACGACAACTGGGAGATCTTCGCCGCGGACTGCAGGCCACCGCTCACCACCATCGACCTCAACCTGCACCAGCTCGGCGCGACCGCCGTGACCCACCTGTTCGCGGCGCTCGAGGGCGCGCCCGCGAGCGGGGTCGTCCGGCAGCCGTGCCGGCTCGTGGTCCGGGAGTCCACGGCCTGACCGCCCACAATTGTCAGACCCCCTTGCTACGGTCTGTTTCAGCTGATCAACACGAGGGGGAAGACCGTGGCTGCTGCCACCACGTACCTGGAGCTGTCCGAGTCCAGTGGAAGCGCGCACAAGTTCTACGAGGTGGTCGTCGACGGCACGAAGGTGACGATCACGTTCGGCCGCATCGGCGAGAAGGGTTCGACGCGCGAGTCCACGTTCGCGGACACGGCCAAAGCGGTGACGGCCGCCGAGAAGAAGATCGGCGAGAAGGTCCGCAAGGGCTACGCACCCGCGGTCAGGGGCGGGCGGCAGCGGCGCGCGATCACCCGGCGCGAGATCACCAGCGTGCGGTCCAGCGCGCGGCAGGCCCCGGTGCTGTGGCGGTTCCACTCCGGCGCGCCCGCGTTCGGCATCTTCATCGGCGAGGACGAGGCCTGGGTCGGCAACGAGCGCGGCGACGTCTTCACGCTCGCGCACGACGGCCAGGTCACCGGCCGCTACGGCCTGCCGGACGGCGTGAAGTGCATCGTCGCCGACGACTTCTGGATCTACGCGGGCTGCGACGACGGCCGCGTGTACGACCTGGGCGGCAAGGTCCCGCGCGTCGCGTACGAGATCGCCACCGACGTGGACATCTACTGGCTCGACATCGACGACGGCGTGCTCGGCGTGTCCGACCGGCAGGGCGGCATCACGATCGTCGACCACGAGGACGAGTTCCAGTGGTCCCGCCGCAGCACGGGCGACAGCGCGTGGATGGTGCGCAACGCTCCGGAGGGCGCGTTCCACGGGCATTCCCGGGGCGTCACGCACTACGCGGCGCGCACCGGTGATCCGGTGTGGCACGCCGAGACGACGGGCGCCGTCCTCTTCGGCTGGCAGGAGCCGACGGAGGTGTTCGCGGGCACCAGCCGCGGCTGGGTCCACCGCCTGTCCCGCGCCACCGGCGAAGAGACCGGCCGCTACCGGTGCGACGCGGCGGTCTTCTCCTGCGCCACCTCACCGGGCGGCGACTACGTCTTCGCCGGCGACAACCACTCGTCGGTCTACTGCTTCGCCGCCGACGGCACCCGGCTGTGGAAGCTCGGCACGGGCTGCGGTTCCGCGTACTCCATGCAGTACCGCGACGAGCGCCTCTACATCGTCACGACGGACGGCTCGCTGGCGTGCATCGACGCGAGCCCGGCGGCCATCCACGCCGCCGAGCAGGGCGACCTGCCGCAGCGCAGCGACATCAAGGCCGACCACTGGCAGCGCGTCGAGGCCACGGCCGAGGTCGAGACCGTGGTGGCCGACGCCGTCCCGGCCGGTGGCGTCATCGTGGAGTGCGTGCAGGAGAACGGCCGCCTGCGCGTGCACGTGATCTCCGAGGGCTACGACCGCGCGCGTGCCGTGCAGTTCCCGAAGGACATCCGCGTCCCCGGCGCCCGCTACCTGGTCACGGAGATGCACACCTCGGCGAGCGGCGGCTTCTACCGCGCGAGGGGAGAGATCAAGCGCCTCCTGTGAGACGCGGACGTGGTGAGGCAGGGCGTCGACCCCGGCCACGGCCGTACCGGCGCCGACAGCTGGCGTCCGCTGGTCTTCGACGACGCCGGGCTGGTCAGCGGGTGAGAAGTCGCTTGGCGTAGGCGCGCACCAGCCCGTGCATCCGCCATCGGCCCGGAACGTCCTGGCACAGCAGGGAAGCCTCCTCCAACGCGCGCAACACCTGCCGGGCCTCCGCCGGTGCGACGCCGAGGAGACCGGCCACCGCGGCCACGCCGACGTCGGGGCCCGGAGCGGTGCCCAGCACCGCGAACGCCGCGCACTGCAACGGGTTCAGGGCGTGCAACGACCAGGACAGCACGGCGGGGAGGCTGGCGGAGGGTTCCTCGCTGTCGAGCACGTCGATGACGGCGTCGCGCAGTTCGGCGGCGAGGGTCGCGAGCGGCAGGCCCCGCCGGATCTGGGCGTGCGCGACGACGATGTTCAGTGCCAGCGGGAACCCGCCGCACATCGCGATCACCTGAGCCGCGGCGAGCGGTTCGGCCTCCAGGCGTCCGGCGCCGAGGCGGGCGGTGAGCAAGGCGCGGGACTCGGCGTCACCGAGTTCGGTCAGCACCAGGTGTTCGGCCTCGTACCGGGTGATCAGGCCGGGCAACCGGTTGCGGCTCGTCACGACCACCCGGCACAGCTCGGTGCCGGGCAGCAGCGGCACGACCTGGTCGGTGCTCGCCGCGTTGTCGAGCACCAGCAGCATCCGCCTGCCCGCGACGAGCGAGCGGAACAACGCCGAGCGGGCGTGGGTGCCGGTGGGGATGCGGCCGGGGTCGACGGCCAGCGCGTGCAGCAGGCCTCCCAGCGCCTCCCCGGCGTCCATCGGCTCCTCCGCCGGGGAGAAGCCGCGCAGGTCGATGAACAACTGGCCGTCGGCGAACCGGTCGGCGTTGCGGTGTGCCCACCGCAACGCGAGGCTGGTCTTGCCGATGCCTCCGGTGCCCACGATCGCCGAGACGACCGCGGTCGCGGCGTCGAGGCGACCCAGTTCCTCCTGCCGGCCGACGAACGTCGTGGGCTCCGGGGGCAACTGCCGCGGCACCACCGGGACCACCGGCGTGACGAGAAGAGGATCGGTGACGAGGATCCGCTGGTGCAGCTCACGCAACGCGGACGAGGGCCCGGTACCCAGCTCCGCCCGCAGCCGCTCGCAGGTGTGCCGGTAGTGCTCCAACGCGTCGATGCTGCGCCCGGACCGGTGCAGCGCCAACAGGAACTGGCGTGCCACCCGCTCGTTCAACGGATGGCACGCGGCCCGTGCGGACAGCTCGGCGACCAGTTCCCCGCCCTCACCGGCCGCCAGCCGCGCGTCGACCAGCTCGTGCGACACCGCCAGCCGTTCCTGTTCCAGGCGGTCGCGTTCCTCCCGCGCCCACTCGCCGTCGAGGCCGGTCAGCGCCTCCGCCCGCCACAACGCCAGCGCCTCGGTCAGCAGCCCGGTCGCGTCACCGGCCCTGGCCCGCGCGCGCAGGTCGTGGAACCTCAGCAGGTCGATCGCGTCCCCGGTCAGGACGTACCCGCCCGACCGGTGCTCGATCGCCAACCCGCCGATCGCGGCCACCGCCCGCCTCAGCCGTGACACGTAGCTGTGCAGGGTCGTCCGTGCCCGCGGTGCCGCGTCGGCACCCCAGACCCGGTCCACCAGCCGGTCGACCGGCACGACCTTTCCCGCGTCGACCGCGAGCGCCGCCAGCACGCACCGCTGCCTGGGCGCACCCAGGTCCACCGAGCCCGCGCTCACTTCCCCCAAGAGACACAGCACGCATCCTTCACGCGGCAGGGTGCGTCCAGGTTGCCGTGCCGGTTGCAACGAAAGGAGCTATTCCCGGCGCAACGGATTCGGGCAGTCGACGTAGCGGCTCGCGGCGCCCTCCGCGCGCGTCCAGCGCAGCAGGAGGTTGGCCTTCGCCGGCACGAACCGGTCTGCCAGCAACGACAGGACCTGCTCACATCCGTGATCACGGGCGTAACCGACGAAAACGGCCCGTGCCTCCGCCCACACGTCGAGACCGGGGTGCCGGTCGAGCACCGCGCCGGCGATCTCGATCAGGTGGTTGACGACGAGGCAGTACCGCAGCCGCTCCCAGCCCTTCGCCTCGGAGACCCCGCGCGCGCCGTCCGGTCCGTCCGTTGAGGACAGCAGTTCGGCGTGGCGAGGGAGCAGCCGCATGCCCTCGGGATCGCGGAAGATCGCCTGCACCGGCGTGCCCGAGGCGTCCACCCCCACCAGAACGTTCTGCAGGTGGCACTCCATCACGACCCCGTGCGCGAAGAACGCGTGCAGTACAGGCGGAACGACGACCGACACGTACTGCCGGAACCACCGCAGCGCGCTCCCGGCGTCCAGGCCGTCCAACGGGTTCCCGTCGAAGCCCTCGCTGATCCCGGCCGCCAGCAACGGGGTGACGCCGGGCAGCGCGTGCTGCCGGACACCGTCACGCACGACGACGGCCAAGCCCTCGAAGGAGTCCGGTGACGTCCGGTAGCCGCGGTCGATCAGGAACGCGGCACCGGGGAAGACCGAGGCGATGTCGGAGAACACCGGTCTCAGCAGGCGTGCGAGCGGCGGGATCCACCGCAGGTCGTGCGCCCACAACCGCCGCACGTCGTTGGTGATCCGCACGTCGAGGCTGAACTTGTAGAACAGGTCGGCGGCCGGGTCGTAGACCGTGCGCACCGAGGACGTCGGCCACACCTCGGGCCCGGTGACCGCCCCTTCCAGTCCCAGCAGGGAGAGCTGCCAGGGGTGCGCGGGCAGCACGCCGGGAGGCAACGGCACGTCGCCGTCGTCGTCAAACGCGCCTTCCAGGTGCGCCAACGAGAACCGGGCGTGCACCTCGGGCGAGTACGGCAGCCACTCCGACGCGGGCAGCCCCCCGCGGCCCTTCGGTGCCGGGTGGTAGCGGTGACCGGCGATCAACGCTTGCTCGGAACGCTGGTAGAGGTCGGCGGGGGGCGCGCCACGGGCATCGAGCACGGCGGCGACGGCCGACCGCGAACCCGCGATCTCGTCCAGGAAACCGACCGGCGGATCGCCGAGCTCCTTGGTGATGAGCACCGCGAGCTCGTGCCACGTCAACGGCTGCCACGACCCGGCGAACACCTCGGGGTCCGACAGCCAGCGCCCCTCCCGCACCCGCAGCACCGTGCCGGTGCGGGGCAACCGGATCGTGCCGTCGGCCCACTCCCCCACCTCGCGGCGCAGGCAGTTCAGCAGCGCCGTCGTGGTGATGCCGTCGGGATCAGTGATCGCTTCCACCGGTGTCCGCTTCCCTGTGGCGATGTGTCAGGATCAGATCATTCTGACGCAAACACAGGTCGAGTCGGACTTCCTCGCCGCACTGGACGAAAGTCGCGCCGAAAGGTTCGCCGAGGCGTTGCCGGGAGCCCGTGCGGCGATCCTCGCGCGCCTGCGCCGGGCGCTCGCGATCGAACCGTTGCCCCAGGTCAGCGTCGATCCGGCCGAGTTCCTCCACCCGGTCGACCTCCTCACCGCACTGCGCTGGCGCCGCGCTGAGAGCCTCGTCACCGAGGTCGCCCACAGCGTCGCCGGACTGGCCCTGTCCCGCACGGCGAGCCCGCTCACGACCCCGTTCCCGAGCAGGTCGCTGGAGGAGCACGAGCAGAGCGTCGTCGACGGCCATCCGCTGCACCCGTGCTGCCGCAACCGCACCGGGTTCACCGCCGCCGACCACCTCGCGTACGGCCCCGAGCACCGCCCGGTCGTCCGGCTCCGGCTGCATCCGGCCGCGCACCACGTGGTGTTCGGCGACTGGCCCGACGAGCTCCGCGACGGCGAGCGCATCCTGCTCCCGGTGCACCCGTGGCAGGCGGACCGGCTGAACGTGCCCACCACCGGCACCCTGGACGCGCACCCGCTGATGGCGCTGCGCACGCTCTCGGCCGGCGACTGGCACGTCAAGACGACGCTGAGCGCCCAGATCACCTCGGCCGTGCGGGACATCTCCGGCGAGTCGATCGCGACCGCGACGACGGTCTCGGACTTCCTGAGCGTCACCGTCGAGGGCATCGAACTGCAGCACAACAGGGCATCGGCGGCCGTGCTGGCGAACGGCGAGCCGGACCGGCGGCTCGGCGTGGTCCTGCGCGACAAACCCGTGCCACGCGAGGGCGAAACCCTGCTGCCCCTGGCCGCGCTGACCGCCGAGCAGGTCCCCGATCCGATCAGGTGGATCGCGGAGTTCGCCGAACTGACCGTGCCACCGTTGATGACGTTGCTAGCGCGCGGTGTGGCGTTGGAGGCGCACGAGCAGAACCTCGTGGTGGGGCTCGTGAACGGCAGGCCGAGCCGGGTGATCTACCGCGACCTCGCCGACATCCGCGTCAGCCCGCGCGCCGATCTGCCCACCCGCCTGCACGCGAGCCCGGAAGCGTTGCGCGCCAAGACGTTCGCCACGTTCTTCTCGACCGCGCTGACGGGACTGGTCGACCGGCTCGACGCCCCGGCCGCCGACCTGTGGGCAGTGGTGGCGCGCACGGTCCCGGACACGCCGGACCGGCACGCGTTGCTGCACGACCCGTTGCCCGCCAAGCCACTCACGCTGATGCGACTCGACCCGAAGACGACGAAGTGGGCGTACCTGCCGAACCCGTTCAGGCCTTGAGCAGGTCCGACCGGTGCTGCCAGGCCAGCGCCAGCAGTGCGGCACCGGCGGCCTGCGTCGGCTCGTGGTGGACGAACCTCTCGACGTTCGAGACCGTGAACGGAAGCCCGCGCAACACCCGGCCCTCGTCGTTGTGCGACACCAGATCACCGAACAGCTCGTCGAACCGCGAGGCCTCGATCACCGCCACGGTCAGCATGTCGGTGGCGAACGTCAGCGGGTCCACGCCCATGCCGAGGTAGAACACGCGGGCGGCGGCCGTGAGACTCGTGGCGAACGGCCAGGCCTCGTAGTCGGCCTCGTGGATCTCCTCCGCCCCGAGCATCTCCTCGGCGAACTCGCGGATCATGCAGTGCCACAACGAGAAGTCGGCGTCGGTCGAACCCTGGAACACCCCGACCGGCAGCACCTGGAACATCCCGCCCGCGTGCCCGACACGCAACGGGTCACGCCAGTGCAGGAAGAACGTCGCCTCGCCGGAGACCTCGTCGTGGCGCAGGGTCAGCGTGCTGATCGCGACGTTGACCGGCCGTCGGCGCGGGTCGCACGGATCACCGACCGCCGCTCGCAACGGCAACCCGCCGGCCCGCCCCGCGTACTCGTGCGCGCAGGCCTCCCCGACGTCGATGCCGTCGAAGTAGGTGCCGAGCCCGAACGTCAGGTGCCGGCCGGTGAAGCCGAGCAACCGGTAGGTCTCGCGGTTCTGGAACACGGCCGGCGCGGCGAGCGCGGCCATGGCCTCCGAGTACCGGCCGAACCCGTCCGGGAGCGCGGTCACGGGCAGGTCGGGCAACGCCGGCGAGTCCGTCAGCGTGAGGGAGAGATCGGCCAGCGGGACCGGAGCGGACGGCATCCAGTCCGGTGACGTCAGCAGCGGCGTGCCCGCGACCCTGGCCAGGCCCGGATACTCCGAGACGGCCTCCAGGGCCAGTGCGTGGCGGTGTTCCAGCAGGTGAGCGCGCACTTCGAGCCACTGCGCCGACGTCGGCATGAGCCTCGTTCCCGGTGACATGGCGAGACGACCGGGCCACCCGTGGCCCGGTCTCCGCGGTGTGAGGCTGTCAGGCCCGCCAGCGCCGTGACGCGTGGACGACTTCGCCGACCGCGCGTGCCAGACTTCCGTCGGCGTCGACGTGGCTCTCGTAGTGCTCGACCGGAAGCGGCTTGGCCACCTCGGGCGGTGCCTCGTACAGGTCGCTGTCGTCCAGACGCAGCCTGCGCGCCGTCTTCACGAACGCGACCGCCGCCGCCAGCAGCAGCACCCCGACCACGGCAGGCCAGAGGACCATCTCCGCGATCGCGATGGCGAACTGGACCTGGGCCACCACCACGAACACGACGGTCAGACCGACCACCGACCACGGGGCCGAACCACCGTCACGTCTGCGCTGGGCGGCACCACTTGCCCCCATTGGCGTCACCTCCACCGATGCTGCCGTGGACATCGGCGATTGATCGCACGGAGTTACAGACCCAAGCGTACTCCCCGATCGTTTGGTTGCAGACCGTCATCTTCCGGACATCCGCCCACCAGTGCGAAACCCGTGCACAACGCGTGCGCGATTCACTCGGTGGTGTGATCATCGGCTCGTGTCCGCACTGCACGCGGGAGACCCCGCATCATTCGCCGCCGATGTTCTCGACGAGGGTCCGGCCGAACTCGAGCACGTGCCCGGAGTGGCGTCCCGAAGGCCGACCAAGACGTCCGCGGGCGGCGCGCTGATCCGCGACTCCGCCGGACGAGTGCTGTTCGTCGTGCCGACCTACAAGGCCGTGCTGGACATCCCCGGCGGCATGACCGAGGACGACGAGTCGCCCAAGGCCGCGACGCTGCGGGAGATCCACGAGGAACTCGGCCTGACCGTGCCACTGGGACGGCTGCTGGTGGTGGACTGGACGCCGCGCAACGGCGTCTGGCGCGACTGCCACCAGTTCGTGTTCGACGGTGGCGTCGTGGACGGTGCCGTGGCGTGCGATCCGGAGCTGGAAGGCGTCCTGTACCTCGCGCTGAGCGAGGCGGAGCCCCGTATCTACCCGTCACTCCACCGGCGCCTCACGCTCGCTCTCAGCGCCCTTGAGAGCGGTTCCACGCGGTACGCCGAGTTCGGCAGGGAGGTCTAGGGTGCGGATCGTCTCGCTGCTGCCCGCGGCCACCGACATCGTCGCCGAGCTGGGCCTCGCCGGGAACCTGGTGGGACGCACCCACGAGTGCGACTGGCCGGCGGAGATCGCGACCGTCCCGATCGTCACGAGCACCGGGATCGACCAGAACGCGCTGAGCAGCAGGGAGATCAACTCGACGGTCCACCACGGCTCGTCGCTCTACGGGCTCGACGCGGACCTGCTGAACGACCTCGAGCCGGACGTGATCCTCACCCAGGACCTCTGCGACGTCTGCGCGATCTCCTACCGCAAGGTCACCGACACGGTCCGGCTGATGGACGTCGGACCCCAGGTGCTCAGTCTCGAACCTTCCACTTTGGACGAGGTGCTCGGCTGCCTGAGGACCGTGGGCGACGTGCTCGGCGTCGACAGCACGGACAAGATCGCGGCCCTGAAACACCGCATCGACGCGGTGGAGCGGCAGACCCGGGATCTGACCCACCCGAGGGTCGCCGCGATCGAGTGGCTCGACCCGGTGTGGCCCGCCGGGCACTGGGTGCCCGAGCAGATCGCGCTCGCCGGTGGTGTCCCGCTGATCGCCGGGAAGGGTGAGCACACCAGGCCCATCACCTGGCAGACCGTCCACGCCGCCGAGCCGGACGTGGTGCTGCTGATGCCGTGCGGGTTCCCACCCGAGCGGACCTTGCGGGAGCTGCCGGACCAGGAGCTCCCCGAAACGTGGGTGCTGGACGGCCCGTCGTACTTCAACCGGCCGGGCCCCCGCGTCGTGCGCGGCATCGAGGTCCTCGCCCACGTCCTGCACGGAATCGGGGGCGCCCCCTCCGAACACGAGGCGATTAAGCTCGCCCCATGGATCTGAGCGCGTTCCCCCGAGTGTCCCTGGGCAACTGGCCGACGCCGCTGGAAGCCGCTCCGAGGCTCACGGCCGCGCTCGGCGGCCCGCCGGTCCTGATCAAGCGCGACGACGTCAACGGCCTCGGCGCGGGCGGCAACAAGCTGCGCAAACTCGAGTTCCTGCTGGGCCAGGCGATCGAGCAGGGCGCGGACACGATCATCACGTTCGGCGCGCTGCAGACCAACCACGGCCGTCAGACCGCGGCGGCGTGCGCGAAGCTCGGCCTGCGCTGCGAACTCGTGCTGACGGCCAAGGTGCCGATGGAGGGCGACGCCTACGAGCGGTCCGGCAACGTCGTGCTGGACCACATGTTCGGGGCGAACGTGCACGTCTGCGCGGACGCCGACGAGACCGTCCATGCCTACGAGAAGATCAACCACGACAGGGCCGTCACGCTGCCCGTCGGCGGTTCGAACGGCCTGGGCACGCTCGGCTACGTCGCCGCGGCCGTCGAGCTCGTCGGCCAGCTCCACGACCAGGGCGTCGACCACGCCACCATCGTCGTCCCGGACGGCAGCGGCGCCACGGCCGCAGGCATCGCGCTGGGCACCGAACTGCTCGGCTGGGGCGGCACCGTCCACGCCGCGAGCGTCTCGCACACCGCGGCGGACGCCGAGGCCGAACTGCGCACGCTCGCCGCGGCCGCCGCCACCCTCCTCGGCGAACAGGCCCCGAAGCTCGGCCACGTCACCGTGACCGACGACACCATCGGCCCGGGCTACGGGGTGCCGACGCCGGAGATGTGGGACGCGCTGAAGCTCTTCGCCCAGACCGAGGGCGTCCTGCTCGACCCGGTCTACACCGGCAAGGCCGCGGTGAAGTTCCGCGAGATCGCCCCGCAGAGCGACGTGCCGGTCGTGTTCCTCCACACAGGTGGTCTTCCCGGCTTCTACGGCTACGCCCCCGAGGCCGTCGCGCAGTTCTGACGGCCGTGATCAGTACTCTGGTGTGGTGACCGATCTGGCCGACCACCTGGGTGTACTGCGCGACCTCGAAAGACGGCTGCTCGTCTACAAGTTCGCGATCGAGGAGCTGATGACGAAGCTCCGCATCCTGAGTGAGGAGTTCGACTCGGTCCACCGGCACGACCCGATCGAACACATCACCAATCGGGTGAAAAAACCCGAGAACATCCTGGAAAAGCTGCGCCGCAAGGGTTTTCCGCTCGACCTCGACTCGATCGGCGACTGGCTCGACGACATCGCGGGCGTCCGGGTGATCTGCCCGTTCGTCTCGGACGTCTACCGCGTCAAGGCGATGCTGGCGCGGCAGCACGACGTGGAGATCCTGCACACCAAGGACTACATCGCGCAGCCGAAGCCGAACGGGTACCGCAGCCTGCACCTGATCGTGCGGATCCCGGTGTTCCTGTCGGACCGCGTCGAGCACGTGAAGGTCGAGTTGCAGCTGCGCACCATCGCGATGGACTTCTGGGCGACGCTGGAGCACAAGCTGTTCTACAAGTACGACGACAGCCCGCCCGCGGACTTCGTGGGCGAGCTGATGTCGACGGCGATGATCGCGGCGCAGCTGGACGAACGCATGGAGTCCCTCCACCGGCGCATCCACCAGGACTAGCGGTGCGGCCCGTTGGCTGCCACACCGCGATCAAGCCCCCGCTACGCCTTGGTGATCTCCAGCTGCAGCTCGGTCACCCAGTCCGCCGGGTCACCCTCGCCGTAGTTCAGGTACACCTCGCGCGCGAGCCCGTTCTGCTTGTACCCGTGCGCCTCGATCCACGCCGCGACGGCCTGGTACGAGGTGTCGACGTCGTCCATCGTGCCGCGGTGCACGATCGTCGCCGCCTCGGCCAGCGCGGGCAGGTCCACGACCTCGAAGTCGTAGGCCGGGGACGGGTCGACGGCCACGGTCACGCCGGCCCGCACGAGCACCTCGTCACCGGCGGCGGACTCGTAGGTGGCGATGCCGTGGCCGGCCGGCGCGACCCCCGCGCGGCCGAGGCGTTCGAAGAGCTGCGGGTACAGCGGCTGGATGATCGGGCCGATGTCCTCGGGCCCGTACGACGCGGCGGTCGCCGTCAGGCGGGCGATCCGGACGGCGGGTACGGACTTCACGACGATCTCGTCGGTGGGCATGGCGCCTTCCCTTTCAATGGCGCGGAGACGTGCTTCGACCCGGCGCAGCCGCGACTCGTCCGCGAGGATCTGTTGCCGCAGCTCGGCTCGCCGCAACGAAAGCATGCCGTGCAACTGCTCGACGGAAAGCTTTTCGTCGAGCACGACACGCACCTGGTCGAGCGTCAGACCGAGGTCCTTCAGCGCGACGAGGCGGTTGAGCCGTTGCATCTGGGCCGCGGTGTAGAAGCGGTAGCCGCTGGACGGGTCGACGTGGGCCGGCGGGAGCAGCCCGACCGCGTCGTAATGGCGCAGCATCCGCACCGACACGCGCCCCAGATGGGCGAAGTCTCCGATGGTGAACATGACTGCTCCTGTGTAGGGGCTGACACGGTGTGAGGGTCAAGAAATGATGGTTTGAACAACGCCCGGGGTGCGCACCCTGGGACGTTGACGAGAGGTGGCACATGACGTTCGCACATCCGGCGCTCTTCTACTCGGACGAGGACTCCTACATCGACGGAACAGTCCCGTTCGTCGTGGAGGGCCTCGCGAGCGCCGAGCCCGTCGCCGTGGCGGTGCCCAGCAGGAACCTGCAGCTGCTCGAAGACGCGCTCAGCGGGTTCGCCCACCTCGTGACGTTCATCGACATGGAGGACACCGGCCGCAACCCCGGCCGGATCATCCCCGAGCTCCGCGCGTTCGCCGACCGGCACCGCGGGGCCGTCCGCATCATCAGCGAGCCGGTGTGGGACCTGCGCACCGACGTCGAGTACCCGGCGTGCGCGCTGCACGAGGCGCT
The DNA here is from genome assembly GCF_033794685.1 of Streptomyces sp. ID05-26A. Classification (NCBI taxonomy): domain Bacteria; kingdom Bacillati; phylum Actinomycetota; class Actinomycetes; order Kitasatosporales; family Streptomycetaceae; genus Streptomyces; species Streptomyces sp. ID05-26A. The sequence continues at coordinate 180,814 of NZ_JARAYZ010000006.1, forward strand.
GGTCAACTACGCGTTCAGCGGACGTGACCTGAGCATCCTGTGCCCCTACAACACCACCACCCTCACCCATGACGTCCTGGCCGACGCCGAGAAGACCCACCCGGTCGTGATCGACGCGAGCGGCCACCGCCCCAGCGACCACTTCCACCCCGCGCGGGTGGTCGTCGCCACCCACGCGCTGCCGCTGGCCATCCCGTCCGACGCGGCGAGCACGTCCGTCGGCGCCGGGGCGATGGCGGCGGTGCGGGCGTTCGCGCGCGAGCAGGCCGTCCAGCTCGGGCTGGCCCGTGATCGCGTCGACGACTTCGCGCTCGCGGTCACCGAGCTCGCGACGAACAGCGTGCGGCACGGCGGCGGCGAGAGCACGGTCCGCGTCTGGGCGGAAAGCAGAAGTATTGTTTGCCAAGTCAACGACAACGGGCACATCACCGATGTTCTGGCTGGCCGCACCCCTGTTCACGCAAACGAACCAGGCGGTCGCGGTCTGTTGCTTGTCAACCGTTTGGCGGACCTTGTCCGCACCCAAACGACGTCAAACGGCACCGCAATCCAAGTCAGATTCGATCTGACTGACAAAAAGGCAACGTGATCCACTCACATTCGGGCGACTTCGTTATAGCTTGAGCACGTGCACGACGAGGAAGCGACGGAAATCGGTTACACGGGGGCTCGATTCGGGTCTCCGGCGACCCGTGGACGGCTGCACGCCGAAGGAAGTGGAGTCTTCAACGGCGCGGAGACGCAACAACTGCCCCGTCAGCAACCGTTGCGCCAACGCCCACCGGAACCGCTACCGGAGTGGCCTGTGCAAGAAGAGGAACAACCCCAGACCCCCGCCAGGGACAGCTCGCTCATCCGTCCCTACGCCCGCACCGGCGGCCGCACGACGGCCCGCCACGACCTGCGCCTGGAGACGCTGCTCTCCACCGACGAGGACAAGCTCTACCGCGCGACGAACGACCAGGCGGCGATGATGCGGCTGTGCCTGCAGCCGCGGTCGGTCGCCGAGATCTCGGCGCTCATGAAGATCCCGCTCGGCGTCACGCGGGTGCTGCTGAGCGACCTGATCACGCTGAACCTGGTCGCCGTGCACGAGCCGGCCGACAAGCCGAACGTGGCTCTGCTCGAACGCGTGCTGTCCGGGTTGCGCCGGTTGTAACCCGTTCGCCAGCGCGCGAGATCACGCCTGGTCGCCGATAATTCTCCCGTGGCGACCTCCAGCGACGAGACTCCGAAGACGCCGGTCACGGAACCGATCCCGACCGCTCCGCCGGCTGTTCCACCCTCCACCCCGGGGGCCGCACCGAAGAAGCTGCGGCCGACCCGGATCAGCGGCACCTGGATCGCCGTGCTGGTGGCGATCGTCGTGCTGATCTTCCTGCTGGTCTTCATCCTGCAGAACGGTGGCAACGCCACGATCCACTTCCTGTGGGGCGAGTTCAACCTGCCCCTGGGCGTGGCGCTGCTGTTCGGCATGATCGGCGGCGCGCTGCTGGTCGCGGTCGTCGGCGCGGCCCGCATCCTGCAGCTGCGGCGTCAGGCCAAGCGGATCACCGGTCGTCCCGCGACCTCATCACCAGCTCGACGCGCGAGCTGATCCCCAGTTTCCGGAAGATCTTGCGCAGGTGGAAGTTCACCGTGTGCGGCGACATGAACAGCTGCGTCGAGATCTGCCGGTTCGTCTGACCCTTGGCCACCAGGTTGGCGATAGCCCGTTCGGTGTCGTCCAAACTGGACCATCCGGACTCCGGCCGCGCGGGAGCGGCCCTGCGGCGGCGGCCGAGCTTGCGCAGCCGGCCCAGCACCCGCGCGCTGTCGCGGGACGCGCCGATCTCCCGGTAGAGGCCGAGCGCGCTCTCCAGCGCCTGCACCGACCCCGCGCGGTCCGGTGACCCGGTCAGCAGCACACCGAGGTCCTCGGCCGCGTTGGCCCGCGCCCACGGGTCGCGGTGTTCGCGGGCGGCCAGTTCCAGCGACCGCGCGTCGGCGTCGAGCAGGCCGCGTGCGTGCACCGCGGCCGCCGCGACCGCCGGGAAGCCGGGGTGTTCCCCGGCCAGCCGTTCCGCGCGGTCCACGACAGCCTTGGCCAGCCCGTCGTCCCCCGCTTCCAGGGCCCGCCGCACGAACCACCCGGCGGCACGGGGCTCTTCCGCGAAGAGGCCCGACTGGACCAGGTCCGGGTAGGAGTCCGCGAGCAGCGCCATCGCCTTCTCGAGCCCGGAGCCGACGTAGGTGACGAGCACGTCGGCCCACTGGTAGTAGGCGCGGGAGAAGATGATCCGGTCGGCGGGGACCTCGTCGCGGCAGCGTCCGACGTGGTCGATCGCGGCGGGCAGGTCGCCGGTGTGGATCGCGACCATCGCCAGCACCGCCAGCGCCGGTGCGACCACCGCGTCGTGCCCGGTCTCCTCCGCCACGGTCAGCGCGGCACGCGCCTCGGCGGCGGCCTCCTCGATGCGCCCGGCCTGCAACAGGATCCGGGCCTGCACGACCGCGGTCATGACCTCCCTGGTGACCACCGCGGACGGCCCGCCGCGGACCCGCCGCACCACGTCGCCGGCGTCGGCGAACTCCCTCAACCCCGCGAGCAGGGTCGCGAACAGCAGCTGCGGGTACGCGCTGAGGTCGTGCGAGGTGCTCGCCCGCGCGGCCTCGCGAGCCAGTTCCAGCGCGGCGCCGGGCCGTCCGGTGTCGCGTGCGATCGCGGCCAGCACGGCCAAAGCCGTTGCCAGCACGTCGTCCGGCGCTCCCTCACGGGTGCGCACCACGGCCTCGGCCAGCTCCCCCGCACGGTCCCGGTCGTGGCCGAGCAGCGCCATCAGCCGGGTGATCTCCACCCAGGGCGTGAGTTCCGGCGCCAGGTCGGGGTCGCGCAGCAACACCTCGGAGATCTCCAGCGACTCCGCGTGCCGGGCTCCCAGCAACGTCGTCGTGGCCACGCAGTGCCGGAGTTTGGCGGCGGGCTCCGGGGAGACCTGACGGGACAACGCCTCCCGCGCCAGTGCCTGCGCGGCGGTGAGCCGGCCTGCCGCGGTGAGGGCCCGCACCGCCATGACCGTGCGGTGGACCAGCGAAGCAGACGCTTGGTCGGTCAGTTCGAGCGCGCGCACGGCGAGTTCGGCGGAGGCCTCAGGAGCGTTCCACAGCACGGCTTTCGCGGCCGTGACGAGTCCGTCGATCGACCGGGCGTCGCCGCGCTGGGCGCCGTGCAGCAGGTGTTTCGCGGCGGCGACGGCGCTGTCCCCGCGCCCCAGCAACATCTCGCCGGCCTCGCGGTGCAGCGCACGCCGCACGGGCGGGGGCACGGAGTCGGCGACCAGGCGCCAGAGCAGGTCGTGCCGGAACTCCAGGCCGTCGTCCAGGGCCGTCACGACACCCGCGCCGATGGCCTCGTCCCACGCGGGCAACAGAACGGCGGTGCTCGACGCCAGCATCTCCGCGACGTCACCGGGTTCGAAGCGCGGCCCGAGCACGGACGCGACCTGCAGGAGGTGCCTCGCCTTGCCGCTCAACGCGGTCACGCGGTCGTGCAGCAACCCCTGCGCCGTGGCAGCAAGCGCTTTCAGGTCGGGGGCGGGGTCGGTGACCACGTCGTCGGTCAACGGCCGCAGGTCGATCCTGGTCGCTCCGCAGTGCGCGGCCGCGGCGAACAGGCTGTCAGCGGCCTCGCCGCGGCGGCAGGCGAGCAGCCACACCACCTCGTCGCGGGCGGAGGCGGGTAACAGTGCGCGCAGAGCGGCCAGGGTGCCCGGCGCGGCCAGGTGGAGATCGTCCAGCACGACCAGCAACGGGCCGTCCGGACGGCGTTCTGCCAGGCAGGCCAACAGGAACGGCTGGTCGAGCTCGTCCCGCGCGGTCACGACCTCGAAGCCCCGGCCGGCGGCGACGGCGGCGATCTCGGCCAGCAGCCGCGTCTTCCCCGTGCCCGCGGCGCCGTCGACCAGCACCACACCGGTGCCCGCGTCCAGCACGCCGTTCAGGAGCTCCCGTTCCCCCTCACGGCCGCGGAACATCCCGTCCCGATTCCCCGACACCCATTCTTCCTTTCGCTCCGCGGCGGCGGAGAACAAGCGCTGCATTACCACGAGGACCCGCACCACGACCAGAGCCGAGCGGCGTCCCCTTGCGCCGCTGGGATGACCTTGACAAGCTGCCGCTACCCATTCGAGTAGCAGCCCGCGGGATCATACGGGCCGTACTCCTGTTGAGACGCCCCATAGCGCAGAAAGCTTTACCTGGGCAAGTGGAGCGCTTTCTCCTAGCATCAATTCCGCTGAGCTTTCAGCGGCGGATTGTGGAGAGATCTTGGAAAACCGGCTGAAAGTGTGGTGCGCCGGAATCGGCGATCAGGCGGTGCCGGGCACGACCACGGTGGTGGAAGGCGCACCCGGCACGGGCAAGACGGCGGCCGTCGACGACCTCGCCGCACGGTGGGAGGCGTCCGGCCGGCAAGTGGTGCGAGCACGGGGAAGCGCATTGGAAAGCGATCTTCCCTTTGGGATCGTGGCCCAGCTGTTCGACCTGGTCGACTCCACTCTCGTGCCCGACGAGGCGATCGGGGCGCTGCAGCTCACCGCGGCGGCCGCGGACTTCCCTGTGCTGCACGGCGTGTACCGGCTGACCGCCGCGCTGGCCGCGCGCGCCGATCTGCTGGTCCTGGTGGACGACGCGCACTGGGCCGACGCCGCTTCCCTGCGCTGGCTCGCCTACCTGGCGTTGCGGGTGCGGCGGCTGCCGATCGCGCTCGTCCTGACCGTGGGCGTGGGCGAGCGGTGCGACGACCCGTCGTTCGGCGAGATCACGGCCGCGTGCCAGCGGGTCACGCTGGACCACCTCACCCCTGCCGAGACGAGACGTCTCGTCTCGGCGGCACTCGGCGAAGCCGCGCCGGAGTTCGCGGCGGCGTGCTTCGACGCGACGGGCGGCAACCCCCTGGCGGTGACGCGGCTGGTCAAGGCGCTGGTGGAGGACGAGGTCCCGCCGACGACCGAGGCCGCGTGGCGGGTGACCCAGCGCGGTGCCGAGGTGTCCGGCGAGATCATGGCGGCCCGGCTGCGCCGCCGCCCCGCGTCCGTCGTGACGACCGCGCACTGCCTGGCGGCACTGGGTTCTTCGCCCCATCCCGGTGTGCTGGCCGAACTCACGCGACTGAGCCCGGCGGAACTCGCCGAGGCCAGGCGCACCGTCGAACTCCTCGGCGTGGCGGGACCCGCGGTGCTCGAAGACATACCCGCCGCGGCACGCGCGGCGCTGCACTTGCGGGCCGCACAGGCGTTGCGGACGCACGGCGCTTCGGACCGGGCGGTCGCGGACCACCTGCTGGAGACGTCGCCCGGCCTGGAACCGTGGGCGGGCGAGGTGCTGGACCGGGCCGCGCAGGAGGCGGTGAACCACGGCGACACGGCCGGCGCGGCACGGCTGCTGTGGCGGGCGCTGCGCGAACCGGTGGCGAACCCGTCCCGTGCCTTGCGACTGCTGGGAATCGCCGAACTGGTCGGCAACCTGCCCGGCGCGACCGCCCGGCTGCGCGAGGCCCTCCAGTCCGATGTGGACGATGCCGAGTCCGCGATCGCGTTGTCCTACGCCCTGCACGCCGAGGGCGCCCCGGCCGAGATCCCCGCGGTGCTGGGCGGCTCACCGCAGGCGCGGGCACATCTCGCCGTGCACGGCCTGGTGTGGCAGGAGGCCGTCCCCTCGTCGGTCTCGCTCGACAACCCCGCCGGCGTGCTGCACCGCGTGATGGTCGGCGACATCAGCGCAGACGAGACGAGGCGTCTCGTCTCGGCACGCGGCGACGGCGTGGTCGCCTCCCTGACGGCCGCGATGACGCTGAACCTGGCCGACTCGCTGGACGAGGCGCTGGCCGTGCTGGACGAGGTCGACCGCGCCCAGGCACCAGCGTTGCGCGCGCTGACGAACGTGATGCGCGCGAACGTCCAGCGCCGCAAGGGAGATCTCGCCTCCGCCCGTGCCGATCTCGCGGTGGCGGCCGACCACCTGCGGCAGGACCGGCGCTGGCACGCCGTCTCCACGTGGCACGCCGCGCTGCTCGCCGACATCCTGCTCGAGGAGGGTCGCCTGGACGAGGCCGCCACGGTGATCGCCGAGGCCTCGACGGACGAGGCGCGGCGCACGTGGTCGTTCGGTGGCGTGCTGACCGTGCGCGGACGCGTGCTGACGGCGCGAGGCGACGATCACGAGGCCCTGGAAGCGTTTCTGGCCGCCGGACGGCACTGCGCGGCGTGGCCGTACCGCAATCCCGCGGCGCTGTCGTGGCGTTCCGGCGCGGCGCTGGCCTGCGCGGCGATGGGCGACGGCGAACGGGCCCGCGAACTCGCCCAGGAGGAGGTCGCGCTCGCACGGGTCTGGGGCGCGCCCAGGGCGCTGGGCATGGCGTTGCGCGCGGAGGGCCGGGTGACCGCGGGCGCGGCCGGGCGAAGGTTGCTGGAGGAGGCCGTGCGGGTGCTGCGCGCCTCCCCCGGCCGTCTGGAACTGGCGCGCGCGTTGGTGGACCTCGGCGTGGTGCTGCGGCGTCAGGGCGACACGGCCTCCGCGCGCACGCACCTGCGTGACGCCGTCGACCTGGCGCAGAAGTGCGGATCCACCACGATGGCCGCCCGTGCCTACTCCGAACTGGTGGCGACGAGCTCCGGACCTCGGCGAATGCGGCAGACCGGGCCGACCGCACTCACCCCGACGGAGCATCAGGTGGCGGAGCTGGCGGCACGCGGCCGCTCCGACGACGAGATCGCGTCCACGCTGCTCATGCCCGCCGACGGCGTGGAGGGAGTGCTCTCGGGCATCTACCGCAAGCTCGGGGTGTCCGGCCGTTTGCACCTGGCGGATGCTCTGTTCGTGGAGTAGCTCGGACCCGTTCGGCCGATGGTTCGACTACGTCTTTCGGCCCTATCGTCCTGCGCATGGCGAGCGACTTTCAGCGGAGCAAGGTGGACCTGGTCTTCGGCGCGATGGACTCCGACGGCAACGGACGGCTGAACCGGGAGGACTTCGAGCTGCTCGCCCAGCGCTGGGCGGCGTTGCGCGGCAGTGACGAGGAGTTGCTGACGAAGGTGATGCTGGGCTGGTGGACCACCCTGCAGTCGGCCGCGGGAGGCGCGGAGCAGGTGACGCTGCAGGACGTCCTGAACGTCGTCGACGTGCTGCCCGACAACATCGAACCGGTGCTGGGCACGGCGGACGCCATGTTCGGCGCCGTGGACGCGGACGGCGACGACTACGTCTCCGAACCCGAGTACCGGACCATGATCGAGGCCTGGCTCGGCGGCGCGACCGAGACCGTCTTCGCGAAGCTGGACCTCGACGGCGACGGACGGTTGTCGCGCAACGAGTTCACGACGCTGTGGGCCGAGTTCTGGGCCGGCGACAACCCGGACGCCGCCGGCTCCTACGTCTTCGGCCCCGTTCAGGCGGCGTGAACGAGGGTGAAGAACTCCTGACGTGACGCGGGGTTCTCCCGCAGCACGCCCTTCAACGCCGAGGTGACCGTGCGGGACCCGGTGACCCGCACGCCCCTCAGCGCCATGCACATGTGCTCGGCCTCGACCACGACGCCGACCCCCTGGGGCCGCAACTCCTCCTGCAACCAGTCGGCGACCTGCTTGGTCAGCCGTTCCTGGACCTGGAGATCGCGCGCGAACATCTCCACGACCCGGGCGAGCTTCGACAGGCCCAGGATCCGTTCCCCCGGCAGGTATCCGACGTGCGCGACGCCGTGGAACGGCAGCATGTGGTGCTCGCACAACGACTGCACGGGAATGCTCCGCGCCAGCACGAGCTCGTCGTAGCCCTCGTCGTTGGGGAACGTCGTCATGGTGAACTCGCGCGGGGTCAGCATCTCCGCGTAGGCCTCGGCCACGCGGCGCGGGGTGTCGGTGAGATGCACCGAGTACGGGTCCTTGCCCAGCGCCTTGAGCAGGTCCGTGACCGCCCGTTGTGCCGCCTCGACGTCCATGCCGCCACGGTAGATCCGCTGGCCGAATTTAGTCAACAAGAGTAGTTTTTAGAGATGGCCGACCCCGTCGCCGCCGTCGCGGCCCTCGACGAACCGAACCGCCGCAGGCTGTACGACCTCGTGGTGCGCCACAACGCTCCCATCAGCAAGGACGAGGCCGCGCAGGCCGTCGGGCTGCCCCGCACGACCGCGGGGTTCCACCTCGACAAGCTGGTCGAGATGGGCCTTCTCACAGTGGCGCACCAGCGCCGGACCGGTGGCCCCGGAGCCGGCAGGCCCGCGAAGCTCTACCAGCGGTCCGCGGAGCACATCGAGGTGTCGCTGCCCGACCGCCGCTACGAGGCGGCGAGCCACCTGCTCACGGACGCGCTGGTGGAAGCGGAGAGCACGGGCGAGCCCGTTCGCGAGATCCTGCACCGGCGCGCCTACGAGTGGGGCGCGGACCTGGCCGCGCGGGCGCCGGGCGGAGTCGTGGACACGTTGGCGGGCTTCGGTTTCGAGCCGCGCGAGGACGGCGGCTCGATCCTGCTCGGCAACTGCCCGTTCCACAGCCTGGCGCACCGGCACACGCAGTTGGTGTGCGGAATGAACCTGCGCCTCGTCAGCGGCCTGCTGGACGGCATCGAGGCGAACGGTCACACCGCTCGCCTCGCTCCGTCACCAGGTCACTGCTGCGTCCGGGTCGATCAGACGCCGTCCTCCAGGTCGCCCTCGGTCTCCAGGTAGGCCGCCCGCAGCGCGTCCAAAGTGGACTCCTCCGGGTGCTCCCACATCTTGCGCTCGGCCGCCTCCAGCAGGCGCTCGGCGATGCCGTGCAACGCCCACGGGTTCGACGTCTGCAGGAACTTGCGGGTCTCCGGGTCGAGCACGTAGCTCTCGGTCAGCTTCTCGTACATCCAGTCCGCGACCACGCCGGTCGTGGCGTCGTAGCCGAACAGGTACTCGACCGTCGCCTGCAGCTCGAACGCGCCCTTGTAGCCGTGGTTGCGCATCGCCCCGATCCAGCGCGGGTTCACCACGCGGGCGCGGAAGATCCGCGAGGTCTCCTCGGTCAGCGTCCGCGTGCGGACCGCCTCCGGGCGCGTGCTGTCCCCGACGTACGCGGCGGGTGCCTTGCCCGTCAACGCCTTCACCATCGTGACCATGCCGCCGTGGTACTGGAAGTAGTCGTCCGAGTCGGCGATGTCGTGCTCGCGGGTGTCGATGTTCTTGGCCGCCACCGCGATCCGCCGGTACGCCGACTCCATGTCCGCGCGCGCGGCGACGCCGTCGACCCCGCGGCCGTAGGCGTACCCGCCCCACACCGCGTAGACCTCGGCGATGTCGGACGAGTCGCGCCAGTTGCGGCTGTCGATCAGCGGCAGCACACCCGCGCCGTACGCGCCCGGCTTGGACCCGAAGACGCGCAACGTGGCGCGGCGCTGGTCGCCGTGCTCTTCGAGGTCGCGAAGCATGTGCGCCCGCACGAAGTTCTGCTCCGCGGGCTCGTCCAGCGCGGCGACGAGCTGCACCGCGTCGTCCAACATGGACACGACGTGCGGGAAGGCGTCGCGGAAGAAGCCGGAGATGCGGATCGTGACGTCGATGCGCGGCCTGTCCAGCTCCTCGAGCGGGACGACCTCCAGCCCGGTGACGCGGCGCGACTGGTCGTCCCACACCGGCCGCACGCCGAGCAGCGAGAACACCTCGGCGATGTCGTCACCGGAGGTGCGCATCGCGGACGTGCCCCAGACCGACAGCCCGACCGAGGGCGGCCACTCGCCGTCGTTCTCGGCGCGGTACCGCTCCAGCAGCGAGTCGGCCATCGCCTGGCCGGTCTCCCAGGCGAGGCGCGACGGGATGGCCTTCGGGTCGACCGAGTAGAAGTTGCGGCCGGTCGGCAGCACGTTCACCAGGCCGCGCAACGGAGAACCCGACGGGCCGGCCGGGATGTAACCGCCGTCCAGGGCGTGCAGGACGTTCGTCATCTCGTCCGTGGTGCGCGCGAGCCTGGGCACGACCTCGACGGCCGCGAACTCCAGGATCTTCTGCACGTCCACCGACTCGTGCAGACCCGCTGCGGCCTCACGGTCCCAGCCCGCGTCCTCCATCGCCTGGACGAGCACGCGAGCCTGTTCCTCAATCGCGTCAACGTCTTCACGGGCCGTGCTGACGAGCCCGAGGGCCTCGCGCAGGCCGGGCAGCGCGGCGACCTGACCGCCCCACATCTGCCGCGCCTGCAACATGGCGAGCACGAGGTTGACGCGAACGCTGCCGGTCGGCGCCTCGCCGAGGATGTGCAGGCCGTCGCGGATCTGGACGTCCTTGACCTCGCACAGCCAGCCGTCGACGTGCAGGATGAACTCGTCGAACTCCGCGTCGTGCGGCCGGTCGTCGAGTCCCAGGTCGTGGTCGAGCTTCGCGGCCTTGATCAGCGTCCAGATCTGCGCGCGGATCGCCGGCACCTTGGCCGGGTCCATCGCGGAGATGTTCCCGTACTCGTCCAGCAACTGCTCCAGGCGCGCGATGTCGCCGTAGCTGTCGGCGCGGGCCATCGGCGGCACGAGGTGGTCGACCAGCGTGGCGTGCGCGCGGCGCTTCGCCTGCGTGCCCTCACCGGGGTCGTTGACGAGGAACGGGTAGATCAGCGGCAGGTCGCCGAGCGCCGCGTCCGTGCCGCAGGACGCCGACATGCCGACGGTCTTGCCGGGCAACCACTCCAGGTTGCCGTGCTTGCCGACGTGCACGACGGCGTCGGCGCCGAAGTTCGACTCGACCCACCGGTACGCCGCGAGGTAGTGGTGCGACGGCGGCAGGTCGGGGTCGTGGTAGATCGCGATCGGGTTCTCGCCGAACCCGCGCGGCGGCTGGACGATCACCGCGACGTTGCCGGACCGCAGTGCGGCCAGCACGATCTCGCCGTCCTCGGACTTGCTGTGGTCGACGAACAACGAGCCCGGTGCCTCGCCCCAGTGCTCCTGCATCGACTCGCGGAAGTCGTCGGGCAGCGTCTCGTAGAACTCGCGGTAGTCGGCTGCGGCGATGCGGATCGGGTTGCTCTCGAACTGCTCCTGCGTGAGCCAGTCGGCGTCCTGGCCACCGGCGGCGATCAGCGCGTGGATCAGCTTGTCGCCGTCGAGCTCGTCGACACCGGGCAGCTCGGTGCCGATGTCGTAACCGTGCTCCTGCATGGCCTTCAGCAGCCGGACGGTCGACGCGGGCGTGTCGAGCCCGACCGCGTTGCCGATGCGCGAGTGCTTCGTCGGGTACGCCGACAGCATCACGACGACCTTGCGCTCGGCGACCGGGATGTGGCGCAGCCGGCCGTGCCGGACCGCGATGCCCGCGACGCGCAACGCCCGTTCCGGGTCGGCCACGTAGATCGTGAGGCCGTCGGAGTCGATCTCCTTGAAGGAGAACGGGACCGTGATGATCCGGCCGTCGAACTCGGGGATCGCGACCTGGGTCGCGGTGTCCAAAGGAGACAGTCCGTCGTCGTTCGAGTCCCACGTCTCGCGGCTCGACGTGAGGCACAACCCCTGCAGGATCGGCACGTCGAGCGCGGCCAGCGCACCGACGTCCCACGCGTCGTCGTCGCCACCGGCGGAGGCCTTCGCGGGGTTCGTGCCACCGGCCGCGAGCACCGTCACGACGAGCGCGTCGGCCTGCCTCAGCGTGTCGAGCAGCTCGGGTTCGGCGGTGCGCAGCGAGGAGCAGAAGACCGGCAGGGCCTTGCCCCCCTTGGCCTCGATGGCGTCGCACAGCGCGTGGATGAACGCCGTGTTCCCGGCGACGTGGTGCGCGCGGTAGTAGAGCACCGCGACCGTCGGGCCCTCGGCCGCCGAGGCCTCGCGCTCCAGCACGCCCCACGTGGGCGTGGCGGTGGGGGCCTCGAAGCCGTGGCCGGTCAGCAGCACGGTGTCAGAAAGGAACTTGTACAGCTCGGTGAGGTTCGCCGGGCCGCCGTGCGCGAGGTAGAGGTGCGCCTCGGCGCACACACCACCGGGCACCGTCGACAGCTCCATCAGCGCCGCGTCGGGCTGCATCTCACCGCCGAGCACCACCACGGGCAGCCCGCTGGCCAGCAGCCAGTCGAGACCTTCCTCCCACATCCGGCGGCCGCCGAGGATGCGCACGAGGACCAGGTCCACGCCCTCGACGAGCGCGGGCAGGTCGTCGGTAGTGAGTCGCGCGGGGTTGCCGAGCCGGTACTCGGCACCACTCGCACGCGCCGACAGCAGGTCGGTGTCGGAGGTCGACAGCAGCAGGATCACGCAGGCTCCATCCCTCGTGGGGTCCGCGCCCCAGGTTGCGGGTGACCGGCGAAGCAGAGTTCCTGACTCCCAGCGGTGTTCGCTGGTCACAGTGGCGGGACCGCGCCGGATTCACACCGGCTTCCTCCTGCGCTTCGTCGTTCGGGCTCACCCTAACCGGCGGGTTACAGTCCGACCTATGCCCAATGGGATTCACCGGGGTCACCCGGACGCCTGTCCCGGCGCCGTCGAGCTGCACCAGGCAGCGGACGGCGGGCTGGCGCGCATCCGGGTGCCTGGCGGCACTCTTTCCGCTGTTCAGTGGGACGTCGTGCGCACCTCGGCCGCAGAACTCGGGAACGGTTCAGTGGAACTGACCTCGCGGGCGAACCTCCAGATCAGAGGCCTCGCGGACGGCGTCGAACTGGGCGCGCGCCTGGCCGCGGCGGGCCTGCTGCCGTCGGCCTCGCACGAGCGGATCCGCAACATCATCGCTGCACCCCTGGAGGACGAGCAGGGGTTGGTCGACGAGATCGATGCAGCCCTGTGCGCGGACCCCGCTCTGGCAGCGCTGCCGGGCAGGTTCCTGCTGACGGTGGGGCACGCGGTGAGCGGCCTCGGCGGCGACTTCGGGCTGGTCAGAGATGGTGCGGCGACGTGGGCACTCCTCCTGGCCGGGACCGACACGGGCGTCCGCGTCACCGACCCCGCCGACACCGTGGTCACCGCGGCCCGCCTCTTCCAGCGACTCCGCGGCCCGGCCTGGCGCCTGTCCGAAGTGGACGACGGTGTGCGAAAGATCACCGCCCACTTCGGCACCTCCGACGCGCCGCGCATCACCCCGGCTGTGACTCCTGTCGCACCTTCACCGTTGACCCCAGGGGTTCCGCTCGGCCGGCTCGACGCCGGCCAGCTCCCCGGCGTCGCTCTCCGCCTCACGCCGTGGCGCAGCCTGGTCGTGCCCGCCGGCACCGACACGTCCGGCCTCATCACCGACCCGGACTCGCCGTGGCACGGCGTCAGCGCCTGCACCGGCCGCCCCGGCTGCGCGAAGTCGCTCTCCGACGTACGAGCCGACGCCCGTGCGTGGCTCGGAACCCCACACCGCCGTCCGGTGCACTGGTCGGGTTGTGCCCGCCGCTGCGGCCGTCCCGCGGGCGAAGTGATCGAGTTCGTCGCGACCGGCGACGGCTACGAGGAGATCCGTTGACGCAGTACATCAAGGACGGGGCGGAGATCTACCGCCAGTCCTTCGCCACCATTCGCGCGGAGTCGGACCTCACCGGGTTCCCCGCCGATGTCTCGCAGGTCGTCGTCCGCATGATCCACGCGTGCGGCATGACCGACCTGCCCAGCGACGTCGTGTTCTCCCCGGACGTCGTGCGGAACGCGCGCGCGGCGCTCCGCGACGGCGCGCCGATCCTGTGCGACGCCAACATGGTCGCGTCCGGCGTGACCCGCCGCCGCCTGCCCAAGGACAACGAAGTCCTGTGCTACCTGCAGGACCCGCGCACGCCGGGCCGGGCGCAGGAGATCGGCAACACGCGCAGTGCCGCCGCCCTGGAGTTGCTCGCGGACCGGTTCGACGGCGCGGTGATCGCGATCGGCAACGCCCCCACGGCGCTGTTCCACCTGCTCGACCTGATCGCCGCCGGAGCCCCCCGGCCCGCGGCGGTGCTGGGCATCCCGGTCGGGTTCATCGGGGCAGCGGAGTCCAAGGAAGCTTTGGCCGCAACGGATCTGGAGCACCTCGTGGTGCGCGGCCGGCGCGGCGGCAGTGCCATGACGGCGGCGGCCATCAACGCGATCGCGAGCGAGGAAGAATGACGGGCAAGCTCTACGGCGTCGGCCTGGGTCCGGGCGACCCGGAACTCGTGACGGTCAAGGCCGCGCGACTCATCAACGAAGCCGACGTGGTGGCGTTCCACAGCGCCCGGCACGGCAAGTCGGTCGCCAAGACCATCGCCGCGCCGTACTTCCGCAGCCAGGACGATCCGAAACCGCAGGTGCTGGAACAGCTCGTCTACCCGGTCACGACCGAGGACACGGACGACTACCAGGGCGAGATCGACGCCTTCTACGAGGAGGCCGCCGCCACGCTGGCCGCGCACCTCGACGCCGGGCGGAACGTCGTCGTGCTGGCCGCCGGGGACCCGTTCTTCTACGGCTCCTACATGCACATGCACAAGCGGCTGGCCGACCGCTACGAGTGGGAGGTCGTCCCCGGCGTCACGTCCGTGAGCGGGGCGAGCGCCGTTCTCGGCACCCCGCTCGTCGAACGCGACGAGGTCCTCACGATCCTGCCCGGCACGCTCCCGCCCGCCGAGCTCGCGTCCCGCCTGGCCGACACCGACTGCGCCGCGATCCTCAAGCTGGGCCGCACCTTCGGCAACGTCCGCGAGGCGCTCGAGGCGTCCGGCCGGCTCGACGGTGCCTGGTACGTCGAACGCGCCACCACGGGCCGGCAAAGGATGGCGCCGCTGGCCGACGTCGACCCCGCGACCGTGCCGTACTTCTCCATCGCCGTGCTGCCGAGCCAGTCCAAGCCCGCGAAGCCGAAGGGCGAGGTCGTCGTCGTCGGTCTCGGCCCCGGCTCGCGGGACTGGCTCACCCCGGAAGCCCGCCAGGAGCTGGAGGCCGCCGACGAACTGGTCGGCTACAGCACCTACCTGAACCGCGTGCCGGAACGTCCCGGCCAGCAGCGGCACTCCTCGCACAACCAGGTCGAGTCCGAACGCGCCGCGTTCGCCCTGGACCTCGCCCGCAAGGGCGCACGGGTCGCCGTCGTGTCGTCGGGTGATCCCGGCGTCTTCGCGATGGCGACCGCGGTCCTGGAGGTCGCGGCGGAGTCCCCGGACGTGCCGGTCCGCGTCATCCCCGGTGTCACGGCCGCGAACGCCGTGGCGGCCAAGGCGGGCGCACCGCTCGGCCACGACTACGCGGTGATCTCGTTGAGCGACAGGCTCAAGCCGTGGGACGTCATCGCCGAACGCCTCGAGGCCACCGCCAGGGCCGACCTGGTGATCGCGATCTACAACCCGGCGTCCAAGGCCCGCACGCACCAGGTGGCGGACATGCGCGACCTGCTGCTCCGGCACCGCGCGCCGGAGACCCCGATCGTCGTCGGACGTGACGTGGGCGGCCCGGAGGAGGAGATCCGCGTCCTCACGCTCGGCACCCTCGACCCGGCCACGATCGACATGCGCTGCCTGCTGATCATCGGCTCGTCGCAGACGATCGTGACGCCCCAGGGCGTCGTCTTCACGCCCCGGCGGTACCCAACCAGCTGACGGCGGCGTCGACGCCGGCCACCACTGCCGCGGGCGGGAGCGGTGGCCGGCGCACGATCACGACCGGCACACCGAGCCGACGCGCGGCCTCCAGCTTGGCCGACGTCATCGAGCCACCGCTGTCCTTCGTGACGAGCACGTCGACGTCCCGCGAGCGCATCAGCTCCAGTTCACCGTCCACAGTGAACGGACCGCGCGACAGCAGCACCTCGATCCGTTGGGGCAGCGGCGGTTCCGGCGGTTCGACCATGCGTGCCAGGAACCACTGCGGGCACGCGGCGAACTCGGCCAGGTCCTGCCGTCCGGTCGTCAGGAAGACCCGCTCGCCCCGCAGTTCCCGCGCGGCCTCGGCCACGCTGTCCACCCACTGCCAGCCGGGCTGCGGCGTGAACCCCGGTCGCCGCAGGATCAGCAACGGCACGCCGACCCGCTCACAGGCCTCGAAAGCGTTCGCGGTGATCTGCCGGGCGAACGGGTGGGTCGCGTCGACGACGGCGCTGACATCGTTGTCCCGCAACCACTGCGCGAGCCCGTCGACCCCACCGAAGCCGCCGACGCGAACCTC
This sequence comes from Streptomyces sp. ID05-26A, assembly GCF_033794685.1. Classification (NCBI taxonomy): domain Bacteria; kingdom Bacillati; phylum Actinomycetota; class Actinomycetes; order Kitasatosporales; family Streptomycetaceae; genus Streptomyces; species Streptomyces sp. ID05-26A. Next base: position 196,873 of record NZ_JARAYZ010000006.1, read on the forward strand.
GCCGACGGGAAGAGCGGGGTTGCTTACCCTGCCCGCCAGGGAGGAGACGACCCGGCCCGGAGGAAGAGCCGCGGCGGAACCCATCACCCGCCGCGCGAGTTCCCGAGCCTCCCCCGTCCCCCCGAGGATGAGGATCATCGAACGCGCGTGGCCGAGTACAGGTGGCTGTCCGGGAACTGCGTCGCGCCCAGCACCTGTCCCACGATGATCACGGCGGTCCGCTTGATCCCGGCGGCCTCGACCTGCGCGGCGATGTCGTCCAGCGTCCCGCGCAGCACGACCTCGTCCTCACGGGACGCGTAGGCGACGACCGCGACCGGGCAGTCCAGCCCGTAGTTCGGCACCAGTTCCGCCACGACGTCCGCGATCCGCTGCACGGCGAGGTGCAGCACGAGCGTCGCGTGACTGCGCCCCAGCGTGTCCAGGTCCTCGCCCTCGGGCATCGGCGTGGCGCGCTGCGAGGTCCGCGTCAGGATCACCGTCTGCCCGACCCCGGGCACCGTCAGCTCGCGCTGCAACGACGCCGCGGCGGCCGCGAAGGCCGGCACCCCCGGCGTCACGTCGTAGGCGATCTCCAGCGCGTCCAGCCGGCGCATCTGCTCGGCCATCGCGCTGAACACCGCCGGGTCGCCGGAGTGCAGCCGGGCCACGTCCAGTCCCTGTTCCGAGGCCGCGACCAGCTCGGCCACGATCTCGTCCAGCGTCAGCAGCGCCGTGTCGACCTTGCGCGCGCCGGCGGGGCAGAAGTCCAGCAACTCCACCGGCACCAACGCACCCGCGTACAGGCACACCGGCGACGACTCGATCAGCGCGCGGCCCCGCACCGTGATCAGGTCGGCCGCTCCGGGCCCGGCCCCGATGAAGTGCACGGTCACTTCGTCACGCTCCACGTCGTCACGGGCATGTGCGGGCGCCAGGCGGTGAACCGGCCGACCGACGAGCCGCGGTTCACCGCGATCCGCACCAGGTCGCCGCCGAGCCGCTCGTACCACTGCGCCACCACGGCCTCGGACTCCAGCGTCACGGCGTTGACGACCAGTCGGCCGCCCGCCGCGAGCGAGTCCCAGCAGGCCTGCAGCACACCGGGCACCGTCACGCCGCCGCCGATGAAGATCGCGTCGGGCTTCTCCAGCCCCTCCAACGCGTCCGGCGCCCGTCCGATGTGGACCTCCACCCCGGGCACACCCAGAGACGCTGCGTTACCGGCGATTCGCTCTGCGCGTTCGGCCGACTGCTCCACGGCGATCGCGCGGCACGTCGGATGCGTGCGCGCCCACTCGATCGCGATGGAACCCGAACCGGCCCCGACGTCCCAGAGCAGCTGCCCGGGCAGCGGCGCCAATCTCGACAACGAAATAGCCCGCACCTCTCGCTTCGTCAGCTGGCCATCGGATTCGTACGCGTCATCAGGCAGGCCGGGGACCCGTGAGAGAGCGCTCCCGCGGTACTCGATCGCGATCACGCACAGCGGGTCCGCGTCCTGCCCGGACCAAGGGTAAACCCGCTCGGCGGGACCACCTAGCTGTTCGAGCACAGTGATGTCTCCGGCCAGTGCCGCAACGGTTGCCGGGTCGCCACCGAGCACCAGCACGCGCTGTCCCGGCGTCAACACGGGGCGTAGCAGGTCGGCCGATCGCGCCACCAGGGACACGACCTCGACCTCGTTCAACGCCCAGCCGAGCCGTGCGCAGGCGAGCGACACGGAGGAGGGGTGCGGGATCACCGTCACCCGGTCGCCCAGCAACCGCACCAGGGTCGTGCCGATGCCGTGGAACATGGGATCGCCGGACGCCAGCACGCACACGTCCCGGTGCTTCTCGAACAACGCGGGCAACGCCGGGACCAGCGGCGACGGCCACGCGACCCGGTCGAACTCCCCCGGCACCAGGTCGAGCTGCCGGCGCGAGCCCATCAGCACACGTGAACGGGAAACAGCCTGCTGGGCGGCAGGGGAAAGCCCGTCCCACCCGTCGGCACCGATGCCGACGACCACGACGTCAGACGGTGCCGGTGACACGCTTCACCTGGATCTCGATCACGACCCGCTCGGGGTTCACGCGCGGCTGCTTGTACCGCAACGCATACCGCCGCACGGCCTCGTCGACGGATTCCACGTCGTCGCGCACGACGGCGGGACCCTCCAACGTGGACCAACGCCGACCGTCCACCTGGCACACGGCGGCGTACCCGGCGTTGCGCACGTGCTTGACCTTCCACGACGCGCCGTGCGTGATGATCCGCGCGATGCCGGCTTCGGCGTCGAGCGTGACGCCGACCGGCACCACGTGCGGAGTCCCGCCGGGACGGACGGTGGACAACGTGCACAGGTGCCGTTCGGCCCAGAACTCGGCGAACTCGGCACCCCGGTCGATCGACATGGCACGCATCATCGCAATGCGGCGGTCGTGAAGGAAAATCGCCGCACCAGCGGCAGCCACTTCCGGTAGGTGGACAGGTCGTCCGGCACGGCGAGATCACCGACCAGCCGGTCCCTCTCCTGCCGCCAGTCCCGGCCCGACTCGATGGCGTCGAACAGCGCGTCGCACTGCCCCGACCGGCCGACGAGCACCGCCAGCAGCACCAGCACGACCCGGTAGTCGGTGCTCAGGAACCCGTCGGACTCCAGAACCGCCGAGCGGGCCCTGACCAGCCGATACAGGTTCACCAACCGCTTGGCGGCGCGCGGCGTGCGCACCAGCGGCGCGAGGCTCTCCAGGTAGAGCAACTCCGGCCCGGTGATCCGCATGCCGCGCGGCGCGTGGTCGAGCGACTCACCCGGCTCCTCGACGGGCGCCGGACTCGTCACGCGCGGCAGGTCCTGGGGGTCGTCGTGCAACGGAGTGAGGTAACTCGCCTCACCGAACTCCTCCCCGGCCAGGTCCGACACCAGCCGCCGGAATCCCCCGCCTTCCATCGGCGGCAGCGCGAAGGACACCTGGAAGATCTTCTCCAGGTAGTCGACCGGGTCGTCCAGCATCTCGGTGTAGTGCTGTTCCAGGGCCCTGAGCAGCCACCTCGCGTCCACGCCGACGACCACCACGAACACGGGCTGCGCGAGCAACAGGTGCACCGCCTCGAGCACCTTGATCACGACAGGCGGAGGGCACCGGTCGAGGTCGTCGATGTAGAGCACGATCCGTTCCGGCCCGGCCGTGCTGTGGGCGAGGATCGCCGCGAACATCTCCAAGTCCTTGCGCACCAGCGAAACGACGCCCAGGTGCTGCTGGTAGTCGTTGTCACGGGTGCGCGCGTACTCGGCGACGTCCGGCGCCAGCTCCCCGATCGACCGCTCCAGCCCCTCGATCTCCTCGTCGAGCTCGGCGAGCCGGTCGTCCAGCGGGTCCTGCCGGTCCTTGAGCTCCCGGAACCACGTCACCGCCTTGGCGGCCCGCGCGAGCACCGGCGTCGCGGCCGCCACGGTCGCGGCCAGCACCAGCGGCCACGTCGCCGTCACCACGAACAGCCCGGCGACGACCAGAGCCCCCAGCAACAGCGTGATGATCGCGGTGCGGTCCTTGCGCACCTGCCCCCACACGAACTCCGGCACCTTCACGCCCGGTGCCACGAACGACAGGTCGCCCTCAGCGAGCTGCCTGGAGAGCCTGCGGCGCGCCGAGCCGAGGCTCTTCTGCTGCTGGGCGGCGACCGCCATCCGTTCGAGCCTGACGGTCGCCAGCCGGTCGACCAGCGACGTCTTCTCCTTGCGCTGCTCCGCGAACTCGTCGGCGATGCGCTCCAGGTCGTGCGCCGACCCGTTGGCGAGGGTGTCGAAGATGTGGGTGGCGAGCGACGCCCAGAGATCGGCCTCGACGTAGTGCCAGGCGTTGAACCTGATCTGCCGCACCGACGAGCAGTACACGTCGTGACGCTGCGCGAGATCGTCGATCCGCCGTTCCAGCTGCCGCATGAAGAAGCTCTTGCCGCTGCCCCAGCTGCCGAACAACCCGATCGACAGCGGCGGCTTGATCAGCCGGGACGCCATCAGGTCCGCGAGCATCGCGACGTCGGGTTCGATGCCGAGCCGGTCGGCGCCGCCCTCGTCGTCCGCCCGGTAGCCCGCGTGCACCCGGATCGGCCCGGCCTGCCGGACCTGGTGCAGGAACTCCTGAACCGTGTCGACCGGCGGGAGGGAGGGGTACAACCGTCGGACGTCGTCCTTCTCGCCCTCGCTCAGGTAGATCGACACCTGGACGACGACCGCGTCCACCACCCAGTTGGGGAGGTTGCGGGTCATCGCGGACTCGAACACGATGATCCAGCGCGGCGTGCTCAGGTCGATCCGGCTCGGGACCGATCCGTAGTCGAACCACACCACCGATTCCGGCACCACGGGCGCGCCCTCGTCGGGGTTCACCACGATGGGCTTGTCCGGCAGCACGCGCAGCAGCGCCTCGTAGACGGCCCTGCGCGCGCCGGCCCCACCCGGTTCCGTCCGCACGAGCACCACACCGGGACGGCGCAGCGCGCGGTCCAGCTGGACATCGACGTCTCTCGGCAGGTAGACGCCTGGTGAGCCGCTCGGCTCCTTCAGCAGCCTCGTCCTGTCGACGTCCCGCACCCAAGGAAGATCATCCGCCACAACCGACGATTGTGGCGGATGATCCGGACCCGCGTCGGGATTACGGGTAGCTGATGACGTTCACCGGCACGGTGCCCGGCGGTGTCACCCCGCCCACGTTGTTCACCACGTGGGTGATCGTGCCCTGGTAGTTGAGCGACACGGTCAGCAGGTTGTGCAGTCTCACGCCGGACCGGTTGGGCACCTCGAAGGCGTTCTCGGCGCGCACCGACGGGTTGACGTTGAAGAAGCAGTAGCTGCCGAGCCCCCACGCCTCGTGCGTGGTGACGTTGTCGCCGACCTTGTAGGCCGCGTACCCGGCCTGCCCGTTCGGCCTGTTCCAGGTCGCCTGGTTCGGCACGTCGTACGGCATCTCGTTCTGGAAGAAGATGGTCCGCCCGCGCTCCCCGTTCCAGATGACCTGGTACTTCTGGTAGTGCTCGACGAACAGGCCGGTGGCCAGCACGTCGTTGCCGTTGACCACCAGGCCGGTGTCCCCGATCGCCTCGTCCCAGCCCCAGGTGCCGGCGTTGCCGTGGTCGGCGCGCCAGATCCAGCTGTGGTCGATGATCGTGTTGTGGCTGTTGACGACGAGGCTGTTCGTCGCCTTGCCCGCGATGGCGCCGCCGACGCGGAAGAACACGTCCTGCAGCGTCGTCGGGTTGGCCGCGTGCGAGGCCGAGGAGCCCGCGGGCCCGACGGTCAGCAGCGAGTTCGACAGCGTGGTGCCGGCGTCGAACAGGATGCCCTTGATCCGCACGCCGTCGACGTCCGCGACCTGCATCGCGGTGACGCCGTTCTGCGGCACGATCGTCGCGTAGCCGATGCCCAGCACGACGGTGTTGGGCCGCGTGATGTTGATCGTCTGGTTGACGTTGTAGATGCCGGGCGTGAAGAACAGGTTGCAGCCCTGGCCCAGTGCCGCGTTGATCGTGGCGGCCGTGTCACCGGACTTCACGACGTAGAACTGGCTCATCGGCAGCGAGGTGCCGGGCGTGCCACCGTTGAGCCACGAGGCGCCGGAAGCGTTGGTGCGCAACGAGGGCAGGAACACCCGGTACTGGTTGCCGTCGAGGTAGAGATACGGCACGTCGCGCGAGATCGGCGTCGTCGCCAGGTTCGTCGACGGAGGCGTCGGGAACGTGGTCGCGGGGGCACCGGGCGTTCCGGAGAACACCATGTTCCACACGCCGCCGTTCCAGCTGCCGTAGTTGGAATCGCGCGTGTACCACTGCTGCTGCGACACCGACGCGGTCTGACCGGACACCCGCGTGTCGGCCGTGTAGCCACCGGACGCGAACCCGTAGCTGGCCGGGTAGAGCGCCAGGTTGCCGCGGACGTCCATGCGCCGGAACGGCGCGGCCTGCGCGACGGCCCAGCGGTTGGTGCCGCTGCTCGGAACCACGGCCATGTTCTCGGCGGAGCGCCAGAAGTTCTGCAGCGCCACACCCTTGTCCGACTCGTTGAACGCGTCGACGGTGATGTCACCGTTGATCACCACGTCGCCGGGGTTGCGGCCCAGCCCCGAAACCGACGTGTAGTAACCGACGTCGTCGTGGATACCGCTGTAGGTACCGGGCTTGAACAGGTGCGCGACCCGCCGCGGCGCCATCTGCGCGGTGATCGTGTCCTTCTGGTTGTTGAAGTCGATGTCGAGCTGCGTCTGGATGCTCGTCGCCGACATGGTCGGGTCGAAGATCCGCGTGTTCGGCCCGAAGTTCGGGTTGTCCGACTGGACGCATCCCTGCTGCGTGCCGATCGTGTACGTCGCGCTGGCCACAGCGGAGTTCACGAGCCCGGACTTGATGCCGATGGCACTGATGGTCCTGTTGCTGGGCACGGAGATCGGCCCGCTGTAGACCGGACTGCTCCCGGTCGGCGTAGAACCGTCCACTGTGTACCGGATCGTCGCGCCACTGGTCGACGTCGAGATCGTCACCGTCTGCGCGGACGCGTAGGCACCACCCGGCGGGCTGAACGTCGGCGTCGCGACCGGCGTGCCGATCACGTACTGAGCACTGCCGACCGCCGAGTTGGGCTGACCGGACTTGATACCAATCGCGTTGATGGTCCTGTTGCCGGGCACCGAGATGGGCCCGCTGTAGACCGGACTGCTCGCGGTCGGCGTCGACCCGTCGGTGGTGTACCGGATCGTCGCACCCGAGGTGCTGGTGGAGATGCTGACCGTCTGCGCGGTCGAGTACGTGCCAGCGGGCGGGGTGAACGTCGGCGTCGCCACCGGCTGCACCGCACCCTGGTGGGTGTACGTGAAGTGCGGCGTGTCGTACTGCGGACCGCTCTTCTCGTAGGTGAACCAGTAGTCGATGACCGTGCCGGACGACAGCGACCCGACGGTCTTCTGCCAGGTCCCGGCGTTGTTGGTCATCCGGAAGTTCTGCTGCGGGGTGCCGCTGATCAGGTAGTGCACGTCGACGTAGTTCGCAGGGGTCGTCGGCGTGAAGTCGATCCGGGCCTGAGTCGCGTCGATCGCGGTCACGTTCTGCGTGTAGTCGTCGGCCGCGTACGCGGCCTCGACCGTCGCCAATGACGACAGGGCAATCGCTACGGCGGCGAGTCCACGCCGCCATCTCACCTTTGAGAGCGCTCTCACACCTGGAACGGTAAAGGCGAGATGACGTCGAGGGAAGACGTAAGTTACAAGAAAGGTGGGCGGCTCCAGCGAAACACGAATGGCCGCACCGGGACTGTTTTCACCCGAACGAGCAGACGTGCCACAGGGTTGCTCAGGTTCCCCGGTTCTCGTTGAGGTAGTTGTAGATCGTGTAGCGGGTGACCTCCAGGACGCCCGCCAGGTGGTCGACCGAGTCGCGGATGAGGAAGAAGCCCGCCTCGTCCAGCACTCGGACGACCTGCGACTTGTGCACCTTCTTCATCAGCTCGACCGGCACGCCCACGTCGGCGATCGCCTTCTCGACCAGCACGCGCTGGAGCGTGTCCACGTCCTGCGGGAACGACTCCACCGGGACGGGACCGGACGCCTCGTGTGCGGCGAGTTTGTTGACGCACAGGCAACCCACGGCGATGCCGGCCGCGTCGCGCACGAAGGTGGTGGACGAGGAGATAGCACGGCCGTCCGGGGCGTAGGTCTCGTAGCCGGGCATGTCGGTGGTGGTGCCGCGGCGGACCAGGCCCAGCAACAGGTCCGTCATCGGGCCGCCGACCTGGCGGCCCGTCAGGGAACCCGCGATCGCGATGATGGAGTTCGGCAGGCGGGACAGGTCGTGCACCACGACCTCGGTGTCCGGCCCCAGGGCAGAGGCGAGGCTGTCGATGGTGGGCACGAGGGCCGACAGCGCTGCCGGGATCGGGGAGGAAGCCGCCCCGGACAACGACTTCAGGGCCGCGCGCAGTCGTTCCAGCGTGCCGCGCGAGGTGGTGGCGTGCGGGGACAGGCGGACGTGCTCGGGGCGGATGGTGGCGGTGATCCCGAACGTGTTCAACGCTTCGCCGACCACGGAGGCCGCCTCGGGCATGGTGAACGCGAGGATGCCCGCACGGCGTTCGCGGGCGGAGACGATCTTGCCCCCACTGGACAGCACGATCTCCTCGGCCTCGGCGACGATCTCGCTCACCGCCGCGTCCAAAGAGGACACTCCGGCCAGCTCCACGAGTTCCAGCGCTTCGGCGAAGGCGCCGGAGACGACCGGGGAGAGGTTCGTGATGTTCCAGGAGGCGGCGTCCGGGGCCGCGTCGTGGACCGAGTCGTCGAACAGGCCCGCGTCGAGAGCGCCCGTCCAGCCCGACAGCACCGGCGACAGGCGTTCCAGCGCTCGGTCCGAGAGCACCACGAAGCCGGTGCTCCAGCCTGCGCGCAGCCACTTCTGGCCGCCCACCACCAGCACGTCGGCCAGTTCCCACGGTTCGTCGACCACGCCGAAGCCCTGGATGCCGTCCACGATCAGCAGTCGGTCGCCCACCGCCTCGCGCAACGCCGCCAGGTCCGCGCGGTAGCCGGTGCGGAAGTCCACCGCGGACACCGACAGCGCGGACACCTCGGGAGTCAGGCCCGCCGCCACGGCCGCAGGGTGCACCGGGCCGTCCAGCACGACCGACGGGAGGCCCGCCCGCACCCACGGGTAGGTGTTGGACGGGAACTCCGCGGCCGAGTACATGACCGTGCCGGACAGGCCGAAGGCCGCCTGGAACAGGCCGATCGAGGTGTTCGGCACCAGCGCGACGTGGTCGGTGTCCGAACGGCAGAGGCGCGCGACGGCGGCCTTCACCCGTTGTTCCTCGCGCATCAGCGTGTCCACAGTGGATGGTCCGGCCAGGGAGGCCTGTTCCATCAACCGCGCGGTGGCCGTGACCACCGGGAGCGACGGCGGGCCGAAGCGGGCGAAGTCGAGATACCCCTCCGGTTCGCGGAACTGGGCGAGGTACGAGGCGTCGATCAACTCAGAGCACCTTTGCGAGGAACTGTTGCGTGCGCGGCTGCTGCGGATTGTCCAGGACGTCGGCCGGTGTGCCGGACTCGACCACCGCGCCGTCGACGAGGAACACCACGCGGTCGGCGACCGAGCGGGCGAAGCCGATCTCGTGGGTGACCACGATCATCGTCATGCCGTCGCGGGCCAGCGAGGTCATCACGTCGAGCACCTCGCCGACCAGCTCCGGGTCCAACGCGGACGTGGGCTCGTCGAACAGCATCAGCTTGGGCTTCATCGCCAGAGCGCGCGCGATCGCAACACGTTGCTGCTGACCGCCCGACAACTGGCCCGGGTAGGCGGAGGCCTTCTCGGCCAGTCCCACCCGTTCCAGCAGCCAGCGCCTCGGCGCCCACCTCGGCCTTGCGGCGCCCGAGGACCTGGACCGGACCCTCCATGATGTTCTCCAGCGCCGTGCGGTGCGGGAACAGGTTGAACCGCTGGAACACCATCCCGACGTCGCGCCGCTGGTGGGCCGCGTCGCGTTCGCGCAGCTCGTAGAGCTTGCCGCCGGCCGCCCGGAACCCGACGGGCACACCGTCGACCCAGATGCGGCCGGCGTCGATCGTCTCCAGGTGGTTCACGCAACGCAGGAACGTCGACTTGCCCGCGCCCGACGGGCCGAGCAGGCACACGACCTCGCCGCGCTCGACCTCCAGGTCGATGCCCTTGAGCACCTCGGTGTGGCCGAACGACTTGCGGACACCGATCGCCTCAACGAGGGCCATAAGCACGCTCCAGGTAGTGCTGCCCGATCGACGCGAGGGAGACCATCACGAGGTACCAGGCCGCGGCGGCGAACAGGGTTTCCATGATCTCCAGGTTGCGCGAGGAGATGTTGTTCGCGGCGTGGATGAGCTCCGTGAAGGCGATCACCGACGCCATCGAGGTGCCCTTGATCATGTTGATGAAGTTGTTGCCGGTGGGCGGGATGATCACCCGCATGGCCTGCGGCAGCACCACTCGGCGCAGAGTCGTCAGCGGTGTCATGCCGATCGACTTGGCCGCCTCGGTCTGGCCCTCGTCGACGCTGCTCAGGCCCGCGCGGACGATCTCGGCCATGTAGGCGCTCTCGTTGAGACCCAGGCCGAGCAACGCCGCGACGAACGCGGTCATGACCACGTTGGTGGGCACCGAGAACAGCCCCGGGATGCTGATGTTCTGGAACACCAGCGCGAGGTTGAACCAGATCAGGATCTGCAGGAGCACCGGCAGACCGCGGAACAGCCAGATGTAGCCGACGGCGAACCACCGCGCGACGGGGTTGGCCGACAACCGCATCAGCGCGACGACCACGCCGAGGACGATGGCGCCGCCCTGCGCGGCCAGCGCCAGCACGATGGTGTTGAGCAGGCCTTCGAGCATCACGGGGTGCGTGAAGAACCCCGGCACGTCCTCCCACTGGATCTGGGCCTCGGACATCGACCAGCCCAGGCCCGCGATGACCAGCACGATCACCGCGCCGCTGATCCACCGCCACGGGTGGCTCAGCGGCACGACGACCAGTTCTTTCCCCGTCAGTTCTTCTTCGGCGCCGTTCATACGGGTGTCACTTGCCATTGATGGCGGCCTTCGTGATCGCACCCTGCTTGATGTCCCAGGTGGTGACGATCTTCTCGTAGGTGCCGTCGTCGATCAGGGACTGCAGCGCGCCCTTGATCGCCTCGGACAGCTTGGCGTTCTTCTTCGCGACGCCGATGCCGTACGGGCCACCGTTGATCGGCGCGAGCGGCACGACCTCGAAGTACTGGCCGTCACCGGCGGTCTTCGCGACGTAGACGGCGGTCGGCAGGTCGTTGAGGATCGCGGCGACGCGGCCGGTGCGCAACTGGTTCTGGTTGCCGGTGTCGCTGTCGGTGACGCTCAGCGTGACCTCGCCCTTGCCGGCGGCCACGCACTTGGCGCTCTGCTCCTTGCCGAACTGCTCCTGCGAGCTGCCCAGGTTCACCGCGATGCCCTTGCCGCAGAGGTCCTCGACGGACTTGACGCCCTGCGGGTTCCCCTTCTGCACCATGATCGTGATGCCGGAGGTGAAGTAGTCGACGAAGTCGATCTTCTGCTGGCGCTCCGCGGTGTCGTTCATCGCGGCCATCGTCACGTCGACGCGGCCGGTCTCGAGGCTCGTGATCAGCGAGCTGAACGCCATGTCGCTGTGCTCGGCCTTGAGCCCGAGCTTGGCGGAGATCGCCTTGATCAGGTCGACCTCGGACCCCATCGGGGTCTTGCCGTCCTGGTCGTAGAAGTTGTTCGGCGGGTTCTGGATGTTCGACCCGACCTTCAACGTGCCGGCCGAGGCGATCTCGGGCGGCAGCAGCGCGGCCAGCGCGTCGTCCTTCTTGACCGAGCCCAGGTCGGACGACGGAGGCGTGGACGTCTGAGTGGTGTCAGACGTGGACCCGCAGGCGGCGAGCCCCAGTACGAGCAGCGAAGTCACGAGCAGGCGCGGCATCATGGCGGGGACCGTACAACGTCGAGTTGAAGACGTCCACAAAAAGTTGAAACCAGGCGTGACCGGGGGCACTCGGGGAATTCCATCGACGCCCGCTTCGTTGGGTGGGATGCCCCCAGCAAACGAGGAGGACCAACATGGCGACGGTCGAGCTGACCAAGGAGAACTTCGACGAGGTGGTCGGTGACTCCGACGGCTCCGGCATCGTCCTGGTCGACTTCTGGGCCGAGTGGTGCGGTCCGTGCCGCGCGTTCGGGCCCACCTACGAAGCCGCGTCGGACAAGAACGAGGACATCGTGTTCGGCAAGGTCGACACGGAGGCGCAGCAGGAGCTCGCGGCCACGTTCGGCATCCGGTCGATCCCGACGCTGATGATCGTCCGCGAGGGTGTCGTGCTGTTCTCGCAGCCCGGTGCGCTGCCCGGACCGGCCCTCGACGGCCTGATCCAGCAGGCGCGCGAAGTGAACATGGAAGAGGTCCACGCGAAGGTCGCGGAGGCCCAGGCCCAGCAGGGCTGATTGACGTAACCCACCTGTGGGTATCTGACGTGCATGAACACCGACACGTCGACCGCACAGCTGGTGAGCCAGCTGTCCGAGCAGGTGAGCAGGCTCGCGCGCGATGAGATCCGTCTCGCCGTCGCCGAGCTCAAGGACAAGGGCAAGCACGCCGGTGTCGGCGCCGGGATGTTCGGCGTGGCCGGCGTGTTCGCGTGGTGGGGTGGGCTCAGCGTCGTCGCGGGCCTGATCCTGCTGCTGGCTCTCGTAGTACCGCCGTGGGCGGCCGCACTGATCGTCGCGGCCGCCCTTCTGCTGTTCGCGGGCGTCTTCGCGCTCGTGGGCAAGGGGCAGGTCAAGCAGGCCGCTCCCCCGGTGCCGAGGCAGGCCATGGACAACGTCCAGCAGGACATCGCGACGATCAAGGAGAGTGCGCACCGATGACCGACCCCAAGGACCAGCTGCAGCGCGATGTCGAGCGCACCCGGCGTGAACTCGGCGAGACCGTGGAAGCCTTGGCGCACAAGGTGGACGTGCCCGGTCGCGTCAAGGAGCAGGCGCACGAGACGGTAGTGCGGATGACCGCCGCGACCAATCAGGCGATCGACTCGCTGCCCGACCCCGTCGCGGAGCAGGTCGAGAAGGCGCGCCGACACCCCGGTGCCATCGCGGCGGCGCTCGTCGCGCTGATCGTCGCGATCTGGGCGATCTCACGGAGGAACCGATGAAGGTGCTCTACCGCCCCCTGGGCATGCTGTTCGGCGCACTGGGAGGCTTCCTCGCCACCGCGATCTTCGGCCAGATCTGGAAGCTGATCGCGGGCGACAAGGAAGCGCCCAGCGCCACGATGCGCAACCGCGCCTGGACCGAGGTGCTCGTGGCCGCGGCCATCCAGGGCGCCATCTTCGGCCTGGTCAAGGCCGCGATCGACCGCGGTGGCGCCAAGGGTTTCCAGAAGCTGACCGGTGAATGGCCCGGCGACGAGGAAGACTGACCGGAGCCGAACAGAGGCCCGGCCCGCACGCGGGCCGGGCTTCGGCGTCTGGGCCTGCGACCGTTTGAACCATCAACTATTCTGGCGGGCATGCCACAGCCAGAGGGTGAAGAGCTCGCCGCGATCCGGGCCAAGCGCGATGAGCTGCGCGAACGCTACGTGAAGCCGCTCGCCGAGCGCGGCGGCTCGCCGACCAGCGGAGTGCACCACATCGCGCTGATCTGCAAGGACGTCCAGGAGACGATCGAGTTCTACCAGGAGTTCCTCGGCTTCCCGCTCGTCGAGCTCGTGGAGAACCGCGACTACAACGGCTCGAGCCACTTCTTCTTCGACCTCGGCGCCAAGAACCTGCTGGGGTTCTTCGACTTCCCCGGCCACGACCACCCGGCGTTCTCCGAGACGATCGGCGCCGTTCAGCACCTGGCCCTGTCGATCTCGCCCGAGCGGTTCGACGAGATCAAGTCCAAGCTGGACGAGGCCGGGATCGAGTACCTGGGGCCTGACCGCGGCGTCGAGGACAGCCTGTACATCCGCGACCCCAACGGTGTAGGGATTGAGTTCTACCGGGAAGTTCTCGGCGAGTTCGAAGGCACGACACTGATCAACTGAGAGCGGAGTCGCAGTGGCGCAAGAGGTCAAGGGCATCGTCGCCCGGGGCAAGGGACAACCCGTCGAGCTGACCTCGGTGCTGGTGCCCGATCCCGGTCCCGGCGAGGCAGTGGTGAAGATCCAGGCGTGCGGCGTCTGCCACACCGACCTGCACTACCGCGAGGGCGGCATCAACGACGAGTTCCCGTTCCTGCTGGGCCACGAGGCCGCGGGTGTCGTCGAGTCGGTCGGCGAGGGCGTCACGGACCTCGAGCCCGGCGACTTCGTCGTGCTGAACTGGCGCGCGGTCTGCGGCACGTGCCGCGCCTGCAAGCGCGGCAAGCCCTGGTACTGCTTCTCGACGTTCAACGCCTCGCAGCCGATGACGTTGCTGGACGGCACGAAGCTCTCGCCCGCGCTGGGCATCGGCGCGTTCATCGAGAAGACGCTCGTCCACTCCGGACAGTGCACGAAGGTCGACCCGTCCGCCCGTGCCGCGGCCGTGGGCCTGCTGGGCTGCGGCGTGATGGCCGGCGTCGGTGCCGCGATGAACACCGGCAACGTCGGCCGCGGTGACTCGGTGGCCGTGATCGGCTGCGGCGGTGTCGGTGACGGCGCCATCGCGGGCGCTCGCATCGCCGGTGCCGCGAAGATCATCGCCGTGGACACCGACCCGCGGAAGCTGGAGTGGGCCAAAGGTTTCGGTGCCACGCACACGATCAACGCCCGCGAGGTCGACGACGTCGTGACGGCGATCCAGGACCTGACGGACTCGTTCGGCGCGGACGTAGTGATCGACGCGGTCGGCCGCCCGGAGACGTGGAAGCAGGCGTTCTACGCCCGCGACCTCGCCGGAACCGTTGTCCTGGTGGGAGTTCCGACGCCGGACATGAGGCTCGACATGCCGCTGATCGACTTCTTCGGGCGCGGCGGCTCGCTCAAGTCCTCGTGGTACGGCGACTGCCTGCCGTCGCGCGACTTCCCGATGCTCGTGGACCTGTACCAGCAGGGCCGCTTCGACCTGGACGCGTTCGTCAGCGAGGAGATCGCGCTGGACGGCGTCGAGGGCGCGTTCGAGAAGATGCACCACGGCGACGTGCTGCGATCGGTCGTGGTGTTCTGATGGCGCTGCGGGTGGACCACACCGTCACGTCCGGCACGTTCTCGCTCGACGGCGAGACGTTCGACGTCGACAACAACGTCTGGGTCATCGGCGACGACAGCGAGTGCGTCGTCATCGACGCCCCGCACGACGTGGACGCGATCCTCAAGGCCGTGGACGGCCGTCGTGTCGTGGCGATCCTCCTGACCCACGCACATGACGACCACGTCCGCGTCGCACCGGACCTGGCGCACGCGACGGGCGCGCCTCTCGCACTGCACCAGGCCGACCACGTGGTGTGGAACCTGACGCACACCGGCGTTCTCCCGCACCAGGCGCTGGAGGACGGTCAGGTGATCACCGTCGCCGGCGAGGAGATCCACGTGCTGCACACGCCGGGCCACTCGCCTGGCGCCGTGTGCTTCTACGTGCCGTCGCTGGGCGCGGTGTTCACCGGCGACACGCTGTTCCAGGGCGGGCCGGGCGCGACCGGCCGGTCGTTCTCGGACCGGCCGACCATCGAGGCGTCGATCCGGGAGAAGCTGCTGACGCTGCCCGGCGAGACCGTGGTGCACACGGGCCACGGCGACGACACCACGATCGCCGCCGAGGTCTTCTAGCTAGAACCGCGGAGGCCGCTTCTCCAGGAACGCCGTCACGCCCTCGGCGTAGTCGGCGCTGGAGGCGGCCTCCGCGTACAGCGCGCGCACGAAGTCGTCCTCGTGCCCGCCTTCCGTGATCGAGTTGATGATCTTCTTCGCGCCCCGCACGGACACCCGCGCGCGGCCCGCGATCTGCTCGGACAGCTCCTTCACGCGAGCGTCCAGGGACTCCACGACCTCGTTGACCAGGCCGATCCGCAACGCCGTCGAGGCGTCGATCAGGTCGGCCGAGAACAGGATCTGCTTCGCCCACGCCGGGCCCACCGCGTCCACCAGCGCCTTGGTGGAGGTGAAGTTGTAGACGATGCCGAGCTTCGCGGGCGTGATGCCGAACCGGGCGTCGGCCGAGGCCACCCGGATGTCGCAGGCGAGCGCGATCTCGCAGCCGCCGCCGACGCAGAAGCCGGAGACCGCGGCGATCGTGGGCTTGTCCAGTTGTGCGATGGCGCGCTCGCCGTTGTGGACAGCTTCGCCGTAGTGCGCGGCGCCCTCGGGCCCGCGCCGCAGCGTGGAGAACTCGGCGATGTCGGCACCGGCGGAGAAGTGCCCCCCGCCCCGGATCACGAGCACCCTCACGCTCTCATCTGCGGAAACGTCGCCGAGCAGCCCTGGCAGGGCCGACCACATCTCGTAGCTCATGGCGTTGCGCTTGGCCGGTCGGTTGATCGTCAACGTGGCGACCGGGCCGGCCGCGGACAGTTCCAGGAACTCGCTCACCCGCCGCACGATACCGACGCCCTAGTAATGTCCCCTGGTCGAAGACCCTGGAGGACCACGTGACGGCTGCTGCCATCGGTGCGTCGACGTTGCGCACGCTCGCGGTGCGGTTGCGCACCAGCGCGCCGGTGTCCGCGCGCATCCTTTCGGAGCTCGCGGGTGAGCTCGACAAGGGCGGGCCGGTGGCGGACCTGTTGTGTTCGCACAGCGCCGTGCACAGCCCCTTGTTCGGCATCCAGGCGCTCGCGGGGGTGCGGTTGCTGATGTTGTCGGGGCGGGCGCCGGAGTTGAGTCAGCGGTTCACCAGCGCGCAGGCGGCGGCGATGGCCGGGGAGTCGGACTCGACGACGTTGCTGGCGTGGCTCGCGGCGCGGAAGGCCATCGTCGAGAACCCGGGCGAGATCCTCGCGGCGCTCGACCGGACGGTGCAACAGCATCAGCCCAAGACGGCGGCGTTCCTGCTGCGAGGGCTCACGATGATCGGCGCGCCGAAGGTCCGGCTGCGCGAGCTCGGCGCGTGCGCGGGGCTCAACCTGATCCTCGACCACTACCGCTGGTTCGGCCTCGGCTGGGAGTGGGGCGACAAGGACTCGCCGGTGCGTCTGGCCGCCATCGGGCCGCAGCCGCCGAACCTGGAGATCGTCGGCAGGGCCGGCTGCGACCTGCAGCCGCGCGACCCCGCCGACCCGAAGCACGCGATGATCCTGCAGTCGTTCATCCCGCCCGAGCACGACGCGCTGCGGTGGGACCTCGACGACGCCATCGAGCTCGCCGCGAAGGTCGGCGTGAAGGTGGCGCGCTCCCCCGCCGGACGGTGGCTGCGCGAGAACCTCGTGCCGCCCGAGGAGCGGGGCACGTACACGGTGATCTGGCACAGCTCGTTCTGGGCGTACCTGACCGAGGACGAACGCCACGAGATCGAGACGACGCTGACCGCGGCGGCGGGCTCGATGCCACTCGCGCGCGTCGCCTACGAGTCGACTGATTTTCGCTCGAACCCCCGCCTGACGGTCACCATCTACAGCTAACCTCCGGCGGCGTGAAAACGATGCGCGCTGGTCTGGTGGCGATCGCTCTCCTCGCCCTGACCCCTGCACCCGCCCATGCCGTCTCCGACCACGACCTGGCGTTCCACTGGGCCCCGGTCCACCACCAGGACACGGACTCGTCGGACGCCGACGCCGACTACCTGTCCACAGTGGACTTCGACGGCGACTGGAACGCCCAGAACAACTGGGAGAACCAGCCGCAGCTCGCCAAGCTCACCGGCGCCGCCTACTACTCCGTGGTCGAGACCTCGACGCACTGGTTCGTCGTCTACGGCTTCTACCACCCACGCGACTGGGACGACCAGCCCGACCCGTTCGGCCAGCGCACCCACGAGAACGACCTGGAGGGCACGCTCCTGGCCATCCGCAGGGACACCGGGTTCGGCAAGCTCGAAGCCGCGGTCACGGTGGCGCACAGCGACTTCTACTCCTACGTGCCCGCCGGGTCGCCGTTCCAGAACGGCGCCGAGACCATCGACGGCACTCTGCTGCTGACCGACGGCCGTCCCACCACCTTCCAGGAGGCCAAGGGCCACGGCCTGTACCGCTGGAACGGCAACGACTTCCCCGGCGGTGACGGCGTGGTCTACCGCCCCGCCACCACCGGCGAGGTGCCGTCGGGCGGCAACGACCGCAGCGTCGGCTATCGACTGGTGAACACCCTCGAAGCCAACGGGATGTGGGCGCGCCGCAACAACTCCGAGACGTTCGCGTCGTTCGGCACGTTCCGCGGTGACAACGGCAAGGACAACGCCGCGCACGCGCCGTGGGGCTGGGACGACCAGAACGACGGCGCGATCTACCGCGGGTACATGGCCACCGACCCGGCCGCGCTGATCGACCGGTACTTCTCGAACAAGGGCGACTTCAGCCTGACCTACACCCGCAACGCCTTCCGCTAGGCGGCACGCGGGTACATGCGGGCCATGCCCGGAGGCGCGGCGAAGGGTGCCCACGTACCCTCCGCCTGCGCCAGCCGGTCCGCCACCACCCACAGGACGGTGGAGTTGAAGCCGTAACCCAGGTGTGAGGACGACACCTGGACGTTCTCTCGGCGTGGCCCCGGTTCCTCGACGCACGACTCCCACGAGACGATGCCGTCCGTCTTGGAGTAGATCGACGTGGCGGGCACCGGGATCGGCGGCCGCGTCGACTCCAGCGGCGGGAACTCTTCCTTCGGGATGTGCAGGCGGGCCAGCAGGGAGAACGCCGGCATCGCCCGTGACTGCACGGGATCGCTCATGTTGTACGGCGAGCCCAGCGTGATCACCTGGCGCACGCGGTGCGGGTGGTCGCGGGCCATCTCGCGCGCGAAGATCCCGCCCAGCGACCAGCCCACGATCGAGACCGGCGCGCTGTAGTCGTCAGAAACCTTCTTCACCAAGGCGTGCATGCCGTCGACGGCCTTGCGGGTCGGCCCGATGTTGCGGCCCAGGCCCCACGGGTTGACCTGATACCCCAAACCGGACAGGAACCGGCGCAGCATCACCGTCGACGAGTCGGCGGCGCCGAGGCCGGGGAAGACGAGGACCGGGTGGCCGTCACCGGACGGCGCGCCGCGCAGCATCGACCGGGTGGCCACGAACTCGCTGACGTCGAGCGCGCAGCGGGTGGGCTCGGTGAGGTACCAGAAGAGACCGGGAGCGCTGCCTCTCACGAGGTGCAGGGGCGAAGCGGCAGGCACTTCGAAGACTTCGTCCGATGGAACGGCAGACATAGGAGCCTCCCCACACGTCGACAACCCCGAGCCGGCGCCCCGGGCCACGTCGCCCGGTGAGTCCATGATGTTTCGTGAACGATCTTTTCGCCAGTACTTTCGAGTCTCGATTCGCCACGTGCAGGTAACGCGTTGGCAACCTCACAGGTGTGCAGTGCCTCTCACCTGCATGGACGTCGATTGAGACGCCCCGGTCCTCTACCATTTTTCAAGTGGATCGGATGAGCTCTTTGGACGCCAGCTTCTACTTCATCGAGGACGAGAACGTGCCCATGCACGTCGGTTCCGTCCTGGTCTTCGACGGGCCGGCCCCGTCCTACGGCGACGTGATCCGGCTCTTCCTGGCACGCATGGACCAGGTGCCGCGTTACCGCCAGAAGGTGAAGGCGCTGCCGTTCCACGTGGGTCGTCCGGTCTGGGTCGACGACGACCACTTCAACATCCTCTACCACGTGCGCCACACCGCGGTGCCGTCGCCGGGCGGGGAGGACCAGCTGCGCAACCTCGCGGGCCGGATCTTCGCGCAGAAGCTCGACGACTCCAAGCCGATGTGGGAGGCGTGGCTCGTCGAGGGGCTCGAAGGCGGACGCTGGGCGATCATCTCCAAGGTCCACCACTGCATGATCGACGGAGTGTCCGGTTCGGACATGCTGCAGCTCATCCTGGACTTCCAGCAGGAAAGCGTGCTGCCGGAACCGAAGGAGTGGACGCCGCAGCCGCAGCCCTCCACGCTCGACCTGGTGGTCGACGGCGTGCGTGACGCCATCGTGACGCCGGTGCAGCACCTGTCCGCATTGCCCGCCGTCGCACGGAACGTCCGTTCCCTCAGTGAGATCCTGGACTTCGGCAAGACGGTTCTCGGTTCTCTTCCCGGTACGGCCAAGCGTCTGGTCACGCGCGCGGCGACCTCTTTGAACGGTCCTATCGGGCCACACCGCCGCTGGGTGTGGGCGCGCGCGAACCTCGCGGAGATCAAGCAGATCCGCGTGGCCGCCGGCGGCACCGTCAACGACGTCATCCTGACGGCGATCACGCGTGGCTTCCGCGACCTGCTGGAGAAGCGCGGCGAACTGACCGAGGGCATGGTCGTGCGGACCATGGTCCCCGTGTCGATGCGCAAGGCCGACCAGCACAACGAGCTGAACAACCGCGTCAGCGCCGTGCTGGTGAACCTGCCCGTGGGCGAGGCCGACCCGGTGAAGCGCCTCGCGTCGATCCGCGCGCAGATGGACGACCTGAAGAGCTCGCGCCAGGCCGCCGGTGCCGACGTCCTCACGAACCTGTCGAACTTCGCCGCGCCGACGCTGATGGCGCTGGGCTCGCGGACCGCGATGCGGTTCCCGCAGCAGATCCTGCAGACCGTCACCACGAACGTGCCGGGCCCGCGCATCCCGCTCTACATGCTCGGCCGCCCGCTGGTGGAGATGTTCCCGTACGTGCCGGTCGCCTCGACGATCCGGATCACCGTCGGCATCTTCTCCTACCTCGACCGGTTCACGTTCGGCATCAACGCCGACTTCGACGGCGTGCCGGACGTCCAGTTGCTCGCGGACGGCATCCGCGCGGGCTTCGACGAGATGGTGGCGCTGGCCGCAGAGGCGGCGGAGAGGACCGAGGCGGCCCACAAGGTCGTGGACGCCAAGCCCGCCACTCCGAAGCCCGCCGCTCCGAAGGCCGCCGCTCCGAAGCCAGCCGCTCCGAAGCCGGTCGCGAAGAAGCCCGCTCCCAAGCCCCGTGCCGTGCGGACGACCTCCAAGGCCGCCACGAACGGCGTGAAGCCGGAGACGACGGCCTGAGACACGACCTGACGGTCCAGGTGGGTGAGCACGACCTGCGCCTGACCGTGGTGGGACTCGACGCGAGGCTGGGCGCCGTGGGACTGGCTCTCGGCCAGCTCGACGACGTCCGCGTGGAGCTGGAGGACGTGCGGTGGTCGCGCTGGCGTGCCCGCCGCGCCACCGTCGTGTGCCACGACGTGCACGTGAACCCGCCCGCGGTCCTGGTGGCCTCGCCGGTCGAGTTCCGCGTCGAGGTGGAGTTCGCGGACGTACCCGAACTGCACCCGGTCCGCTGGTTCCCGCTGACGGTCCAGCTGGTCGGCGCCGAGCTGCACGTGCGCCTGCACAGGTGGCTGCCCCCGCGTGTGTTCGCGGTGCCGGAACTGCCGCGCGGCATCGAGCTGACCGGCGTCGAGCAGCACGACGACCACTTCGTGCTGACCGGAGCCGCCCCCGTCCTGCGGGAGCGGCTCACGCTGGGTCAGCTCGCGGACGTGCTCAGGCGGTTGGCGTCCATCCAGGCCAGGACCCTCTCGGACACCACGTCGGGGATCTCCATCTGGGGCACGTGACCGACGTTCGCGTACTCGTCGTAGCGCCAGTGCGGGAACCTGCGCGCCACGGCCCTGGCGGCGGCGACGTTGACCAGCCGGTCCCGGTCGCCGCTCATCAGGAACACCGGCACGCGGACCTTGGCCATCGCCGCGTAGTAGGCGCCGCGCCTGGACGTCGTGAAGACGACGCTGCGCGCGGCGGCGAGGAACGCGGTGTCCAGCCCGTCGACCTTGGCGCGCTCGCCGATCAGGTGCTCGCTGGCCAGCTTGAGCTCCTCGGGGATGCCGGACGGGTCCGCGCAGACCAGCTCCAGCAGGCGGTCGACCTGCCGGCGGGCGGGCACGGCCCTCGACCTCGCCAGGAACCGCTCCCCCAGCCCCGGCACGGAGTACAGGAAGAACGTGCTGAGCATCGTCGGGTCGGGTCGAGTGCCGAGCACCATCGGCAGCGCGGGGTCGACCAGCACGAGACCGCTGACGAGCTCCGGGGCGTGGGCGGTCTGGAAGAGCGAGATCAGCCCGCCCATCGAGTTGCCGACCAGCACCGCCGGCTCCCCCACGACCTCGCGCAGGAACCGGCCCAGCAGCCGCGTGTTGGCCTGGACGGTGGTCTGGCGCCCCTCCGGGTTCGTCAGGCCGTGCCCGGCGAGGTCGACGGCCGTCACGCGGGCCCGCTGGGCGAGCAACGGCGCCAGCAGCACCCAGTTGAGGTGCGAGCCGCCGAGTCCGTGCACGAGCACGATGCGCGGACCGTCCTGCGGTCCGCCGAAGTCGACCCAGTGCACGGGCCCGTCGAGGTCGGCGTGGTGACTGGTGCCGCCGAAGTTCGCCACAGTCGTCATACCAACCAGTATGTCGCTGGGGCGTACTGATCGGTAGTGACGTTCAGCGCGACTTCCAGGGGCTCGCCTGCTTGCACGTCAGCGGGTCCGCTCGGGTGTCGCCGTAGATGATCTTGCCGGTCTCCGGGCTGACGTAGCAGCCGTCCCCGTAGCCCGCACCGGTCGCGATCAGGGTGCCCGCCGCGTCGTAGGCGTGCAGAACTCCCTGGTCCTCGACGTTCGGGATCGCCCAGTTCGACGGGTAGAGGATCCGCGCGGCGAACGTGCCGTTGACGATGGTGGCCTCGACGGTCTGGCCGTCGATCGTGTACGTCAGCCGGGCGACCTGGTCGTCGACGCGGCCGGCGACGGTGCGGTCGCCGGGCACGCCGGCGTAGGCGGGCTTGAGGTTCAGGTCACCGCCGGCCCTCGCCCCGCCGGAGTCGCGGTAGAGGTGCCCGGGAAGCCAGTTCACCGGCGTCCCGGAGAAGCCGGAGTTGTACTCCATTCCGCCGACGCCGAGGGTGCAGGTCAGGGCCTCCTTGTCGGTGTAGAGCAACGCCCACCGGATCTGCGAGCTCAGCAACTGGTACAGCTTCGCCTTGCCGACCCCGGCGCTCTGCGCGCAGCCCTTCTCGATCGCCGCGACGGTCTCCGGCGGCACCCCGAAGTCCGGGGTCGTCGACGTGACCGGCGGTGAGGTGGTGATCTGGACGGCGGGCACCGGTTCCGATGGCGGCTGGAGCATCATGACGCTCGTGGCCACGGCGGCCACCGAGGCGACCCCGGCGAGGACCGGGAAGAGCAGCCTGCGCTTGCGGCCGGTGGCGGCGCGGTCGAGTTCGGCGCGGATCCGGGTGTGACGGCCGGGGGGCAGGTCACGGGTGGGCGGGAGCATGCTGGTCATCGGTCCTCCCCGGTGTGCACGAGCTCGCGGTGCTGCTGGAGCTTGGACTTCGCCTTGCTGACCCGTGCCCGGACGCTGCCCTCGGTGATGCCGAGGACCGCCGCCGCGTCCGCGTACGACACGTCCGACCACACGCACAGCGCGAGCGCTTCCCGTTCGTTGCGCGGCAATCTCGCCACGGCGCCCAGCAGCTCCTTCATCTGCCGCTGGTCGTCGAGCCGCTCCGCCACCAGGTCCGCGTGGTCGGGCATCGCGGGTTCCTCGCTCAGCCGCCGCAGGTTCCTGAGCCGTCGCAGGAGCGAGCGCTGCTCGTTGCGCACGACGTTCGTGGCCACCGTCAGCAGCCACGGCAACGCCGACTCGCGTTCGAGCCGCACGTCGTCGCGCTTGCGCCAGGCCAGCAGGAACGTCGCCTGCAGGTGGTCCTCCGCCTCGGCCCACGACGCGGTCAACCGGAAGCAGTGGTTGTAGACCGCCTTCGCGTGCCGGTCGAACAGCACCCCGAAGGCGCGCGAGCTGCCCTCGGCGGCCTGCGACCACAGCGCGCGGTCGTCGTCCGTTGTCATACCTGTTCGTGTCCGCCCGCCCCAGAAGTGTTGGCACCAGTTTCACGCGCCGATCACTAACGTCCCGCAGCGTGGCACATCTGGGGGTGGCCGACCTCGCGGGCATCGCGCAGGCGGCGTACGGCCGTGAACTGAGCGACGTGGCCCGCTTGCACGGCGGCAGCAAGAAGGGCGTCTACCGCCTGACGCTCGACGACGGCACGACAGGCGTCGCCTACGTGTGGCGCGCCGCGGAGGACTACTGGCCGTCGCACGAGCCGGATCCGTTGTTCGGCAACGCGAGCGGGCGCGACCTGTTCCTCACCGCGCACACCGCGCTGTCCGAGGCCGGCATGGGCGTGCCGCGGCTGGTGCTGGTCGACACCGACGTGATCGTGGTCGAGGACCTCGGCGCCGAGTTCCTGGAGAAACTGCTCGACCAGGACACCGAGCCGCTGGAACGGTTGTGGGACGACCTCGCGGCCATGCACCGGCGCACCAGCCCGCGCTACGGCCGTCCGAGCGCGCCGCAGCCCCTGGACGCGCCACCGATCCCGGACGTGGTGCTGGAGCGGGCGTTGACACACCTCGACGCGTGTTGTGCCCGCGTGCCACGCGTCGCCGCCGAACGCGACCGCCTGGAAACCCAGCTGCGCCAACGACATGCGGCGATCGAGCCACGAGCTCGGTACGGCCTGATCCACGGCGAACTGGGCCCGGACCACGTGCTCGTGGCGGACGGGCGCCCGGTGCTGATCGACATCGAGGGCGCGATGTTCTTCGACGTCGAGTGGGAGCACGTGTTCCTGGAGCTGCGGTTCGGCCCGCACTACCGGCCCGTCGCGGACCTCGACCAGGCGCGGATGTCGTTGTACCGCCTGGCACAGCACCTCTCGCTCATGGAGGGCCCGCTCCGGCTGCTCGACGGGGACTTCCCGAACCGGGACGCGATGAGGGCGATCGCCGAGCACAACGTGGAGCGCGTGCTCGTCGTCTAGCCCGTCCCACCACGTGGGCGCGCTTGGCCGGGGCCGCAACGGATGTCAGAGTCGGGGCATGTCCCAGGCATCCGTGCTCAGCACGCGCCGCCACGTCGACCTCCGTCGGCAGGCGAGCGCGATCTGTGCGGTGCCCGCCTTCGCCTGACCGGAGATCAGACGAACCCCCTGCGAGAAGGGGAGGGACCACGTGAGCCGCACCGCCGCCACCGTGCTCAGGTCCGTGCTGGACCACGGACCTGTCGCGCGCAGCACCATCGCGCGCCTGACCGGGCTGAGCGCCGCCACCGTCACCAAGCAGTACGCCGAGCTGGCCGAACGCGGGCTGGTGCGCGAGGTCGACACGCGCGTGCCGAGGGTGACGATCGGGCGGCCGCACGTTCCGGTGGACATCGACGTGGACCGGCACGTGGTGTGCGGGGTCCACATCGCTTACGGGCACACGACCTTGGCGCTCGTGGACCTGCGCGGGCGGGTGCTCGCCGAGGAACGCGAGCCGCACGACAGGCCGAGCTCGGCAACGGCGATGCGCGGGATCGCCGAACGGGTGCCCGCGTTCCTGCGCAGGCACGACCGCGTGCCGATCGGTGTCGGAGTCGCCACCGGCGGACGCGTGGACGACGGCACGATCGTCGAGCACAGCCAGCTCGGCTGGAAAGACGTGCGTGCCAAGGAGTTCCTGACCACCGCGCTCGACACGGCAGTGCACGTCGAGTCGCACTCGAGAGCGCTCGCGCGGGCCGAGCAGCTCTTCGGGGCTGACCCCAGAGCCCGCACCAGCCTGGTGCACCTGTTCGTGGGCAACGTGGTCGACGCGGCCATCGTCACCGGCGGCGCGGTGCACAGCGGGCCGGGTGGTGCGGCGGGCGAGATCGCGCACCTCCGGCTGCGCGACGACGACACCCCGTGCCCCTGCGGCCGGCGCGGGTGCCTGGAGGCCGCCACGTCGAACCGGACGCTCGCGGAACGGGCCGCGCGGCTCGGGATCACCGCGGTGCCGTCGCTGGACCTGCTCGTCGAGGCCGGGCAGCGCGGCGACCCGCGGGCGATCGAGCTGTTCCGGAGGCGGTCGCGGCTCGTCGGGCAGGCCGCACGACTGCTGCTCGACGTGATCAACCCGGACGTGCTCGTCGTGGTCGAGGCCGGCGCGATCCTCATTCCCGGATGCTGGGAGGAATTGACATCGGAAATCGCCGAACGTAATAGCGACGTCATTCAGACGAGTTTCGGCAGCGAGGTTCTCAGCGTCGCCGCCGGAAGTGTCGTGCTCAGCGAGATATACGGCGGACCGACTTATTTTCCCTGAGCGGAAAATAGACATGCACGGGATCTGAACTGCAGGATCGATCCATGACCTCAGTCCAGGAAAAGACCATCACCGTCAAACCGATCGCGGGACACATCGGCGCGGAAATCTCGGACATCGACATTTCGAGGCCACTCCGCGCGGTCGAGCTCGAGACGGTCCAAAAGGCGCTCCACGCACACAAGGTGATTTTCTTCCGGAACCAGGAGCTGGACCACGCGAGCCAGATCGCGTTCGGCCGCCAGTTCGGGGAACTCACCTACGCCCACCCCCACGACGACGCCCCGCCGACCGGTTTCCCGGAGATCTTCACGATCGACCCGCGCCGCTACGAGGAGCGCTACGGCAAGGAGTTCAAGCAGGTCCAGAAGCGCCAGTACAGCTACTTCTCCGGCTGGCACACCGACGTCACCGCCGCGGTGAACCCACCGGCCGCCTCCATCCTGCGCGCCGAGGTGGTGCCCGAGATCGGCGGCGACACGACGTGGACCAACCTCGTCGCCGCGTACAACGGACTCTCCGAGCCGATCAAGTCCTTCGTGGACGGACTACGGGCCGAGCACCGCTACGGCGGCTCGGTGAAGGTCGGCGACGGCGCGTACGCCAAGCGCGTCAACGACAACCTGCTCGTCGCCGAACACCCGGTCGTCCGCGTGCACCCCGTCACCGGTGAGAAGGGCCTGTTCGTCAACCCCGGCTTCACCAGCCACGTCGTCGGGGTGTCCGCCGCCGAGAGCAAGGCGGTCCTGGACCTGCTCTACGCGGAGATCACCCGGCCCGAGTACACCGTGCGGTTCCGCTGGGAGCCGGGCAGCGTCGCGTTCTGGGACAACCGCGCCACCGCCCACCTCGCACCGCGCGACCTGGAGCACCTCGACGTCCGGCGCACGCTGCACCGCGTCACCCTCATCGGTGACACCCCGGTCGGGCCGGACGGCCGCGAGTCCACGCTGCTCGCCGGCCGCCCGTTCACCGCCGACCACGCCGTGGTGGTGGACTGATGCTGACTCGACGTTCCCTGTTGCTCGGCCTCGCGGCTTTCGGTGCCGCGGGGTGCTCCGCGGGCGGCAGCACCACCACGCAGGTCCTCGGCGACCTGCCCACGACACCCCCTCCCCCGGACACCAGGCTGTCGATCTCCATCCGCACCACGCTCAAGCAGCTGGAGGCGAACGGCGAGTTGGCCAAGCTGCCGTTCCAGGTCAGCGACTGGCCGAACATCCAGGCCGGGCCGGACGTGATCCAGGCGTTCCGCGCGAAGTCCGTCGACCTCGGCGCCAACGCGGGCATCCCGCCGATCCAGGCGCAGGCCACCCGCCTCACCACCAAGATCGTCGCGGTCGGCGAGCGCGACAAGCCGCTCTACACCTACGCCACGAAGCCCGGCTCGCCGATCAGGAGGCTCGAGGACTTCAAGGGCAAGAAGATCGCGTTCAGCCAGGGCCAGGCTCAGGGCGTGGTCGTTCTGCGCACGCTCAAGGAACTCGGCCTGAAGCTCACCGACGTCGAGCTGATCCCGTTGACCAGCAACCAGTTCCTCACCGCCGTGCAGGCGGGCCAGGTCGACGTCGCCGTGCTCGCCGAACCGCAGCTCACCAAGTACCTCGGCCAGTACCCCGACGCCACGGCGATCCAGATGAACTCCGTCGACCTGCTCACGGTCCTGTGGGCGCCGGTCGAGGTCCTCAACGACCCGGCGAAGCTCGCCGCGATCAAGGCGTTCATCCCGTTCTGGGCGCGCGGAACCGTGTGGAGCTACGAGAATCCGGACAAGTGGGTCGACGCCTACTACGTCAAGGACCAGAACGTCTCCAAGGCCGACGGTGACCGGATCGTGCAGTCCCAGCCACCACTGACCTTCCCGACGAACTGGGACCGCGCGATCCAGTGGGAGCAGGAGACCGCGGACCTGCTGGCGGAGGGCGGGTTCGTCGAGAAGTTCGACGTCACCCAGCTCTTCGACCGCCGGTTCGAGAAGGTCGCCGCCGAGGCCGTCGACGCCAGGTACCGGAGCCGGACATGACCCAGGTGCTCGAACGCCCCGCGACACTCGTCGCACCCGCCACCCCGAACCGGCGCAAGCGCCTGGGACTCGGCAAACCCATCCCGTACGGACGCGTTCTCGGACCAGCGCTGATCATCGCCGTCTGGAGCATCGCGTCCGCGACCGGCGCACTGGATCCGCGCATCCTGAGCGCGCCGTGGACGATCGTCCACACCGGAATCGAGCTGACCGAGAACGGCAAGCTCCCCGAGAGCATCCTCACCTCGCTCCAACGGGCGGCACTCGGGTTCTTCTTCGGTGCCACGGCAGGAACGCTGCTCGCCATCGCGTCCGGCCTGAGCCGGGTGGGAGAGGCGCTGATCGACGGCACGGTCCAGGTCAAGCGCGCGATCCCGTCCCTCGGCCTGATCCCGCTGCTGATCCTCTGGCTCGGCATCGGCGAGGAGTTCAAGATCGTGGTGATCGCCGTGACCATCGCGACGATCATGTACCTGCAGACCTACGCGGCACTCACGAGCATCGACAGCCGGTACGTCGAACTCGCGGAGGCCGTCGGCCTCACACGCACCCAGTACGTGCGCAAGGTCGTCTTCCCCGGCGCGCTGCCCGGCTTCTTCCTCGGCCTCCGGCTCGCCGTCACCGCATCCTGGCTGTCCCTGGTGGTGCTGGAGCAGATCAACGCGACCAGCGGCATCGGCTACCTGATGTTCCAGGCGCAGAACTACGGCCAGACCGACGTGATCGTCGTCGGGCTCGTCGTCTACGGCCTGTTCGGGTTCGTCTCGGACGCGCTGCTGCGGATCGCCGAACGGAGGGCGCTGGCATGGCGACGCACGCTGTCCGGGTGAACGGCCTCACCCGCCAGTTCCAGGAACGCAAGATCCTCGACGACCTCGACCTGACCATCGCGCCCGGCGAGTTCGTCGCGCTGCTCGGCCGCAGCGGCTCCGGCAAGTCGACGCTGCTCAAGGCCATCGCCGGCCTCGACCACGACGTGACCGGCGAAGGCACCCTCGAAGTCCCGCACGAGGTCGCCGTCGCGTTCCAGGACTCCCGGCTGCTGCCGTGGCTCCGCGTCCTCGACAACGTCGAACTCGGCGTCAAGCCCGGCAAGGGCAAGGCAGCGCTGGAGGAAGTGGGTCTCAAGGGCCGCGAACGCGCGTGGCCCGCGGAACTGTCCGGCGGCGAGCAGCAACGCGTCGCACTCGCCCGCTGCCTCGTCCGCGAACCCCGGCTGTTGCTGGCCGACGAACCGTTCGGCGCGCTGGACGCGTTGACCCGCATCAAGATGCACGACCTGCTGCGCGAACTGTGCGCGAAGCACCGGCCCGCCGTCCTGCTGGTCACGCACGACGTCGACGAGGCCGTCGAACTCGCCGACCGCGTGCTCGTGTTGCAGGAGGGCCGCATCGGCCTCGACCTCCCGGCGCACGACGCCGACCGAACCCATCTGCTGTCCGCACTCGGCATCGGAGTAGCCGCATGACGCTGCACCTCAACCTCTTCGTCCACGACACCGGCCACCACGAGGCGTCGTGGCGGCTGCCCGAGTCGGAACCGTTGGCGCACATCGACATCGCCTACCACCAGCGGATCGCGCGCATCGCCGAGGAGGCGAAGTTCGACTCGGTGTTCCTCGCGGACTCCCCGGTGCTGTGGGGGAACCCGAGCCGCCGCCCGTCCGGCAAGATCGAGCCGACCATCCTGCTCACCGCGATCGCCGCCGTCACCACGAGGATCGGCCTGATCGCGACGGCGTCCACCACCTACAACGACCCCTTCAACCTGGCCCGCCGGTTCAGCTCACTGGACCACGTGAGCGGCGGCCGCGCGGGCTGGAACATCGTCACGACCGCAGGCGACGACGCGGCCCGCAACTTCGGCCTCGACGCCCAGCCCGCCCACCTCACCCGCTACGACCGCGCGGCGGAGTTCGTGGAGGTGTCGAAGAAGCTCTGGGACTCCTGGGACGACGACGCGATCATCGCCGACAAGGCGACCGGTGTGCACGCCCAGGACGACCGCGTCCACACCATCGACCACGTCGGCCCCCACTTCAAGGTCCGCGGCCCGCTCAACGTGCCGCGCTCACCGCAGGGCTACCCGCTGCTCGTCCAGGCGGGCAGCTCCGAGGACGGCAGGGACTTCGCCGCGAAACACGCGGAAGCCGTCTTCACCGCCCATCAGACGCTGGAGGACGCCGTCGCGTTCTACCAGGACGTGAAGCGCCGGGCGATCGAGTTCGGCCGCGACCCGGACGAGGTCAAGATCCTGCCCGGCCTGGTCCCGGTGATCGGCTCCACGGAGGAGGAAGCGCACGAACTGGACGCCGAACTGGAACGGCTGATCGTCCCGGAGCACGCGGCGAGGCAACTCGCGGGCCTGCTCAAGGTCGACCACCTGGAACTGGACGAACAACTGCCCGCCGACCTCCCGGACGAGGCCGCGATCGAGGGCGCCAAGTCCCGGTACACGCTGATCGTGGAACTGGCCCGGCGTGAACACCTGACCGTCCGGCAACTGATCGGCAGGCTGGGCGGCGGCCGCGGCCACAAGACGTTCACCGGCACCGCGGTCCAGGTCGCCGACCAGCTCGAACAGTGGCACCGGGCAGGCGCCGCGGACGGGTTCAACATCATGCCCGCCGTGCTGCCGTCCGGGCTGGAGCGGTTCGCGGACGAGGTGCTGCCGATCCTGCGGCAGCGCGGCCTGTTCCGCACCGAGTACACCGGCACGACGCTGCGCGAGCACTACGGGCTCAAGCGCCCCGCCGGCCAGTTCACCGCACTAGCCGTGTGACGGGTGCCCGTACAGCCCCACGCCGGCGATCTCCAGCGTCGTGAGGAACGCGGTCGAGGCCAGGTAGGAGGCCTCGACCAGTTCCGCGGTGTGCGAGAAGTCCAGCGGCGTCACGGCCTGCACCGGCGGCCCCGGCAGGTACAGCACGGGCGCGCTCTGCGACGCCAGCTCCACCTCCAGCACGGCCTGGTTGCGCATGCCCAGCGTCGCCCAGAACAGCAACGTCTCGGCGAGCGTCTCCGGCACCGTCGGCAGGTGCCCGGGGAACGCGCAGTCCAGCACCACCAACGACTTCGCGCCCATCGCCAGGGCTTGGCGGATCGGCACGTTCGCGAGCACACCGCCGTCGTAGAGCACCTGGTCGCCGATCCGCACCGGCGGGTAGACGCCCGGGATCGCCGCGCTGGCGAGGATCGCGGGGATCAGCTCGCCCTCGGTGATGTTCACGGCCTCGCCGGTCACGCCGTTCACCGACACCGCGCCGAACGGCAGCGACAGGTCGGAGAAGGAAGTGGATCCGCCGAGCCCCTCCGCCAGCACGTGGGCCAGGCCGGTGTTCGGGAACAGGTAGGTCTTGTTGGTGCGCAACGACCTCAGCTGCGCGATCGGCCCGCCCGGGAACACCCGCTGCCGCGTCATGCCCTCCCACAGCACGGCGAGCCGTTCGAACGCCTTGTCCGGGTCGAGGGCGAGCAACGACCCGTTGACCGACCCGACCGAGGTGCCGACGACCAGATCGGGCGTCACGCCGTGCTCCCGCAACGCGCGCAGCATGCCGACCTGAGCGGCGCCGAGGCTTCCGCCGCCCCCGAGCACGAAGGCGACTGGTCCAGGCAGTTCGATCGTCACGTCCGGTAATCCTAAAGCGAGACAACAAAAAGGGCTGGATTCAGATTACACTGAAGTCACTGAGTGAATGAGTAACGGAATGGCCAGCTCCGCCGAAGTCCGCGATCCGTGGAACCCCGTCAAGGCGTTCCAGGTCGGTTCGGCCTGACTGCGCAACAGCACCGCGGAGTCCCTCATCGCCACGACGACGTCCCCGATCCGGTCGGCCGCCAGCGGACTGACCGGCCCGAACCACCCGGCGTCCACGGCCTCCTCGCGGGTCAGCACCTCGGCCCGGTCGCCGAGGAACTCCCGCCACACGGACAGCACCTCGTCGCTCTGGGTGTGCAGGTACCGCACCCGCGGCTCACCGGTGATCACCCGGACCCCCTGCCACAGCAGCGGTTCGGTGTCGAAGTCGATCCGCTCGCCCGCGGTGACCATGCCGTGGTCCGCCGTGACGGCGAGCAGCGAGCCGGACGGCAGGCGCGCGGCGATCCGGGCGGCCAGCGAGTCCACGAACTCCAGCTGCAGCAACCACTCCTCGGAGCCCGGCCCGTAGAAGTGCCCGATCGTGTCGAGATCGGCGTGGTAGGCGTAGCAGAACGACCGGTCCTGCCGGACCGCCGCCACCGCGCCCAGCGCCAGGTCGCCGAACCCGGCGGCGCCGCGGAACCACGAGCCGCGCAGCACCGCCCTCGTCAGCCCGGACGAACGCTGGAGCATCGGCGCGACCGTGCTGACCGCGACCCCGACCGCCGACGCGCGTTCGAACAGCGTCGGGTGCGGCTGCACGACCTCGGGCACGAGCGACTTGCGCAGGTCGTGGTCGCGTTCACTCGCCCTGGTCCAGGTCAGCGAGTTGAGCACCTCGTCCCCGACCGCGAACGTGTAGCCGACGATGCCGTGCTCCCCCGACTGCAGCCCGGTGCCGATCGAGGCGAGGCTCGTGGCCGTCGACGACGGGAAGCCCGCGGAGATGCGCCGATCGGACAACGACGACAGGAACGGCGCGTGCGAGGCGTGCGCGCGCAGCTGCTCGTGCCCCAGACCGTCGACGAGCAGCAGGACGACACGCCGGGCCGGTGGCAGGCCGAGCGTGTTGTCGGCACCCGGTACGTCCAGGCCCGACAGCAGTGAGGGGACGACCTCGGCGATGGTCATGAAGGACACCGTGCCACGTCGAATCGGACAACGGGCAGAATGGCGCGCTGTGACAACGCTCATCCACCAGAAGATCGCTGACGAGCTCGGAGTGGCCGCAGGCCAGGTCGGCTCTGCTGTCGAACTGCTCGACGGTGGCGCGACCGTCCCGTTCGTCGCCCGCTACCGCAAGGAGGCGACCGGCGGTCTCGACGACGCCCAGCTGCGCACGCTCGAGGAACGCCTCGGGTACCTGCGCGAACTGGAAGAGCGCCGCGCGGCCGTCATCAACTCCATCCGCGAGCAGGGCAAGCTGAACGACGCCCTCGAAGCCCAGATCCTCGCCGCCGAATCGAAGGCGCGGCTCGAGGACCTCTACCTGCCGTACAAGCAGAAGCGCCGCACGAAGGCCCAGATCGCGAAGGAGGCCGGTCTCGAACCGCTGGCCGACGCACTTCTGGGTGATCCTGGCCTGAACCCGCAGGAGGAGGCCGCCAAGTTCGTCGACCCGGCCAAGGAGGTCGCGGACGCCGCGGCCGCCCTGCAGGGCGCGCGGGCCATCCTGGTCGAGCGCTTCGGCGAGGACGGCGACCTGATCGGCGACCTGCGCGAGCAGATGTGGACGCGCGGCCGCGTCGTCTCCAAGGTCCGCGAGGGCAAGGAGACCGACGGCGCCAAGTTCTCGGACTACTTCGAGTTCGACGAGCCGTTCGCGAAGCTGCCGTCGCACCGCATCCTGGCGCTGTTCCGCGGCGAGAAGGAGGAGGTACTCGACCTCGTCCTGGAGCCGGAGGAGCCGCGTGAGGAGGGCCCCTCGACGTTCGAGGTGCGCATCGCCTCGAGGTTCGGCATCGACGACCAGGGCCGTCCCGGCGACAAGTGGCTCACCGACACCGTCCGCTGGGCGTGGCGCACGCGGATCCTCGTGCACCTCGGCATCGACCTGCGCGGCCGGCTGCGGAGCTTCGCCGAGGACGAGGCCGTGAAGGTGTTCGCCTCGAACCTGCGCGACCTGCTGCTGGCCGCCCCGGCCGGCACGCGCGCCACGATGGGTCTCGACCCCGGCTACCGCACCGGTGTGAAGGTCGCGATCGTCGACGCCACCGGCAAGGTGGTCGCGCACGGCGTCATCCAGCCGCACGTGCCCGCGAACCGCTGGGACGAGTCGATCGCGAAGCTCGCCGCGTGGTCCAAGCAGTACGACGTCGACCTGATCGCGATCGGCAACGGCACGGCGTCGCGCGAGACCGACAAGCTGGCCGCCGACCTGATCAAGCGCCACCCCGAGCTGAACCTCACCAAGATCGTGGTGTCGGAGGCGGGCGCGTCGGTGTACTCGGCGTCGGCCTACGCGTCGTCCGAGCTGCCTGGTCTCGACGTGTCGATCCGCGGCGCCGTCTCGATCGCACGGCGCCTGCAGGACCCGCTGGCCGAGCTCGTGAAGATCGACCCGAAGTCGATCGGCGTCGGCCAGTACCAGCACGACCTGGCGGAATCCAAGCTGTCGCGCTCGCTCGACGCGGTGGTCGAGGACTGCGTGAACGCGGTCGGCGTGGACCTCAACACGGCGTCCGTGCCGCTGCTGAGCCGCGTCTCCGGCATCACCGCCGGTCTCGCGGAGAACATCGTGCTGCACCGCGACTCCAACGGTCCGTTCAAGTCCCGCAAGGCGTTGATGAACGTCGCGCGGCTCGGCCCGAAGGCGTTCGAGCAGTGCGCGGGCTTCCTCAAGATCCGCGGGGGCGACGAGCCGCTCGACGCGTCCTCGGTGCACCCCGAGGCGTACCCGGTCGTGCGCCGGATCCAGGAGGCCGCCGGTGCCGAGCTGATCGGCAACACGGCGGTGCTGACGAAGGTGCGGCCCGAGCAGTTCGTGGACGAGCAGTTCGGTCTGCCGACCGTCACGGACATCCTCCGCGAACTGGAGAAGCCCGGCCGCGACCCGCGCCCTGCGTTCAAGACGGCGACCTTCGCGGACGGCGTCGAGAAGATCGCCGACCTCACCCCCGGCATGGTGCTGGAGGGCGTCGTGACGAACGTGGCCGCGTTCGGCGCGTTCGTCGACATCGGCGTGCACCAGGACGGTCTCGTGCACATCTCGGCCCTGTCCAACACCTACGTGAAGGACCCGCGCGACGTCGTGAAGTCCGGTGACGTGGTGCGGGTGAAGGTGCTGGAGGTCGACGAGGCCCGCAAGCGCATCGGCCTGACGCTGCGCCTGACCGACGAGCCGGGCAAGCCCGCTCCGAAGCAGCAGGGCGGCGGTGGCCGTGACCGCGGCGGCCGCCCGCAGCAGCGTGGCGGGCAGCAGCAGCGTGGGGGCCAGCAGCGCGGCGCCTCGACGCCGCCCGCGAGCGGTTCGATGGCGGACGCGCTCCGCAAGGCCGGTTTCGGCAACAAGTAGATCGACGAGAAACGGCCCCTCCCGGTGTGGGAGGGGCCGTTTCTCATTTGGTGGCTATTTGGCCCTGGTGCCCTTGGCCTTCACGAGCTCGGACTCGAACAGTTCCTCGACGGTCGTGAGACCGCCGGGCACCTTCGAGTCGACCTTGGTGATGTACGACTGCGTGGCGGACGGCCTGCCGACGAGCGAGTAGTGCAACGCGCTGGTCAGGCCCTGGGTGTCCAGGCCGTTGGTGCTGTGGAACGCGTCCAGCACGCCGTCACGCGTGAGGTCGCCCTTCTCGCAGGCCTTCTCGATGACCGAGAGGAACACCTTCGCGACGGTGTAGCCGTGGTCGACGTAGATCGCGGGCTTGTCGTTCGGGTAGTACTTGTTGAACGCGGCCGCGACCTCGCGCGGGCCGGGCTGGCTGCCGGTGAACGGCGCCACCGACGTCACCACGGACACCTGCTTCTCCACGGCCGGGCCGACCGGCGAGTCGAGGATCGCGGTGTCGAAGCCGACCACGTTGACCATGAACGGCACCTCCCACTTCAGCGCCGCGGCCACACCGACGGCGGCGGCGGTCTGGGCGGGGGTGGTGCTGAGCACGACGGCCTTGGCGCCCGCGGCCTTCAGGGCGGCGATCTGCTGGGAGAGGTCCGCGGCGGTCTCGCTGATCGGCTGCTCGACGATCTTCATGTTCCACTGCGTGCCGACGAACCGGCTGCCCTCGACGGCGTTGTCGCCGTAGCTGCCCTTGGCGTAGACGTGGCCGACGGTGTCCCCGTCCTTGATCACGCCCTTGCGCTTGTAGTGGTCGAGCCCGTTGATGACGTCGAGGTCGTACGTGGTGCCGACGATCATCATGTGCGGGTTGCCGAGCAGCGACGCGGCCCACGAGGCGGGCGCGGTCAGTGTGCGGGTCTGCATGATGTCGGGCTCGATCGCGGCGGTCATCGGCGTGCCCGCGAGTTCCAGCAGGCCGAGGACCTGAGGTTCGAGGTCGAAGTACGCGTCGAGCGCCTTCTGCACGTCGTACGCGTGGTCCTTCTGCTTGAGCTCGACCCTGCGCCCGCAGATCCCACCGCGGTCGTTGACCTGCTTCAGGTAGAGCTCGTAGCCCTTCATGCGGGTGAGAGCGGAGGCTTTGAACGGACCCGTCATGTCAGTGAGGATGCCGAGCGAGATCGTGTCGTCGGTAACGCCCGGCCCGGTCTTGACCTGGGCCTTTTCGGTCTCAGCACCGCAGCCGGCCGCGAGGACGGCGAGTGCCAAGGCTGCGGTGGGCAGTACACGGCGGAGGGGCATGCAGCAGTCCTTGTCCAAATGATCTCGGCATACTAAGCGGTAGCTCAGTATTGGGCGGGGATCCGATTAATGGCCCCTTATGTGCTACGGAACACAGACTCGTAAGGTTCATGTGACTACCGCTCGACTACGGAGTGTGCTAGCTCTTCGGTGCCGAACGAAATGAGATACGCGTGATCGGCCACATTCCGGGGTATCCACGGATGTGAAAAACGTCGTCACGGGTGGGTCCGGGAACGTCGGCACCGCGCCGCGCCGCCATTTGCCGTCCGAGGACGACCAAGTGGACGTGCGCGGACTGTCATCACCGAAAAACGCCTTCCGAAGTGCCGATGCGCACCACACGAGCACGGGGACAACTGGGATGGTGGCCCGAACACGACGCGCGTGATGTGCTGCGTGAGGTGATCACCGCAATGGGAGGACGTGCGTGAACGAGGTTGACGCGGTCGTCATCGGCTCCGGCCCGAACGGGCTGGTCGCCGCGACCCTGCTGGCGGACGCGGGCTGGGACGTGCTCGTCCTGGAGCAGCGCGACACACCCGGCGGTGCCGTGACATCGGCGGAGCTGACCGCTCCCGGCTTCACGAACGACGTCTACAGCGCGTTCTACCCCCTCGGTCTCGGCTCGCCGGTCATCGGCGCGTTGAACCTCGACGTGCAGTGGGAGCACGCACCTGCCGTGCTGGCCCACGTGCTGCCGGACGACCGGGTCGCGCTCCTCTCCCGTGACGTCGACGTCACCGCGAAGTCCGTCGGCACGTTCGCCCATTCCGACGCCGAGGCCTGGCAGGCCGAGTACGCGCGCTGGCGCAAGGTCCGCGACGGCGTGCTGGGCGGCTTGCTGCGCCCGTTCCCGCCCGTGCGCGGCGGGGTCTCGTTGCTGCGCACGCTCGGTCTCGGCGACACGCTGCGGCTGACGCGACTGCTGACCCAGCCCGTGCGGCGGCTCGGCGAGGAGCTCTTCGCCGGGGAGGGCGCCCGGTTGTTGCTGGCGGGCAACACGATGCACTCCGACCTCGGCCCCGACCAGGCCGGTGGCGCGGGCTTCGGCTGGCTGCTCGCGATGCTCGCCCAGGACGTCGGCAACCCCGTGCCGCGCGGCGGTGCGGGCGAGCTGACCGCGTCGCTCGTGCGCCGGTTCGGTGGTCGCGTCGAGACCGGCGCTCGCGTCACCGACGTGCTGCACGCGCGTGGTGTCGCCGTGGGTGTGCGTCTGGCGGATGGTTCCGTCGTGCGCGCACGCCGTGCCGTGCTGGCCGATGTGCCCGCCCCGAGGCTGTATCTGGACCTGATCGGTGGGGACGCGCTACCGGCGAAGCTCGCCGAGGACCTGAAGAGGTTCCAGTGGGACAGCGACACGATCAAGGTCGACTGGGCGCTGTCCGGCCCGATCCCGTGGACCAACCCCGAGGCCGCGCAGGCGGGCACCGTCCACCTCGGCGGCGACGTCAACGGCCTGGCGAACATCGCCCACGAACTGGCGTGCGGCAAGGTGCCGCGCAACCCGTTCATGATCGTGGGCCAGATGACGACGACCGACCCGACCCGCTCCCCCGAGGGCACCGAGGCCGCCTGGGCCTACACGCACGTGCCGCTGGGCGGGAACTGGACGCCGGACCGCCTCAAGCGCCGCGCCGACCGCCTGGAGCTGATGATCGAGGAACGCGCGCCGGGCTTCCGCTCCCGCATCGTCGGACGCTCGGTGCTCGGACCGGACCAGATCGGCTCGGTCAACGGCGGCACGGCGGCGATCCACCAGCAGCTGATCTTCCGGCCCGTCCCCGGACTCGGCCGCGCGGACACCCCGTTCGACCGGCTCTACCTCACGGGTTCGTCGGCGTGGCCGGGCGGCGGTGTGCACGGTGCGGCGGGCGCGAACGCGGCACGGGCGGCGCTGGCGCGGTGGGGTGCGGCCGGCGAGGTGTACAAGACCCTGATCCAGGGGCTGAACAAGGCGATCTACTGAGTGCGGGCGTGCTTGCGGGCGCGGGACGCCCGCAGGTACCCCATCACCAGCGCCTCCAGGTCGGGATGCGTTGTCTCCCAACCGGAAGGCACCGCGCCGCGCACCAGTGCCGTCGTCTGGCGCGGCGTGTGCGACGAGTCGACGACACCGTCCACGTCCAGCTCCAGCCCGGCGGGCCCGACCACGACGTGGTGGTCGTGCAGGATCTCGTCGATGTCGCCGGACACCTGCACGCGGCCCGCGTCCAGCAACAGCAGGTGGTCGCAGACGTCGCCGAGATCGGTGAGCAGGTGTGAGGACAGCAGCACCGTCGTGCCGCGCTCGGCGACCTCGGTCATGACTATCCGCAACGTCTCGTCGCGCGCCAGCGGGTCCAGATCGGACAACGGCTCGTCGAGCAGCAACACCCTGGGAAGCCGGCCGAGTGCCAGCGCGACGGCGACCTGCGTGCGCGCGCCGGCGGACAACGTGCGCACCTTCGCGTCCTTGTCCACTCCCGCAAGGAGATCCAGCACCTCGTCCGCGCGCTCGGACGACCAGCGGTCGTTCATCGCAGCACCCGCCCGCATCAGCTCGCGGACGGTGAACTGGTCGTAGAGCGGCCTTTTCTGGGTCAGCAGCGACACGTCGGGGTGCATCCGCCCGCGCACCTCCGTGCCGTGCACTCTGATCTCACCGCTGGTGGGCTTCGCGAGCCCGGCGATCAGGGACAGCAGGGTGCTCTTGCCCGCGCCGTTCGGTCCGACCAGCCCCGTCACGCTGCCTTCCGGCAACGAGAACGAGCACCCGTCGAGGGCCTTCGTGCGCCCGAAGTGCTTCGCGACGTCGCGAGCCTGCACTGGACCGGTGTTCATCGTGCTCCCACGTCCACAGTGGACATCAGTAGTGCGTGCCCCGCACGTCGGTGTAGATCGCGTCGACCTCGTCGGCCGAGAGCCCCTCGTCCACCGCGCGGTCCATCCACTGCTCCAGGTCCTGCCGCAGCGGCGCGTCCGCCCTGGCCGCGTCGGTGGCGAGCGAGGCCGTGACGAACGTGCCCATGCCCCGCCGCCCCTCCACGAGCCCCTCGTGCTCGAGCTCCCGGTACGCCTTCAGCACGGTGTTGGGGTTGACCCTGGTGGCCTCCACGACCTCCCGTGCCGTCGGCAGCTTGTCGCCGGGCCCGAGCAGGCCCATCCTCATGGCCTGCTTGACCTGTGCGGCGATCTGGAGATAGGTGGACACCCCGGAGTGCCGATCGATGCGAAACTCGATCACGCCGCTCAGCATAGGTGCCCACCCGTCCACCTCCGGTCACACCTGCCTGCGCACGGCCCACACCGCGCCCAGGACGAACAGCACCGCGAACCCCGCGAAGACCGACGCCTCCAGCAGGTGCAGCGTCGTCGCCTGCTCGGCGGGGATGATGTCGGCGTACCGCTGCGCGAGCCCGTTCTCCCGATAGCAGGTGTCCCAGTCCGGGATCTTCTGCGCGTCACCCTTGGCGGCGCAGTTCATCATCGGCGTCGGATCGGCGACGACGGCGCCCTTGGCGTCCAGGAAGCCCGACCGCACCACGAGCGGATTGCCGGGGAGGACGCGGTTGTCGTCCAGGTCGTTCGTGATCAGGCGGGTCGGCTCGATCAGGAACTCGCGCGCCCCGCCGACCACGACCCGTGCCGCGATGAACAGGCCGAGCGTCAGCGTCATCGCCACGAGCGTCCGCTTGAACAGCGCGCCCGCGACCATGCCGAGCGTGTAGGCGAAGATCGTGTAGGCGATCGGCGACACGCCCTGCGACTCGAAGGTCGTGAAGTAGAACTCGCCCGTCGACAGCGGCCCGAGATGACCGGCCACCTCCAGCCAGCTCTGCACGGCGAACTGGTAGACGGCCACCACGACCAGCGCGGGCACGGCCGCGACGAGGAACTTGGTCACCATCCAGCGCGTGCGGCTGACCGACTGCGTGAACGCCAGCGTGTGCGTGCCCTGCTCGAACTCCCGCGCGAACAACGGCGCGCCGACGAAGACACCGATCACCGCGGGCGCGGCGATCACCGTGCCCTGAGCGACGTGCAGCTTGTCGAACCAGGCGTCCTGGAAGTCGTCGGCGGCCTTCACCCGGCAGGCCTCGAAACCCTTCACGACGCAGTCCGCGAGGTTGCCCGCCGCGACGTCCGCGACCATTCCCGCCCGCCACAGCAGGATGGCGGTGACACTGACGACCAGGCCCGCGAAGAGCGTGATGAACACGGGCCGCTGCTGGCGCCACACGACCCACGTCATGCCGCCACCGCCGCACGCATGTGGGCGATCGCCAGCCCGCTGAGCGTCCGGTGCTCCGGGTACGCGGCGAGCAGTTCGCTCACCTCGCCCGCCAGCCGCACCCGTCCCTCGGTCAGCAGCACGAGGTGGTCGCACACGTCTTCCAGCTCCGCCAGCACGTGCGAGGACAGCAGCACCGTGATGCCCTGCGTCCGGCACTCGTCGACGAGCGTCCGCAACACGGTCTCGCGCGCCAGCGGGTCGAGGTCGGCGAGCGGCTCGTCCAGCATCAGCAACCGCGGCCGCTTCCCCAGCGCCAGCGCGAGCGCGACCCGCGTCCGCTGACCACCCGACAGCGTCCCCACCTTGGCCGCGAACGGCACCTGCGCCTTCTCGACCAGCTCCGCCGCGTACGCCTGGTCCCAGCCCGGGTTGGCGTTGCGGCCGTACCGCAGCGTCTCGGTGACCGTGAACTGCGGGTACAGCGGCTTGGCCTGCGTCAGGAACGCCACCGACCGGTGCATCCCGCTGCCGTTGGGCACGTCGCCGAACACGGAGATCCGGCCCGTCGTGGGCCGCAGCAGTCCGGTGATCATGCCCATCAGCGTGCTCTTGCCGGCTCCGTTCGGCCCGACGAGCGCGACGATCCGCCCCGCCGGGATCTCCAGCGTGCAGTCGCGCAGCGCCCAGCCCCGTGAGTACTTCTTCCCCAGCTCCTCCGCCAGGACCGGCGGGTGCTCCCTCTGACTCATGGGAGCAACCGTATCACCCTTTCACTAGTTACCTAGTTAAAGGGTGCAGCACGCCCCTTGGCCAGCGCGTTCAGGCGTTGCAGCGTCTCCTTGTTGCGCGGAGCCAGCAGCACGTCCTGCACGACCTTCGGCATGAGGGTCGACGGCCCGCGCACCACCCGCTCGGTCATCCGCACCTCGGTGAGCGACTCCGAGCGCGGGTGCAGGGTGAACGTGATCCGCGCGGCGCCCGCCGGCCACAGCCGTGCGTCCAGTTCCAGCAGCCTGTTCGGCTCGCACCGGACCACCCCGGTGGTGTCCTCGATGACCAGCGGCCACGGCCCCACGCTGTGGTGGATGCGCGTCTCCGGCTCGGGCCACCCCTTGTCCACGGCGCGGATGTGCGACGCGCCCACCACCCAGCCCGCGTAGGACCAGCCGTCGGCGAGTACCGCCCACACGGCGTCCACGGGTGCTTCGACGTTCAGCGAAACCTCGGCCATGCAGCCGGTGTACCCCGTGGGCTAGGACGCAATCCGGCGCGTGCGGCGGCTTTCCGCCCTGCGCTGCAGGTGGTCGGCCGTCAACTCCAGTTCGTACGCCCGCAGGGCCTGGTAACGCGGCGAGACGCGGAGCGCGAACGTCCCGCTGAGCCGTTCGATCGCCGACGCCGAGCGGTCGAGCCGCCTCCTCGCCGCGTCCAGGCCACCTGCTCGCAGCATGCGCAGGCAGTTCTCGGCCTCGCAGTTGTACGAGCGGAGCATCAGCGCCGACCAGTCCTCGACGAGCCTGCGCCCGGTCGCGTCCGATCCGTTGTAGGTGACCTGCCCGCCACCCTCGATCGCCGCGCCGGTCTTGATCAGGGTCTTCATCTCGTCGTGGATGAGGTCCAGCTGCGCCTGGTGGTCCGCGGTGGCGTCGGTGCGGAACACCCCTGCCCGTTGCAGGGTCAGTTCGTCCTTCAACGGCTGCAGTTCGGCGCGAGCGTTCGAGATCCGGTGCCGCAGCGCTACGAGTTCGGCACCGGCCCGGTCGACCTCCTCCAGCACGTCGGTCCGCGCTGCCTGGGCGTCACCGATCCGGGAGAGGAGTTCCTGCAGGCCGACAACGGCCCGCTCCAGCTCAGCGATCCGACGGTCCTTGCGACCGAGCATGCTTACCTCCCCGATCCGCGACGAAAGGCCCATGACCGTTCCATCGCAAGGGGGAATCCGTCGTTATCTACGACGCTATGCACTCACACCATCGAGTGATCCGACAAAACGAACGAACCCTTCGGGGTCCTCGCTCGTGGCGGACTGCTGCAGGATCACGCTGGTGGCACCCGCCGCGGCGACCTGGGCGACCAGGTCCGTCACGAACGCGCGGTCCCGCGAGTCCGTCTCCACGTAGACGATCACGGGGTGCTCGCGGGTGGAGCTGATGGCCCGGACGCGGTCCAGGTCGGCCGACGCGTCGAGGATCGTGCCGTCGCCCACCTCGCCCGCGAGGTCCAGGGTCTTCAGGCCGAGCCCGCCCACGTAGATCGGCATCGGCGCGGCCGGCGGCCAGTCCAGCGCCACGCCGGTCAGCTTCACGTACCGGCCCTCGACGGTGACGCGCTCGCCGGCCAGCAGCGCCTTCAACGCGTCGGTGTACTCGCGCAGCAACGTCAACGGGGACGCCACCCGCGCGCCGACCTGCCCCATCCAGTCCTGCACGCCGTGCCCGACGCCGATCGACACGCGGCCGGGGAACAACCGGTCGAGCGTCGCGGCCTCCATGGCGGTGATCGCCACGTTGCGCAACGGCACCGGCAGCAGTCCGACGCCGACCTTCAGCCGCGAGGTCCAGGCCAGGGCGGCGGAGGCGCAGGCGATGCCGCTCTCCAGGAAGCAGTCCTCCCACAGCCACAACGAGTCCACACCGGACTCCTCGGCCGCGAGGACGACGGATCGCAGGTTCTCGGGAGGGAGCTGGGGCCGGTAGACAGCGCCGAGTGTGGTCACCCGTCCACTACTACCGGCTCGCCCCTATTTCAACAAGCACAGCACTTCAGCAACCGCCTCAGCACCCGCAGTTGTGGTACGTGACGTCCCAGTGGTTCGACTCGAGGTAGTAGATGTTGCCCGCGTTCGACTTCCACTTGTTGCCACCGATGGACGAGAAGCTGCCCTTGATGTAGTTCGTGACGCAGCTGGACAGCCGGTAGTCCACCTTGTACCCGTTCCAGTGCGAGTACGTGCCCGACGCGTGGCCGGTCTCCGTGCCGCCGGTGATGGTCAGCGCACAGCCCGACGCGCTCTTGAACGTCTTGGCGCCGGCGATGGTCGTCTGGTTGATCTGCTCGAACGAGGTGCAGTTCGGCCTGTTGCGGTCACTGCACCCACCGCTCGACGTCCAGCCGATGCCGGCCGCGCGCAACTGCGCGGTCGCCTGCGAGTGCGTGTACTTGGCCGGGGCCGCCGACGCGACGGACGCGCCCATGATCAGAGCGGCGAACATCGCGACCACGGCAGCGATCGTGCGAACGAACATGTGCTCTCTCCTTATGCCCAAGGTGCGGCGGAAGTTAGGGAGAGCCGGTAAAGGAAGGCCTAAATCGGTCTTAGGCCGATCTTTGGCGCCTCAGTGGACAGTTCCGGTCATCACCAACAGCAAGTCGATCGGAGCAACAAGAATGCGCATTCGCCACGCCGTCGCGGCGACCGCGATCTCGCTCGGGCTCCTGGGGGGTCTGAGCGGGATCGCCCAGGCCGCCCCGGAGGGTCCTGCCGAGCAGGAGACCGCCATCTCGCAGGTCCAGGCGGCGGCCGGGTACGGCGGCTCCATCAGCCGTACCGAGGTCAT
The DNA here is from genome assembly GCF_033794685.1 of Streptomyces sp. ID05-26A. NCBI lineage: Bacteria > Bacillati > Actinomycetota > Actinomycetes > Kitasatosporales > Streptomycetaceae > Streptomyces > Streptomyces sp. ID05-26A. The sequence goes on from NZ_JARAYZ010000006.1 coordinate 240,802, forward strand.
CAAGCGCGCCAAGGACTGGTGGGACCGCAAGGTTCCGTACAGCCAGTCCGCCTACGCCTGGGACATCAACAAGGGCAAGAAGTACCGCACGGACTGCTCGGGATTCGTGTCCATGACGTGGAAGCTCACGACGAGCCGCAACACGGGCAACCTGGACGAGGTCGCCACCAAGATCTCCTGGGCGAACCTCAAGCCGGGCGACATGATCCTGCGCAACGGCCACGTGAAGCTGTTCGAGAAGTGGGCCAACTCGGCGAAGACGTCGGCGTGGATCTACGAAGAGGGCAGCACCTCGACGGACATGGACCACGAGACCGTGACCATCTCCTCGCTCAAGAGCGGTGGCTACGCCCCGTGGAAGTACAAGAAGATCACCGGCTGAGTGCCGGCGGGGCCCATTGAGCCGGCCACTGGTGCACCTCTTCCCTCTCTCTGGTGCCCAGTCGCGTGAACACGCCGGCGGCCTCGCCCCAGGAGCGGTCCGCGCCTTCGACGTCCCCCAGACGGGCGTGGACCGCTCCCAGGTCACGAAGACTCCTGGCCCGCCACAACGGCAGGCTCAGGTCGTTCCACACCGGCATCAGGCCGGTCAGCACGATCCGCGCGCCGGCGAGGTCGCCCGCCGCGAGCCGCCACTCCCCCAGCGTGCGGCGCACGAGGGCCTCACCGAACCGGTCGCCGACGTCACGGCACCCGTCCAGCGCCTGCTGGATCAGGCGTTCGGAAGGTTCGAGAACACCCTTGCGCAGCAACACCTTCGCCCACGCCTGGGCGGTGTAGCAGGCGAGCAGCTCGTCGCCCGTGCCCGCGACCATCTCGTGGGCGCGCCGGATGTGGTCCTCGGCGAGGTCGAGCTCACCGCGGGCGCGGTGGACGAGCCCGATCCCGCGGGCCGCCAGTGCCTCACCCCGCCGGCTGCGGGCCCGCCGGTAGACCCTCTCCGCGAGGCGCAGCGTCTCGAACGCGCCCTCGTCGTCGCCGAGTTCCCGTTTGATGGAGCCGATCCCGTACAGCGCGTGCGCCTCACCCTCGGGATCGTTGGACTCCAGCAGCTCCCGGGCCCGGCCCAAAGCCTCCAGCGCGCACGGGTACTGACCCAGATCGCGGCACACCATGCCGATGCCGTTCATCGCGACGGCCTCACCGCGCTGGTCGCCCAGGTTCACGAACAACGTCTGCGCGGTGTCGAACCACGACCGCGCCTGCGCCAGGTTGTCGCGCTTGTAGTGCATCTGACCGAGGCTGCACCGCAGCACCGCCTCCAGCCGCACGTCCCCTGTTCTCCACACGGCCTCCAGCGCCGCCGTGTGCGTTCGTTCCCAGGCCTCGTAACGGTTCCTGAGCCCGAACCACGCGAACACCAGCACCTCGGCCAGCTGGCACGCGATCTCCGTGAGGTCCAGCTCGGCCGCGCGTTCCACGAGCCTCGTCAGCAACGACTCCTCGCCCGCGAACCAGGCGTCCTTGTCGGTGGGACGCGCCGCCGACGTGACGACGCCCAGCGAGTCCTGCATGCGCGGCACGGCCAGGAAGAGCTGTTCCGTCAAGCCGTCCACAGTGGACAACGCGGCGACGACGGCTCTCCTGACGACGTCCTCGCGTTGCCGCTGCCCGTCCTCGGCCTCGGCGCGCTCGCGGGCGTGCAGCCGCACCAGCTCGTGCATCCGGTACCGCGCGCTGCCGATGACGTCGAGCAGCCGCGCGTCGACGAGCTGGTCGAGCACGTCCTCGTCGAGCAGGTGCGCCCACAGGAAGCTCGGCACCTCGGGCAGCCCGAGGAACCCGAAGATCCGGTACGCGCGCCGGGCGTTCTCGTCGAGGGCCCGGTACGACAGCTCCAGACCGGCCCGCACCGCGAGGTCGTCCGCGACCAGCTCGTCGAGCCGGGACCGTTCGTCGGACAGGCGGCGCACCAGCTTCGACACCGGCCAGTGCGCCCGCCCGGCGAGCCGCGCGCCGGTGATCCGCACCGCGAGCGGCAGGTACCCGCACAGCCGCGCGACCTCCCGCGCCTGGCCGGGTTCCGCGGACACCCGGTCGTCACCGAGGATGCGCCCCAGGAGCGTCACGGCCTCGTCGCCGCTCAGCACGTCCAGCGGGATGCGGCGCACGCCTTCGAGCCCGCACAGCCTGCTGCGGCTGGTGATCAGCGTCAGGCACCCCGGACTGCCCGGCAGCAGCGGCCGGACCTGCGAGACGCTCGTGACGCCGTCCAGCACGATCACCACCCGCCGCCCGCCGACCGTCGCCCGCCAGAGCGCCGCGCGTTCCTCGGCGGACTCGGGGATGCGTTCGCTCGGCACGTCCATGGCGCGCAGCAACGCGTCCAGCGCCCCGGACGGCGAGTGCAGGTCGACGAACAGCTGCCCGTCCGGATACCGGTCGGCGAGCCGATGGGCCGCGTGCACCGCGAGCGCCGACTTGCCGACACCCGCCGGTCCCTCGATCCACCAGACGCCGCCGTCGCTGTCGAGCAGCCGCGAGAGCTCCCGGTCGCGGCCGGTGAAGTCACCCGCGTCGCGCGGCAGGTAGTTGCGGCGGCTGTCCCTCGACCCCTCCAGCACGTCCCGATAGAGCTGCTGCAACTGCTCGCCGGGCTCGACCCCGAGCTCGTCGACGAGCACCTTGCGCGTCTCGCGGAACACCCGCATGGCGTCCGCCCGCCGACCGGCCCGCGCGAGCGCCGTCATGAGCTGCCCGCGCAGCCGTTCGGCCAGCGGGTACTCGGCGACGAACGTCCCGAGCCGGTCGATCAGCCCGGCGTGCCGGCCGAGCGCCAGTTCGGCGTCGACCCACGCCTCGGCGGCCGCGAGCCGTTGCACGTCGAGCGTCTGCGCGAACACCACCGGCGTGCCGCGCCAGAGCTGCAGCGCCCTGTTCAACGTGTCGGCCTTGACCTTGAGGTCGGGCTCGTCACCCGCATCGCTCACGAGCCCGCGGAACGCGTGCAGGTCGACGTTGCCGGGGTCGGAGTTGAGCACGTACCCCGCCGCCCGGTGCTCGACCGGCAGCCCGGCCCGGCGCAGGCTGGAGATGTGCACCTGCAGGGACTTGCGCGCCTGCGGCGGCGGCTCCTCACCCCAGATCAGGTCGATGAGCCGTTCGACGGGCACGATCTTCCCGCATTCCACGGCCAAGACAGCTAGGATCTGCGCGGGCTTCGGCGGCACCGAAGGTTCGACCGGCCCGAGAATCCTGACCTCCACTGTGCCCCCACCAGTGTTGAACATTCACCAAGTTCTGCACGGCATTGCCAAATGCTGACGCAATCCGGCTCACGGGGGTTCCACTTCGGAGTGAATGCACTCGAACGGACGCAGATCTGGATGCAACCAGACCAGGGGCCACTACGTCCAGCCCACTTTCAGTGGGCATGAATGTGAACTTTTGTTTCGTTTCTACAGACTGGCTTTGAGTCGTCCGAACTCTTCAGCCAACGCCGGCAACTGCCAGTGCGCGTTCAACCCGCTCGGATTGGGCAGGATCCACAACCTGGCTCCGCCCACCGTGTCCTGCTGAGCTCCTACCTGCGCTTTCTTGCGTCCGAAAGCCGCCCGGTAGACGGTCACACCGAGTATCGCCAGAACCTTCGGTGAATGATGATCGACCTTTTCGGCGAGTTCGACAGCGCCTTGCCGCATTTCGTCAATTGTTAATTCATCGGCACGCGCACTGGGCCGCGCGACCACGTTCGTGATGCCCAGCCCCAGATCGAGGAGCTTGCGTTGCTCGGCGGGCGCGAACTGAGACGGCGTGAAACCGGACAAATGAAGAGCGGGCCAGAACCGGTTTCCCGGCCGTGCGAAGTGATGCCCGGTGGCCTCCGACACGAGGCCGGGGTTGATACCGCAGAAGAGCACGTCCAGCCCGGGCTTGATCACGTCGAGAATCACGCGGCCGAGCCTACGAGGTGGTCGCCGGCACGCGCGGGCGTGGTGTCCACATCGTGTAGCCGGCGCGGCGGGCGTCCTCCGGCGAGTGGAAGAACGCGTCGCCCTTCATGCGCTTGTAGTACGGCGACTCCGGGGTGTGGAACATCATCGTGCGGGAGTTGGCCTTGATCGCGGGCGCGGCGGCGACCGGCTCCTCCATGATCGACAGAGGTGCCGCGTCCACGACGGCCGAGGGCTCGCGGGAGCGCATCGTCAGCCAGGTCAGCAGGACGCCGGCGAGGAACGCGCCCGCGCACAGCAGGAACATCTGGAAGAAGAACCCGAACACCGAACAGCTCCTAGCCCGTAGTCGTGAAGTCCTCGTCGACGCGCAGTCCGGGGGCGGCCGTGCGCAGGGCGTCGCTGAGCGAGCCCGCGCGCTCCGGGTCCGCGACGCGCGCCGACGCGGTCAGGTGTCCCTCGTGGACGACACCGGTGAAGTCGGTGACGCCCCGGTCGAGCACCGCGCCGAGCAGCCGGGCGGCCACGGCGGGCGGGACGGGCAGGCGTTCACCCGTGCCGGGCGTGATCAGGTCGGTGATCCGGTGGGCGGCGCTGAGCGCGCGCACGGCGTCCACGACCTCCTGGCGTTCGCGCGCGGACCCCGCGGTGCCCGCCAGCACGATCTCCGACGACCGCACCGCGAACACCAGCTGACCGGGCGGCACGGCGGGTGCGGGATGCGCCGCCAGCCCCACGGAGGCGAGCGTGGCCGGTACGACGATTGCGCCGACGACAACGCGTTGCAGCAACTGCACGCGCTTGGACTATCCCATCGGGCCGATCGGGTGCCACCGTCTCGACCGGAACCCGCAGGACAGCAAGCCCGAATTCACTCGATGGTGGACACCACGACGGGCTCGCCGCCGGCCACCAGGCGCCAGTCCGTGCCGGTGAACGTGGCGGGGTCCAGCACCCCCGCGGCCTTGACCCAGTCGATCAGCAGCTGCCGGATCTCCTGCTGCTGGTTGTGCAGCACGGGCGCGGCGGCGACGTGCGGGAAGTCGCCACCACCCGCCTGCCGGTAGTTGTTCACGGCCACGGCGAACTCGAACGAGTCCGGTACCTCCACACCACTGAACCGCAGGTTCACGATCCGCGAGCCGACCGGCTTCGAGATGTCGATGTCGTAGGTCAGCGGCGCGGTCAGCCCGTAGGCGATGTCGAAGTTGTAGTCCGGCACGTCGGCCGACACGTCCGCGGCCGCCACCGGACCGGCGGGCACCTGCCGGAAGTACCGCGCCGACTCCTCCAGGAAGTCGCGCACCTGCCCGGCGGTCATCCGCACGCCCACCAGCGTGTTGTCGAAGATGTAGAGCCCGGCGACGTCCCGGAAGGACACCTCCCCCGCCGGGATCGCCGCGGCCCGGTTGAAAGGCGCGCACAGCGACAGCACCGGCAGCGAGGTCGACTTCGCGACCTCCAGCGCCTGCACGTGGTTGATGAACCGCAACGCGGGCGTGTCCTCGAACCGGGAGCGCGAAGCCGACATCGCCGAAGCACACGTCCCGACCCGTGCGTTGACGTACGACACGACCCGCTCGTGGTCGTGCCGCAGCAGCCGCACGATCCGCGGGTCCTCCTGCACCGTGGCCGACGACAGCACGGACGACCGCGACGCCACCAGTTCCCAGTGCCCCTCGTGGCGCAGGTCGAACTCCATCACCGACAACCGCTTGCCCGAGTACAGCGGCTCGGTCAGCAGCACCGGCCGCCCGGTCACCTTGTTCGTCACGATCCGCTGCGGGATCTCCACGTGCGCGTGCCCGACCAGCACGGCGTCGATCCCCGGCACCGTCTCGGCCAGCAGTTCGGAGCAGTTCTCCGGGAACGGCACCTGGTCGCCCAGCGAGGACGACAGGTCGGCCCCGGAGTGCGCCACCACGATCACGAGGTCGGACTTGTGCCGGATCTCCGGCACCCAGTGCAGTGCCTGCTCCACCAGACCGGGGAACGTCAGCACGCCGTCCACGTGGGCGCGGTCCCACACGGCGATGCCGGGGTTCGTCAGCCCGAGGATGCCGACCCGCAACGGCGACCCGCCCGTGCGCCACACCGTCTTCACGACGTACGGCTGGAACGCGGGCAACCCGGTACCGACGTCCAGCGCGTTCGCCGCCAGCAACGGGAAGTCCAGCTGCCGCTCGAACGTCCGCAGCACGGGCAGCCCGTAGTTGAACTCGTGGTTTCCCAGCGCGGCGGCGTTGTAGCCGATGGCGTTCATCGCGGCGGCCATCGGATGCACGTGCGCACCACGCGTGATCGGCTCGACCTTCGCGTAGTAGTACGCGAGCGGCGTGCCCTGGATGGTGTCACCGGCGTCGAGCAGCAACGTCCGATGCCGGCCCACGGCCGAACGCACGTCGTTCACCAGCGTCGAGATCTTCGCGAGCCCGACGTCGTTGTGCGCGTAGTCGTCGAACTCGCGGTTGAGGTAGTAGTCCCAGTTGAACAGGTTGCCGTGCAGGTCCGTCGACCCCATCACAGTCAGTGTGAACGTGCGCACGCCGCTCACCTCCGGTTGTGGTCGGGCTGATCACCCGACCATAACCGCTCACACTTGACCCCAAATCACCTCGTGGGAGGGGCCTGTCCGTCCCGCTGGCCGCGCTGACCAGGTTCGACGACGCTCGAAGCGACGGACTTGCCGTCCTCTGTGCCGGCGATCACCGTGACGGTGTCCCCCTTCTCGACACCTTCGGCCACAGTGTCGGCGTCGATCACGTACGTCTTGGTGTACCCGTCGGTGGACTTCACCTCGACGGACGAGTCGCTGATCGCGGTGACCTCACCGGTCTGGAACTCGCCGTGGGTCGTGGTGCCGGTCCCGAGGCCGAAGCCGCCGCGCATGCCGCCCTGGCCGTCCGGAGGCATGCCTCCCATGCCGCCGGGGCCCATGCCGCCGGCGCCGGTCTGCTGGCTGGTGCCGCTCGCGGCGTAGATCGCGACGCCTCCGGCACCGGCGATCGCGACGGCGATGGCCACGGCGGCCACCGTCTTCTTCGCGGTCCACGAGGGGCGTGCCGCTTGCTCGGCGGGCTGAGGTGCGCCCCACTCCGGGGGCTGTTGTTCGGTCATGACACCAACCGTGGTGGCGCCGCCTGTGCCGAACCTGTGTGCGCCGTAGGCCTGAGCTGTGCGCATCGCTCACAGCTGGTACACAGGATCCGCGTTCACGATGGGAGCCATGCGCGCGATGAAGACCGAACTCCGCAGGCCGGACGGGCAACCGGTGCGGGTGCTCGTCGTGGACGACGAGTCCACACTGGCCGAGCTGATGTCGATGGCGCTGCGCATGGAGAAGTGGGACGTGCGCACGGCGCTGGACGGCACCACGGCGGTGCGGACCGCCCGCGAGTTCCGCCCGGACGTGGTGGTGCTCGACGTGATGCTGCCCGACTTCGACGGTTTCGAGGTGCTGCGCCGGATGCGGGCCGAGGCGCCGATCCTGCCGGTGCTGTTCCTGACGGCGAAGGACGCGGTGGAGGACCGCATCGCCGGGCTCACCGCGGGCGGCGACGACTACGTCACCAAGCCGTTCTCGCTGGAGGAGGTCGTGCTGCGGTTGCGCGCACTGCTGCGGCGCACCGGCGTGACCGACGCGGACGCGGGCACGAGGCTGATCGTCGGCGACCTGTCGCTGAACGAGGAGACCCGCGAGGTCGAACGCGCCGGCACCTCGATCGACCTGACCGCGACGGAGTTCGAGCTGCTGCGCTACCTGATGCGCAACCCGAAGCGCGTGCTGAGCAAGGCCCAGATCCTGGACCGCGTGTGGAGCTACGACTTCGGTGGCCAGGCCAACATCGTCGAGCTCTACATCTCGTACCTGCGCAAGAAGATCGACGCCGGGCGCACCCCGATGATCCACACGATGCGAGGCGCCGGATATGTCCTCAAGCCTGCGGCCTAGAACCCTGCGCGCCCAGCTCGTCTCGAGCCAGATCGTCCTGCTCACGGCGCTGTGCCTGGTGATCGGCGGCGTCTCGGTGCTCGCGCTGCACGCGTTCCTGATGAACAACCTCGACCACGAGGTCACGAGCTTCCGCCCTCCACCGCTCGGCCAGCAGTACGGCCCTCCCGGCGTCAACGCGCGGATCTTCCCCGACGGCACCATCAGCGGCACGATCGAGCTGCCCGGCTGGCAGGCCCCGCGCAGGCTCACCGACGACGAGATCGCGGTGCTGGCGGCCACCCCGTCGGGCCTGCGGACCGTCGACCTCGGCGAGGCCGGCGAGTTCCGCGTGTCCACCGACCGGATGGGGATCAAGGGCCTGCCGCTCTCGAACGTCACCGACATCGTGTGGCAGATGGTCTGGATCCTCGCCGGGCTCATCGTCGCCGGAGCCGCGGCGGTCGCGCTGGTGGGCAGGGTGATCGTGCGGCGCGCACTGGTGCCACTGGACCGCGTCGCCGAGACCGCCACGCGCGTCTCCGAACTCCCGCTGCACGAGGGCGAGGTCGCACTCGCCGAACGCGTGCCGGAGGAGGACACCGATCCGGCCACCGAGGTCGGCAAGGTCGGCCTGGCGCTCAACAGGATGCTCGGCCACGTCGACCAGGCCCTGAAAGCCAGGCACGACAGCGAGACGAGGGTCCGGCAGTTCGTCGCCGACGCCTCGCACGAGCTGCGCACGCCCCTCGCCGCCATCCGCGGTTACGCCGAGCTGACCCGCCGCACCGGCGCGGACCTGCCGCCCGAGGTCACGCACGCGATGGGCCGGGTCGAGTCCGAGGCGCTGCGGATGACGTCGCTGGTCGAGGACCTGCTGCTGCTGGCGCGCCTCGACGCCGGTCGCCCGTTGGAGAGCAAGGACGTCGACCTGTCCAGGCTGGTGCTCGACGTCGTCGGCGACGCCCGGATCGCGGGCCCGGAGCACAGCTGGAAACTCGCGCTGCCGGAGGACCCCGTCACGGTTCCCGGTGACGTGCAACGACTCCACCAGGTCATCGGCAACCTGCTGTCCAACGCCCGCGCGCACACCCCACCCGGCACCACCGTGACGACCGGCCTGTCCGTCCACAACGGACGCGTCGACCTGAGCGTCACCGACGACGGCCCCGGCGTCCCGGAGGGCCTGGAGGTCTTCGAACGGTTCGCGCGCGGCGACTCCTCGCGCTCGCGGGCCGCGGGCAGCACCGGTCTGGGCCTGTCGATCGTGGCCGCCGTGGTCGGTGCGCACGACGGCGAGGTGTCCGTGACGAGCAGGCCGGGCGCGACCACGTTCACGGTCTCGCTGAACACGTCCTCCGGGCGCACAGGTCGTTCACAGCAAGGGCACACGACCCACCCAGGCTAGGCCGCGACGCTCGTCGGCATGAGACGAGAACGCCTGGCGCTGGCGGTCCTGCTGATCGCGACCGGCGCGCTGTACCTGTGGCGGCTGGGGGACTCGGGCTGGGCCAACGCCTACTACTCCGCCGCCGCGCAGGCCGGTGCGACGAGCTGGAAGGCGTGGTTCTTCGGCTCCTCGGACGCCTCGAACGCGATCACCGTGGACAAGACACCCGCCTCGCTGTGGGTGATGGGCCTGTCCGCGCGGTTGTTCGGCGTCAACGCGTGGAGCATCCTGGTGCCGCAGGCGCTGATGGGCGTCGGCAGCGTCTGGCTGCTGTACGCGACGGTGCGCCGCTGGTTCTCCCCCGCCGCCGCGCTGATCTCCGGCGCCGTGCTCGCGCTGACGCCGGTGGCGGTGCTGATGTTCCGCTTCAACAACCCGGACGCGCTGCTGGTGCTGCTGCTGATCGCGGGCGCCTACTGCGTCACCCGCGCGGTCGAGAAGGCCAGTCCGTTCTGGCTCGCACTCGCCGGTGCCGCTGTCGGGTTCGGCTTCCTCACCAAGATGCTGCAGGCGTTCCTGGTGCTACCCGCGTTCGCGCTGGTCTACCTGATCGCCGCGCCGACGTCACCACTCAGGAAGGTCCTGCACCTGGCCGGCGCGCTGGGCGCCATGATCGTCGCGGGCGGCTGGTGGATCGCCGCCGTGGAACTGACCCCGGACCGGCCCTACATCGGCGGCTCGCAGACGAACAGCGTGCTCGAACTGACGCTGGGCTACAACGGTCTCGGCCGCCTCACCGGGGACGAGGTCGGCAGCGTCGGCGGCGGCCGCGGGTGGGGCTCGGCGGGCTGGAGCCGCCTGCTGAGCGCGGAGATGGGCAGTCAGATCGCGTGGCTGCTGCCGGCCGCGGTGGTCCTGCTGGTCGCCGGGCTGTGGCTGACGAAGGGCCGCGCCCGCACCGCGCTCGCCCTGTGGGGTGGCTGGCTCGTCGTCACCGCCGGGGTGTTCAGCTTCATGAACGGCATCATCCACTCCTACTACACCGTGGCCCTGGCCCCCGCGATCGCCGCCATCGTCGGCATCGCGGCCACCGAGCTCTGGGAGAAGCGCGCGGAACCCGTTGCCGCGGCAGTGCTTTCGGGTTCGGTCGCGTTGTCCGCAGTGCAGTGCTACGTGCTGATCAACGAGTTCTCGACGCCCGTCGCGCTCCTCGTGCTCATGACCGGACTGATCGCGGCGGTCGGCCTGGTGCTGTCGCTGCGCTGGGCCATCCCGGTCGCGCTCATCGCCGCGCTGCTCGGCCCCACCACGTACTCCTTCGCCACCGTCACCACCCCGCACACCGGCGCGCTGCCCGTCGCGGGACCGTCGAACGGCCGGATGGGCGGCATGGGCGGCGGCCTCCTCGACGCCACCACGCCCGATGCCGAGGTCGTGACCCTCTTGCAGGACAACGCCGACGCCTACCGCTGGGCCGCCGCGACCATCGGCTCCAACAACGCGGCCGGGCTCCAGCTCGCGAGCGGCCGTCCGGTCATGGCGCTCGGCGGCTTCAACGGCACCGACCCCGCGCCGACGCTGGAGGAGTTCCAGGAGATGGTCCGAAGTGGACAGATCCACTACTACGTCGCCGCCGGCCGGATGATGCAGGGCGAGACCGGCAGCGACGCCGCCCACGAGATCGGCGCGTGGGTCGCCGAGAACTACACCGCGACCACCGTCGCCGGTACCACCCTCTACGAACTGGACGGGTCATGACCGCCACGCTCGCCCCCGCGCCCGTCGCGGCGCCGCAACCGAAGCCACACCGGAACCCGAAGTCGTTGCACCGCCTAGCTTTCCTCGGCCTGCTCGCGGCGACCGCCGTGCTGTACCTGTGGAACCTCACCGCGTCCGGTTACGGCAACGAGTTCTACGCGGCGGCGACGCAGGCCGCGTCGCAGAGCTGGAAGGCGTTGCTGTTCGGCTCGCTCGACCCCGGCAACACGATCACGGTCGACAAGCCGCCCGCGTTCCTGTGGGTGAGCGGGCTGTTCGCCAAGCTGTTCGGGTTCTCCAGCTGGACCGTGCTCGCCCCGCAGGCGCTGGAGGGCGTCGCGGCGGTGGGACTGCTGTACGCCACGGTCAAGCGCACGTCCGGTCCGATGGCGGCCCTGTTCGCCGGAGCGGCCTTCGCCCTCACACCGGTCGCCACGCTGATGTTCCGGTTCAACCTGCCGGACGCGCTGCTGGTGCTGCTGATGGTCGCGGCCGCGTACTGCACGGTGCGGGCGCTGGAGAAGGCGAGCCCGCTGTGGCTGGCACTCGCGGGCTCGGCGATCGGCTTCGCGTTCCTCACCAAGATGCTGCAGGCGTTCCTGGTGCTGCCCGCCCTCGCACTGGCCTACCTGATCGCCGCGCCGACGTCACCGCTGAAGCGACTGCTGCACCTGCTCGGCGCCGGGGTCGCGGTCGCCGTCTCCGCGGGCTGGTTCATCGCGCTGGTCGCGTTGTGGCCCGCCGACAGCCGTCCCTACATCGGTGGCTCCACCGACAACTCGCTGTGGGAACTCGCCATCGGCTACAACGGACTCGGCCGCATCTTCGGCAATTCGGGCGGAGGTGGCGGAATGGGCGGCAACGGGAACATCGGATTCGGCGGGGAAACGGGAATCGGCCGGTTGTTCGGCGCCAGCATGGGCCCGGAGATCTCCTGGCTGCTGCCCGCCGCGCTGATCGGACTGGGCGCCGGGCTGTGGTTCCTGCGCCGTGCGCCCCGCACCGACCGCACGCGTGCGGCGCTGGTGGTGTGGGGTGGCTGGGTGCTCGTGAGCGGTGCCGTGTTCAGCTTCATGAGCGGCATCACGCACCCCTACTACACCGTCGCGCTGGCACCCGCGATCGCCGCCGTCGTAGGCATCGCCGGCAGTGAGCTCTGGCGTGGCCGCGGGCACTTCCCGGTGCGGATGGCGCTGACGGCGATGGTCGCGGTGACCGGCGTGTGGGGCTTCATCCTGCTCGACCGCACCCCGGACTGGACACCGTGGCTGCGCTGGGTCCTGCTGGCCGTCACCGCGGTCGCCGTGCTCGCGCTGGTGTTCGGCCTGGACCGGCGCTGGCTGGCCGCCGTGCTCGTCGTGGCGGCACTGCTCGGCACCTCCGGCTACGCACTCGCGACCGCGGCCACCACGCACAGCGGCTCGATCCCGTTGTCCGGCCCCCGTTCCCAGCAGGGCGGCGGCATGGGCATGCGCGAGGGCTCGTCGTCGACGGAGGTCGTGCAACTGCTCAAGGCCACCGGCACGAAGTGGTCCGCCGCGACGGTCGGTGCCCAGAGCGCGGCGTCACTGCAGCTGGCGTCCGGCAGGTCGGTGATCGCGATCGGCGGTTGGAACGGCAGCGATCCCGCGCCCACGCTCGAGGAGTTCCAGGCGCTCGTCGCCGAGGGCCAGGTGCGCTACTACGTCGAGGGCGGCCGCGGCGGCCCCGGTGGCGGCGGCAGCGACATCGGCGAGTGGGTCGCGGCGAACTTCCAGGCCGTTACCGCGGGCGGCCAGACGCTCTACGACCTGACCGCCGCGAAGTGACGCCCCGGAGCCGGCCTGCTCGTCGTGCCACAGCAACGGCAGCAGGTCGGCTCCGCGCCGCCACAACCACGGGATCCCCTTGAGCACCAGCCACGCCGCGTGGTGCCACACCGTCAGCTCGCGCCCGCCCGAGCACTCCAGGCTGACGTCGCCGAACCGGAGCCCGGTCGCGCGCAGTTCGGCCGCGAACGCCCGCGCCAGCATGCGGTGACCGCGCTCGGACGGGTGCAGCCGGTCGACCGCCCACGTCTCCAGCTCGTAGGCGCCGGGCATCGTGTGCAGGTCGACGCACCGCACGCCGTGCCGCGCCACCACCGCGTCGACCACGCGGTTGTACTCGTCGATGCGGTTCCTCAACACCCGCCGCAGCTTGCCGGGCAGCTTGAACACGCGCCCCTGGTCGTGGAACCGCACGGTGACGACCGAGGCACCCGCCGCGGTGAGCTCGCGGCAGACGTGGTCGAGGTCCTCGTGCATCCGCCGCACGGAGAAATCGGACCGGAGGGTGTCGTTCACCCCGGCGATGACGACGGCCGCGACCGGGCCGGCCCGCAGCGCCTGCGGCAGCTGAACCCGTCTGACGTCGGCCAGCCGCGCGCCGGAGACGGCGTAGTTGCGATAGCCGTTGTCCGAGTAGGCGGACGAGAGGATCGGGCCGAAGCCGCGCCATCCGCCGGGCACGAGGTCGCCGATCCCGACCGCTGTCGAGTCACCGAGTAACACCAGCACGCGGACCAGCATCAGCGGGCGCGGTGATGCGGGCGTGACCGTGCGGGAACGGTTCAGCGAAATGCTGGGTAAAGCGGGAGTTCGAGCACCTCGGAGCCGTAGCGGTCGGCCAGTGCCCCGATCACCGCGTCGGCGTGCGACGCGACCGTCTTCTCGCCGAGGATCAGCGCGTCGGACCGCAACCGGACCCACCGGCCGGTCAGCACCACGCTGCGCGGCGGCGCGTTGTCCGCCGTCGGCATCGGCTTGGACAGGGCCCGCCAGGTCGCGAGCCACACCCACAGCAGCTGGGCCTCCAGCAGCCGCGGTAAGAGGATCGCGTCGTCGTCCATCTCGGGCCACACCGACCCGACCTCCGCGCGCCAGGCGGCGACCATGGCCTCGGACATCCCCGGCGGCAGGCCCCACCCGCACCAGCAGGACGGGAACGGCACGCGCAGCGCAGCGGCGTCGAACACGATGTCGCGGACGCAGCCGCCCTCGAAGTCGACGAACCGCACCCCGCGCGAGGTGACCAGGTGGTTGTCCGGGCACGACGTCGACGGGCTGAACGCGCGCCGCCGCGAGGTGCTGAACGCCTTCGCGGCACCGGCGGCGAACTCGACGGCCTGCGTGGACGTGGCGATGCCCAGGGTGGACTCGAGCAGCGCGGGTAAGCCGGCGATCGCCGCGTGCACGTCGACGGCGATCGGGTCCTGGCAGCACTGCGCACCGGCGCGGCGCATCAACGCGTCGAAGTCGGCGTCACGGCCCGCCGTCGTGGCGTGCAGGCGGCCCATGGCGTGGGCCCACGAGAGCAGGCCTCGTTCTGCCGCCCGCGCGTCCTTGGCGTGCAGTTTCTCGGACAACCTCGGCGCCCGGCCCAGGTCCTCCAGCACGACCAGGCGTGACGCCGCGTCGTGGGCGAAGAGTTCGGGTGTGGCGCGTTCCTCCGCCGGCAGCGCCGTCAGCAGCTGGTGGCTCACGGCCTCGTGCGCCCACGGGTCGCGGTCGCCGGTCCCGGCGGGATAGCGCTTCACGACCAGTGTGCGGGGCATCGAGAACGGCGAGGACGCCACTCTCACACGAATGACGACGGAACGACCGGTACCCCCGAGAGTCTCGGGGTCCGCGAGGCGCACCTGTGCGCCCAGTCTCCTGGTCAGTACTCGCTCAGCAGCCCCGACAGCGTCTGCGATCTCAGGTGAAGTCGTGTCGGGAGGGCCCGCGGTGATCTCCACGCTCATCCCCTCCGACCCTACTCCCCAAGTCCGTGAGCCGGACCGACGCTAATCGGGCCAGGCTGCGACTACCACCACTCGTTGATAACGGCTCGTGCGGTTCCCGGATACCCCTCCGAGGTGTGGACGTGTGGAAACACCTTCCGTTGCCCACTACGTGGCGATCAAGACGATCGATCGGCACGCGCACCTCAATACCGATCAAGTAGCTGCTCGATCGGGCGAACCGGTCTCATGTTCTGGGACGCGCGGAGGCAGCCCGTGGGTTGCCTCCGCGCGGAAGAAAGATCGTCAGGCCTTCTGCTCGGCCTTCTCGGAGCCCTTCTCCTGGGGCTTGGCGTCCACACCGGCCTCCTTGCGCTGCAGCGCCGTGATGGGGGCCGGAGCCGCCGTCAGCGGGTCGTAGCCGCCGCCCGACTTCGGGAACGCGATGACCTCGCGGATCGAGTCGGCACCCGCGAGCAGCATGCAGAGGCGGTCCCAGCCCAGCGCGATGCCGCCGTGCGGCGGGGCGCCGAACTTGAACGCGTCGAGCAGGAAGCCGAACTTCTCCTGCGCCTCCTCGGCACCGATGCCCATCACGTTGAACGCGCGCTGCTGCACGTCCGCGCGGTGGATACGGATGGAGCCACCGCCGAGCTCGTTGCCGTTGAGGATCACGTCGTAGGCGTAGGCCAGCGCCTCGCCCGGCTTCTCCTCGAAGGTGTCGATCCACTCCGGGGTGGGCGAGGTGAACGCGTGGTGCAGCGCCGTCCAGTTGCTGCCGCCGACCGCGACGTCGCCGGCCTCGAGCTTGTCGACCGACTCGAACATCGGGAAGTCGACGACCCAGCCGAACGCCCAGGCGTTCTCGTCGATCAGGCCGACGCGGTGCGCGATCTCGACGCGGGCGGCGCCCAGCAGGGCACGCGCGTCACGCGGGTCGCCCGCGCCGAAGAAGATGCAGTCGCCCGCGTTGGCGCCGACGGCCTTCGCGAGACCCTCGCGCTCGGTGTCGGTCAGGTTCTTCGCCACCGGGCCGCCCAGCGTGCCGTCCTCCTGGATCAGCACGTAGGCGAGGCCCTTGTGACCGCGCTGCTTGGCGAACTCCTGCCACGCGTCGAGCGTGCGGCGCGGCTGCGAGGCGCCACCCGGCA
The DNA here is from genome assembly GCF_033794685.1 of Streptomyces sp. ID05-26A. Classification (NCBI taxonomy): domain Bacteria; kingdom Bacillati; phylum Actinomycetota; class Actinomycetes; order Kitasatosporales; family Streptomycetaceae; genus Streptomyces; species Streptomyces sp. ID05-26A. The sequence goes on from NZ_JARAYZ010000006.1 coordinate 256,667, forward strand.
TGACGACGGCACCGACGTACGGCGCCTGGAACACGCGGAACGTCGTGTCCTTGAAGTACTCGGTGAGGTCGGTGAGCTCGAGCTCGAAGCGCAGGTCGGGCTTGTCCGAGCCGTACTTGGCCATCGCGTCGGCGTAGGAGATCCGGCGGAAGGGGACCGGGATGTCGATTCCCTTGGTCTCCTTCCAGATCGCGGCCAGCAGCTTCTCGGTCAGGGCGATGACGTCGTCCTGCTCGACGAAGCTCATCTCGACGTCGAGCTGGGTGAACTCCGGCTGGCGGTCCGCGCGGAAGTCCTCGTCGCGGTAGCAGCGCGCGATCTGGTAGTACCGCTCCATGCCGCCGACCATGAGCAGCTGCTTGAACAGCTGCGGCGACTGCGGCAGCGCGTACCAGGAGCCCGGACGCAGCCGCGCCGGCACCAGGAAGTCACGCGCGCCCTCGGGGGTGGACCGGGTCAGCGTGGGCGTCTCGATCTCGACGAACTTCTCGCCCTGCAGCACCTCGCGGGCGATGCGGCTGACCTCGCTGCGCAGCCGGATCGCCTGGGCGGGGCCGCTGCGGCGCAGGTCGAGGTAGCGGTGCTTGAGGCGGGCCTCCTCGCCTGGCTCCACGTCGCTCTCGACCTGGAACGGCAGCGGCGCGGCCTCGTTGAGGACCTCGAGCTCGCTGACGTAGACCTCGATGGCACCGGTGGCCAGGTCCGGGTTCTCGCTGCCCGCGGGACGCGCGCTCACGTCGCCGGTGACCTTGATGACGTACTCGCTGCGCAGCCGGTGCGCGCGCTCCGCCATCTCGCCCTCGCGGAACACCACCTGGGCGACACCGGAGGCGTCGCGGAGGTCGATGAAGATGACACCGCCGTGATCCCGCCGGCGAGCGACCCACCCGGTGAGGGTGACGGACTGCCCGGCGTGCTCGGCCCGGAGTGATCCGGCCTCGTGCGTGCGCAACACGGTGGTGGCTCCTTGTAGACGAAGTCAGCTTTGCCGTCAAGGCTAGCCGGAGCCACCGACCGATTTTCACGCAGGTCGGATCGCGGGCCTCGCTTTCGCCCACGCGTCGTGCCAGCCGGGGTCCACCTGTTCGGCGTTCTCGCCGTCGTCCGCGATCCGCTCGATCATGTCCAGCAGCGCGGCTCTGTGATCATCTCGGAGCACCGGCAGGACCTCGACCAGGAACGGCAGCACCGCCGTGGCGGCCGGGCACACGAACCCGCCTTCCTCGTGCACGGTCCGGTCCAGGTCCGTGACGGCCCGTGCGACGACCTCGGGATCGTTGGACAGCAACGCCCTGAGGTGCCCTGGAGTGTCCAGCGCGGGACCGTACGCGTGGTCGATGCTGTGCCACGCGACGTCGTCCAGTCCTTCGAGGCTCATCGCAGCTCCAGCAGCACCGACGTGGCCAGCGTCGAGACCTTCTGCCCCAACGACGTCACGGCGTGGTCGTGCACCCGCTCGGCGACGAGGTCCGTGTACTCCCGGGCCCGCGCGACACCGACCAGCCACACCGCGAACGCCCGCAGCCGGACGTCCGGATCGGCCACCCACACCGGCACGAACGGCACGACCAGGCCCACGTCCGTCGTGTCGCGCTCGAACAACCTGCGCAGGTAGTCGAGCGCCTCGGTCCGCCACGGCAGCACGTCCACCAGCGCCAGCACGAGGTCCATGCCCTCGAAGTCCTTGGGGCCCACCAGCCAGAGCACGTGCTCCAGCACCTCGTCGTAGCCCATCTCGAACGACCCGGTGGCGAGGAACAGCTCCAGGTCACCGGTCAGCCCGCGCAGGATCACGTCGGCGTCCGGCCTGGTCGCTGCGGACACGAGCAGCCGCACCAGGGGTTCGTCCGCCACCTCCAGCTCCCGCAACCACGAGACCGCGGCCTCGTCACCTCGCCCGGCGAACTCCGTCGCGACGAGCACGACGCACAACCGCGTGGCCGGATCGGTCTCGGCCTCCCACCGCGCGGACAGAGCGGGCAGCACGAGCGCGCTGTCCCCGAGTCCCTTGCCCAGCACGAACAGCACGCCCCGCCGCACCCCCGCGGAGCTGTGGTCGAGCAGGGCGAGCAGGGCGGGTTTCGAGGCCTCGAACGCGGGTGGCCAGCTCGGGTGGACGCCGTCCGAACCGCTGCCCCCGGCGACCGCGATCGCGCCGCAGAGGTTCTCGAGGAGCCACTCGCGGCTGGGGGTGTTGTCGTGGGCGACCAGGTCCAGCAGGAACGGCCAGGCCGCCGCGGTCGCCTCGCTGACCTCCGACTCCTCGCCGATGAGGACGCCCACCAGCTCCTCGTGCGGCTCGACGGAGGTCCGGGCCTGCTTCAGCAACCGGGGAAGCTCGTCGGCGTACCCGTTGTGACCGCGCAACCGGTACCAGTCGATCTTCCTCAGAGCCTCCACCATGGACCCAACAATAGGAAAAGGCCGCGACCGGGTAGGTCGCGGCCTTGTTCACAGCGAGCTAGCTCACGCGGTCGGCGCGAGGTAGAGCAGGCGGTTCGGCGAACCGGTGCCCGGGTTCGTCACCTTCGACGGCGTCGACTGCCCGATCAGGTACGAGGCGACCTGGGCCGGCGTCGCCGCGCGGTTCGTCGAGAGGTAGCGAGCGGCGGCACCCGCGACGTGCGGGGTGGCCATCGACGTGCCCGAGATGGTGCTGGTGGCGGTGTCGGAGGTGCTCCAGGACGAGGTGATGTCGCGGCCCGGGGCGAAGATGTCGAGCACCGCGCCGAAGTTCGAGAACGACGAGCGGGCGTCGGTGCGGTCGGTGGAGCCGACCGTGATCGCCTCGGTCACGCGGGCCGGTGAGAAGCCGGACGCGTTGGCGTTGGAGTTGCCGGCCGCGACCGCGAAGGTCACGCCCTTGGCGACGGCGTTGCGGACGGCGGTGTCGAGGGTGGCGTTGGCGCCACCGCCGAGCGAGAGGTTCGCGACGGCGGGCTTGGCGGCGTTCGCGCCCACCCAGTCGATGCCGGCGGCGACACCCGCGAGGGTGCCGGAGCCGTTGTTGTCGAGCACGCGGACGGCGACGATGCGAGCGGCCTTCGCGACGCCGTACTGCGAGCCCGCGATGGTGCCGGCGACGTGCGTGCCGTGGCCGTTGCCGTCCTGCGCGACGTTGTCGTTGTCCACGAAGTCACGGCCGTTCGAGGCGCGGCCCCCGAACGTCGAGTGGCTGATGCGGACACCGGTGTCGATGACGTACGCCGTCACGCCGGAGCCGGTCGAGGTGTAGCTGTAGGACTGGTTGAGCGGCAGGTTGCGCTGGTCGATGCGGTCGAGACCCCACGACGGCGGGTTCGTCTGCGTCGCCTGCGTGTGGACGACCTGGTCGGCCTCCACGAACTCCACCGACGGGTCGGCGGCCAGGCGCTTGGCCTGCTTCTCGGTCAGCTTCACGTTGAAGCCGCCGAAGGTCTTGTACTCGCGCTCGACGGTGCCGCCGAAACGGGAAGCGAGGGCGTGCCCGTTCGCCTTGCCCTCCTTGAGCTTCACGATGAAGCTGCCGGAGATCTTCTCGGGAGCGTTGAGCGACAACACCTCGCCCTCGGCGGCGGAGGCGCTGGGAACCATCAGAACCGACACGGCGAGAGAGGCCACGCCGGCACCGGCCAGGAACCGGATCTTTCGCGTCATGATTGCATTCCGTTCATTGCAGGGGAACGAAGCGCTTTCGACGTTATGGAGAGATCCGGTTCCTGCCAAGGGTGTCTTACGTTTTAGGACGGGCTTGCATTGCCGGACAATTCACCTTTCACAGGGAAGGCGGCCAGTAGAGGATACGAGTGACGGGTGGTGTCCCCGGAGTGCCCGTGGTAACCAGCGCGCGCTCGACCTGGGCGGGCGTGGCTGCGCGGTTCCGTTCCAGGAACCGTGCCGCGACACCGGCCGCGTGCGGTGCGGCCATGGACGACCCGCTCAGCGTGTTGGTCGCCGTGTCGGAAGTGTTCCAGGCAGAGGGAATGCTCACGCCCGCCGCCCAGATGTCCACCAGGGGACCGTAGTTCGACGACGAGGACTTGGTGTCGTTCTGCGTCAACGCACCCACGCAGATCGCGGCGGAAACCCGTTGTGGCGACGAGTTTCCCGGGTCGGTGTTGCTGCCACCCGCTGCGACCGTGTACGAAACACCGGAGTCGATCGACTTCTTCACAGCCGTGTCCAGTGCCGCGGAAGCACTGCCTCCCAACGACATGTTCGCCACCGCGGGCTTCACGGCGTTGCGCGTCACCCAGTCCACTCCGGCGATGACACCGGAGATGGTGCCGGAACCCGACCCGTTGAGCACGCGCACACCCCACACCGTCGCCTGTTTCGCGACGCCGTACGTCTTGCCCGCCGCGATGCCGGCGACGTGCGTGCCGTGGCCGTTGTCGTCCTGCGCGATCGCGTCGTTGTCGACGGTGTCCCAGCCGTTGCGCGCACGCCCGCCGAACTCCGCGTGCGTCACGCGCAGGCCGGTGTCGATCACGTAGATGTTCACGCCACGGCCGGTGGTCGTGTACTCGTAGCGCTGGTCCAGCGGCAACGCGCGCTGGTCGATGCGGTCGAGACCCCACGGCGGGTTGAGCTGGACGGAGTTGGCGTGCACGATCCCGTCACGCTCCACAGAGGACACGGTGGGGTCGGCCTTCAGCGCACGCACCTGGGACGATGTCAGCCGGGCACTGAAACCGTTGAGGACACTGGTGTAGCGGTGCTCGACGGCACCGCTGAACGACGACACGGCTCCGTCCCGGAGCACGACGATGTACGACGACGTGGCGGCGGACGCGGGGGCGACCACGACCGCTGCCACGACGGCGGCGACTGCCAGCAGGGCTCTCACGGGCAGACTTCCTTTCGATCACAGGGATTCCGGGCAGGGCGAACGGCCCCGGCTCGCGAGAGGAACCGGGGCCGCACGTCACATCAGGGGCCGCGCTCAGCTGGTCGGCGGCCAGTACAGGAGCCTCGTCGTCGTGTTGGCGCCGGGGTTCGTCACCTTGCCGTTGGTGGCGTTGGACGTGATCGCGGTCGCCACCTGGGCGGGCGTCACGTTCCGGTTGCCCTGCAGGTACCGGGCCACCACGCCGGCGACGTGCGGGGCCGCCATCGAGGTGCCGGAGATGGTGTTCGTGGCCGTGTCACTGGTGTTCCACGTCGACGTGATGCCACCACCGGGTGCGAAGACGTCCACCACGGGACCGTAGTTGGAGAAGGAGGAGCGGGCGTCGGTGCGGTCGGTGGACCCCACGGTCAGCGCCGCCGCCACACGGGCGGGCGAGGTGTTCGCCGCGTTCGTGTTGGAGTTGCCCGCCGCGACGGCGAACGTCACGCCACGCGTGATCGCGCCGGACACGGCGTTGTCGAGCGAGGTGTTGGCGCCGCCGCCGAGCGACATGTTGGCGACAGCGGGCTTGACGTGGTTCGACGCCACCCAGTTCACGCCGGCGACGACACCGGCGATGGTGCCGGAACCGGAGTTGTTGAGCACGCGGACGCCGATGATGTTGGCCTGCTTGGCGACACCGTGCAGCGTGCCCGCGACGGTGCCGGCGACGTGCGTGCCGTGCCCGTTGCCGTCCTGCGCGACGGCGTCGTTGTCCACGAAGTCGTAGCCGTTCTTCGCCCGGCCGCCGAAGTCGCGGTGCGTGATGCGGACACCGGTGTCGATGATGTAGGCGTTCACACCGGAACCGGTGCTGTTGTAGGTGTAGCGCTGGTCGAGCGGCAGGTTGCGCTGGTCGATCCGGTCGAGCCCCCACGACGGCGGGTTGACCTGCGTGGCCTGGATGCTGACGACCTGGTCGCGTTCCACGTACTCGACCGAGGGGTCAGCGGCGAGTCTGCGCGCCTGCGCGTCGCTCATCTTCACCGAGAAGCCCTGGAAGACCGTGTCGTAGACGTGGCCGACCTGGCCGCCGAACCGGGAACCGAGAGTCTGCGCGCTCGCGGTGACCCCGCCCTCCTTCAGCTTCACGATGAAGCTTCCGGCGATGTTCTCACCGGGCGAGACGCGGATCTCGCCCGCCGCGGCGGTGGCCGGTGCCGCGAAGACGGCGATCATGGCCGCCGAGCCCAGCAGAGTTGCGGTCTTGCGCATTGTGCAGTCCTGTTCGTCGCAGGGATGCAGCAGGAACCTCAAACGGGGGTATTGGCGGCGTAATAGTCCCGAGATCTGAACCTGCCGAGTTTCGAACCCGGACAAAACCGCCGATCGGCTGTACCGCGTTCCCTTTGCTGCCGATAGCCTTCCGAGCTTGACTCCGTGAAACGGAGGAGTGGATGCTCACGATTTACCCACCGCGCGAGGAGCTCGCCGACCTTCTCGTGACGGGCCCGTTCGCGGACGCGTTGCGCGTCGCGATCCAGGTGCGGGGACTCAGTCTCGAACGGCTGCAGCACCGTCTGAAGGTGCGGGGAGCGCCGATCAGCGTGACGGCGCTGAGCTACTGGCAGTCGGGTCGCCGCAGACCCGAGCGGCCGGAGTCGATGATGGCCCTGGCCCACCTGGAGGACGTGCTCGGACTTCCCGCGGCCGCGTTGAGCCGCCTGCTCGGCCCACCCCGGCCGCGCGGTCGTTCCCGCAGGCGGGAGCAGTCGGCGCGGACACCGTGGGACGGGTCCGGACTGGTGACGACCGCCCAGCACGACCGGGTCGACGTCGCGCCCTGCGGCGGTGTGCGCGGCGTCCGGTCACGCCAGGTCATGCGGGCGAACACCGCCAATGTGGACCGCTGGATCCTCTGCCAGGAAACGGGTTCCGCTCAGCCCGCGCTCACCGCGGTCCGTTCCTGCCGGGTCGGCCGGATCGCGCGGGAACGCACGAACGGCGTGCTGGTCGCGGAGATGTTGTTCGACGAACCGATCTCCTCCGGCGAGTCGATCGCGATCGAGTACGAATTGATCTATCCACATCCGACTGTCGAGCACACGCATTTCCGGCGCTTCGGCGACCGCGTGCACGACTACGTGCTGGAGATCAAATTCCAGGACTCACCGGAGTCGTGCGAGCAGTTCTCGTCCGGCCCGGCCGGCGCGGAAATGCCCGGCGGAGCCCGCGCGGCCCCCGTGGACGAGGGCGGTTACGCGCACGCCGCCGCGCTCGACTTCGGCCCCGGCCTCTACGGCATGCGCTGGACGGTCGCCGCGAACGCCCCGGGGTCATCCACCCAGGGGAAGTGACCGGCACCGGGCTGCACGACCAGCGTCGCTCGTGCGAACAGCTCCGCGTACTCCCGCGCGCGCTTCGGCGGCAGTGACACGTCGACCTCGCCGGTGACCAGAAGCGTTGGCACGTCGAGCTTCTGGACCTTCTCGCGCACCTTCGCGGGGTCGAACCTGGCCTCCTTGTAGTACTCCACGGCGGCCTTGGGGTGGCGCGGGTGGGCGTCCACCGCACGCGCGGCGTCGTCCCAGCGGCCGTGGAAGAACGGCGTGATCTTCGCGAACGCCTCGGGCGTCACCCGGCCCGCCCACAACTCCTCGAACCCCTCGATCGCCTCGGCGTACCAGGGTTCCCCACTGCGCCGCAGGGCGATCTCGCGGCGGTCGTCGTCGCCGACGTCGATGCCCACCACGAACGGGCTGGGCGCGACGAGCACGAGTTCCTCGACGCGCTCCGGGTAGCGCGTGGCGTAGAGGACCGCGAGCGTGCCTCCCGCGGAGTGCCCGAGCAGCCGGATCCGGTCGAGCCCGAGGTGCCGGCGCAACGCGTCGACGTCGCCCACCTGCTCATCGACGCCGTACGCGGTCGCCTCGTCCGAGTCGCCCGTGCCGCGCAGGTCCAGCCGGATCACGTCGGGCAACGGCAGACCGGCCAGGTACGACGAGTCCTGCATCGGCCCACCGGCCAGGCAGATCAAGGGGTTCTCGGCCTCACCGTGGTAGGCGAGGCCGAGCCCGTCCGCGTTCGTGAAAGTCCCCATGCACCGCAGTGTGTCAGTAGCTGCGCGGCAACTTCAGCGAGTTTTGCGCGACGAAGTTGAGCACCATCTCGCGGGACACCGGCGCGATGCGGGACAGGCGCGACGACGCGAGCATCGACGCGAGGCCGTACTCGCGGCTCAGGCCGTTGCCGCCGTGGATCTGGATCGCCTGGTCGACGGCCGCGGCGATGGCCTCGCCCGCCGCGTACTTGGCCATGTTCGCGGCCTCTCCCGCCTGCTTGTCGCGGCCGGAGTCGTAGAGCGCCGCGGCCTTCTGCGTCATCAGCCGGGCGAGCTCGACCTCGACGTGGACCTTCGCCAGCGGGTGCGCGAGCCCCTGGTGGGCGCCGATCGGGGTGTCCCAGACCGTGCGCTCCTTCGCGTACTTCACGGCCTTGCCGATCGCGAGCCGCGCCGACCCGGTCCCCATGCTCGCACCCATGATCCGCTCGGGGTTGAGCCCGGCGAAGACCTGCAGCAGTCCCTGGTCCGGCGAGCCGACGACGGCGTCGGACGGCAGCCGGACGTCGTCGAAGAACAGCGTGAACTGCTTCTCCGGCATGAAGAGGTCCATGTCGATCTCCTGCCAGGTGAAGCCCTCGGCGTTCGTCGGGACCACGACGAGCACGGGACCGGTCTCCAGGATCGCGACGACGAGCACGGCGTCGACCTCGTCGACACCGGAGATGTAGGTCTTGCCGCCCCTCAGCACCCAGTCGTCACCGTCGCGGCGCACGGTCGTCCGGAGCTTGTGCGAGTTGGAGCCCGCGTCCGGTTCGGTGATCGCGAACGCCATCTTCAGCGTGCCGTCCGCGAAACCGGGCAGCCACTTCGACTTCTGCTCCTCGGTGCCGAAACGCGCGATCACCGTCGCGCAGATCGCGGGCGAGACCACCATGAGCAGCAACGGACATCCCGCCGCCGCCAGCTCCTCGCACACCGCCGCGAGGTCACCGATGCCGCCGCCACCGCCGCCGTACTCCTCGGGCACGGCCACGCCGAGGTACCCGAGCTTGCCGGCCTCTTCCCACAGCTCGGTCGTCTTCTCCCCCGCCCTGGCCTTGGCGATGAAGTACTCGTGCCCGTACTTGGCGCCGAACTCGGAGACCGCCTTGCGCAGCGCGATCCGCTCTTCGGACTCGACGAAGCTCACGATCGATCTCCATTCATTTCGGCTACCACTGCCAGGACATCGCCGGCGTTGACCTGCTGGGCCTGCTCGACGAGGAGTTCGGTGACGGTGCCCGCGTTGGTGGCTAGCACGCGGTGTTCCATCTTCATGGCCTCCAGCACCAGGAGCTCGGCACCGGCCTCGACCACGTCGCCCTGCCGCACCGACACCCTCACAACGGTCCCGGGCATCGGTGCGATGGTCGCCCCCGGCGCGAGCTTCGTCTCCGGTTCGGGGAAGCGCGGCACGACCTTCAGCGTCACCGACCCGCGCGGCGAGTCGACCTCGACCAGATCCCTGTACCGGGCCACCTGGAACGGCGTCCGCACGCCGTCGAGGTCGAGCGCGACCACATCGGCAGTCGCCTGCGATGGGTCGTACTCGACCTCGACCAGTTCCTCGCCGAACAGGAACTTCGCCTTCGGCTGCTGCGACCGCACGTTGCGCCACCCGAGCGGCAGACGCCCGATCCTCCGCGACGCCGCCAGCGCCAGCGCCGCGGCACGCGCAAACGGTTGCGGGTCAACGGTCCTGGTGAGGTCGTGCTCCTCCAGGAACCCGGTGTGCGTGTCCCCGTCGAGGAACGCCTCGTTGCCAAGGATGTCCACGAGCAGCTGGCGGTTCGTGACCAGACCGTGGATCTGAGCGCTCTCCAACGCCGTCGCGAGCTTGCGAGCCGCGCCCCGGCGCGTCGGCGCGTACGCGATCACCTTGGCCAGCATCGGGTCGTAGTGCACGGAGACGACGGACCCGTCCTCGACACCGCTGTCCAGCCGGACGTCGCCGGGCACGTGGAACCGGTGCAGCGTGCCGCTCGCCGGTCGCCAGTCGTTCGCGGGATCCTCGGCGTACAACCGGACCTCGATGGCGTGCCCGCGCGGTTCCGGCACTTCCACCGGCAACCGCGCACCCTCGGCGATCCGCAGCTGCCACTCGACCAGGTCGACGCCGTACACGAGCTCGGTGACCGGGTGCTCGACCTGCAGGCGGGTGTTGACCTCCAGGAAGTGGAAGTCCTCGCCCTTCAGCATGAACTCGACGGTGCCCGCGCCGACGTACCCGATCGACTCGGCCGCCGCGGTGGCCGCCGCGAACAGGCGCTGGCGGACGTCGTCGGTGACCGCCGGGCTGGGCGACTCCTCGACGATCTTCTGGTGCCGCCGCTGGATCGAGCACTCGCGTTCGCCGAGAGCCCACACCGTGCCGTGTGCGTCGGCGAGGATCTGCACCTCGACGTGCCGCGCCTGCTCCAGCAACGGTTCGCAGAACACCGTGGGATCACCGAACGCCGACTCGGCCTCGCGCCGCGCACTCGCCAGCGCGTCGGCGAACCCGGCCTTCTCGCGCACGATCCGCATGCCCCGGCCACCACCACCGGCCGATGCCTTGATCAGCACCGGGAAGTCCGTGACGGTCTCGGGGTCCAGCTCCGGCAACGTCGGCACGCCCGCCGCCGCCATCCGCTTCTTCGCGGCGACCTTGGAGCCCATCGCCTCGATCGACTCCGGTTCCGGCCCGACCCAGGTCAGTCCGGCGGCCTGGACCCGACGCGCGAACTCCGCGTTCTCGCTGAGAAACCCATAACCGGGGTGAACGGCGTCCGCACCCGCGCGCACCGCCGCCTCGACCAGCAGGTCGGCCCGCAGATAGGTCTCGGACGGCGAGGCACCAGGCAGCCGGACCGCGAAGTCGGCCTCGCGCACGTGCGGTGCGTCGGCGTCGGGATCGGAGAACACCGCCACGGTCCGGATGCCCTCGGCCTGACAGGTGCGGATGATCCGGCGGGCGATCTCGCCGCGGTTGGCGATCAGGAGTGACTTGATCACGGGGCTCACATCCGGAAGACGCCGAAGCCGTCGGCGCCCTTGATCGGTCCGCTGTGGACAGCGGAGAGGCAGAGGGCGAGCACGGTCCTGGTGTCGCGCGGGTCGATCACGCCGTCGTCGTAGAGCTTCCCGGACAGGAACGGCGCCAGCGACTGCTCCTCGATCTGCGCCTCCACCATCTTGCGCATGGCGGCGTCGTGCTCCTCGTTGTACTCCTGCCCCTTCGCCATCGCGGCCTGCCGCCCGACGATCGACAGCACCCCGGCGAGCTGCGCCGGGCCCATCACGGCCGACTTGGCGTTGGGCCAGGTGAAGAGGAAACGGGGGTCGTACGCGCGGCCGCACATGCCGTAGTTGCCGGCACCGTACGACGCGCCCATCGTGATCGTCAGGTGCGGCACGCGGCTGTTCGACACGGCGTTGATCATCATCGAGCCGTGCTTGACGATGCCGCCCTGCTCGTACTGCGCGCCGACCATGTACCCGGTGGTGTTCTGCAGGAACACGAGCGGTGTGTCGCTCTGGTTCGCGAGCTGGATGAACTGCGTGGCCTTCTGCGACTCCTCGCTGAACAACACGCCGCGCGCGTTGGCGAGGATGCCGACCGGGTAGCCGTGGATGCGCGCCCACCCGGTGACGAGGCTGTTGCCGTACAACGGTTTGAACTCGTCGAAGTGCGATCCGTCGACGAGCCGCGCGATGACGTCCCGCGGGTCGAACGGCACGCGCTGGTCCTCGGAGACGACGTCGAGGATGCTCTCGGCGTCGAACTCCGGCTCCTCGATCGCGGCCGGCTCAGGCCCGAGCTTGCGCCAGTTCAGCCGCGCCACGACCCGGCGAGCGAGCCTGATCGCGTCGGTCTCGTCCTCCGCGACGAAGTCCGCGAGCCCGGACGTGGCGCCGTGCATGGTCGCGCCACCCAGCGACTCGTCGTCCGAGTCCTCACCGGTCGCCATCTTGACCAGCGGCGGACCGCCCAGGAACACCTTGGAACGATCCTTGATCATGATCACGTAGTCGGACATGCCCGGCACGTACGCGCCACCGGCCGTCGCGTTGCCGAACACCGCCGTGATCGTGGGGATCCCCGCGGCCGACAACCGGGTCAGGTCGCGGAACGCCCGGCCGCCCGGGATGAAGATCTCGCTCTGCGTCGGCAGATCAGCGCCCCCCGACTCGACCAGGCTGACCAGCGGCAACCGGTTCTGCAGCGCGATGTCGTTCGCCCGCAGCGACTTGCGCAGCGTGTACGGGTTCGACGAGCCACCGCGCACCGTCGGGTCGTTCGCGACGATCACGCACTCGACGCCCTCGATCCGCCCGATGCCCGTGACGACCGAGGCGCCGACCGGGAAGTCGGTGCCCCAGGCCGCCAGAGGCGACAGCTCCAGGAACGGGCTGTCCTCGTCGATGAGCAACTCGACCCGTTCCCGGGCGAGGAGCTTGCCGCGCTTGTGGTGCCGCTCGACGTACTTCGGCCCACCCCCGGCCAGCGCTTTCGCGTGTTCGGCGTCCAGACCCGCGATCTTCGCGAGCAGCGCCTCCCTGTTGCCCATCAGGCGAACCCCAATCGTCGTGCCGCGAGCTCGGTCATCACTTCACTCGCGCCGCCCCCGATGCCGAGGATGCGGGCGTCCCGGTAGTGACGCTCCACTTCGGACTCCCGCATGTAGCCCATGCCTCCGTGCAACTGCACCGCTTCGTCGACCACCTCGGCGCAGGCGTCCACGGCCGCGTTCTTCGCGAAGCAGACCTCGGTGACGCAGTCGTCGCCGCGCTGGATCCGCGCGGCGACCTCCCGCGTGTAGGTCCGCGCCAGGTCGATCTTCTGCGCCATCGCGGCCAGCTTGTGCCGCACCACCTGGTTCTTGATCAGCGGTTTGCCGAACGTCTCCCGGTTGCGGGTCCACTCGACGGTCAGGTCCAACGCCCTTTGTGCCGTGGCGTAGGCCTCGACCGCCATCGTCACGCGCTCGACCTGGAACTGCTGCATGATCAGCGCGAACCCCTGGTTCTCCTCGCCCACCAGGTTCGCCACCGGCACGCGCACGCCGTCGAAGTGCAGTTCGGCGGTGTCGCTGCAGTGCCAGCCCATCTTGTCGAGCTTGCGGCGGGTGAACCCGTCCTCGATCACCAGCAGCGAGATGCCCTGGTAGCCCTCGCCACCGGTGCGCACCGCGGTGGTGACGAAGTCCGCCCGGCACCCGGAGGTGATGAACGTCTTCTCACCGGTGACGACGTAGTGGTCACCGTCCCGGACCGCCTTGGTCCTGATCGCCGCGACGTCGGACCCGGCACCGGGTTCGGTGACCGCGAGGCTGCCGATCTTCTCGCCCCGGATCGCGGGCTTCGCGAACCGCTCGATCAGATCGGCGTTCCCGCTCTGCCACAGGTGCGGGATCGCGATGCCGAGCGTGAACAACGCCGCCATCACGCCCGACGAGCCGCCGTTCTGGATGATCTCCTCGGTCAGCGCGACCGAGTCGAGCAGGTCGCCGTGCTCGAACCCGATGCCGAGCAGGTCGAGCTCCGCGGCCTTCTTGTGCAGCTCACGCGGAACCTCGCCGTCGCGCTCCCATTGGTCCAGGTGCGGCGCGATCTCCCTGCGGGTGAAGTCGCGGACGAGCTGCCGCAGCTCCTTCCGCTCGTACAGGTCCTTCGTGATCACAGGAGCTCCTCGGGGATCTCGACTTCCCTGGCACGCAACCACTCGCCCAGTGCCTTGGCCTGCGGGTCGAACCGCGTGCTGCTCGCCACCCCGTCACCGAGCAGGCCGTGCAGCACGAAGTTGAGCGCCCTCAGGTTCGGCAGCTCGTACCGGCTGACCTCGCCGGCCTCCGGCAGCAGTTCCCTGAGCTTCTCCACCGTGAGAAACCCGTTCAGCCACTCGAAAGCCTCGTCCGACCGCACCCACACACCGAGGTTCGCGTCGCCACCCTTGTCCCCGCTGCGCGCGCCGGCGATCACTCCCAGAGGCCGCTTCACAGCAACACCGCCTTGGCACTGACCTCGTCACGGTGCACGTACGCCGCCTTGTACACGCCGAACGGCGTCCCGTCGCCAGGTGGTGCGGTGACGTGGAACCCGGGATAACTCGCCAGCGCCAGTTCGATCGCGGCCCGGCTGAACCCCTTGGCCCGCTTCGGGTCCGCGGTCTTGATGGTCACGTGCAGCAACGCGCTGGCCTGCTCCTCGGTGGCCGCGTCGGCCTGGTCGGTCCGCGCCAGCGTCCACGTCAGCCCGTCGGTGCCGATGGCACCTTCCAACTGCCCGCGCACCAGCTCGGCCTTGGCGTCGACGTCGAGCCCGGTGAGGACGAACGTCGTCGAGTTCCTGAAGCCGCCCAACGTGTTCAGGCACACCTTCAGCGTGTCCGGCGGCGGACTCCCCTGCACACCGCTGATCCTGACCCCGCGCTCGTGCGCGTCGAGCCTGATCGTGTCGAAGTGCGTGGTGACGTCCGGCCCCAGGTATTCCGGCGCCCCGATCTCGTACAACAGCTGCGCCGTCACGGTGTCGACCGTGACCGCGCCACCCGTGCCGTCGTGCTTGGTGATCAGCGACGACCCGTCCTCCTCGATCTCCGCGATCGGGAACCCCGGCCGAGTCACGTCGATCTCGGTGAAGAACGAGTAGTTCCCGCCCGTCGCCTGCGTGCCGCACTCCAGCACGTGCCCGGCGACGGTGGCACCGGCCAGCCGGTCCCAGTCGTCACGCGCCCAGCCGAAGTGCGCCGCGGCGGGCCCGACCACGAGACTCGCGTCGGTGACCCGCCCGGTCACCACGACCTGAGCGCCCTGCCGCAGGCACTCCGCGATCTCCCACGCGCCGAGATAGGCGTTGGCGGTCAACGCCTCCGGGAACCGCGCCTTGAGGTCATCACCGGTGACGTACCCGACCTTGGCATCGAGCTTGCGCGCCAGCCCCTCGGGGTTCAGCCCGCCCGCGTTGACCACGATCTTGACGCCCTGGTCGAGCGCCAGCGCCAGACAGTCCTCCATCTGCCGCAGAAACGTCTTCGCGTATCCCAGCGACGAGTCCTTCATCCGGTCGCGGCCGAGGATCAGCATCGTCAACTCGGCCAGGTAGTCCCCGGTCAGGACGTCGAGCTCGCCGCCTTCGAGCTGCTCCCGCATGGCGGACAGCCGATCGCCGTAGAACCCGGACGCGTTGCCGATCCGGATCACCGGCCACCTCCGGGAGGCCCCGCGAACGCCTGCGCGATCGGCACCCACTCCTCCGCCACCGGACCGGTCGCCTCGATCGCGAGCTCCTTGCGGTTGCGGCGCTGCGTCACCAGCCACGCGAAGTCCAGCGCAGGCCCCGAAACGCGGTTCTCCGCGTCCTCCGGGCCCCAAGTCCAAACCTCGCCGCCGGGCCCGGTCAGCTCGACCCGCACCTCGTCCGTCGGCACCGCCAACCCGTTGAGCAGGAACGCGAAACCCATCGTCCGCACACCGATGTGACACACGTGCTTCAACCGGGCGGTCGGCTCCCGCACCACGCCCAGCGCGTCCGCGACGTCCTGCCCGTGCGCCCAGGTCTCCATGATCCGCGCGGTGGCCATCGACGCCGGGCTCATCGGCGGCCCGAACCAGACGATCTTGCCCGAGGCCTGCGCGAGGTGCTCCCGCAACGCGGAACGCCCGTCCCGCCACAGTTCCAGCAGATCCGGCAGCACCGCCGCCTCGGCCGCGGTCCGGTCCACCACGTCGGCCGTCAGCGGTTGCGCCTGGAACGCCTCGGGGTCGGTGATGGCGAGGATCGCCGCCTTGTCCGTCCACATGAGATGCCCGATCTGATGCCCGACCGTCCAGCCCTCCGCGGGCGTGGGCAGAGTCCAGTCGGCTCCGTCGACGATCGCGTCGAGGTCCCGCGACTCGGCGTCGAGGTCGGCCAGCAGTTCCGTGATCACAGCTGCTCCTCCAGCATCCGCGCCCAGTAACGCACCACGTGCGCCCGGCGCTTGGCGTCATCGGCGAGCTGGTTGGCGAGCGCCAGCCCGCGCACAAGATCAAGGGTTGCCTGCACCGCGTCCTTCACACCCGGCCTGGTGTCGTCCACCTCGAGCAGCTCCAGCGCGAGCCCGTACACCTCGCGCCCCAGCCGTGCCTGCAGCTCCAGCACCTGCTCACGAAGCTCGGGATCCGTCCGCGCGGCCACCCACAGCTCCAGCGCGGCCGTGAACAGGTCGCTGGCGTGGAAGTCCGCGATCAGCTCGACCACGGCGTGCGTGCTCTTCTCGGCGACCTCCGCACGCTGCTTGAGCACCTCGACGCTCTCCGCGCCCACGTGCTCCACTGCCGCCGCGACCAGTTCCCCGCGCGTGCGGAAGTGGTGCAGCTGCGCGCCGCGCGACACCCCGGCCCGCTCGGCCACCTCGGTCGTCGTGGTGCCTGACCAGCCGCGTTCCACCAGGCACTCGACGGTCGCCTCCATCAGCTTCCGCTTCGTCTCCCGCGTGCGGTCGGCCTGGCGCTGCCTCGTCTCCACGCCGCCGAGTCTTCCGCCGAACAAACAAACAGTCAAGCCTGCTTGTAAATGTCCCGAGTAGCGTCCGTCCCGATGAGCATCGTGGAAAGACTCAGGGCCGCCGGCTGCGTGTTCGCCGAGGAGGAGGCCGCCCTCCTAGAAGAAGCAGCCACCAGCCCGGAGCACCTCGAAGACCTGGTCACCCAGCGCGTCAACGGCCTCCCGCTGGAGCACGCCGTCGGCTGGGCGATGTTCTGCGACCAGCGGATCGTCGTCACGAAGGGCGTCTTCGTCCCCCGCCACCGCACCGAACTGCTGGTCGACCTCGCCACCGACCTGAAGCCCTCCACCATCGTCGACCTGTGCTGCGGCTCGGGTGCGGCGGGCGCGGTGCTCCAGCACAGACTCCCGGACGCCACGGTCCACGCCGCCGACATCGACCCGGCAGCGGTCGCCTGCGCGCGCCAGAACCTCACGAACGTCTACGAAGGCGACCTGTTCGACGCCCTCCCGGCACACCTGAAGGGCGCCATCGACGTCGTGGTCGCCAACGTCCCGTACGTACCGACCGACGACATCCGATTCATGCCCGTCGAAGCCCGCGACCACGAGGCGCGCGTGGCACTGGACGGCGGCGCGGACGGCCTGGAGGTCCTGCGCCGCGTGGCAGCCCAGGCAGCGACCTGGCTACGCCCCGGCGGCCACCTGCTGTCCGAGACCAGCGAGCGCCAGGCACCGGCCGCACTCGCCGCGTTCACCGCCGCCGGACTCGACGCCAAGCTCGTGACCAGCGAAGACACGACGGCAGTGGTCGGCAAAAGCTAGCGTACAATGTACGGTATGTCGTACGACGAGGTCATGCAGTGGTTTGCGAAGTGGGACGCGCTCGCGGTGAAGGGCGACGTCGAGGCGATGGCCGACATGGCGCTGTTCCCGATCAACACGGTCACCGACGGTTCGGCGACGTCGTGGGACCGCGAGACGTTCCTGACGGAGATGGGCGCGCAACTGGGCGGTGACGTGCAGATGGAGTCCACCAGGACCCCGCACTTCATCAACGACAACCTGGTCTTCGTGATCACGGACGGCACGATCAACGGGATCACGGTGCGCTACGGCGACCTGCTCACGCGGGTCGGCGGCGAGTGGAAGTTCCAGACGATGGCCCAGGGCGGCTGGGCCGAGTAGAGGAACACCCTGGGGAAGAGGGCGTCCACTCGTAGTCCTCACAAGGGGAAGTTCACAGCAGGGTGAGCTGTTCCTGATCGACGCGCGGCGCCGGCACACCCACCGGCAGGCTGCCGTCGGGCCACACGCCGTCGTCGTCGCCGGGCACACCGGTGACGGCGTCGGTGGACCGCCCTCGCGGCGCCAGTCCGTGCTTCTCGATCAACGGGACCACTCGCGCGGCGAGCCGGGCGCGATACCGCTTGTCCACATAGGACCGATTGCCGTACAGGTACCGGTACGTCTCCACGAGGTCCGGGTGCTCGCGGCGAAGCCAGGCCGCGAACCACTCCTTGGCGCCGGGCCTCAGGTGCAACGGCAGCACCGTGACGCCGGTGGCACCGGCCGCCGCGATCTGCTCCAGCAGGAAGTCCAGCTGCTCGGTGGAATCCGTGAGCTCCGGTAACACCGGCGCCACGAACACCCCGCACGGCAAACCCGCCTCGCGCACCTTCCGCACGAGGTCCAGCCGGGCGGCGGGTGTCGGCGTGCCGGGTTCCAGCGACTTGTGCAGGTCCCGGTCCATCAACGCGAGCGACACCGCGATGCCGACCGGCACGACCTCGGCGGCCGCGGTCAGCAACGGCAGATCACGCGCCAGCAGCGTGCCCTTCGTGAGGATCGAGAAAGGCGTGCGGGAGGCGGTCAACGCCTCGATGATCCCTGGCATCAAGGCGTACCGCCCCTCCGCCCGCTGGTACGGATCGGTGTTGGTGCCGAGCGCCACGTGTTCCTGCTTCCAGCGGTTCGACCGCAGCTGGCGCGACAGCACCTCCCCCGCGTTGACCTTGACGATCAACTGGTTGTCGAAGTCCTTGCCGGTGTCGAGGTCCAGATACGAGTGCGTGTTCCGCGCGAAGCAGTTGTGGGACACGATCCCGTTCGCGATGAAGTCCGCGGTACCGGTCGAGATGTCGTAGAGCGTCATCTCCCCCAACGGTTCCACCGACACGACGCCGAGCGGCTGCTGCGACTTGATCGCCACGCCGTCGATGTCGCGCTTGCGGGTGATCGACGGGTCGACGGTGTGGAAGAACCGCAGGTTCTCCCGCAGCCCGCCGCGCAGCCGCACGACCCGCACACCACGCCGGCGGCGCAGCTCCTCGATCGCGAAGTCGAAGTCGAAGTGCTTGAGAGCCAGGCAGATCGCTTCCAGAACGGTGGCGTTGCGCGTCGACATCCGCAGGATGCTGCGCGAGCAGGTCCCGAGGTAGTCGAACGCGCCGGCCAGGAATCCCTTGAGCCAGTCGGGGTTCGGGGCTATCTGCCAGTGCGCTAGCTCGCGCACCTGGTGCAGAAATCCCCTCCCTTCTCGCACTCCGAAGTAGTCGAGATACTCCTGAGTGCGGTCCATGGCCTCGATGTCGGCCAGGGGGATGTGGAACTCGGTCTCGTCGTCCACCATGCCGCGCAGGTAGCCGCGGCGGTAGTCGTCGGTCACGGACGGCTGCTCGACGAACGCGCCCGTGCCCATCAGCTTGTTGCCCGTCGTGAGGTGCGGCCTGCGCCCGACCCCCGCCGTCTCACCCGTCACGTGCTTCCAGCCGCGGTCGGTCAGGAACCGGTGATCACCGGACGCGACCACGGTCGTGCCGTCCTCCAGCGTCAGCCGGTACGCGGTCTTGCGCGTTTCCCACTGCGCGAGAACGGTCGTGAGCTTGTAGCGCCGGTAGTTGCCGACGAGCTCGGTGCCGTAGATCTCGTCGCCTTCACGCAGCTCGGACAACGGTTTCGTGCGACCGTTGCCCATGAGGATCGGCGTGTCACCGGCCAGGCAGTAGGTGCAGGCGTGTGAGCAGCCGCGATACGGGTTCACCGTCCACGAGAACGGCAGCGACGAACCCGGTACCCCGTTGAGCACGGATTTGGCGCGGACCTCGTGGAACACCACGTCCGCGAACTCAGGAGTTCGTACGCTGCGCACCAGTCCCGGTAGCCCCGGTAGTGCCTGCTGCGGCTCTGCCTCGAGTTTCTGTCCGTCCCATCGCACACTTCGATTCGAACACATGTTCGAACAGCGGTCAAGGAGTGCCCGTGTCACCCGTTGAGGTAGCAGGCTTCGTCACCGGCGCACTGTGCGTGTGGCTGGTTGCCCGTCAGAACCCGTGGAACTGGCCCATCGGGATCGCCAACAACGTCGCGTTCCTCGTGCTGTTCTGGGGCAGCGGCCTCTACGCCGACTCCGGTCTCCAGATCGTCTACATGGCACTCGCGGTCTACGGCTGGTGGGCGTGGGTGCGCGGTGGTGAGCAGCACTCGACGCTGCACGTCACCCGCACCACGACGCCGCAGTGGGTCTGGCTCGCGGTCGCCGGCGTGCTCGGAACCGGCCTGCTGCACTGGGTTCTCGTCACCTTCACCGAGTCGACCGTGCCCTTCTGGGACGCCATCACGACGGTGCTGTCGCTGCTCGCGACCTGGGGTCAGGCGCGCAAGAAGGTCGAGTGCTGGTGGCTGTGGATCGCCGCGGACGTGATCTACGTACCGCTCTACGCGTACAAGGAGCTGTACCTGACGGCGGTGTTGTACGTGGGGTTCATGGTGCTGTGCGTGATCGGCCTGCGGAACTGGACGAAGGACCTCAAGAAGGTGACCGCGTGAAGGAGTTCGGCCACGCGCTCGTGCTCGGCAAGTTCTACCCACCGCACAACGGCCACCACCACCTCATCGAGACGGCCGCCTCCCGCAGCGAGCGCACGACCGTCACGGTGCTGGCGGCCTCGCACGAGACCATCCCGCTCGACCACCGCGTGCGCTGGCTGACCGAGACCCACACCGATCCGGGCATCCGGATCATCGGCGACCTCGACGACCACCCGATGGACTTCGATTCCGACGAGATCTGGGACCTGCACGTCGCACTGACCCGTGCGGTGCTGGCCCGGCGCGCGATCGCGGACGGGGACCCCGCGCTGGCCCCGGTCGACGTCGTGTTCTCCAGCGAGAAGTACGGCGACGAACTGGCCCGCAGACTCGGCGCCCAGCACGTCCTCGTCGACCTCGACCGCCTCGCGCACCCGGTCTCCGGCACGGCGATGCGCACCGACCCCGTCGCGAACTGGCACCACCTCGCGCCCGCGACCCAGCGCGGCCTGGGCCGCAAGGTCGTGGTCGTCGGCGCGGAGAGCACCGGCACGACGACGCTCTCGAAACAGCTCGCCGACCACTTCGGGGCGCCCTGGATCCCGGAGTACGGCCGCGAGCACACCGAACACAAGCTGACGGCCGCACGGGCGTTCGATCCGGAAGCCACGGTGGACGGTCTGGTGTGGACCCTGGGTGACTTCGAAGACGTTGCGCACGAACAGGAACGCCGAATCCAGGTCGAGACGGCACCGCTCGTGATCGCGGACAACGACGCCTTCGCCGCCACGGTCTGGGGCGAGCGCTACCTCGGTTTCCGGCCGGAACTCCCACTTGGCAGCGAACCGGACCTGTACCTGCTGACCGACCACGTGGGCGTTCCGTTCGAACAGGACGGCTGGCGTGACGGCGAACACCTCCGCGAGTGGATGACAGCACTGTTCGAACGCGAGCTCACGAAACGTGGCGTGCCGTGGCTGAAGCTCACCGAGGACAGGTTCGCCGCAGGCAAAACGGCCATCGAACATCTCATGGGGCAGGATGTCGCGCGTGGGTCACGGTCACGGGCATAGCCATGCGCTGAACGAGGAACCGGCATCGCAGCGCGTGCGCACGTTGCTGATGTGGCTGTTGGTGCCGTTGGCACTGGCCACGGTCGTCGGCGCCGCGCTGCTGTACCCGTTCGGGGTCGAGCAGAAGACCGGCGCGGAGATCGGCCTGCACCAGACTCCCGTCGAGGCCGTCGTCACGGGCGTGGCCGAGAACTGCGGCGAGAAGTGCGTCGCGGTGACGGTGAAGATGACCGACGGCGCCGCGAGCGGGCAGAGCATCACGATCCCGAGCGTGAAGGGCCCCGGCGCGCCGAGCTTCACGCTGGGCGACGAGGTGGTGCTGTCCTACGCGGGCAGCCAGCCGCAGGCCGCCGAGTCGTACCAGATCGTCGACTTCCAGCGCGGCTGGTCGCTCGCCGTGCTGGCACTGCTGTTCGCGGCGGCTGTACTGCTGCTCGGACGCTGGCAGGGCCTCGCCGCGCTGGGCGCGTTGCTGCTGAGCTTCGTGGTGCTGGTGCTGTTCGTGATGCCGTCGATCCTGGCGGGCGAGAACCCGCTGATGGTCGCGGTGGTCGGCGCCGGACTGATCATGTTCGTGGTGCTGTACCTGACCCACGGCATATCGGCGCGCACGTCGACCGCGGTGCTCGGAACGCTGGTCAGCCTGGCGCTGATCGGCGTGCTGGGCGCGGTGTTCTCGGCCCTGTCGAGCCTGACCGGCATCGACGACGACACCACGAACCTCGTCACGCTGCTCGGCACCGAAATCGACACGCGCGGCCTGTTGCTCGCGGGCACGCTGATCGGCGCGCTGGGTGTGCTCGACGACGTGACGGTCACCCAGACCAGTGCGGTGTGGGAGCTGCGCCGGGCCAACGACAAGCTGACGTGGCGCGAGCTCTTCGCGGCGGGCTCGCGGATCGGGCGCGACCACATGTCGTCCGTCGTGAACACGCTCGTGATGGCCTACGCGGGCGCCGCGCTGCCGTTGCTGCTGGCGATCTCGCTGGCCGGGCGGTCGCTGGGCGAGGTCCTCACCGCCCAGCAGATCGCGCAGGAGATCGTGCGGACCCTGGTCGGCAGCATCGGCCTGGTGGCGGCGATCCCGGTGACCACGGCACTCGCGGCCCTGATCGCGGTGCGCCAGGAGGTCGCCCCGATCTCCGCTCCAGAGCCCGACCCCGAACCTGAGCCCGAGCCCGAGACCAAGACCGTGAAGCGCGCCGCGAAGCCCGTGGCGAAACCACGGCCCGCGCGCATCGAGGGCGACCTCTTCACCGGCTACGACCCCGACAAGGGGCCGTGGGAACGCCCTAGTGAGCCAAGAGCACGAAGAGCAGCGTCAGCACGCCCGGCACCACCTGCACGAAGAAGATCTTCCGGCTCGCCGTGAACGTGCCGTAGAGGCCCGCGACGATCACGAACACCGTGAACAGCACGGACGCGCCGAAGTCCTGGCGGATCAGCGCGTAGATCAGGCCGGCGGCGAGGAAGCCGTTGTAGAGGCCCTGGTTCGCTGCGAGGGACTTCGACGCCTGAGCGAACTCGGGCGTGATACCGAACGCCTTCTGGCCGCGCGGGGTCGTCCAGAGGAACATCTCGAGCACCACGATGTAGAGGTGGATCAACGCCACGAGGGCGAGCAGAACGTTGGCGATGACCTGCACTTGGGTTCCTCCTCAGAGCTGACACACGCGGTGAGACAATAGAGCAGTGGGAAGACAACGGCCCGACACAGAGGCGATCACCGAGTCGATCGACTCCGGTGTCGCGGAGCTGGTCCCCGATCTCGGCGGCCGGAACTCCTGGACGTTGCGGGTCAACGGAACCCCACAGTCGCATGTGGACCTCGACGACCCGACCTACCTGGAGTTCGAGTACGTCCGCCGGTTGGGTCACATCGTCGATCTCACCGCGCCTTCGCGTGTGCTCCACCTCGGTGGTGGCGCTCTGACGCTAGCGCGCTACGTGGCCGATCTACTCCCCCGCGCGTCTCAGCAGGTGGCCGAGATCGACGCGGGCCTGATCGCGTTCGTCCGCCGCGAACTCCCGCCACCCCCGCGAGTGAAGATCACCACAGGCGACGCCCGCGCCGTGCTCGTCAAGGCACGCCCCGGCTCGTTCGACCTGATCGTCTCCGACTGCTTCGCCGGCGCCCGCACACCGGCCCACCTGACGTCGGTCGAGTTCGTGCGCCAGGCGTCGAACGCGCTGGCCGACGACGGCATCTACGCCGCGAACATCGGCGACGGCAACGGCCTGCAGTTCGCCCGCGCCCAGTGCGCGACCGTGCGCGAGGTGTTCGAACACGTCTGCGTGATGGCCGAACCGGGCGTGTTCCGAGGCCGCCGCTTCGGCAACTTCGTGATCATGGCCTCGCACACGGGCCTACCGATGCAGCAGTTGACCCGCGCGACGGCCGGCGACCCGTTCCAGGGCCGGGTGGAGCACGGCACGGGGCTGACCAAGTTCATCGGCGGCGCGCTGGTGACCACCGACGCGACCGCCACGCTCTCCCCCGCGCCGCCGTCGGGCCTCTGGGGCACCTGAGGCAGGGGTCGAGCTCAGTCCAGTGAGGTCACGAACTTCGAGACGGCCTCCGGATGGAGCTTCTGCGCCATCCGCCCGGCCGGCGCGAGCGAGCCGAGCCGGTACAGCGGCCGTTCCGCGGCGGCGAGCCCACGCGCCTCGGCCCGCAACTGCGCGACGAGGAGCTCCGAGAACACCAGGCCTGGCGTGTCCCCTCGTGCGGCCAGCGCGTCGGCGAGGCGGCGGAGCTGGTAGACGCCCAGCTCACGGCCGCCCGTGCCCGCGTACATCGACAGGGCGACGTTGATCGCCTTCTTGTTCCCGCGCACGAACAGCCCGACGGTCCGCGCGCCACGCAGGTCGGTGACCAGCAGGTCGAGGCCGTCCGCCGTCGCGAGGTCGACCTTGCGCGTGCCGAACGCCCGCACGTACACCGTCGTGGCCTCGAGCCACACCGTGCGGCGCGCCTCGGACATCGCCAGCAGGATCACCGGCACCGACACGACCGCCCCGGCGATGACACCGGGCCAGCGGCCACCGATCAGCCCCACGATCGCGCCGAAGGCGAGGGCGACCATGATGCCGCCGATCGCCACCATGCGCGCCCGCTTGCGGACCGTCGCCTTGTCGAGCAGGTCGAGAACGAGCTTGTCGTCGCTCACAGCGCCTTCCGCACCTCTTCGACCACGTCCGCCAGCGCCACGTCGACCTGGTCTCCGGTCGCGAGGGTCTTCACCCCGATGGTGCCGGCCTCCAGGTTGCGCTCACCGAGCACAAGAGCCAAACGAGCGCCCGACTTGTCGGCCGCCTTGAAGCCCGCCTTCATCGACCGGCCGCCGTAGACCAGGTCGGTCCGCACACCCGCGGCCCGCAGTTCACCGGCGATGGCGACCAGACGAGCCCGTGCGGCCTCGCCCAGCGGCACGCCGATCACGTCGACGCGGCTGAACTCCGGCAGCACGCCCTCGGCCTGCGCCGCGAGCAGCGCCCGGTCGACACCGAGGCCGAAGCCGACGCCGGAGAGCTCCTGGCCGCCGAGCTGCGCCATGAGTCCGTCGTACCGGCCGCCGCCGCCGATGCCCGACTGGGCACCGAGACCGTCGTGGACGAACTCGAACGTCGTCTTCGTGTAGTAGTCGAGACCGCGGACCATGCGCGGATTCTCGACGAACTTCACGCCCAGCTCGGTCAAGTACCCCTTGACGAGCTCGTAGTGCTCACGGCACCCGTCGCACAGGTTGTCGACCATCAGCGGCGCCTCGGCGACCAGCTCGCGCACCTCGGGACGCTTGTCGTCGAGGACGCGCAGCGGGTTCAGCTCGGCGCGCTGCCGGGTCGGCTCGTCGAGCGGGAGCGTCGCGAGGAACGCCTGCAGCTTCTCCCGGTACGCGGGACGGCAGTTCGCGTCGCCCAGCGACGTGAGCTCCAGGCGGTACCCCGTGAGGCCGATCGCGCGGAACCCCGCGTCGCCGACCGCGATGACCTCGGCGTCGAGCGCCGGGTCGTCGATGCCGATCGCCTCGATGCCGACCTGGTGGAACTGCCGGTACCGGCCTGCCTGCGGCGCCTCGGCGCGGAAGAACTGACCCGCGTAGTAGAGCTTCGCCGGCAGCGAGCCGCGGTCGAGGCTGTGCTCGATCACGGCCCGCATCACGCCCGCGGTGCCCTCGGGGCGCAGCGTGATCGAGCGGTCACCGCGGTCGAGGAAGGTGTACATCTCCTTCGACACGACGTCGGTCGACTCGCCGACACCGCGCGCGAACAGCGCCGTGTCCTCGAAGACCGGCAGCTCGATGTAGCCGTAGCCCGCGAGCTCGGCGGCGCGGGTCAGCGTCGACCGGACGTGCGCGAACGCGGCGGACGTCGGCGGGATGTAGTCGGGAACGCCTTTGGGTGCGGAAAACACGTCTCTCAGAGTCCTCGGTGCGGGGCGGCCGCGCCCAGCTGAAGCAGGTAGGGGTTCGTCGAACGTTCGCGGCCTATGGTCGTCGTCGGGCCGTGGCCGGGCAGCACCACTGTGTCATCGGGCAAGGTCATGACCTTGCTCTGCAGAGACGACAGCATCGCGGAGTGGTCGCCACCCGGCAGGTCGGTGCGTCCGATGGAACCGGCGAAGAGCGTGTCACCCGAGATCACCAGGCGACCGCCCTCCTGCACACCGGATCGGAACATCACCGACCCGCCGGTATGGCCCGGCGTGTGGTCGACGGTGATCTTCAGACCGGCGAGGTCCAGGTCGACGCCGTCGGTCAGCTCGCGGACCTCGGACGGCTCCCGCATCTCCAGGTTGCCGCCGAAGAACGCGGCCGACTCGCGGCTGATGCCCTTCAGCGGGTCGGAGAGCATCGCTACGTCATCCGGGTGGATGTACGCGGGGATGTCGTTGCCGTCGCAGACGGGGGTGACGGAGAAGGTGTGGTCGAAGTGCCCGTGCGTGAGCAGCACGGCGACAGGCGCGAGACGGTGCTCGCGCAGGGCCTGCTCGATCGGCTCGACCGCGTCCTGACCGGGATCGATGATCACGCAGGGCTCGCCCGCGCCGGCCGCCAGGACGAAGCAGTTCGCCTGGAGCGCACCAGTGGGGAACCCGATCACGAGCACGAAAATGACCTCCCTGTTCAACGACAGCCTAACCACCACACAAAGCTCATATGCCCAGGCCCTAGACTCCCGAGCCGACCGCCCTATTCGCATGAGTCCCTGGGGAGGGAGCACGTGCCCACCAACGAGCAGCGACGCGCGAACGCCAAGCGCAAGCTTGAGCGTCAAATGGTCTACCGCCATGAGCGGGCCAAGAAGCGTCGCATCATCGCCGTCGTGTCGACGGTCGTCGTTGTTGCGCTCGTCGGAGGTGGCGTGTGGTTCCTCGCGACCAACAACGTCTTCGGCAATGGCGACGCCGCCGCGTCGGAGACTCCTACCCAGGAGTCGGTGGACAAGGCGGAGAACATCCCCACCGAGATGCACCAGATTCCGAAGCGCCCGGCCGCGCTTCCGGCAACGGTGAATTGTGAATACACGAAGGGCCAGGAGCCGGCGGCCAAGCCGAACACGCCTCCCGCGAACGGCGAGCAGCCCACCACGGGCACCGTCGGCGTCACGCTCGGCACCTCCATCGGTGACCTGAAGCTGAACCTCGACCGCTCGCTCGCCCCGTGCTCCGTCCACAACTTCGTGGAGCTGGCGAAGCAGAAGTACTTCGACAACACCACGTGCCACCGCCTCACGGTGACCGGCATCCAGGTCCTGCAGTGCGGCGACCCCGGCGGCAACGGCATGGGCGGCCCCGGCTACTCGTTCAAGGACGAGGTCTACCCGGAGCTCACCTACGGCCGCGGCGTGCTCGCCATGGCGAACTCGGGCCCGGACACCAACGGCTCGCAGTTCTTCATCGTCTACGGCGACGCCTCGAACCTGCAGGCCAAGTACAACGTGTTCGGCACGGTCGACCCGGAGTCGCTGAAGAAGGTCGACGAGGTCGCCAAGACCGGCAC
Organism: Streptomyces sp. ID05-26A; assembly: GCF_033794685.1. Taxonomy (NCBI): domain Bacteria; kingdom Bacillati; phylum Actinomycetota; class Actinomycetes; order Kitasatosporales; family Streptomycetaceae; genus Streptomyces; species Streptomyces sp. ID05-26A. The sequence goes on from NZ_JARAYZ010000006.1 coordinate 283,931, forward strand.
GATCTCGCAGCAGCCCGGCCAGGGTGACGGCAAGCCGAAGACCCCGGTCGACATCAAGTCGGCGCTGGTCGCGAACTAGGCGCCGGCCGGCACCACTCGCACACGACCTCGCACACGACGGAGCCCCCGCCCTTCTCAGGACGGGGGCTCCTCTCGTCTTGCCCCAGTTGCCGTGACTCGCTACGACGCCGACGTCACGCGGTACACGTCGTAGACGCCCTCAATGCCGCGCACGGCCTTCAGAACGTGGCCGAGGTGCTTCGGGTCGCCCATCTCGAACGAGAACCGGCTGACGGCCACCCTGTCGCGCGACGTCGTCACCGACGCCGACAGGATGTTCACCCGCTCGTCGGCCAGCACCTTCGTGACGTCCGAGAGCAGCCGATGCCGGTCGAGCGCCTCCACCTGGATGGCGACCAGGAACACGCTGGAGGCCGACGGCGCCCACTCGACGTCGAGGAGCCGTTCCGGCGACTTCAGCAGCTCCTCGGCGTTCGTGCAGTCGGTGCGGTGCACGGACACGCCGCCGCCCCGCGTCACGAAGCCGAGGATGTCGTCGCCCGGCACCGGGGTGCAGCAGCGGGCGAGCTTCACCCAGACGTCGCCCGCGTCCTTGACGATCACGCCCGCGTCGCCGGTGGGGCGGCGCCGGGTGACCGTGGACGGGGTGGCGCGGTCGGCCAGTTCCTCCTCGGCGTGATCCACACCGCCGAGCTGCGCGACGAGCCGTTGCACGACGTGGCGGGCGCTCGTGTGGCCCTCACCCACCGCCGCGTACAGCGCGCTCATGTCCGGGTAGTGCAGTTCCTTCGCGAGGGCCTGCATCGAGTCGACCGAGACCAGGCGCTGGATCGGAAGCCCGACACGCCGGACCTCCTTGGTGATCGCGTCCTTGCCCTGCTCGATCGCCTCTTCCTTGCGCTCCTTGGCGAACCACTGCTTGATCTTCGCCTTGGCGCGCGGGGACGCCACGAAGCTCAGCCAGTCGCGGGACGGGCCCGCACCCTCCGCCTTGGAGGTGAAGATCTCGACGACCTCGCCGTTCTCGAGCTTGCGCTCCAGAGCGACCAGGCGACCGTTCACGCGGGCACCGATGCACCGGTGACCCACCTCGGTGTGCACGGAGTAGGCGAAGTCGACGGGCGTGGACCCCGTCGGCAGCGTCTCGACGTCCCCCTTGGGCGTGAACACGAAGATCTCGCGCGCGGCGAGGTCCCAGCGCAGGCCTTCGAGGAACTCACCGGGGTCTGCGGCTTCCCGCTGCCAGTCGAGGAGCTGGCGCATCCACGCCATCTCGTCGATCTCGACGGACTTGCCGTTGTGCGTGCCCTTGGTCTCCTTGTAGCGCCAGTGCGCCGCGATCCCGTACTCGGCCCGCTGGTGCATCTCGGACGTGCGGATCTGCACTTCCAGAGGCTTGCCGTCGGGACCGATCACGGTCGTGTGCAGCGACTGGTACACCCCGAACCGGGGCTGCGCGATGTAGTCCTTGAACCGGCCCGGCATCGGCTGCCAGGCGGCGTGCACGACGCCCATCGCGGCGTAGCAGTCACGCACCTCGTCCACGAGGATCCGGACGCCCACGAGGTCGTGGATGTCGTCGAAGTCCCGCCCGCGGACGATCATCTTCTGGTTGATCGAGTAGTAGTGCTTCGGCCGGCCCTCGACCTTCGCGACGATCCGCGCGCTCTCCAGCTGCGTGGTGAGCTCGCTGACGACAGACCTCAGGTACGTGTCGCGACTCGGCGCGCGCTTCGCGACCAGGCGGACGATCTCGTCGTACTTCTTGGGCTGCAGGATCGCGAACGCGAGGTCCTCCAGCTCCCACTTGACCGTCGCCATGCCGAGGCGGTGGGCGAGCGGCGCGAGCACTTCGAGCGTTTCCCGGGCCTTGCGGGCCTGCTTCTCCGGCGGCAGGAACCGCATGGTGCGCATGTTGTGCAGCCGGTCGGCGAGCTTGATGACCAGGACACGGGGGTCCTTCGCCATCGCGATGACCATCTTGCGGATGGTCTCGGCCTCGGCCGCAGCCCCCAGCTTGACCTTGTCGAGTTTGGTGACGCCGTCGACCAGCCGGGCGACTTCCTCGCCGAAGTCTTCCTTGAGCTGGTTGAGCGAGTAGTCGGTGTCTTCCACGGTGTCGTGCAGCAGCGCGGCCACCAGCGTCGTGGTGTCCATGCCCAGCTCGGCGAGGATGGTCGCCACGGCGAGCGGGTGGGTGATGTACGGGTCGCCGGACTTGCGGCGCTGCGGGCGGTGCTTCTCCTCGGCAACGTCATATGCGTGCTGCAGAAGCGCCAGATCGGCCTTGGGATGGAGGTCACGGTGCACGGCGGCGAGAGGTTCGAGGACCTGCTTCACCGGGGCCGCACGTTGGGCGGTGATACGCCGCGCAAGGCGGGCGCGCACACGCCGGGTAGCCGACGGTTGAACAGCCGTCGCAGCGGGTTCGGTGTCTTGACTCAACCCCACGCTCCTCGGGTCTCGCGAGTACCGAGGATAACGCGTTTACGCTGACGAAACTTCCGATGGGGCGCTGAGCGGCACAGCTCACACGGTGAACGCCGCGCAAACTTCCGTTGAGCCGATCAGGCGACGAGCCTCACGAACGCCTGCCAAGCGGTGACCGAGAAGGCCAGAACTTCACCCCGGGTGGCCTTCGAATCCCGCACGAGGGCGTCAGTGGACAGCGACACCTCAACGCACGCACCGCTGTCCATGTCGCCGCTGTAGGTGCTCTTACGCCAGCTCCGGTCGAGCATCATGAAGGTCCTCTCGGAGTCCGCTGATGTAGTGCGTCAGCATGCTCCTCGATTGTCCCTCATCGAGCGCCAGGGCATCCAGCCACTTGAAGAACTCCCGGCTCCCGGCGATGGCTTTGCCGTCGTGTGCGAACACCTTCGCGAGGTCTGTTTCGCTGTAGGCGACCGGCACCAGCTTCTCGAACTGGAACAGCCGCCGAGCGGACCTCGTCGCGATGGCGATGCCCGCCGACATGGGGATGATGCGCAGGCAGTGCGTCTCGAAGAGCAACCGCAGGTACTGCTCCTCCATGATCTGAGCGCTGCCGACGCGCATTCGGAGCGCGAGCTCGTGCACGTAGAAGACACATTCCGGCCGATTGGGCCGCCGCATGATCGTCTGCCGATCGATGCGCAGTTGCACGTATTTCTCGACGTTCTCGGGTGCTTCGTTGCCTCCCTCGGTCAACAGGGCACGGGCGTACTCCGGGGTCTGCGCCAGGCCGGGCATGGTCAGCCCGTCGAAGCTGGTGATCTTCATTGCCTGCGCCTCAGCCAGGGCGAGCGTGCGCAGGTTGTCTGGCACGACCAGCACGTACGGGTCGAAGGCGTAGCGGTAGCGGTCTCGGAAGGTTTCGAAGTGGACGGTGTCGCGGCCGCAGGTCATCAGGTACTGGATGAGGTCGATCTCGCTCGCACGCGCTTTGCCCTTCTCGATGTTGGAGACCTTGCTCGGGTCCCAGCCGAGTTGTTCCGCGAAGGCGTGGCCGGTCAGGCCGGTGAACTTCTCGCGGAGGCGGCGCAGTTCGTCGCCCAGGTCGCGGCTGTAGGCGGTGGAGGTGATCGCAGTCATTCGTCCGACGGTAGGCATTGGCCCTCCTCCACGAACCAGCTCGTTCGGGTGAAAACGGGTGCTCTAAGCGCAGGTCGCGCGCCTGGTGGCGGGCTAGGCGACCTGGTGGTGGCGGACGGCGGTGTTGACCCTGGGGATGCGGTCGGGGTCGAGCCAGGCGGGCGGGACGAACGTCGGGATTCCATTGTGGAGCTTCACCTCCCAGTCGCTGTGGTGGATCAGGGTGTGGTGGTGGCGGCAGAGCAGTGCGGCGTTGTCCACTGAGGTCTCGCCGCCCTCCGACCAGAATCTGAGGTGGTGGGCGTCGCAGTGCTTCGGCGGGCGGTCGCAGCCTGGGAAGGTGCAGCCCTGGTCTCTCGCCACGAGCAGGCGGCGGATGGACGCCGGGAACGTCCGGGCCTTGCGGCCTATGTCCATCGGTTCGGAGCGGCCGCTCAGGACCACCGGGATCACTCCCGCGTTGCAGGCGAGGCGCCGCACCAGCGTGGCCGGGACGCGCGCTCGGGTGTCGAGCGTGGCCAGGCCCGTCTGACTGACGAGGCCCTCGTAGGACATCGTCAACGTGAGCGTGACCGGCTCACCGCCGTGCTCCGGCAGGCGGTCGGAGCGCAGCACGAGGTCGATCAGGTCGGCGAACGCGTCGCCTTCGCGCTCGGCACGGGACCGGGCGTCCACGCCTTCCTCCGGGGTGGTGGGACGGGGCTTGGCGAGCGGGTCGATCAACGTCTCGAACTTCACGCCGGCCTCCTTGCCGAGCCTGGCCGAGATCTCCAGCTGGTCGCCCTTCCACTCCATGCGCAGCCGGTTGACCGGACGCAGCGCCTCGACGGGCTCACGAGGCTCCTCCTCCCGCTGGTAGGCCAGGTACGCCAGCTCCTTGCCGAACGAACGCACCGCGCTCGGCTCGTGGGCCTGGGCGTACTCGACGAGGGACTGCTCCGCCGCGGGCGGCAACTCCTTCATCACCTCGGCCAGCACCGACACGTGTTCACCGGAGAGCAAGCCCTCTCCCGCCGCGGCGGCGGTGAGCGGCAACTCGGGCTCCAGCACCGAGCCGGACGGCGTGATCTCCCCCGTCACCGCCTCGGCACGGGCGACCCACTGACGCGCGGTCTTCAGGTCCCACCGCACGGCATGGCGCAACACGTGAGCCACATTCCGATAACCCAGTTCAGCAGCGGCGCCACGCCGTTCCAACTCGGCGATCTTCCGCATCATCACATTCTCGAGAACGCGAATTTCCGCCACGTCCCCGACGACTGCGGCAAGCAGCTCGTCGGTGGCCAGAAGGCGGAAGTCTCGTTCGCTCATGCGTTCGACAGTACCGCAAGATCACACCGTAAAAGCACGTCAGAGCTGCCACGTTCGGGTGAACCGACTGGACAAACCGCCATAGGCACCGTTACGCGACATCTCTCTAGAGGCAACGCAACCACGAACAACCACGCACGCAACAAAACGCGAATAAAGCACACCAACCACGCCCCACAACCACGCGGACAAAAGGACCACGACATTTCGTTCCGGCACACACCCGACGAAGGAGGGCATGTGCCGGCTCCGCGAAGCCGTGCCTTTGCGGGTGACCCACGCACACCTGACAGACTCAGCCGAGTGAGGACTCTGCTCTGGTGCGCCGCGATGACGTTCGTGTGGCTCGGCACGATGGCGTACCTCGCCCTCGACGACCCCAGCTACATCGATCCGCGGTCGATCATCGGCTCCACGGTCGGCTGGGTGGTCGCGACGACGCTCAGCTGGCTGGTGCTGCGCCGCGCGAAAGCCCCGAAGCTGTGGGAGTTCGCGGTCGTGACGGCCCCGGCGTCGCTGGTCACGCTGGTCTTCGTCAGCATCGGCGCCGCGATCGTGGCACCGCCGCCGGTCGCCTGACGTGCGGGAATCTCGTGGCGCTGCTGATCTACTTCGTGCCGTGGCCACCGACCAGAGGCGTCATGGGCGCTGTCTTCCGCATGATGGTCGGCTGACAAGCTGAGCCCATGCACTCACACCGGCCGATCTGGCACTGCCTGGCGTTCGCGGGCATCTGGTACGCCGCGATCATCCTGCTCAACCTCGTCACGGGCGGCACGGACGAAGGCGTGCTCGCGGCGACGCTCGGAGTGGTGCCGTGGCTCGGTGCCTCCGCCGCCCTGACGCGGGTCGGGCACGGCGAGATGAAGGCGTGGCGCCTGATCCTGCTGGGGCTGCCGATCTACTTCTTCCTGCATGCGATCACCGTGGTGGTCGCCTACAGGTTCGTGGTGCCGGTCTCGGGCTAGGCGGCGGGGCTAGACGGCCAGCAGTGCGCTGACCTCACGCCCGGCGAGCCTGGAGCGGCCGCCCAGGGCGGCGATCTCCAGCACCACCGACACACCCGTCACGATGCCGCCCGCGCGCTCCACGAGCTTGCAGGCGGCCTCGGCGGTGCCTCCGGTGGCGAGCACGTCGTCCACCACGACCACGCGCTGGCCGGGCTGGATGGCGCCGGCGGGGAGCTCCAGCGACGCGGAGCCGTACTCCAGGTCGTAGGAGACCGAGTCGGCGACGACCGGGAGCTTGCCCGGCTTGCGCAACGGCACGACGCCGTAGCGCCAGCCGTAACCCAGGGCAGCACCCAGGAGGAAGCCGCGCGCCTCGATGGCGGCGATCACCTGGGTGCTGTCGTCGATCTTGTCCTGAAGGGCGTCGACCACGGCGCGCAGGGCGTCGGGGTCGGTGAGAACCGGCGTGAAGTCCCGGAAGACGACCCCCTGCTGGGGGAAGTCCGGGACTTCACGCATCAGTCCCAGAGCACGATCCAATTTCAACGCTGGCGCTTCCCGGTCGGACGGCGGCGGGCGTCGCCTGCCTTGGCGGTGCGGTGGGGCACCGACGCGGCGGCGGCGTACGCCTCTTCCTTGCGCAGGTCGGCGGCGAGGGCGTCCTCGTCGACCGACTCGATGCCCGCGGCGACCTGCGGGCCCGCGGCCTTGGCGCGGCGGGCGGCCACGCGCTTGGCCTGCGCGATGTACTTCTGGTCGCGCATCTTCAGGTCCACCAGCACCGGGGTGGCGAGGAAGATCGAGGACAGGGCGCCGATGAACATGCCGACGAGCTGCACGAGCGCCAGGTCCTGCAGCGTGCCGACGCCCAGGATGCCGACGCCGACGACCAGCAGGCCGACGACCGGGAGCAACGCGATCAACGAGGTGTTGATCGAGCGCATCAGGGTCTGGTTCAGCGCCAGGTTCGCCGCCTCGGCGTACGTGCGGCGGGTCAGGCCCAGCAGGCCTCGGGTGTTCTCCTTGACCTTGTCGAACACGACGACCGTGTCGTACAGGGAGAAGCCGAGGATCGTGAGCAGACCGATCACCGTCGCCGGCGTCACCTCGAAGCCCAGGAGCGAGTACACGCCCGCGGTGATGATGACGTCGTGGAACACGGCGACGAGCGCGCCGACGGCCATCTGCCACTCGAAGTAGAACACCAGGAAGATCGTCACCGCGACGAAGAACCAGAACAGGGCCCACAGGGCCTTGCCGCTGATCTCACCGCCCCAGGACGCCGAGACGGCGCTGTCGGAGATCGCGCCGGCACCGCCCTGCGGCTGCAGGTCCTGTGCCAGGCCCGCCTTGAGGCCCGCGACCTCGGCGACGTTCAGGGCCGGCGACTTGAGCTGGATCGACGCGCTGGCGCCGGAACCGACGGCCTGCACGGCGGTCGGCCTCTTGCCGGGGACGGCCTTGGCGTACGCGTCCTCGACGGCGGTCGTCGAGATCGGCTGCCCGCTCGCCGAGACCGAGGGCAGCGAGATCTTGGTGCCGCCCTTGAAGTCGATGCCGAGGTTGAAGCCGTTGAACACCATCGAGCCGATGCAGACCAGCAGGATGATGGCGGAGACGATGTACCAGCGAACGCGCTTGCCGACGATGTCGAAGGCGCCGTTGCCCACGTAAAGGCGCGAGAACACGCTGCTCATGTCAGGCCTCCTTCACGGCGGTGGTCTTGCCGGTCGTGGTCGCGCGGTGTGCGGCGCCCTCGCGGGCGGCACCCCCGAGGCCCGACAGGCTCGAGTTGGACAGGAGCTTGGACTTCGACGCGATCGCGACCAGCGGGTGCGTCACGAGGAACACGACCACGAGGTCGAGGACCGTCGACATGCCCAGGGTGAACGCGAAGCCCTTCACCTGGCCGACCGCGATGACGTACAGCACGGCGGCGGCGATGAAGCTGACCGCGTCGGCGGAGAGGATCGTGCGTCGCGAACGGACCCATGCGCGTGGCACGGCCGAACGGAACGTGCGGCCCTCACGCACCTCGTCCTTCAATCGTTCGAAGAAGACGATGAACGAGTCCGCTGTGATACCGATGGCGACGATGAACCCGGCGATGCCGGCGAGGTCGAGCGTGAACCCGATGACGCGGCCGAGCAGGACCAGCACCGCGTAGATGACGACCGCGGACAGCACCAGCGACAGGATCGTCAGGATGCCGAGCAGGCGGTAGTAGAACAGGCAGTAGACGAAGACCAGAGCGAGGCCGATGCCGCCGGCGATGAGGCCCGCCTTGAGCGACTGCAGGCCGAGCGTCGGGGACACCGTCTGCGCCTCGGACGAGTCGAAGGACAGCGGCAGCGCGCCGTACTTCAGCGTGTTCGCGAGGTTCTGGGCTTCCTTCAGCGTGAACTTGCCGCTGATCTCGGTGGAACCACCCGAGATGGCCGACTGGATGGTCGGCGCGGACATGACCTCGCCGTCGAGCACGACCGCGACGGCCTGCTGGACGTTGGCCGCGGTGAACGAGCCCCACTTCGTGCCGCCCTCGGACTTGAAGTCCAGGTTGACGACGTAGCCGGTGCCGTTCGGGTTGTTGTTCGCGGCGGCGTTGCTGATGTCCTCACCGGTCAGGCGGGAGTAGTTCGTGTAGTCGTCGGCCTTGGTCTGGGTGTCCTCCTTGGGAGGGTTGACCGGGGCCAGCGTGTACTTGAACTCGCCCTTCTCGTCACACGTGACGAGAGGCTTGTCCAGGTCGTCGTTGCCGCGCAGCGGGTCTGCCTTCGTGCAGTCGAGCATGAGCGCGGCCTGCTGCAGGATCTGCGGGTCCGTGGCCTGGCGGAGCGCCTTCGCCTCCTGGATCTCCTTCGCGACCTTCGGGTCGATGTTGGAGGGGGCGGGCGGCGTGCTCGGCGCGGGGCTGGACGGCGCGGTGCTGCTCGACGGCGGCGCGCTGGACGGCTGCGCGGCCAGGTTCGGCGCGGGGCGGCCCTGCGGGGCACCGCTCGAGGGCGGCGGCGTGCCGGCGCTCTGGCTCGTCGGCGCTGACGGCGGCGTGCTCGCGGTGCCGGACGGCGGGGTGCTCGTCTGGGGCTGCGGCACGGCACCGGCCGGGACCGGCTGGCCGATGACCTTGCGGAACGCGAGGCGGGCGGTCTGGCCGAGGCCCTTCGCGCCTTCGCTGTCCGCGCCCGGGACCGTGATCACCAGGTTGTTGCCGTCTCGCACGACCTCGGCACCGGAGACGCCGAGACCGTTCACGCGGACCTCGATGAGGTCACGTGCGCGGTTGAGCGCCTCCTCGCTGGGTTGGGCTCCGTCTTCCTGACGTGCGGTCAGTGTGACGAGCGTGCCACCCTGCAGGTCGATTCCGAGCTTGGGTTTGGCCGAACCGTTCCCGGTCAAGAAGACCAGGGCGTAGAGCGCGACCACGATGAGGACAAAACTCGCCAAATACTTCGCAGGGCGAATTTGCCCGGCCGGAGGTGCCACGATCCGTCCGTCTCCTAGTAGCGATGGTTTACGAGCGCGCAGCGTAACGCGCGCCAGGTGAGCTGCGCGTCACTACCTGGAGTTGGCGGTGTTCACAGTTGCCAACTCCAGGTGTCACGCGCCAGTTCGTTACTTCTTGGCGCTGTGGTCCAGGGGCTCTGCGACCTGTGCGGTGGTCGCGGGCACCTCTTCCTCGACGTCGTCATCGGACTTCTCGACAACGGCCTCGTCGGTCTCGGCGACCTTCTCGCGAATGGCGGCACGCAACCAGCGCGTGACGACACCCTCGGAGATCTCGATGTCGATGGTGGTGTCGTGGCTCGCGTCGGCAACGGTGCCGTACAGGCCTGACGTCGTCATCACCTTGTCGCCAGGAGCGAGCGAGTCCTGCAGGTTCTTCTGCTCGGCCATCGCCCGCTTCTGCTTGCGCGCGCTGAGGAACAGCGGCACCGCCAGCAGAACCAGAAGCAACGGGAACATCAAAGACGAAAGGTTGCCCATCATTCTCCGATCAGGTGGACATGCCTCGACGCACGTCCGATATGTCCAGGTGCTTTCACCGATTGTGCCAGGTCACCACAGTTGATCACCGGCGGGCGGCTCCAGCCCCAGGTGGTACCACGCTGCCGGCGTCGCCACTCGGCCTCGCGGTGTCCGGGCCAGCATGCCAGCCCGCACCAAATACGGTTCGCACACCTCTTCCACGGTGGTCGGTTCCTCACCGACCGCGACCGCGAGGGTGGCGACGCCCACGGGGCCGCCGTTGAAGCTCTTGACCAGCGCGTTCAGCACCGCGCGGTCGAGCCGGTCGAGACCCAGTTCGTCGACGTCGTAGACGACCAGGGCCTGCTTCGCGATGTCCTCCGTCACGCGGCCGTCTGCCCTGACCTCGGCGAAGTCGCGGACGCGGCGCAGCAATCGGTTCGCGATGCGGGGGGTGCCCCTGGACCGGCCGGCGATCTCGATGGCGGCGTCCTCGGCGATGTCGACGCCGAGGATCTTCGCGCTGCGCTTCACGATGAGGTCGAGCTCGGCGGCGGTGTAGAACTCCATGTGGCCGGTGAAGCCGAAGCGGTCCCGCAGCGGCCCTGTGAGCGCGCCGGACCTGGTCGTGGCTCCGACCAGCGTGAACGGCGCGATGTCGAGCGGGATGCTGGTCGCGCCGGGGCCTTTGCCGACCATCACGTCGACGCGGAAGTCCTCCATCGCGAGGTAGAGCATCTCCTCCGCCGGCCGGGCCATGCGGTGGATCTCGTCGATGAACAGGACGTCGCCCTCGACCAGGTTCGACAGCATCGACGCGAGGTCGCCCGCACGTTCGAGCGCCGGGCCGCTGGTGATGCGGATGGCGGCGCCGAGCTCCTTGGCGATGATCATCGCGAGGGACGTCTTGCCCAGGCCGGGAGGGCCGCTGAGCAGGACGTGGTCCGGGGCCGCACCGCGGCGCATGGCACCGTGCAGGACGAGTTCGAGCTGTTCGCGGACGCGCTGCTGGCCGACGAACTCGTGCAGGTCGGCGGGACGCAGGCTGGTCTCGAGGTCGCGCTCGGCGGGCGCGACGTACGGACTGAGCTCGTCCTCCATCACTTGCGCCCCAAGGTCGCGAGCGCCCGGCGCAGGACGGCGGACGTGGACTGCTCGGGGTTGTCGGCCAGCACGCTGTCGACCGTGGACTCCGCGGACTTGGCCGGGAAGCCCAGGCCGAGGAGCGCCTCGACGACGTGGTCACGCGTCTGGCTGTGCGCGGGCGTCGTGGGCGCGGCGAGCTGACCGACCTTGTCGCGCAGCTCGATGATGAGGCGTTCGGCGCCCTTCTTGCCGATGCCCGGGACCTGGGTGAGCACGGTGATGTTGCCCTCGGCGAGCGCGTGGCGCAGCTTGTCCGGCTCCAGCACCGCGAGGGTGGCCAGCGCGATCCGCGGGCCGATGCCGCTGACGGTCTGCAGCAGGCCGAACAGCTCGCGGGCCTCGGCGTCGGCGAACCCGAACAGGGTGAGGCTGTCCTCGCGGACGATCAGGGTGGTGGCGAGGCTCGCCTCCTCGCCGCGGCGCAGGGTGGCGAGGGTGGTCGGGGTCATCTGGACGGCGAACCCGACACCGCCCACCTCGACGACGGCGTGGTCGAGGCCGACGTGCTGCACCTGGCCGCGCAGTGACGAGATCACCTTGTTCCTCCGGACTTCACGATCTGGACGTTAGTTGCTGCGCCTGGCCGCTTCGGCCAGCTTCGCCTTGTGCACGCGGGCCAACTCCGCCGCTTTCGCCTGCGCTTCCTCCAGGCGGCTGCGCATCGGCGCGCGCCAGTGGTGGCAGATCGCGATCGCCAGCGCGTCCGCCGCGTCGGCCGGCTTCGGCGCGACCTTCAGGCCGAGCAGCTTCGTCACCATGGCGGTCACCTGCGCCTTGTCCGCGCGACCCGAACCGGTGACGGCGGCCTTCACCTCGGACGGCGTGTGGAACTCGACCGGCAGGCCTCGTTGCGCGGCAGCGAGAGCGACTACGCCCGATGCCTGCGCGACCCCCATCGCGGTGCGGACGTTGTGTTGCGCGAAGACCCGTTCGATCGCGACGACCTGAGGTTCGTAACGGTCCAGCCACACGCAGAGGCCGTCGTACAGCTCATGGAGGCGCACGGACAGCGGAGCGTCAACGGGCGTGCGGAGGACGTCGACGGCCACGGCGCGCACGACCCGGCCCGGCCCGCCGTCGACGACGCCGAAGCCGCACCTGGTCAGACCGGGGTCGACCCCGAACACCCGCACGACAGCTCCCCGGATCGCGAACGAACAACAGTTCGAACCATATCCGGTGCACCTATAGGTGACTCGCACCGACACGGTTCGACAAGTCCACTCCGGCGTTACTACGGTGGTCGGGTTTCGATCACGGGAGTCGCGGGTGAAGAGGTTCTGGGTCGTTGCGGGATGCGTCGGCACCTGCATGGCGATCGCCATCCTCACCGCACTGACCGCACCGCGCGATATCGGTATCGCAATCGACAAGGTCGTCCAGCTGCTGTTCGCCGTCGCCGCTCTCGTGGTCTATGCGGGCAAACGCGACCGGTGGATGACCGCGGCGATGATCAGCCTCGTGATCGGGCTGTCCGCGTGGATCTGGGGCCAGCAGATCATGGGCGTGCAGCTGCCGTCGTCGACGATCGCGCCGCTCGGGTTCACGATGGTGCCGGTCCTCTGCCTGGCCGCGGTCGTCGTGAAGGCGCAGAAACGGCGTGCCGACGACCTGCTGCCGAACTACCGCAGCCGCACGGTGGTCGTGCTCGACGGGCTGATCGTGATCGGGTCGCTGTTCGTGCTGACGTGGGTGTCGGCGCTCGAGTCGCTGAGCCGTGCGTGGGCCACGGAGGGTCCCGGGTTCGCCACCGTCGTCGCGCATCCCGCCGCGTACCTCGTGCTGCTCGTGGCGATCGTGGTGATGTCGTGGACGCATCAGGCCGTGCGTCAGTGGCCGATGCTCTTTCTCGCGTTGGCCGGTATCGCGCAGTCGTCGTCGGGCTGGGTGTTCGCGTTCTACATCTCCAAGGGCAACACGGCGATCCCGGCGACCGCGGACATCGGGTTCATGCTGTGCCCGGCGTTCTTCCTGCTGAGCGCGCTGGCTCCGGTGCGCAACCTCGACCCCACGCCCGGACGCATGCGCACGGCCGACATGCTGCACCTGCTCGTGCCGTACCTGCCGCTCGCGATCACCGGCCTGTTCGTCATCTGGAACACCGCGACCGGCGGCCGGCTCAACCCGGTCGAGATCTACGTCGGGCTGTTGGTGATGTGTCTCGTGATCGTGCGTCAGCTGGTCACGATGATGGACAACGTCCGGCTGATGGACCAGCTGCGCGTCTCTCGTGAACAGCTACGGCACGAGGCGACGCACGACCCGTTGACCGGTGTCGCGAACCGCTCGCTCTTCCGCGAACGGCTGGAGCGCGCGCTGGCGGTTCGTGACCGCTCCAGGCCGTTGATCCTGCTGTTCATCGACGTGGACGGCTTCAAGGCCGTCAACGACAACAACGGGCACGCCGAGGGCGACATCGTCCTGCGCAACGTCGCCGCACGGTTGCAGAACAACGTCCGCGACGAGGACGTCGTGGCGCGGCTCGGCGGCGACGAGTTCGGCGTGCTGGTCGACGGCGGCGACGCCGACGAGGTCGGCGGCCGGCTGCTGACGGCGCTGGGACATCCGCACGAGGTGCTCGGCCGGGTGCACCGGGTGCACGCCAGCATCGGTGTGGCACAACGGTTCTTGTACGATCCCATGATCACCGCCGACGACGTGCTCGGGGCCGCGGACGCCGCGATGTACACGGCGAAGCGGCTCGGCAAGGGCATGGTCGTCGTGCACGGTTCACCGCTTCCGGAGATGACGTGACCCCTGAGCAGTTGATTTCCTCGCTGGGCATGCAGGAACTCCCCGTCGAGGGCGGGTACTTCGCGCAGACGCACCGGTCGGAGGAGGCGTCCGCGATCGCGTACCTGTTGCGCCGCCCGGACTTCTCCGGCATGCACGTGCTGAAGCACCTGGAGATCTACCACTTCCACGCCGGGTCGCCGTTGCGGATGGTGCTGCTGCACCCGGACGGTTCGGCCACCGAGCCGGTGCTGAGCGCGTCGAACCCGCAGGTCGTGGTGCCCGCGGGCGTGTGGCAGGGCAGCACTCCGGCGGGCGACTGGTCGTTGGTCGGGACGGTGGTCGTGCCGCCGTACACCGATGACGTCGTGGAGTTCGGGCACGCGGACGACCTGTGCGCGCGTTATCCCTCCCACGCTTCGGTGATCAGGCCTCTGTGCAGGTTCTAGGATCTTCGGAATGGCGCTTGTCCCGCTCAACGGCATCGAGCTGAACGTCCAGACCGAGGGTTCCGGCGATCTCGTCGTGCTCGTCATGGGCACCGCCAGTCCCGGCAGGGTCTGGCGCACGTACCAGGTGCCCGCGCTGGTCAAGGCCGGTTATCGCGTCGCGTACTTCGACAACCGCGGCATCAGGCCGTCGTCGGAGTGCGCCGGTGGTTTCACGCTCGACGACATGGTCGCCGACACCGCCGCGCTCATCGAGCACCTGGGTGGCCCGGCGCACGTGATCGGCACGTCGCTGGGCGCCCGCATCACCCAGGAACTGGCTCTGGCGCACCCGTCGCTGGTGCGGTCGGCGGTGATGATGGCGACCGCGGGGCGGCCGGAACCGGTGCAGCAGGCGTGGTCGCAGGCGCTGTGCGACCTGCACGACAAGGGCGTCGAGATCCCGCTGCCGTTCTACGCGGCGGCGTCGGTGGTGCGGAACCTGTCGCAGACGACGCTGGCCGACCCGGTCGTGGCCCGGGACTGGCTGCAGATGTACGAGTTCGCCGGCTCCGGTTTCAGCGCGGGCGAACGCGTCCAGCTCGGTCTCGCCGAGTACGACTCACGCCTGGAGGCCTACCGCGCCATCGCCGTGCGGTCGCTGGTGATCGGGTTCGCCGACGACGTCGTGCTGCCGCCGCGGTTGTCGCGCGAGGTGGCGGACGTGATCCCCGGCGCCCGGTACGCGGAGGTCTCGGGCACCGGGCACATCGGGTACCTGGAGCGGCCGGACGAGGTCAACCGGCTGCTGGTCGAGTTCCTGGGCGGAGCGTGACCCTCATCGGTGCGCGGCCTGTCCGGTGGGTCGCAGCAGGATCTCGTTCACGTCCACAGTGGATGGCTGGGACACGGCGTAGAGCACGGCCCGGCCGACGTCCTCCGGTGCCAGCTTCGGGTCGTCCACTCGCGACGGCGGGATGGCGTCGGTGTCGACGAGGCCCGGCTGCACCACGGTGACCCGGACGCCGGTGCCCACGGCTTCGGCGCGGATCGCCTGTGCGAGGCCGGTGATCGCCCACTTCGTCGCCGAGTACAGGTTGCCGGGGCGGACGCCTCGGCCGGCGGCGGAGCCGGTCAGCACGAGGTGGCCTCCCGCGCGCATCAGCGCGGGCATGGCGGCGCGGGCCGTGAAGGCCGGGCCGCACACGTTCGTGACGACCATGTCCGTCCATTCGGACGGGTCCGCACCCGACGAAGAGACGAACGACGTGTCCACCGAAACGCCCGCGTTGGCGAAGACGACGTCGATTCGGCCCCAGCGCGATTCCACACGGGACATGAGATCCTGCACGGAATTCCAGGAAGAAACATCGCATCGGGCGTCCCAGCCGCGATCCCCGACAGATTCTTCGGCCGAACGTGAGGCCCTGACCACGCGATAGCCCGCCTGGGCCGCCAGGGAGGCTGTCGCCGCCCCGATTCCGCGGGAAGCGCCGGTCACGACGAAGACGTTTTCCATGATCCGGAACCCTAGTCAGGGAACTGTCAGTGCCGCCTGTTTTGATGTCGCCCATGACTTTGAACCGCAGGTCCGTGTTCGGGCTGGGGACCGTCGCCGCCGCGACGGCCGTGCTCGGCTCCAACGGTGCAGCACAAGCGCAGGAAGACGCGGAGGTGGAGATCGAACGCTCGCCGGCGACGGCCGACCGGTCGCGCAAGCGCGTGGCCCAGGTCTACAAGCGGCAGGCTCGCAAGGCGCGCGGCAGCTGGTCGTCGCTGATCACGGTCGCCGACCTCGACGGCACGACGAAGTCCGCCGTGGACGAGAACGCCGACAAGGTCGTCGAGGCCTACAGCGTCAACAAGATCGCGGTCGCCGTCGCCGTGCTGGACAAGGTGGACCGCGGGCTGATCAAGCTCGACCAGACGGTCACGGTGTCGGCCGCGATCGTCATCCAGGACACCGACGGCATCTTCGCGCTTGACGGCGCGTACCCGAGCGAGGTCACCGTCGGCCACGCGTTGGCGAACCTGCTGACCGTTTCGGACAACACCGCGGTCCGCCTGTGCGGCCTGGTCGTGCCGGCGCTGGAGCTCAACGAGATCCTGCGGTCCAAGGGTTTCGTGCACACCCAGGTCGTCCCGGTCGCGAACCCGAACCGGTTCTTCCTCGGCACCACGACGGCGCGCGAGACGCACACGTTGCTGCAGAAGCTGGTCGATGGTCAGCTGCTCTCGGCCGCGTCCACCGCGTACCTGCTGAACATCCTGCGCGCCACCGCTAGCTTCACCGACGGCGTGCGGCTCAACCTCACGACGAACGAGCGGCTGCGCGTGGCCACGAAGGCCGGCTGGTTCGAGGACGGCCGCAACGAGGCCGGGATCATGTTCAGCGCGGACAACCGGGCGATCCTGATCTACTCGTTGTTCGCGTCGGGCGAGTTCTCCGGTGACAAGGCCGTGAACGACGAGGACTTCAGCACCACGCACCCGGCCGTCGCGGCCCGCGCGGAGCTCGGACGGTCGATGTTCGACGCCGTCATCAAGATCACGACCACGAAGCCGAAACACCGCGCAAAGGTTTACAGGTTCGTCAACGGCGGCTGATTCTGGAGAATTTCTCCCGAATCTGCTCCAAACAGCGCTGGTTCTCAGCTATACACGTACCAACGCCGGGGTCGGTCGTCGCCGCCGTCGACGACCGGCTTCCCCGCGTCGGTGTGGTTACAGCGCCGGTTCCACAACGTCGTGGTACCTGCGTGCCACCTCTTCGATCACCTCGTCGAAGTCCGCCGCCCAGATGGCCGCGTTGAAGATCTCCACCTCGACGTCCTTCGTGTATCCGGTCGCCGCGACCTGCCTGGTCAGGCGGGGCAGGTCGATGTCGCCGTCACCCGGATACCCGCGTCCGAGCAGGACGTCCGCGGGCACGGGCGTGAGCCAGTCGCACACCTGGTACGACGCGATGAGCCGTCCGGCGCGGGCGATCTGCTCGTCCACGGCGGGGTCCCACCACACGTGCAGCGCGTCCACGACGACACCGACCGACTCGTGCCGTTCGGCGATGTCGAGAGCCTGGGACAACGTCGACAGCACGCCGCGATCCGCGCAGAACACCGGGTGCATCGGCTCCAGCGCCAGGACCACGCCCGCCTGCGCCGCGTACACGGAGAGTTCCGCGATGGCGTCGGCGACGCGCTGACGTGCGCCGACGAGGTCCTTGTCACCCGCCACTCCCCCGACGACCATGACGAGCGTGTCGGTGCGCAACGCCGCCGCCTCGTCGATCGCGCGGCGGTTGTCGTCCAGGGCGCTCCGGTTGTCCACGGCGGTGAGGAACCCGCCACGGCACAACGACGACACCCTCAGCCCGGCGTCCGCGACGAGCTTCGCCGTGCGGTCGAGGCCGTGGTCGGCGACGGGGTCGCGCCACAGCCCGATGGACTCGATGCCGTGCCGCGCACAGCCCTCGACGGCTTCGGCGACCGTGGCGCGTTTGATCGTGGCCTGGTTCAGCGAGAGGCGAGCCATTCGCTCCACCGCCGTTCCACGAACTCCGGTTCGATCACGCCGGCGATCTCGGCGAGACGTTTCGCCTCGGCCAGGTGCTCGACGCTGCGCGCGGACTCCAGACCGCCGAGCAGCTGGAACCGTTCCTGGTGCCCGGCGAGCCACGCCAGGAACACGACGCCCGTCTTGTAGTAGTAGGTCGGCGCGCTGAACAGATGGCGGGACAACGGAACCGTCGGCGCCATGATGCGGTGGAACTCCTCGGTGTCGCCCTCGTCCAGCTTCGCCAGTGCCTTCGCGGCCACCGGCGCGATCGGGTCGAAGATGCCGAGCAGCGCGTGGCTGTACCCCTCGGCGTCGCCCGCGATCAGCTCCGGGTAGTTGAAGTCGTCGCCGGTGTAGCAGCGGACGCCCTCCGGCAACGCGCGCCGCAGCCCGATCTCGTGGCCGGCGTCGAGCAGCGAGACCTTCACACCGTCGACCTTGTCCGGCCGCGAGTGGATGATCTCCAGGAAGTTCCGGGTGGCCAGGGAGATGTCGGGTGAGCCCCAGTAGCCCTCGAGCTTCGGGTCGAACGCGGTGCCGAGCCAGTGCAGGACCACGGGTTCGCTGACGCGGTCGAGCAGTGTGCCGTAGACCTTCTCGTAGTCCTCCGGGCCCCGTGCGGCCGCCGCGAGCTGGCGTGAGCACATGAGCACCGGCTGGGCGCCGGCCTCCTGGACGACGTCGAGCTGTTCCAGGTAGGCGTTCAGCACGGCGTCGAGGCCGGGTTCGCCGTCGAGGTGGTCGGTCGCGACGCCCGCGCAGATCCTGCCCGTCTTCTCGGCGGCGCTGCGGCGGATGAGCTCGGCGGCCGTCGGCCAGTCGAGGCCCATGCCTCGTTGTGCGGTGTCCATGGCCTCGGCGACACCCAGGCCGTGCGACCAGAGGTGGTGCCGGAACGCCAGAGTGGCGTCCCAGTCCACGGTCCGCTCGTCCTTCGCCACCACGTGTGCCGCGGCGAACACGATGCGGCTAGACATCGGCGATCTCCACCCGGCGTCCCTCCGAAGAGGACCGCAGACCGGCCGCCGCCAGCGCGACACCCCGTGCGCCCGCGCGGAAGTCGTGCGGGAACGGCGCGCCTTCGTAGACGTGGCGCAGGAACTCCGCCCACTGCACCTTGAAGCCGTTGTCGAAGTCCTCGTTGTCCGGCACCTGCTGCCACTGGTCGCGGAACGGGTGCGTGACCGGCAGGTCCGGGTTCCACACCGGTTTCGGCGTGACGGCGCGGGGCTGCACGAAGCACTCGCGCAGTCCCGCGACCGCACTCCCCTCGGTGCCGTCCACTTGGAACTCGACGAGCTCGTCGCGGCGCACCCGCACGCACCAGGACGAGTTGATCTGGGCGATGACGCCGTTCTCGATCTCGAAGATCCCGTACGCGGCGTCGTCCGCGGTCGCCTCGTAGGCGTTGTCCTGCTCGTCCCACCGGGTTGGAATGTGCGTCACGGCCTTCGCGGTGACGGCCTCGACGCGGCCGAACAGGTCGTGCAGCAGGTAACTCCAGTGGCAGAACATGTCCGAGACGATGCCGCCGCCGTCCTGCGCCCGGTAGTTCCAGCTCGGGCGCTGCGCGGGCTGCCAGTCGCCCTCGAAGACCCAGTAGCCGAACTCGCCGCGCACGCTGAGGATCCGGCCGAAGAAGCCGCCGTCGATCAGCCGCTTGAGCTTGCGGATGCCCGGCAGGTACAGCTTGTCCGCCACCACGCCGTGCCGCAGGCCCCGCTCGTCGGCCAGGCGCGCGAGTCCCAGCGCCTGCTCGACCGTGTCGGACACCGGCTTCTCGGTGTAGACGTGCTTGCCCGCCTCGAGCGCCTTCGTGATCGACTCGACGTGCCTCGACGTGACCTGCGAGTCGAAGTAGATCTCGACCGACGGGTCGGCGAGCGCTCCGTCGAGGTCCGTCGTCCAGCGCGCGAGGTCGTGGCGCTCGGCGATCTCCTTGAGCTTGTCGGCGTTGCGGCCCACGAGGACCGGTTCCACCTTCAGCACGGTCCCGTCCCGCAACCGCACGCCCTCGTCGCGCAACGGCAGCAGGGACCGGACCAGGTGCTGGCGATATCCCATCCGCCCGGTGACGCCGTTGACCGCCACGCCAATGGTCCGAACCGCCATCGCACCTCCCTGGTAGCAGCGCTGGAAAGCGCTTTCCAACCACGCTAATCGGGGCGCTTCACGGACGTCAAGCTCCTCGCGAGTTAGTCTCAGCGCTCACATGTGTGTTGACGGAGGTGGTCGTGTCCGCCCGACAGGTGACGCTCGCCGAGGTGGCGAAGCAGGCGGGTGTGTCGTTGGCGACCGCTTCTCGCGTGCTCAACGGCAGCACGCGGCAGGTGAGCGAAGAGCTGAGCGAGCGCGTGCTGCGCACCGCGGAGGAGCTCGGTTACGTGCCGAACGCCTCGGCGCAGGCGCTGGCCCGCAACTCGAGCTCGCTGGTCGGGCTGGTGGTCCACGACATCACCGACCCGTACTTCTCCTGCATCGCGGCGGGGGTCACGCGGGTGGCCGAGGCCGCCGGGCTCTCCGTCGTCCTGGGGACGACCGGGCGTCGTCCTGAGCGTGAGGCGGAGCTGCTTTCTACTCTACGTGCGCATCGGGCGCGTGCGGTGGTGCTGGCGGGTTCCCGCACCACGGACCGTGCGGCGCAGTCCAGGCTGGCGACGGAGATCGACGCGTTCACCGAGCAGGGCGGCCGGGTGGCGTGCGTGTCGCAGGCGAAGCTCGGCACCGACACGGTCGTGCCCGGCAACAGGGCGGGTGGGCGCGCTCTCGCCCGTGCGCTCACGGAACTCGGGCACAAGAAGTTCGCCGTATTGGGTGGTCCTTCCGAACTGGTGGTGGCTCGCGACCGGCTGGCGGGGTTCAAGGCGGGCCTGACGGACGCCGGCATCGCACCGCCGGTGGTGGTCAACGGCGCGTTCACCCGGGACGGCGGGTACGAGGCCGCGATGGAGCTGCTGGCGTCGAAGTCGCGCACCACCTGCGTGTTCGCCGTCACCGACGTCATGGCGATGGGCGCGATGGCGGCGCTGCGCGAACGTGGCGTGCGGATCCCGGAGGACATGTCGATCGCCGGGTTCGACGACATCCCGACGCTGCGCGACACGGTGCCCGCTTTGTCCACCGTGCGGCTTCCGCTGGAGGAGATGGGCGAGATCGCCGCAGGTCTCGTGCTGGACGGCGGTGGTGACGAGGCCCGCACCGTCCGGGTGGCGGGTGAGGTGGTGCTCCGGGCCTCGACTGCCCACAATTAGACTCGTCTGGCTATTCACGTACTTAGTCACGAGGAGTTGAGCCGTCCCCATGGGGTCTGGCCCTGATTGGCATACCAGTCCGGTCGACCGTTCGCGCTGTTCGGGAGCGCGTAGGTGACCGGAATACTTCTGAGCGTGCTCGGTCTGCTCGCCGTCGTGGCGCTGACCGCGGGCACCTTCATCGCGGTGGCGGCGGAGTTCTCGCTGACCGCGCTGGAACGGAGCACCGTCGAACGTCACGTCGCCGAGGTCGGTGACGCGAAGGCGAAGACCATCGACCGTGCGCATCGCACTCTCTCGTTCCAGCTCTCCGGCGCCCAGCTCGCCATCACGCTGACCACGCTGATCACCGGTTACATCGCGGAGCCCGCGATCGCGAACCTGATCGAGCCCGGGCTGACCGCCGTCGGCGTGTCCGACCCGGTGGCCGACTGGTTGTCGCTGGCCCTGGCGCTGGCGATCGCCACGGCGTTGTCGATGGTGTTCGGCGAGCTGGTGCCCAAGAACCTGGCGATCGCGAAGCCCCTGGAGACCGCGCGCGGCGTGGTCGGCATCCAGGCGGGGTTCTCCACGGTTTTCCGCTGGTTGATCCACTGGATGAACAACTCGGCGAACTGGCTGGTCCGGCGCTTCGGCGTCGAGCCGGTCGAGGAGCTGGCGTCCGCGCGATCGCCGGAGGAACTGGGCGCGCTGGTCCGCACGTCGGCCGAGCACGGCACGCTGGACCGGGGCACCGCGGTGCTGCTGGGCCGCTCGCTGCGCTTCGGTGATCGGACGGCGGGAGAGCTGATGACGCCGCGTGTGCGCGTGGAGGCTCTCCGGGCCGACGCGACGGTGGCGGACCTCGTGCTGAAGGCGCGGGAGACCGGGTTCTCGCGGTTCCCCGTGCACAACGGCTCGTTGGACGAGGTGAGCGGGATCGTGCACGTGAAGCAGGCGTTCGGCGTGCCTTCCGCTCTGCGCGTGTCCACTCCCCTGTCGGCGTTGACGCGGCCCGTGTACTCGGTGCCGGAGACGCTGGAGGGGGACGCGCTGCTGGACCGGCTGCGCGCGTCCGGGCTGCAGACCGCGCTCGTCGTCGACGAGTACGGCGGCACGGCCGGGATGGTGACGCTGGAGGACGTGGTCGAGGAGATCGTCGGCGACGTCCGCGACGAGCACGACCGCGGTGAGGCGGCGCCCGTGCGGTCGCTGGGGTCGGACAGCTGGATCGTGTCCGGGCTGCTGCGCGACGACGAGGTGGCCGACGCGACCGGGTTCCAGATGCCCGAGGGTGACTACGAGACGCTGGCCGGCCTGGTGCTGGCGCGGCTCGGGCGGATCCCGGACGTCGGCGACGAGATCCGCGTCGACGGGTGGAGGGTGACCGTCATGAGGATGGACAAGCACCGCGTGGCCGAGCTCCGGGTGGTGTCGTCCTCGTGAACTTCCTCGTCATCGCTCTGCTGCTGGCGGGCAACGCGTTCTTCGTCGGCGCCGAGTTCGCGGTGATCACCGCGCGCCGGGACCGGCTGGAGGCACTGGCGGACAAGGGTTCCGCCCGCGCCCGCACCGCGATCAAGGCGTCGCAGGAGCTGCCGTTGCTGATCGCGGGCGCGCAGCTGGGCATCACGCTGTGCTCCCTGGGGCTCGGTGCGATCGCCGAGCCCGCGCTGGCGTCTGTGCTGGAGGGGCCCCTCAGCGCCGTTGGGCTGCCGTTGGCCGTGGTGCACGGTGTGGCGTTCGCGGTGGCGTTGGTCATCGTCGTCGCGCTGCACACGATCCTCGGTGAGATGGTGCCGAAGAACCTGGCGATCGCCGGTCCCGAACGGGCCGCGGTGTGGCTGGTCCCGGTGCACTACGGGTTCTCGCGGATGATCGCGCCGGCGTTGGCCCTGTTCACCGCCGTGGGCCGGTGGGTGCTGCGCCGGTTCGGCGTGGAGCCGGTCGACGAGCTGGAGTCGGCCTACACGAGCGACGAGCTCGCGTTGCTGATCGGGCAGTCCCGGTCGGAAGGGCTCCTGGAGGTCTCCGAACACCGGCGGCTCGCGCAGACGCTGTCGTCCGCCGCACGCACGGTGTCCAACGTCCTGGTGCCGCTCGACCGGCTGACAACGGTGTCCGCGACGCCGACCGTGGGCGAGATCGAGGCCGCCGTCGCGGCGACCGGGTTCTCGCGGTTCCCGGTGCTCGCCGACGCCGGACTGGTCGGGTACCTGCACGTCAAGGACGTGCTGGACCTGGAGGGCGCGGCGACGCTGGTGCCTCGTGACCGGGTGCGCGGACTGCCGGAGGTGCGCGCGAGCGCCCGGCTGGACGAGGCGCTGGCCGCGTTGCGCCGGGCGCAGTCGCACCTCGCGCGGGCAGTGTCGGCCGACGGTGTGGTGCTGGGTGTGGTGGCGCTGGAGGACCTGCTGGAGGAGTACGTGGGCACCGTGCGCGACGGCACCCACGTGCGCTGGGTCTAGGGCTCTAGGGCGCGGTGCGGATCTCCAGCATCACGCAGCCCTCTTCCGTCCGATAAGGACCGTGGGGCATTCCGGGGCGGCGGCTCGCGAAGTCGCCGCCCCGGAACGTTCTGCCCAGCGTCAGGTCGGTGAGGTCGCCCTCCAGGAGGTAGACCTCCTCGTGGTACTCGTGGCGGATCACGCCCGTGGTCTCGAGGCCCGGTTCCCAGCGCGCGATCCTCGTGAGGGTCGTGGTGTCCGGGTCGCGGCTCAGGACCCGTTCGGTGACGCCCGGATCGGCCGGGTGCCAGTCGAGTTCTCCGGTCGGGAAGAACTCGTGTTCCTCGCGCATCACAGCCTCCGGTTGGCGAGCACGGGCAGCTTCGCGCGCGCCTCTTCCACGAGCGTCAGGTCCACATCGGACAGGATGGTGCCGGGGGCGCCTTCGAGCCGTTCACGCACGGAACCCAGCGGGTCGATCACGGCGCTGCGGCCGATTCCCGTGGGGGCGGAGCCGTGGTCGGCGTCCGGGTCGGCCTGGCCGCAGGCGAGGACCCACGAGGTGGCGTCCAGCGCGCGGGCGCGGACCAGGAGGTCCCACTGGTCGGCCTTGCCGGGGCCCGCTCCCCAGGAGGCGCCGAGCAGGATGACCGGCGCGGTGTCGGCGAGGGTGCGGAAGAGTTCGGGGAACCTCACGTCGTAGCAGGTGGCGAGGCCGATCGTGGTGCCGTCGACCTCGAACGTCACCGGCTTGTCGCCGGGGGTGACGGTGTCGGACTCGCGGAAGCCGAACGCGTCGAACAGGTGGATCTTGGCGTAGCCGAGGTGCAGGCCGGCGCCGGTGACGAGCGTCGTGTTGGTGACCCGGTCGCCCTCGCCCGGGGTGAACATGCCGGCGACCACGACGACGCCGTGCTCGTCGGCGATCTCGCGGACGGCCTTCGCCCACGGGCCGTCGAGGGGTTCGGCGATCGGCTTCAGTGGCACGCCGAAACGGCACTGAGTGGCTTCCGGGAGGTGCACGACCCGTGCGCCGTTCGCGGCAGCACTGGCTACTTCGGCGCGCACGGTGGCAAGGTTCTCCTGCGGATCAGCGGTGGAGCTGATCTGGCAAAGCGCGAAGCGCATGATCCTCCTCTGGTATACATGTTGTATGCAATCCGCAGACTCGTTGTCCGGCAGGGAAAAGGCCTACGAGTTCCTGAAGGACACCATTCTCGCCGACCCCGAGATGCAGGGGCGGTTCATCAGCGAGCAGGACGTCGCCAACCAGATCGGCGTCTCCCGCACGCCGATCCGTGAGGCCCTGCTGCTGCTCGCGGCCGAAGACCTCGTGCAGCTCGTGCCGAAGAAGGGCGCGTACGTCGCGCCGTTGTCCTCGCGGCAGATCAGCGAGTTGATGGAGTTGCGCGGTGTCGTCGAGCGGTACGCGGCCGAGCGCACCATGGGCGAGGGCACGGTCCCGTTGCGGCAGATGCAGGAACTCATCGAGCAGCAGCGGTTCCTGGTCGAGGACGCGCGGCAGTTCATCGACGTCGACAGGCAGTTCCACGCGCTGCTGGTGGCGGCGACGGGCAACGACCTGCTGACGAAGACCTACGAGGGGTTGCGCGCACGGCAGGTGCGCGCGGGTGTCGTCGCGTTGTACCGGGCGCACGGCCGGCAGCAGGCCGTCATCGACGAGCACAACGAGATCGTGGCCGCGCTCGAGTCCGGAGACGTCGGCGCGGCCACCGCGGCGATCACCGCTCACTTGGACACCACGCTGAAGGTGCTGCTCAACGGCTGATCTGGGGGCTGAATCTCCTCCTCCGGCTGCGGGTCGTGACCGAGCCAGAGGCCGACGAGCGTCACCACGCACGCCACGGTGACGTAGAGACCGACGATCACCCACGTGCCGAATCCGGCCAGCAGTGCCGTGAAGAGCAACGGGGCGATGGCGCCGCCGATGACGCCGGCGAGCGTGTAGGCGAGCGAGCTTCCGGTGTAGCGCAGGCGTTCGGTGAACTGCTCGGCGATGAACGCGGCCTGCGGCCCGTACATGAACGCGTGGAAGGCCAGGCCCACCACGACGCCGAGCACGATCAGCGACCACGACCTCGTGTCGATCAGCGGGAAGAGCACGAACGGCCACACCGCGCCGAGCACGGCGGCCGCCGCGTACAGGCCGCGCCGGTTGACCTTGTCCGACAGCCAGCCGGCCAGCGGCATCAGGAACAGCTGGAAGCCCGAGGCGATCAGCACGGCGACGAGGCCGACGTTGCGCGGCAGCCCGAGCTGGGTCGTGAGGTAGGTCAGCACGAACACGGTGTGCAGCGCGTAGAGCACGTCCGGGCCGACGCGGCACAGCACGGCGGCGATCAACGGCCGGGTCTGCGTGCGGAACACCTCGCTGATCGGCGCGGTCGGGCGGTCGCCGCGGGCCTCGATCGCCTTGAAGACCGGGGTCTCCTCCAGCTTCACGCGGATCCACAGGCCGAAGATCACGAGCACCGCGGACAGCAGGAACGCCACGCGCCAGCCCCACGACATGAACGCGGCGTCCGACAGCGCGACGCCGAGGAGCGCGAGCACGCCGTTGGCCATCAGGTTGCCGGCGGGCGGGCCGATCTGGGCGGCGCTCGCCCAGAAGCCGCGTTGCTCCGGGTTGCCGTACTCGCTGGACAGCAGCACCGCGCCGCCCCACTCGCCACCGAGGCCGACGCCCTGCGCGAACCGCAGCACGACGAGCAGCACACCGGCTGCGGGGCCGATCGCGGCGTGCGTCGGCAGCAGGCCGATGAGCAGCGTCGCGATACCGGTGATCAGCAACGTCGTGACGAGCACGCGTTTGCGGCCGATCTTGTCGCCGAGGCGGCCGAACAGGAATCCGCCGAGCGGCCGGGACAGGTAGCCGACCGCGTACGTCGAGAACGCGAGCAGCGTCGCGGTGAGCGGTTCGGAGCTCGGGAAGAACAACGGGCCGAGCACGACGGCCGCGGCGACGTTGTAGATCGCGAAGTCGTACCACTCCAGGGCGGTACCGGAGAGCGAGGCCACGAAGGCACGTACCAGGGCGCTGCGGGGTACGTCCTGTGGTGCGGCTTGCGTTGAAGAGACTGGCGACATGCGGTAATACTGCCTGTATACAACTCGTATGCGCAAGGAGTACCGCATGTCTACCGTTCGTACACAGCTCGCCACGCTGCAGTTCGACCTGCCCGACGGGACCGTCGCCGAGGTCGCCGTGACGACCCTGCTCAACGGCGGCTACGCAGGTCGCAGCCAGGACGACGTGGCCGCTCACGTACGTGAACTCGCCGAACTGGGCGTGCCGGCGCCGTCCGTGACGCCGGGCCTCTACCCCGTCTCGCCGTACCTCGCGCAGCAGACCTCGACGGTGCCCGCGCAGCACGGCAGGACCTCGGGCGAGGCCGAGTGGGCGTTGGTGGTCACCGACGACGACGTCCTGCTGACCGTCGCATGCGACCACACGGACCGCGCGCTGGAAGTGCACGGCGTCGCGTGGAGCAAGAACGCCGGGCCGGACGTGCTGGGCCGCAGGGCGTGGCGGTTGTCCGAGGTGGCGGAGCGGATCGACTCGATCGAGCTGACGGCGTGGGCGGACGGCGCGGAGATCCAGCGGGGCACGCTGGCCGAGTTGCTGACCCCGCAGTACTGGGTGGAGCGGCTGCGCGACCTCGACCTGCTGCGGCCCGGCACGGTGCTGCTGTCCGGCACGATCCCGATGCACCACGGCGTGGACCAGTTCGCGTCGCGGTGGCGCGTCGAGCTGCGCGACCCGGCCACCGGGGACGTCCTCGACTGCGACTACGAGGTCACACGCCTGCCCGACCCCATCGGCTGAGCGCGGTAATTCAGTCCTCTGCCGCCACCGGCCTGCGGTACAAGGTGGAGATGAAGATTCGACGGGTGACCGAGGCCGACGCGGAGGAGCTGTTCCGGACCGTCACGGAGTCGCTCCCGCACCTGAGCCTGTGGATGCCGTGGGCGGCCGGCGGCTACGACGCGTCGATGCTCGCGGAGTTCCTCGCCGACGCCGAGGCCGGCTGGGAGCGCGGGACGTTGTTCCCCCACGCCATCACCGTCGACGACGCGATCGTCGGCCTGGTGACGGCGAACCGGAACGGCCGGGGCGACGACCTCGTGGAGATCGGCTACTGGCTGCACCCCGCCCACACCGGACGGGGCCACGTCACGGCGGCGACGGCGGAACTGGTCGAGTTCGCGTTCGCGCTGGAGGGCGTGCGCAGGGTCCAGATCTGGCACGACGAGGCCAACGTCGCGAGCAGCGGTGTGCCGCGGCGGCTCGGGTTCACCGAGATCGATCGCCGCACACCGCCGCGCGAACCCGCGATCGGCAACCGCGTCGGGGTGGACGTGGTGTGGGAGCTCCGGCGTTAGGACTCAAGACGCCAGCGACGCCTTGACCGCACGGGTGCCCTCGTCCGCGAGCACCTCGTCGGCACCGTTCTCGATCGCCCGCAGGACCTGCGAGACGACGTCCTCCGGCTGGACCTTGGGCCCGTCGATGTGCGCCGCCATGTCGGTGTCGATGTAGCCGACGTGCACGCCGACCACCCGGGTTCCCTGCTCCCGCAACGCATCCCGGGTGGACTTGGTGAACGACCACGCCGCCGCCTTGGACGCCGCGTAACCGCGCGCGGCCGGGTAGCCGAGCCACGACAGGATGCTCAGCACGTTGACGAGGGTGCCGCCGCCGTTGGCCTTCAGCACGGGCGCGAACGCGTCCGTCGTGCGCACGACCCCGTAGAAGTTGACCTCGAACTCCGCCTTGATGCTGTCCACGCCCTCGCCGGAGCCGGTCACGCCGGCGTTGTTGACGACGATCGTGACGTCTCCGAGCTCCTTCGCCGCGGCGGCGACGGACGCGTCGTCGGTCACGTCGAGCTGGACCGGGGTGACGCCCTCGTCCACGACGGACGCCGGATTGCGCGCGCCACCGTAGACCTTCGCCCCGCGCTTCACGAACTCCTGCGCGAACGCCCTGCCGAGTCCGCGGTTGGCTCCGGTCACCAGCACCGCTGCACCGTTGAAGTCCATCACTACCTCCTGAGTTGGCTTTCCCAACTCACGTTAGCGAGGTAAGTTTGATTTGCCAATCCACTGATAGGATGGTCACATGGCACCCCGAATCTGCTCCGTGGCGAACGCGCTGGAGGTCGTGGGCGAGCGCTGGTCACTGCTGGCGCTGCGCGAGGTCTTCTTCGGCAACACCCGCTTCGACCAGATCGCCGCGAACACGGGCGCGTCCCGCGACGTCCTGACCGTGCGACTGAAGAAGCTGGTCGCCGCCGGCGTGCTGGAGAAGCACCAGTACTCCGAACACCCGCCGCGGCACGAGTACCTGCTCACGGACTCCGGGCGCGCGCTGCACAACGTGCTGCTGGCACTGAAGGAGTGGGGCGACGCCTACGCGACCGAAGGGCCCCTCCCGCTCGTCTACGAGCACTCGTGCGGCGCCGTGCTGGAGCCACGCGTCGTGTGTGCGGCCTGCGGAGAGGAAGCCACACTGGAGTCGCTGACTCGTGCGGCGGAACTGACCCACTAAGTTGGGCGGCATGAGTGAGGACGACGAGGACGAGTTCGCCGAGGACGACGACTTCGAGGACGAGGAAGACCCGGACGACCTCTTCGCCGTCACGCCGGAACCGCGCACGGTCTGCCACCTGTGCGGGGGCGCGAGCTACATCGCCGCGCCGACGCTGGCGATCATCGGCGGTGCGCCGCGGACCGTCGACAACGGGCGCGAGTGCCCGCACTGCAACGGCGCGCGGACGTTCACCGGGCTCGTGCCACCGCTTTAGCCCTGTTCTCGGCGTCGCGTACGGTAGTCGCCCGTGGAGGTCCTGACCCGAGCCGAATGGCACCAGTCGCGCGACTCGCACCTTGAGCGCATGCGCCGGTTCACGGGGCCGCACCAGGAGCGGAAGCTTCGTAAAGAGAAGCACCCGGTCATGGACTTCCTCTTCACGTATTACAGCCATCGGCCCGTGCGGCTCGAACGGTGGCATCCGGGTCCTGGCGTCGTCCTCGAGGACGCGGCGGAGTACCTGGAGTTCCCGCACTACAAGCTCACGACCGAGGGCGTCACGCTCGACGTCGAGAGTTTCGTCGGACAGCGGGCGAAGACGCTGGAGTTCGTGCAGGGGCTGGTCACGGCGACGCTGAGCCGACCGGCCCGCCTCGGCTGCTTCGGGCTGCACGAGTGGGCCATGGTCTACCGGCAGCAGCCCGAGGAGGTCCGGCACAACGCGTGGCCGCTGCGGCTGGGCAGCGACGGCACCGACGAGGTGGTCGAGGCGAGCCGGATCCAGTGCGGGCACTTCGACGCCTTCCGGTTCTTCACACCACCCGCTCGGCCGCGTAACGCTCTGCAGCCCACCCGCGACGAACAGTTGCTGAACGAACAGCCGGGCTGCCTCCACGCGAACATGGACCTGTTCAAGTGGGCCTACAAACTGGAGCCGGCGACACCCTCGGAGCTGGTGGCCGACTGCTTCGAACTGGCCGCTGACGTGCGCGAACTCGACATGCAGGCCTCCCCGTACGACCTGGCCGACCTCGGGTACGGACCGGTGCGGATCGAGTCGCCGGAGGGGCGCGCCGAGTACGTGCGACGGCAGGCGGAGTTCGCCGAACGGGCACGACCGTTGCGAGAACGGCTCATCTTCGTATGCCAGTCGATACTTAAAGTGACTTCACTCTGCTGACCGAGTTCACCTGTTAGCGTGATCGGCGGTCGTCGGGGGCCGCTGAGTAGTTGTGAGGGATCGATGTCTCGACACCGCACTCTGCGGGCGAAGGTGAAGCGCGGAATCGCCAAGTGGCCCGTGCTCATCGTCGTGCTCGTGGTGCTCCTTGGCCTGAGCTGGCTCGCCCTGTCGTGGGCCGGCGACATCCTCGACAAGCGCTCCCAGGCGTTGGCCCAGAACTGCAGTGAGGGCGACTCCGTGCTGCGCGTGTCCGTGACGCCCAGCGTCGCCGGCGCCGTCAGGGACGTCGCGAAGGAGTACAGCGCGACACGGCCCGTGGTGTACGACCACTGCATCGCGATCGAAGTGACTTCCGCGGACTCCGCAGCGGTGCTGGAAGGCCTGACGACGACCTGGGACGAGCAGAAGCTCGGCAGGCGCCCGCACGCGTGGCTGCCCGACTCGACGCTCTGGGCGAACCGGCTCTCCGCGCTGAACGCGAAGCTGGTCGGCTCGGCGCCGAAGTCCGTCGGCACGTCACCGGTGCTGCTCGCGGCTCCCGAGGCCGCCGCGCCGGTGCTCAAGGACTTCCGCTGGTCGGACATGCCCGAGGTGACGGACTGGAACAAGTTCGGCCAGCCCTGGGGCCGCTTCAGCGTCGCGATGCCCGATCCCTCCGCGAACACGGCGTCCGCGCTCGCGATCCAGTCGGCGCTGGCCGGCGGCAAGGGCCCGGTCACCGCCGAGTCGCTCGGGTCGGACGCCGCCAAGGCCGCTCTGTCCAAGCTCGCGGCCACCGTGCCGCCCGAGGTGCCGGCGACGACGCGCGACGCGTTGGCGCGCCTGGGCGACAGCGCGACGGTCAACGCGGCGGGCTTCTCCGTCACGCCGGTGTCCGAAGTGGACCTGTTCAAGCACAACACCGGCAAGGACGCCCCGTCGAAGCCGCTGGTGGGCGTGCTGCCCGCCGGACCGGCGCCGGTGGCGGACTTCCCATACGTGGCGCTCGGCGGCAGCGAGGTCGGCGAGGCCGAAGTGCGTGCGGCACAGGCGTTCCGCGACTTCATGACCGAGCCCGCGCAGCAGGCGATCCTCGCGAAGGGCGGCCTGCGGGTGGAGTCCACTCAGGACCGTCCGTCGCCCTCGCCGGGCGTGTCCTGGTCCCCCGTCACGGAGAACCTGGTCGCCGCCGACGCGACGACCACGCAGCAGATCTCCTCGGCCTGGACGTCGGCGGACCGCGGCGGGCAGGTCGTCACGGTGCTGACGGACGTCTCCACGTCGATGAAACCCCGGCTGGACAAGGTGAAGGCGGCTCTGCGCGGCCAGGTCGACCGGTCGGTCTCCGGCTCGTTCGGGCTGTGGGAGTTCGCCCGCGACCTCGACGGGTCGAAGCCGCACAAGCAACTGGTCGCGACCGCCCCCGTCAGCGAGAAGCGCGACGCGCTGCGCAGGTCGATCGACTCGTTGAAGACCTCGGACGGCTCGCAGCTCTACACCGCGCTGGCGGTCTGCTACGAGACGGCGCACGACGGGTTCGTGGCCGGGCGGGTCAACCGGGTCGTCGTGATCACCGACGGCACGTCCGACGGCGGCATCGACCTGAACGCGCTGAAGTCGCAGCTGCACGGGAAGGACCTGCCGGTCAGCTTCATCGCGATCGGCGGCGAGGTGGACAACGCGGCGCTGACGGACATCGCGCAGACGACCGGCGGATCGGTGTCGGTCGTGGAGAACGTGGACGGTGTGGAGGCCGCGCTCGGTCAGGTGCTCTCGACGAAGGCCTGACCGGGCACGGTCTTCAGGCGACGTTGAAGCGGTCGGGGTCCGGGCCGGTGCGGGTGCCGTTGTCGAGCTCGGTGATCACCAGCATGTCGTCCTGGGCCAGTTCGAAGTCGAAGATGTCGATGTTCTCCTTGACCCGGTAGGGCGTGACGGACTTCGGGATCACGACGGTGCCGAGCTGGACGTGCCAGCGCAGCACGATCTGGGCCGGGGTCTTGCCGTACTTCTCGGCGAGGCCCGCGATGTCGGGCTCGCGCAGCAACGCGCCGCCCTGGGCCAGCGGCGACCAGGCCTCGGTGACGATGCGGTGCGTCACGTGCACCTTGCGCATCTCTTCCTGCTGCAGCAACGGATGCAGCTCGATCTGGTTCACCGCCGGGGTGGTCGGGAACTCGTCGAACAGGCGCTGCAGGTGCGGGGTGTGGAAGTTCGAGACGCCGATCGCGCGCACCCGGCCGTCGGCGTAGAGCTGTTCCAGCGCGCGCCACGATTCGGCGTAGAGGTCGCGTTTCGGGGCGGGCCAGTGGATGAGGTAGAGGTCGAGGACGTCGAGGCGCAGCCGGCGCAGGCTCTCGTCGAACGCGCGCAGCGTGGCGTCGTAGCCCTGGTCGGCGTTCCACAGCTTGGTCGTGATGAACAGGTCGGGGACGCCGGCGATCGCGTCGCCGACTCCGGACTCGTTGCCGTACGCCGCGGCCGTGTCGATGCTGCGGTAGCCGGCCTCGATCGCCGTCGTGACCGCACCGGCCACCTGGTCCTCCGGCACCTGGTAGACGCCGAAGCCGAGTTGAGGGATCCGAACTCCGTTGTTCAACGAGATCAGCGGAACCATGCGGGTAGCTTCGCACCGTTGTAGACGTCCTGCATCGCCTCGATTGCGCCGATCAGTTCGGCCCTCACCTCGTTTGGCGCCAGCACTTCCACGTCCGCGCCGAATTTGAGCAGGTCAGCGACGACGTGCCGGTACGACTCGGTCGGGAAGCCGAACTCGTGGCCCGGTTCCGGCGCCAGCTCCCGGATCACGCGCGCCTGGTACCCGCTGAGCAGGTACTGCGACTTGTCCAGCCCGGAGCGGGTCATGCGGACCGTGACGCGTTCGCCGTACATGCGGGCCTCGAACTGCTCCGACCACTCGGCCCAGAACCGCGCGAGGTCGAAGTCGTCCGGACGGTCGAACGTGTCCGATGTGGCTTCGAGGGTGAGCACGCGCGAGACGCGGTAGGTGCGGCCGCTGCCGACGAAGTACCAGGTGCCCGCTTTGAGCACGAGGCCGTACGGGTCGACCTCGCGTTCGACGGTCTCGTTGCCCCACCGCTGGTAGGTCATGCGCACGCGGCGTTGCTCCCACACGGCGTCGGCGATCGTGGCGAGGTGCTCGGTGGGTTCGTCGCCGCGGAACCACGTCGGGGTGTCGAGGTGGAACCGCTGGCGGATCTGCTCGGCGCGCGAGCGCAGTTCGGTGGGCAGCGCGGCGAGGAGCTTGAGCTGGGCGGCGGCCGCGAACTCCCCCAGCCCCAGCGCTTGCGCGGGGCCGGGAAGTCCCGCGAGGAACAGCGACTGCGCCTCGTCGGTCGTCAGGCCGGTCAGCCGGGTGCGGTAGCCGTCGACCAGCTGGTAGCCGCCCGCCGGGCCGCGGTCGGCGTAGATCGGGATGCCGGAGGCGCTCAGGGCCTCGACGTCGCGGTAGATCGTGCGCGGCGAGACCTCCAGTTCCTCGGCGAGTTCGTCCGCCGTCATCCGGCCCCGGGACTGCAGGAGCAGGAGGACCTGGATGAGCCGGCCGGATTTCATGGGATGAACCTGACACGATCTGTCAGGAATTGCCAGCAGAGTGGGCCCCATGAAGGCAACCGGAACCATCGAAGTGAAGAGCTGGGACGAGAAGACCTGGGACGGCCGGTCCTACCAGGACGTCGAGGGACGCAAGCTCACCGAGGCGCACGTGCAGTTCGGGTACGCCGGTGACGTCAGCGGCGTCGGCAGCTGCCGGTACCTCATGTACTACGGCGCCGACGTGGCGTGGACGACCGCGCTGGAGGAGATCACGACGGACGAGGGCACGCTGGTGCTGCGGCACGTCGGCGCGTACCGGTCCTCCGTGGAGGCCGTCATCGAGATCGTCGACGGCACCGGGAAGTACCTGAACGCGCGAGGTGCGGTGACGGTGGACTGGGCGGAGGATGGCAGCGGCACCTACACCCTGGACTACGAGGTCTGACCATGACCAACGCCCCCATCTACGACGCGGCCAAGGCCCGGATCACCTCTCTCGTCGAGGGCCGTGATCCCCAGACACCCGTGGCGGCGACGCCCGGCTGGTCGGTCAAGGACGTGGTGGCGCACCTCGCCGGCGGTCTGCGCGACTTCGCGGACCGCCGGTTCGACGGCGTCGAGTCGGGCGAGTGGGGCGAACGGCAGGTGCGCGACCGCCGCGACAACTCCCTCGCCGACGCCTTCGCCGAGTGGGACGCGAACCTCGTCCTCGCCGCGGACCTGTTCGACACGCCGATGGGGCCGGTCCTGGTCTCGGAGGTGGTCGCGCACGAGCACGACCTCCGTGCGGCGCTGGGGGTTCCGGGCGACCGGGACGGCGTCGAGGTGCGGTCGGCGCTGGTGCGGCCGTTGCAGGAGCTCGACCAGCGGATGCGGGCGAACGACGTGCCCGCGTTGCGGATCACGCTGGAGCACGGTGACCGCGTGCTCGGGCACGGCGAGCCCGCCGGGACGTTGCGGACGACGTCGTTCGAGCTGATGCGGGCCATCGGCGGGCGGCGGTCGGCCGACCAGATCAAGGCGCTGCCGTGGGACGGTGATCCGGACGTGTGGATCTCGTCGCTGGCGTTGTTCGGTCGGCACCGGCCGGAGCCGTTCGAGGAGTAACTTCCTCGGCTGTGAGCGACTGGCTGGCGGACACGCGCGACTCCTACGACACGGTGGCGGTCAGCTACGCGGACCTCACACGCGGCCTGCTCGACGGCCTGCCGCACCTGCGGGCGGCGCTGCGGCTGTTCGCGGAGGAGGTCAGCGGCCCGGTCGTGGACGTCGGCTGCGGGCCCGGTGACATCACCGCGCTGCTGCACGGGTTCGGTGTGGACGTGTCCGGGATCGACCTCTCCCCCGCGATGATCGCGCTCGCGCGGGAGAGCCACCCCGGGCTGCGGTTCGAGGTGGGGTCGATGACCGAGCCGATCGGCGGTGAGCTCGGCGGGATCCTCGCCTGGTGGTCGTTGATCCACGTGCCCGACGAGCTCGTTCCCGTGGTGTTCGGGCACTTCCGCGAGGCGCTGCGGCCGGGCGGGTTGCTGCAGCTGGGTTTTCACGTCGGGGACCGCACCAACCGCAAGACCACGGGCTACGGAGGGCACCCGATGCGGGTGGACGTGCACCTGCGGCCGCCGGACCGGGTGGCGGGCTGGCTGCGGGACGCGGGCTTCACCGTCGAGGCGCGGTGGCTGTTCGGCGAGAACGGCGAGGACGGCGCGGTGCTGTTCGCCAGGCGCGGGTGAGACCATCTGCGCCGTGTCAGAGGAACAGACCTGCCAGCGTTGCGGTGAGACGGTCGAGCTGGAGACCGAGGACTTCGAGCTGTTCGAGCGGATGCACCCCGACTGCTTCCACTTCGCGTTCGAGCACGACCAGAACCAGCCCGGCCTGAGCACCGACGAGAACTGCGGCGACGACGCCTGCCCCGTCAGGGCGTGAAAAAGGGGCGCACCCCCGAGTGCGCCCCTTTCCCGTCGTCCTAGATCAGCTGCTGTACGCCTCGAGCGGCGGGCAGGAGCAGACCAGGTTGCGGTCGCCCTTCGCACCGTCGATGCGGCGGACCGGCGGCCAGATCTTCGGGGTGCTGCTCTGACCCGCGGGGAAGACGGCCTCCTCGCGGGTGTACGGGTGGTTCCACTCGCCGACCGTCACGCAGGCCGCGGTGTGCGGGGCGTTGCGCAGCGGGTTGTCCTCGACGGGCCACTCACCGGCGCCGACGCGGTCGATCTCGCGCTTGATGGCGATCATGGCGTCGATGAACCTGTCGATCTCGGCCAGGTCCTCGGACTCGGTCGGCTCGACCATCAGGGTGCCGGCGACCGGGAACGACATCGTCGGGGCGTGCAGGCCGTAGTCGGCGAGGCGCTTCGCGACGTCGTCCACCGTCACGCCGGTGGCCTTGGTGATCGGGCGCAGGTCGAGGATGCACTCGTGGGCCACGAAGCCGCCCTCGCCGGTGTAGAGGACCGGGTAGTGCTCGTCCAGGCGGCGGGCCACGTAGTTCGCGGCGGCCACGGCGGTCAGGGTGGCGCGGCGCAGGCCGTCGCCGCCCATCATGCGCACGTACGCCCACGAGATCGGCAGGATCGACGCGGAACCCCACGGGGCGCCCGAGATCGGGCCGACACCGGTAGCCGGACCCGCCGTCGGCTGCAGCGGGTGGTTCGGCAGGAACGGGGCGAGGTGGGACTTCACGCCGATCGGGCCGACGCCGGGGCCACCGCCGCCGTGCGGGATGCAGAACGTCTTGTGCAGGTTCAGGTGCGAGACGTCCGAGCCGAACTTGCCGTAGCGCGCGAGGCCGATCAGAGCGTTGAGGTTCGCGCCGTCGACGTACACCTGGCCGCCCGCGTCGTGGACCAGGCCGCAGACCTCGCGGACGGTGTCCTCGTACACGCCGTGCGTCGACGGGTAGGTGATCATGATCGCGGCCAGGTCGTCGGCGTGCTCCGCGACCGTGGTGCGCAGGTGGCCCATGTCGATGTTGCCCTTGTCGTCGCACTTCACGACGACGACGCGCATGCCGGCCATGACGGCGGACGCGGCGTTGGTGCCGTGCGCGGAGGACGGGATCAGGCAGACGTCGCGGTCGGCGTTGCCGTTCGCGCGGTGGTAGGCGCGGATCGCGAGCAGGCCCGCGAACTCACCCTGCGAGCCGGCGTTGGGCTGCAGCGAGACGGCGTCGTAGCCGGTGACCTCGGCGAGCCACGCCTCCAGGTCGGACACGATCTTCAGCAGGCCGCGGGCGTCCTCGACGGGCGCGAACGGGTGCAGCGTCGAGAACTCCGGCCACGTGATGGACTCCATCTCCGCGGTGGCGTTCAGCTTCATCGTGCAGGAGCCGAGCGGGATCATGCTGCGGTCCAGGGCAACGTCCTTGTCGGACAGCGCACGCAGGTAGCGCAGCAGCGCGGTCTCGGAGCGGTGCGCGTGGAAGACCGGGTGGGTCAGGTAGTCCGAGGTGCGGCGCAGGTCGGCCGGGATGCCGTCGGCGGTGTCGGCGTCGATCGCGTCCACATCGGACCCGGTGACACCGAAGGCCGCCCACACGGCGACGATGTGCTCACGCGTGGTCTTCTCGTCGCAAGCGATTGCGACGATGTCGGCGTCGACGAGACGCAGGTTGATGCCGGCCTCGCGGGCCTTCGCGACGACCGCCGCGGCCTGGCCCTCGACGCGGACCTCGACGGTGTCGAA
Source organism: Streptomyces sp. ID05-26A (assembly GCF_033794685.1). Lineage (NCBI taxonomy): Bacteria > Bacillati > Actinomycetota > Actinomycetes > Kitasatosporales > Streptomycetaceae > Streptomyces > Streptomyces sp. ID05-26A. Next base: position 321,252 of record NZ_JARAYZ010000006.1, read on the forward strand.
GAACTCGCCGTGCACGACGTCCAGACCGGCCTCGCACAGGCCCGTGGCGAGCACGGTCGCGAGGCGGTGCACGCGGGTCGCGATCGACCGCAGGCCCTCGGGGCCGTGGTAGACGGCGTACATGGACGCGATGACGGCCAGCAGCACCTGCGCGGTGCAGATGTTCGACGTGGCCTTCTCGCGGCGGATGTGCTGCTCACGGGTCTGCAGCGCGAGGCGGTACGCCAGCGAGCCGTCCGAGTCGACGGAGACACCGACGAGACGGCCGGGCAGCTGACGCTCCAGACCGGACCGGACGGCCATGTAGCCCGCGTGCGGGCCGCCGAAGCCGATCGGGACGCCGAAGCGCTGCGTGGTGCCGACGACGACGTCCGCGCCGATCTCGCCGGGCGCGCGCAGCAGCGTCAGCGCCAGCAGGTCGGCGACGACGACGGCCTGCGCACCGGCGGCGTGGATCTCCTCGATCAGACCGGCCTGGTCGCGCACCACACCGGACGCGCCGGGGTAGGACAGCAGCACGCCGAAGAAGTCGCCGCCGAGGCCGAGTCCCTCGATGCCCTGCGACAGGTCGGCGACGACGATCTCGATGCCCAGCGGCTCGGCGCGCGTCTCGATGACGGCGAGCGTCTGCGGCAGCGTGTCGGCGTCGATGACGAACTTGTTCGACTTGGACTTGCCCGCGCGGCGCACCAGCGTCATCGCCTCGGCGGCCGCTGTCGACTCGTCCAGCATGGACGCGTTCGCGACCGGCAGGCCCGTCAGGTCGCCGACCATCGTCTGGAAGTTCAGCAGCGCTTCGAGGCGGCCCTGCGAGATCTCCGGCTGGTACGGCGTGTACGCGGTGTACCAGGCGGGCGACTCGAGCACGTTGCGCAGGATCACGCCCGGCGTCACGGTGTCGTAGTAGCCCAGGCCGATCATCTGCGTCATCGGGCGGTTCTGCGACGCGAGCTCGCGCAGTTCCGCGAGCGCCTCGGTCTCGGTGGCCGGGGCGGGCAGGTCCAGCACGAGATCGCGCTCGTGGATGGACGACGGCACCGCGTGCTGCGCCAGCTCCTCGAGCGACCCGACGCCGATGACGTCGAGGATGCGCGCGAGTTCGGCGGGACGCGGGCCGACGTGGCGGTCGGCGAACGGGGTGCCGTGCTCGAGAGCGGCGAGCGGAATGCGGTCCTGCGTCATCAAACGCCTCCGGGGGCTGGCTTCGGGCACACGTGTCTTGTGCCCTCCCCGCTCTGTCCGTACCCCGAAGGGCGCCTGAGAGGTTCACCCACCTGCACAGGCTGGGCTTTCACCGTCGGCGGGATTCCCTTGCGGGGATCCACTTTCCAGAGGCGTCTCGCTCGGCGGTCCTGGATGCCTGAGAGGTTCCCGGGGAGGGACTTGCTCCTTCGGCGCCGGGCTCGTGAAACCCCGGTCTCTCCCGCCTGAGTTCAGCGACTACCCGAGAAGAATACCCGCAGGCAGCCCGGGTAGTCGCTAGGGAGGCGACCTACGTCTCAGTGGCGAGACCGGCGAGCACCCCCGAAACGGGGTCCGCCGGGTCGTCGCGCACCGCCACGAGCAGGTGCCGGGTGTCCACGACGGTGTCTCCGCGCCGGGCCGCCACGAGCTTCGCCCGTTCCAGCGCGCGCTCCACGGTGCCGCCGGCGGGCAACGCGGCCGGTTCCACTCCCGCCTCGCGCAACGCCGCCGCGCCGCTCGACTCGAACTCCGGCTTCAACCGGCGTCCGGACGCGGTCAGCTGCCGGTCGACCGTCAGTACGGCCTCCACGAGGTCACGAGACGAGACGTCTCGTCGCGCGGCGACCGCGAGGCGTTCGGCCTCGTTGCGCACGACGGCCAGCACCGGACCACCGAGACCACCGCGTCCGCGCGAGACGAGGCGCATCAGCCAGCGCACGTACCCGCCGCCGGAGTCGCCTTCCAGTGCTCCCGCCTTGCGCAGCAACCAGACGGCGGGCGCCTCCTCGACCTCGGCGTACTTCCGCGCGGCGTCGGCCCGCACGGCTGCGGCCGTCGCCTCCACGTCCACGCCGTGCACGAGCATCAGGTCGGCGACCCGCCCGGAGTCGAGCGACAGCAGCGCCAGCGCGAGATGGGTCGTGGTCAGCACGCCGTCGCCGGCCTGGGCCACGGCGGCCCGCAGACAGGACTCCAGCGCGTGACTGACGGGCAGAAGGGTGTCGACGCGGGCGTGGTGGTGGGCGGCGCTCATCAGCGCCGTGACGTCCGGGTGAGGCTCGGGGACGACGCCACCGTCGTCGTCGGGCCAGAGGTCGGTCCCCCGCGCCATCGCCTGCGCCGTGAGCGACGTCGTGCCGAGCTTGCGGCCGGGGCCGATGGTGTCGACCAGCGAGATCAGCAGGTTCTCGGTACCCACGAAGCCGAAGTCCAGCCGTGCGGCGCGCCGCACCGCCGCGGCGAGGACCTTGACGACCTGTGACGAAGGGGTGTGCGTCATGCCGGAAACGCTAGGGACGCACGTGATCACCGCGCTTCTGCCGACCGGCCACCCACGGCGGCCAGTCGGCCACGATCAGCGGGCCGGTCAGCCGGTGGCGCGCTCGCGACGCCGGCGGGTCAGCTCGTCCTCGGTCATCGGGGCGATCTCGACGCCGTCCGCACGTTCGGCCGGGAACTCGTGGATCGTGCCGGAGATCTCGCGCATCGCACCGCTGACCGCGATGCCGAACACGCCCTGACCGCCCTGCAGCAGATCGACGACCTCCTCGGGCGAGGTGCACTCGTAGACGGTCGTGCCGTCGGAGAAGAGCGTGATCCTCGCCAGGTCCTGCACGCCGCGGCGGCGCAGGTGGTCGACCGCGACCCTGATGTTCTGCAATGAGACACCGGTGTCCAGCAGCCGTTTGACGACCTTGAGCACCAGGATGTCCTTGAAGGAGTACAACCTCTGGCTGCCGGAGCCGTGCGCCATCCTTATCGTCGGCGCGACCAGCCCGGTCCTTGCCCAGTAGTCGAGCTGCCGGTACGTGATGCCCGCGATCTGACACGCCGCGGGTCCTCGGTAACCGACGAGCTCGTCCGGCAGCGAGGAGTCCGGGAACAGTTCACCCTGCAGCCCGGATTCGGCCCGCAAGGGCGCTTCCTCGACCACGCCTGCCTCCCCTCGGAACGGCCACGAAACTCATGGCCGTCAAGCCGCCGCGTCCACTCTCGTGAAGCAGCGACGTCCACTCGGGTTCGACGGTAGGACCGGTCCGATGGCAGGTCAACGCGACGCGCGGAGAGTTCCGACCCTCAACCTCAAGTAGAGAGTCACAGCGTCACCCGAACTAGGACGTTCAGGTGACGTTTAGTGATCGTTTAGCGGTCAAAACGACCGTGAGTAGTCCGACCGAGGGACGTCCAAACGAACTGACCTCACGACCATGCGAGACGGAGTGCGACACCCGGAAAACTCAGGTATCCGCTCCGCGACGGTGTTTGCGTATCCGCTCCGCGACGGTGTTTATGTATCCGCTCCGCGGAAGTCTTCCGGGGAGACCGAGTCGAGGAACTCGCGGAACTTCTCCACCTCGTCCTCTTGCTCGTCCGGGATGATCAGGCCCGCCTCGGCCAGCACCGACTCCTCGGCGTGGATCGGCACGCCCACGCGCAACGCCAGCGCCACCGAGTCCGAGGGCCGCGCGGACACCCGCACGTCGCCGTCGAACACGAGCTCCGCGAAGAACGTGCCCTCCTGCAGGTCGGTGATCCGCACCTGCTCGAGGTTGCGCCCGAGTGCCCCGATGACGTCCTTGAGGAGGTCGTGGGTGAGCGGACGAGCAGGACGCACGCCCTGTTGCTCCAACGCGATCGCCGTGGCCTCGACGCTGCCGATCCAGATGGGCAGGTACCGCTCGCCCTCGGTTTCGCGCAGAAGAAGGATCGGCTGGTTCTGGGGCAGCTCCACCCGCACGCCGACGACGCGCATTTCGCTCATCGGGCCTCGCCTCCCTCTGGTCATTCGGGGACGACCCGGTTTTCACACCCGAGCATCCCCCGGCGTACCTGTCCGACGCTACCCGCCAAGCGGGCCGTGTGCTCAATCGTTTCGGGCGGATCGTGATCAAGGAGGCACACATCTCCGGCTGATCAGGACTGGCGCAGACCCGCTCTCACCAACAACGTGTGCAACGAGGTGAAGAGGTCGGCCAATTCCCGGACCGTCTCGGGATCTGAGAACGACTTCAGCAGAACCACCTCGTGGTCCGCTGCCGCGCGGACCGCGCGCAGGTGCTCGCGCTCGACGCCGAGCCCGGTCATCGTCCGGATCGTGCGGAGCGCGGTGACGTCTTCGGTGGTGAACCGGCCGCCGGGGCCGGGGCGCAGCAGACCGTCGCGTTCCAGCTGGGACAGCTGGTCGGCACCCAGACCGGTCTGGGTCAGCAGGTCGATCCGGGACAGCGAGCCGGACGCCGCGGCGTCCGTGACGGCGTCGAGCTGCTCGCGGATCACCTTGAGCGGCAGGTACCTGTCCCGTTGTGCGGACAGCACAAAACGCAGCCTCTCGACGTCCGCCACGCTGAACTGGCGGTAGCCGGAGGCGGTGCGTGCCGGGCGGACCAGCCCCTCCGCTTCCAGGAAGCGGATCTTGGAGATGGTGACGTCGGGGAACTCCGGTCGAAGCTGTGCGAGCACAGCTCCGATGCTCGAGCCCCCGCGTTGTGGCCGCCCGGCCGTCACGCGTCAGGCTCCCGCGGAGCCAGGACCCGTCAGGAAGACGAGGCGGAACTTGCCGATCTGGACCTCGTCACCGTTCGCGAGAACGGCCTGGTCGACCGGCTCGCGGTTGACGTAGGTGCCGTTGAGGCTGCCGACGTCGATGACGACGAACTCGCCGCCCTCCCTGCGGAACTCGGCGTGCCGGCGCGAGACCGTCACGTCGTCCAGGAAGATGTCGCTGTCGGGGTGGCGCCCGGCGCTCGTCGTGTCTCGGTCCAGCAGGAACCGGGATCCGGCGTTCGGACCGCGCTTGACCACGAGCAGCGCGGAACCGGCGGGAAGGGCGTCAACACCGGCAACGGCCGGCTCCTGTGCGGGCGCCTCGGCGCCGCCTTCCATCTCCTGGAGGAAGTCCGCCCGGAAGACGGAGGTCCGCTCCGGGGACTGCTCCGGCGGAACGCCTGGGCCGTCGTTCGTGCTCACCTGAGCTCTCCTCCTGCTGCTGGATCCGTCACTTCCGGTAAAACCTATCGCGTTGGGGTCACCGCCTTCAGCGCGGCTCCCCTTCCGGCCGAAGATCCGGCGAAAGATCGACGTCACTCCTTCTCCACCAACGCCTTGTACCCGTCCGCGTCCAACAGGCCTTCCAGCGCTTCCGGGTCGTTCAGCCGGATCTCGACCATCCAGCCCTCGCCGTACGGATCGGTGTTCACCGAGTCCGGCGTCTGGACCAACGCGTCGTTGATGGCGACGACCTCACCGTCGAGCGGCGAGTAGAGGTCGGAGACGCTCTTGGTGGACTCGACCTCGCCGAACGTGTCACCCGCCGCCACGGTGTGACCGACCTCGGGCAGCTGGACGAAGACGACGTCACCGAGCTGTTCCTGGGCGTAGTCGGTGATGCCGACGCGCACGGTGTTCTCGCCTGTGCTGGCGATCCACTCGTGCTCCTCGGTGTAACGAAGCTCCTCGGGAATCAACTGACTGCGCTCCTCGTGCTCAACCTGTATGGGGTGATCTTTTCACGCGACCGTGCGAGGTGTGACCCGCAGGGCCAGGAAGAACTGGTAGACGTACAGCAGCGCCGACCACAGGTAGAGCGCTCCGCCCCAGGCCGTGAACGCGTAGGCCAACGGCAGGGCGACCTGGGCCCACGCCGAGTCCCCCTGCGCGAGCAGCAGCAGGGGGAAGGCGTAGAGCAGGTTGAAGGTCGCGGCCTTGCCGAGGTAGGTCACCTCGAACGTGCCCCAGCCCCGCTGCCGCAGGATCAGCAGGCAGATGCCGACGACGATCTCGCGGCTCACGAGCACGACGGCGACCCACAGCGGGACGATGTCCCTGATCACGAACGCCAGCAGCGTGCAGAACACGTAGAGGCGGTCGGCGGCGGGGTCGAGCAGCGCGCCGAGGTTGCTCATCTGGTCGAGCCAGCGCGCGAGCTTGCCGTCGAGCCAGTCGGAGAACCCCGCGAACATGAGGATGAGCAGCGCCCAGCCGTCTTCGCGGGGTCCGAGCAGCAGGTACAGGAAGAGCGGGACACCGGCCAGCCGCAGCACGCTGAGCAGGTTCGGAATCGTCAGCAGGCGATCAGCCGGATCACGCACACCCGCACTCTAAACGAGTGACTGCGCAAGGGCTGCCGGATGGCGTCACGGCACGCTGTGCGACTGGTTGCGGGAGTGCGGTGGTGCTGTCTTGCTCAGGCTGTGTGGGTGAGGGTCCAGCCCCGGCGCTGCATCTCGGCACCGGTGATGGCGTGCGGGCGGCCCCGGTCGTCGCGGCCCACCCAGCGAGCGCGGAAACCCTCGAGCACGTAGGCGTGACCCCGGCTCCACACCACGCTGCACGGCGTGGTCGGCAGCGATGAATCGGACTCTGCGTCCTGCTGCGGCTGGGTTTCCATGGCGGTTCTCATTTCTGTCCTCTCGTGACATCAGGGATGTCGCGTACCGGGGCTCCGGCGTTATCCCTTGAAACGAATTCTGTCGGACTGTGGTTCAGAACACTCATGTGTTTTGGGTCCTAAGCGACGGGTGGATCAATCCGCGCGCCGAGCTGTTCGGGTCCGAAGTGGAACGGAACTCCCGGTCCTTGCCTGTGCAACCGTTCGTCGTACGCCGATGACCGCACAACGTCCGCCGGGGATCGGCCGGGCCTAACATCGACGCGTGGACCAGGTGAAATTCGGTACGGAACTCATTTCGCGGTTGATGGACCACCTGTGCTCGCAGCTCGACGGCTGCGAGGGCGTCGGGCTCAGCGTGTGGCCCGAGGGCACGTTGCTGCGGGCCGTGGGTGTCGCCGTGGAACTGGACGCCGAGCAGTTGTCGAGCGGCGCGGGGCCGCTCGTCGACGCCTCGCGCGACGAACGGCAGGTGTCCGGTCAGGTGGCCGGCACGCACGTGCTCGCGGTGCCCGGCAGCTGGGGCGACAGCGGGCCGGTGGTGCTGACGGTCTACCTCTCGCACGCGCCGACCGTCGAGGACCTGGCGGCGATCGAGGAGATCGAGCCGCTCGTCGCGACCGCGGCCGCGGTGGTCGAGTTCTGCGCGGGCGAGGTCCTGCGGGCCGACCAGATGGTGCGGATGGTGCAGCACCGCCGCTACATCGATCAGGCGAAGGGCCTGGTGATGGGAGCCCGGCCGTGCGCGCCCGGCGAGGCCTTCGAACTGCTGGTCCGCACGAGCCAGCACGCGAACGTGAAGCTGCGGGACGTGGCCACGGCGCTGGTGCTGACCGTCGGCGGGACGCTGGAGGACGGCGCCGAGGACGTCGTCGCTCCGCCGGACGCCGCGCACGACGTCGCCAAGAGGCTGTGGGAGGCGCTGCGGAGCTGACGATCGGGGTGACGAATCCGGCAAGCGCGGTGTTTGAACCGACCATTGTCCGGGTACCGACTCCTCGACCTGTCCTGTTGACCGGCCGCTCCCGTACGGTGGTGGCCGCAGCGGTTGAGCCAGCAGCCGCGTCCGGGGCCGCTGCGTGGCGGCTCCCTGTTCGCGAGAGGGAGTACTTCGGTGACTGTGCAAGACCCACGTACGGAGCAGATCGAGCTGAAGGTGCGGCAGCCGGCGCCCGGAGTCACCGTCCTCGCCGTGTCCGGCGAGGTCGACATGGTCTCCGCGCCCGCGTTGCGCGAGGCCCTGGTCAACGGCCTCGGGGACGGCGGCGTGTTCGTCGTGGACATGTCGAGCGTGACGTTCCTCGGTTCCGCCGGGCTCGCGGTGCTCGTCGAGGCCGCGAAGCTGGCGCAGCAGCAGAGCGCCGCTCTCAAGGTCGTCGCGACCGCTCGGGCCGTGACGCGCCCGCTGGAGGCCACCGGGCTCGGTGAGGTGTTCAGCCTCCACCCGTCCGTGGACTCGGCCCTGGGCTAGAGCGCCGGACGGTGAGGCGGTTCCCCGCCTGGCCGAGCGCCGCGGCGACGTCGCGGAGGGCCTGCTCCACCCCGCCCTCCTCCGGGCCGAGGCCGTTGAGGTCGACGGTCAGCGGGACGGTGCCGCCCCGGGCCGCCGCGGTGAGCGTGCGGCGCAACGACGGACCTGCCTCCACGGGCACGTCCCCGCGCACCACCGCTACTACGCCCGAGGAGGTCTCGTGGACCCGCACGTCGCACTCCAGCGCGGCACGGCCCGCGGGACCGACGGGCGAACGGGCTCGGCGCAGGCGCACGGTCGTGCCGCTCGCCGTGCGGTCGATCTCGACCTCGTCCACGCTCTCCCGCATGAGCAGGAGACCCCGCCCCCGCATCGTCAGCGCGGGTGGCGGTACGCGCCACCGGCCGTGGTCGGCGACGTCGACGCGGACGGTCCCGTCCTGTTCGGCCCGGGCCCGCACCTCGACGGTGCCGCGAACGGGCCCGGGATAGGCGTGCTCGACGGAATTGTTGATCGCTTCACTGACCGCGAGCACGAAGTCGCTCGCTTCGTCCTCGCCGAATCCGCTGTCCTCCAGCCAATGGCGAAGGCGGTGCCGCACAGGCGCTACTTCTCGCGCGTCTGCCGGGAAGCGGAAGGCCAGGAAGTCTTGATGCACCAGCACAGCGCTCCTCCCAGGTGATCCTTGTGGCTTCCAGCAGGTGATTTCCCGGGGAGCGGCTCGAATACACGTGTAAAGCGAGATCGATTCGGGTACGGCATAGGACATGCCGGCCTTCAGCAGAACGGACTACGAGGTGGCTGTGACTCAATTGTCAGGCGTCGAGCTTCGGATGGCGGCGGACCCCACGCAGCTGTCCATCGTGCGCGCGGTCGCGGCGGACATCGCGATGCGGCAGGACTTCGACCTCGACTCGATCGAGGACCTGAAGCTCGCCGTGGACGAGACGTGTTCCACGCTGATCACGCTGGCGGCCCAGGACGCGGTGCTCAGCTGTCACTTCGCGGTGGACGACAGGGGTGCCGTCCACGTCTCGGCGAAGGTATCCGCGAAGTCCGCGGCCGGTCCGGACGAGGCCAGCTTCGGCTGGCGCGTGCTGACCGCGCTGGTCGACTCCGTGCGGACCAACGTCGAGGAGTCCGAGGGATTCGTGGTGCACATCGACCTCGTCAAGTCGACGGCAGGGGCGGTGGATGCGTGACCGGGGCGGAAGAAGCGATCAAGACGGCGGAGACCGAGCCGGCGGAGCCCAAGGCCGAGGAGAAGAAGTCCCGGTCGGGTGACTACGACCACCTGGCTCCGCTGTTCGCCGAGCTGGCGGGCACCCCCGCGGGCCCGAAGCGCGAGACGTTGCGGGACAGACTGGTCACCGAGCACCTGCCGGTCGCCCAGCACATCGCCCGCAGGTTCGGCCACCGCGGCGAGCCGCACGAGGACCTGGTGCAGGTCGCGACGGTGGGCCTGATCAACGCGGTCGACCGCTTCGACCCGGACCGCGGCAGCGACTTCCTGTCGTTCGCGGTGCCGACGATCATGGGTGAGGTCCGGAAGTACTTCCGCGACTCCAGCTGGTCGGTGCGGATGCCGAGGCGGCTCAAGGAGCTGCACCTGGCGATCAACGCGGGCACGTCACGCCTGTCGCAGTCGCTCGGCCGCGCGCCGACCCCGTCGGAACTGGCCGAGCACCTGGGTCTGTCCCGCGAGGAGATCCACGAGGGACTCGCGGCCGGGAACGCCTACCAGAGCGCGTCCCTGGACGACATGCTGATGTCGGAGGACTCGTCGATCTCGCTGGGTTCGACCATCGGCGAGGAAGACCCCGAGATCGCGATGATCGAGCAACGCGAGGCTCTGCACCCGTTGCTGGAGAAGCTGCCCGAGCGCGAACGCAAGATCGTGGTCATGCGCTTCTTCGGCAACATGACCCAGACCCAGATCGCGCAGAAGGTCGGCATCTCCCAGATGCACGTCTCGCGACTGCTCGCGAAGACGCTGCGTCAGCTCCGGGACGTGTTGGAAGAGGCGTAGGCACGGATCCGGCGCCGGGCCGCGTTGACGATCTGGCGCCGTTCGTCCTCTCCCATGCCGCCCCACACGCCGTACGGCTCCTGAGCCTCGAGCGCGTGGGCGCGGCACTGCTCCAGCACCGGGCAGTGCCCGCAGATCGCCTTCGCCTTGTCCTCCCTGGCCGCCCGCGCGTAGCCGCGTTCGTTGTCCGGGTGGAAGAAGATCGCGCTGTTCTCACCGCGGCACAGTCCATCCATCTGCCAGTCCCACACGTCGGTGACCGGCTTGGGCAGACGGGTCGTACAGGTCATCGCGACTCCCGGAGGCCTAGGGGAAAGAGTTGCGATCTCTGCGTACCTCTGCCTGACCTGGGATAAACCTGTTAGAGCCTTTCGGGTGCCCCGATACCCAGCAGGGACAGCCCCAGGGTGAGCACCCGGGACGTCAGCGTGAGCAGGTGCAGGCGTGAGTCCTGCAGTTCCCGCGTCTCCGCCGTCGCGACCGGACAGTCGTTGTAGAAGGTGGAGAACGCCGTCGCCGTCTCGAACAGGTAGGTCGTGAGCTTGTGCGGCGCGAGCTCGTCGATGGCCGCCTGGATGGCCGTGGGCAGCTGCAGCAGCTTCAACGCCAGGTCCCGCTCGGCCTGCTCCTGGAGCACCAGCGGCGCGTCCTGGGGGGCCTCACGCCCGACTTTGCGGCCGATCGAGAGGATGCGGGCGTTGGCGTACTGGATGTACACCGACGTGTCGCCGGTCTTGGCGAGCATCTTCTCCCAGGTGAAGACGTAGTCCTTCTCCCGGTCGTTGGAGAGGTCGGCGTACTTCACCGCGCCGAGGCCGAGCGTGCGGGCGAGTTCGTCCTTCTCCGCACCCTCCACATCGGACGTCTCGGGCATGACCTGGTACGAGTTCTCGACGGCCTCGGTGAGCAGGTCGATGAGCTTGATCGTGCCACCCGCGCGCGTCCGGATGGTCTTGCCGTCGGAGCCGAGGATCGTGCCGAACCCGGTGTGCACGGCGGTGTGCGCGTCGTCGAGCCAGCCCGCCTGCTTCGAGGTGGCGAAGATCATCTGGAAGTGCTGGGCCTGCGGCGAGCCGACGACGTAGATCAGGTCGTCGACCTTGCGCTCGCGCACCCAGTACCGCACGGTCGCGAAGTCCGTGGTGGCGTAGCCGTAGCCGCCGTCGCTCTTGCGCACGATCAGCGGCAGCCGGTCGCCCTCGCGGTTCGAGAACCCCGGCGGGAACACGCAGAGCGCGCCGTCGCTGGTCTCGATGAGACCCTTCTGCTGCAGCTCGGTGATCGTGTCCGCGAGGTACGGGTTGTAGAAGCTCTCGCCGTAGTTGTCCTGTGCCGACAACCCGATGCCGAGCAGTTCGTAGACCTGGTTGAAGTGCCGCTGCGACTCCCCCACCAGCTCGTGCCACAGCGCGAGCGTCGCCTCGTCGCCGCCCTGCAGCAGCACCACCCGGCGGCGCGCGCGGTCCGCGAAGCCCGGCTCGTTGTCGAACTTCTGCCGCGCCTGCTGGTAGAACGCGTTGAGGTCGCTGATCTCGTGGTCGGCCCCGTGGCCCTCGTCGGTCAGGTGCTCGATGAGCATGCCGAACGGGGTGCCCCAGTCACCGAGGTGGTTGTGCGGGATGACCTCGTGCCCGGCGAAGGTCAGCAGCCGGCAGAACGCGTCGCCGATGATCGTCGAGCGCAGGTGGCCGACGTGCATCTCCTTGGCCACGTTGGGGCTGCTGTAGTCGATCGCGATCCGGCGCGGCTCCTCGGTCTCGGGCACGCCGAGCCGGTCGTCGCGGAGCAGGTTCGCGGTCTGCGTCTCGAGCCACTCGCGGCGCAGCTTCAGGTTGATGAAGCCGGGGCCGGCGATCTCCGTGCTCTCGACCGCGTCCTGGGCGTCCAGGTGCTCCACGATCAGCGTGGCGACCTCGCGGGGGTTCTTGCCGACCTTCTTGGCGAGACTCATCGCGACGTTGCACTGGTAGTCGGCACCGTCTCGGTTGGACGGTCGGATCAGCGCTTGTTCCGCGGTGATGTCCACGTCCAGGGCGACGCGCAACGCCCGCGCGACCCGCTGGCCCAGTTCGAGCCCGACATCCCCACGCAGCACTGAACCCACCTCTCGACCACCGGCTTGTTCGGCTCAGTATTTCACCCGTGGCAAAACGGTTCCTCACCACCGCCCGAGCAGCAGCGCCCCTCCGCCGACGAGGGCGGCGACGCTGACCACGCCGAACAACGTGACCCAGCCCAGGGCGGGCACGCCGGTGAGCCAGGCGAGCTGGTCGGCGTCGGACTTCGGCGCCTGCCGCCGCCACCGCTTGACCTGCAGCTCCCACACGGGCCGGACACCGCCCAGCAACAGGAACCAGGCGAACACGTACGCGGCCACGTCGCGGACCTCGGCCGTGGCGTAGAAGGAGACGAAGAAGAACGCGCCGCCCGTGACGATGATCGAGAGCACGCCGAACACGTTGCGGATCATGATCAGCATGGCGGCGAGGAACCCGATGCTGATCCACAGCATCAGCTGGATCTTCTCGTTGGTGATCAGCACGGCGGCGCCGAAGCCGAGCAGCGACGGGGCGATGTAGCCCGCCAGCGCGGTGAGCACCATGCCGGGTCCGCGCGGCTTGCCGCGGGAGACGGTGAGGCCGGACGTGTCGGAGTGCAGCTTGATCCCGCTCAGCCGGCGGCCGGTCAGCACGGCCAGCAGCGCGTGCCCGCCCTCGTGGGCGATGGTGATGACGTTGCGGGTGACCCGCCAGAGTCCGTGCAGCGCGACGGCCAGGAACGCGGCGGCGGCCGTCCCCCACGTGATCAGCACTTCGTGGGTCAGCAACTCGGAAGGCATCGCGACATCGAAACAGACGCGCCGTGAGAGCCGCATGTGGGCTCTCACGGCGCGTCTGCGCCGGACAGGGCAACTAGTGCTTGATCTTGTCCTTGCTCACCCGCTCGGTCTTGGGGTCGACCACCGCCTGTTCGTGGGTGATCGGCTCCTCCCGGCGTGCCGCGGTGGGCAGGGGCTCGGTGATCGGCGTGGTGTCCCGCTCGCCGCGGAACGCCTCCGAGCGCGGCTCGGGCAGCACCGGCTCCTCGTCCTCGACCAGCTTGCGGCGGGCGGGCACGACCGCGAGCAGCAGACCGAACACCGAGATGCCGAGGTGCAGCCAGTTGTCGTTCGCGTTGATCGCCAGCGGGTTGCCGTACTGCTCCGCCGGGTTCTGGGCGAGGATCCCGGTGATCATCAGGTCCCACACGAAGATCGCGGCGAAGCCGGCGAACAGCAGCCAGCCGTACAGCCGCGAGAGACCCGATCCGAGTGCCATCAGCAGGCCCAGCACGCCGACGGCCACCATCACCGTGTTGTGCAACGGGTTCACCGAGAACCCGAGCACGTAGGACTGGGCGGCCCAGTCGCCGATCCCGGTGCGGGTGAAGCCCACGACGCCGAACACGATGAACGCGATGCCGGCCAGTCCGGCCAGCAGCTGCGCCGGCTGCAGACCGGCGACCTTGATGCGGTGGGTCATGTCAGCCCTCCAGGCTCCGTTCTTGTGACCGGCTGACTACCCCGGCCTCACAGGAACCAAACGTTCCGGGTCAGCGGGGGGCCTTGCGGCCGATGCCCGCGTACGCGCCGGGAACGACGGCCGGCGCCTCGATCGTCAGCCCTTCCATGAGCTGCTCGACCGGGGTGGGGTGCGAGACCACGAGGAATCCGCCCGCGGGCAACGCGTGCCGGTAGCGGCGCACGACGCGGCCCGGCCCGGTGGTGTCGTCGACGTACCTGAGGACGTCGACCATCAGCACCGCGTACGGCTCACGCAGGTCGAAGTGGGACAGCACGCCCGGATGCCGGAGCACCTGGTCGGGACGGCGCAGGTCCGCCTCGACCGCGCACGCGCGCGGTTCGCCGCGCAACAGTCCACGGGAGAACGCGACCGTGACCGGATCGGAGTCCACGTAGACCACGCGCGCGTCGGGCAGCGTCTGGTGCGTGGCACCGCACGTCGGGATGCCCGAGCCGAGGTCGAGGAACTGGCGCACACCCGCCGCCCAGCAGTGGCGGACGGCGTGGCGCAGGAACGTTCGCTGGGCCCGGGTCACGAGCGGCAGTTCGGGGTCGATCCGGACCGCCTGCTTGGCGAACGCGCGGTCGGCGGCGTAGTTGTGCGCGCCGCCGAGGTAGAAGTCATGGATGCGCGCGGCGTTCGGCCGACGTACGTCGACCTCGTAGCGTGCGAAGGCGGGGACCGCAGCCATTCGCAGAGCGTAACTGGCGCCTAGACCATTCGGGCGAAGTTTTCGAAGATTCTTTGGGTCCGTCTGACATGGACCGTCCTGCGGGAGGGCCCGGTCCACCCCACGAAGACCGGGCCACGTAGCGCGTACGGGGATCGAACCCGTGTTTCCGGATTGAGAGTCCGACGTCCTGACCACTGGACGAACACGCCTGGAACGAGCATTCAAAGTGAAATGCTCGCAAGAAATAGAAGAAAGTGAACTAGCAGGTCACAGCTTGGAGGGCGCTCCGGCCCATTCGTCTGCTCGGATCATGTGAACAATGATGACCGACAGCGCACACCGGCCGCAAAGGAATTAATCGAGCCACCTGAGCGCGAGCCAGAGCGACGCCCGCGCGTCGGCCGTTCCAAGATCACGACCGAGCAGCCGTTCGACGTGGGAGATTCGGTGCCGAACGCTGTTGCGGTGCACACCGAGCACCGTCGCGGCCCGGTCCCAGCTGCCGTGCTGGCCGAGCCAGGCCCTCAGGGTGTCGACCAGTTCGGGGCGGCCGAGGAGGCCCGCTAGCTCGCGGCGGGCGAAGGCGCGGGCAGCCACGGGGTCCACCAGGGAGGACAGGTCGGACGCGGGCAGGGCGGGTTCACCGGTGGCGAGCGCGCGTGGGAGCAGGGCCGAGGCCTCCGCCACCGCCGCGCCGATCCCGGACCCGTCCACCGGCGACGAGACCCCCACCGGCCCGGACAGGTCCAGCCCTCCGGCCACCAGCGCGAGGAACCCGTCCTCCACCTTCGACACCAGCGGCCCGTACCGCTGCGCCAGCACGTCGTAGTCCGCCCGCGACTCCCCCGCCACCACGCGGTGCGGACCGGGCCCCAGCACCGCCTCCACTCCGGATGCCTCCGGCCGCAGCAACGCCGAGGCCGCGAGCCGCGCGATCTGGCCGCGCTCGCTCTCCAGGTCGCGGCGCAGCAGCCCGAGCAACGCCAGCGCGACCGCGACGACAGCGCGTTCGGCGGGGGACAGCGGGGCCGGGCGGCGCACCACGAGCACCGCGGACTCGACCGGGTCCAGCGTCACGTGGTCTTCACCCACCTGGGCCGAGGCCGAACGTGGTCCCGTGCCGGACGCGACGCGTGCCACGAGAGAGGACACGTCCTCATGCGCGTGCGCGGCGTCCACGAGATCGGCGCGGCAGTTCAGCACCACGGCCAGCGTCGTCAGCACCGACTCGACCGGACGGACGCGCGTCGCGGCGCGGGTCAGCGCGCGCTGGCTGTCCGCGAGCATCCGTTGCTCCCGCACGGCGATCTCCGCGAGCACCGCGCCGAGAGCCGTCGACACCGCGAGGAACGGCGTCGACGGCGGCACCTCCAGCAGCGGCATGCCCTGCGCCGCACAGGCTTCCACCAGCGACGGCGGCACCGTCGGGAACTCCGGTTCGACGCCGAAGCCGATCGCCGAGACGCCGGAGGACACCAGTCCGGCGACGTAGGCGGGCACGTCGGACGGGAACCGCACGCCGGCCGTGAGCAGCAGCTCCTCACCGACCAGGTACGGCGTCGGGTCCTCCAGTTCGGACACGTGGGCCCAGCGGATCGGCCGGTCCAGCGCTTCTGCTCCACACAGGACGGTCAGCCCGAGGTCGACTCGCGCGACGAGGTCCTTCAACGGGACGGTGTGCACAACCACAAGTCCAGGATTGTGCACAACGACCACTTACCAGCGCCAGCACGCGTTCCTACTGTGACCTGCAACCCAAGGAGGTCGGCAGTGGCTCTCGACTACGCGGTGATCGCCGCCTACGTGCTCGGCATGATCGGCATGGGCTGGTGGGGCATGCGCCGCGCCACCAGCAAGAGCGAGTACCTGGTCGCCGGGCGCCGGCTCGGGTTCGGCATGTACTCCGGCACCATGTCGGCCGTCGTGCTCGGGGGCGCGTCGACCATCGGCGGCGTCGGGCTCGGCTACAAGTTCGGCATCTCCGGCGCCTGGATGGTGTTCGCCATCGGTCTCGGCATCCTGTTGCTCAGCGCGTTGTTCGCTCGGCGGATCGTCCGGCTGAAGGTCTACACCGTCTCCCAGATGCTCGACCTGCGTTACGGCGGCAACTCGTCGATCGTGTCCGGCTCCGTGATGTGGGCCTACACGTTGATGCTCACCGTCACGTCGACGATCGCGTACTCCACGATCTTCACCGTCCTCTTCGGACTGCCGAAGACCGTCGGTGTGATCATCGGTGGTTCCGTCGTCGTGCTGTACAGCGTTCTCGGGGGCATGTGGTCGATCACGCTGACCGACATCGTCCAGTTCGTGATCAAGACGATCGGCATCCTGTTCCTGCTGCTCCCGATCAGCATCATCTCGGCCGGTGGGTTCGACGGAATGCGTGATCGGCTCGATGATCCGGCGATGTTCGACGTCGGCAACATCGGCATCGGCACGATCATCACGTTCCTGCTCATCTACGTCTTCGGTCTGCTGATCGGCCAGGACATCTGGCAGCGGGTGTTCACCGCCAAGTCGCCGGAGGTCGCGACCTGGGGTGGCATCACGTCCGGGCTGTACTGCCTGGTCTACGCCGTCGCGGGCGCGTTGATCGGCACGGCGGGCAAGGCGCTGTACCCGGACATCGCGAACAAGGACGAGGCGTTCGCGGTGATGGTCGAGAACCTGCTGCCCACCGGCGTTCGTGGTCTGGTGCTGGCGGCGGCGCTGGCGGCGATGATGTCCACGTCGTCCGGTGCGTTGATCGCATGTTCGACCGTGGCCGCCAACGACATCTGGCGGCGCAAGACCGACGTCCACTCCAACCGGATGTTCACGCTGGTCCTGGGTGTGCTGGCGATCGGCATCGCGGTGGTGCTCAACGACGTCGTGGCCGCGCTGACCGTCGCCTACAACATCCTCGTCGGCGGCTTGCTGGTCGCGATCATCGGCGGGCTGGTGTGGAAGCGCGGCACTCGTGTGGGCGCGATGGCGTCGATGGCGGTCGGTGCGCTGACGTCGATCACGTTCATGATCGTCGATGGTGTGCTCGCCGATTCGCCCGTCTACTACAGCCTCGGCGCGTCGTTCGTGACGTACGTCGTGGTCAGTCTGGCCACGCCGGCCACGTCACCGGAGGTGCTCGCGAACTGGGAGCGCCGGGTGGCGGGCGAGGCGACCGAGGAAGAGGAACTGGTGAACGCATGATCGGCCCCGTCGACTCCTCGCGGGTCCCGCGCTACGCGGGCCCGGCGACCTTCGCCCGGCTGCCGCGCCTCGACCAGGTGGCGCACGCGGACGTCGCGGTCGTGGGAGTCCCGTTCGACACCGGTGTCTCCTACCGGCCCGGTGCGCGGTTCGCGCCCTCGGCCGTGCGGGAGGCGTCCCGGCTGCTGCGCCCCTACAACCCCGGCCTGGACGTGTCGCCGTTCGAACGGCTGCAGGTAGTGGACGGAGGGGACGTCGCGGTCAACCCGTTCCACATCGGCGAGGCCATCGAGACGATCGACCAGGCGGCCGCCGACCTGCAGGCCGGCGGCACCCGGTTGGTGACCATCGGCGGTGACCACACGATCGCGCTGCCGTTGCTGCGGGCGGTGTCGCGGATCCACGGACCGGTGGCGCTGCTGCACTTCGACGCGCACCTCGACACGTGGGACACCTACTTCGGTGAGCCGTACACGCACGGGACGCCGTTCCGGCGCGCGGTCGAGGACGGCATCCTCGACACCGAGGCGATCTCGCACGTCGGCACGCGGGGACCGTTGTACGGCAAGAAGGACCTGGAGGACGACCGGCGGCTCGGGTTCGGCATCGTGACGTCGTCGGACGTGATGCGGCGGGGTGTGGACGAGACGGTGGACGCGCTGCGGCAGCGGATCGGCTCACGGCCGTTGTACGTGTCGGTCGACATCGACGTGCTGGACCCGGCGCACGCTCCCGGCACCGGGACGCCCGAGGCGGGCGGCCTGACCTCGCGCGAACTGCTGGAGATCCTGCGGGGGCTGCGCGGGCTCAACCTCGTGGGGGCCGACGTGGTGGAGGTGGCGCCGGCCTACGACCACGCGGACATCACTTCTGTGGCAGCTTCACATGTGGCGTACGACCTGGTGAGTTTGCTGGCGCTCGAGGAGGGGCAGTGACGCGCAACGGTGGCGATGTCGTGGTCGAGACGCTGGAGGCGCTCGGCGCGAGCACCGTCTTCGGCATTCCCGGCCAGCACGCGCTCGGGCTCTTCGACGCGCTGCGGCGGTCGGACCTGCGTTACGTCGGCTCGCGGACCGAGGTCAACGCCGCGTTCGCCGCCGACGGGCACGCGCGGACCACCGGTTCGGTGACGCCGCTGCTGGTGTCGACCGGGCCCGGCGCGTTGCAGACCCTGGCCGGACTGCAGGAATCGGCCGCCGCGTCGGCGCCGGTGCTGGGCCTCTCGTCGCAGATCCCGTCCGCCGGGCTCGGGGGCGTGCGCGGCGGGTACCTGCACGAGCTGACCGACCAGCTGGCGTCGTTCCGCGACGTCGTGAAGCACGCCCGCGTGGTCCGGCAGGTGTCGCAGATCCCGTCGGCGCTGGCCGAGGCGTGGGAGATCGCGCTGACCGCGCCGTTCGGGCCGGTGTGGCTGGAGATCCCGCAGGACGTGCTGCTCGCGCCCGCCACCGTGCCGCCGGTGACGTCGGTGCCGTGGTCACCGCGCGAGCTGCACCCGCGCGCCGAACTGGTCGAGGAGGCCGTGCGGTTGCTCGACGGCGCTGCGCGACCCGTGATCCTGGCCGGCGGTGGTGTGCTCGGGTGTCCGGGCGAACTGCTGGAGCTGGCCGAGAAGCTGCGCGCGCCGGTGGTGTCGACGTTCGGCGGCAAGGGCGGTTTCCCCTGGGACCACCCGCTTTCCGCGCAGTCGTGGGTGGAGGACTGGCACACCACGGAGTTCCTCGCCGACGCGGACGTGCTGCTCGTCGTCGGGTCGGGGCTCGGTGAGCTGTCGAGCAACTACCGGACGTTCCGGCCGCGCGGTGCGGTGGTCCAGATCGAGGCCGACCTCGGCAAGCTGGAGTCGAACTACCCCGCGCTCGGCATCCACGCCGATGCCCGGCATGCGTTGCGCGCCTTGACTTCCGGCGTGATGGCCCGCGCGGTGGACGGTGTCGCGGAGGAACGGGTGCTGGGGCTGCTGGCGAGCGTCCGGGAACGACTTCGGGGGCAGGGGCTCGACCTGGAGTGGCAGGTGCTCGACGCGCTGCGGGCCGCGGTGCCGGACGGCACACCCACGTGCTGGGACATGACGATCCTCGCCTACTGGGCCTGGTCGGCGTGGGACCCGCGGGGTGGCGCGCAGCTCACCGCGCAGGGCTCCGGCGGGCTCGGCTACGGGTTCCCGGCCGCGCTCGGCGTGGCGGCGGCGGTCGACGGGCCGGTGCTCGCGGTGTCCGGCGACGGCGGCGCGATGTACGGGATCTCGGAGCTCGCGACGGCCGCGCAGCACGGCTCGCGGGTCGTGTGGCTGATCGTCGACGACGGCGGCTACGGCATCCTGCGCGAGTACATGACCGACGCGTTCGGGCAGGCCACCGGCACCGAGCTCACCCGTCCGGATTTCGTGGCACTCGCCGGCGCGTTCGGGGTGCCCGCCACCCGCAGCACACCCGAGTCGCTGCGCGAGGACCTCGCCAAGGCGTTCGCCGGGGACGGCTCGCACGTCGTCGTGCTGCCCGCGGTGTTGCGCATGTTCGCCCCCACGCACCTGGAGCACACGTGATCGTCGCGAACTTCGTCAACGGCACCTCGGCTGGTGCCGAGGAGACCTCACCTCTCGTCGATCCTGTTGCGGGACAGGAGTTCGGCCGCGCGGTCGTCTCCCGGTCCGCCGAGGTCGACGCGGCGGTCCAGGCGGCCCTCCGGGCATTTCCCGCCTGGTCGCGCACCACCCCCGGCGAACGTCAGCAGGCGTTGCTGAAGCTCGCGGATCTCCTGGAGGCCAACGCTTCCGAGGTGGCGGACGCGGAGGTGCGCGAGACCGGCAAGATCCGCGCGGTCCTGCTGGACGAGGAGATCCCGCAGTGCGTGGACCAGATCCGGTTCTTCGCCGGTGCCGCCCGCGCGCTGGGCACCGCCGCCGCGGGTGAATACATCCCGGGCCACACCTCGTACCAGCGGCGCGAGGCCGTCGGGGTGATCGCGCAGATCACGCCGTGGAACTACCCGCTGATGATGGCCGTGTGGAAGATCGCGCCGGCGCTGGCCGCGGGCAACACGGTGGTCCTGAAGCCCGCCGACACCACGCCGTCGTCCACGGTGCTGCTCGCGACTCTGGCCTCCTCTGTGCTGCCGGCGGGCGTGTTCAACGTCGTGCTGGGCGACCGCGACACCGGCCGGTTGCTGGTCGAACACCCCGTGCCCGCCATGGTGTCGATCACCGGATCCACCCGTGCCGGCATCGAGGTGGCCCGCAGCGCCGCCGCGACCGTGAAGCGCACGCACCTCGAACTCGGTGGCAACGCGCCGGTTCTGGTGTTCGACGACGTGGACGTGACGGCCGCGGCGGAGGGGATCGTCGGTGCCGCGTTCTACAACGCGGGCCAGGACTGCACGGCCGCCTCGCGCGTGCTGGTGCACTCCGCCGTGCACGACGAGTTCGTGGCGGCACTGGTGAAAGCGGCGTCGGCGCAGGTCCCCGGCACCGACTTCGGGCCGTTGAACAGCCAGGCCCAGCTGGACCGCGTGCTCGGCCTGCTCTCGCGCTCGTCCGGTGTCGTCCACTGTGGAGGCAGGCGGTTCGGCTCCAGCGGCTTCTTCCTGGAGCCGACGGTCGTCTCGGGGCTCTCCCAGGACGACGAACTGGTGCAGGAGGAAGCGTTCGCCCCGCTGATCACCGTGCAGCGGTTCAGTTCCGACGACGAGGCGATCGCCTTGGCCAACGGGGTGCCGCAGGGCCTCGCGTCGTCGATCTGGACCCGCGACACCGGCCGGGTCGCGTCACTGACCGCACGGCTCGACTTCGGCATCGTCTGGGTGAACACGCACGGCCTCGTGGCGGCCGAGATGCCGCACGGCGGTTTCGGCGCATCGGGCTACGGCAAGGACCTGTCGATGCACGGCCTGGAGGACTACACGCGCGTCAAGCACGTGATGATCGCGCATGCGAGTGGTAGAGCCTGATGAGCTCGTGCTCCTGGATCTCCAGGAAGTCGAAGGCCTCCCAGTCGTCCACGTCGTCCTCCACGAGGACGAACCGGTCCGCCAGCACGTAGCCGTCCGGGAAGTCCGGCGTGGACAACGAGTAGCCGCCGTCGACGACGTCGATCGTGAGATCGCGCAGGATCGGCTGGACCTTCATCTCCCGCACGTCGCCGAACATCAGGTCGACGTGCGTGGCCTCGGTCTCGCTCTTCTCCGCGCGGTACGACAGCGTCTTCGTCTCCGGCTCGAACATCCGCAGGAAGAACTCCCTCGGCCGGTTCACCGGAAAGATCGACACCTGCACCCCTTTCCCGCTCAGGACCCGACGACGTGCTCCAGCACGCGGTCCGGGCCGCCCTGGACGGTGAGGCCGGTCGCGGCGACGGTGCCGTCGAAACCCTCGACGGCGAAAACCTTCGCCCTGATCGCGTAGCCGCCGTCGGACAGGCTGATCTTCGGACTGTGGAGTTCGTCCGGGAGGTCGGAGCCGCGCACACCGGTGAAGCGGATCTCCCGCACCGGCTCCTCCACCGAGAGGTAGCGCACCTCCGGTCCTCCGTCCTGCTTGACGAACGTCCACGGGAGGAAGAGGGGGAACACGTCAGTCGCCTCGGCCCAGCCCTCCGCCATCACGATCAGCTCCTCCACGGAGGCGCGCACGTACGGAGTCTCGTCCCTCAGTTCGTCGCGCAACGGCCCCACGATCACCCTGACCATCTCGGCGGCCTGCTCGGACGGGAACCAGGAGAGGGCGAACATCGAGGACGGGTGGTCGAGCCGTTCTCGCACGGCCTCCTCGACCGCGGCGTCCTCGGTGAGGTCGGCGATCCGCTCCAGCACCCAGGTGTGGACGCCGTGCGAGGTGTTCCAGATCGGGCAGTACCAGGTGCCGTCCCGGTCGACGAAGAAGTCACTGGACATGGCTCGTGATCCTACGGACGGAACCGCGGGGTTGACCTCTACTTAAATGGAGTTCCTAGCCTCAGTGGCATGTTCGCGATTCGGCAGTACGAGTTCGGCCCGGCGGAGAACCTGCGGTTCGAGGAGGTCCCCGACCCGGAGCCCGCCCCGGGCCAGGTCCGCGTCACGGTGGCGGCGGCCGGCGTCCACCTCGTCGACACGACGATCCGCAAGGGCGGCTTCGGGCCGGTCGCCTTCCCGATGACGCCGGGCCGTGAGGTCGCCGGGGTCGTGACGGCGCTCGGGGAGGACGTCTCGCCGGACTGGCTCGGCCGCCGGGTCGTCGCGCACCTCGGCCTGGCCAACGGCGGGTATGCCGAGCTCGCGGTGGCGGGTGTCGATGCTCTGCACGCGCTGCCGGACGACGTGTCGTTCGAGGCGGCCGTCGCGATGATCGGCACCGGCCGCACGGTGGTCGGGGTGCTCGACGCCGCGAAGCTCACGAAGGACGACGTGGTGCTCGTGATGTCGGCGGCCGGGGGCATGGGCGCGTTGTTCGTGCAGGAGGCGCGCAACGTCGGTGCGCGCGTCATCGGCCTCGCGAGCACCGACAAGCTCGACCTCGTCATGGACAACGGCGCGGACGCCGCCATCGACTACACGCGGCCGGGCTGGGCGGACGGCCTCAAGGACATGACCGTCGTGCTGGACGGTGTCGGTGGCGAGGCGGGCGGGCAGGCGTTGAAGACGCTCGGGCCGGGCGGGCGGCAGATCATCTACGGCTGGGCGTCCGGGTCCTCGACGCCGATCAGCACCGAGGCGTTGTTCGCGAACAGTCTCACCGCGACTGTCGCGTTGGGACCCGGGCTGATGCGGCGCGGGTTGCGGGTGCTGGAGGACGAGTCGATGGCCGGGCTGGCGAGCGGGCGGTTCGTGCCGCTGGTCCATCCGCCGTTCGCGCTCAAGGACGCTCCGCTGGCGCACGAGTCGCTGGAGTCACGTGCCACCGCCGGGAAGGTGCTGCTGAGGCCTTAGCCGGCCTCGATCTCGAAGCCACGCCACTGGTTCGCCATCTCGATGAGCTCGTCGACGATCTTCACCGCGTGGTCACGCCCCTCGCCCTCGTGCTGTGCCAGCGCCGCGGGGCGGAGTTCGGTGCGGATGACGTGCACGATCTCCTCGGAGACCTCGGGGCCGAAGCTGCGTCCGAAGTCCTCCACGAAGACCAGCCCGCTCGAGAAGCTCCTGAGCTCGGCCCGCGCCTCTTCGTTCGTCACGTGCTCCGCGACCACTTCGAGTACCCACGACACGTAGGCACTGGAGTGGTTCCAGCAGTGGTCGCCGATGAACAGGTGGGATGACATAGGGCAAAGATAATGGGGCCGTCCGAAAAGGACGGCCCCATTATCCTCCGATCACGCCTGGACCGGTACCTCGACGAACTTCTTGCCCGCGAAGTTCTCCACCACGACCGACTTGACGTCGTCGGGGGCGACCAACGCG
This sequence comes from Streptomyces sp. ID05-26A, assembly GCF_033794685.1. Lineage (NCBI taxonomy): Bacteria > Bacillati > Actinomycetota > Actinomycetes > Kitasatosporales > Streptomycetaceae > Streptomyces > Streptomyces sp. ID05-26A. The sequence goes on from NZ_JARAYZ010000006.1 coordinate 345,120, forward strand.
GAACCGTCCAGGTTCGTGCCCTCGGCGGCGCCCTTCTTGGACACCACCCAGGAGCCCGCCTCCTGGCGGCTGCCGTCCTTCGCGACGACGAAGATCCGGCACTTCTCGCCCTCGGGAATGCCGTTGATCGCCATGTTCGTCCGGACCCAGCCGGCGGCGGGGACGACCTTCACGGTCATCGACGCCTTGGTCGCCGGGTCGGTGAACGTGGCGAGCCTGGTGCCCGCCGGGTCCGGTGCCACCGTCGGGGTGGGAAGGGCCGTCACATCGGGTGACGTGGCCTTACCGACGAAGACACCGGCACCGAGCACCACCGCGGCCACGACGGCCGCCGCGGCACCGATCGCGAACTGACGACGTCGTGCGACGCCGCCCCGTTCGGCGCGTACCTGGCGCAGGGTGCGCTGCAACAACATGTCGCCGCCCTCGGGCGGCCCGTCCAGCATGGCCTCCGGCGGCACCTCGCCGAGGAAGGCCTCCATGTCGCGGAGTTCTTCGAGTTCACGCTTGCATTCGGGGCAGGACGCCAGGTGCTGGTCCATCTCGCGCACCTCCTGCTCGTCCAGTGCCCCGAGAACGTAGGCACCGAGCAGTTGCGGGTCGTGCTGCGTGGTCATCCGGCCACCCCCTTCAGTGCGACCTTCTGACCGCCGAAGGTCTCCCTCAAGGCTCGCAACGCGTAATACGATCTCGATTTCACTGTGCCAGGTGGCACCCCGAGCGCCTCAGCCGCCTCCGTCACGCTCCGGCCGCGGAAGTAGATCTCCATCAGCACGTCGCGGTGGTCGGAGGACAACCTGTCGAGCGCTTCGAGCACCACCACCGAGTCGACGACCTGGTCGGCGTGGTCGCGCTCGATCGGTGGCGTCGCCGGGGACTCCGCCACCTCCTGAGGACGCGCGGCCTTCGCCCGCACCCTGTCGGTGACGATGTTGCGCGCCACCGTGAGCAACCAGCCTCGCACTGATCCCTTGCCGTTCACGAGGGCGTCGGGATGGCGCCACGCTCGGACCAGGGTCTCCTGGACCACGTCCTCGGCAGCCGCCCGATCGCCGGTCAACCGCGTCGCGTACGCCAGCAGCGCCCGACCGTGCTCCTCGTAGAGCGATCGGATCAGTGCCTCGTCGGCCGCGGTCTCCCGTTTGCGGGAGAACAAAGCCGCCATCCACCTACTCCTCCCCGCCCGCGAACACTTCCTGCGGGCGTCCAGTTCAAGACCTCAGCCGACACACGAGCGGCGGAGAGCTTCGGTTCAACGGATTTCAACAAAAAGGATTGCCGGATGTTAGCGGGACCGGTTGAGCCGCCCGACCAGTTCCACCATCTGCGCCTCCGGCATGACGTTGATGTACATCGCGTGGTCGGTCGCCGGGTCGCGCAGTTCCTCGGCGAAGCTGTCGATCGCGTACGGCCGACCTGCGGGGACGTCGTAGCCCACGGTGATGTGCAGGCGCGGGATCGGGAAGGTCTTGGCCGGGCACATGCCACCCGCCAGTGGGAACACCACGTGCGTGCGGTGCGAGGCGCTGTCGGTGTTGTTGCCGTCCCAGCAGCTGCCGAAGTCGTAGCTGCGCAACGTGGTCGCGCTTCCGCACAGCGGGTACTTCGTGGTGAAGCGGCCCGGCCGGTCCGAGCAGCCCCACCGGGCGCGCGTGTTCGGGCCGTAGTCGCTGGTGAACGCCGCCGGATCGCCGGTGATCAGGCGCAGGAACCGCGGCATCGGCAGCACGGCGCTCACGGGGCTGCCGTCGTACCGGATCTCGACGCTCTTCGGCCGCAGCACCTCGCCGGTGTTGCCGTGCAGGCCGCCACCGTCCGCGTGCTCGTCGTGCCCGACGCCGTCGGTGAGCCGCAGCACGGGCCAGTAGTAGGTCGAGAGGTCGTTGTTCTCGCACGTCGTCGTCGCGGCCGCGAGGGACTCGTCGGTCGAGCGTGCATCGGCCGAGGAGTTGCCGACGTACTCGTGCGTGTGGTGGGCGCCGAACGGGATGCCGGGCGAGACGACGGGGTTGTCCGCGTTGAGGTGACGTTCCTCGTTCGTGCCGCACCGGATGACGACGTGCGGTGTGCTCGGTTCGACGAGCACCTGGTCCAGGTCGCCGACGTACTGGTCAGGTGACGGCGCACCGTTGGACGTGCCGCGCAGCAGGACCGCGGAGCCCGCCACGACGAGGAGCGCGACCACCGCGACCGCGAAGGTCGCCGGTTTGTTCCGGGCCACGTCCACAGCCTGCCAATCCGTCCGGGCGAACAAAAGCGCGCTGTCTCAACAGGATCGCAAACGCTCCGGCCGGACGGGGACTCGGGTCCGCGGCCCGAGTCCCGCTCCGCTCTACTGCGCCGTGACCAGCGGCTGGCGATCGTGGTCGACCACGCTGACCCCGGCCACGTCCCCTGCCCGCACCATCGCGGACCCGGCCAAGGTCACTTCACCGTCGTGCGCCCTCCACGAGCCCGCGGTGAACGTTCGTCCGTCCTTCGTGTGCACGACCAGCCAGCAGGCTTCCCCGTCCTGCATCCCGTCGACCGTCGCGACCAGCCTCAGGCCACCTTCGGTGTCGGTGACCTGCACGGCCATGTGCGCACCCGTCGACGAGGTCCCCTGCAGGAGCGCGTCGACGTTCTCGGTGTCACCGACCCCCAGGCCCTGGCCCATCCAGACGCCTCCGGCAAGCACTCCGGCGACCACCAGGGTCGACGACAGGGCCGTGATGCGGCCCCGGCGGCGCACGGCCCGGTGTCTCTCTTCGCGGACCGTGCCCAGCGTGCGCTGGAGCAGGTGGTCCATGTTCGGTGGAGGCCCGTCGAGCGCGGCCTCCGGTGGCAGTTCTTCCATCAGCATGTCGTTCTCGTTCAACTCGTTGGTGCCCAGGACGTTCGGTGCCTTGCGCCGGCGGACGCGGCAATGGACACGGTCACGCGGAACGATGCACTCAAATTTCTCCTTCTCCAGTCCCGCGCACAGCGGTGACCAACACCTTCAAAACGAGCCGGCGAGGAAGTTGGTTCAACGCAGATACAAGGACGTTGCGCAGCCCACACGAAACGGTTGACCTGGGCCTCCACCTGCCCATACGCTCTCATATATGATGTATGACCGGGTGGGAGCACTTCCGGCGTCCCGGACCGACTTCGTTCTGGAATCGATCAAAGAAGCGATTCTTTATGGAAAGCTGAAGCCCGGTCAGGCGCTCGTGGAAACCGATCTCGCCGCGATGCTGAACGTCTCGAAGACGCCCGTGCGCGAGGCGCTCAAGACGCTCGCCGGGTCGGGGCTCGTCGTGATGAGCCCGTACAAGGGCGCCACGGTCCGGGTGGTCGACGCCGAGATGGCCGCGTCCGTCTACGACGTGCGGCTGCTGGTCGAGCCCGAGGCGCTGCGCCGCTCCGTCGCGCTGGGGGCGGACTTCTCCGAGGCCCGCTCAGCCCTCGAGGAGGTGCCTGACCTGGCTCAGCGCAGCCTGGCCAACCGCCGCTTCCACCGCGCGCTCTACGCCGGGTGCGGCAACCCGTTGCTGGTGGGGATCCTCGACGGGCTGCGCGACCAGACCGCGTTGATCACCGTCGCGGGCTGGGGCGTCTGCCCGACGTGGGACGCCGAGGAGGCCGAGCACCGGGCGATCCTCGTCGCCGCCGAGGAGGGCTTCGGCGACGCCGCGGCCGACCTGCTGCGCCGGCACGTCAAGACCTTCGCCGACCGAGTAGCCGAGGAGCTTCCCGATGTCGTTCGATGACCTCTCCGACCAGCTGGCGTCCGTGGTGGCGATCACGGTCACCCCGTTCGGCGCGGACGGCGCGATCGACGAGAAGAACTACGCCGCCGTGGTGGACCGGATGGTCGAGGGCGGGATCTCGGTCGTGACGCCGAACGGCAACACGAGCGAGTTCTACACGTTGTCCGCCGCCGAGACCGAGCGCGCGCTGCAGATCACTGTGGACGCCGTCGGGGATCGTGCGGCGATCGTCGCCGGGGTCGGGCACGACCTGACGTCCGCCGTGACGGCCGCGCGGTTCGCGGACCGGGCCGGCGCGCGGGGGGTCATGATCCACCAGCCGGTGCACCCGTACGTCTCGCTGGACGGGTGGGTCGGCTACCACCGGGCGATCGCCTCGGCGGTGCCCGAACTCAGCGTGGTCCTGTACGTGCGGAACCCGCGGATCGGCGGCGAGCAGATCGCGGCGCTCGCGGACGCGTGCCCGAACGTCGTAGGCGTGAAGTACGCGGTGCCGGACCCGGTGCGGTTCGCCTCGGTCGCGCGGGACGCCGGGCTCGAGCGGCTGACGTGGGTCGCGGGGCTGGCCGAGCTGTCGGCGCCGGGTTACTTCGCGGTCGGGGCCACCGGGTTCACGTCCGGGCTGGCGAACGTCGCGCCGCAGCTGTCGATGCAGATGTTCCGGTGCCTGCAGGCGCGTGAGTTCGGTGCGGCGATGGAGTTCTGGGAGTTCGTCCGGGGGTTCGAGGAACTGCGGGCCTTGAACGAGTCGGCGAACAACGTGTCCGTTGTGAAGGAAGCGTTGGCACAGCTCGGTTTGTGCCGCCGGGACGTGCGTCCGCCCGCATCGGCGCTTTCGGAAGCCGACCGTTCGGCGGTGGGCGTGCTGCTGAACTCGTGGAGCCTGCTGTGAAGAAGCTCCGCAGCGCGGAGTGGTTCGAGGGTGAGGGGCTCAGGGCGTTCTCGCACAACGCTCGCGCGCGCCAGCTCGGCCTGAACGCGTCCGAGCACCTCGGCAAGCCGGTCATCGCGATCCTCAACACGTGGAGCGGCATCAACCCGTGCCACATGCATCTGCGCGAACGGGCGCAGCAGGTCGAGCGCGGGGTGTGGCAGGCGGGCGGTTTTCCGTTGGAGTTCCCCGTTTCCACGTTGTCGGAGACGTACCAGAAGCCGACCCCGATGCTGTACCGGAACATGCTGTCGATGGAGACCGAGGAGATCCTCCGGTCCTATCCCGTCGACGGTTGTGTGCTGATGGGCGGCTGCGACAAGAGCACCCCGGCGTTGCTGATGGGCGCCGCTTCCGCCGGGCTGCCGGCGGTCTTCGTGCCCGCGGGCCCGATGCTGCGCGGGCACTGGCGGGGCGAGAACCTCGCGTCCGGCACGGACATGTGGCGGTTCTGGGACGAGAAGCGGGCGGGCACGATCTCGTCCGGCGACTGGGCGGAGATCCAGTCAGGACTGGCCCGCTCCCCCGGCACGTGCATGACGATGGGCACGGCGTCGACCATGACGGCCGCCGCGGAGGCACTGGGACTGACGTTGCCCGGGGCGTCGTCGATCCCGGCCGTGGACTCGGCGCACCACCGGATGGCGGCCGCGTCCGGGATGCGCGCGGTCGAGATGGTGCGCGAGGGGCTGACGATCGGCGACGTGCTGTCCAAGGAGGCCTACGAGGACGCGATCCGGACGGTGCTGGCGCTGGGCGGGTCGACGAACTCGTACATCCACCTGATCGCGATGGCCGGGCGGTCGCAGATCCCGTTGTCGCTGGACGACTTCGACCGGCTGTCGCGCGAGGTTCCGGTGCTGGCCTCGGTCCAGCCCGCCGGTGAGCACCTGATGGAGGACTTCTACTACGCGGGCGGACTGCCCGGACTGCTGTCGCGGCTGCGGGACTCGTTGCACCTCGGGCGGATCACGGTCACCGGGCGGACGTTCGGCGAGGACCTCGACGGCGCCGAGGTGCACGACGCCGCCGTGATCCGGCCGCTGGACGATCCGATCTCCCCTGAGGGCGGTTTGGCCGTGCTGCGGGGAAATCTGGCCCCGGACGGCGCGGTGATCAAGTACGTGGCGGCCGATCCCGCGTTGTGGAGGCACACCGGGCCCGCCGTGGTCTTCCACGGCTACCAGGACCTGCAGGCACGGATCAACGACCCCGCGCTGGACGTGACGAGGGAGTCGGTGATCGTGCTCGCCGGTGGCGGCCCGAAGGGCGGGCCCGGCATGCCGGAGTACGGGATGCTGCCGATTCCGGAGAAGCTCCTCCGCGAGGGCGTCCGGGACATGGTGCGCGTGTCGGACGCACGGATGAGCGGAACCTCTTACGGTGCCTGCGTTCTGCACGTGGCACCGGAAGCGCACGTCGGCGGCCCGCTGGCGCTGGTGCGGGACGGCGACCTGGTGACGCTGGACGTCGAGGCGCGGGTGTTGCGCGTGGAGATCTCCGACGAGGAGATGGCGCGCCGTCGTGACGCGTGGACGGCACCACCGCCGAAGTTCGAACGCGGGTACGGCGCCCTGTACTACGAGCACATCACGCAGGCCGACGAGGGCTGCGACTTCGAGTTCCTGTCACGGCCCGGGAAGAATCCCGAACCCAACGCTCATTAGCTCTTCGACTCGACGCGGCCGTCCGTGATCTCGACGTCCTGCCAGTCCGTGGTTCCGTGTAGCTGACTGCGCAGGTACGCCGTGGTGAGGCGCTGCACGAGCGCGACCCGTTCGGGGTTCTCGTCGGTGGTCTCGGCGACGTCGTACCCGGAGACGCCACCGAACCCGTGTTCCGCGCCGGACAACGTGACCAGGTCCTTCGGGCCGGGTGCCAGGTGGTACGGGTCGGCGTGCCAGTCCGGCCCCATGGTCGTCAGGTGCGCGGAGGCGTCCGCGTCGCCGGCGACGACGAGCGCGGGCGTGGTCATCCCGCTGAAGTCCGTGCTCAGCATGAAGGAGTAGTTCTCCTTCACCATGTCGGTGACGGCGTCGCCACGGCCCGTGGAGCCGAGCAGCACACCCGCCCTGACCCGGTCGTCCTTCAGGCTGACGCCCTCGGTCGTCATGCCCAGCAGCAGGCTCGCGGTGTGGCCGCCCATCGAGTGGCCGACGACGGCGATCTTCGTGCGGTCCCAGCGGTTCTGGAGCTGCGGCACGGCCTTCTCGATCTCGTCGAGCCGGTCGAGCACGTGCGACAGGTCCTCGGCCCTGGAGCGCCAGAACAGCGGCGCGCCGGGGGTGTCCTCCGGCAGGGACAGGGTGCGGCTGCTCAGGTGCGTGGGCTGCAGGACGACGAAGCCCTGCTCGGCCCAGTGGTTCGCGAGCGGTGCGTAGCCGTTCAGCGAGGACAGGTGGTTCGAGTAACCGTGCCCGTGCGAGAGCAGGAGGATCGGCAGCCCGGTGCCCTCGGTCGGCGCGGAGACCTTCAACCGCAGGTCGACGGGCCTGCCGGGGATCTCGAGCACGACGGGGCTCAGGGTGAAGACGGTCATGGGGGTTCCCTTCAAACGGAGCGTTGTTCCGGAACGATACGGAGCGCTGTTCCGCTTTGTCAACCACCGCCGTCCACATCGGACTTGCCGCTGGTCGCCGCGAGCGGGGGCAGGACGCGCAGGCCGGACTTCACACCCGACCCGTCATGATTGCCCGATCCGGCACGAGGGTGAGGTATCCGTGGCAGTCACCATCCGCGACGTGGCACGCAGGGCGCACGTGTCCGTCGCGACCGTTTCGCGTGCCCTGACGTCCCCGGAGCTCGTGCGTCCGGAGACCAGGACGCGCGTACTGGCCGCCGCGACAGAACTCGGCTACCAGCCCAACCGGGCCGCTCGCGGGCTGATCACGGGCAAGACGGGCAACATCGGCATCGTCGTGCCCGACCTCGACAACCCGTTCTTCACCGGCGTGCTCAAGGCCGTGCAGGCGCGGGCGATGCAGGCCGACTACGCGGTGTTCGTGGCGGACAGCGACGAGGACCCGGTCGCCGAGGCCAGGCTCGTGCACGCGATGGCCAAGCAGGTCGACGGCGTCGTGCTGTGCGCGCCCGGCCTGGAGGACTCCCAGGTCCACGAGGTCGCCGGCGTGACGTCACTGGTGCTGCTGAACCGGCGGCTGGCCGGCGTGCCCGCCGCGCTGATGGACTCGGCGGGCGGAATGCACGCCGTCATCGATCACCTCGTCGCATTGGGACACCACCGGATCGCCTACCTCAACGGGCCTCGCACGTCCTGGTCCAACCAGGAGCGTCGCCGCGGGCTGATGAAGGCGGTGGCACGGCACGGGGTGGACCTGGTCGACCTCGGGCCGTTCGCGCCGCGCTACGAGGGCGGCCTGCAGGCGGCGGACCTCGCCGTGGCGGCCGACACGACGGCGATCGTCGCCTACAACGACATCATGGCGCTGGGCGTGCTGGCCCGGCTGCGCGATCGCGGCATCTCGGTGCCGGACGACGTGTCGGTGACCGGGTTCGACGACCTCACCTACGCCTCGCTGTGCTCCCCCGCGCTGACGACGGTGGCGATGCCGGTGGCGCAGGCGGGGCGCACGGCGGTGAACCTCCTGCTGGACTGGCTCGACTCGGACACCACCGAGGTCCCACAGATCGTGGCGGAGACGCAACTGATCGTGCGCGGCACGACCACGCCGCCACGAAAGTGAAGGGCCGCAAATGAAGGCGGCCCCGGCAGGGGCGTCTGGGGGGAGTACGCCTTGAGCCGGGGCCGCGAAGCGGCTGGGGCCCGAGGGGGGAGGGGGCCTGGCGCCGCTTGGTGTCCGAGTCTGCCCTGAGCGGAAGAAAATCGCCAGGGTGGATGTACCTGTTTTTGGATTTCTCGTACGTACGGGTTACTCGTAGAGTCCTTCGTACAACCCAGAGTGAAGTCGATGTACAACGGAGCGTTTGACCTTCAACGTCGGTGTGAGCTCACCTTCCTCCTGGGACAGATCCCTGGTGAGCAGCACGAACTTCTTCACTTGGGAAACACTGGCGAAGTGCGAGTTCGCTTCGTCGACAACTCCCTGCACGAGCGTTCGCACGTCCGGGTGACCCACCAAAGATTCGACGTCGGACGGCAAGCCACGCGCCGTCGCCCACGGCACGACCTCGTCCGCGTCCAGTGTGATCAGGGCCACACAGTACGGCTTGCGGTCGCCGAACAGCACGGCGTGCGAGATCCAGCGGGACTGGCGCAGCACGTTCTCCACGTTGGCCGGCGCGATGTTCTTGCCGCCCGCGGTGATGATGATGTCCTTCTTGCGCCCCGTGATCGTCACGAAACCGTCCGCGTCGATCTCGCCGAGGTCTCCGGTGTGCAGCCAGCCGTCCCGCAGCGTCTCGGCGGTGGCCTCGTCGTTGCGCCAGTAGCCCGCGAAGACGTGCGGACCGCGCATCAGCAGTTCGCCGTCCTCCCCCAGCGTCATCTCGAGCCCCGCCACGCCGGACGCGCCGACCGAGCCGAGCTTGAAGCGGCCCAGGGTGTTGATCGTGCCGACCGCCGTGGACTCGGTCATGCCGTAGCCCTCCAGCACCGGTACCCCGGCCGCGTGGAAGAACCGCAGCACCTCGGGTGAGATCGGCGCGGCACCGGACAGCGCCTGCACGAGCCGCCCGCCGAACGCCGCGCGCACGTTGGCGAACAGCGCGTCGACCTGCTCGAACGCGGCCGCCATCTCCGCCGGCACGGGCTCGCCCGCGGCACGCCTGCGCCGGACTTCCAGCCCCAGGGCGACGGCCTGGCCGAGCTGCTCCGCGGGCACGTTCGACGTGACGAAGGTGTAGATCTTCTCGAAGATCCGCGGCACGGACGGCAGGAACGTCGGCCGCACCTCGGCCAGCTCCGGCACGATCGCCTTCATGTCGCCGCCGAAGTAGGCGAGGGCGCCGCCCCGGTACATGGTGCCGAACATGATGATCTGCGCGAAGACGTGCGCGAGCGGCAGGAAGAGGTAGACGACGCCGGTCATCGCGTCGATGCGGGCCTCCTCCGCGACCCGGCACAGCGCGACCCAGTTCGCGTTCGTCAGGACGCAGCCCTTGGGCGGTCCGGTGGTGCCCGAGGTGTAGATGATGAGGCTCGGGTCCTCGGGCCTGATCGCGGCGCGGCGGGAGTCGAGGACGTCGGCCAGCGGGGAGGTGCGGCCGCTGTCCTGGACCTCGGCGATCCGCGGCCGGTCACCGGCGGGATCGATCGAGAAGACCGTGCGCAGCTCGGGGAGTCCGGCGCTGACGGACTCGACCTTGAGGCACTGCTCCTCGTTCTCCGCCACCACGATCGACGCGCCGGAGTCGCCGACCACCCAGGCGATCTCCTCCGGCGCGCTCGACGGGTAGATCGGCACGACGATGCCGCCCGCCGCGAGCACCGCGAGCTCGACCGCCGTCCACTCCGGACGGGTGTTCGCGAGCACGCAGACCCGGTCGCCCGCCTCCAGTCCGGCGTGGACGAACCCGGACGCCAGGTCCAGCACCACCTCGGAGACCTCGGCGTAGGTCTGCTCACGCCACTGCCCGTCCTGCTTGAACCGCCACGCCACCGCGTCCCCGTACGCCTGCTCCGCGAGGAACGGCAGGTCGGCTATCCGGCGGACGGCTTGCACCGCGTTCGGGCTGGTGACTCCGGCGGTCATGGCGACTCCAATGCACCTCGGGGGAAGGTCACGCACGCACGACCTGCACTCGGGTGCCGTTCAGGACGGCGGTGCCCGAGAGCGGGTCGATGCGGAGGTCGTCGGTGAGGAGGTTGACGTTCACGCCGGCGTGCTCGCCCGCGACGGTGAGCCGCGTGCCGGGCTGGTCGTGGCCCCAGCCGTGCGGCATCGAGACGACGCCGGGCGCGATGTCCGCGGTGACCTCGACCAGCACCTCGATCTTGCCGATGCGCGAGGTGACCTGGGCGGTCCCGCCGTCCTCGATGCCGAGCCGGTCGGCGTCGCCGGGGTTGACCAGCAGCGTGCACAACGGCTTGCCCTTCACCAGCGCGGGCACGTTGTGCATCCAGGAGTTGTTGGTGCGCAGGTGCCTGCGGCCGACCAGGACCATGCCGGTCTCGGGCGTGCGCAGGGCTTCGAGCACGCGCGGCAGGTCGTCCATGATCGGCTGTGGCGTGAGCTCGATCTTCCCGGACGGGGTGCGGAGGATCTCCGGCAGGCGCGAGGTGAGCGGGCCGAGGTCGATGCCGTGCGGGTTGTCCAGCAGCTGCTGGAGCGTCACCCCGTACGCGCCGGTGCGGAGTTTCAGGTCCAGCAGGCGTTCCTCGCGCGTCTCGCCCTCGGGTTCGAAGTCGGCGCCGGCCTTCTTCTTCAGGTCGGCGAGCTGGAACGCGGCGATGGCGTCGAGATCGGCCTTGGGGCCCAGGCCGCTGAAGATGGTGGCGAGCCGGAAGAAGATCTCCGTCTCGTCGACCCTGCCCTCCTCCAGCGGGATCGCGGCACGCGAGTACTTCACGACGTTGCGGACGGAGTTGTTGAGGAACGCGATGTCGTAGTGGTCGCGGCGGGACGGTGGCGGCGTCGGCAGGATGACGTCCGCGTGCCTGGTGGTCTCGTTGAGGTACGGGTCGACGCTGACCATGAAGTCCAATGAGGACAGTGTCTCGTTCACGCGGGCCGAGTTCGGCAGTGACAGCGCCGGGTTGCCGCCGACCGTGAACAGCGCCCGCACCTGGCCCTCGCCGGGCGTCTCGATCTCGTCGACCATCGTGACGGCCGGGAACTCCCCCATCACCTCGGGGTGGCCTCGCACGCGGCTGTGCCAGCGACCGATGCCGAAACCCTTGCCGGTGCCGGATCCCCGCTTGCTGTGCGCGGGCAGCGGCCACATCGCGCCACCGGGCCGGTCGAGGTTGCCCGTGAGGATGTTGAGCGTGTCGACCGCCCACGACGCGACCGTGCCGAACTCGACGGTCGTCGTGCCGATCCGGCCGTAGACCACGGCGCGTTCGGCCTCGGCCAGGCGCCTCGCCAGCGCCCGGATCGTCTCCGCGTCGATCCCGGTGCGGTCCGCGACGGCCTCGGGGCCGAACGGCTCGACGTGCCCGCGGATCACCGCGTGGTCGGTGACGTGCTCGGCGAGGTCCTTGAGGTTCACCAGGTCCTGGGCGAAGAGTTCGTGGATCAGGGCGAGCAGCAGGAACACGTCGGTGCCCGGCCGGATCACGACGTGCTGGTCGGCGGCCTGCGCGGTCCGGCTGCGGCGCGGGTCGACCACGACGAAGCTGCCACCGCGCTTCTGCAGGGCCTTGAAGCGGCCCGGCGCGTCCGGGACCGTCCACAGGCTCCCGTTGGACGAGAACGGGTCGGCGCCCAGCACCAGCATGAAGTCGGTGCGGTCGATGTCGGGCACCGGGATGGAGAAGATGCCGCCGAACACGTGACCGACCTGGACGTGCTTGGGCATCTGGTCGACGGTGCTCGCGGTGAACACGTTGCGGCTGCCCAGGGCCTTGCGCAGCGGTCCGGCGTAGAGGCCGCCGGCGAGCGAGTGGACGACAGGGTTGCCGAGGTACAGGGCAACGGAGTTGCGGTCCGGGAAGTCCTTCAGGCGTTCGTCGACGTACGCGAAGGCCTCCTCCCAGGTGGCCTCCTGGAACTCGCCGTCGCGCTTGATCAGCGGGGTGCTCAGCCGGTCGGGGTCGGCGTCGAGCGTGCCGAGCGAGGCGCCCTTGGGACACAGGAAGCCCTTGCTGAACTCGTCCTCGCGGTCGCCGCGCACCTTCGTGATGCGGTCACCCTCCACCGTCAGCTCGAGTCCGCACATCGCTTCGCAGAGCGGGCAGGTCGTGAACGCGGTCGTCATCGGGTCCCCTCACACAGCTTGTTACCAACGGGTACTAGTCGCCTGCCATCCGGCGCAACCGCCCGGCCGAGGGTCGACCCGAACAGCCCAACGACCGCCTGAGAGTCGCCGAGCATACCAGCCGGTATGTCGATTTGCACTGGTCAAGACCCGGCACACTTCCGGAACGCGCTGGTACCTATCTACGGAGTGAGTCCAGGCGGGTACGCCCTGTCGCGAGGTATGGCCATCGTGTGTGCGCAGGTGGAACATGTGGCGGTGAACGCCGCACTCCGCACCGCCGCCACGATCGCCGCGGTCGCGCTCGCGTACTACGCGACCGCGCAGGTCGGCCTGGTCCTGGCCCTCGTGAAGGGTCAGGTGACCCCGCTGTGGCTGCCGACGGGGATCTCCGTGGCGGCACTGCTGATGTCGGGCCGGAAGATCTGGCCGGGGATCACGCTCGGAGCGTTCGCCGCCAACATCTCGCTGGGCGCGCCCGTGCTCTCGGCGTTGCTGATCACCGCGGGCAACACCGCCGCTCCCCTGCTCGCCTGGTACCTGCTGACCCGCTTCGGCTTCCGGCCCGCGCTCGACCGGCTGAAGGACGCGCTGCTGCTCGTCTTCGCGGGTGCGCTGGGCGCGATGCTGGTCAGCGCGGTCGTCGGCGCGGCGGCGTTGAGGATCGGCGGCGTGATCCCGTGGCACGAGGTGCCGGCGGTGGTGTCGGTGTGGTGGACGGGCGACGCGATGGGCGTGCTGGTGTTCACGCCGTTGCTGCTCACGGTGCCGCGTCAGTGGAACGCCGCACCGCGCCGGTTGGCGGAGGCGGCCGCGCTGCTGGTCGCGACCGCCACGCTCGCGTCCGTCGTGACGACGGCCGAGTCGCGCCTGCTGTTCCTGGTGTTCCCGATGCTGATCTGGGGCGCGATCCGCTTCCAGCACGCGGTCGCCGCCCCGTGCGCCGTGATCATCTCGGTGGCCGCCGTGATGTCCGCGGCCAGCGGGCACTTCGCCGCCGACGACCTGCTGACCACGATGATCGTGTTGCAGGCGTTCAACGGCTCGGTGGCGCTGACCGGGCTGATCCTGAGCGCCGTCACGAGTGAGCGCAACGAGGCCAAGCAGGCCATCGAGCGGGCGTGCGTGCAGCTGGCCGAGACCGTCGCGCGCTACCAGGAGGACGGTGCGCGCAAACGGCTCGGCCGCGTAGTGCCGCCCGGATAGGAGACCGGACGAGCTAGAAGGGCTTGGTCTCCACCGCGATCTCACCGAGGATGTCGCTCAACGGTCGCGCGGACTGCACGCCCAGCGACGCCGCCGCACCCGGCGGCACGGTCTCCGCGATGTCCGTGCCCGCGCACGTGACGCGCGAAGCAGGCAGGATCCCGGACACCAGGTACTTGTTCACCAGGGTGTCGACACAAGCGTTGCGGCGCAACGCGTAGTGCCCGTGCTGTCCGTCGTTGGACACGCTGATCAGCGGCTGGTTCAGGTGCTCTGCCATCACGCGGCCGTTGGCGAGCGGCGTCTGGGTGTCGCCGTCGGAGTTGACCACCAGCCCGGCCGGGTACTTGCGGGTGATGGCGGGGATCTTCTCCGGGCGCTGGAACGCGCGGAACGTGCAGTTGGTCGGCGCCATGTAGTCGACGGTGCCGCCGTACGGGTTGGTGTCGCGCCAGCGCTTCATGTCGTTGTAGTAGGTGTTGACGTCGGAGAACCAGTCCCACTCGCACACCACGGCCTGGAAGGTGCCCGGCGAGGTGGGTTCGATGTCACCCTTCTTCAGCGCCGCCACGATCGCCGAGGCCTCCGCGGGGTCGGCGACACCCGCCTTGATCGACGCGATGTGACGGGAGAACGCGGCCCACGAACGGCGGTAGCGGGTGGAGCCGGCCGCGTAGTCGAAGGAGGTCACGTCCGCGTAGCCGCCGAACGGGCCTTCCTGCAGCTTCGCGGCGATCTTGTCGAGCTCACCGCGCACCGCGGCAGGGGTGGTGCCGAGGCCGTAGGTGCCGTTGCGGGCGGCGGTCCACTCGGTCCACTTCTTCAGGTTGTCGGTGATGGCGTCCACCACGTCGACGTCCTGCTCGTGCCACGTCTTCAGCGGGTCCAGGGCGGAGTCGAGGACGCTGCGGTCGAGGAACTTCGGGAACATCGAGCCGTAGACGGCGCCGAGCTGCGTGCCGTAGGAGTAGCCGACGTAGGAGATCTTCTTCTCCCCCATGGCCCCGCGGATGACGTCCATGTCGCGGGCGGTGTTCATGGTCGAGATGAACCGGCGCATCTCACCGCCGCCGCGCTGGCAGTTCGCCTCGACGGCACGGGCGTAGTCCGACCAGTTCGCGAGCTGCGAGTCCGTTGGGCGCGAAGGGAACTCGTCGTCGGACGGCGTCGAGATGCAGCGGATGTTCGTCGAACGGCCGACACCGCGCGGGTCCATGCCGATGACGTCGTAGATCTTCAGGACCTCGGTCTGCGCGTTGAACCAGTGCACCGCGCCGAGGCCAGAACCGCCGGGTCCGCCGGGATTCGTCATCAGCACGCCTCTGCGGCGCGCCGGATCGGTGGCCTTCTTGCGCGAGATGGCGACTTCCAGGTTGCCGTTGCCGGGGTTCTTGTAGTCCATCGGCACGATCACCGTGGCGCACTCGATCCCCGTCGAGGGCGTGACCCAGCCCGCCGGGCACTCTGCCCACGCGACGGTCTGGGTGTAGTACTCGTCCAACGGACCCGGTACCGCCTGGGCCGTTCCCACCAGGGACATGAACAGCGGAGCGACCAAAGCCGCCGCGCCCCAACGCTTCCTCACCGCGTACCCCTCACGATCGTCGGTCAGCGACAGAACGCTGTCGCAGTCGCGGACCCGGTCGACACCCCCGAAGGTCGGGTGAAATTGACCGAAGTGGGGTAGGAAGGGGTATGGATCCGGTCAAGGCGTTGAAGCAGGTGGCGTTCCACCTGGAACGGGCCGGCGAGCCGACCTACCGCGTCCAGGCGTTCCGCAACGCGGCCGTCGTCCTCGCCGACCTCGATCCCGCGGACGTCGAGAAGCGCGCGAAGCTCGGCACGCTCACCGACCTCAAGGGTGTCGGCAAGTCGACGGCCGGGGTGGTCCTGGACGCGCTCGCGAACCGTGAACCGTCTTATTTGGCGAAACTCCGGCACGTCGACATCACCGGCGGCGAGGAGATGCGGGCGAAGCTGAAGGGCGACTGCCACGTCCACTCGGACTGGTCCGACGGCGGCAGCCCGATCCGCGACATGGCGGAGGCGGCGCGCGACCTCGGGCACGAGTTCATGGTGCTGACGGACCACTCGCCGCGGCTGACCGTCGCGAACGGACTGTCGCGCGACCGCCTGGAGAAGCAGCTCGAGGTGATCGCCGAGCTGAACGTCGAGCTGGCACCGTTCCTGGTCCTCACCGGCATCGAGGTCGACATCCTCGACGACGGTGCGCTCGACCAGGACGAGGACCTGTTGGCACGGCTCGACGTCGTGGTCGCGAGCGTCCACTCGAAACTGAAGATGCCGCGCGCCGAGATGACGCGCCGGATGGTCAACGCGGTCGAGAACCCGCACGTCGACGTCCTCGGCCACTGCACCGGCCGGCTGGTCGTCGGCAAGGGCCGCCCGGAGTCCCAGTTCGACGCGGAGAAGGTCTTCGAGGCCTGCGCGCGGAGCGGCACCGCCGTCGAGATCAACTCACGTCCCGAACGGCTCGACCCCCCGCGCCGGCTGCTCAGCCTGGCCGTGGACGCCGGGTGCACGTTCTCCATCGACAGCGACGCACACGCGCCCGGCCAGCTGGACTGGCTGAACTACGGCTGCGCGCGGGCCGAGGAGTGCGGTGTCACGCCGGACCAGGTGATCAACACGAGGAGCGCAGCTCGGCTGCTGTCCGGGTGAGGTGCTCGTACCAGGACACGAGCGGCCCGGTGTCGGCCAGCGCACGGCCGAGCGCGACCCGGCACAGGTCCCGGACCGGTTCGGGGTCCCACGCGGCCACCAGGGCCTGTATCGAAGTCCCGTTCGATGAGAGTCGCGCCTGAGGTGGTTCCTGGTGGTGCGGCCGAATGGCCCGCATACCGCTGTTGTATGTGGGTCGTTCGGCCGTGCCGCCAGGGGCCGCGTCAGGCCCGGCTATCGCGAACATGGACTTCGATACAGGCCCTGGGTTCTCGAACGACCCCAGTTCACCGAGCGCGTAGCCCTCCAGGCCGGTGCAGATCGGCACGACCGTCCCGTCGGCCTTCACCACGAACGGATCGACCCGCACGAACGCCGTGGGATCGGCCCGCAGCAAAGCGGCGGACGTGACGTCGAACTGGACCTCGACGGCGTCGTCCTCGGCGACCCGGCCGAGCTCCACCGCCGCGTAGACGAGATCGACCCGGTCGACGCCGTGCGGCCGCACGCGCACCTTGCGAGCGCCCTCCCCGACCGCCTCGGTGGCCAGACCCCTCAGCATCGCCACGTTGTCCGGCACCAGATCGATCAGCACCGTCACCCGGTGCCCGTCGGCGGCGTGCCCTCCCACCTCGTCCAGCGCGACCACCAGCTCGGCTCCGGGCACGGCCGCGAGCCAGCGAGGGTCGCAGACCTCGACTCCCATGTCTCTACGGAGCAGGCGGCACGTGCGGAAATACCGCTCACTGGATCATCTGGTTTTTCCGTCTGGCGTATCAACCACCTGCCCGCATCCATCAGAGTGGAGTACGGCCCCGAATGGTCCGATCGAGGGACTTCGTTCACACCATCGGGAAAGCCGATAACGGCTGATCAGATGCGAGCGAAGTCATCGGTGGGAGGGAGCGAGAATGCGCCGGCAGTTCATCGTGCCCGCGGAGTCCTGCGCCAGGAGCGCGGCTGAGGCGCGCCGCACAGTGCTGCGCGATCTCCACGACGGTGTCGGTCCCTCGCTCGCCGCGGTCGCTCTCGGGCTGCGGTCGGCGCGGCAGCTGCTCGCCTCCGACCCGGCCGGCGCGGCCCGGCTCCTCGTGCTGCTCGAGGACGAGATCCACTCGGCGATAGGCGACATCAAGTCGCTGGTCGCGAACGAGAGTCCCGCCGCGGTGACCAAGTTCGGGTTGGTGGGAGCCGTCGAGACGTTCGTGGCCGCGTTGCGGTCGCGGCTGCACGTCGAGATCGAGGTGCTGGTGCTCGGCGAGATCCCGCCCCTTCCCGACCCGGTGAGCGTGGCGGCGTACCGGATCATCCGCGAGGCGCTGACGAACGTCGTCACGCACGCCGACGCGCGCACGTGCGTTGTGCGGCTGTGGTTCGACGCCGAGCTGCACGTCGAGGTGGTCGACGACGGGGTGGGCGCGGCCGAGGTGACGACCGGTGTCGGACTGGCGTCGATGCGGCAGCGGGCCAGTGATCTCGGCGGTGACTGCCGGGTCGAGCCCGGCCACGACGGCGGCACCAGACTCGCGGCCGCGCTGCCGGTCTCATGAGCCTGCGCGCGCTGGTCGTGGACGACCACCCGTTGTTCCGCCAGGGCGTGATGGCGGCGCTGGCGGACAGCGGCATCGACGTCGTGGGTGAGGCCAGCGACGGGACGCCGGCGATCGAGCTGGCGCGGCAGCTGCGGCCGGACGTGATCGTGATGGACCTCAACATGCCCGAACTCGGCGGCATCGAGGCGACGCGCCGGATCGTCGCCGCCCGGCCGTCCGCGCGAGTGCTGGTGCTGACCATGTTCGAGGACGACGAGTCGGTGTTCGCGGCGATGCGGGCCGGTGCGCGCGGTTATCTCGTGAAGTCCTCGCGGCCGCAGCAGATCGTCGACGCGGTGCGCGCGGTCGGGGAGGGCGAGGCGATCTTCAGCCCCGGCGTGGCGACGCGGCTGCTCGACTTCTTCGCCACCGCACCACGTCCGAGCGCGCTGCCGGAGCTGACCGGGCGGGAACGCGAGGTCGCCCTGCTCATGGCCGCGGGCAAGGGCAACGCGACGATCGCGCGGGAGTTGTTCGTCAGCACCAAAACCGTGCGCAACCACGTGTCCCACATCCTCCGCAAGTTGCAGGTCGCAGATCGTGCCCAGGCGGTAAACGCACTTCGGGACCGTTCGGGATAAGTGCCCGTGTCGGCCGGGACGCGCCCGGCAGGATGATGGAAGCAGTAGTCAGAAGGGGAGCTGATGAACGCCGAGCCCGTCACCGTCGTCCTGCACGCCACCGATTCCATCACCCGCGCGGGTGTCACCGTCGCACTGCGGTCCCGCCCGGAGATCAGGCTCGTCGAGCCGGAGACCACCGAGCGCTGCGTCGCTCTCGTCGTCGCCGAACGTCTCGACGAGAACGTGCTGCAACTGCTGAGAAAGCTGCAGTGCCAGCCGAACCCCGGCATCGTGCTGATCGCCGGCGACGTGGCCGACGCCGAACTGCTCGACGTCGTCGGCAGCGGGGTGTCCGCCGTGCTGCGCCGGGCCGACGCCACCCCGGACACGCTCGTCCGGCTGATCCGCGCCGCGCACGCCGGGGAGGGCTCGCTGCCCGCCGACTTGCTCGGCCGGTTGCTCGGACGTGTCTCCGCGCTGCAGCGCAACGTGCTGCGCCCCAACGGGTTGAACCTCGCCGGCATGTCGAGCCGGGAGACCGAGGTGCTGCGGATGATCGCGGACGGCCTGGAGACCAGGGAGATCGCGGAGCGGCTGTGCTACTCGCAGCGCACGGTGAAGTCGATCCTGCACGACATCACCAACCGCTTCCAGCTGCGCAACCGCGCCCACGCCGTGGCGTTCGCGTTGCGCGAAGGTCTGATCTGACCTCATCCGGAGCGTCCGTTCAACACCACCGACGGGGTGCACGAGCCCTTGGGTTGCGGGTTCTGGCAGCTCACCCGGAACACGATCTTCTCACCCGGCTGGAACCGCAGTGGTTCCTGGAAGTGCTCGTCGCGGTCCCGGAAGTTCCCGAGCCCGATGACCCGGATGGTGCTGCGCGTCCCGGCCGCGTCCCGGACGAGTTGGGCGGTGCCCGTGTCGCCCTTGGCGTTCTCGAAGAAGATGTCCTTGATGAGGAACGTCTTCTTGTCGTCCGGCGGGGTGAACGTGACCTCGGTGAACGAGCCGGTGTTCGCGACGATCGGCGCGGTGACGTCGAGCCGGAACGTCACCGGCTCACCGTTCTCGGCGGGTTTCGGCAGCGTCGGCGTCGCGCCGGTGTCACCGGGCTTGATGCCCAGGGCGTCCAGTGCCTGACCGGCGTTCGCCGCGGCCTGCTTCGACTCGTCCTTGGCCGCCCCGGCCGCGCTGGCCGCCTGGTCGGCCCTGTCCTTGATCTCCTTGCTCTCCTGCTGCATCGCCTCGCGCGCCGCGGTCTTCACCGCGGGCGCCAGCACCGTGATCCACAGCGCCGCCAGTGCCGCCGCGATCAGCAGGAGCGCGATCAGCAACGGCAGCAACCACGCCGGCAGCAGCGGGCGCTGGACCATCGTGCCCTGGGTGATCAGCGGGTCGCCCTGCTCCGGCGTGATCTCGACCTGGAACGGGTGCCGCTTCGGCTCTCCGCGCAGGAACCGCCGGCGCGGCCTGGCCCGCAGCCGCACGAACGCCGTGGTGCCGGGCGGCAGTGCGACCTCGGTGCGGTCCAGCCGGAAGTCCAGCTCGTCCTCGGGGTCGACGGCCCGCAGCCGCAGCACCGCGGGCGAGTTGCCGACGTTGTCGACGGCGACCTCGAACGTGGCCTTCCGCGCGCCCTCCGCCTTGGCGGGCACGAGTTCCACGGCCACGTCGGTGAACGCCCCGACCGCGACCACGCCCTCCTCCACGACGGAGCCGTTCGGGTCCTCGCGGGAGATGACCCGGACGCCGAACGGCACCGTGCCCGCGTAGACACCCGTCTCGCGGGGAGGCGCGAACCGGATGAGCACCGGCGCGGACTCACCGGGGTTCAGGTTCACCACGGCCGGTTCGGCGTGGCTCCAGGACGAGGCCTCGCCGACGACGTCGATCGTGAACTGGTCCACCAGCTCGCCCGCGTTGCGCACCATCACCTGGCAGGTGACGTCGCCGCCCGGCGCGACCGACAGGTCCGAAGTGGACAGTGTCGCTGTTGCTCCCATGTCGTGAAGTCTCCTTCGTGTGCTGTCCGCTGACAGCGGCGTTCCAGGCGTGGCCGGGTGCGCTCTTCACTGCCCGTTGGGGAAGCTGCTAACCGCGTTCGATGAAGTCGGCCGGCTGGCTCGTGTTGGGCAGCACCAGGAAGTCCCCCGACTTCACCTCGCCGAACCTGGTGCCCTCCACCGTCGCCGCCAGCGCCTGCCTCGGTCCCTCGGTGTCGTTGTGGAAGACCAGCATCTGCGCGGTGAACGTGCCGTCCGCGGTCGTCAGCTCGCCCGGTGTCTCGGAGATGCCCGGCGACCAGCCGAGCCTGATCTTGGCGCCCGGCGGGAAGTCCTTGCCCTGCAGGGAGACCACGCCGCCGAGCGGTCCGGCCTGCTGGTCGAGGGTGATGGCCGGTTGTTTGACGACGATCTGGGTGGAGGCCACGTTGTCGGACGCGATCTCGTCCGGGCCGGTGGCGATGACGACGCCGACCAGTTCGCGGTCGACGGCCTGGGTGGCCGGGATCGTCAGCTTCACCTCGGTCTGGCCGTCCGGGCCGAGTGTGCCGACCAGGCATTCCGGCTCGCAGCCGAACGCCGAGGCGACCACCCGGACGCTCGTGAGCGTCGAGCCGGAGCTGTTGAGCAGGGTGAAGGTGACGGTCACGTCGTCACCGCCGACGAACGCCGGCTGCGGGGTCGCCGCGACCGCCAGCGAGAGCGATCCGGTGCGTTCCAGCACCTTCACGGTGACTTTCGACGTGATCGTGCCGACCGCGGCGGTCACCTCGTGCTCCCCCGCCGTCGAGCCGATGGCGTCGCCGCTCACGACCTTCCGCTCCCCCGGCGCGATCGGACCGAGGTTCGACCCCACCGGTCCGCCCTGCAGACCGGGCGGCATCGTCACGGTCAGCGTGGCGGGCGCGGGGGCGAAACCGGTGTTCGCGACGGTCACCTCGATGGTCGTCCTGCCGTTGAACGGGATCTCGGCCGGAGTGGCGGTCGTGGTCACGGTGAGGCGCGGAAGTCGTTGCACGGCGGGCTGGCTCGCGTCGCGGGTCAGGAGTTGCGGGGTGCCGCCCTGAACGGGCACGGTCCACAGGTCCGGCGGCCGTTCCACGTCGGAGGACTCGAAGACGAGCCTCGTGCCGTCCGGGAGCCACGCCGCGTCACGTGGGCGGACGATGCTGCCGCTGTCCTCCACGACGACGCGGGTGTCGGTGCCGTCGGCCTTGACCGTGCAGATCCGCTCGTCCTGGGTGAACGCGAGGGTCTGGCCGTCCGGGGACCACGCCGGGTGCTCGTCGTTGTAGCCGTTGCACTCCTCGCCGAAGCGCGCGGACAGGTCGAACTGGCTGCTGCCGTCCGGGGTGACGAGCCAGATCCGTGACCCCTCCGGATCGTCCGCGGTGATCGTGACGATGGCGGTGTCCCTGCCGGTGTTGCCCTGGGCGTCGGTCGCGGTGCACGTCACCGTCGTGATGCCGACGGGGAACCTGGTGCCGGACGGCGGTGTGCAGGCCGGGGTGAGGGGGCGGTTCTGCGCGTCGGTCGCGGTGGCCTGGAAGGTGATCGTCGCGCCGGTGCCGTCCTGGGTCCGCGCGACGATGTCGTCTATGCGCACCAACGGTCTCACCTGGTCGGCGACCTGGACCTCGACGGTGTGGACGTACCCGGGCCTGGGCTCCTGGTCGTTGTTGAGGCGGAACTCGACCGTGCAGCGCAGGGTGCTGCCCGGTGTGGCGTTCGCGGCGACGGTGAACCTCTCGGTGAACCTGGCGTCCTGGCCGCTCGGCGCGGTCACCGGGCCCGGCGGGGTGAGCTCGACGGTGAGCCCGTCGTCGCACCGGGAGACCGGGGTGATCTTGACGTCGAGGTCCTTGATTCCGTCGAGGATCGCGGTGCTGATCTCGCCCGGTTTGTTCTCGTCGTAGGTCTGCAACGAGCCGTCGGTGGCGTCGACGAACCGCGTCGCCTGGCCGAGCTCGTTCAAGCCGCCGCTGTCGACGCCGACGAACCGGATGTTCGCCCGCTGCAGCGCGGCGATCGCGTTGTCGACCGTGTCGTCCCGGTTCGGGGGCATCAGGCGTTCGGCGGTGGGTTCGTCGCCGATCACGACGACGACCCGGCTCGAGTCGGGCCGGTACGCGAACGCGTCCGTCGCCGTGCGGATCAGCGCGTGGGCCCAGACCTCGGTAGAACCCTGGTCCAGGATCACGTTCACCTCGCCGATCCCGGCGACGGGGTCCTCGTCGAATCCGGAGTGGACGGTGAACGTGCGGCCCGCGTTCTCCGGCCCGGCGAAGCTCGCGATGCCGAACCGGGACTCGGGCTGCAGGGTCGAGATGTCGCCCATGATGTCGAGGAGGGTCTTCTTGACGCTCGCGATCTCGCCGTCCATCGAGCCGCTGATGTCGATGAGCAGCACGATGTCCGGCTTCGGCGGGACGCGCGGGGTGCGGACGACCTGCTCGACGTCGAACGTGCTCGCGCGGCGGACGGGCCGGTCGGTGGTGGGCACGCTGATCTGCGGCGGTGGCTGGGTGATGGTGCTGGACCTGCGGGTGATCGCGATGGTCCGGCCGTCCGGGGACCAGTCCGGCTGGCTGTCGTAGGCGCGCAGGTGCTCCGGAATTCCGATCTCACCGGTCTTGGCGCCGCCAGCGACCCGGTGGATCTGGATCCTCGGACTCTCGCCGTCGCCGATGGGGATCCAGGTGACAAGCGCGATGCTCGTGCCGTCCGGTGACCACGCCGGTTGGGTCTGCCGGAAGGGTTCGGCGTTGAGAGGCCTGGGGTTCGTGCCGTCGGCGTTAGCGATCATGACGTGGTCGTCGTCGACGTAGGCGAGCTTCGTGCCGTCCGGCGAGAACGCCGGGTCGTGTTGCTCGCGGGCGGTGCCGGTCAGGTTGGTGCGCGCGTTTCCGGTGCTGTCCACCTTGAAGACGTGGCCGTCGTCGCTCGTGAAGCCGATGTTGAACGGTTCCGCGGGCGGCTGGGCCTGGAGAACCGGCACCGGCATCACGAGCAAAGCCACGAGCAGCAACGGAAGTGCGCGCACGGTCATTTCACCTGCTTCTCGAACAACTCGATCTCGCTGATCACCGTGTCGGTGCTCTCGGTCGACGGGTAGACGCCCGCGACGAGCACCTGGACCTGCTGGACGCCGTCGCCGTTCTCGATGGCGTGCTCCTGCTGGTCGGGCGCGTCGGTGAGAGTGATGTCGTCGGTCTTGCCGGTGTCGAACACCAGCGTGAGCCGCTGCGGTCGTTGGGAACCCAGGTACTTCTTGGGGTCACCGCTGTAGACGATCATCCGGCGCAGGTCGGTCTTCCGGTCGAACTGAATGGTCAGCGCCGCGGTCCTGGGATCGGTCTGCGCGGCCCAGAACGTGCCCTTGTCCGTGTCCATGGCGAGGCCCGCCGGGTGGTCGGGGCGTTCCTGCGAGGCGGAGATCGAGCTCTGCCTGACCGGCACCCACTTCTCGACGAAGATGCCCGCCACGGTGTCCTTCGCCTTGACCACCTGGGTGTTGACGCCGCTGCGGAACGGCTGCGAGAACCCGTACAGGGCGACGAAGAGCAACACCGCGACGGCCAGCGTCCAGCGCACCGCCTTGCCGACGCCCTGGCGGACCTTGGTGGTCGTCCTGACGCGGCGCGGCCTGCTGCCGCTTTCCCTGACCTTCGGGCCCCTCCGCCACCGCTTCCACCACGGCTGCCGCTCGACCGTCGCGTCGACGAGCGTGTGGCCGCAGACGGCGCAGAACCGCCTGGTGGTCACGTTGCCCGAGCCGCACTGGCCGCAGATGAGGTCTCCGGGCTGCGGCTGTCTTCTGAGAGTCTGTTGTGGACGGTGGTGCGGCTGCTGCTGTTGCGGCTCGTCCGGGCGGACCGGGCCGGCCTGGGCCTGGGCACCGGTCCACTTCAGGAAGTCGCCGCAGTTGCCGCAGAATTCGGTGTTCGGCGCGTTGTGCTCGCCGCAGGTCTGGCAGACGATCATGTGGTCACCTCGATGGTCGTGGCGACGTGGGCGGGCACCATCCGGCGCACCGCCGCGGTGATGCGCGCCCGGTCCACCGCCTCCGGACGCTCCACCCGGACGCGGACCAGCACGTGCGCGGGAGAACTGCCGGGGACGGGGCCGTTCGGGGTCGACGAGGTCGCGGTGCCGCCGCTGTCCGCGATGTCGACGCGGCCGCCGGTGAGCAGCCAGACGTGTTCGGCGAGGCCTCTCCTGGTGCCGCGGAACCGGTGCAGCCGGACGGCGCGGGCCACGAGCTCACGGCGCTGGGCGGAGGACCAGTTCTCGTCGAGGTCGAGCGCGACCCAGCCGGCGAGCCAGTCCACGAAGTCCTCGGGGGCGAGCCGCGGGTCGAGGTAGGCGGAGAAGCAGTCGAGGACGGTGAAGATCGGGGCCAGGACCTCGTCGAGGGCCTGGGTGAAGCGCTGGGTGAAGTCGTCGTCGGTGTAGACGGCGGGCATGCGCTCGCCCAGGGGGTGCGGGGAGATGAGGTCGTCCACGGCGTTCCTCACGACCTCGCCACCCTGACCTGGTGGTTGTACGAGAACGCCAGGCCGTTCGGCGGCAGGTCGACCCGTTGCTGCGACTGGCTCCTCTCGCCCGTGGCCAGGTTCGCCGCGAACAGCTTGACGTCCTCCACCAGCTCGACGCCCTGGATGCGTTGCAGCACCGCGTAGACCTCGCCCGAGTGCACCGGCCTGCCGAACGGCCAGCCCGTCCCGTCCGCTCCGCCGCGGATCGGGTCGAGGTGGGCGGCGAGCGCGTCCATCGCCCGTGCCCGGACGGCCTCGGTGGGCGTGCCGGGGCGTGCCTTGAGGTCCGCGACCACCGTGACGCCCTGGTAGAACGGCGGTTCGACGCTCACCCGCGCGCCGACGCACCGGCGCGCGTCGAGGTGGCGGGCGATCCGTTCGAGGGTCTCCTGGTCGACCTGCAGGGCCGCGAAGTTCGGTTCCTCGTGCTGGGGCACCGCCGGGACGACCAGCACGCGCACACCGTCGTCGCCCGGCGCGCACCGCACCCGTGCGACCTCCGGAGCGACCTCCTTGGCGAGGACCTCGTAGTCCTCGGCCGTCACCGCCCGATCGCGCGTGCGCAGGGACAGCGGTCCTCTCAGTGCCGCGTCCTCGACCGACTCCCCCGCCACCCCGCCGCGGCCGGGCTTGCGGTTCGTGACGTTGCTGACGAACGGCACCGGATCCCGTTGCACGGTCACGAGGTTGCGCGCGACGTTGCCGCGCGGGCCGCCACCGGTCCGGTACTCGGTGACGCGGATCGCCGCCGACTTCGCCGGGACGGCGCCGTAGTGGCGCAGCGTGCCGTCCTCCCGGCGGACCGCCGGGCCGAAGATGATCTGGCCCTCGGTGTTGTCCAGCAGGAAGTGCCGGTCCTCCGGGCCCGACTCGACGAACTCGCGGACCTCGGTCCAGGTGTCCCAGCCTTCCGTGGTGGCGACCTCGACCGTGATCGGCTCACCCGCGACCACAGGGGTTCTCGCGAGCGGGAAGCGTTGACCCACAACACCTTCCGAGACGCCGAGCGACTCGTTCCTGACCACGTCGGCGTGCACCGCCTCGGTGGTGCCGCCGATCGTGGACGCCGTGACGTCGCGGAGCTTCGGCGAGCGCCGGTAGAAGGGCTGGCCGGGCCACAGTTCGGCGGCGCGGCACCGCAGCCAGCCCGCGCGCTGCCGGACCAGGACCGACGTGGTGTGGCCGGCCGGGACGTGCACGACGACGTCGCCTGCGGAGTTGAAGCCGCCGTTGGTGAAGTGGTCGACCTCGCAGGCGGCCCAGCCCTCGTCGGTCCAGGCCTCCCACGCCCACGGCGGGTCGGCGGGGTTGATGCCGGACCCCATCGGTTCGCAGTCGAACCGGAGCAGCACCGCGCAGCCGGGGACGGCGTCGGACAGGCCGAACAGCACGGCGTCGTCCTTCTGCGGCTGCTCGCTGAACGCCGGGGGTTCCTTGGCCGCCCTGAGGTCGTCGGTGCGGTCGACCGGCTGGCCGTTCGCCGTGGCCGTGGCGAGGTGGGAGAGCTCGCAGGGCACGATCGTGAGCGGGCGGTCGACCGTGAAGACGACCGGGTCCTCGACGCCCTTGCGCTGCGTCGCGACCTGGTTGCCCCGCGGGACCTCGACGGGGGCCGGTTGGGCGGCCGACAGCCAGTAGGTGACGTCCACTCGCGCGGCGGTCGGGGCGAACAGCTCGACGCCGATCAGGTCTAGGAACTTCAGGTAGTTCAGCTTCGGCACGCGGTTGAGCCGGTACATCAGCTCGTCGACCATGTGCGCGAAGGTCTCGATCAGCGTGACACCGGGGTCGGAGACGTTGTGGTCAGTCCATTCCGGACAGTGCTGCTGGACGCGGCGCTTGGCCTCGTCCACGAGCTGCTGGAAGCGCCGGTCGTCCAGGTTCGGCAGGGGAAGCGGCATCACGCACCGTCCTCGTGCGGCGGTATGACGTAGAACGGGAAGACGAGGTTGCGCGGGTCGTTGGTGGTGCTCAGGGTGTAGCGGATGTCGATCAGCAGGGTGCCGCTGTCCGCCTCGGCGAAGTCCACGACCACGTCGGTCAGCTCGATGCGCGGTTCCCACCGCTCCAGTGACTGCCGCACCTCGTAGGCGATCTGACCGGCCGTCGTGGAGTCCGCGGGCGCGAACACCAGGTCGTGGATCGCGCAGCCGAACTCGGGCCGCATCGGGCGTTCGCCGGGCGCGGTCGCGAGGATCAGCCGGATGCTCTCGACGATCTCGCGGTCGCCGTCGACGAGCGCCACCGAGCCCGTCGCGTCGGTGCGGACGGGGAAGCTGAGGCCCCTGCCGATGAACTCCATCACCCTCCTATCAGGACGGTCGGGCAGCCGGGCGGCAGGATCGGCGCGCCGCAGCCGCTCATGTCCCCGACGCGGGCCGCCGGCTTGCCGCCGATCAGCACGGTCGGGCAGCCCGGCGGCACGATCGGTGTCGGCGGGTGCACCGCGGGCGGCGGGAACGAGCACGTGTGCAGGTCCCCGACCGTCGCGGCCGGTTTGCCGCCGATCAGCACGGTCGGCACGCCGGGTCCGGTGATGACGCCGGGATGGGCTGTCATGTCGGCGATTCTGGCTGCGGGTGGCATGGTTCCTCAGTTGATCTTCACGATGGCGCCCTTGACGGTCAGCGGCCCGCTGGCCGTGACCTCCGTCTGCGCCTGGCCGGCGATCTTGACCTGGGCGCCCTCCGCCTTGAGCTCGGTCTGCGCCTTGATGGACACCTTCTGCCCCTTGAGCTCCAGCGGGCCGGTGCCGGCGTCGACGGTGATGCCGTTCTGCGCCTTGACGTTGACGGTCTTGGCGCTGGTGATCTCGATGTTCTGGGCCTTCTGGTCGATCCTGACGAGGAACTTCCCGTCACCGCTGGAGATCACGATGCCGTCGTCCTCGATCAGCTCGACCTTGTGCCCCTTGCGGCTCACGAATCCCCGGACCGCGATCTCGCCGCTCGCGCCGTCGACGGGCGGTTTGCTCAGCTTCGGCGGCTGGTCCTTGCCGTTGTGCAGGCCGCCGAGCACGTACGGCGCGTCGAACTCGCCGTGCTCGAAGCCGACCAGCACCTCGTCGCCGACCTCGGGCAGGATCATCGTGCCGCGGTTCGCGCCGGCGCCCTGCTGCACGGTCCGGGCCCAGACGCTGGTGAAGTCGCTGGCGAGCCAGGGGAACTTGACCTGGACCCGGCCGAGGTTCTTGGGGTCCTTGGCGTTCGTGACGATGGCGGGGACCAGTCCGTTGAGCGGCTTGTCCTTCGCGCTGTGGACGAGTCCGTAGAGCGAGCGCTCCTGCCGGCCGGAGACGGTGAACTCCGTGGTGTAGCCGGTGTGTTCGGCGAACAGGTGCCGGGTGCTGGTGAGGGTGTACTTGCCCTGGAACGGTTCGCCGACGTTGGTCAGCGCGACCGCCGTACCGGCCTTGAGCTCCGGGTTCCCCCTGGCCACGCCGGTGAGTTCGGCGCAGGAACCGCCCAGCTGGGCCGCTAGCGCCTCCGCCGCGGCCTTGGCCTCGGCGTGCGTGCGGTACTGACCGGTTTCCAGGTGTGGCTGCGCCTGGAACTTGTTCGCGAGCTCCTTCGGGTTGGCCTGGGGCACCTCGACGCCGGCGGTGTTCGGCACGGCGGTGGCGACGACCTCCTGCTTGTTCTCGAAGTCCCAGCCCCTGACCTGGACCTCGGGGACCTGGCCCGCGGTCGTGATGCCGGCCCGGAGCGCCACGAGCGTGCTGTGCATCTCGAGGACGAGCGGGTCCGACTTGGCCTTGGCGTTGGCTTTCGGTGCCTTGGCGGGAGGTTCGGGCAGCCTGAAGTCGAGTTTGCCGTCCTTGACCGCGATCTGCGCGCCGACCGCGCGCGCGAGGCGGCTGAGGAACTCCCAGTCGCTCACGTTGTCCTGGCTGAGCTGCGTGTCCGGCCGGCCGCCGACGCCCGGCACGTCGTCGATCGTGCCCGCCTTGATGTTCGCGCGTCCGGCGACCTTCCTCACGACGTCCGCGACCGTCATGCCCGGGTAGACCGCGACCCTGCGGCCGCGGAACAGCCGGTGCGCCTCGTCGTACCCTCGGACCTCGGTGAACGTGCCCTGCGCGTCGAGCTCGACGCCGACGGCCGTGATCTCGCCGCTCATCAGCGGTTTCGGTCCGCCGGGGTCGGCGGTCTGGACCTTGAGCGCGGCCTTCGCCCCGATCTTGAGCCCGGCCTTGGCGAGCACGACGTGGCCGGGGTCGCGGAACCGCAGCACGAACATGTCCGGCAGGTTGCGGCTGTCGTCCACGTAGGCGTAGGTGAGCAGCAGCTTGACGTCGGCGGGCAACGGCTGCCCCTCGACCTCGACGACGAGGTTGTTGGCGAAGCTCTCGTTAGCCATGGTGGACCTCCTCCAACGCGGGCACGAGCACCGTCGTGCCGGGGGTGAGGCGCATCGGGTCGTCGATGTTGTTGGCCTCGGCGATGTACCGCCACAGCTCGGGGTTGCCGTAGGCCTTGTACGCCAGGCTTTGCAGGCTGTCGCCGGCCGTGAGGGTGTGCGCGTTCCTGGCGGCCAGCGCGCCACTGGTCGGGTTCTGCCCGCCGGGTTCGCCGCTGACCTCCTCCAGGTTGACCGTGCAGAGCGCCCTGACCGGCATGCCTCCGGGCGTGAAGAGCGTGTACTTGGCGCTGACGCTCGCGACGTAGCTCGGGAAGCCCGTCGTCGTGCCCCACTTGAAGATGACCCAGGGCGGACTGCCCTTGCCGCCCTGCCTGGAGTCCTTCGTGGGCACGGTGAGGTTGAAGAGCTGCTCGACCTTCTTGATGGTCGCGTCGCCCATCGTGTCCGTGGAGTCGAGGAAGATCTCCAGGCTCAGCTTGGCCGGTTCGGCCCCCTTGAACTCGGGCACGCCCGCCTTGGCCGCGTTGGGCTGCGTCTGCCGCTGCCACTTGGCGTTCTTGGCGAGCGTCAGCTCCTTGGGGTTGAACTGGAACTTGATCTCGTCGATCTGCGCCCCCGGTTTCTGCAACCCACCGGGCTTGGGCGGCTCGTGCACGGTCAGCGACGCGTGCTCCATCTTCTTGGACGTGGTCGCGTTCCCCGCGCTCGTGAACGTGACGGTCATCGCGCGTCCAGGAACCCGTGGTGCGCCAGCTCGAGCGTCTCGGTGGCGACCTTCGTCTGCTCGGCGCTCAGCTGCGGCCCCGTCCACCGGACGGGAATCACCTCGGCCAGCGACCAGCTCGCGATCACCCTGCCCTCCAACGTCTTGGCCTCGATGACCGCGGTCCTGCGCTTGATGCCGGACGCCATGCCCGCGATCCAGTTGGTGATCTTCTGGCTGTCCCTGGTCACCGGTCGCGTGAGCTTCACGTTGGGGTACTTGATGCGCGTGGGCAGCTGCCACACCATCCCGTTGTTGCCGCCCTCTTCCCGTTGCTCGATGACGAACTCACACCCGAGCCCCTCACAACTGTTGAAGGCCCCCAGATCGTCCTTGTCGACCGACACGCTGAAACAGACGGCGACGGCTTCCTCCGGTGCACTCATCACACGTCCTCACATGTCGGTGAGCGCCCCACGACGCTCACGGTCGAGCCACAGATCGGCCTTGAGCCGCCGCAGCAACGGGTCGTACAACTTCCGCAACAACTCGTCGGCCCCCTGCCCCTGCACCGGCACCTCGACCCGTTGCACCTCCTGCGGCCCGACCTCGGCCACCCGCTGCACCACCGTCTCCACGACCGGCGCCCTCGTTTCGACCACTTCCTCAACGGCACGGGCCACCACCACCGGCAACGCGGGTTCGGCACCCTTCCGCTCCGTGGGTTCCGCAGGTTGCGCGAACCGCTGCACGGCCCAACTGCCGGTGAGCGGCCGCTGCTCTGCCTGCACCACAGCGGGTTCTGGCTTGTCGGCACTCTGCGCGAGCTGCACCACAGGCAGGGCCGCTTCGGCAGCGCGCTGCGCGGCAACGCCGAGCGACGGCACCTCCGCCGGCCCACCGGGAGCGGCCGAGGACGCGGGGTTACCGGGCAATCGCTGCACCACAACGCCGAGTTCCGGCGCCACCGTCGTCTCCGCGGCCCTCTGCACCTCGATGCCGGGAGACGGTGCCTCTGGCACACCGGCCGTCGGTGCCGGTGCGGAGATCGGCTCACCAAGCCCCAGCCTGCGCGACCGGGTCGGCAGGGGCACGGCGCTGGAGCGTTGTACGACCGCATCGGACCGGCTTGCGGACGGCTCGACATCGGCTCGGGGTTCGGGCGGGCCGGCGTGGTCCGAGGAGACGAGCCGGAGGTGGTCCGTCGCGGCACGCTGGATGCCGGGCTCGGACGAGGTGAGCGGTCTGCTTGCACCGCTTGTCGTCGTGAAGGGTGTGCCCGCGCTCCCTGGCGACGCGAACGGCGGAGTGCTTTGTTCTGCGTGCCGCGGGAGGCCAAGACCCGCTGGGGCGGGTGGCGCGCCTTGCTCGGTCGAAGCACGCTGCACTGGTGAGGTGGGCGTCGCGGAGGCGCGTTGCACGATGCCCGGCTGCAACGGGGTTAGGGGCAGGACTTCGGGCATGGTCGAGCCGGGCGGCGGGTTCCCGTGCTCCGGAGAGACCGCCGGGGCGTCCGGCTGCAGGCTGCTGGGCAGCGCTGGGCTGCGGTGTTCGACTGAGGAGCGCTGCGGGGTGCCGTGTTCTAGTGGGGTCGTGTCGTCGGTTGCCGAGCGCTGCAGGGCAGCCCGTTGCACGGTGGCGGGTTCGGCCTTCGCGCGCTGCGGGGTACCGAGAGCCGGTGGCGCGTCGCGCTCGGCCACAGCCCGTTGCAGGATGCCGAGTGCCGGTGCGGCGGCAGGTTCGATCGCGGTGCTCTGCACGGTGCCGTGCTCCGGCACGACATCGCGCTCCACCGCAGTCCGCTGCACGGTGACGCGTTCCGGCGCGGCGGCGGGTTCCGGCGCGGCGCGCTGCACGGTGGCGCGTTCCGGCGCGGCGGCAGGTTCTGTCATGGCGTGCTGCACGATGGCGCGTTCAGACACGGCGGCAGATTCCGTCGAGGCCCGCTGCACGATGGCGCGTTCCAGTAGGACTTCGCGCTCCACCGGAGCCCGCTGCACGGTGACGCGTTCCGGCGCGGCGGCAAGTTCCGTCAAGGCGTGCTGCATGGTGGCGCGTTCCAGGGTGGCGGCAGGTTCCGTCGAGGCCCGCTGCAAGGTTGCGTGCTCCGGTGATGCGTCGGACTCAGCCGAAACCCGTTGCACGGCGGCGCGTTCCGGCACGGCGGCAGGTTCGGCCGAGGCGCGCTGCAGGGTGCCGGACGTCGGCAGGTAGTCGCGCTCGGCCGCAGTCCGTTGAAACGCGGCGCGGTCCGGGGCGGCGGGTTCGGTCGCGGCCCGCTGCACGGGGGCGCTTTCCGCCACGACAGGCTCGGCCACAGCACGCTGCGGGGCGCTGGGCTCCGGCGTGGCATCACGCTCAGCCGCAGCCCGTTGCACGGTGGCGGGTCCCGGCACAGTGGCGCGTTCCAGCGAAGCGGCGCGTCCCCGCAGGGCAACGTGTTCTGGCGCACCGGCGGGCTCAACCGCAGCCCGTTGCACAGTGGCGGTTCGCGGCACAGCAACGTGTTCCGGCACGCCAGCGGGCTCAACCGCGGCCCGTTGCCCAGCAGCGCGTCTCGGCACAGCAACATGTTCCGGCACGCCAGCGGGCTCAGCCGCAGCCCGTTGCACAGCAGCGCGTCCCGGCGTGGCATCACGCTCAGCCGCAGCCCGCTGCACCGTGGCGCGTCCCGGCGCAGCAACGTGTCCCAGCGCACCGCTGGGTTCGACCACAGCCCGTTGCACAGCACCGCGTCCCGCCGAACCAGCGCCGTCTGACGCCACGGATGGCGGCGAGAAGTCGGCCGGGCGGGACGGCGGAGGTGGCTGGTCCGGGGCAGGCTTGGCCACGTCGGCGATCGACCCCGACAGCTCCGACTCGCCCACCGCGTGCGCCAGAGGCGCGAGGAACGACGGGTTCTGCCACGCGGCCAGGCGAGCGGAGAACGCCGGCACCGGGTTGATCAGCGGGTGCGGGGCCACCAGGCGTTGCAGGGGCGGGAGGGTTCGCCAGTCCGACCTGACGACCGGAAGCGGGGCGGCGGCTCGCCGTCGAAAGGGCCACACGACCGATCACCTCCCCTAGCCCGAAGAACACCGAAAAACGACTAGCCCGCTGAGATGCGGGCGTTGATGCGGCCGATCTCCTCCACGTACCGCAGCCGCTCCGCGTGCTCCAGGTCCAGAATGGAGTCGAGCGACCAGTGGAAGTGGTAGGCGACGTACGCGACCTCCGAGTACAGGCGGTCCGCCGCGTACGTCACGATTCCCCCAGGCGCCCACCGGCGATGTCGACCTCGAAGCCGTGGCCGCAGGACGGGCACGAGACCCCAGAACGCGTGTGGCCCTCGCTGTTGATGCGGCGGTACATGTCCTGCAGGAACGCCAGATCCGCTGCGAACAGGTTCTCGATGACGCCGGCGTGCACGTCGGTGACCGAGCCCAGGCGGACCACCACCCGGCCCAGCAGGACGACGGTCAGGTACGCGGCGTTCTCGCGGACCCTGTCGTCCCGCAACGGGATCAGCTCGTCGCGGGCCGTGGCGAGGCGCATCACGCCGGAACGGTGCAACACGCCCGAGTCGTCCACGTAGCCGCGGGGGAGTTCGAAGGCGAACTCCGTCTGCATCTCGACCACGGCGGAACGCTTCACTCGACGTCCATCTCCTCGTAGGTGACCGTGAGCTTCTCGGTCAGCACTGAGGTGTCGCCGGCCTTCAGCGTCCCGATCTCCAGCGCCTTCGGCCAGGCGCGCATGATCTTGTAGCGCTTGATGGCCTGGCCCTCGTAGTCGTAGACGACGACCACGCCGTTCTTGCGGGCCGCGCCCATCTTGCCGAAGCGGGAGTCCTTCACCCACTTCTCGAACGAGTTGTCGGACGTGAGGCCTCGGGTGAAGACGACCTCGCCCGCCTTCATGCGGCCCGGCAGCTTCTTCACGACGTACTTGCCGTCGGCCATGTTCTGCTTGAGCTCGATGACGTCCTGCTCCATCTTCAGGCCCGTCACCTCGGAGATCTGCTTGATCGTGATGCCGTCGACCTCCAGGCCGAACGAGTGGCCTACCGACGTGTCGAGATCGGGGAGTGGCATGTCGAGGTACCGCCTTTACTCGTTGACCAGACTGGTGCCGCCCTGCATCTGGGCGAGCCTGAAGATGACGAACTCCGCGGGCTTCACGGGCGCGATGCCGACCTCGCAGACGACCTGGCCGAGGTCGATGCCCTCGGCGGGGTTGGTCTCGCGGTCGCACTTGACGTAGAACGCCTCGTCCGGCGTCAGGCCGAACAGGGCCCCCTTGCGCCACTCCATCACCAGGAACGCGGCGATGGTGCGGCGGATGCGGGCCCACAGGGCATCGTCGTTCGGCTCGAAGACGACCCACTGCGTTCCGTCCAGAATGGACTCTTCGAGGTAGTTGAAGAGCCGCCGGACGTTCAGGTAGCGCCACGCCGGGTCCGAGGACAGGGTCCTGGCGCCCCACACGCGGATGCCGCGGCCGGTGAACGAGCGGATGCAGTTCACGCCGATCGGGTTCAGCAGTTCCTGCTCGGCCTTGGTGAGCTGGGTCTGCAACGCCACGGCGCCACGCACGGTCTCGTTCGCCGGGGCTTTGTGCACGCCGCGGGTGGCGTCGGTGCGGGCCCACACGCCGGCCATGTGACCGGACGGAGGCACGAAGATGTTGTCCGAGGTGGACGGGTCGTAGACCTTGATCCACGGGTAGTACAGGGTCGCGTACTTCGAGTCGAAGCCCGCCTCGACCTGCTTCCAGTTCTTGATCTCGTCCGGCGACAGCGCCGGCGGCGGGTCGAGGATCGCCATGCGGTCGCCCATGAGCTCGCAGTGCGCGATCACGGCCGCCTGCACGGTCTTCACGGCCTCCAGCGTGATCAGTCCGCGCTGGTAGGAGCTCATCAGGTCGGGCACCGAGACCATCGTGATCTCGTCCACGGCCTCCAGGCCGCCGAAGCCGGTGCGGTCCGAGACGTCACCCACGTAGTCGTCCGCGACGACCTTGCGCGGCACCGGCGACGCGGCGGGCTCCGAGCGCAACGCCACGGAGGCCTTGTCCGGACGAGCGACGGCGGCCCCGGTCACCTCCTCGACCGTGATGAGCTTCGAAGCCGTGTTCACGACCGTGACGACGTTCTCCTTGCCGCGCTTCGACGACACCTGGTGCGTCTCGACGACCTTGCCGTTGTCCTTGACCAGCAACGAGAAGCGGTCGTCCGGCGCGTTCTCCCCCGCGGCCTCGCCGACCTCGACGGACAGGGAACCGGCACCGAGCTCACGGGCCTTCACCTTGTAACTGCCCAGCACGGCGGAGGGCCCGGCCTCCAGGGCGGCGGAACGGGAGCCGCCGACCCGCACGACGTAGCAGTTGGTGCCACCGTTGAGGAAGTAGCCGTAGACGGCGAGCGGCAGGTAGCAGCCCTCCGCGAAGTCGCCGAACTTGTCGGTGTACTGCGACCAGTTCGAGACGAGAGTCGGGGTGTTGAAGTCCCCCTTGACCGCGAAGCCGACGAACGCGGCGACGGCGGTGCCCACGCCCTCGATCGGACGGGCACCTGCCTCCACCTCCTCGACGTACACGCCCGGCGAGAGATAGGTGGGCATCGACGGCCTCCCAAGTCGTACGGAACCCTGTACGACCCATGCTGGAACGGCGCCGAAGATCCCGACACGACCCCACGACGGTGCTGGAGGGAGCAGGCGGCTGCCCAAACGGGCAGTCACCCCCTGGAGGGGTTTTCCCACCGTTCACCCAACCGCCGCCGAACGATCATTGGTGACCGAACCACCTCACCCCTACTCTTCGCGACGGCCCATGTCCGCCCACCACCACGAGGACAGGCATGTCACGTCGCAGGGCTCCCCTAGCCGTGCTCTCCACCGTCATCATCACGGCGGCCACACTCACCGCCTCGACCGCGGCTCAGGCTGCCGCCACCACCTTCACACCCACCGCCGACACCTACGTCGACAACGGGTCCACCGGCACGAACTACGGCACCTCGAGCCAGTTCGGCGTCGACAACTCGCCGGTCAAGCGGACGTTCCTCAAGTTCACCGTCTCCGGCGTCACGGGCGGCGTCAGCAACGCCAAGCTCCGCCTGCACACCGACGACGTCTCCGGCGCGGAAAGCCCCAGCGGCGGCACGTTCAGGGCGATGTCGAACACCAGCTGGACCGAGACCGCCGTGACCTGGGCAAGCCAGCCCGCGATCGACGGCGCCACGCTCGGTTCTCTCGGCTCGGTCGTGCGCAACGCCTGGTACGAGGTCGACGTCACGAGCTACGTCACCGGCAACGGCACGTACAGCATCGGCATCACGTCGAGCAGCACGGACGGCGCCGACTACGACTCGCGCGAGTCGGGCTCGACGGCGCCGCAGCTCGTCGTCACCGACGGCACGACGCCGCCTCCCGGCGACCCGGTGTGGGTCGGCGCGGGCGACATCGCGGACTCGGGTTCCGGCGACACGGCCACGGCCGCGTTGCTGGACGGCATCCAGGGCACCGTCTGGACCACGGGCGACAACGTCTACCCGGACGGCACCGCGAGCCAGTTCACCACCTACTACGAGCCCACGTGGGGCCGGCACAAGGCACGCACCAGGCCCTCCCCCGGCAACCACGACTACCACACCAGCGGCGCCACGGGTTACTACAACTACTTCGGCGCACAGGCCGGGCCGTCCGGCCGCGGTTACTACTCCTACGACATCGGCAACTGGCACATCGTGTCGCTGAACTCCAACGTCAGCATGTCGGCGGGCAGCGCGCAGGAGCAGTGGCTGCGGCAGGACCTGGCGGCGAGCACGAAGCCGTGCACCGCGGCGTACTGGCACCACCCGCTGTTCACCAGCGGCGCCAACCACTCGCCGTCGACGGCCACCCGGCCGTTGTTCCAGGCCCTGTACGACGCCAACGCGGACGTGGTCGTCTTCGGCCACAACCACCAGTACGAGCGGTTCGCCCCGCAGAACCCCAACGGCGGCCTCGACAACACGCGCGGCATCCGTTCGTTCGTCGCGGGCATGGGCGGTGCGGGCGCCTACGGCTTCGGCACGATCAGGCCGAACAGCGAGGCCCGCAACACCGGAACCCAGGGCGTGCTGAAGCTGACGTTGCACGACAACAGCTTCGACTGGCAGTTCGTCCCGGTCGCGGGCAAGACCTACACCGACAGCGGCACCACCAACTGCCACTGACGGACCGCTGGAGGCCGATGATGTACCTGTCCACGATCGACAAACCCAGGACGGCGAACTGGAAAGGGCTGAGCGGCAACGTCTTCGCGCTCGGCACGGTCAGCCTCATCACCGACGTCTCGTCGGAGATGGTGGCCGCGATCCTGCCGCTGTACCTGGTCATCGGCCTCCAGCTCAGTCCGGCCGCGTACGGGCTGATCGACGGCGTCTACACCGGCGCCACCACACTCCTCAGACTCGCGGGCGGCTACCTCGCCGACCGCACGAACAGGCGCAAAGCCGTCGCGGGCTTCGGTTACGGACTCTCGGCCGTGGCCAAGCTGGGACTCCTGGCGGCGGGCAACTCGCTGACCGCGCTCGGCGTCGTGATCACGGCGGACCGCGCGGGCAAGGGCCTCAGAACAGCCCCGCGCGACGCGTTGATCACCCTCTCCACCCCCAGCGGCGACCTCGGACGGGCGTTCGGCGTGCACCGGGCGATGGACGGCATCGGCGCGTTCGCCGGGCCGCTCGTCGCGATGGCCGTGCTCGCCGCCTCCGCACAGTCGTTCGACGCCGTGTTCGTCGTCAGCTTCTGCATCGCCGCGTTCGGGGTGCTGGTGCTCGTGCTCTACGTGCGGGACCGGCCGGAACCCGTGGAGCGCAGGGAACCTCTCAAACTCGCCCTGCTCAAGGACCCGGCCGTCCGGAAGATCGTGCTGGCCGCGTCCCTGCTCGGTCTCGTCACCATCGGCGACGGGTTCGTCTACCTGTTGCTGCAGAAGCGCGAAGGGCTGGCGTTCGGCTGGTTCCCGTTGCTGGCCGTGGGCACGAGCCTGGTCTACCTGCTGCTCGCCGCACCACTCGGCGCGCTCGCGGACAAGATCGGCCGGCTCAAGGTCATGCTGGCCGGTTACGGCGCCCTGACCGTCGTCTACCTGCTGTTGCACGGACCGCTGGGCGGCTGGCCGCTCCTCGTGCTGGTCGTGCTGTTGTACGGCGTCTTCTACGCCTGCACGGACGGCGTGCTGATGGCACTCGCGGGCCCGGTCCTGCCGGAACGCCTGCGCACCACCGGCATCGCGCTGATCCAAAGTGGACAGGCGATCGCCTACCTCGGCTCGTCCGTGCTGTTCGGCCTCGCCTGGCAGTTCTGGAGCCCCGAGGCCGCCACCAGGGTCGCCGCCGTCGCGGTCGTCCTGGCCCTGATCACCACCGCCGCACTGCTGGGACGCCGGAAATGAACCAACGCCTGCTGATCACCCTGACCGCCGCCGTCCTGCTCGGGGGTGTCGCGGTCGGCTACACCGCGCTGTCCGGTGCCGCACCGGACGCCGCGCAGTCCGTCACGACCGGCGCGGGCCCACGTCTGATGGTTCTGAGCAACGGCAAGCTCTCCACGGTGTCGAGCGCCGGCGGTTCGCGCGAGGTCACCGGACAGAGCTGCGACCGCGCGTACGAGGCAGCGGGCACGATCTCCTGCCTGCGCCCGGTCGGCGCGCTGAAGGCCAGCGAACTGGCCGTGCTCGACCGCGACCTGAAGGAACTCAGGACCGTTCCGCTGACGGGTTTCCCGAACCGCACGAGGGTCTCGGCCAGCGGCCGGATGGTGGCGTGGACGCTGTTCGTCGACGGACACTCGTACGCCGCCAACGGGTTCTCCACCAGCACCGGCGTTCTCGACACGAAGACCGGCACGCTGGTCGCGTCGCTGGAGGAGTTCGCGGTCGAGGGCATGCCGCAACGGCCGGTCGACACGAACTACTGGGGCGTCACCTTCACCGCCGACGACAACCGCTTCTACGCCACCATGTCCACCGGCGGCCACCGTTACCTGCTCGAAGGCGACTTCGCCGAGCGCACGGTCCGGCCGCTCACCGACCTGGACGACGTCGAGTGCCCGTCGCTGTCCCCGGACGGCACCCGCATCGCCTACAAGAAGGCCGTCGGTGGCGATCCGCAGCAGGGCTGGCGGGTGTCCGTGCTCGACCTGAAGACCCGCGAGATCACCGAGCTCGCCGAGACCCGCAGCGTCGACGACCAGCCGGCCTGGGTCGACGACAGGACCGTCGCGTACGGCATCCAGCGCGACGACGGCCTGAACGACGTGTGGGCGGTCCCGGCGGACGGCACCGGCGCACCGGCGATCCTGGTGCCGGAGGCCAGCTCACCGGCGCCGATCAGCTAGCGGACTCGGTTTCTTCCTCTTCCTCGGCTCGTTGCACGAACGTCTGGGCGGTCTCCTCCTCGGGAGCTTCCTCCCGTTGCACGGCCGGAGCGGAAGGGGCCGCCGACATCACGCGGTCGGCGTTCGCCACGGCCTCGCGCTCGAACCGGTCCGACGGGCTGCTGACCTTCACCCCGGCACCGTTGTCCGTGCCGTCGACCGGCCCGGACCGCTGCTGCACCACGTGCGTCAGCTCGTGCGCCAGCATGTGCTTGCCGGAGTCCGACGACGGGTCGTACTTGTCGCGCTGGAACACGATGTTCGACCCGACGGTGTACGCGTGCGCGTTCACCGACTTCGCGGAGTCGTGCGCCTCGGACCCGGTGTGCACCCGGACGTCGGAGAAGTCCTGGCCGAACCGGCCCTCCATGTCCTCGCGCACCCCCGCGTCGAGCGGCGCCCCGCCGGACGACACGCCGGACGACACGACGTCGCTGACACCCGCGTTGCCCACGGCCCGTTGCAGGCCGAGCATCCCCTGAGGTCCGAGCACGTCCGGGCGTCCGGCGACGGCCGCGCGGCCCATCAGGTCGGTCTCCTCCTGCGGCGCCCGGTCGCCCCTGGGGCGCAAGGACGTCTCGTGCTCATGTTCGTGCCCGCGCATCACAACCCTCTCTTTCCACGGCGAGTTCGAGGTAGCGGCCGAACTCGCGTTCGCCCACCAGGCGGCCGAGCTTGCGGTACTCGCGTGCCACGGCGCCGATCAGCTCGACCATGCCGACGACGTGGCCGGCCGCGGCGGCGAGGTAGGCCGCGGTCACCGCCGCCGACCGGATGTGCCCGCCCGCCAGCTCGAACGCCTCCGCGAGGAACCCCAGGTCCACATCGGACGATCGCGGCACAGAACGGCCCAGGCAGCGGTCCCACAGGCCGCGACGCAGGTCCGCGTCCGGCAACGGGAAGTCCACGATCACGTCGATGCGGCGGGTGAACGCGTCGTCGAGGTTCGCCCGCAGGTTCGTGGCCAGCACCGCGATCCCGTCGAACGACTCCATGCGCTGCAACAGGTACGCGCTCTCGATGTTCGCGTACCGGTCGTGCGCGTCGCGGACCTCCGAACGCTTGCCGAAGATCGCGTCGGCCTCGTCGAACAGCAGCACGCCGTTGACCCCGGCCGCCTCCACGAAGATCCGCTCCAGGTTCTTCTCGGTCTCACCGACGTACTTGTCGACGACCGTCGCCAGGTTGACCGTGTAGAGGTCGAGGCCGAGCGACGCCGCGATCACCTCGGCCGACATCGTCTTGCCCGTCCCGGAATCACCGGCGAACAACGCCGTCACGCCGCGGCCCCGGCCACCACCGGGACGCATCCGCCACTCGTCGATCACGCGGTCGCGGTGCCGGGCCCTGGCCGCGAGCTCGTGCAGCAGAGCGGTGACCGGCGCGGGCAGCACCAGGTCCGGCCACGCCACCGCCGGTTCGATCCGGCGGGCCAGGCGTTGCAGGCCGCCCGCGTTCTGGCTGCGCGCACCGGCTCGCAGGTGCGTCACGTCGACCAGGCCGTCGTCCGCCAGTGCCGAAACGAAGGCCGCGCTCGCCGCCCTGCTGATCTGCGTCGGCCCCAGCACGAAGTGCGCGGTGACCTCCGCCGGGTCGATGCCGGACGCGAGCTTGCCGTCGAGTTCGGTGCGCCACAACGCGACCCGCACGTCGAACGGCACCTGCACCGCGTCGTGCTGCAACGGTGGCGTGCGGGTCCAGCGCGGTTCCCAGGCACCGGACCCGTACACGACCATAGGGATCTCGTCGTGCAGCAGGGGATCCAGGGCGAAGCCGGAGTCCACCGGCCCGACGACGATTCCCGCGCCTCGCAGCAACGCCTCCCGTGT
Organism: Streptomyces sp. ID05-26A; assembly: GCF_033794685.1. Taxonomy (NCBI): domain Bacteria; kingdom Bacillati; phylum Actinomycetota; class Actinomycetes; order Kitasatosporales; family Streptomycetaceae; genus Streptomyces; species Streptomyces sp. ID05-26A. The sequence continues at coordinate 386,509 of NZ_JARAYZ010000006.1, forward strand.
CACCGCGAGCGCGTCCGTCAAGCGCGGCGCGTCCACCAGCAACGCCGGGAAACCCGCCTGCGCCAACGCTGCCACGGCCAGTTCCGCCGCTCCACCACCAGGATGTTCACGCAGGTAGACGAGCCGCACACCACGGTCGACACCGCGGGCCAGCCGATCGTCGCCGGGCATCCGCACCGGATCCCCCGGTAGCGTCACGAAGTCGGCGAGCAACGGGTCCGGGCGGTCGTCACCGAGCAGGTGCGCGCCGACCCGGTCCGGCACCCGCAACGAGCGGCTGAGCAGCGGCCGTTCGGGATCCTCCACGGTCACGAGGCCGCAGCGCACCAGAGGGCTGCCGAGGTCGAGCCTCGACCGTCCCTGCGGTGAGGCCTCCGCGAGCCCGCACAACCGCAGCGCCAGCCCGACCGTCGCCCGGCGCCGCGTCACGTCGTCGTTCAGGTAGCCGTAGAACTGCTCGAAGCGGCTGTCGACGTCCGGTGCCAGTGCCACGAGCAGCAGCTCGACGTCCACTTCGGACAGTTGGGCCTTCGCCGCGAGCCGGCCGAGCCTGCCGTCCGCCCGCGTCCCGGAGAACGGTGCGAACGGCTCCCGTCCGCTGTCCAGCAACGCGTCGATGACCTCGTCGGACAGGTAGAGCCCGCGGAACGGGTCGTCCGGGTTCGGGTCCGCGGTCCGGCGAGTGGCCACCGCCACCCGGATCCGCCGCTCCAGCACCGCCATCCGCTCGAAGATCATGGCGACACCTTGCGCATCGCCACCCCGTCGGCGGTCACGTTGTGCCGCACCCGATCCGATCCGGCGTGCAGCTCGACGCCCTCGCGCACGGGAGGCCCGGCGGCGAACTTGCGCCCGGACGACACCGGCGCCGACACCACGACGTCGAGCGACGGCTTCAGCTCGCCTCCCAGCGCACTCCACACGTCCGCGAACGCGCGATCTTCCGGCGGTGGCAGGGCGACCGTCATCGGCACGGGCAGCGCCAGCTCCTCCAGCGTGCCGCTGAGCAGGCGCGGAGGCACGGCGTCGTACCCGATGAACCCCATGAGCAGGTCCGACAGCAACCGGTGCTCGTCCTCGGGCCGTTGTGTCCACGCCGTGACGAGGTACGAGAGCTTCATGTGCCGTGGCGGCAGATGACGTGCCGCGACCTGGCCCTGCGCGTCGTACTCGTTGAGCAGGCCGCGTTGCCGGCGACGCAGGTCCTCGCGGATGTCGTAGAGGTAGATGTTGACGGTGGGCGCGTTGCGCCGCGCCGCCCAGTCCTTGGTCGGCGCGTCGAACGCGACGTCCAGGTCCGAACCGCGCAACGCCTCGTCTCGCACCAGGCGGCGCAAAGCCTCGTCAACCTCGTGGATCACGCCGTCCACGATGGCGAGCCCGCGCGCGAAGCACGACCAACGCAGCGACGTCCCACCGGACACGATCCGCTGCCCCAACGGGCAACGGGAGGATCAGGCAAGAGCGGAGCAGCATCGATCTCCCGTCATAGCTGGTCAGACTGGTCTGATTACCTCATCGCCAGAACGACGAGAGGTAGGAACAGATGAGCGTCCAGCACGGTTTCCACGCCACCATGACCGCCAGGCCCGGCAAGGGCGACGAGGTCGTCGAGTTCCTGCTCGACGCACCGTCGCTCACGAACGACGACTGCGTGGTCTTCCTGGTCGGCCGCTCGACGACCGACCCGGACGTCGTCCACGTGACCGAGGGCTGGACGACGGCCGAGGCGCACGCGGCGTTCTTCGCCACCGAAGCGGCACAGGCACTCGTCGCGAAGCTCCAGACGCTGCTCCAAGGCGAGTCGGCCTACGTCGACCTGCTGCCCGTCGGCGGCAAGGCGGCGTTCTGATGGCCGCCCCCGCCCTCGACCCCGAACTGCGCGCTCTCCTGGCCGAGATGCCGCTGTCGGCCGAACTCACCCACGAGATGCTCCAGCAGATCCGCCAGATGCCGTCGCCGCCGTTCAAGACCGACGCCGAACGGCACGACGTCACCGTCGGCGAGATCACGCTGACCGTCTTCCGCCCCGAGGGACTCGACGGCCCCGCGCCGTGCGTCTACTGGATCCACGGCGGCGGCATGGTGATGGGCGACCGCTTCTCGCAGATCGACATCCCGTTGCAGTGGCTGGCGGAACTCGGCGTCGTCGTGGTCACGGTCGAGCACCGGCTCGCACCCGAGGCGACCGGGACGGCGCTGGTCGAGGACTGCTACTACGGTCTGTTGTGGACGGTCGAGAACATCGACACCGACCAGGTCGTCGTGGCGGGCATCAGCGCCGGCGGCGGACTGGCCGCCGGTGTCACGCTGATGGCCCGCGACCGGAACGGCCCGGAGATCGCCGCCCAGGTGCTGATCTGCCCGATGCTCGACCACCGCAACGACTCCACGTCGAGCAGGCAGTATTCCGGCGAGCCCGGCGTGTGGACGCGCGAGATGAACGAGTTCGGCTGGCGCTCGGTCCGGGGAGACGCCGAGGAGGTTTCCCCTTACACGTCACCGGCTCTGGCCGAGGACCTCTCCGGGCTGCCCGCCACCTACGTCGACACCGGGACCGCGGAGGTGTTCCGGGACGAGGACGTCGCCTACGCGTCGCGGATCTGGGCGGCGGGCGGGGACGCCGAACTGCACACGTGGGCGGGCGGGTTCCACGGCTTCGACGCGATCTTCCCGGACGCGGCGCTCTCCGTGCGGGCACGGCGTACCCGCACGGAGTGGCTCGCTCGAAAATTAGGCCGGTAATTAGGCCGGTAGCGGCCTCATCCGGTCCGGCATGTGTGCGCGCAACGTGTCGTGCAACGCCGACACCTCGTCGGCGTCCAGGAGAACGGACCCCGTCTCGCACGCCAGCACCGCCTCACCGGTGCGCTGGTCGGGCACGTACCGCAGTTCCACGTCCGGCACGGTGCACGACTCGGCCTGACGAATCGCGGACAGCAACTCCGACACCCGTTCGTACCCCAGCCGCGCGCTCCAGCACGACGCGGCCGGGGGACGAACGAACAAACGAAGGCCTCCGGTGGATCGGCGAACCTCGACGCACGACATCACCGTGAACAACCTCCTACACCAGACTCACCAGCGAGACTAGTCAGAGATGTCCGGTTTCAGCGTCGAGTGTCACCCGTTCGGTTCATTGGTAGCAGGGCTTCTCGAACTTGAAGTCCTTGGCCGTGGAACCGGTGAAGAAGTCCTCCACCAGCGTCACTCCGGTCGGAGCGGCGTCGTCCGGCTTGTAGAGGGTCGACTGGCGGAACAGCCCGTCCTGGGGCGAAGCGGCGAAATTGCCCGCACCCGAAGGAAGCATGCCTTCGTAGTCCACGGACGAGAGCTGACCCACGGCGGCGAGCACACCGTCGCGCGTCAGGTCCTTGTTCGCGGCCGCCTTCTCCAGCGCCGCCTTCAACGGGTACGCCCACACCCAGCCCGCGGTGTAGCCGTCGTTGGGCGTCACGCCCGGCAGCGCCGCACGCATCGCGGTGTGGCCGACGGACTCGGTGCTCCACGACTTCCACGGCGCCGACTGCATGTACAGCGCCTTGATCGCGGGCGCGGCCGGCGACTTCAGCAGACCGGGGTTCCACGTCGGCGAGGTGCCGATGAACTTGCCCTTGAAACCACGGGCCGCGGACTGTCCGATGATCACGGCCGCGTCGGTCGGCCCGGTCGTCAGCACGACCAGGTCCGGCTTCTTCGACACCACGGCGTCGATCGCGCCGCCCTGGTTGTCCTGACCAGCTGTGGTGGTCACGTTCTCGAACGTCAGCCCGCGCTTCTCGGCCGCGATCTTCGCCCCGGCCGCCGCGTCGTCGCCGTAGTCACCGGCGTTGTGCACGGCCATGACGGACTTCACGCCCATCTTCTCGGCGGCGTAGTCCACGGTGTTCATCGACTCGACGCAGTAGTTCGCGCCGGACTCCAGCACCCCGGCCTCGACGCCCCACAACGAGGTCCACGACGCCGGCACCGCGACCATCTTCGTGTTCTTCATGTCCGGCAGGATCGCCGCAGTCGTGGGCGAACCCAGCGTCTGCGTCAGCGCCAGGACGCTGCCCTTGATCTCCTGGTAGACCTGGTTGTGGATCTGCGGGTTGTACTTGTTGTCCTTGACGTACTTGGTGACGTCGACCTCGTAGCCGCCGATGCCGCCCTTGTCGTTGACGCGCTTCCAGAACGCCTTCTGCGAGTCCGTGATCGGCACGGCCAGCGTCTTGAACGGGCCCTCGGTGAGGTCCGAGATGGTGCCCAGGTAGATGCAGCCCTTGGCCTTGTCGACGGCGTTGGGGCAGGCCTCCTTCGTCACGCCGACGTCGACCTTGATGCCGCCCGCGCCTTCCTGCGGTGCGGCGTCACCACCGCCACGACACGAGGCGAGGAGTAACGCCCCAACGAATATGACTGCGATTCTCTTACCAGACATGGGGATTCTCTCTCCTCAGTACGAGAACGGCCAGGTGCGCCAGTAGTTGCGGACGCGGACCCAGATGCCGAACAACCCGCGTGGCTCGACGATGAGGAACACGATGATGAGCACGCCGTAGAGCACGGCTTCCAGCTGGAAGACCGTGATCACGCCGGTCGCGTCACCACTGATGAACGGCAGCACCGAAGGCAGTTCCCTGGTGATGCGTGGCAGCAAGGTGATGAAGAGCGCGCCCATGATCGCTCCGGAGATGGTGCCCGCGCCGCCGATGAGCACCATCGCGATGTACTGCACTGACAACAGCAGGCTGAACGAGCCCGGATCGAAGAACCCGTTCACCACGAACAACAACGCGCCCGCGACACCCGCGTAGAACGAGGACACCGCGAACGCCAGGACCTTGTACTTCGTCAGGTCCACGCCGATCACCGACGCGGCCAGGTCCCGGTCCCGCACCGCCGCGAACGCCCGGCCGACGCGCGACCGCACCAGGTTCCGCGCCAGCACACCGAAGATCACCAGCAGCACGAACATCAGCAGGTACAGCTGTTGTGCCGCCGTGAACACCGAGTTGTCCCGGTCGAGGCGCACCCCGAACAGCTCGGGCACGGCCGCGGGCCGGCCGACACCGGGCCCGCCGGTCAGCGACGTCCACTCCCGGAACACGTGCTCTCCCAGGAAGACCAGCCCCAGCGTCACGATCGCGAGGTAGAGCCCTCGCAACCGCACCGCCACCGGCGCCACCAGGACGCCGAACAACGCGGCCACCAGCCCCGCGGCCAGCAGCCAGATCGGCAGCGACGTGATGCCGAAACCGATCACCCGCCCGGTCTCGGGACCGGACAGCGCCGCCGCGGTGTACGCGCCGATCGCGAGGAAGAACGCGTGGCCCAGCGAGACCTGACCCGCGTACCCCGTGACGATGTTCAGCCCGATCGCGCCGATCGCCGCCACGAAACCGGTGGCGAGCAGCTGCAACAGGTCGTCGGTGATCATGAACGGCATCACCAGGGCGATCACGACGAGCCCACCCGTCCACGCGCGTTTCGGACGCGTGTTCAGGAACGCCATGTCTTGCCCGTAGGAGGTGTAGAGCTCTGGCCTGCCCTTGATGGTTGTCGGTCCCTTCACAGACGTTCCACCTCCCGCTTGCCGAACAGTCCGTACGGTCTGACGAGAAGGACGAGCAGCATCAACGCGTACGGCGCCACCAACCCGAAGTTCGGCCCGAGCCACGGGGCGAAGTCGTTCTGGTAGGTGCCGAACAGCGACTCGACGACGCCGACCGTGAGCCCGCCGACCACGGCGCCGCCCAACGACTCCAGGCCGCCGATGATGATCGCGGGCAACGCTTTCAGCGCCACGATCCACAGCTGCTGGTCGACCCCGGCGCCCGTCGCGACGAACACGCCGGCCAGAGCGGCGAGCCCACCGGCCAGTGCCCACGACAGCGCGAACACCGACCCGACCGAGACCCCTTGTGCCAGCGCGACCTCCTGGTCGTAGGCGACCGCACGCATCGCGAGCCCGATCCGCGAGTAGCGGAAGAACGCGAACAGCACGCCCGTCACGATCGCGGTCGTCGCGATCATCACGAGGTACCGCTGCTGCACCTCGGCGCCCAGGAAGCTGACCGTGTCGAGACCCCACGGGTCGCCGACCTGCCGGACGTCGAGGCCGATGAACGCGTTCGTCACCACCCTCACCACGACGTCCACGCCGATGGTGATGATCGCGACCACGAACACCGGTTTGCCGACCATCGGCCGCAGCACCGTGCGTTCGACTCCCAGCGCCAGCACCGCGATCACCACGGCGGCGACGAGCACCGCGCCGGCGAACGACACCACGGGTGAGAGGTACGAGACCAGCACCGCGCCCGCCAGCATGAACGCCGGCTGCGCGAAGCTGATCACCTGCGTCGACTTGTAGATGATCACGAAGCCGAGCGCGAGCAGCGAATAGATCGACCCGGTGCCGAGACCCCGGATCAGCGACTGGAGAAACTCATCCATACATGCTCTCCACGAGGTCGTCGAACATCTTGCCCAGCGCGGATCTCTTGACCTTCTGCGTCGCGGTCAGCTCGCCGTCCTCGTGGTCGAGCTCCTTGGGGAACATCCGGAACTTCTTGATCTGCTCGACCGTCGCGAACTTCTGGTTCGCCTCGGTCACGATCCCCTGCACCAGTTCCAGGACCTCGGTCTTCTCCGACAGGTCCCGGTAGGTGGTGTAGGTGATCTTGCGCTGCTGGGCCCAGTGCCCGACCGTCTCGTACTCGATGCCGATCAACGCCACCAGGTACTTGCGCTGGTCCCCGATCACCACCGCCTCCTTGATGTACGGGGAGGTCTTCAGCGCGTTCTCCAGCTCGGACGGCGCGATGTTCTTGCCGCCCGCGGTGATGATGATGTCCTTCATCCGGTCGGTGATCTTCACGTGCGTGCCGTCGACCCACTCGCCGACGTCACCGGTGTGCAGCCAGCCGTCGACCAGCACCTGCCGGGTGGACTCGGGGTCCTGCCAGTAGCCCGCGAACGTGCCGCCGTGCTTCGTGAGGACCTCGCCGGTCTCCTCGTCGATCCGCAGCTCCGTGCCCGGTTGCGGCTCGCCGACCGTGCCGACCTTGACCCGCCCCGGGCGGTTTCCCGTTGCCACGGCGGTGTTCTCGGTCATGCCGTAGACCTCGTGCATCGGCACCCCGATGCCCATGAAGAACTTCAGCACGTCCGGCGCGATCGGCGCGGCGCCGGACGCCGCGTACCGCACGTGCCGCATGCCGATGCGGGCCTTCAGCGCGCGGAAGCAGAACAGCCAGCCCAACGCGTAGAGTGCCCGGCTTTGCCCGGTGTGCTTGCCGCCGGTCCGCACGAGCGTCTCACCGATGGTCTCGGCGCGCCGGAGCCAGAACCCGGTGGTGGTGCGCTTGGTCCAGGACGCCGACGACACCCCGATCTTGATGCCCGCCAGCACCTTCTCCCAGATGCGGGGCACGCCGAACAGGATCGTCGGCTGCACCTCGCGCAGGTTCGCCTGCACCGTCTCGATCGACTCGGCGAAGTGCACCTGCACACCGCTGGCCGCGCTGAACCACGTCGTGAAGATCCGTTCGGCGACGTGGCACAACGGCAGATAGGACAGCGTGACGTCGGAGGAGGACGGGGGTGGCGAGGTGAAACCGCCGCCCTCCACCAGCACGTCGACGGCGAACTCGACGTTCGCCACGGTCAGCATCGCGCCCTTGGGCGGACCGGTCGTGCCGGACGTGTAGATCAGCGTCATGACGTCGCCGGGCTCGGTGGCCGCCATGCGTTCGGCGAGCTCGGCCGGGAACGAGTCGCGGTGCTGGGCGCCCAGCGCCAGGAAGTCGTCCCAGGCCAGCAGTTTCGGGTTGTCGTAGCGGCCCTTGATGCCGCGGGGCTCGAGGTAGACGATCCATTCCAGGTCGGGGGTGTCCTCCAGCACCAGCAACGCCTTGTCGACCTGTTCCTGGTCCTCGGCGACGAGGATCCGCGTGCCGGAGTGGGACAGCAGGTACGCGACCTCGGACGCGGGGTTCGTCGGGTAGAGGCCGACCGTGATGCCCTGGGCGGCGACGATGCCGAGGTCGGCGTAGAGCCACTCGCGCCGGTTCTCGGAGTGGATCGCCACCCGTTCACCCGGCTTGAGGCCGAGAGCGAGCAGGGCGTGGCCGACCAGCTCGACGTTCGCCCAGTAGCAGGCCCAGGTGACCTCCTGCCAGATGCCGAAGTCCTTGGCGCGCAACGCGATCTGGTCGGGCGTGCGCTCAGCGCGGTCCTTGACGCGCGTGACGACGGTTGTGGTCATGGCGTCACGCTCTTGTGCTGCTCACCGAGGTACGCGCGGATCACGTCGGGATCCTGCTGCACCTCCGCGGGCGTGCCGGTGCGGATCGGGCGGCCGAAGTCCATGACCATCACACGGTCGGCCAGGTCCATCACGAGGCCCATGTCGTGCTCCACCATGATCATCGGGATGTTCAGCTCCTCCCGGACGTCGAGGATGAACCGCGCCATGTCCTCCGTCTCCTCGACGTTCATGCCGGCGACCGGCTCGTCGAGCAGCAGGAGCTTGGGCTCCATGGCGAGCGCCCGGCCCAGTTCGACGCGCTTCTGCACGCCGTAGGGCAGCAGGCCGACCGGGTACCGGCGCCACTGCTCCAGTTCCAGGAAGTCGATGACCTCCTCGACGGCGGCCCTGTTCTTCAGCTCCTCGTTCCTGGCCTTGCCGAGCCAGAAGAACGCCGACAGCGCGCCGTACCGCATGTGGTTGTGACGCCCGAGCATCAGGTTGTCGACCACGGTGAGGTGGGAGAACAGCTCGATGTTCTGGAACGTGCGGGCCATGCCCCGCGCGGCGATGCGGTGGGGCCGCAGGCCGAGCAGGTCGTCGCCGTGGAACCGCACGGAGCCCTGCTGCGGCCGGTAGACGCCGCTCAGGACGTTGAAGATGGACGTCTTGCCGGCGCCGTTCGGGCCGATGACGGCGAAGAGCTCGCCCTCCTCGACGCTGAACGACACCCCGTCGACGGCCACCACGCCGTCGAACGCGAGCCGGACGTCGGTGACTTCGAGAACGGAGGTGGATGGCGCCTCCGCTGAGGTACGTACGTCGGCGCTCATGACAGCCACCTCTTCCTGCGCTTGTAGTGCTTGACCGCACGGAACGAGGAGGTGCCGAGACCGAGGTAGAACTCGCGGATGTCGTCGTCGGCGAGCAGCGCCTGCGCCGGCTTGTCCATCACGACCTTGCCGGTCTCCAGCACGTAGCCGTGGTCCGCGATGGAGAGCGCCATGCTGGCGTTCTGCTCGACCAGCAGGACCGTGGTGCCCTGTTCGTTGATCTTCACGACGAGGTCGCGGATCTGCTGCACGAGCAACGGCGCGAGGCCGAGGCTGGGTTCGTCCAGCAGGAGGTAGGACGGTTCCGACATCAGCGCCCGGCCGATCGAGAGCATCTGCTGCTCGCCGCCGGACAGGTAGCCCGCGCTCTGTCTTCGCCTCTCCAGCAGCCGGGGGAACAGTTCGTAACAGCGGTCCAGGTTCTGCCTGAGCCGCTTGGGTCTCGCGTGGCCGCCGACCTTGAGGTTCTCCTCGACGGTCAGCTCACCCAGGATCCGGCGGCCCTCCAGGGCCTGTTTGATGCCCCGCTCCGCGATCCGCGCCGGTGAGAGGCGGTGGATCGGTTCACCGTCGAGCGTGATCGAGCCCTTCGTGACCTTGCCGTCGTGCACGTCGAGCAGACCGCTGAAGGCCCTCATCAGGGTCGTCTTCCCCGCTCCGTTCGCACCGAGCAACGCGACGACCTTGCCCTGGGGCACCTGCAGGCTCACGCCCCTGAGCACCAGCATCACGTCGTCGTAGACAACCTCGAGGTTGTTCGCTTCGAGCACCAGCGCCTCCTATGGGCCCCTGACATACCGCGCAGTATGCCGCCCGTGAGACTTGGATCACAGAGCGGTTTGACCACTGTGGGCGATTTCGTGATGTGCGGACAGCGCTCGCTTCAACACGAAGCGTGACTATCCACAGTGGACATATGTCGGATGTGTAACGCCGCGTGACTCGGGTACTCACCTACCGACACCAATCGAAGGAGGAGGTTTCGTGACCACCATTGAGAAGTCGGTGGACGTCCAGGTGCCGGTGAGCACGGCGTACAACCAGTGGACCCAGTTCGAATCCTTCCCGGCGTTCATGGACGGCGTGGAGAAGATCGACCAGCTCACGCCGACGATGACGCACTGGACCACGAAGATCGGCGGGGTCGTCCGCGAGTTCGACGCGGAGATCACCGAGCAGCACGCGGACGAACGAGTCGCGTGGACCACGGTCGACGGGCCCCAGCAGGCCGGTGTGGTCACGTTCCACCGGATCGACAACGACACGACGCGGGTCCACCTGCAGATGGACTACGAGCCGGAGACCCTCACGGAGAAGGCCGGCACCGCGCTCGGTGTGGTCGGCCACCGGATCGAGGGTGACCTCAAGCGGTTCAAGGAGTTCATCGAGAACCGCGGCACCGAGACCGGTGCGTGGCGTGGCGACGTGACGCCACCGCCCCAGGTCTGATCGCGGTGCGCGTTGACGCCAGACCAGCACGCGGCGTTCGAGGAACTCGCCCGCATCAGCCGTGACTCGCCACGATATTTCGTGATGCGGGACCGGCTGGTGCGCGAGTACCTCCCGCTCGCCCGGCACATCGCCCGTCGTTTCAGCGAACGCGGCGAGCCCATGGAAGACCTCACGCAGGTGGCGGCGGTGGGGCTGATCAACGCCATCGACCGGTTCGACGTCGGCCGGCAGACGGACTTCCTGTCCTACGCCGTGCCGACGATCACCGGCGAGGTGCGGCGCCACTTCCGCGACCAGTGCTGGGCGGTGCGCGTCCCCCGCAGGTTGAAGGAACTGTGCGACTCGATCGACGGCGCGACCGCCGAACTCTCGCACCGGACCGGGCGATCTCCCACCCCCTCGGAGATCGCCCGGCACCTCGGGATCTCGCTCACCGACGTCTACGAGGGCCTGCGCATCGAGAAGAACATCGCGTTCGCTCCCCTGGACGCGCTGGAGAGCTCGACCGTCGACGACCCGGCGCTGGAAGGCGTCGAGATCCACGAGGCCCTGCAGCCGATGCTGCGGGGCCTTCCCCGCCGGGAGCGGACCATCGTGGTCCTGCGCTTCTTCGGCCGGCTGACCCAGACCGAGATCGCCCGTCGCGTGGGCATCTCCCAGATGCACGTGTCGCGCCTGCTCACGAAGTCACTGGAGCAGTTGCGGCACGATTTGCTCGCAGAGGAGTGAAATGAACGAGCGGGAACGTCCGGTTCTGGCGATACTGGCCTCATGAACCGGTTGCGGTGGCCCCAGAAGCTGGCGATCGGCACTGGCGCCCTGCTCGTGCTCTGGGGTGTGGCCGGGTTCTTCGTGACCGGCTTCGCGGGGTTCGCGGCCGAGTCCGACACCTGGGTCCTCGGGCTGCGCGTGAACCCGCTGCAGAACGTCATCCACGTCGTGTTCGGTGCCGCACTGCTGCTGGCGGCCCCGCGGCTCAAGGCGCTGAGCGGCACCGGACTGCTCGTGGCCGTGCTGTTCCTGGTGCTGTTCGGGCTGGGTCTCGCGCGCTACGACGGCGAGGTCGTCAACTTCCTGAACGTGAACCCCGGCTCGAACGCGCTGCACCTGTTCGCGGGGTTCGCCTCACTGGCGGCGGCCCAGGGCGCCGCCTGGTGCCGCCAGTGCGACCGGGCCGCGCTCAAGCCTGCCTGAACCTCAGGAGTCCCTGCGCGAGCTCTTCCTGGCCTCGTCGAAGGCTCGCAGCTTGGTCAGAGCGGCGGACTTCCACACGCGGACGGTCTTGCCCCTGATGCCGAGGCGATCTGCCACCTCCGCGTGGTCCTTCCCAGCCGCAAGAAGCTTGAGCACCTCGTGTTCACCGTCGGTGAGCTGCGACGACACCGAGAATTTCAGCATTCGTCGCGCGACGTCCGAAGCGAAGACCACCCCGTCCACGGAGAGCTCTCCTATCGCGTTGACGATGTCGCTGGGCGCCGCTGTTTTGGACAGGTGGCCACTCGCTCCTGCCCTCATCAACGCGAAGACCTCGTCGAAGTCCTCGTTCACGGTCAAGACCAGAACCTTGCATCCGGTACCGGAAACGTGAATCTGTTTCACGAGTTCGAGGGCTCCCCCTCCGCTCAGCACGACGACGTCGGGATGCGTGTCCAGGACCAGCGACATGGCGTCGCCTCCTGTGGACGCTTCACCGACCACGCTGAACCCCTTCTCGCTGTCCAGCAACGCCCGCAGACCGTGCCGGAAAACCGGATGGGTGTCGACGAGGAGCACACGGGTGGCACTGGATCCGATCTGCTTCACCTCGGACTGCACGATCTGTTCGAACAGCCTTTCGAACTGTCCACTCGGGACAATGCCGTTGTCTTCGGCCGTCCTGCGGAACTCACGAGCCATTTCGACCGCATCGGCGCGCAAACCCGCCCGTTGCAACGCGAGCAGGTTGAGCCGCACCAACCGTTCCCGAAGCGGAAAACGGGCACGAAGGTTCGCCAGCTCCACCAGCAACTCCAGATGCCGGTCGAGCTCGAGCTCCGCCTCGATGCGCTCCTCAGTGGCGGAGAGCCGCAGCTCGTCCACCTCAGCCTTGAAGGGCAGGTCCGGCATGTCTTCGAACGCAGGTCCGCGCCAGAGCCCCAAAGCCTCTCGCAACAGCGCCACACGGATCTTGGCGGGCTTACCGCCGGCAGACTTGATCAGTTGACGTGCTCGATCCAAGTCGAGGCACACCGGATCTACGATGAACACGACGCCGTCCGACGTCGCGGAGATCATCGCGGAGCCACGCGCATCCGCGTCGGAGAACACCTCGTCCAGCCGCGAAACAGTCCGACGCACGATGGCTTGCGCGGTTTTCGGAGGCTCGGCGGGCCAGAGCCACCCGACGATGTCGTCGATGCGGACCGATCGACCGACGTTCGCCACCAGAAGAGCGAGCAACCTGCGCCCTTGGGGCGGTAAGTCCCACACTTCTGACCCGTCGACGACTATCCGTACCCGCCCGAGCACATCGATCTCCAACTGCTGGCCGTGCTCGGCTCTCTCTCGGAGCAGCGCCAGCTCGGTTTCGAGCAAGCGCCAATCCTCGCTGCTCGCGGTAAGCCTCAGCGCCGGTGCGTACTCAGCCTGCGGCCTCTCTCCGACGCCGTCGAGATACGCCGACAGCTGGGCGCTCGGTTCGACCGTCAACGAGTGCACGTGCTGGTACAGGGGCCTGGCCCGCTCACTCGTCCGGGCGTACCTGATGACCTCGATCCATTCCGAGAGGTCGGTGTACCCGTCGACGAGCCGATGGGCGAGCGCCACCGTGGCCGGTTGTCCTGGCTCTACGGTCAACCTCTCGAGGATGGTCCGGAGCACCTTCATCCGCTCGGCGAGCACTTCGAACGCATGGTCGTCGTTGTCGGCGACGTGGAGGATGGAGACGTTGAGGCCCTTCTTCCGCAGTCGCACGCGGCCTTGCCTGATGACTTCGTCGAAGGTGAGCGCCGGAGACTCGCGCAGCAGCTCGGCCAGCCTCTCCAGCGCCAGGTCGACACGGCGCTGCGCGATGCTCTGGCTGTGGGCGGCCGTGCGGGCAAGCCACTCGAGGCGCTCCCCTGCTGTCAGCATCGCGGTCTCCGTGCTCAAGCCCAGAGCGGCGGTCGCCACGATCTGCTGAGCACTGTTGAGCTGCTCGCAGGCCAGACTCAACCTTCGAGTCAGCAGGCGGTGCACTATCGCGGTGTCGTCGTGGTCCGACACGCCGCAAACCGCGCGCAGTGCGGGACCCACGCGCAGTTCCAGATCAGGCTCTCGCAGTCCCAGCCCTCGTGACAACGCCCTGAGCTCGTCCACGAGCTCCGGACGCAGTCTCTTGACCACCAGGTCAGCGATTTCAGCGGACGAGTGAACCCTCGCGTCGAGGAAGGTGATCTCAGGCCGAGACGACCGGCCGGCATCGTCGAGCACCATCGGCAAGATCCGCTGGTGTTCAGATGCCTCCCCGTCGACCAGCGCCCGCAAATCGACACGGTAGTGCGCCGACATGATCGGCAGGAGGTATCTCGCCGCTCTGTACATCGCCGGGAGGTCACGAAACCCGTCCTCGTAGTAGAAGACAAGAACACCACGAGAGCGGAGTTGCTGTGCTATTTCTGCGGCATACGAACCATCCTCTGGTGCGCAGGTGATGGCCACGTCCCAACGCAGGGTCTCCATGACGCGCACGATCAGCCTGGCGAACTGCGCTCTCCGCGGATGCAGCTGCCGCAACACGCGCAATTCGTTCACCAGCTCGATCACGCGATCCGGCGTCGGTTCCAGGGCGAGGTCCGCTTCGATCCTGGCGGCGAGCGCGTCCAAGCGGAGCCTCTCGGCGTGTGCCGCGAGCGGATGCCCGGGGAGCTCGGGGAGAGCCGGCCCTCGCCAGAGGTGCAGTGCGTCCCGCAACATCTGGGCGCGGACCTCCGGCTCCCGCGAGCGTGCTGCCGTGATCAGACGCTCGGCGCGGTGGACGTCGACCCTGGCGAGGTCCACCACGAGGGTGCACCCGGATTTTGATTCTCGAATCATCGCCGAACCGTCCCCGCCGGCGGCCACCAGCCTGGCACGCAGACGGGTGAGAACGTGACGTCCGGTCATGGGCTCGAGCGCCAGCGTGCGGTCGATGGTCTCGAACGTGACGAGCTCGTTCGCGTTGGCGACCAAGAGCGCGAGCAGGGTCAGTGAGTGGACGGTCTGCAGCGGTACGGGGATGCCGTCGGAGAGCAGTTGCACCGGGCCGAGCACGCTGAACCCGACACCTGACTCCCCCTGGTCCAGGTCTGGAACCGCCCTGGGGAAAAGGCCGCTCGGCACCCCGTCACAGCAGTAGCCGGACCGGCGACCTGTCGCCTCGAAGTCCTGTGCGAATGCGCTCAGGAACGTGGGCCCGTCGATGAGTTCACCGTGCCCGGGCCAGCCGGCAGCTGGACCGGCCCGCAGCAGCCCGGTCACCTGGTCGAGGAACACGTCGTCCAAGTCGCCGCCTGACTTGAGCGCACCCCACCAGCTCGGGCCGTCGTCACCCGAGCTGTCCCACAGGTGGTCGTCGAGGTCGAAGTCGGCTCCACGAGCGTCGAGGATCAGAAGCACCTGATCCGCGCCGGACCGCAGACACCAGGCCCAGAGATCGGAAAGCGCCACACCACCGGAGTCGTGATCGTTGTCCACGGCGAGAAGCCGGACCTCGTTCGAGGTGACGGCGGCGTGCCCGCTCCAGACGACGACGAGTGCGCCGCCTTGCTGCGGAGCACTGGCGATCATGGACAGAGATCTCCGCATGACCACTTCGGCCGGGCCCGTGTGCGTGGCGCAGCGG
Source organism: Streptomyces sp. ID05-26A (assembly GCF_033794685.1). Taxonomy (NCBI): domain Bacteria; kingdom Bacillati; phylum Actinomycetota; class Actinomycetes; order Kitasatosporales; family Streptomycetaceae; genus Streptomyces; species Streptomyces sp. ID05-26A. The sequence goes on from NZ_JARAYZ010000006.1 coordinate 401,870, forward strand.
AAACCCCCGAACATCAGGAAGTCGACCATCTCCGACACACTGCGTCCAGCCGACAACGGTTCCAGCGACTGGTATTCGTCAACGGCGATGCCCACGAATCTGGGTTGTGGAGGTGGCTGTTCGACATCAGGCGACGTGGTTCGACGGGGTTCCCGCACGGGCACGGAACGCGGTTCCAGCAGTCGCAGGGTCGCCGCTTCCGCGTGTGCGAAGGGCACCAGGTGGTCGGGCACCATGAGGTCGCCCGTGTCGGTCTCGGCCGCGGCGGCGACTCGGCCGCGGTCGACGCCGGAGCGTCGCAGGACGGCGCTCATCGCGTCGTGCACAGACCACGTATCCATTGTGGACAGATGATCGCGCAGCACCTCGGCCACGCCGGGGAGGAAGGCCAGAACCAGGTCGGACGGGGAGGATTCCGCCGCCTCGGCGAAGAGGCCGCTCACCACCAGTTCGGCCAGGTCGGACACCTGGGACTCGGGGACCATCTCCTGCGCGATCGCGCGCAGCACACCCAGTGGCAGGCGGTCCTGGGTCGAGGACAGGACGGCCAGGCGCCAGGCCTGCGGGGAGGCGGTCATGCGGAACGCGTGGACCTGGTCGGCAGTACTCGCCGGGAGATCGTCGTCCTCGTCGGTGCGGGTGAGTCCGTCATCGTCCGGGACGAGGACGCCGTCGCAGCCGCCGCGGTGGCCCGCCATCGCGGTGTCAGCCCACTGGCGCAGCGAGAACGGGGACAGGCCCGCCACCGGCAGCGGGAGCCAGCGGCCGGCGAACCACAGGCTGGCCATGGCCGGCACGTCGTGCTTCAGGGTGGCGCTCGGGGCACCCGGTGTGGTGGCGTGCAGGCGGGTGGCGGGGAGGTCCAGGGCCGTCTGGCGCCACAGCTTCGGAGGCAGCGGGTTGAACAGGACGGTGTGGGTGGAGGCGAGCCAGGAACGCACCATCGTCCACGTTCGTCCGGCGTACCAGCCGGAAGCGACGCAGTCCGAGATGATCACGATGAGGCGGCGCTGGTGCGGATCACGCAGGCGTTCTGGCCGGATCGGCATGCCGTTGATGTCACGCAGCAACGACTCCTGGTCGTCAACGTCCAGATGCCACTCGCGGACAAGCCGGAACGCGCCGGTCTGCCGCAGGAGCTCAACCGCCTCGCGGACGGTCTCCTGCCACACCCGCATCGACGAGGAACGGTCGATGACGACATCGACGTTGAACCAGCGTTCCGGCACCGGCTCGAACACCGGTGTCAGGGAGCGGGTTTCCACGTACCGGTCGATGGTCGCGTCGACCGCCAGCTCGTAGCGGGCGCCGTTGCGGAACGGCGTCTTGAACGGCCTGAGCGCTCGGCCGAGTTCCAGGGCCTGGGGCAGCGCACGGCCCGCTGGGACGTAGGTCCTGGCGGCGCGGCGGGTTCCCACGTCGTCGGGCTCGTGCGAATGGACGCCGATCTCGTTCGTCGTGCCGTGCGCGGGCTCGACCCGTTCCTGCTGCCGCGGCGGGTCGAGCGGAACGAGGGGCTCGCCGGGGCCGGGCGCCTCCACCGGCCCGGCCTCTGGCTGCTGCTGCTGCATGATCGCGGCCAGCCACAACGACTCGGCGATCGACGTGGTGTCCACGTCGACGCCGAGCTCGCGGAGGCGGCGGATCAGGTGTTCCAGCACGGCTCAGGTGGCGGAGAGGTCGCGGAGCAGGAGCTTGGTCAGCCTGTCGCGGTGGTCGCCGTCCGCGGGCAGTTCGCGGGTCACCAGGAAGATCGCGTTGAGCAGTTGGTCGACGGCGAGGTTGCGACCGTTGCGCAGGTCGTCGGCGAACGTGTTCAGCAGTTCGTCCGCCTGCAGCGCGGCCTCCGGACCAAGGTGCGCCTTCACGATCTTCGCCAGCATGCCGGCGTCCGGGCTGGGCATGTGGAAGCGGATGCAGCGCCTCAGGAACGGGGCGGGGAAGTCTCGTTCGCCGTTGCTGGTCATCACGATCACCGGGAACATGTCGCACCGCACCTGGCCTTTGCCGATCTCCCACGTCGACTCGGACTTCCAGGTGCGCACCCGCACGGACTCCGTCTTGTGCCGGGTGAGTTCGGGAACGTCGTACTCACCGCGTTCGAGCACGTTCAACAGGTCGCTCGGCAGGTCGATGTCACTCTTGTCGATCTCGTCGATCAGCAGGATCCGCTGCTGCCCGGAAGGTAGCAGCGCCGTTCCCAGGGGGCCCAGTTCGATGAAGCCGCCGATGTCGTCGTCCTCCTCGCGCTTGGTGGCCTCAAGCCGGCCGAGCGCGTCGTAGCGGTACAGGGCGTCGACGAGCGTGCTGCGGGAGGTGATGTGCCAACGCAGCAACGGTTCCAGCCGCAGTTCGGCGGCGATCGACTCGGCCACCGAGGACTTGCCGGAGCCAGGGGCGCCGGTCAGCAGCAGCGGGCGGCGCAGGCACAGCGCCGCGTTCACCGCGTCGACCAGGCCGTCCGGCGGCTGGAAGGTCGGTTCCGGGACGACGTCGAAGGTGCGCCAGGGCGGCGCATCCGGCAGTTCGACGTCACGCGCCTCGCCGGTGCCCCGGTAATAGGTGTTCCAGGTCATGCGGCTCCTCCTGATGGGGCGATTCGCGCGCGTTTCTTGGCCTTGCGGCAGAAGGTCAGCCATTCCTGGTCATCCCACACGGCACGCATTCCGGACAACGGCGTCTTCTCACGTCGTGGCGGCCAGTTCAGCCGGTAAGCCCTGGCGAGCGCCGCCGGCAGCACCGTCCACTGCACGCGGAGCTCGTCGTCGATGCCGTCCCAGCAGGACGTTTCCCCGTCCGGCCACAGCAGCACCGGTGAGAAGGCGAGCAGCAACTCCAGCAACTCGTCGTTGCGCTCCGGGGTGAACCGCAGTCCGAGGCCACCGGGATAGCCGCCGCTGCGCAGGTGTCCGAGCAGTTGCCCGAGGTCGCGCGTGTCGCGGTCGGCCAGCCAGTCGACCCCGCCGTTCTGCTCGATCACGGGCCACCTCCTGCCCGCCTCGCGCACGGCGAAGCTGAGATGGGCGGGCGGACTCAGCCGCTCACTCCAGCGCACCACGACGTCGTGGTGCAGTCCGAGCCTGCTGCCGATCTCCGCGTCCTCCGGCCGCCACAGCGACAGCAACGCGGTCGGAACAGCCACGTCGATCCTGCTCACCTGCAGCGCGGAGTCGCCCAGCAGGTCGTCGACCCAGTCGAGCAGCACGCCGATGGTCTTCTCGACCGACCGCTGGTTCGGGGCGCAGGGTTCCGCGGTCGAGGCGCGGACCTCGTCGCCGTCGAGCAGCAACACCGCGATCGACTCCGGCCACCCGCCCGTCGGCGGACCGTGCAGGCTCAGCAACACCCGGAGCCGCGCCGACTCGTGGAGTCGCCGCACCTTGTCGTGCAGGTCGTTGACGGCGACTCGGCCGACCAGCGGCTCTGCCCACGCGAGGAACTCCGGCACCAGCGGCTCGACACCGACGTCGAGGGCCAACGCGAGGACGAACGACACCAGGTCCGGACCGCAGTGCCCGTCCAGCAGGCGGTGGTGCGACGCCACACAGGTGAGGTAGTCCCGGTCGTCATCGGCCGCGGTCATCTTCTTGACGAGGTCGGGTTTGACCATGCCCAGCGCGCTGCGGAGCCTGGCCGTGGTCAGCGCTTCCGGTATCCAGCTCCGTACGAACGCCGTCGCGTCCAGCGCACTGCGCAGCGTGCTCACGACGCCGGCCAGTGCGTTGTCCTGAGTGGACACGCGGTCGAGGTCGTCGATGTCGCTCTGTCCGGTGAAGGCGGGCAGTTCCGGCTGCCACCTGTGCAACGCCTCGACCCCGAACCTGCCGATCCCGGACCTCGCGGCGGGAACGCGCATCGCGGGCCCGTACGGCTGTTGCAGCCGGTTCACCTGCAGATAGGTGACGTCGACCAGGTCCTTGAGCTGGTTGCCCTCCAACTGCTCGGCGCCCCGCTGCAGCGCGGCGTCGAACGACAAGGTCCCGGTGTCGCCGTTCAACGTCTTCGTCTCCGCGAAACCGGTGCACTCGACGAAGACCCATTGCTTCCCGTCGGCCCGCTCGATCAACGCCGCGACAGCATCGTCGCGGTCGCTGCCGGGAGTGAGCAACCCGCGCCGCATCAACGGGTAGTCCTCGCGCGGAGTGGCGAGCGTGTCCACGACCGGTGCCAGGTCCCGGTCCAGTCGCACGGCGACCAGCGCGTGTCGCTCGAACAGCACCACCATCGGGTAGAGCTTCAGCTTCTGGCACAGTCCCGCGAAGATCAACGACAGTTCGAGGCAGTTGCCACCACTGGCCGCGACCTCCTCCGGCCGCCTGATCGACTGCTGGACCTGGTTGAAGTCCATCAAGTCGATTTCCGCCGTGCTGTAATGGATTCCCCGCGACGCGAGGTGCTCGTACGCCCGGCGGACCAGCGAGAGCCGATCAGCGACCTGCAGGTCGTAACCGACCGCACCGGCCGTCGGGGGCTCGCCGAACAACCGCACCGACTCGATCTTGTGCACGTAGCAGGCGATCCGGGCGGGCTCGGTCTTGTTCCAGGGAGGCCACTGAAGCATGGGGCTCAGCAGACTTCGAACACGTCGGTCACCGAGCAGCCAGCCCAGTCGACCGTCACCTCGTGCGCGCCCACGGGCAGGCCCCGGAGCATGAAGCGGTGCCCCTCGCTGGTCTCCGTGCGCTCAACCGTCACGTTCTCCGATGTCGTCAGAGAGGGTGGATCAGTTACGGCCGGATCGTCGAGCACGCAGTCGACGGCCACGGGGTCGCCCTGCGCGTGCACCTCGGCCAGCCGGACGTCCAGCGCGGCGCGGTCGGGACGGGGTGCGCCCTGGTCCGCCGATCCCGGGTTCTGCAGATCCCCCAGATCGGTGAACGGCGTGAGGGTCCTGACCAGGTTGTCCAGCACGTCCTTCTTGGTGTGCATCGACGAGTGCTTGCCGTTGTGCCACCACCACGGCGAGTCGGTCAGTTCGACCGGCATGGCCGACACCTCGGGCACGGTGCCGTCACCTGTGTTCATCGCACGTAGTGAAGCGTTGTCCGTGACGACCTGGTCACCGACCAGCACGGTGCCTCCGCGGACCACGGCCGACTGCGCGGTGCGGTGTCCGTAGCCGATCAGCGGCCTCAGCCGGCTCCGGTAGCGCTCGGGCGTGCCGAGTGCGCGGTGGAAGTCCTGGTAGGCGGCCTGTGCCCGGCTGATCTTCAACTCGCCGAGGTCGGTGTCGAACTCGTGCACCCTGCGCACCTGGCCGTGCTCGTCGCGAACCATCGGGTAGCGGGGCAGCAATTGGTGCACCGATGTGAACCGGCGCAGCAACGCCGACACCGCGCCGATCTCGGCACCGCACGCGGTGAAGCCGTTGGCCAGCACGTTCAGCGCCTTCGGAGCGCCGCGGAACGGCGTGCCGAACGTGACCAGCGCCCGGCAGTGCCGCCAGCCGCCGAGGACGTCCAGGTAGTACTTGGCCACCAGCCCACCCATGCTGTGGCAGACCAGCACGGTCCGGGGTTCGCCGTAGGGCAGCACCGACCGCCACTTCGGCAGTTCGCGGTCCACCAGTTCCTTCAACCTGGCCGCCGAGATCCTGTTGTCCCGGCGCCAGTCGTAGGCGAACTCGAAGTAGTTCGCAGGTGGCCCGTCCACCAGCGGATCGCCCCGGACGAGCTCGAACGAGCCGGTGAGCGCCGCCGTCAGCGATCGGTACTGGTTGGTCGAGGCCAGGCCGGGGATCGCGACCGGCGAACGGATGAGGCCGGTGGCGACGACGCCGTCGTCGTGTTCGGGGTCGTCGAGCTTCTCCGGATCTCCTCCAAGCCTTTCGAGCACGTCGTGCCGGTCCTTCAGCAACGATCCGGCCAGGCGGCGCGACGGTTCCCACAACGGGCCGCCGGGCGAGCTCAGGACGCTTCCGCCGAGACCGGGGATGACGACGAGGAAGTCACCGAACTTCAAGCCCTCACGCATCAATCCCCCAAACGAGTCAGGCCAGCAGCCTAGGCAACGGAGGATCGGCGCAGGGGCGAATTCGCCCGTTCAGACCAGCTGCCGCAGCAGCTTGCGCACCGCCCGTTCCGGATCACCCCCGCCGATGACGTCGCCGCTCTCGAACGCCTCGACCAGGCGCGGATCCACGTAGGACTTCCTCGCCACGGTCGGAGTGTTCCCGAGGTTCGCCGCGACCTCCTTCATCACCGCGCTGACCGCCCGTTGGGACGGCCTGCCGCGGTCGGCGAGAGCCTGGGCGAACGCCTGCGCGGCGTACACGGTGGCGTGCCAGGTGCGGAGGTCCTTCACGCTGAACTCGTCGCCGACCAGTTCGCGGAAGCGCTCGTTCACGTCGTCTGCGGTCAGGTCGAACACCCGGCAGTCCGGTGTCCTGTCCTTGAGCAGGGTCCGGACGGCGCGGGCGAGTTTCGGGTCGGTGATCTCCTCGTCGACCTCGACGCCGGACTTGGCCGGGAAGCGGAACCGGACGCGCTCACCGCGCACCTCGAGGTGTTCGCACAGCAGCGTCGCGACGCCGTGCGTGCCGTTCTCCTCCACGTACTGCTCGTGGCCGACGCGGAAGACACCGAGGTCGAGCATGCGCAGTGCGATGGCGAGCAGCCGTTTGCGGCCGCGTGACGCCATGTCCCGCTCGATCTGCTCGCGGAACCTCCCGAGCTTCGGGGCGAGCTTCAGGACGCGGTCGAACTTCTCCGCGTCGCGCTCGGTGCGCCACTGCTCGTGGTAGAGGTACTGGCGGCGGCCGGCGTCGTCGTACCCGACGGCCTGGATGTGGCCGGTGGGATGCGGACAGATCCAGACCTCCTGCCACGCGGGCGGGATGACCAGGGCTTTCGCCCTTGCGACGTCGTCGGCGGTGAGGGCCTGGCCGTGGGCGTCGGCGTAGCGGAAACCCTTGCCGTGACGGCGGCGGGTCCAGCCCGGGCGAGCCGGGTCGCTGCGGCGCAGTCTCATGTGGCCACTCCGAGATTGATCAGCACGAGACGCGGGTACCCGCTCGTCGATGAATCACCACATGGTCGGGGTGGAACAGGAGTTCCTCCTCGTCGATCCCTCCTCCCGGCGGCCGGTCGCACTGGCGCCGCGTGTCCGGGAGATCTCGCGCGCGCCGCAGCCGGCAACGGAAGTCGCGGTTCCCGCCGAGTCGATCCGGGCCCTCGTCATGACGGAACCCTCCGAACAGCGGGTGGACGATTCCGTGCTGCGAGCGGCATATTGGCGGGCGTCGCGCGACGGGGTCGACGGACTGGCCGCCGATCCACACACCGGAAAACTCTCCCCCGCGTTCGACCGGGCAGTGTCGCTCTTGGAGCACGTCGAAGTCGCCCTGCGCGATCACGGCACGCTGTCTACTGTGGAGCAGCAGTTGGACTGGTTGCGCCACAACGGCTGCGGTGCCGCTCGGCAACGACGCTGCCCGGACCCCGAGTCCCTTGTGGACATGCCGATCGCCCGAACGCGTGAGGAAACCTGATGCGCCTCCCCGCTCCCCGCGGCCACATGAGCTCGGCCCTGGTCGCTGCGCTGCGACTGCCGCCCCCGCCGCGGCCCGCGCTGCTCGTCAGCGGCGGCACCAGGGAAGCCTGGCAGGACGACGACCTGCAGCTGTCGCTGTGGATCTGCTACGAGCTGCGGATGCGCGGCTTCGACGACGCCGACACCGGCTGGGAGGACCACCCGGCGCTGGCCCAGTTCCACGCGGCACTGGAAGCCCGCTGGGAGGAAGCCCTGCGGTCGCTGACCGGAGTCACCACTCCCGCCGTGCTGTCGGAAGAGGGACTTCTCGAGCTGCGCAAGCACCACGCGTTCTGGCAGCCGCGCCGCGAGATGCGCTCGGTGCTGCGCGACATCCACGGCGACGCCTACGGCACGCGTTCCGAACGCACCCACTCGGTGCTGTTCACCGTGACGCTTCGCGACCTGGACCCGTTCGTGAGCGCCGACGAGATGCCCGCGCCGACCCTTGCGCTGGTGAACGCGCTGTCGCTGTTCGGCCTGCACCGGCGCCTCGTCGGCGCCCTCGTCGGCTTCCTGAGCGCCGTCGACACCATCGGCGGTGACCCGTTCGCCCAGCTGCTGCCCGTCCAGTGCCCGCCGGAGGACGTCCGGCTCGGCTTCACGGCGTGCCACGAACTGCACGCCCGACTCACCCACCACGTCCGCACATCAGTGCAGGCCGGTCGCACCTCGCTGAGGGGCCGTAGGCTGGCCTCGCAGACCCGCGTCAACGTGGGGTGCTGACGCTCTTGAAGGGAGACAGCGTGCCCGACCCCACCGCTCTGGCCACCGTGGTCGTCGATCGGATCACACCCGACGTCGTAGTGCTGCACGTGTCCGGTGAACTCGACACCACGTCCAGCGGCTCTCTGACCGGTCCGCTCGAAACGCACGCGGTGCAGGGACAGCGGGCCGTCGTGGTGGACCTCGCCGGGGTGCGCTTCCTCGGGTCGGCCGGGCTCGAGGCCCTGGTGCTCGGGCAGCAGCACGCGTCGAAGGCCGGCGTCGAGTTCGTGGTGGTGGCTTCGAGCCGCGCGGCGTTGCGGCCCATCGAGGCGACCGGCCTGGACGCGGTGTTCACGATCGTGCGGTCGGTGGACGAGGCGACGGAGCGCTACACGTCGAAGTAGCCACCGCTCGGCCCGTCCGGCCCGATCAGCGCCGTCCTCGCGACGATCTCCGCGTCCGGTGCGGCCGCGTTGATCCGGAGCCTCGGGAAGGTCCTCGCGTACTGCACGGTCACCAGGGTGGCCGCCGCCTCGGCCTCGGCGTCCCGGGCGACGACCACCACGACCGGTGCCGCGGACCGTTCCAGCGCCGGCAAGAAGGCCTGCAGCACGCGGGCCAGGCCGGAGACCTCGTCCTCGAACGGCTCGGAGCCGATCCCGACAACCAGCACGTCCAGCACCGCGGGTTCGGGGTCGGCGCTGACGGACACGGTGTGCCCGGCGCGGGTGAGCAGGCGGGCGGTGTCCCGCGCTAGTTCGTCGTCCGCGCCGGCGATCAGCACAGCAGCCATGCGCCCCACGCTAATCCTGGCCGATGTCCTCGTACCAGAGTTCCGGGCGGTCGGCGATGAACGTCGTCATCAGCTCGATCAGCTCCGGATCCTCCACGACGGTGATGCCGACGCCGTGTTCCGCGAGCCAGTCGTGGCCGCCGTGGAACGTCGTGGCCTCGCCGATCAGGACGTTCGAGATGCCGAACTGGCGGACCAGGCCGCTGCAGTACCAGCACGGCGACAGGGTCGTGACCATCGTGGTGCCGCGATAGCTCCGCTGGCGGCCCGCGTCGCGGAACGCCGAGGTCTCCGCGTGCATCGAGGCGTCACCGTCCTGCACGCGGCGGTTGTGGCCACGGCCCAGCAGAAGGCCGTCGCCGTCGAAGAGTGCCGCGCCGATGGGGATCCCGCCCTCGGCGAGTCCCGTGCGCGCCTCCTCGACAGCGACGGCCAGCATTTCTGAAGCGGTCATGCCGTTGAAGCTACCCGTAAAGGCGTACTACTTCGTCTTGAACAACTTCACCGTCATCGACGTGCCCGACTGGCGGAGAACCTTCAGGCCGACACCGGCGGCGGGCAGCTTCACGCCCGCGTTGGGCTGTTCGGCGAACCAGAACTGCTTGGTGTCGTCGAAGGTCGGCTGGGCCGCGGCGCCACGGACGTAGGACGCCTTGCCGTTGACGTGCAACGTGAAGGAGTCCGACTTCTGCAGCCCGAACGGCGCGTCGTACCCGCTGACGGACGGCGACCAGCGCTGTCCCTCGAGGTTGTAGAGCGGGGCCGGGTTCGCGTCGATCGGCAGGATCAGGCCCTCACCGGGGTGCTCGCTGACGTTGTTGTCGAGGAAGCTCGTGTTCCACAACGAGACGAGCAGGCCGTCCTGGTACGGGAAGTGCTCCACGAAGTCGGGCTTGTCCGGGAAGCTGTAGCGGTACGGGCCGGTCTGGTTGTACTTGCCGTACGACTCGTACGTGCGGTTCGACGCGATGTAGAACTGGTCGAACGTCTTCGTTTCCTTGCCCTCGGTCGTGCGGAAGCCGCGCGTGGTCCACACACCGGCGGTCTCACCGCCGTCCGTCAGCACCGGTGCGCCGTCGGCGGTCACGGTGATCTGGTCGGCGAAGAAGCCTTGCAGCGCCAGGGCTCCGTCGGTGCGGTAGGCGAAGCGCAGCTTGGTGTTCTTGCCGGCGTACGCGTCGAGCGACACGTTCACGTCGACCCACTGGTTGGCAGACGAGCTGCTGATCGCGGGCGAGTCGCCGGAGTCGCGGGCGAACGGCTGACCGCCGGCGGTGCCGTCGAGCTGCGTCCAGCTGCCGTCCTCATTGGACGCTTCGACGTAGAGGTAGTCGTAGTCGGCCTCGATGTCGAAGCGGGCCTTCAGCGTGAGCGACGCGCTGGTCTTGCCGCGCAGGTCCAGCGGGGCCGTCATGGAGTGGTCGAGGTCGTTGCCCTTCTCGCTCCACCACATCTTGCTGCCCGCGAACGGGGTGCCGTAGTCGAAGTTCTTCGAGATGTCCGGCAGCACGACGACGAGTCCCTGCGCCTTGGCGCTGTTGTACTCGTGCGGACCGAGGTCGAAGACGCGTTCCTGACCGGCGACCGCGACCTCGTAGTCGAGCCAGCCGAGCTGCAGCTTGTCCCACGCGGAGAACTCGTTGGCGCGCTCACCGGGAGCCTCACCGGGGGCGTTGACCCGGTTCTGCGCCATGATCGACCACCAGTTGACGCCGTTCGAGCCACCGTTGGTGTCGTAGTGGTCCGGCAGGCCGAGGTCGTGCCCGTACTCGTGCGCGAAGACGCTCACGCCGCCGTTCTCGGGCTGCACGGTGTAGTCGCCGACCCACAGGCCGGTGTCGCCGATCTGAGCACCGCCGAGCTTGTTGGTGCCAGGACCGGTCGTGTAGTTCTTGTACGCGTAACCGCGGTGGCTCCAGAGCGCGTCCTCACCCTGCAACGGGTCGCCGTCGGCCTGGTCACCACCGGCGTGCACGATCTGGAAGTGGTCGATGTAGCCGTCGGCCTCGTTGAACTCGCCGTCGGAGTCGTAGTCGTAACGGTCCCACTGGTCGTACTCCGCCAGCGACGCCTTGATCTGCTCGGTGGTCTTGCCCGCGGCCTTCTGGTCCGCGACCCACTGCGTGACGGCGTCCTTGATGAGCTCACGCGAGTTGTTGCAGATGTTGTCGTTGCACGGGTAGCCGTTGCTGCGGCCGTACCGCGCCTCGTTGTACTTGACCTTCACCCAGTCCGTGACGAGTCCGTTGACCGTGTACCGACCGCTGGACTGCTTGTCGTAGAAGTTCGCGACGGAGTTGGCGTCCTTCTTGCGGCTGAAGTACAGGTCCTGGAAGTACTTCTGGCTGAAGTCCTTGCGCCAGATGGTCGTGTTGTCGACGGCCCGGTTCGGCTCGGGAATCTCGTTGTGCGCCGGCCCGTCGAACCGCTGCGGCCCCGGCGTCGCGGGACTGGTGTCCTGGTCGGGGAAGTCGGGGTGCCGCTCGTTGCCGAACTCCGTGAGGATCACGAAGATCCTGTCGGTCTTCTCCCGCTTGAGCTCGACGTACTGGTCCTTGTCCTTCTTCTTGCCGACCTTCGCGACGGTGCTGGTCCCCCGCTTCTCGGTGGTGACCTGACCGGTCAGCACGTCGGCGAGCGCCTGCTGCTTCAACGCGCGGCGCTTGACCTCCAGCTCGTGCGGCTGCTCGTCGGACTGCCGCGTCTCCTGCTTCTCGGGCTGCGCGGGCGGCGTCGCGGTGGCCGGCGTGACCATGCCCGCCGTGATGAGCGCGAGCGCCGCTGCTCCCGCCAGAACTCTTCGCACTTTGTGTTCCCCCTCCTCGGAAATACCGGGGGGACGCTACGTCCGGGTCCGGCGGCTCGACACGTCCGATGGTCGGGAGAAAAGGGACACCGGGCACGGCAACCGTTCGCTGCCCGCGCTCACTTCGGTGGCAGCGCTTCGACGAACTCGCGGCACCGCCCGATCCAGTCCTCGAGCGCCTCGTCCTCCCCCACCGCCTCGCCGTCGACGACCACCCAGCCGTTCATCGGCCGGCCGGTGAAGTCGAAGACGCGAGCACCCGGCTGAGCCAGCGCGTCGGCCTGCGCCTCCGGGCCGACGCGCGCTATCAGGTCGGAGCCCAGCACTCCTACCAGCATGTTTCCTCGCCACAGGAACACCAGGCTGCCGAACATCTTCTTCGTGCCCAGGTCCGGGAGATCACCCAGCGACTCGCCCAGGCGGTGGGCCAGGCCCTCGTCGTACGCCATGCGCTGAATATTGTCTCAGCGAGTTGCCAGGCGCCTCTCAGTTTCATGTGGCTTCATGGACGTACAGGACATAGGAGGAGGCCCATCTTGTTCGGCTTGGTCGGATGGATCGTCGGTTGGGTGTTGACGCTGTTCATCCTCGTGATGATCGGCCGGATGATCGTGGACTGGGCGGTCACGCTGCAGGCGCGTGGCGACTGGGTGTGGAAGGTGCGCCGGGTGACGCACGGTGTCACCGAGCCCGTGCTGGCGCCGGTGCGCAAGGTGCTGCCGCCCGTGCGGTTCGGCGGGTTCGGGCTGGACCTGGCGTTCACCGTCGTGTTCATCGCGGCGCTGATCCTCAGGTCGATCGTGTGGTGAGGACCCCCGGGTTGAGCAGGCCCTGAGGATCCAGCGCGGACTTGGCACCGGCCAGGGCCGCGCCGAAGACGTCCGGGCGCTGCCGGGTGTACCAGGGCATGTGGTCGCGGCCGACGGAGTGGTGGTGCGTGATCGTGCCGCCCGACGAGATCAACGCCTCGGAGACCGCGGCCTTGATCTCGTCCCACTGCGCGGTGAGGCTGCCCCAGCGGCCCGGCGCGTAGATGCCGTAGTAGGGCGCGGGGCCGTCCGGGTAGACGTGGGTGAAGCGGCACGTGACGATGCCGAGGCCGCACACCTGCCGCAACGCCTCGGTGGCGGCGGAGGTGACCGCCGCGTGCAGCGCCGGGAAGCGGTCCCAGGTGCAGGCTGTCTCGAACGTCTCGGTGATCATCGCGTGCTGGGCCATCGCGTTGCGCTGGTAGGGCATGCGCAGGAACGACTTCCGCCACTGCTGCGCCGCCCCCTCGACGACCTCGCCGTCACCGCAGAGTTCGAGCGCACGAGCGAGCAGCGCGTCGACGGGGTGGTCGGCGGACTCGAAGGCCAGCACCAGCACGGAACTGGGCGACCCGGCGTTGAGGAACGCCTCCGCCGGGTCGAGCAGCCGGCAGTTCGCGGGGTGCAGCCCGGACTGCGCGATCAGTCGCGTCGCCTCCACCGCCCGGTCCCACGAGGCGAACCGCACCGACGCGCCCGCCCGGTGCACGGGCGGTGCCTGCAACCGCATCCACGCCTCGGTGATCACGCCCAGGGTGCCTTCGGAGCCCAGGAAGAGCCGGTCCGGCGACGGCCCCGCACCCGACCCGGGCAATCGGCGCGACTCGCTGATCCCTTGCGGCGTCACGACCCTGAGCGACTCCGTCAGGTCGTCGATGTGCGTGTAGAGCGTGGCGTAGTGACCACCGGCCCGCGTCGCGAGCCAGCCGCCGAGCGTCGAGAACTCGAACGACTGCGGGAAGTGCCGCAGCGTGAGCCCGTGCGGCTTGAGCTGCGCCTCCAGCGAAGGCCCGAGCACACCCGCCTGGACGCGCGCGGCCCGGCTCGTCGGGTCGACTTCCAGCACCCGGTCCAGGTGCTGCAGGTTCAGGGTCACGACCCTGTCCAGGTCACGCGGTTCGACGCCGCCGACCACGGAGGTACCGCCACCGAACGGGATCACGGCCACGTCGTGCGCCGAACACCAGTCGAGCACGTCCACGACGTCCTGCTCGGTGCGTGGCCGGGCCACGGCGTCGGGCACCACACCGACGTCGCCGGCCAGGTTGCGGGTGACGTCGCGGTAGGCCTGGCCACGGGCGTGCGCGAGCCGGTCGACGGGATCGGTCGAGTAGATCTCGCTCGCCTCGACGCGCGAGGCCGGCACGTCGAGCGTCGCGGGATCCGGTGGCTCGTGGAACGTCAGGTCCGCGTCCGGGAGCACTGCCTGGACCCGCTCGACCAGCGCACGGCGTTCCTCGGGGGTGACGGCGTCCTCGACGTTGCCCCAGCCCCACCACGACCTCGTTGTCATGGCGAGCAACCATAAGCGAAACGCCCTAGTTCTGGAATGGCTTGAGTAGAAGTACTCGCGACCCGAAACCTCCGACGCCACTAGCCTTCGACCATGAAGACCTGGGGGGTCGTGCTGATGCTCGCGGTCGCGCTCGTGGCGACCGCGTACTTCGCCACGCGGAAGTCGGACAGCACCGCGTTCACCGACGAGAAGGCCAGACAGGTGGCCGAGCGCATCGGCTATCCGGTCCCTCGCGACGCCGACGCCTACGCCCGCGCCGCTCTGCAACGGGAACCGGACCAGGAGTCCTTCGCGATCCTGGAGATCACCGACCGGAAGCCGCTCGACGCCGAGGAGGTCCGTGCCAGCCTGGTGTTCCGCATCCACGACCCCGGCGTGGACAAGCCCACGTGGAACTCCTGGCAGTCGGGGCGAGACCCGGTGACCGCCTGCTACCGCGCGGACTTCAACTACTACGGCGTGATGGACGGTGGCCCCGAGTCCGTGCCCTGCCCCGCCGGCGCGCGACCGATCGTGCCGCCTCCGGTCCAGCGCACGGCCGTCCCCGACACCTACCCGGACGCCGTCAAGACGATCCTCACCGCACTGCCACCCGCGTCGACGAAGGACGAGGTGCTCGCCGCGTTGCGCGCCGGGTTGCCGCCGATGCCGGTCGACCCGGAGTCCAAGCTGCCCTGGGCCGATCCCCGGCTGGACGTCTTCGTCGAGGAAGGCGCTGTCGGAGTCGTGGCGGCCAGTGGCACCGACTGCCTCAACGGTGTGCGGCTCGCCGACGGCACGGTCGCGTCGTGGTACCCACCGCGCGTGCAGACCCAGCCAGGTGAGATCGGGTGCTCCGGCGAGGCCGCGCTGACCCTCTACCGGACACCACCACCGCATTGAGCGCCTAACCCGCGCCGAAGCACACGAACCCGACCGCCGCCGCATAGGCGGCGTCGTCGGCCGAGGCCCGTTGCACGGCGGCAAGCGCCTCGGCCGGCGCCATCCCGGCCGCGAGTTTCTGGTGCAGCTCCACCATCACCGGTGCGGTTCCGTCGGTCGGCACCGGCACCACGGGCGCGATCAACGTCCGCGTCCCCAACCCGAGCAGCGCCGCCGTGAACCCCATCAACTCGTCCCCGGGACGAACCGCGGACTGACCGGTGTCGCACGCCGACAGCACGACCAGCGTGGGCGGGCGGCGCAGGCGTTCGATGTCGTAGACGGTCAACGGGCCGTCGGCCAGTTCCAGGGCCGAGAACAGCGGGTTGTCGACGCGGAACGAGCCGTGCGCGGCGATGTGGGCGAGCGCGGCACCGTCCATTGCGGACGCCACGGCGCTCACGGTCGCCTCGGAGTCGACCAGCACGCGGCCCGGCACGTGGGCGCTGATGGCCTTGATCTCGGCGGGGGCCGCGGCCATGCGCGGACCGGCCGCCAGCACCGGTTCGCCCGCGGCGTCGGGGACCGAGGTGGCGCGCAGCCAGACGGAGGCCGACGGGGCGACGGTCACCTGGCGGTTCAGCACGGCCCACGGCAGGCCGTTCAGGGCGCCGGTCGGGACGACCACGAGCGGGCGGCCGTCGATCCTCGGTGCCAGCGGGTCCAGCAGGCGGCGGGCCAGCAGCGCGGCGGCGTGGGCGGCGGAGGACCGGGCCACGGCCAGGTTCGGCAGGTTCGGCGGCAGGGTCACCAGGCGGTGCAGGGCGAAGCGGAGCAGGCGGATCTCGCGGACCGCACCCTCCAGCGGGCCCAGCGAGTGCAGCGAGGAGCGGCCGGCGGCCAGGACGACGGCCATCAGCACGCCGTCGTACTCCACGAACTCGATCAGCGCCGACGAGCCCAGCGCCGAGACCAGTGCCGCGACCGGCGGGGGCTTGAAGACGGAGACCTCACCCGACATCAGCCTGGTCAGGTCACGGACGCGCTGCTCGGCGCGGACCAGCTTGGCGCGCAGCGAGCCCGCCGGTTTTCCGCCCAGCACAGCGGATTCCACGTCCGCGGAGACCGCGCGCAGCGACGCCAGGGCGTCTTCGAGACGGGGGTCCTCCGGCGGTGACACGGACTTCATCCGCAGGGCCCCGGCGCGCCAGCTCTCGGTCCACGACAGCACTCGCGCGGCGTTGCCCGAGGCCACGGCCAGCCGCAGACCCTCCAGGGCGAGGGCCTGGCCCTGCACGCCCGCCGACGCCCGCAGCTCCGCCGCGCCCAGCGACACGCGGTACTCGTCCAGCAGCCCGATCCCCCGCCGCAACGCCGACGAGGTCCCCCGCACGTCGCCGGAGAGCTTGCGCCGCAACGCTTCCGCGTACCAGCCGCGCACACGCAGGCCGGCCGGGCCGCGCAGCCGGGCCGACGCGGCGACCGAGAGCTCCGCGACGGCACGGGCGCGGTGGCCCAGGTCGGCGGCGACCAGGCCCGCGTCGATGCGGGCCTCCAGCGCGGGCAGCCGCCAGTCCATCGCGTCCAGTTCGGAGGCCACGCGGGACAACGCGAGCCGCAACGGACGGGAGCGGTCGCCACGGAGAACGGCCGCGTGCAGTTCCAGGAAACGCGCGCCGGCCGCCCACAGCAGGCGTTGCTCGCGGCGGAACCGGCGGCGTGCCTCGGCGGCGAAGCCGTGCGCCGCCGACGGATCGTCGTCCAGCAGGGCGATGCGGGCGCGGAAGTACAGGGCCTCCGAGACGCCCAGCGGGTTCTTCAACGTCTTCAGCTCGACGATCGCGCGGTCGGCCGCGGCACGGGCCTCGTCCAGCAGCGGCACCGAGACGAGCAACTCCAACCGGTTGACCAGGAGCACCGGGCGCATCACGTCGAGGCGGCGGTAGACCTCCTCCGCCTTGTCGAACAGCGTCAGCGCGGCGGGGACGTCACCGCCGCGGGTCGCCATGATGCCGCCGTTCCAGTGCACGTCGGCGACGCCGAGTTCCTGGCCCAATTCACCCAGGAGAGACGCCGCCAGCGTGAAGTCGGCCGACGCCTCACGCATGTTCCCCACGTACGCGCGCACGAGGCCGCGGTTGTTGAGAGCGCGCGCCTCGACCAGCTGGTCCCCCACGCGCCGGGCACCGGCGATGGCCGCCGTGTAGTCGCGCTGGGCGTCGTCGTAGCGGGTCAGGTAGTGGAAGACGACACCGCGCTGCATCAACGCCGCCACCGAGTCCGCGCCGGTCAGCGACGGCATGGCGTCGTCCAGCAACGTCAGCGCGGCCTTCTGCTTGCCCGTGTAGGCGAGCACCCACGCCAGGCTCATCTGGGCCAGCGCGGACAGCCGGGGCAGTGCGGCCTCGGACGCGATCCTGATCGAGCGGCGCAGGTGCCGGGCCGCGCCGGAGAAGTCGTGCATCTCCCGCAGCGCGAGGCCGATCGCACGCTCGGCGATGGACCATTCCGCGCGATCTTCCGTCGTGCGGAGCACCGCGCGCGCCATCTCCACGGCCGCGCGCGGGTTGCGCTGCCTGGCCTCCAGCGCGTCCTCCGCAGAAAAGTCGGTCACGGCAACACTTTATCCGCTGTGGTAGCTTGATCAAGCTCGGTCGGGGTGCCCGTCAACGCTGCTTTAGTGAGGCCGTGGTGTCGAAAACGCCAGAAAGCGCGGAGCTTTACCAAAGAGCTTTCCTGCAGCTCATCGCCGAGGACAAGACCATCAGCTTCCACGCCGAACGCGGGCGTGAATTCCTTTATCGACCCGGCCAGCTGCTCGTCGCCGCCGAGGACCAACAACGGGTCGTCGAAAAGCTCCGGGAAAACAACATCATCGCCCGGCCCGGCGAGGGATTCGCCGGATTGGCGCGATTGACGTTGCCGAACAACGCGGAGGACATTCCCCGCATTGTCCGCCTGTTGCGCGACCAGCGGAACTGGCCGAACGAGCGCGTGCCGCTCGTGCAGCCGCACCACGTGATCGTCGGCCACGGCGGCCTCGTCATGGGCAACCCGGGCGACCGGCCCCACCCGACCGACCCGATCTCCGCGCCGAAGTTCGACGAGCGCCTCAAGAACGTCCGCGTCGGCATCATCGACACGGGCATCTCGCAGGGTGCCGACAGCGAGCACTCCGACTGGTTCGACGGCCGCTACGCCAAGGAGGCCGACGACGTCGACCCGGCCTACGCGAGCGGCGACAGCTTCGCACTGCAGGGCGGCCACGGCACGTTCGTCGCGGGTGTCATCCAGAACGCGGCCCCCGGCGTCACCTTCGACCCGGAGGCGGGCCTCGACCCGAACGGCTTCGGCGACGAGGAACGGATCTGCCGCAAGATCACCGAGCTGGGCCGCAAGAAGATCAACGTGCTCAACCTGTCGCTCGGCTGCTTCACCGAGGACGACGTGGCCTCCGAACCGCTGCGGCGCACCATCGCGGCGCTGCCGGACGACATCGTCGTGGTCGCCTCGGCCGGCAACCAGGGCACGCAGCGGCCGAGCTGGCCGGCAGCGCTGTGCGGGGTCACCGCCGTCGCCGCCGCCCAGCAGGAACGGGACGGCTCGATCGGCCCCGCCTTCTACTCGAACTTCGGCCACTGGGTCGACGCCTGCGCGATCGGCAACCGCGCCTCGACCTACCTCAAGGGCGAGTGGCACCTGCCCGGCGAGGCGGCGGCTACGCCGTTCGCGCTGTGGGCGTACTGGTACGGCACGTCGTTCGCGGCTCCCCTGGTCACCGGGCGGATCGCCGCGACGATGGTCTCGGAGGGCATCGACGCACGTCAGGCGCGTGACAAGCTGCTGACGGGCACCGAGTTCCACCCCGGCTACGGAATTTTCGTCAAATAGTTGTATCTGCGAGGCAACCTCGGCCTCCGCCAGTTGTGACCGCAAGGAGTCGACGTGACCTCTGCATCCCCGATCGCCGCGCTCGTGAGCGCGGCGGCCGAGGGCGATCAGTCGGCGTGGAACGAGATCGTGGACCGTTACACGCCGCTGGTGGTGTCGGTGATCTACAAGCACCGGCTGCGCCCTTCGGATGCGGCCGACGTGAACCAGACGCTGTGGCTTCGGCTCGTGGAGCAGATCGGACGACTGCGCGAGCCGGAGGCGTTGCCGGGCTGGATCATGACGACCACCCGCAACGAGTGTCTCCGCGTGCTGCGCGTGCAGCAGCGGACGCACCTCTACGACCCGCTGTCCGAGTCCGACGCGCTGGAGTCGGAGCAGGTGGACGCGGACGTGGAGGCGGACCTGCTGGCGGTGGAGCGGCGGCAGGCGTTGCGCGACGGGTTCGCCGAGCTCACGGACCAGTGCAAGCGGTTGCTGCAGAAGCTGATGACGGACCCGCCGCCGAGCTACCAGGTCGTGAGCGAAGAGCTCGCGATGCCGGTCGGCAGCATCGGCCCGACACGGATTCGTTGCCTCGAGAAGTTGCGGAAGACCTCTGCGCTCTCGGCTTTTCTGGGATCACCGGTCAAGAGAGGAGGTGTGCTGGGTGCGGCACGACTGGGACAGTGACGAAGACCTGCTCGACGCCTTGCGTGACGCGTTGAGCACACCTCAGGACGACGTTCCGCCGGAGTTCGTGGAAGCCGCGAAGGCCGCGTTCACCTGGCGGACCATCGACGAGGAGCTGCTGCTCATCACGTCGTACGACTCCGTGCTGGACGACACGCTGTTCTCCCGTGCGCGGTCGACGGCGACGGCACGGCAGCTGGTGTTCGACGCCGAGGGCGTGATGTTGCAGGTCGAGGTGTCGGCGGCGGGGGTCACCGGTCAGCTGATGCCGGCGTCCGGCTCGGTCACCCTGGTGACGCCGAACGGCGACCACGAGACCGCGGCGATCGACGAACTGGGGATGTTCGTGATGGGGGTGGCGCCACGAGGACCGGTGAAGTTCCGGTTCGCAAGTGGTTGCACCGATTGGTTCATCCTCTGACTCTCATTCGCGTGACACAGCAATTCCCTCGTTCGGCGTACAACCTCGGCCAGTAGGGTTGTCGGCGCTCAGAATTCGCATCGCGAGAGGTGTGTGCTGTGGTCGATCGAGTCAGCTGGGTTCCGGAAGGTGTCAACGTCGACGTCCCGAGTTCCGCCCGGATCTACGACTACCTGCTCGGCGGTGGGCACAACTTCGAAGCGGACCGGGCGACGGCGGAAGCGCTGATCAAGGTTCTCCCGGTGCGGGGCATGGCGCGGCTCAACCGCGCCTACCTGCGCCGCGCCGTGCTGGAACTCGCCGGCCTCGGCATCCGGCAGTTCCTCGACCTCGGGTCGGGCATCCCGACCGTCGGCAACGTCCACGAGGTGGCGCACGAGGTCGACCGCGAGTCGAAGGTCGTGTACGTCGACTTCGAACCCGTCGCGATCACGCACGCCGAGCTGATGCTGGCCGGCGAGGCGAACGTGACGGCGCTGCTGGCCGACCTGCGCGAGCCGGAGAAGGTCGTGGCGCAGGCCGCGAAGCACCTCGACTTCTCCCAGCCGGTCGGACTTCTGGTCGTCGGCGTCCTGCAGTTCATCCCGGACTCGGACGACCCGTGGGGCGTGTTGTCCCGCTACGTCGAAGCCCTCTCGTCCGGCTCGTACCTGGCGCTGTCGCACTTCACCGCGGACAGCATGCCGGCGGCCATGGCCGCGGGTAAGGAGATCTTCGCGAAGACCGCGGAGCCGATCACCCCGCGTACCAAGGCCCAGGTCGCGGACATGCTGGCGGGCACGGAGATCGTGGAGCCCGGCATCGTGTTCACGCCGGAATGGCGGCCGGAGACCCCCGAGGACGTCGGCACCGAACCGTCGAAGGCGAACCTCTACGCCGCGGTGGGTCGTAAGCCCTGATGTCCCCCTCGCCCCTCGCACAGCGCTGGGCGGCTGTTCTGATCGAGAGCGCGTACTCGCCGATGTCCCGGCGGAAGCTGACGCAGCACCTCGAGGAGCACGCCGCCCGGCTGCGTGCTGGGCAGGCGGCGGTGGCCATCGGCGAATGGTTGGTGCGCAAGCGTTTCACCGGCCCCGACTCGTTGCGGCGCACGCTGGAGGTGCTCGGACCGGAGTTCTCGCCCGAGGTGCTCGGCGCGCTGGCGTCCGGGTACGTGCGGGCGACGCGCGACCAGTTGTTCGCCGAGCAGGAGAAGGTCAAGAACTCGCTGCTGAAGGCGGTCGAGGACGCTCAGCGCGACCTGCACGACAGCGAGGCCCGGTTCGCCCAGGTCTTCGCGACGACGGCGGTGGGCATCGCGATCTTCGACCTGCACGGCACGGTCGTCGAGGCGAACGAGGCGCTGGCCGCCATCCTCGGCCACGAGGAGATGCCGAAGGAGCTCTTCACCGAGCCGGACGCGGCCGCACTGGCCGCGGCCTGCCACCGGATGGCCGCGTCCTCTGTGGACACCGACCGGCGCGAGTGGGAACTGGTGCGCGGCAACGGGGACACGGTGTGGGCGAACGTCGTGCTGTCCGTGCTGCGCGGCTCGGACGGGCTGCCGAAGTTCCACGTCGCGCTGATCGAGGACGTCACCGAGCAGCGCATGCTCCAGGAGTGGCTGCGCCACCAGTCGCTGACGGACCTGCTGACCGGGCTGCCGAACCGGGCGTCGTTCACCGACAAGCTGGAGTCCGCGCTCGCGACCGGCGAGCCGTACACGCTGGGATACCTCGACGTCGACAGCCTCACGATCGTCAACGACGGCCTCGGCTACCGGGCGGGCGACGCGGTGCTCGTCGAGGTGGCCCGCCGGTTGCGGGTCGCGCTGCCGGACGCGGTGGTGGCGAGGGTGGGCGGTGACGAGTTCGTCGTGCTGATCCACGGCTCGCCCGACGTGGCGGCACTGGCGGCGCTGATCGACGAGGAACTGTCCGAACCGGTGTACCTGGAGGGCGCGGGCGTCGCGGTGTCGACGTCGATCGGATTCGTGCACACCTCCGGCCCCGGCGCGGATCCCACGGCCGTGCTGCGGCGCGCGCATTCGACGTTGCGCAGAGCCGAGACCGGCGGCAAGAGGCAGTGGGGCATCTACGACCACGAGGCCGACGCCGCCGACCGCACCCGGTTCGCGCGGATCGCCGCGATGCCCGGCGCCTTCGAGAACGGCGAGATCTCCGTGGAGTACGCGCCGGTGTCGTGGACCTCGGGCTCGATGGCCTTCGTGGAGGCGTCCCTGCGCTGGGGCACCACCCGGCACGACGACGTCGTCGCCTACGCGGACGCCCTCGGGCTGGCCTCGCGGGTGGGGCGGCTGGTCCTGCAGGACGCGTGTTCACGGGGTGAGCCGGTGCTGATCCGGCTGTCGCGGGACCAGTCGCGGGACCCGGACCTGACGGCGCACGTGCGGTCCACGTTGCGGGCCGGTTCGTTCCCGGCCTCGTCGCTGTTCCTGGCGCTGGACGTCCGGTCGATGCCGGACGGCGAGGAGAACCTCGAGGTGCTGCACGACATGGGCGTGCACGTGCTGCTGCACGAGTTCGGCGGCGGGTTCGCCGGCCTGTCCACTGTGGACCGCGCTCCGGTGTGGGGTGTCCGGCTGGCACGGCCGCCGTCGGAGCGCCTGGCGCGCCAGGGCCTGGCGCTGATGGTGCCGTTGCTGCGGTCGGCCGGCGTGCACGTGATCGGCGGGCCGGGCGACCCGGACGAACTCCAAGCGCTCGGCGTGGACCTCGTGGTGACGCGCTGAGCGGTTGTGGCCGTCAGGGAGACCACAACCGCTCATCAGCCGCTTAGGCAGCGTCCTCGAACGTAGAGGCCTGGACCGTCACCATCGTGCGGAAGTTCGCCTCGACCTCGGCCTTCTCCCTGGCGTTCGGGTTGGGGTTCTTGCACGACGTGCCGGCGCTCGCGCCGGACATCAGGTCGGTGCACAGACCGGTCCTGCGGTCGGGCAGACCGAGCAGGTGGCCGAACTCGTGGGACGAGATGCGCACGGTGTCGTGGCCCTCGTTGACCGCCTGACGACCCATGACCCACCGGCCGCGGCCGAGGCTCGTCACGTAGGCCCGGGGCCACTGGTTGTCCACGCTCACCGTCACGTTCGCGGCGCCGGTCACCTTGCGGAACTGGACGTTCGCCACGCTGGCGTTCCACACCTGCGCGCCCTTGTCGATCGCCGCCTGGAACTCGCCGGTGTTGCTCGAGTTGTAGGTGACGATGCGGGGCGCGGCTTCCGCGGTGCCGATGAGGCCGACCGACAGGCCGACGACACTGGCCGCCACGGCAATTGTTTTGCGCAGGGACACAGGAATCTCCTCGCAATGCAGGGTAATTGCACCCCGACTGTATCGCCGAGCCGTTGGCGCACAAGAAGAGTCAAGTGTGAACCGGCGCTGGCACGATCAAGAGCGTTCGTAGGTGATCTGGCCGCGACCAGCCGAGACGGAGCGCTTGGAGAGCGGAAACACGCCCTACCACTGGATTTCTCGCGGTCCAGCACCACGAACAGGCCGCCGCCAGACGGGCGAATAACTGTTCACACGCGACTGGTTCTGATGGACCGGAAGGCCGAACGCGAAAAGGGCCGGTGCACGTGGCACCGGCCCCGTCTTCCGCGGGAGCGAAAATCTAGGCGAACGAAGGCGCGCGCAACGCGTGCTCCACCAACGCGATCAGGATCTGCTTCGTCGACTGCCGGTTCCGCGCGTCGCACGGGATTATCGGCACGGCGGAGCTGATCGTCAGCGCGTCCCTGATCTCCTCGGCCCGGTGGTGCATGAGGCCGTCGAAGCAGTTCACCGCGATCACGTACGGCAGGTCCCGGTCCTCGAAGAAGTCGATGGGCGCGAACGCCTCGTCGATCCTGCGGGTGTCGACCATGACCACGGCGCCGATGGCGCCGCGGACCAGGTCGTCCCACATGAACCAGAACCGGTGCTGACCGGGTGTGCCGAACAGGTACAGGATCAGGTCCTTGTCCAGCGACACACGGCCGAAGTCCATGGCCACCGTGGTGGTCACCTTGTCCGGCACCATCGACAGGTCGTCGACTCCTACCGAGGCCTGGGTCATCACGGCCTCGGTCGTCAGCGGGGTGATCTCGGAGACCGACCCCACGAACGTCGTCTTGCCGACACCGAACCCGCCCGCGACGACGATCTTCGACGACATCACGCTCAGGTCCGCCCCAGGTGACCCCGGACGACCCGGAGCACCGTTGCTCATGGGAACTTCTCTCTACTCAGGCTCGCATGGAGACGTGCAGCTGGGCTCTGATCTCCGGCGTCAGCTGGAGACCGACCCGTTCCACCAACCGGGTCATCGCGTAACCGATGAGGCCGATGTCGCAGTTGGGTGCGGCGAGCACGGCGAGGCAGGACCCGTCGCTGATGGACATCAGGAAAAGATAGCCGCGTTCCATCTCGACGACGGTCTGTTTGACCTCACCGGCCTCGAAGCAGCGCGCCGCCCCGAGGTTCAGCGAGACCAGACCGGACGAGACGGCGGCGAGCTGCTCGGCGCGGTCGTGCGGGAGCCGGTCCGACGATGCGAGCAACAGGCCGTCCGCGGAGACGACGATCGCGTGCGCGACACCGGCCACCCTGCTGACGAAGTCCTCGACCAGCCAGCTGAAGTTGTCCAGTTCCTCAGTCGCGGTGGTCACTGGCGTTCCCTTTCTGCGATCACGGGGATGCCTCCGACGGCGGAGTCGAAGAGCGACTCACGGCCCATCTGGACACCCTTCTGGTACGTGGCGAACCGCTGGCGCAACCGGTCGGCCGACCGGCCGGGGATGGCGGCTGCGGTCGCCAGCTGGGGTGCCGGCGACGACGGCTTCGGCAGCGAACCGGGAACCAGGCGCGCCTTCGGGACGCGCTTGGGCAGACCGTTCTCCGTGGTCGTCGCGGGAGCGCCCTTGTCCTCCAGCGCACCTGCGGCCTTCCAGCCCTCGTCCGACGCTCCCCAGTCGGACTCGGCGTAGTCGGCGACCGCGCGCGGCACCGCCGTCGGTGCCTCGATCTTCACGGTGTCCGCCGAACGCTGCCGCTTGGGCAGGCCGTTCACGGTGGCGGGCTCCGCGTCGTCCGCTTCTTCCTCGTACGAGGCGACGGCACGTTCCGGCTCCGCTGACGGAACGTCCCTCAGGGACGGTTCGGGCGCCGAGGGGGTCTGGAACCACCTCGACAGGTCGTCGTGCGAGATCAACGGCTCGTCGGTGATCGCCGGGAAGATCTCCGTGGCGGGATCGGCCGGGCGTTCGACGGGCGGCTCGTAG
The DNA here is from genome assembly GCF_033794685.1 of Streptomyces sp. ID05-26A. Taxonomy (NCBI): domain Bacteria; kingdom Bacillati; phylum Actinomycetota; class Actinomycetes; order Kitasatosporales; family Streptomycetaceae; genus Streptomyces; species Streptomyces sp. ID05-26A. Next base: position 427,137 of record NZ_JARAYZ010000006.1, read on the forward strand.
GAGTACCCGTCCTCGGCGACCTCCTCCGAGGCCTCGATCCGCGCGGTGAACAGGCCGTCGGTCGACGTCTGCTCGATGCGGTGACGGCCGGAGTTGTCGTCCGAGGTGGCGGGCGACGGCACGACGACCGGGTGCTCGGGCGTCCACTTCGGCACACCGGACAGGGCCTCGCCCGTGCTGGTGGTCTCGGCGGTGGACGGAACCGGTGCGGCGGGCAACGGCAGAGCGGGCGCGGCTCCCTTGTGCAGCAAGGAGACCGGCAGGATCACCTGTGCGGTGACACCACCCTCTATGTCGTCGTTGTTCCCGAGCGTCACGCGGATCTCGTGGCGCTTCGCGAGCTGACCGACCACGTACAGGCCCATCTCGCGGGCCACCGAGACGTCGACCTCCGGCGGCTCGGCGAGCTTCGCGTTGAACTCGACGACGTCGTTCTCCTGCATGCCGACACCGCGGTCGTGGATGCGGATCGCGACCTCGCCGCGGCGAGTCTCTATCGTCCGCACCGTGACCTTGGTGCTGGGCTTGGAGAACGCCGTGGCGTTGTCCAGCAGCTCGGCCACGAGGTGCGCGAGGTCGTTGACCACGCGGCCCTGGACCATGAGCTCCGGCGTCGGCGCGATCTGGACGCGCGCGTACTTCTCCACCTCGGACACGGCGGCACCGAGCACCTCGGCGATCGCGACCGGGCGGGTGACCCGGCGGTTGACCGTCGTGCCGGAGAGCACCAGCAGGTTCTCGCTGTTGCGCCGCATCTGCGTGGCGAGGTGGTCGAGCTCGAACAGCGACGCCAGGTGGTCCGGGTCCTGCTCGTCCTGCTCGAGCCGGTCGATCACGCTGATCTGCCGCTCCACCAACGCCTGTGAACGCCGCGACAGGTTGATGAACATGTCGTTGACGTTCGCGCGCAGTGCCACCTGCTCGACGGCGAGGCGGACCGCTTCGCGCTGCACGAGGTCGAACGCCCGCGCGACCTGACCGACTTCCTCGGTCGTGTTGATCGGCACCGGGACGATCGCCTCCTCGGCGGCGCGTTCCGGCTCGCGGTGCGAACGAATGCGCTTGATCGCCTCGGGCAGCTGGTTGCGGGCCACGTCGAGCGCGCTGCGACGCAGCACTCGCAGCGGCCGCAGCATCGACTGCGCGACCATCGCCATGAGACCGAACGCGATCAGCAGCGAGATCGCGACCAGCGCCGCGTCACGCCACGCGGAACCACGCGCGTCCGAAGCGAGGCGGGTGGTCGTCGCGTCCGCCTGACCCTCCAGGTCGACCGCGACCTCGCGAACCAGCTTCGCGGTGTCCTCACCGATCTTGAGGACCTCGGCGTCCGTGATGGACACCGGCTTGCCGGCCGCGTCCTGCGCGAGCGCGAGCTTCACGAGCCGGTTGCGACCGTCCACGGCCGAACCGGACACGATGTCCTGGAACCTCTGCCGGTTCTGCGCCGACGCCACGTCGTTGAACTCCGTGAACGCCGCGTCCAGACGGGACTGCGCGGCACGCAGCTCGTCCGCCGCGCCGGGAGCGAAGTTCCGGCGCAGCGCGGTGGACGTCAGGATCGCGTTCTGCTGGCCGAGTTGCTCCTGCGCGCTGTAGAGCGCCTGAGCGGCGGTCGCCAGCGGAACGATCTCCGGCTCGCTGAGGCTCGAGATCGCAGCGCGGTGCACCTGCGTGAGCGACGCGATTACCTGGTTGTACGCGCTGACCACCGCGACGTCGGGGTACTTGGTGCTCAGCACGGTGATGCGCAAGCTCGCCAGTCCGTCGAGGGACTGCAGCGACTTGGTGAAAGCTTCCTGCAGGGGCGCGCTCAAGGCCGTGGCCGTCGCGCCCGAATCCCGATACTTGCCCAGTTCCGTGTCGGTCAGGCCGTTGCGGGCGGCGTGCTCGGGGCACGCGTTCTGCCGGCCGGCGGCCACACACTGGACTGCCCAGTCACGTTCGACCTGTAGAGCGTTCTCCACCTTCGCGGCCTGGTGGCTCACGGCGAGCTCGCGCTGGACGCCGTCGAAGAGTTCGACGTCGTCGAGCTGGGTGTTCAGCCGCAGGCCCGCGAGAGTCGCGGTGCTCAGGGCCGGAACTAGCAACACCACTGCGAGCTTGCTCCGCAACCGCCAGTTGCGTAGGCGGAACCGGTCGATGCCTCGCTGGTCCTCACGACCGCGCACCGTCAACACTCCCCGCCCGTTTAATAGCTGCAAACCTGGTGGATCTTGGAGTAAAACGCGCTGTTCTCATACCGCCGTTCGGACGACAAAACAGTGGTTCGAGAATCAACAACTCAGACCTGCGCGGCTAAACGGCCCCCGCGCGATAATTCATCTGGAGGAAACGATCGCGCGGGTGACCGCGATCACGGCCTGATCACAGTCACCCGCGCTGTTCGTCAACTACCGGAGGGCTGGATGAGCATCGGCTTGACGTCGAGCTCCTTGTCCAGCATCTGGTACCGCTGCATCAGCTGGACGACGCGCTGCAGGCGCGTCGCGTCGAGCGTCGTCGGGAAGGCGCCGAAGTGGACAAGACCTGCGGTTTCCTTGTCGACCTTGGCGTACTCGACGAGCAGCGGCTCGACCGTGGGACGGTCGGTGGCGTCCGCCTGGCCCTTGGCCATCGCGCGCTGGAAGGCGGCGACGGTCTTGGGGTTCTCCTTGGCGAAGGCGCCGGTGGTGGCGTAACCCGCGATCGGGATGTTGTCGGTCGGGCCGGACGCGGCGTCCAGCACCTTGATCTGACCGGCGGCACGCTGGGCGCGGGTGATGAACGGCTCGACCATGAAGGCTGCGTCAACGGTCTTGTTCGCGACCGCGGCCTGCATGTCCGGGAACGGCATCTCCTTGAACTTGACCGAGTTCACATCCACGTTCGCGGCCTCGAGCGTGGCCTTCGCGGTGAGCTCCGCGATGTTCTTGAACGTGTTGATCGCGATGGTCTTGCCGGCGAGGTCGGCAGGACTCTTGATGGCCGAGTCACCGGCCGCCAAGATCAGGAACATGTCCGGCTTCGCCTGGTAGCCGTCCGAGATGAGCTTGATGCCGTCGACCGCCTTGGCCGTGTCCTTCGCTTGGGCGGCGAAGAACGAGACCCAGTTGCCGAACGTGAAGTCCAGGTCCTTGCTGACCAGGCCGGGGATGGCCGCGGCTCCACCCTGGATGACCTTCAGGTCGACCTCGAGGCCTTCGGCCTTGAAGTAGCCCTTCTTGATCGCCACGTGGACGGAGGCCACGTCGAGGATCGGGAGGACCCCCAGCGTGATCTTGGCCTTCTCGACCGGACCGCTGCTGTTCGCATCGGCCGGGGGTGCCTGCTCTTTGCCGCCGAGCGCACCACAGCTCGCCACTGTGGCGAGCAGCGTGGCAAGGGCGATGCCACGGATGGCCATACGGCGGACTCTTCGAGTCATCGGGAGCACTCTCCTGTCGGAGCGGTGTCGTCGTTGCGGGGAATGATCGCGACGGTCAACCACTCAGAGTAATGACGCTGCTCCAAAAGACCCCAGTTGACCGACACGAGCAGGTTCCAGTCCACTACCTGCGGTGAGCATCTAAGCACAGCAGGTCTAGGGCTAGGAGAACCCCAGTTGAAGCGCTCCGTGACCGTTGTCGGTGCCGGTCCGGCCGGTCTGACCTTGGCAAACTTGATCCAGCAGTCAGGCATCGACTGCATCGTGATCGAAAAAGCTAGTCGATCCCAAGTGGAAACACGGCCACGCGCGGGAGTCCTGGAGCACCGCTCCGTGACCATGTTGGAGTCACTCGGTCTGGCAGATCGTTTGCTGATGGAAGCAGACCGTCACGGAACGTGTGAATTCCGCGTGAGCGGCAAGGCGTTCCAGGTGTCGTACAGCGACCTCTACGGGGGCCGCGAACACTTCGTCTACCCCCAGCAGGAAGTCGTCAAGGACCTCATCGGGGGATTTCTGGACAGCGGAGGTGACATCCGGTTCGAGGTCAGCGACGTGGAGTTGCACGACCTGACGTCGTCGAGCCCCTCGGTGGCCTTCACCAGCGAAGACGGCACCCGCGAGACCATCACGAGCGACTTCGTGGCCGGATGTGACGGATTCCACGGTGTGAGCCGGAACTCCATTCCCGACGGGGCACTGAAGGAATTCACGCACCACCACGGAATCGAGTGGCTGACAATTCTCGCAGAGGCCCCGCCGTCGACTAAAGCCACCATTTACGCGCTGCACGACGACGGTTTCGCCGGGCACATGTTGCGCTCCGCGACGGTGTCCAGGTTCTATTTGCAGGTACCGGTCGGAACAAAGCCTTCGGATTGGTCCGACGAACAGGTCTGGGAGGCGCTGCACAAGCGCTTCGCACTACATGAATCTTCATGGACTTTGACCGAGGGAAAGATCATCGAGAAGCGTGTGCTCGACATGCGCAGCCATGTGGTCGAACCGATGTCCTACGGCCGGCTGTACCTGCTGGGTGACGCAGCACACATCATCACTCCGGTCGGCGCCAAGGGCATGAACCTCGCCATGAACGACGCCGCAACGTTCGGACGTGCGCTTATCGACTTCTACGGCACCGGATCCGAGACCGGCCTCAAGACCTACTCGGAGGACTGCCTGCGTCGCATCTGGCGGGCACAGGAATTTTCCCAGTGGATGGTGAACATGATCCACACCGACGTGAGCTCCCCGTTCTTCGGACGGTTGGCCCAGGCGAGGCTGGAGCACCTGGCGGAGTCCCCCGCCTACCGCGCCACGTTCGCGGAGAACTACGTCGGTCCATGAGGGAAAAGATCAGCCCTGAAGGGTGAAAACCCGGTACCCCTAACGGGTGACGCTGTTCCCCTAGGGGCGTCCGCACGTCACAATCTGGGGCCAACTCCCGATGCCGGGGGGTGTCGTTCATCCATACGGTTGAGCCCAACACCCCCCGTTCCCCGTATCAGGAGCTTGAGTTCGCATGAGCACCCAGCAGACGCTGCACGACTTCACCCTCGACCTGCTCGGCGACCTGGACGCCCGTGAGGCGTTCCAGCTCGACCCGGAGGGCACCCTCGAAGCCGCCGGCCTGGGTGACATCTCCCCGGTCGACGTCCACGAGATCCTGCCCCTGGTGCTCGACAGCGCGTCCGTCGTGCAGGTCGACGCGCTCGACCAGGTGCTGGCGGAGGCGGGCGACATCACCGCCGTCGACAGCCTCAAGCTCATCACGGGCAACCTGGAGGGCGTCAGCGGCATCGCCGACATCGCCTCCCCGTCCGCGATCACCGCGCTGGTCAAGGACTTCGACGGCATCGGTGACGTGACCGGCACTCTCGACGCGGTCAACGCCAACGAGGTCGTCACCAAGGTCACCGACGTCGCGAACGTGACCGACGTGGCGGACGTGCAGGGTGTGGCCGACGTGCTGGTCAAGGACCTCGACACGGACGTCGTCCTCAAGGACGTCGTGGACACCGACGTGCTGGTCAAGAACGTCGTCAGCGACGTGGACGTCAAGAACGTCCTGGACGTCAGCGACAACGTCGTGCAGGACGTCGCCCAGGTCGGCGACGTGCACACCGACCTCGGTCAGGTCGTCGACGACGTGAAGATCGGCGACATCGACCTGGTGCACGACGGCATCGGCAACGGCAACGTGGACATCCACTTCTGAGCCGTGCCAGGACCAGGGAAACGGGCGCTGAACGCTCTGCCCCCGAGCGCGGGCGCCCGTCCTTCCCTCGCAGTGCCCACGCCCTCCCGCAGGCACTGAGAACGCAACTGAGCCCCGGACCGCTGCGGTCCGGGGCTCAGTTGCTGTCAGCTGTTCGAACGACTGTCAGGACGAGGACGACACGGCCTCGCTCAGCGATTCCCGTTCCGCCGCAGCCCACTTCTCCATGTCGAGCGTCTGCTTGCCACCGACGTTCAGCAACCGCGCCACCTTGGACCGCAGCGCCACGAACGCCTCGTCGGTGCGCGTGGTCACCTGGTCGCGCTCGGCGGGCAGCGGCACCTCCAGGTCCGCCACCAGCTTGGCGGGCGAACCGGAGAGCACCAGAATGCGGTCACCCAGGTACACCGACTCGTCGATGTCGTGCGTGACCACGAGAACCGTCGTGTCGTGCTCGCGGCGCACGCGCAGCAACAGGTCCTCCAGTTCGAACCGGGTCTGCGCGTCGACGGACGCGAACGGCTCGTCCATCAACAGCAGCGCCGGCCGGTACGCCAGAGCGCGCGCGATCGCCACACGCTGTTGCATGCCACCGGAAAGCTGCCACGGCCGCTTCTTGGTGGCCGCGCCGAGGCCCACCCACTCCAGCGCCTCGGCGGCACGCGCGCGGCGTTCCGCACGCGGCAGGGAGCGCAGCGGGAACTCCACGTTGCCCTGCACCGTGAGCCACGGGAACAGCGAACGCTGGTAGTCCTGGAACACCACCGCGAGGTGGGAACCCTTGAGGGACACGTCGCCGCGGGAAGGCTCGATGAGTCCCGAGATCGTGCGCAGCAGTGTGGACTTGCCGCAGCCGGAAGGTCCGACCACACACACCAACTCTCCGGCGCGCACGGTGAACGTGAGGCCGCCGATGGCCTCGTAGTCGCCGTAGGTGTGGCCTAGGTCGGCCACCTCAAGCATGTTGCTCATCCCTGCTCCTTGGTTGCCAAGCCAGAGCTCTGCGTTCCACCGCCAGAAGCACGGTGTTGAGTCCGTAGCCGAGCACGCCCAACAGGACGATGCCGGCCCACATGCGCGTGTAGTCGAACTCGCGTTGCGCCACCATGAGCTGCGAGCCGATGCCGTTGTCCGTGCCCACGAGCTCGGAGATGACCATCAGCACCAGGGAGAGGGAGAGCGACACCCGCAGCCCCGCGAAGATCTTCGGGGAGGCGGCGGGCAGCACGACGCCCAGAATCCACTGGTGGCGCGGGATCCGGAAAACGGCGGAAGTGTCCACTTTGGTCACGTCGACGGAACGGGCGCCGTCCACGGTGTTCAGCAGCACCGGCCAGATCACGCCGAAGACGATCGTCGCGAGCTGCATCGAGGTCCCGCCCCTGAACAGCAGCAGGAACACCGGCACCAGCGCGGGCGGCGGGATCGAGCGCATGAACACCAGCAGCGGTCCCGCGTACTCCATCGCCCGGTCGGAGCGACCGAGCAGCAGGCCCAGCGAGACGCCGATGACGGCCGCGATCGCCCAGCCCGACAACAGCCGGCCGATCGACGGCAGGATGTGCTCGGTGATGTTCTCCGGCTCGAGGACCCACCACTCCCAGGCCGCCGTCACGATCTCGGACGGCGGCGGGAAGAACGGGTCTTCGGCCAGCATTCCGGCGACTTGCCACACGACGATGAGACCGGCGAACACGGTCCACCGTTGAAGGAACTTGTTCACCAGGCCACCCAACGCCGGCGGACGCGCTCGAGACCGTTGTTCAGCAGGACGCCGATCGCGCCCGCGACCACGGTGCCGACCAGCACCTGGTCCATCCGGCCAGGCCCGCTGCGGGCCTCCATGATGAAGTAGCCGAGCCCGATCTGGGCGCCGGCCATGAGCTCCACGCTCACCATCACGATCAGCGCGGTGGTCGCCGCGAGCCGGATTCCGGTGAGGACGAACGGCAACGCGCTCGGCAACGCCACCCGGAACAGCACACCGACACGTCCGGTGCCGAAAACCCGTGACGTCTCAACGAGCAGCGGGTCCAGTTCGTCGAGCGCGTAAATGGTGTTGAACAAGATCGGCCACAGTGCCGCGTAGACCGCGAGCGTGATCTTCGTTTCCGGGCCGAAGCCCAGGACCACGAGCGCGAGCGGAATCAGTGCCACAGAAGGGATCGGGCGCAGGAACTCGATGACCGCCCGAGTGGCGTGGCGTACGGCAGGGACGCTGCCGAGCACCAGTCCACTCGGCACCGCGATGGCGATGGCTATGCCGATCGCGATCAACACCGCCAAAACCGTTGCCACGACATGACTGAGGAACTCTGGAGAAGTCAACTGCGTCACGAGCTCACCGAACACTGCGGACGGTGGCGGAAGCGCGTGTGCAGGTATGAGGGGTGAGCGCCCTAGCAGTTCCCAGAGCGCGAGGAACCCGGCTATGCCGATGAGTCCCCTTGTGAACGCACGCACTCGGTCACCCTAGAGAGTGGATCTCCAGTTCACAATGCGTGCTCGCTCAACTCCGGCTTGTTTCGTCACATGCCGTCGGTTCAGCAGACCTCTCTGCGCTCCACTTCGCCGAAGCTCTTCACCCATTCGGAGTCAGTGAGCCTCGCCCCGTCTTTTTCACACATCCTCTTGATGATGCGTCCGGTGTCGAGGTCGTAGGGCAGCAGCTCGGGGTCCTGGCCCCCGCTGCGCACGAGGAAGTCGCGGTTCTGCGGCCGGTAGACCGCCCGCGTCGAGTTGCCGTGCCCGACGACGTACACGAGCCGGTCCGCGGGCCGTTCGTTCGCGTAGAGCTGCTGCACTTCGAAGACGTTGTCACGGACGACGGCCACGCGACCGTCGTCGGAGAACGTGACCCGGGCACCGGCCCGCAACGCCGTGTCGAGCCGTGCGCGCAGCACGGGCGTTCCGCTCGGCACGCGCTGCCACACCTCGACGATCGACTCCGGCGAGGAGTGCTCGACGGCGAGCCAGCGCCCGTCACCGCTGTAGGTGATGCCGCGGACGTAGGCGTGCTGCGACATCGGGGGCCCGGCGGGCTCGACGGTGCCGCCGATGCTCCAGAACTCGATCGTCGTGGTGCCGGTGGCCTGGTTCCAGACGCCCGTCGCGAGCTCGCGGCCGTCCTGGCTCAGCGCGACGGTCCCGGGGTTGCCCACCGGCATCGGGAGCTTGCGGGGACTGCGCGGGTCGCTCAGGTCGTAGAGCTCCGCGTACTCGGACTCGTCCGGCGTCGGGAGCCCGAACTCGACCGAGGCGCCGACCTTGCCGACGATCCGCGAGCCGTCCGGGCTGAGGTCGAGCGTGCGGAACCGGCTGGGCAACGCCGTCAGGTAGGTGATGTCGTTCGCGTCGTTGACGGACCACAGGTGTTCCTGGCCGTTGAAGTCCCTGGTGACGGCACGGCGTTCGGCGAGCTTCACGACCCGATGGCGGTCGGCGAACTTCTTGCCCGGTGACGCCTTGTCCTCGTCGATGCTCCACATCCGGTCGGTGCCGTCCTCGTCGGTCACCGCCGCCATCTCCCCGCGCGGGGCGACCACCACGTCCGCGTCGTCCTTGGGCGTGCCGGTGAACGGGATGCCGCGCGCGACGGCGCTCGCGAGCCGCAGCACCTTCTCGGACTCGGCCGACGGGCTGACGTCGTAGCCGACCAGCGCGTACTTGTCCGCGTACGGACGCCGCTGCTCCAGCAGCGCCTCGGACTGCGACAGCGCCTTGCCGCCGAGCGCGGTCGCGTTCATCTCGGTGATCTTGCGTTCGTTCGCGAGGGCGTAGACGACCGTGCCGGGCACCAGCGCGAGCAGCACGGCCACGACCGCGATCAACGCCGTCGAGCGGCGCGTCTCGCGTTTGACGCTCCTGGTGACGAACTGGCGTTCCTTGACCGTCAGGAACTCGCCGAGCTCCTTGGCCTTGCGCAGCCGCACGCCCCGGTACAGCGCCAGCGGGTCGCGGTCGCTCGCCTCCCACAGCTCGATCGCGGTGACGAGCTGCTGGTGCGTCTGCAGGTTCTCGCGGTCCTCGTCGATCCAGCCGGCGAGCCTCGGCCAGCGCAGCACGGCGTCGTGGACGAGTTCGGCGCCGTCCTCGGTGAGCGTCACCAGCCTGGCCTTCACGAGCAGGCCGAGCAGGCGGGCGTCGACGTCCAGCAGGCGGGTGTGGCGTTGCGCGATCCCGTTGCGCTGCAAGGAGACGAGCCTCAGGAACAGTTGCCGGGCCGCACGCTCGTCGGTCTCGTCGAGGGTGGCGAAGAAGGTCTCCGCGGACCGCGCGACGACGTGTTCGACGCCGCCGGACTCCTCGAAGCCCGCGAGCGAGAGCGTCATGCCGCGCTTGCGCCGCCACGTCTCGGCCAGCGCCTGCTGCACCAGGGGCAGCGCGTGCTGGTTCGCGGCGTCGGCGACGAGTCGCGCGATCACGGCGGTCTCGACGGTCGCGCCGATCTTGGCGGCGGGTTCGGTGATCGCGCGGCGCAACTGGTCCGCGCTCATCGGCTCGACGGTGATCTCGGTGCCCTCGACGCCCAGCTCGCGCCACCGCTTCCGCCCGTCGGCACGCACCGAGAGCACGACGTGGGGGCAGCGGATCACGGCGGCGACGAAGTCGGCGGCGTCCAGCGCCGCCTCGAAGTCGTCGACGAGCAGCACGAGGCCGGGGCGGTGCTGGCGGATCCGCAGCCTGAGGTGGTCGGGGTCGTCCCGGAACTCCTGCGCCAGCCGGTCCGCGGTGGTGTTCTCGAAGACCTCCGCGAGGGCCTCTGCCAGGTCCTGGACCGGGTCCTGCCCCGGTGTGACCAGCACGGCGTCGTCCAGCGCGGGCAGCAGACCTGCTCGCAGCAGCGACGTCCGGCCCGACCCGGAGGCCCCCAGGACGACGGTGAGGGGCTTGGCCTTGACCGCCTCGACGACCTGCTCGACGAGGCACTCGCGCCCGAAGAACCGCTTCGCGTCGTCCTCGGTGAAGGGCTCGCCGCCGGGGTACGGCGTGTCGGGGTGCGGCGGCTGGGTGTGTTCGACGGCGAGTTCGCGCCACCGCTTCGTCCAGGAGGCCGGATCGGCCTCGCAGGCCCTCACGAACGCGAGCGTCAGCGCGAGTGACGGCAGCTTGCGGCCGCCGGCCGCGTCGGACAGCGCGGTCGGCGAGTAGTTCGCGCGCCTGGCCAGCTCGCGATAGCTCGGTTTGCCTGCCTGGTCACGCAGTCTGCGCAGGTCACCGGCGAACCGCAGCAGTGCGGTGTCCTCCGGGCCCAGCGGACGTTCCCCTCTTGGCATGCCGCCTCCTGGCGGGATTGTCCACCAGAGGTTCGCCCTCCGTCTAACGGCCCGCTAACCAGCCACCACCCCGGTCTGCTCTTCGTGATCGTTTCACCTGCGAGGAGCTGCGGCTTCAGTCGCGGCACGGCGGGGTGAACTCGATTCCGGCGAAGTACTGCCCCCACTCCTCGCCGGTCATCCGGGGAATGGCCTGCTCGCAGATCCGCACCGCCGGGTCGCGCGGGTCGGCGTTCCACAACCGCACGGCCCGGTCCGCACCGCCCGTGACGACGTCGTCACCCCGGGGTGTCAGGCCCACCGCGGTGACGGGTCCGGTGTGCCCGCGCAGCAGGGCCTGCTCGACCGGTTCGCCGTCACCGAGCCGCCAGAGGCGCACCAGACCGTCGTCGGTGGCGATCGCGACCCGGCCCGCGCCGAGCCAGGCCGACGTGACCTCACCACCGCCGGTGCGGATCGCCGCGCGCAGGACCGGGGCGCGCGGGTCGGTGGTGTCCCAGAGGTGGACGGCCGTGCCCGCGGCGGTCATCAGCTCGCCCGCGGCGGCGAACTGGGCGCTGCGGGCGAACTCCCTGGTCAGTGACAGGAGCTTGACGTCACGCGGGTCGGTGACGTCGGCCAGGTGCACGGCGTGGCCGGTGGTGACGGCGGCGAGGACCTGGCCGTCCGGGCGGAACGACATGCCCGCCAGCGGTCCCAGACCGAGCTGGACGGTGGTGAGGAGCCTCGGGCGCTCACCGCGCAGGTCCGTCCAGAAGCTCAGGGCGCCGTCTCCGCCGGTGGTGACGAGAGTGTTGCCCTGCCAGGCGATCGCGGACGCGCGCACGGGAAGCACGGCCAGTTCGCGTGGTTTGCCGAGAGAGGCGTCGACGACGTGCACGGTGCCGTCCTCGGCAACGGACGCGATCAGGCCTCCGGTCGAGTCCATCGCGAGCGCGGTGACGGCGGCGGCGTGCCTGGTCGCCTCGTGGGAGGTGCGCGGGGACGGCAGGTCGTCCAGCGCCGTCAGCACGACCGTGCCGTCGCGGTGCCCGGCGGCGACCTGCTGCTGGGTCGGGCTGACCATGAGTGCGGTGACCTCGGTCTGGGCTTCGCGCAACACCTGGGACGGCACGTCCTCCTGCCGGAGACTGTTGCGCGCCTGGGGCAACGGCACGAGCTGGTAGGCGGCGAGCGCGACCTGCTGGGCCAGGGCGGGGTTCGTGGAACGCAGTGCGGCGGCCTCCCCCACGGCGCTCAGCACGGCGGCGTTGGCGCGTTGCTCGTCGGCGGCGATGCTCGCCCTCAACGCGAAGACGGTGGAGCTGGCGGCAACGACCACGAGTGCCACCAGGACGGCGAGCAGCTGGCGTTGACGGCGAGTGCGTCTTCGGGCACTCGCGGAGACCTCTTCCTCCGCGGCCAGGCTCGCCGCGAGGAAAGCGCGTTCGGCCGCGTTCAGCGACAGTCCGCCGGGAACGTTCGCGAGACGGCGGCCCCGCCACAACGCGCCGGCGTCGCGGTCGAGCGACTCCCAGGTCTGCGTGGCGTGCGTGAGTTCGCGCTGCGCCTTGATGTTCGCGCGGTCCTCCTCGACCCAGCCCTGGAACGTGGGCCAGCCGCGGATCAACGCCTCGTGCGCCAGTTCGACACCGTCGCGGTCGATCACCACGAGCCTCGCCGCGGCCAGTGCGAACAGCACCTCGTCGTCGGCCTCGAGTTCGGACTGGTGCGCGCGGCGTTTGGTGTCGTCGGCGGTGACGAGCCGCAGCAGGATCCGTCTCGCCTGCTCCCGCCCGGCCGGGGACAGCCCGTCGAGGACGTCCTGCGCGGTGCGGGCGACGGCGTGGTCGAGACCGCCGACCTCCTCGTAGCCGGAGAGGGTCAGCGTCATGCCGCGCCGGTGCTGCCAGGTCTGCGCGAGCGCGTGCGACAGCAACGGCAACACGGCCGCCTGCCCGACGGCGTCGGCCATGAGCCTCGCCAGCAGGGCGCTCTCGACCTTGGCCCCCACGACCGCGGCGGGTTCGGTGATGGCGAGGCGGAGTTCGTCGGGTGTCATGGGACCGACGAGGAGCTGGCTGCCTTCGAGGGCCTCGACCAGTTCGGGATGGCGCGCGCAGTGACCGTAGTAGTCGGCGCGGACGCCGATGACGACCTTCGAGCAGCCGAGGAGCGCCGTGATCAGCCACTGCCGGAGTTCTTCGTTCCGGCACAACGTGAACAGCTCTTCGAACTGGTCCACGACCACGAGATGTCCATGCCTGCGCCGGAGTTCGCCCGGATCCGCCAGGTCGTCGGCGAGCGCGACCGCCTCGCCGCCGGTGAGCCGGGCGAGCGCGAGCGCGCACTCCTCCACAGGGTTAGCGCCGGGGGTGAACAGCAGCACCGGTTCGCGGGTGCGGGCGATCAGACCGGCCCGCAGCAACGAGGACTTGCCCACACCGGACGGTCCGAACACGCCGGTGAAGCGGTTCCTCGTGCCGAGCAGCTCCGCCGTCAACCGCTCGCGTCCGAAGAACCTCGGTGCGTCACCGGGCTGGAACATCGCGAGCCCGACGTACGGACTGTCGTCCGCCGCATGGGGTTCCGACTCGACGACGGCACGCCACCGCCGCGCCCACTCCTCCGGATCGGCGTCACAGGCCTTCGCGTACGCCTTGGTCACCGCGAGGCTCGGCAGCTTCCGCCCACCGGCCGCCTCCGACAGCGCCGCCGCCGAGTAGTGCGCCCGCCGGCTCAGTTCGCGGTAGGTGGGGCTGCCCGCACGCTCCCGCAGCCGGCGCAGGTCGGCCGCGAACCGCAGGAGACCGCTCTCGCCCTCGTCGAGAGGGCGTTCCCGTCTCGGCATCCCGTCATTGTTCAGAGAACTTTGTTCAGCGGCCAACACATGACCGTGAACAACCCGTTCGCCCTAACGTCGACACACGCCCTGGACGCAATGACAACGGGGAAGGCCCGGTGCTCGCGCCCCGAACCGGCGCCGGAGTGGCCGTGGGTGGCCCGCGCACGTGCCACCCACGGCTCACGCGCTCAGCAGACGGGAACGCGCTTGATGTCCGGGAAGTACCGCGCCCAGTCATGGTCGGACAGTTGCTCCCCACCGAGACACAGGTTCCTCAGGACCTGCCCGACGTCCGTGTGCAACGGCCAGACCGCCTCCTCGGTCACCGCGACGAACTCCCGCTGCTCCGGCCAGTAGTCGAAAGCCGTGACGACCTGTGGGAAGTTCTCGAACCCGGCGAGCGAGACGGGTTCGTGCCGGGTGCCGAGACTCCGCACCTGCGCGGACCGGTCGGTACCGATCAGCACCTGACCGCTGTCCGGGGTGAACACGACGGAGTGGCTCGTGCGAGGCGGTACGGAGAACTCGGCCCAGTCGACCGGCTGCGCGGGGTTCGAGACGTCCCACACCCGCGCGACACCCGTGATGGTGTCGATCAGCAGGAAGAGCCTGTTGTCCGGACTGAAGTAGCTGTCGCCCCCCGGAACGCTGATCGTGCTCACGTGGCTGGCCGTTTCTCCTTCGAGCCGCCAGAACTCCACCGTTCCAGGGCCGAACCGCGACACCGCGAGCATCTTGCCGTCCGGCGAGAGACGCATACTCCTCACCCCCTGGCGGCCCGGCACCGGGGTCTCGCGCATCCCGCCGGAACCGTCGTACGTCCAGACCGTCGGCAGGCCGGGTCGGCTGGAGGTGATCCCGGCGAACCTGGTGAGGGTGCTGTCCGCGGTGACTTCGACGGGGGTCGCGGAGATCAGGGCGAGCTTGCGCGGCTGGGCGGGATCGGTGATGCCCATCAGCACCACGCCTTCATCGGTGACGGCGACCAGGCGACGGTCGTCGTCGCTGACCGCCCCCACCCTTCCGGGGAGACGCAAGCTCGGAATCGCCTGGCGGGCGCGGAGATCCCACAGTCTCGTGGTGGGCGACGTCCGGTCGGAGTCAACGAAGAACCGGCCACCGCTCGTCTTCTTCACCGGTGAGAGCACGATCCCGCGCAGGAACCGGTCCCGCCCGGTGGAAGCTGCGATGCTCAGCAGGTGGTCGCGGGTCGAGTCGTCAGGCGCCACCTTGTAGGCGGCGAGGGCCAGCCGGATCGCCTGGCCGCCGTCGGTCTCCAGCAGCGCGAGCCGCCTGGCCTCGGCGGCAGCTGACCCCGCCACAGCGAGATCTCGTTGCCTGGACACCTCACCCGCCTTGTCCATCGCGAACACGACGGTGCCGGCGAGGAGCAGCACGAGCACCGAGAGGACGCTGATGACCGCGCGGGCCCGGCGCACGCGGCGGCGGCCCTCCGCCTGGCTCGCGGCGAGGAACGCGTGCTCGGGTTCGGTCAGCGAGTCCGCGCTGAGTTCCTCGGCCCGGGCCAGCCGCACCCCCTGGTACAGGAGGTCGGGATCACCGTCCCACTCCTTCGCGGCCTCGGTGAGCTGGTGGTGCACGCGCAGCGCCTCGCGGTCCTCGGCGATCCAGTCGCGCAACCTCGGCCAGGAGCGGATCAACGCCTCGTGGGTGAGTTCGGCGTGCTGCTCGGTGAGCGTCACCAGGCGGGCGCCGGCGAGGCGGTCGAGGACGTCGGCGTCGAGGTCCTCGCGGTTCGCGCGCCGTTTGGTGTCCTCGGTGCCCTCGCCGAGCGCGATCAGGCGCAGGAACGTGCGGCGGACGGTCCGCCGCTGCTCCTCGTCGAGCTGGGAGTACACCGCCTCGGCGGTGCGGGCGATGGCGTGCTCGACGCCGCCCGCCTCCTCGTAGCCGACGAGCGACAGCGCCATGCCGCGTCGGCGGTGCCAGGTCTCGACGAGGGCGTGCTGCACGAGCGGCAACGCGGCCGCCTGGCCCGCGACGTCCGCGACCAGGCGGGTGACCAGGGCGGACTCGACGGTGGCGCCGACGTGCTGGGCCGGTTCGACGATGGCCCGGCGCAGTTCCTCGGTCGTCAGCGGCCCGACGAGGACCTGGGCGCCTTCGAGCGCCTCGACCAGTTCCGGATGGCGGCCGACGTGGCCGTAGAAGTCGGCGCGGACGCCGATGACCACGTGCGGTGCGCTCATCAGGGCCTGGACGAACCAGTCACGTTGCTCGGGGCTCGCGAGCGTGAAGACCTCCTCGAACTGGTCCACGACCAGGACGAGCTCCTCGTCGTGCTGCCGGATCAGCAGCCCGAGTGCCCCGGGGTCGGTGAGCTCGCTGCGCAGGACCACCGCGGAGTGCCCGGTGAGCTGGGCGAGGCGGACGGCGCACTCGTCGAGCGGCTGGACGCCGGGCGTGAAGACCAGCGCCTGCTTCAGCCTCGGCAGCAGACCGGCGCGCAGCAGTGACGACTTGCCCGAGCCACTGGCGCCGAACACACCGACGAACGGGCGGGTGCGGGTGAGTTCGACAAGCTTCGCGGTGAGCTTCTCGCGGCCGTGGAACCGGTCGGCGTCTTCCTTCTGGAACGCCTGGAGACCCACGTACGGCGCTTCCCCCGTGGGAGCGGGCGGAGCGGCGATGTCGCGCCAGCGCCGTTCCCACTCCTGCTCGTCGCCGCCACAGGCTTTGACGTAGGCCAGCGCGACCGCGAGGCTCGGGAGCTTCCTGCCCCCGGCGGCGTCGGACAGCGTCGCCGCCGAGTAATGCGCGCGTGAAGCGAGCGCGCGGTAGGACGGTCCACCCGCCTGGTCGCGGAGCTTCCTCAGATCGGCCGCGAACCGGCCGAGTTCGGTGTCCGCGCTCTCCAGCGGGCGTTCGGTGCGTGGCATGTCGATCTCCCCCTGAGATCGATTGTCCACACCCTGTTGTTCACTGCGCACTTCCGACCCCTTACAACGTCGTCGCCGTAGCGTTCTCGTCGCAAGGTGAACGGGGGTTCACCGCAGGTCGTCCCTCCGGCCGTCGGGGGCTGGAGGGACGAGCGGAGTTCAGATTCTGCTCAGAGACCGACGAGCTTGTACAGCCCGCCGACCTCCTGCCGGTTCAGCACCCGCATCGCACCGGGACGCTGGTTGCCGAGCAGCACCTCGCCGACCGCGACGCGGACCAGCGACTGCACCGGGTAGCCGGCGGTCTCCATCAGACGGCGCACGATGTGCTTGCGGCCCTCGTGCAGCTTGATCTCGACCAGCGCCTTGCCGGGCACGACGCTGATGACCTTGAAGGAGTCGACCTTGACCGGCCCGTCCTCCAGCTCGATGCCCGCCTTGAGCTTCCTGTTGAGACCCTTCTCGACCGGGCCGGGGACCTCGGCGAGGTAGGTCTTCTTGACGTTGTAGCTCGGGTGCATCAACCGGTGCGCGAGCTCGCCGTCGTTCGTGAGCAGCAGCAGCCCCTCGGTCTCCGCGTCGAGGCGACCGACGTGGAACAGCCGTTCCTTGCGGTTGCGCACCAGGTCGCCCACGCACGGCCGGCCCAGGTCGTCCTCCATCGTGGAGAGCATCCCGTACGGCTTGTTGAGCGCGATCGTGACGACGTCCTCGCGGATCTGCACCCGCAGCCCGTCGACGTGCACGACAGCGGTCTCGGGGTCGATCCGCCGCCCCTGCTCCTTCACGACCTTGCCGTCGACCTGCACCCGGCCCTGCTCGATCAGCTCTTCGGAAGCGCGGCGCGAGGCGATCCCCGCTTGCGCGAGCACCTTCTGCAGGCGCACGCCCTCGTTCTCAGACATCGTCGATCGCATCCACTTCGGGCAGCAGCGGGGCGATTGGCGGCAGGTCGCTCAGCGAGGACAGCCCCAACCGCTCCAGGAACAGTTCGGTCGTGCGGTACAGGATCCCACCCGTGTCGCTGTCGGTGCCCGTCTCTTCGATGAGCCCTCTGGCGACCAGGGTCCGGATCACACCGTCGACGTTGACGCCGCGAACCGCCGCGATCCGCGCCCTCGTCACGGGCTGCCGGTAGGCGATCACCGCGAGCGTCTCCAGGGCCGCGCGGGTGAGTTTCGCGCGCTGGCCGTCGAGCAGCAGCTTCTCCACGAACGGTGCGAACCGGTCTCGCGTGTAGAACCGCCAGCCGTCCCCCGCCCTGCGCAGGTCGATGCCGCTGCCGGACTCGGTGTACCGGGTGGAGAGTCTACGGAGTGCCTGCTTGATTCGCTTAACCGGCTGCTCCAGCGCACTGCTGAGGGCGTCCTCGCCGATGGGGCTGTCGACCACGAGCAGCACGGACTCGAGCGCGGCCTCGAACGTCGCGTCGTCGGTGAGGTCCGGCAGGCCGCTGTCCTCGATGGCCTCGTCGGGGGCCGCGGCGAGGAGCTGGGCCTCGAGGGCTGCGGCGTCCTCGATGTCGGCTTCGGAGGTCTCGGGAACCTCGGGCTCGTCGAGCACGACCGGGGCGGGCGCGGCGTCGTCGAGGGCGGCGTCCGACTCGGGTTCGGGCTTCGCGGCCTTGCGTTCGCGCTTCGGGGCCTGGGGCCCGAGCGCCGCGGCGATGGCGGCACCGTCGAGCACGACGGGCGCGGGGGCCGCGTCGGACAGGGCGGCGTCAGCGGGCTCGTCGGTGGCGACCCCGGACTCCGCGCCCTCGCCCCCGTCGAACGCCGGTCCCGGCTTCTCGATCTCCGCCGCGTCCGGCCCGACCAGTGGCTCGCTCATCCGTAGTCCTCATCCTCGTGGCCGACGTGCACCTGCGCCTGCGCGTCGTCCAACGTCCCGCCGACCCACGTCACCTGCAGCGGACCGAGCGGGTCCTCCTGCTCGAAGGCCAGCGACTTCTCGCGGTACAGCTCCAGCAGCGCCAGGAACCGCGCCACGACCTCCATGGTCTCGGTGCAGTCGGCGACGATCTCCGAGAACGACGCCGTGCCCTTGTCGATCAGGAACGCGCGCAGCACGTCGGCGGTCTCGCGGATCGACACGCGGTGCTGGTGGATGTGGTCGACCGAGAGCGTGCGCTTCTGCTTCGGGCGGAAGGCGGCGGCCGCGATCAGGGCGAACTTGTCCGGCGTGACGCCCAGCATCACCTCGGGCAGCAGGCCCTCGAAGCGCGGTTCCAGCGACACCGAGCGCGGGTAGCGGCGGTACGCGCCCTGCTCCAGCTCCGCGAACAGGGCCGCGACCTGCTTGTAGGCGCGGTACTGCAGCAGGCGGGCGAACAGGAGGTCGCGCGCCTCCAGCAACGCGAGGTCGTCCTCGTCCTCGACGTCACCGGTGGGCAGCAGGCGGGCGGCCTTCAGGTCCAGCAGCGTGGCGGCGATGACCAGGAACTCGGTGGTCTCGTCGAGGTCCCACTTCTCGCCCATGCCGCGCAGGTGCGCGATGAAGTCGTCGGTGACCCGGTGCAGCGCCACCTCGGTGACGTCGAGCGTGTGCTGGGAGATCAGCTGCAGCAGCAGGTCGAACGGACCCTCGAAGTTCGTGAGCCGGACCTTGAACTTGCCGTCGTCGACCGGGGTCTCCGCAGGGGTTTCCTCGGTCACTGCTCGCGCAACCTGCGTACCAGCAACGACGCGTCACCGAGTGCCTCGAGGTCGTCCAGCACGATGGCGATCGCCTCGCGCACCACCCGGCCGCGGTCGACGCCCAGGCCGTGGGACCCGCGCAACGCGAGCCGCGCCTGCTCCAGCGCCATCAGTTCCTCGTCGGACACGTAGACCGTGATCTTCGTGGTGTGCTTGGTGCGGCCGGAGCCACGGCGCTGCTGCGGAGCCTCTTCGGAGGACGAGACCTCCGGCGTCGGCGCGGCGGCGGTCAGCCGGAAGAGCTCCGCCGCCCCGGGCAGTGACGGGCGACGATTCACCGGGCGATCACCTCGCGGGCCAGCGCGCGGTAGGCGTTGGCACCGGACGACCGCGGCGCCCAGCGCGTGATCGGCTCACCGGCGACCGTGGTCTCCGGGAAGCGCACAGTGCGGTTGATGACCGCGTCGAACACGATCTCGCCGAACGCCTCCACGACGCGGGCCATGACCTCGCGCGAGTGCAACGTGCGCGGGTCGTACATCGTCGCGAGGATGCCGGTGATGTCGAGCTTGGGGTTCAAGCGTTCCTTGACCTTCTCGATGGTGTCGATGAGCAGCGCCACCCCGCGCAGCGAGAAGAACTCGCACTCCAGCGGGATCAGCACACCGTCCGCGGCCGCGAGGGCGTTCACCGTGAGCAGGCCGAGCGAGGGCTGGCAGTCGACCAGCACGTAGTCGTAGTGGTCGATCACGGGGCGAAGGGTGCGCACGAGCGTGTGCTCGCGGCCCACCTCCGACACGAGCTGGATCTCGGCCGCCGACAGGTCGATGTTGCTCGGCAGCAGGTCCATGTCGTCGATCATGGTCTTGCGGA
Source organism: Streptomyces sp. ID05-26A (assembly GCF_033794685.1). Lineage (NCBI taxonomy): Bacteria > Bacillati > Actinomycetota > Actinomycetes > Kitasatosporales > Streptomycetaceae > Streptomyces > Streptomyces sp. ID05-26A. Next base: position 447,270 of record NZ_JARAYZ010000006.1, read on the forward strand.
TGACGTCGGGAACGGCGGTGTCGTTCTCCATGATGACGTTGTAGATCGTGGTTTCCAGCTGGTGCGGGTGCACGCCGAGGCCCACCGAGAGCGCGCCCTGGGGGTCGAAGTCGACGAGCAGCACCCGGCGGCCGTACTCGGCCAGCGCAGCGCCCAGGTTGATGGTCGTCGTCGTCTTGCCGACGCCGCCCTTCTGGTTGCAGACAGCCAGGATCTTCGCCGGGCCGTGGCGCAGCAGGGCCGGCGGATCGGGGATGTGCCGACGAGGTCTGCCGGTCGGGCCGATGCCGTCCCGCTGCTCGTGGGCGACGTCGTCGACCGGCGCGGCGTGCGGGGCCAGGTTCAGATCGGCACGGGGCGCGAAAGCGTGCTCCGGTGTCGACATGGCTGGCGTTCCCTCACTGGTCGTAGTCGTCTCTCGGGGCGCAGCCTAGGCCGCACCCGTGCGAGCGGCAACGCGCCTCGCCGGTGTTTGTCAAGACTGAGTTAGACGGTGACATCCGTTCGTGTTCGCCTGTCCGCGGCGGACAGCACCACGTCGAGGAGGCCCGGGAAGAGAAGGTCCAGGTCATCGCGGCGCAGTGAGACCCAGCGCTGGTTGCCGCGGCATCGTGTCCGTGTGATGCCCGCTTCGCGCAACACGCGCAGGTGCTGGGAGAGGGTCGACTTCGCGACGTCAACCTCGAAGGCCCCGCACAGCCGCTCGCCGCTCGACTGGATCTGGCGCACGACCGCGAGCCTTGTCGGGTCACTCAGCGCGTGCAGCACGGCGGCTAGATCGATGGCCTGTGGGGACGGCTCGTCCAAGTTCGGCACCTGTCCACCGTACCCGTGGAAGCCTCATGTTCCAGTGGCTCGAGGGTGGGCAGTTGTGTAGACCTCCCTCAAAGTCGTAACGGTTACCAGTGTGTACACCTGAGTGGTCGTAACGGATGCGTGCCCGAGGAGTTCCTGCACCACCCGAACGTCAGCACCCCCTTCGAGCAGATGGGTGGCGAACGAATGCCGCAACGTGTGCGGGGACACCACAGCGGTGATGCCGGCCTGTTCCGCGGCGGTCTTCAGCACCGTCCACGCGCTCTGCCGCGACAGCCTTCCGCCGCGTGCGTTCAGGAACAGCGCGGGCGTGCCACGCCCTTTCGCCGCCAACGCGGGGCGCGCCCGGACCAGGTACGCGTCCACCGCGGCCAACGCCGGCCGCCCGACCGGAACCAGTCTCTGCTTGCCCCCCTTCCCGTCGAGCAGCACGGTGCGCTCGGTCGCGTCGATGTCGTCCACGTCGAGCCCCACCACCTCGGAGATCCGGGCTCCCGTCGAGTACAACAACTCCAGGAGGGCTTTGTCCCTGAGGTTTCCCACGGTGTCGAGCAGTGTCAGAACATCATTGATCGGCAATGCTTTCGGCAGCCTCTTCGGCGGTGACGGCGGATGCACCGCCCGTGCGGCGTCATGCGGGACAACGCCTTCACGGTGCGCGAAGCGGTGCAACCCGCGCACGGCGACCAACGTCCGTGCGGCAGACGACGCAGCGAGCCCGCTTTCGCGCAGCACGGCCAGGAACTCACTCACCTGGAGTTCTGTCACGGCACCCAAGTCCGTGACACCAAGCGATTCCAGGTGTTCGGTGTAGCGGCGCAGGTCGCGGGTGTACGAGTCGAGCGTGTTGCGGGCGGTGCCGCGTTCCACGGCGAGGTGGTCGAGATAGGTCGCCACCAACTCAGAAATCACGCCAGCCCTTCCAGGACGATCTCTCCGGCCGTTGCGTTGACGCCCTTCGCCAAAGCGGGGTCGTCGGCGACGGCACGCTCGAAACCCTTGTCCGCCAACGCGATGACGTACGGCAGCGTCACGTTCGTGAGCGCGTACGTCGACGTGTTCGGCACGGCACCGGGCATGTTCGCGACGCAGTAGAACACGGAGTCGTGCACGCGGTACGTCGGCGCGTCGTGCGTGGTCGGCCTCGTGTCCTCGAAACAGCCGCCCTGGTCGACCGCGATGTCCACGAGCACGCTGCCCGGCCGCATCCTTGACACCAGGTCGTTGCTGACGAGTTTCGGCGCCTTCGCGCCGGGCACCAGCACGGCGCCGACGACCAGATCCGCCCACCGGCAGGCCTTCTCGACCTCGTAGGCGTTCGACGCGATGGTCTGCAGGTGCCCCCGGTAGGTGAAGTCGATCTGCCGCAACCGGTTGACGTTGGTGTCGAGCACGACCACCTCGGCCTGCATGCCGACGGCCATCGTCGCCGCGTTCATCCCCGCCACCCCCGCGCCGATCACCGCGACCTTGCCCGCGGCGACTCCGGGCGCACCGCCCAGCAACACCCCGCGCCCGCCCTGCGCGCGTTCCAGACAGTGCGCGCCGACCTGGGCGGCCATCCGCCCGGCGATCTCGCTCATCGGGGCCAGCAACGGCAACGACCCGTCCGCGAGTTGCACGGTCTCGTAGGCGATGGCGGTGATCCCGGACGCGGCGACGGCCGCGGTGCACGACGGGGACGCCGCCAGGTGCAGGTAGGTGAACAGCACCTGCTCGCGGCGCATCCGGTGGTACTCGGCCTCGATCGGCTCCTTGACCTTCAGCACGAGGTCCGCCGCGCCCCAGACCTCGTCGGCGGAACCGGCGATCCGTGCCCCCGCCGCCTCGTACTCGTGGTCGGGGAACGACGAGCCCGCACCGGCGTCCCGCTCGATGACGACGGAATGCCCGCGGCGCACCAGTTCGACCACTCCAGCGGGGGTGATGGCGACGCGGTACTCGTGGTTCTTGATCTCCTTTGGGACACCGACCAGCATCGTCGCAGCGTATTCCCGATATCGATCTGCTGCATCGGATACCGTGCGTGCCGTGTCAGACGCATTCGGGCCAGAACAGCAGCGCATCGGCAACCAGCAGCGCGAAGAAGCGATCACCGCTCTCAACGACCACTTCGCGATGGCGCGGCTCGACATCGGCGAGTACCAGGAACGTGTGAACCGCGCGTCCGGCGCGCAGAGCTACTTCGAGCTCGCGGAACTGTTCCGCGACCTGCCGCAGCCCCACCCGCCGTTCCTCGCGCCGCCGTCGGTGCCGTTCGCCACGCCCCAGGCGCCGCCCGGTTACGTGCCGCCGCCCACCCAGCCGTACTACCCGCCGCCCACCGGCCCGCAGCCGCAGTACGGGGTCCCGCAGCCCCCGCCCGGCATGATGGGCCCGGGGTACGCGCCGGGGTACGGGATCGACCCGTACACGGGCCTGCCGCTGTCGGACAAGTCGAAGATCGTCGCGGGCCTGCTGCAACTGTTCCTGGGCAACCTGGGCATCGGCCGCTTCTACACCGGGCACACCGGCATCGCCGTCGCACAGCTGCTGACCTGCGGTGGCTGCGGCATCTGGTCGCTGGTCGACGCGATCATCATCCTCGTGCAGGGCGGCACGGACTCCGAGGGCCGCAGGCTCAGGGACTAGATCCCCGCGAGATTCCGCCCCACGCCCCACACCGCGCCCACGACGAGAACGGCGAAACCGACCGATTTCGGCACGGATCGCCGTTCGCCGGTCCACTTGCCGCGCGTCCACCGCGCGAACAGCCACACGGCCAGCGGCAGCCCCAGGACGAGCAACGCGGCGTTGAAGTGGAACGCGCCGACGACATCGCCGTGCAGCAACGCATGCGTCATGCGCGTGACACCGCAGGCAGGGCAGTTCAACCCCGTCAGCCAGTGGAACGGGCACTTCGGCAGCAGGTTGCCCGGCTGGTTCGGATCGACGAACAGCAGCAACGCGGCCCCTGCCGCCGCAGCCGCGAGAACGCCGACGGGTGCCTTCAAGCGAGCGAAGGCACCCGTCGACGTCTGCATGAGTCCAACCTACTTCTTGCGCGCGGCGAACCGGGTCGGCCTGTCGCGGAAAGGCGCGTCGGCCGGGCGAGCCTCGGCCCGCCCCTCCAGCACCTCACGCGCCGCCAGCAGCCCGGCCGAGGTCGAGGCGTTCACGATCTCCCCCGCCAGCACCATCCGCACGGCCTCGGCGAGCGGGAAGCGGTGGATCTCCAGGTCCGCCTCCTCCTCGCCCTGCACCTCACGGTCCACTTCGGACAGTTCGCGCGCCAGGTACACGCGCACGACCTCGTCGGTGAAGCCGGGGGACGCGGCGACGTCGACCAGCGTGTCCCAGCGCGCCGCGTCGAGCCCGACCTCCTCGGCCAGCTCCCGGCGGGCACCGATGACGGGCTCCTCGCCGTCGTGGTCGAGCAGCCCGGCCGGCAGCTCCCAGAGGTGCCTGCCCAGCGCGTGCCGGTACTGGTGGATCAGCACGACCTGGTCCGAGGAGTCCACGGCCACGACCGCGACGGCGCCCATGTGCTCGACGATCTCGCGCTTGGCCGTGCCGCCACCGGGCATCTCGACCTCGTCGATCCGCAGCGCGACGACCCGTCCGACGTGCACGTCCTCGCTGGAGACCGTGCGGAAGTCGTGGCGGGTCACTTGCCCGCTCCGGCCTTGAGGGGCAGCCGGTCGGCCACGCGGTAGTCGATCGCGGCCTTCACGAACGCCGCGAACAGCGGGTGCGGCTTCGTGGGACGCGACTTGAGTTCCGGGTGTGCCTGCGTGGCGGCGTAGAACGGGTGCACGTCCGACGGCAGCTCGACGAACTCGACCAGGCGGCCGTCCGGCGAGACACCGGAGAACACCAGGCCGGCCTCGGAGAGCTTGCCCCGGTACGCGTTGTTGACCTCGTAGCGGTGGCGGTGCCGCTCGGACACCTCGGTCGCGCCGTACGCCTGCGCGACGACCGACCCCGGCGTGAGCTTGGCGATGTACGCGCCCAGGCGCATCGTGCCGCCCATGTCGCGCTGACCCGAGACGACGTCCTGCTGGTCGGCCATCGTGGAGATGACCGGCGTGCCGCCCTCCTCGAACTCGCTGGAGTTCGCGTCCTCGATGCCCGCGAGGTTCCGCGCGGCCTCGATGACCATGCACTGCAGGCCGAGGCACAGGCCCAGCGTCGGCACACCGCGCGTGCGCGTGTACTTCAGCGCGCCGACCTTGCCCTCGATGCCGCGCACGCCGAACCCGCCGGGGATCAGCACGGCGTCCATGCCGGACAACGCACGTGCGGCGCCCTCGGGCGTCTGGCACTCGTCCGACGGCACCCACTTGATCTCGACCTTGGCGTGGTGCGCGAAACCGCCCGCACGCAGCGCCTCGGTGACCGAGAGGTACGCGTCGGGCAGATCGACGTACTTGCCGACGAGCGCGATCTTCACCGTCTCGGACGGGTTGTGCACCCGCTCCAGCAGGTCGCCCCACACCGTCCAGTCGACGTCGCGGAACGGCAGGTCGAGGCGGCGCACGACGTAGGCGTCGAGGCCCTCGGCGTGCAGCACCTTCGGGATGTCGTAGATCGACGGCGCGTCGACGGCCGCGACCACGGCGTCCGTGTCGACGTCGCACATCAGGCCGATCTTGCGCTTGAGCGAGTCCGGGATCTCCCGGTCCGCGCGGCACACGATCGCGTCGGGCTGGATGCCGATGTTGCGCAGCGCCGCGACGGAGTGCTGGGTGGGCTTGGTCTTCAGCTCGCCGCTCGGCGCCAGGTAGGGCACCAGCGAGACGTGCAGGAAGAAGACGTTGTCGCGGCCGACGTCGTGGCGGACCTGGCGGGCCGCCTCCAGGAACGGCAGCGACTCGATGTCGCCGACCGTGCCGCCGACCTCGGTGATGACGACGTCCGGCGTGACGCCGTCGGCGTCCGGCTCGGCCATCGCCCGGATGCGGCGCTTGATCTCGTCGGTGATGTGCGGGATCACCTGGACCGTGTCGCCCAGGTACTCACCGCGCCGCTCCTTGGCGATCACCTCGGAGTACACCTGGCCGGTGGTGACGTTGGCTTCGCCGCTCAGGTCCCGCGCGAGGAACCGCTCGTAGTGGCCGATGTCGAGGTCCGTCTCCGCGCCGTCGTCGGTCACGAAGACCTCGCCGTGCTGGAACGGGTTCATCGTGCCGGGGTCCACGTTCAGGTACGGGTCGAGCTTCTGCATCGTCACCCGCAGGCCGCGCGAGGTGAGCAACTGACCGAGGCTGGAGGCCGTGAGCCCCTTGCCCAGGGAGGACGCGACGCCTCCCGTGACGAAGACGTGCTTGGTCGTACGTGCCTGCTGCACCAACGGGGCTCCCGTGAAAATCGTGGGGGTAGATCCCCCTATCCACGGGCCATAACGCTAACACGCCGCCGGTCACTCAGCGCACCACGACCCGGCAGATCACATCACCCGATCGGCGCAGTGAGGGGTTTTCTGAACTTCCCCCGGCACAGGCCGACATCAGGAAAAGTTGTCACGTGACCTTCGACGTGGCAGGGAGCGCGACACGAGCCATGCGCGACCGCTCGGCGGCGTGGCGTTTCATAGAGGGGTTCGCGGCCGCGTGGGCCGAGCCGATCGAGGCCAGGGACGGCTGGAACCAGGCCGACCTGGACGCCGCGGAACACCGCCTCGGTGTGCGGCTGCCCGGCGCGATGCGCGACGCCTACGCGTTGTTCGGCAAACGCCCCGACCTCACGAGCAACCAGGACTGGCTGCTCACCCCGAGCGAGCTCCGGCGCGACGGCCAGGTCGTCGTCTTCCGCCGGGAGATCCACACCGGCACCTCGTGGGGAGCGGCACTCGACGCCCCGGACCCCGCGGTCGTGCACGAGGCGGAACGCGGCTGGGAACCCTGGCTCCCGCACTTCTCCGCCGCCTGCGTGGAGCTGGTGCTGTCCGAGGCCCTGTTCCGCGACGAGGCCGTCACAGCAGACAGGGAGATGTCCGCGGTGGACATCTCCCTGCTCGAAGACCACTTCGCACTGCTGCCGCTGGGCAGTCCGGGCACCCGCTGGTTCGTGGCGGACGACCTGATCGTCCGCGAGGACGCCGGCGAGTGGCTCTGGGCCCGCGCCCGCACACCGCAGGCGCTGGAACGACTCCACACGGCCCTTCCAGGCACCTGGAAGTACTAGCCGGCGGTTCCCGGAGAAGAAGCTTCCGCGTTCCCGGCCACGCCGTACCGGCCGGAGCGGCCCTCCAGCTGTTCGCGCAACGCCATCACCACGACGACCTGGCCCGCCGGGGTGTCGGAGTTGTCGACCGTCGACAGGATCGACGTCGCGGCGGTGTCCGCGCGGACCACACCGATCGCCCCCGTGCCGTTCGCGGACCCGTTCGCACCGGCCAGCACGACACCCGCGCCGGCCCGGTCGAGCTGGGTGGCGAAGCGCGCGATGGTCGACGCCCGGTCCGCGGCCGAGTCACCGATCGCGGCACCCCCGGTCAGCACGATCGCGAGCTGCGCCGGCTTCACGCCCGAGGTCGCCTTCACGAAACCCGAGTTGGTCAGCCCGGACAGGGCGGACGCCGTCTCGTCGGCTGTGGCCTGCGGCTCGTTGTTCGACGAGTTGAGCAGCAACAACGCCCCGAACAGGCCACCGGCGCGGGTGCCGGGGTCCGCGGCCGTGGGCAGCTGCGAGCCGGCGGGCTGCAGCCGTGCCACGAGATCGCGGAGCTGGTCGCCGCGCGACGGGTCGGCGAACGCGTCGGTCAGCTGGATCTCGCCGGTGACGGTGGCGCTCGCGGACTTCAGCAGCCCGGTGAGGGCGTCCCGGTCGGACGGACGCGCGTCCGCCGTGGTCACGATGACGACCGTGCGCTCGGTGAGCCGGTCCTTGACGGCGAGCGGGCCGACGGACGCGGCGAACTTGTCCGCCTCGGTCAGCTTGGCGTTCAACGCGTTGCGGTCGTTCTGGAGGTCGTTCACCTGCTGTGCCAACGAGTTCTTCTCGTCGCTCAGCCCGGAGAGCAGCCGCCCGCTGATCGCGGTCGACCCCAGCACGACACCGACCGCCAGGGCGAGGAACACCGCGGTGATCGAAACTATGTGGTAGCGCAGCGTGATCACGAGAACAACCCCTTGAACCAGTTGACGACGGAGTGCCAGCCGTCGACCACGATGTCGACGTAGACGTGACCGACGCCGGACACCGCGAGGGCCGCCGCCATGGCGACGATCGCGGCGGTCACCAGCAGGACGATCACGCCCAGCGAGACCCGGCTGCGGTGCAGGGTCGCGACGGCCTCCCCGTCGACGAGCTTGCTGCCGAGCTTCAACCGGGTGAGGAACGTGGAGGGGTTGGAACCGGAGTGCCCGCGGTCGAGGAACTCGCGCAGCGTCGCGCGCAGTCCCACCGTGACGACCAGGGACGCCCCGTGTGCTTCGGCGAGCAGCAACGCGAGGTCCTCCGCGTTGCCCGACGCGGGGAACGTCACCGCGCCGATGCCGAGGTCCTGGATCCGTTGCAGGCCGGGCGCGTGGCCGTCGGTCTGCGCGGGGACGACGACCTCGGCGGCCGCGCGCAGTGACGCGGTGCCGATGCCGTCGGGGTCGCCGACGATGATGTCCGGCTTGAGCCCGGCGTCGATCAGCGTGTCGGCGCCCGAGTCGACACCGATCAGCACCGGGCGGTACTCGCGGATGTACTTGCGGAGCTTGCGCAGTTCCTCGGCGTGCGACGGGCCGCCGGCGACGACGAGCACCTGCCGGTCGCGCATCGGCACGTACACCTCGGGCACGCCGACGCCGTCGAGCACCAGGGCGCGTTCACGGCGCAGGAACTCGATGGTGTTGGCGGAGAACGCTTCCAGCTGTGCCGACATGCCGGCCTTCGCCTCGATCATCGCGTCGGCGATGCTTTCGGCGTTCTGCTCGATCCCCTTGGCCAGCTCGCGTTCCCCGGCGTAGACGACGCCTTCGTGCAGCCGGATCTTGACGCCTTCCTTGATCTCCCGCAGCGCGACGGCGCCGACGTTGTCGATCAGCGGAATGCCGGCCTCGATGAGCAGTTCCGGGCCGAGGTTCGGAAAACGCCCCGAAATGGACGGTGACGCGTTCACGACACCGACGACCTCGGCCGCGACGAGCGCTTCGGCGGTGCGCCGATCGAGGTCGATCAGGTCCATCACCGCGACGTCACCGGCACTGACGCGCCGCACCAGGTCGCTCGCGCGCCGATCAACCCGCGCGACGCCCGTGACACCGGGAAGTTCGTGGTTGGTGCGGCTCAGCAGCCCGGAAAGCTTCATGCGCCGATAGTGACCCACGGTGCGCACGCGACAGGTGAGGCACGCCGGACGATTCCAGGTGGTCAGTCGTCGGGGTGAAGCACTACGGCCCCAAACGCGAGAACCACTGCACTTATGAGCACCCAAATACCGTTGCCGAACCCGGCTTCCAGCGCCGGGTCGATGGCGATGTTGCCCTCGCGGTGAAAGCTGATCGCGTTCAGCAAATACACGAACAACATTCCGGTGATGCCGGCGAGCGCGGCCGCTCCGGCATAGGCGACTTTTCGCCACCGCGTCCCGGCGAGGATCGCCACGGCGGCCAGCACGATCGGGATGGCGAACAACGGCCCGTGCTCGTCCTGCGTGCCACCGAACCGCGTGCTCCACCCCGTGGTGACGTACGCGGTCTGCGGCTGCCCGGGAGCGAGCCTGATCAACAGTTCTGAGAACGGCAGGAACGTGGCACCGACCGCGGCCGCGGCGGCGAGTCCGAGCAGGACCAGGCCGACGATCTTCCTCACGCCGCCTCCCGTTGCACCGCAACAGATCCGGCGAGTGCGACCAGCGTTCCGACCGCGAGGAACACCAGCCCGAACCCGACCGCGAAGTCGCCCTGCTGGTCGATCGCGTGCCCGCGCTCCGACACCACGAGCGCCGCGATCACACCGACGGCACCGATCTGTCCGGCGGCTCCCGCGAGCGCCGCCCGGTTGATCCACACCCCGGCGACGAGCAGCAACGCCGTCACCACGACGGGCACCCCGTACCAGGGCGAGAGCTCGCCAGCGGGCCAGTCACCGGGCTTGTTGAGGACCTCGGTCCCCCACGCCCGGACCACGACCTCGACACCACCCGCGTAGGCCGTCGAGTACCACGGCAACACCATCGCCGTGGCGGTCAGCACCACTCCCGCCGCGATCAACGCGATCGCCGTCGGTCTGCCGATCACCGAGTCTCCCGCTGCTCGTCGTCCTGGGGGATCGCGAGGCCGAACGGCGGTGTGTCGTCATCGCCGTCGAGCTGGTGCACGACCACGCCGTCCCCTTCGTCGTCTTCTTCGACCAGCGGCTCCGGGTTCCGCCGTTGTGCCAGCGCCGCACCCACGAGCCCGGCGGCGGTCGCGATCATCAGCAGGTAGAAGCCGCCGTGGAAGCGCACCTCGTCCTTCTCCGGGCCGTTCGCCGCCTGGGACTCGATGATCTCCCGCAGCTCCCACACCTCGACCGTGAAGAGGAGCACGACCCCGGCCAGCATCCCGGCCGCGCCCATGGCGAGCGGCCGCCCGACGGACGCGGTCTGCTCCCGCAGCAGGAACACCACGGCGACGGCCATCACGATCGCCGACAGCACCACCGGCCATCCGGCGGCGAAGAGCGCGGACGGGCCGATGCCGGCCTCGGCGGGCTCCGTGCTGGTGACCCACAGGGTCGAGGTGGAGATCAGGTTGCTCCCGAACCCCTTGTAGATCGTGCTGAACACGTCCTGGAGCGACGCGACCACCGACAGGACGGCCCCCAGCGCCAGCAGCACCCACGCGATCTTGCGGCGATCAGTCACTCTTCGGCTCCACAATGACCGGATACCCGTACGGCGGGGTGTCCGTGTCGTCCGGCTCGTCGTCGATCTGGTGGATGACGGCCCCGTCCCCCGCGGGTTCCGCCCTGGTCGCCTTCGGCAGTTCCTGGTGCAGCACGGCCGACACCACGGCGATGCCGGCGGCCACGATCAGCAGAGTGACGCCGTCCCCCTGCTCGATCTCGATGGGGACGGGCGAGTCGAGCCGGCCGAGCTCCTTCACCAGGCCCTGCACCCGGACCACGGCCGACCACGCGACCCCGACCAGCAGGCCGGCGCCGAGCAACGATCCGAGTCTCATCGCCGGGACCCGGAACGCCAGTACCGCCGACAGAGCCAGGACGAGCGCGGCCCCCACCACGGGCTCCCCGAACTCCAGGGGTTCGAGCGCCAGGAACTCGCGGAAGTCGTCCCGCACGACCGCCCAGGAGTTGGCCTCGTAGCGCAGTGTCCGGCCTCTGACCACGACCTGCACGGAGTAGGAGGACAGGAAGGTGGCCGCCACGGCCAGACCGGCCGCGACGAACACCAGCACCGCCCCGAACACCCGGCGCGTGGTCAGTGATCCGGTCACGTCCCCATCATGCCGAACCCGGACGGGAACGGCGTGAAGGGACGCGACCGGTCCCGTCAGCTCTTCTTCTTGCGGCGCCGTACCACGGGAGCGCTGGACTTGTCGGCCTTGGCCGCGGCCAGCAACTCCTCGGCGTGGGCACGGCCGGTGTCGGTCGAGTCCATGCCCGCGAGCATCCGGGCCAGTTCGACCACCCGCTGCGTCTCGTCGAGCTTGCGCACGGCGGAGCGCGTGAACGTCCCGTCCGCGGACTTGTCGACCACCAGGTGCCGGTCGGCGAACGCGGCCACCTGCGGCAGGTGCGTCACCACGATCACCTGGTGCGAGCGGGCGAGGCGGGCCAGCCGGCGGCCGACCTCGACCGCGGCCCGGCCACCGACACCGGCGTCGACCTCGTCGAACACCAGCGTGGGCACCGGATCCGAGTGCGACAGCACCACTTCGAGCGCCAGCATCACCCGGGACAGCTCACCACCGGAAGCACCCTTGTGCACCGGCAGGGCTGGCGCCCCGGGGTGCGAGATCAGGCGCAGCTCGACGTCGTCCACCCCGGACGACCCGGCGTGCAGGATCGACCGGCCGACGGGCAGCGCCTGGGCGTCGTTCGCCTCGGCGTGCCGGGGACGGACGGCCAGCTCGACGGAGGCGTGCGGCATGGCGAGCCCGTCGAGCTCCTCCGTGACGGCCTTGCCGAGTTCCAGGGCGGCCTCGACGCGGGCGGCGGTGACCTGGGCGGCCAGCGTCGCGAGCTCCACGGCCAGCTCGTCACGACGGGAGGCCAGGCCGGTCAACGCCTCCTCGGACGTGTCCAGCCCACCCAGCCTCGTCCGCGCGTCCTCGGCCCAGGCGATCACGCCGTCGACGTCCGCGGCGTACTTGCGGGTCAGCGCCTTCAGCTCGGCCTGGCGCTGCAGCACGGACTCGAGACGACCGGGGTCGGACTCCAGGTGGTCCAGGTAGCCGGAGATCTCGGCACCGACGTCGGCCAGCAGCGTCGCCGCCTCGACCAGCCTCGGTTCCATCTCCCGCAGCTTCGGGTCCTCCGACGCGGACAGCCTGCGGGCCGCCTCGGAGATCAGCCCGAGCGCGCCGGGGTTCTCCGGGTCGCCCTCCAGCGAGCCCGACACGGCGAACTGCGCGCCCTGGGCCGCTTCACGGAGCTGGTCGGCGTCCGCGAGCCGGCGGGCCTCGTCGTGCAGTTCGGCGTCCTCGCCCAGCTTCGGGGCGACGGAGTCGATCTCGGTCAGGCCGTGCCGCAGCAGGTCGGCTTCTCTGGCCAGCTCACGGGAACGCTCCGTGCGTTCCTTGAGCTCCGCCGAGACGCGCAACCACTCCTCGCGCACGGACTGGTACTTGCGCAACGGCGCACCCACGTCGTCGCCGGCGAAGCGGTCGAGCACACCACGCTGCTCGGTGGGCCGCATGAGCCGCAGCTGGTCGTTCTGACCGTGGACGGCGATGAGCTGCTCCGCCAACTCGGACAGCACGCCGACCGGCACGGAGCGGCCACCGACGTGGGCGCGCGAACGGCCGTCGGAGCCGACGGTGCGGATCGCGATCAGCGAACCGTCCTCGTCCGCCTCACCACCGACCTCCTCCGCCACCTTCGCGGCAGGGCTGCCCGCCGGAGCCTGGAAGCGGCCCTCGACCACCGCTTTGTCGGCTCCGGTACGCACCCGCGAAGCCTCTGCTCGGCCACCGCCCAGCAGGTGCAACCCGGTCACGACCATGGTCTTGCCCGCGCCCGTCTCACCAGTGACTACGGTGAACCCGGGGTCCAGTTCAAGGGTGGCCTCGTCGATCACGCCAAGGCCATTGATGCGCATCTCGGCCAGCACAGGGCGAACCTTACTTGTCGAGTCCGACAATTCCTCGCGGGCACCATAACGAGCGAGTGCCGACGCACCGAGCGGCGCGGTCAGCCTGCCGATGGTCCCCGCCATCCCTTCACCGGCAGGTCGAACTTCTCGACCAGCCGGTCCGTGAACGGTGCCTGGCGCAGCCGCACGAGCCTGAGCGGCATCTCGCCCTCCACGATCTCGATCCGCGCGCCCGCGGGCAGCTCGAACGTGCGCCGCCCGTCCGCGGACAGCGCCGCCGGATGCCCGGTCGCCTCGATCTCGAACGCCACGTGCGACTTCGGCGAGACGACCAGCGGGCGGGCGAACAGCGCGTGCGCGTTGCTCGGCACCACCAGGATCGCCTGCACGTCCGGCCACACGACCGGTCCGCCCGCGGAGAACGCGTACGCCGTCGACCCCGTCGGCGTCGCGCACAGCACGCCGTCGCAGCCGAACGCCGACACCGGACGTCCGTCGACCTCGACGACGACCTCGAGGATGCGTTCGCGGATCAGCTTCTCGACGCTGACCTCGTTGAGCGCCCAGGTCTTCACGACGACCTCGCCGCCGACCGTCGCCACGACGTCGAGCGTCATGCGCTCTTCCACGAAGTAGTCGCGTTCCAGCACGTGGCCGACCGCCTCGTGCACCGCGTCCGAGTCGGCCTCCGCGAGGAACCCGACCCGGCCCAGGTTGACGCCCAGCACCGGCACCCGTGCCGGACGCGCGAGCTCCGCGCCCCGCAGGAACGTGCCGTCGCCGCCGAGCACCAGCACCAGTTCGGTGCCCTCGGCGGCGTGGTCGTCGGCGGGCACGACCTTGGTGCAGCACGACGGGCCGAGGTCACGCGCCTCGTCGTCGAGCACCCTCGTCGTGACGCCCCCGACCGCGAGACGGCCGGCCACCTGACGGGCGAGATCGATGTTGCTCTGGTGACCGGTGTGGACGACCAGCAGGACTTCCCTCATTGGGGCCCTTCTTCGACGGCGGTGCGCACCATCTCTGTCGCATCAGCGGGTTCGCCTTTGCGCAGCCAGAGGAAGTATTCGACGTTGCCGGACGGGCCGGGCAGCGGGCTCGCGACGACCCCGTGCACGGCCAGCCCCAGTTCGGCCGCCGCCTTGGTCACGTCGAGCACGGCTTCGGCACGCAGCTCCGGGTCGCGCACGACGCCACCGGAGCCCAGACGTTCCTTGCCGACCTCGAACTGCGGCTTGACCATCGGCAGCAGATCGCCTTCCTCGTCGAGGCACGCGGCCAGTGCGGGAAGCACAAGCCTCAACGAGATAAACGAAAGATCGGCCACCACGAGTTCAACTTTGCCGCCGATGTCCTCGGGCGTGAGGGTGCGGACGTTGGTCTTGTCCTTCACCACGACCCGGTCGTCGGTCTGCAGCTTCCAGTCCAGCAGACCCCTGCCGACGTCGGCCGCGACGACCTGCCGCGCGCCTTTGCGCAGCAGCACGTCGGTGAAACCGCCAGTGGATGCGCCGGCGTCCAGGCAACGCCTGCCGGTGGGGTCGATCTGGAAGCCGTCGAGCGCGCCGATGAGCTTGTGCGCGCCGCGGGAAGCCCAGTTCGGGTCGTTGCCGCTGTCCTTGACGACGACCGCGTCGGAGGTCTCGACGGCGGTCGCGGGTTTCGTCGCGACGGTGCCGCGGACCTTCACGCGACCGTCGGCGACGAGTTGGCTGGCGTGCTCACGGGACCTGGCGAGCCCCCTGCGCACGAGTTCGGCGTCGAGCCGCACCCTGCGAGGCACTGTGCATCACACCTTGTCGATGCTCGACAGTGCGTCGGTGAGCGTCGCGTGCACGGCGTCGAACCGGCCCACGTGCTCCTCCAGCGGAACGTTCTCGAGCCCGTCGAGCCGCTCCAGCGCGCCTTCGATGGCGTCGGCCGGGTTGGGCGGCGGTCCGGGCAGGGGGTAGCTCACGGTCTTACGGTAGCCGATGCAGTACCGACAGGTCCGCGCCGACATACGTGGGCCTTTGCTCATCCGGAAGCGCTTGCGCCTCCTGCTCGGTGGACACACCCGTGAGCACGAGCAGGGAGTCCATCCCCGCGTTGACCGCGCCCAGGATGTCCGTGTCGAGCCGGTCGCCGACGACCAGCGGCCGGTGCGCGCCGAGGTCCTTCGCCGCCTGCTGCAGCAGCGGGATGGCGGGCTTGCCGGCGACGAGCGGCTCCTGGTCCGTCGCGGCCTTGAGCGCCGCGACGAGGCTGCCGTTGCCGGGCAGCAGTCCGCGTTCGGTGGGCAGGGTGGCGTCGACGTTGCACGCCACCCACAGCGCGCCGGCGCGGATGGCCACAGCGGCCTCGGCCAGCTCACGCCAGCCGAGGTCCATGCTGAGGCCTTGCAGGACCGCCACCGCGCCTTCGGCGGTGTCGGTCGGGACGAGTCCGCGCTTGAGCACCTCGGCCTGCAGGGCCTTGGTGCCGAGCACGAGCACGGTGGAGCGCTTCGGCAGGCGTTCGGCCAGCATGGCCGCGCCCGCCTGCGAGGAGGTGCTCACCTCGTCGACCGTCGTCTCGAAGCCGAGCTCGACGAGGTGATCGGCGACCATCTGCGGTGAACGAGAGGCGTTGTTGGTGACGTACCGGATCCCGACGCCCTTGCTTCTGGCCGCCGCAATCGCTTCGGCGGCCCCTGGCACGGCTTCGTTCCCGCGGTAGACGGTGCCGTCGAGATCGATCAGCAACGCGTCGTACCTGTCGACCAACGTCTCGCTCACTGCTCCGGGGTCTCCTCCTGGGTCAGCTCGAACGCGCGCTCGGCGGCGTCCGTCTCCCCTTCGTCGTCAGCCTCGGCGGCGTTGAGGAACCACTTGACGGCTTCCTCGATGCGACCGGCCGCGGCCAGGTTGTCGGCGTAAGCGTAGAAGAGCCGCGCGGAGTAGGGAGAACGCTGCCCCGGGTCGAGGTCGGGACCCTGCAACGCCACGACCGCGGCGTCGAGCTGTCCCATGTCCCGGCGAGCACCGGCCGCGACGATCCGCAGCTCGATCTCGTCCTCCTGGCTGAGGTCCTTGACCGCAGGGTCCTTGGCGAGGTCGATGGCCCGCTCCGGCCGGCCCAGGGCCCGCTCGCAGTCGGCCATGATCGCCAGGTGGCCCGGTCCGGTCATCATCCGGCGGGCGGCCCGCAGCTCGCTGAGAGCCTCGGCCCACTCGTCCGCGAAGTACGCGGTCAACCCGGCCGCCTCACGCACGACACCGACACGGGCGGCCTTGCTCCGCGCGTACCGCGCGTGCTCCAGCGCCAGCTGCGGGTCCTCGTCGATCAGCAGCCCGGCCGCGGCCAGGTGCCTGCCGATGATCTCGGCAAGCCCCTTGGGCAGGCTGCGCAGCTCGAGCTTGATCTCCGGGTCGAGCAGCGACAGGTCGGCTTCCTCGGGAAGCTCGGGCCGTCCACCACGGGGCGCGGGCGCCTCGTCGAGCGGCTCGGCGTCACCGGGGGTCTCGTCCGAGACCTCAGCCGCAGGGGCCTCGGTCTCCGCACCCTGGCCCGCGTCGCCTTCGGCGTCGTCGGCCTCGGTCTTCGGCTCGGCCTCAGCAGCAGCGCCAGTCGTGGCAGCGGTCTTCGGTTCGGCCTGAGCAGAGGTGTCCGTCGCGGCAGCGCTCTTCGGCTCAGCCTCAGCGGCGGTCTCGGTCGCGGTCTCACGGCCGGCCGCGGCACGCGTGGCGGCGGCGCCGTCACCCAGGCGGTACCCGGCACGCTCGGCGGCCGGGGTCACCGCAGCGGCACCCGCCACGTCCTGGCCGGTGGCCTCGACGCCGGAGGTGCTGTCCTTGGCGGCGCCACCCTGGTCGGACTGACGGTCCTGGAATCGCGCCGCACGCTCACGGCTGCGCTCGTCACGACGGTCGTCCTTGCGGTCGTCGCGCGGCGGAGCGGAACGCTCGTCCTTGCGGTAGCCACCACGGTCACCGGAGTCGCTCTTGCGGTAGCCGCCGCGATCGCTGGAACCACCACGGTCGTTGGAGCCGCGGTAGCCACCACGGTCGCTCGACTCGCTCTTGCGGTAACCACCGCGGTCACTGGATCCACCGCGATCGCTGGAACCGCGGTAACCACCACGGTCGCCCGACTCGCTCTTGCGGAACCCGCCACGGTCGCTCGACCCCTGGCCGCGGTAGCCACCACGGTCGTTGGAGTCGTCCTTGCGGTAACCGGGACGGTCGCTGGAACCACGGTAGCCACCGCGATCGCTCGAACCGCCACGGTCACTCGAACCACTGCGATCGCTGGAGCCGCGGTAGCCACCACGGTCACTCGACTCGCTCTTGCGGTAACCACCGCGATCGCCGGAGTCGTCCTTGCGGAAGCCGGGACGGTCGCTGGAACCCCGGTAACCGCCACGGTCACCGGAGTCGCTCTTCCGGTAGCCGCCACGGTCGCTGGAACCACCACGGTCGTTGGAACCGCGGTAACCACCACGATCACCAGACTCGCTCTTGCGGTAACCACCGCGATCGCCCGAGTCGTCCTTGCGGAAGCCGGGACGGTCGCTCGAGCCCCGGTAGCCACCACGGTCACTCGAACCACTGCGGTCGCTGGACCCGCGATAGCCACCACGGTCGCCAGACTCGCTCTTGCGGTAACCGCCGCGATCGCCGGAATCGTCCTTGCGGAACCCAGGGCGGTCGCTGGAACCCCGATAACCGCCACGGTCACCGGAGTCGCTCTTGCGGAACCCACCGCGATCACTCGAACCGCCACGGTCGCTGGAACCGCGGTAACCACCGCGGTCACTCGACTCGCTCTTGCGGTAGCCACCGCGATCGCCCGAATCGTCCTTGCGGAAGCCGCCACGGTCGCTCGACCCCTGGCCGCGGTAACCACCACGGTCGTTGGAGTCGTCCTTGCGGAAGCTCGGACGGTCGCTGGAACCGCGGTAACCACCACGGTCACTCGACTCGCTCTTGCGGTAGCCGCCGCGGTCGCTGGAACCCTGCCCGCGGTAACCACCACGGTCGTTGGAGTCGTCCTTGCGGAAGCTCGGACGGTCGCTCGAGCCCCGGTAGCCACCGCGGTCACTCGAGCCCTGGCCGCGAGAGCCGCCACGGTCGTTCGAGTCGCTCTTGCGGTATCCGCCGCGATCGCTGGAGCCACCGCGGTCGTTCGAACGGCCACCGCGGTCGCCCGAATCGTCCTTGCGGTAGCCGCCACGGTCGCTGGAACTCTGGCCGCGGTAACCGCCGCGATCGCTGGAGCCGGCGCGGTTGTCTCGACGGTCACCACTCGTGGAGCGGTCGCCGGAGCCTTCACCACGCGAAGAGTTGTTGTTGCTGCTGCTGAACTTGCGATCGCCTGATGGACGGCCACCGTCGGAATGGCGCGGTCGGTCTCCCTGGCCACGCTGACGGTCGCCGGGACGATCCCCGAACCTAGACACCAAATCCTCCTACTATGGACACGCTGAAAGGGGCCTGTGATCGACGCACTGTAATTGTGCCCCGCGATCACAAGCCCCTTCAGGGAAGTAAAGTTCGGCGGCGACCTACTCTCCCACACCGTAACCAGTGCAGTACCATCGGCGCAGAAGGGCTTAACTACCGGGTTCGGAATGGGACCGGGTGTTTCC
>NZ_JARAYZ010000007.1:0-366923 GCF_033794685.1 Streptomyces sp. ID05-26A
TATTACTGGCTGTGTTTCGGCACGCTGTTGAGTTCTCAAAGAACACGCGCACACCGCAGTCACATCAGCTTCACGCTGACTTACTTCCGGGGCTGTGTTGAAAGCTTATTTGGTCTTGCGATCCGGTGTCAAATCGGCCGCTAGGCCTTCTTTGTCTTCCGGTTTTTTCGTCAGGCCCGTTCCGGCTTGTTTTCCGGCCCGTGTCGCTCTGACTTGGAGAACATTACACGGGGCACTTTCGATCTCCAAATCGGGGGTCCCCTAAGCCTCGGAACCGCCACTGACCTGGGCGTTCGTCACCGCGAAGACCGGATGGCGGTCGGCCTCCGCCTCGAACGCCGAGACGGGGTCACCGACCCGCGCGTCGAAGAAAGGCCTTGTCACGGGCTCTTTGCGCACATAAGCGGCCAGCACGGGCGCCGCGACGGCCGCGGAAACCTCGTTCAAAACGACTTGACGTGACCTACGTCCCCTTCGCAGGACCGCCGAGCCGGCCGCCCGTGCGTTGTGCACCCAGTCGCGAACCCCGTACGGCGCGACGAGCCACTCCTGCCCGTCATGGGACATCAGGCGAATGGGAATCGTCCGCTCCGCACCACTGCGCCGGCCACGGATCGTCAACAGCACGTAGTAGGAGGGCGCGATGCCGAGCGCTACGGCACGGCTGATGACGACGTTGCCGACACGGCGCACGAGGTGCTGACGGTAAGTCTTGGCCACAAGGTCAATCATGGACCTCATGACGTTCGACGTAGTGGTGATTGGTGGAGGTCCTGCGGGCCGTGCGCTCGCACGGGCCTGCGCACACGAAGGGCTTCACACGGCGATCGTGGACCGTCACCCACAACGGCCCTGGACCGCGACTTACGGGGCGTGGGCCGACGAGCTCCCGCCAGACACTCCGACCAGGGCGGTGAGCACCACTGTTCGCGCGTACGCGCGCGAGGAGCACCTGATCGAACGCACCTACGTCGTCCTCGACAACGCCAAGTTGCACGAACTGCCGGACACGGTCGAAGTGCTCCAACGGCCAGAAGCAGCGCGCTTCACGTTCAACGCCACGGGCGCGCGCAAGGGCCGTGCCGAGCAAACAGCGGTAGGAACGGTCATCGAGTCGGACAGCACCGAGACGACGTTGATGGACTGGCGCGGCAACGGCGACACGTTCCTCTACACGGTCCCGCTGGGAGACAACCGCGTCCTGGTCGAAGAGACCTGTCTGGCGAGCAGGCCGGGCATGCCGCTGAGCGAGCTTCGCGAACGCCTGCACGCACGCCTCGTACCCACCGACGAAGAAGAACGCGTCCGCTTCCCCCTCGACGCACCACGAGCCACGGACAACGGGTTCGGTGCGGCGGCCGGGTTCATCCACCCCGCCACGGGCTACAGCGTCGCCACCTCGCTGACGCTCGCGCCGCAGGTCGCCCGGGCGGTCAAGGCGGGCGAAGACCCGAAGCGCGTGATCTGGTCCCGCAAGGCGCGCATGGTGCACGCCATGCGCGCGCGAGGTCTCGAAGCCCTCCTCAGGCTCAGCCCCGCGGAGACCCTGGACTTCTTCGAGGTCTTCTTCCGGCTCGACGTGGAGTTGCAGCGCGCCTACCTGTCCGGCCGGGAGGACGTCAGGGGAACAGCGGCCGCCATGCTCGCCCTGTTCCGCACCGCTCCAGGCCACCTCAGGTGGAAACTCCCCCGCTGAATCCCCAGCGTGAACGCCGTGTCACCGAACGCACCCCCGGTGTGGCAAATGGTCGCCAAGCTCGTGAACAGCTGGTGAACCCACTTGGTGGCGCTCGTTCGCACCGGCACGATCGAGGACGTGCCCGCCTTGCTGGATGACGTCAGGTTCGCCTTCCAGCCGCTGTTCAACCTGAACACCGGGGGCGTCGTCGCGATCGAGGCTCTGGCCCGGCCGCACGACGGCAGCGTGCAGGATCTGCTCCAGGCCGCCTTCCGGGCGGGTCTGCTGGCCAACGCCGACGTCGGACTCGCCTGCCGCGCCATCCGGTCCGCGGCCGACTTCGACCTGATGCTGCCGCTGCACGTGAACCTGCTCGCGATCACGGTCGCGGACAAGCCCGAGGTCATGAGTCCGCTCTACGGTGCGCTCCGGGACTCGGGACGGTCTCCGGACACCGTGGTCATCGAGATCGGCGAGCCGTACTCCCGTGCCAACCGCGGCCATCTCGCCCGTGGCATGCAGACGCTGCGGAACAACGGCTTCCGGATCGCGCTCGACTGCGTGGGTGAGGGCGACGTCCCTCTCGGGCTGCTGACCAGCGCTTCACCGGACTACATCAAGCTCGACCGCGAGATCGTCCGCTCGCTGCCCGACGACGCCGCGCGGGGTGCGCTGGTGAAGTCCCTGGTGCACCTGGGCGAGTACACGGGTGGCCAGGTCGTGGCCGAGGGTGTGGAGACCGAGGCGGAACTGACCTACCTGCGCAAGCTCGGGGTGGGGTACGCGCAGGGCAGGCTTCTCGCTCCCCCGCAGCGGCGGCCGGCGGTGAACGCCCGCATCGCACCCGAGGCGGTCACCGAGACCGGGGAGATCCGCCGGGCCAGCACGGGCCCGCGGATCACGGCGTTCCTGCACCCCGCCACGGTGTTGCCGGAGCACGCGACGAGCGAAGAGGTGCGTGAGGTGTTCGCCTCGCAGCAGTCGGTCACGGGTGTCGTGCTGCTGGACGACGAGGGCCGCCCGAAGTGGTCCGTGGACCGCAACCGGTTCCTTCTGGCCGTGACGGGTCCGTACGGGCACGCGTTGCATGCGAAGAGAGAGGCCGCACGGCTCGCGGACAAGCCTCACGTCATCGGCACCGAGGCGTCGGCGCTCGAACTGTTGGACGTGGTGGCGGGTGCGAACCGTGAGCGCACCAACGACGACCTCATCGTCGTGGACCACAACGAGCGGTGCATGGGTGTCGTGCGCGTGGCGGACGTTGTGCGCGGTGTCGCCGAACTGAAGGTGGAGCAGGCGGCCGCGCTGAGTCCCCTGACACGTCTTCCGGGCAGTGACGCGGTTGCGAGAGAGGTGGACCGGCGCATCGAGGCCGGCGAGATCTTCTCGGTCTCCTGGCTGGACGTCGACAGCTTCAAGCTGGTCAACGACTCGGTCGGGTTCGCGGCCGGGGACGATCTGATCCGCGAGATCGGGCACGACCTGGCGGATCTCGCGCACACGTTCCCCGGTGTGCACGTCGGGCACGTCGGTGGGGACGACTTCCTGCTCCTCGCCGGGCTCGACGAGACGGTGCCGCTGAGTGCTCGTTTGCTCGACAAGCCATACACGGCAGAGGGACGACACGTGACCCTCTCTCTTGCGACCCTTGTCTGTGCCCCGGGATCAGTGGGGTCGTATCGCGAGGTGTCGCGGTTGCTGGCACCAGTGAAGGAGCACGCGAAGTCGCTCGCCGGGTCCAGCTGGGTGATGGGACGGCCGGGCACCGAACGACGGGATGTGCTGCGTGGTGTCGCGCAACGCGCGGTGAGCTGACAAGTACAACCGAACGCCTCCTGTGCGGCGCGCTGATCACTCATAGCATCGAGACTGTTACTCAGTGCACAGGAGGTTCGGCGTGCAGGTCGGCAGCAGAACTCAATCGGTTCCCGCGCAACGCAGAAGCATGGACGGCCTCCTGACCGTTGGCGTGGAAGAGGAATTCGTTCTCGTAGAAGCTTCCACGGGGCATTTGGCCAACCGTGCCAACGAAGTGCTGGCGGGAGCGGACCAGTTCGAGGTCGACCTGCAGCCGGAAATCGCGCAATACCAGGTGGAATCGGCCAGCGGGATCTGCACGGACATGGCCGTGCTGCGCGAGCAACTGGCCGCCGCGCGCCGGGCGTTGATCGAACGGGCCGCGCGGCACGACGCGAGGCTCGCCGCGACCGGGACACCCGTGCTGGGCCTCACGATGCCGACGCCGTTGACGAACTCCCCGCGCTACCACCGGATGGCGCAGGAGATGGGCGCGCTCACCAACGATCTCGCGATCTGCGGTTGTCACGTGCACGTCGGTCTGCCCGACGACGAGTCGAAGATCTTCGTGAGCAACCACCTGCGGCCGTGGCTGCCGACGCTGCTCGCGCTGGGCGCGAACTCGCCGTACTGGCTCGACGGTGACACGGGTTACGCGAGCTGGCGGTACGTGGTCTGGAACCGTTGGCCCACTTCGGGTGCGCCGCCGCACTTCGACTCGGCGGCCGAGTACTACGCGGCACGGGAGGAGATCGTCGCGAGCGGCGCGGCGATCGACGCCGGGATGCTCTACTGGGACGTCCGGCTCTCCGCCCGCCACCCCACGCTCGAACTGCGGGTCTCGGACGTCGCGCCGACGGTCGAGGAGGCGGTGCTGATGGCCGCTCTGGTGCGCGGGATCGCCGCCACCGCACTGAGTTCCGGCGCGGCGCCGCTCAAGATCCCGCCCCACCTGCTGAAGGTGGCGATGTGGCGGGCAGCGCGCGACGGCCTGGAGGGCTTCGGCATCGACCCGGTGACCGGCGCGCCCACACCCGCGTCGTCGATCGTGGCGTCGTTGCTGCGGTGGATCCGGCCTGCGCTGGAGTTCTCCGGTGACCACGAGATGGTGACGACGGCGATCGACCGGTTGCTGCTCGACGGCACGGGGGCGGTGCGGCAACGGCGGGCGTTCGCGCGGCGGGGCAGGCGGGACGACGTGGTGGGTTTCCTGGTGGCGCAGACTTCTCCGGTCTGACCTCTCGCACCCTCCGGCGCGTTCTGCGAAGCGCTCCGAACGGGCGGATGCTGGTCGAAAGGCCGGAAGGAGAGGGTTGTGACGACAGCGCGCGACATCATGCACCCCGGTGTGCGGTGCGTGGACGAGGACGCGAGTCTCGTCGAGGCCGCCCGCATGATGCGGGACCTCGACGTCGGCTCCCTGCCGATCTGCGGCAAGGACGACCGGCTGCACGGGATCATCACCGACCGCGACATCGTGATCAGGGCCGTGGCGGAGGGGCTCGACCTCGCGGCCACCCGCGCCGGCGAGTTCGGCGGCCACGTCCACTGGGTCGACGCCTCGGACCCGCTGGAGCACGTGCTCGAAACCATGGGAGAGCACCAGATCCGGCGATTGCCGGTGATCGAGGACCACCGGCTGGTCGGGATGGTGTCGGAGGCGGACCTCGCCCGGCACCTGCCAGAGGACCAGCTCGCGGCGTTCGTCGAACGGGTCTACGCCTGAGGTCTGCCGTGTTCCAGGTACCGGGTCTCGCCTGACTCCCGGGCTCGCAACGCTTCGGTCACCCGCCGCGCGAGTCTGGGGATCAGGCGCGACGCCGCCTGGTCCGGCGGCACGAACTCGTACCGCTTCAGCTCCTCGGCCTGCAGCCGGATGTGGTCGTCCGCGGTGAGCAGGCCACCTTCGAACACGAACAGCACCCGGTCCTGATCCCCTTGGGGCGCCCAGTCGACCACGAGCAGCCGGCCGGGTTCCCTGACCAGGCCGAGTTCCTCCTCGACCTCGCGGCGACACGCCTCGCTCGGCGTCTCGCCGTGCTCGATCACCCCGCCTGGGATCTCCCAGCGCGGCTTGTAGGTGGGCTCGACGAGCAGAAGGCGGCCGGCGTCGTCGAAGAACAACGCGCCGGCCGCCGAGATCGCTCTGCTGCTGTGGTCCACGGGCTCAGAACAGGGTGGCGGGCTCGACGGGTTCCGGTTCGGGCAGTGGATCGAGCGCGGGGACCAGCGCGCGCACGTCGTCGTGGAAGCGACGGGCCAGCGCGGGTGCGTCGTCGTTGTTGGGGGTGTGCATGAAGAACGTCGGCGAGTGGCCTTCGTGGAGCCAGCCCGCGACCACCTCGGTCCACGGCCCCCACCCCCGCACCGTCTCCTCGACGGAGTCCCTGCCCAGGTAGCGGACGACCGGCCGGTCGGTCAGCGCGCGGGTCCGCCGGGGCATCCTCGGCTTCTTGGCCCACGCCTCCGCTTCACCCTCACTGGTCGGCGGGCTCTGGAAGAGGACCTCGGTGTCGAACGGCACCCACTCGGCGCGCACGTCGTCGAGCGTGCCCTCGAGCAGTGACGCCGAGCGCGCGTCGGTGAAGAAGTCGAGGTGGCGCACCTCCACCGCGCGGCGACGGTCGGCGGGCAGTCTGCGCAGGAACCGGCCGAGGGCGTCGACGTCGGCCGGGCCGAACGACGGGGGCAGCTGCGTCCACAGCACGGCCCGCTCACCGAGGGGTTCGATCGCGTCCAGGAACGCGCGCATGTCCGCCTCCACACCGACGAACCGGCGCTCGTGCGTGACGACCTTGGGCACCTTCACCATGAACCGGAAATCCGGGTCGATCTGCTGCGCCCACATCTCCACTGTGCTGCGGGTAGGGGTCGCGTAGAACGTGGTGTTGCCCTCGACCGCGTTGCACCAGCCCGCGTACGCCCGCAGGCGCTCCTTCGGCGGCAGGGGCTGCGGCAGGAACCGGCCGGGCCACGCCTTGTGGGTCCACATCGCGCAGCCGACGTGAAGACGTGCCACTCCACCCACTCCCATCGGTCGTGGGTGCGAATCTACTTCACTGGTTCGTGCACGAACGTTGGTCGTCCCGCCAGGATTTGAACCTGGGACCTACCGCGTATCAGACGGACGCTCTCACCGGACTGAGCTACGGGACGGAGTGGAAGACGAGGGTGTCGAACCCTCCGGGGCGATCTTGCAAGGATCACCTGCGCGCCGGCGCGTCCCCCGATTCAGTTGTGCAGTGCCGCGGGCAGGATTCGAACCTGCACTGAACGCGTTCTGAGCGCGTTGCCTCTTCCGTTGGGCTACCGGGGCTGGGACCACTGACTGCGAGCATTGTTTTGAGCAGCACCGATGGAAGGAGTCGAACCCTCGGGAAACTGTTTTGGAGGCAGTTCCGCTTCCGAAGCTCACCGGCAGGAAAAAGAAAACCGCCCAGGGTTTCCCATGGGCGGCTCCGAGGTCATGACCTGGGGATCAGGTCATGGCGTGGAGCCCCACGCCACCGCCAGCAGACCGCCGGCGATGAGGGCGAGAATTCGCCATCCCGCGAGCTGTGCGTTGGCAAGCATGTCTTCCTCCGGTTGATCTCTGTCGTTCGTGATGGGACCAAGCTAGGCGACGGCCGGACGGCCGTGCAACGCATTTATTGAAGCTTCTCGCGGTGTTCCAGATCGTGGATTTCTGTTTCGATGGTGTTCATGAGGGGTACCACGCCTGGATTCGGGACACGCCACCCGGACATGGCACGGCTGCTGGCCGCGCATCCGCCCGCCGCCACCGACGAGGTGGCCTGGATGGACGGCGCGCTGCCGTTGCGAGTCGGCGCCCACCTCGGCCCGGCCGACCTGCCCGACGAGCTGGTCACGTCGGTCCGGTGCGTCGTGCGGGTCGGCGAGCTGGTCGTCTTCTGCGAGAACGTCGACGGCGGCCACGTCCTGCCCGGTGGCAGGCGGGAATCCGGCGAGACGCACGCGGACACAGCGAGCCGAGAGGTGCACGAGGAGACCGGGTGGCTGCTCGAGCCCGAAAGCCTTCTCCCGCTGGGGTGGCTGCACTTCGAGCACCTGGCCCCCAGGCGTCCCGAGTACCTCTACCCCTACCCGGACTTCCTGCAGGTCGTCTTCCAGGGCGTCGCGACCGAGCGCGCCGGCGGGTCCGACTGGGTCGACACCGACGGGTACGAGCTGAGCTCCCGGCTCGTGAGTGTCGCCGAGGCACGCCAGAAGTCGTTGAACGGTCCGCTGGCGACGACGTTCCTCGACCTGCTCTGAACGACGAACGGCGCGCACCCCGCAGGACGCGCGCCGTTCGAACGAACAGAGGTCAGACGGTGAAGCCCAACGCGCGCAACTGCTCGCGGCCGTCGTCGGTGATCTTCTCCGGGCCCCACGGCGGCATCCACACCCAGTTGATGCGGAAGTCCGACACGAGACCGCCACCCGTGCCGCCGGTGAGGGCCGCGCGGGTCTGGTCCTCGATGACGTCGGTCAGCGGGCAGGCCGCGGACGTGAGCGTCATGTCGATGGTGGCGACGTTCTTCTCGTCGACGTGGATGTCGTAGACGAGACCCAGGTCGACGACGTTGATGCCGAGCTCCGGGTCCACGACGTCGCGCATCGCCTCTTCGAGGTCGTCGAGCGCGGCGACGTCAGCCTTGGGCTCGAAGACCGGCATGCCTTCGGCTCCCCGGACGACTTCTTCGGTGCTCATGCTGCTCCCTGGCTTCGTGCTACTGCGTCTTTGAAGGCCATCCAGCCCAGCAGCGCGCACTTCACGCGCGCCGGGTACTTCGAGACGCCGGCGAAGGCGATGCCGTCTTCGAGGACGTCCTCGTCGGGCTCGATCTGGCCGCGGCTCTGCATCAGCTCGACGAACGCGTCCATCTTCTTGAACGCCTCGCCCACGGGCTTACCCACGACGAGGTCGGTCAACACGGACGTCGAGGCCTGGCTGATCGAGCAGCCCTGGCCGTCGTAGGAGACGTCGGAGACGATCTCGCCGTCGAGCTTGACCCGCAGCGTCACCTCGTCGCCGCAGGTCGGGTTGACCTGGAACGACTCCGCGTCGAACGGGTCGCGCAGGCCTCGGCCGTGCGGGTTCTTGTAGTGGTCCAGGATGATCTCCTGGTACATCTGCTGGAGCTGCATCTCAGGCCACCCCGAAGAACTTCTGCGCCTCGCGGACGCCGTCGACCAGTGCGTCGACCTCGTCCAGCGTGTTGTACAGGTAGAACGACGCGCGCACCGACGACTGGGCGTTGAGGCAGCGGTGCAGCGGCCACGCGCAGTGGTGGCCCACGCGAACGGCGATGCCCAGGCTGTCGAGCACCTGGCCGGCGTCGTGCGGGTGGACACCCTCGATCTCGAACGGCACGGCGCCGCCCCGGTCGACCGCGTCCTGGGGCCCGATCAAGCGGACACCGGGAATCGCGCCCAGACCCCGGAGGGCCGCGACGGTCAGGTCGTGCTCGTGGGCGTTGATCCGCTCCATGCCGACGATGCCCAGGTAGTCCACCGCGGCACCCAGGCCGACGGCCTGGGACGTCATCGGCGAACCGGCCTCGAAGCGCTGCGGCGGCGGGGCGAACGTCGAGCCCTCCATCTTCACCTGCTCGATCATCGAGCCACCGGTGATGAAGGGGGGCAACGCTTCCAGCAGCTCACGACGTCCATAGAGGACACCGATGCCGGACGGGCCGAGCATCTTGTGGCCGGAGAACGAAGCGAAGTCGACGCCCAGCGCGCGGAAGTCGACCGGGCTGTGCGGAACGGACTGGCACGCGTCCAGCACGGTCAGCGCGCCGACCTTCTGCGCTGCCGCGACCAGAACGGAAACCGGGTTGATCACGCCGGTCACGTTCGACTGGTGCGTGAACGCGACGACCTTGGTGCGCGGCGTGATCACGCTGTCCACATCGGACAGGTCGAGACGACCGTCCGGGGTCAGCGTGAACCACTTCAGCGTCGCACCCGTGCGGGACGCGAGCTGCTGCCACGGAACGAGGTTCGCGTGGTGCTCCATCTCGGTCACGACGATCTCGTCGCCGGGACCCACGACGAAGCGCGCGGCCTCGGGACCCGAGGTCGCGGCGTTGCCCATCGCGTACGCCACGAGGTTGAAGCCCTCGGTGGCGTTCTTGGTGAACACCAGCTCGCCGAAGTCGGCGCCGACGAAGTCCGCGATGCGCTGACGCGCACCCTCGTACGCGTCGGTCGCCTCTTCAGCCAGCTGGTGGGCACCGCGGTGCACAGCGGCGTTGTGCTGCTGCAGGAATGCTTTTTCCGCGTCCAGAACCTGCGTCGGGCGTTGCGAGGTGGCGCCGGAGTCCAGGTAGACCAGGCGCTTCCCGTCACGAACGGTGCGAGACAGGATCGGGAAGTCCGCTCGAAGAGCGGTTACGTCCAGTGGTGCTGCGGTGGTGGTCACAGCGCCTCCTCTCAACACCTATAACGCTAGGAAAGGGCAGCGGCTTCCGTCTTGCCGGTGTACTTCACGTAACCCTCGGACTCGAGCACGTCGGCCAGCTCGCGGCCACCGGACTCGACGATCCGGCCGTTCGCGAAGACGTGCACGAAGTCCGGCTGGATGTACTTGAGGATCCGGGTGTAGTGCGTGATCAGCATGACGCCGACCTCGCCGGAGGCCTTGTAGCGGTTGACGCCCTCGGACACGACGCGCAGGGCGTCGACGTCCAGACCGGAGTCGGTCTCGTCGAGGATCGCGATCTTCGGCTGGAGCAGGCCCAGCTGCAGGATCTCGTGGCGCTTCTTCTCACCGCCGGAGAAGCCCTCGTTCACCGAACGCTCGGCGAACGCCGGGTCGATGTCGAGGTCGGCCATCGCGCCCTTGACCTCCTTCACCCAGTGGCGAAGGGCCGGGGCCTCGCCGCGGACGGCGGTGGCGGCGGTGCGCAGGAAGTTCGACATCGAGACGCCGGGAACCTCGACCGGGTACTGCATGGCGAGGAAGAGGCCCGCGCGGGCGCGCTCGTCGACGGACATCTCGAGGACGTCCTCGCCGTCGAGGGTGACGGTGCCCGAGGTGATCGTGTACTTCGGGTGTCCGGCGATCGCGTAGGACAGCGTGGACTTGCCGGAGCCGTTGGGGCCCATGATGGCGTGCGTCTCGCCGGCCTTGATCGTCAGGTCGACGCCCTTGAGGATCTCCTTGGGAGCGTCCTCACTGACGACCGAGACGTGCAGGTCCTTGATCTCAAGGGTGGCCATGACTTGCCGTTCTCCTGGTGGTGTAGCTAGAAGTCAGTCAGTTCGTGGTGACGGTGACGTCGACGAAGACGTCGCCGTCACGGATGTCGACGGCGTAGACGTCGACCGGCTCGCTGGCGGGCGGCGAGGAGGGCTGGCCGGTCTGCAGGTCGAAGCACGACCCGTGCAACCAGCACTCGATCCCCTTGCGGGAGACCTCGCCCTCGCTCAGCGACACCGCTGCGTGCGAGCACAGATCAGCGAGTGCGTGCACCCGCTCGCCGTCGCGCACCAGCACCAGATCGACGTCGTCGACGCTGGCGGCGAACGGCTTGCGGTCGTCCAGTGAGGACAGTGCACACACCTTGATCACGTGCCGACCGCCTCGAGCTCTGCCTCGATGGCCGCCTCGAGACGCTCGCGCACCTCGGGGACGGCGATCTTCGCGATCAGCTCCTGGAAGAAGCCGCGCACGACGAGACGCCGCGCCTGGTCTTCCGGGATGCCGCGCGCCTGCAGGTAGAACAGCTGCTCGTCGTCGAACCGGCCGGTGGCGCTGGCGTGGCCCGCACCCTCGATCTCGCCGGTCTCGATCTCCAGGTTCGGCACCGAGTCGGCGCGCGCGCCGTCGGTCAGGATCAGGTTCCGGTTCAGCTCGAACGTCTCGGTGCCCTCGGCAGCGACACGGATGAGCACGTCACCGATCCACACCGCGTGGGCACCCTCGCCCTGCAGCGCGCCCTTGTAGACGACGTTGCTGCGGCACTTGGCCTGCGCGTGGTCGATGAACGGCCGGTGCTCCTGGTGCTGGCCCGCGTCCGCGAAGTACAGACCGAACAGCTCGGCGTCTCCGCCGCGGCCCGCGTACTGCACGACCGGCGTCACGCGCACGACGTTGCCGCCGAGCGTGACCACGGTGTGCTTGATGGTCGCGTCGCGACCGAGCTTCACGTGGTGCTGCGAGACGTGCACGGCGTCGTCGGCCCAGTCGTGGATGGTGATCACCGTGAGGTGAGCGCCGTCCGCGACGAGGAACTCGATGTTGTCCGCGTACGCGCCGGAACCGCGGAAGTCCAGGATCACGGTGCCCTCGGCGAACTGCGAGGCCTTGACCTGGATGTGGCCGTAGGCGACGGCGCCGACGCCCGCGCCGGTCACCGTGACGGTGGTCGGCTCGGACTTCACGTCACCGGGCAGCGTCACGATCGTGGCGTTCTCGAACGACGAGTACGCCTGCGCCGCGACGCGGTCACCGGGGACGCCGGCGGTGCCGAGCCGTGAGTCGTCACGACCCACGGTCTCGACGGTGACGCCTTCAGCGGCGGACACCTCGACGGCAGCGGAACCCGTTGCCGCAGCGCCGGAGTGCAGACCGGCAAGACGCTTGAGAGGCGTGAAGCGCCAGATCTCCTCACGGCCGCCCGGGACCTCGAACGCGTTCACGTCAAAAGACGTGAAGTGCTCCGCGCGCGAGGAGACGGGGACGACGGCACCGTGGGAGTGAGGTTTCGTAGACAGGGCGGCCATGTCAGCCGACGGCCCCTTCCATCTGCAGTTCGATCAGGCGGTTCAGTTCGAGGGCGTACTCCATGGGGAGCTCACGCGCGATGGGCTCGACGAACCCGCGCACGATCATCGCCATGGCCTCGTCCTCGTTGAGGCCGCGCGACATCAGGTAGAACAGCTGGTCCTCGGAGACCTTCGAGACCGTGGCCTCGTGACCCATCTGCACGTCGTCCTCGCGGACGTCGACGTACGGATAGGTGTCCGAGCGGCTGATGGTGTCGACCAGCAGCGCGTCGCACTTCACCGTGGACTTCGAGTGGTGCGCCCGCTTGTTGACCTGCACCAGGCCGCGGTACGACGTGCGGCCACCGCCCCGCGCGACCGACTTCGAGATGATCGTCGAAGAGGTGTGCGGTGCCATGTGGACCATCTTGGCGCCGGCGTCCTGGTGCTGGCCCTCGCCCGCGAACGCGATCGAGAGGACCTCGCCCTTGGCGTGCTCGCCCATCAGGAAGACGGCCGGGTACTTCATGGTCACCTTGGAGCCGATGTTGCCGTCGACCCACTCCATGGTCGCGCCCTCTTCGGCCTTGGCGCGCTTGGTGACCAGGTTGTAGACGTTGTTCGACCAGTTCTGGATCGTCGTGTAGCGGCAGCGGCCGCCCTTCTTCACGATGATCTCGACGACGGCCGAGTGCAGCGAGTCCGAGGAGTAGATCGGCGCCGTGCAGCCCTCGACGTAGTGCACGTAGGCACCCTCGTCGACGATGATCAGCGTGCGCTCGAACTGACCCATGTTCTCGGTGTTGATCCGGAAGTAGGCCTGCAGCGGGATGTCCACGTGCACGCCCTTCGGCACGTAGATGAACGAGCCACCGGACCACGTCGCGGCGTTGAGCGCCGAGAACTTGTTGTCACCCGCGGGGATGACCGAGCCGAAGTACTCCTTGAAGAGCTCCGGCTGCTCCTTGAGGGCCGTGTCGGTGTCCAGGAAGAGGACACCCTTCTCCTCCAGGTCCTCGCGGATCTGGTGGTAGACGACCTCGGACTCGTACTGGGCGGCGACACCGGCGACGAGGCGCTGCTTCTCGGCCTCCGGGATGCCCAGGCGGTCGTAGGTGTTCTTGATGTCCTCGGGCAGGTCCTCCCAGGAGGTGGCCTGCTTCTCGGTCGAACGCACGAAGTACTTGATCGAGTCGAAGTCGATCCCAGAGAGGTCAGCGCCCCAGCTCGGCATCGGCTTGAGGTCGAAGAGCTTCAGCGCCTTCAACCGGTACTCGAGCATCCACTCGGGCTCGTCCTTCTTCGCCGAGATGTCGCGGACGACGTCCTCGTTGATTCCTCGGCGGGCGCTCGCGCCGGCAACGTCGGAGTCGGCCCAGCCGAACTCGTAGTTACCAAGAGACGCAATCGTCTCTTCCTGCGTGAGCGGAGACTGCACCGTGGTGGGCGTGCGCTGCTCGGCAGCGGCAGTCATGCGGGCTCCCCTCCATCATCTGGGATGAGCTTTCCGGCAGAGCCGGGCTGAACGTTCGGGATGTGCGTCGTGCACACGGCGTGGCCGCGGGCGATCGTCGCGAGGCGCTGCACGTGGGTACCGAGGAGGTTCGCGAACGTCTCCGTCTCGGTCTCGCACAGCTGGGGGAACTCGGCGGCAACGTGGGCGACCGGGCAGTGGTGCTGGCACAACTGCTCACCCACCCCGACGTTTCGCGCCGATGAAGCGTAGCCCTCCCTGGTCAACGCGGCTGCGAGGGCCTTCGCCCGTTCGGCGGGCGTGACCTGGGCCACGATCGCGGAACGATGACGGTCCACCAGTGCGTCGACACGGCTTTGCGCGAAAGCACGCACAGCCTCTTCCCCGCCCGTCTGGGCGAGGAACCTGAGCGCGGCGACCGCGAGGTCGTCGTAGGCGTGGCCGAACTGGGCGCGTCCGGCGTCGGTGAGCAGGAAGAGCTTCGCGGGACGGCCACGACCACGTTGAGTCTGCCGCGGTGCGTCCCTCGTGAGTGCCTCGCCGTCCGCGAGCAGCGCGTCTATGTGACGACGCACGGCCGTGGGACTGATGCCCAGTTCCTCCGCGACGGCTGCCGCGGTGACCGGGCCCTGCTCCAGCAGGAGCCTGGCGACGGCACGCCGAGTCTTGCCGTCGTGCTGAGGCACGGCGTCAAGGTGGGTCTCGGCGTATTTCACAACACCAGTGTTGCGTATTTAGCCGGAGGTCGCAAAGATCGCGGTCACAGGGTGACCTGACTCACGGCTGAGACGGGCTAGATACGCTGCCCGCATGCCCACTTCCGGCGGAGCCGTGACTCCGGAGAGCGACCTCTTGAACGGTCGAGAGCGTCGTCAACTGGACATCGTCCGGCGCTGGGGCACCATCGGCGCTCTCCTGCTGACCGTCGGATCCCTGGGTGGCGGCGCCGCGCCGATCTACTCCCCCCTCTACGGCGTGCCCGTGCTCGGGCTCTTCTCGAGGATGCCCAGTGTCGCGATGGGGGTCGTCTGGACCGGCATCTTCATGATCGTGTCGGCCTGGCTCGCGCTGGGCCGGTTCGTGAAGCCGGGCAGGCCGCGGCTGATCTCGCGCGGTCAGATGGACCGCACGCTGCTGATGTGGACCGTTCCGCTGGTCTTCTGCGTGCCGATGTTCTCCCGCGACGTCTACTCGTACCTGGCGCAGAGCGAGATCGCGGCGCGCGGGCTCGACCCGTACGAGCTGGGTCCGGCCAACGCGCTGGGCGTCGACCACGTGCTGACGCGCGGTGTGCCGAACATCTGGCGGGAGACGCCGGCGCCGTACGGGCCGTTGTTCCTCGCGTTCGGCCGGTTGACCGCGATGCTGACCGGCGACCACGTGGTGTCCGGCGTGTTCGTGCACCGGCTGCTGGTCCTGGTCGGCCTGGGGATGATCGTGTGGGCGCTGCCGCGGCTCGCGGCCCGGTTCGGGGTGCCGCCGGTCGGCGCGTTGTGGCTGGGCGCGCTGAACCCGCTGGTGCTGTTCCACATCGTCATCGGCGTGCACAACGACGGGCTGGCGCTCGGCCTGATGCTGGTCGGCCTGGAGCTCGCGATGCGCGGGCTGGAACCGTTGAAGTGGACCTGGATCTCGCTGGGCGCCGTGGTCATCGTGTGCGGCGCGATGGTGAAGATCCCCGCGATGGCCGCGCTGGGCTTCCTCGGCGTGATGGTGGCGCGCAAGCTCGGCGGGCAGTTCAAACACCTGGCGATGGTCGCCGGGATCATGGCCGGCATAGCCGCGGTCGGGGTGGTGGTGATCTGCCTCGGCACCGGGTTCGGCTTCGGCTGGGTCGAGACCCTGAACGTGGCGTCGACCGTGAAGTCGTGGATGTCGCCGCCGACCGCGCTCGGCTTCCTGGGCGCGGGCACCGGCCTCATGCTCGGCCTCGGCAACCACACCGAGGCGATGATCTCGCTGACCCGGATGCTCGGGCAGGCGGTGTCCGTCGTGATCACGGTCGGGCTGCTGTGGCGCAGCTTCAAGGGCCGGATCAAGGCGATGAACGGCCTCGGCGCGGCGCTGGGCGCGATCCTGGTGCTCGGGCCGGTGCTGCAGCCCTGGTACGTGCTGTGGGCGGCGATCCCGCTGGCCACCGCCGTGGTCGGGCCGAAGTTCCGGATGTTCGCCATGGTCACCTCGGCGATCATCGCGATCATCCTGCCGCCGACCGGGTCCGCGTTCGACGGGCGTGCCTACACGGTGCCGCAGGCCGTCGCCGGAGCGGTCATCACGTTCGCGATCTGCGTGCTGATCGCGCGCAAGCGGGTCGGGCCGTTCCTGAAGTCCGACCCGGCCGGCGGCGGACACGTCTGATCGGTAACCCCGAACCTCCGGCGGACGAGTAACCGGCAAGGGAAGATCGTCGCCGGAGGGGGTGGTGCGGCGTGAGCGAGCAACCCATGTCGCGGGAAGAGGTCCGGTTCGCCGTCGTGCTCAACGGGGGCGTGAGCCTCGCCGTCTGGATGGGCGGCACGGTGCTGGAGCTCGACCGTCTGACCAGGCCCGGATCGGTGTACCAGCCGTTGCTGGACCTCGTCGGCTGCACGGCCAGGGCGGACGTCATCTCCGGCACGTCGGCGGGTGGCATCAACGGTGCCGCGCTGGCGTTGTCGCAGGTCAACAAGAAGGCCGACCTGACGAGGCTGCGGGACCTCTGGGCCGAGCAGGGGCGGATGGAGCAGTTGCTGCGGACGCCGTTCCGCGGCTCGCCCGCGTCGCTGCTCAAGGGTGACGAGTTCTTCCTGCCCCGGCTGCAGGAGGCGCTGGCCCGGCTCACGACGGACTTCGAGCCGACCGAGCCCGACCAGCGCCCCATCGACCTGCGGATCACCACCACCCTGCTCGGTGGCGTGCCCACGATCACCTACGACGACCTGGGCCAGCCGCTGACGCAGTCGGTGCACCAAGGCTCGTTCTCGTTCCGCCGCGACCCGTACAACTGGGTGTCCGCCCAGACCCGTGACGACTTCGCGGCCGGCACGCTGAACGACCGCGTGCTGCAGCTCGCGCTGGCCGCGCGGAGCAGTGCCAGCTTCCCGTTCGCGTTCGAGCCGAGCTTCATCCCGGTCGGTGGCCAGGCCTCGCCGGACCGCCCGGACATGGCGGACGTCGCGAGCTGGTCCAACGGCGGCGACCGCAGCAGGTTCGCGGTCGACGGCGGTGTGCTCGTGAACACGCCCACCCGCGAGGCGCTGGAGGCCATCGACCGGATGCCCGCGGACGGGCCGGTGCGGCGGGTGATGCTGCTGGTCTTCCCGCACGCCGAGCCGCTGGGGTCCGAGCCGGTGGCCGACACGGTCGACAAGGGTCTGACGACGGTCGGGTCCGGCGGCAAGCTGCTGGGCGCGATGTCCAGCCAGGCCAACAGGACCTACGTCGAGAAGATCGAGGAGCACAACCGGCGGGCGGCCAGCAGCAGGGGCGGCCGGATGGCGTTGCTGGAGCGGATGCACGCGGGTGGTGAGGACGTCGTCGGCGAGGTGTACTCGCTGGCGGACAAGCTCTTCGGCCATTACGAGGACGTCGAGATCCGGCTCGCCGCGCGGCAGGTGACGGCGCAGCAGTTCGCGCTGCCCAAGGGGAATCCGGCGAACTGGTCGTTCGAACGGGCGCGCCGGGCCGCGGAGACCGCGCAGCGCAAGTGGAAGAAGCAGCACGGGGTCCTGCCGTACGTGCCGGGCGTGAAGCTGCCCGATCTCGTGTGCCGCGAGGACACGGGCTGGGAGTGGGGCATCACGATGGCCGAACGCCTCGGAGCGTCGGCGCTCGACCTGCTCAAGCGGCTCGTGTGGGTCATCCCCGAAGCGGAAGCGGAAGGGATCACCAAGTCCCGCCGCGAACTCCACCAGGTCCGTGCGGAGCTGCGCCGGCTGCGGGAGGAGCTGTTCGACTGGAAGCCGTCGGACTCGCTCGGCGAGACCTACTGGACCGGGCGGCTCGCGAGCTACCACGAGAACATGATCGACGGGCACCTCGGCTTGGAGGTCAGGGCCCAGGTCACCGAGATCGGCCGGATCGTCGGCGAGGCGCAGAAGGTGATCACCGCGCTCGACGGCCACCGGCTGAAGCTCGGCGGACTCGTCTGCTGGCACGCGCTGCTCGGTGCCCCGGCCGTCGAGGCGGAGGCCGGGCTCGGCGACGGCGAGCGGTGGCTGAGTCGCCTGCTGGCGCTGGAGATCGCCGGCACGTGCCTGTCCGACGACGCCTCGACCGGGATGGACACGCCGGTCGAGCTGGTGCAGGTGTCGCTGCAGACGCGCAACGCGTTCGCGCGGCAGTCGATCACGGCCGACGACAAGGCCGGTGGCGCGTCGCTGTCGCGGTTCTCCGGGTTCCTGAAGCGGTCGTGGCGGGTCAACGACTGGATCTGGGGCCGGCTCGACGGCGCGACGATGCTGTGCCGGGTGCTGTTCGACCCGCGGCGGTTGCGGCGGATGGACCTGCTGGGCCGGCCCGAAGGTGATCAGCGCACGGCTGATCAGCGCGCGAAGGCCGTGGTCGACCAGGTGCTGAAGAGCATGTTCGGGGTGGAGCTGCCGATCCAGGTCGCGGCCTGCGCCGAGGAGGCCCGCGTGGAACTCGCGGGGATCTACGAGACCGACAACGAGCTGTCGCCGTCGTCGATGAAGCTCGCCGAGCTCGCCGCGTGGGGCCTGCACTGGCGGATCATCTGCGAGGAGCTCCCCCGGTTGCGGGCCGCGATCATCGCCGACCGCGGTGACGGCGCGGACCGGCGTTCGCGGGGTGAGCTGTTCCTGGAGGAGCACGCGGACCTGTTGCGGCGCCTGGAATACCCGCACGAGCACACGGTCACGCTGGGCATGTCGGCGTTGAACGCCTTCGACCGCGCGGGCATCGGCCGTGAGCCGCTGACCCAGGAGGCGGCGTCGGACCAGATGATCCGCACGGCCGCGACCGCCGCGGCCGTCGCGGTCACGGTCGCCGACTCGGAACGGTCCGGGCTCGCGGCGGTGCGGCCGGTGACGCGGGTGGTGCGCGGCGCGGCCCTGCTGCCCTACTGGACGATCACCGGGCTGACGCGCGGCGGGAACCTGGCCCGGTTCCTCGGGCTGCTCGGCCTCGCGGTCGGTGGCGCGCTCGTCGTGATGGCGTTGTTCGGGATGCTGCCGCCGTGGGCCGCCGGTCCGGGCGCGGCGCTCGGCGCGGCCAGCCTGCTCGGCGCCTTCGGGTACGCGGCACTGCGCAGCGGCACGCTGCTGCACGGCCTGGTGTTGCTGTCACCCGTGATCCCGTTGGTGGCCATAGCCGTCGAGCGGCTTCCCCGCGACAGCGCGGAGATCACGACCGGCACGATCACGGTGGCCGGCGTCGCGTTCGTCGTGACGGCGCTGCTGGTCCTGGGATCGCTGCCCGCTCCGATCCGCACGCCGCTCGCGGTGCTGGCCGACTTCCGGCCGCTGGAGATCGTCCAGCGACGCTGGAAGCAGGCGGCGGTGCTGCTCGTGATGGCGGGGCTGGTCTGGTCGGTGTGGCGGTTCGAGCTGCACACCAAGCCGTGGCTGGTGATCCCCGTGTCGGTCCTGTGTGGAGCGTTCGGCGTGTGGATGGCGCTGTCCGGCGGCAAGTCGCTGCAGCGCTGGCGCCGCGTCGAGGGCGTGTGGGGCACGGAACGCGCCGAGCCGCCCGCCGCCGCGACCGCGGGCTGGGCCGTGGTCTACGGCATCGGCTACCTCGTGGTCGCCGACGTGCTGCTGGTCGCCGGGCCGCGCGGGTGGGGCTGGCAGGCGGTGATCGGCACGGCACTGGCGTTCGGCCTGACCTTGCTGCTGATCACGTCCTGGTACGTGCCGCGGGCCGAACGCCGCCGGTTGCGCGAACAGCTGGTGGCCGAGGCGATCCCGGCGATCTACCCCGAGGGCGACGACGTCGCGACGACGTTGCGGGAACGACTGGAGGGGCACGCCTCGCTGTACCGGTTCCTGGTGGAGGGCGAGGGTGAACACCCCTCCGAGCTCACGCTCTCCCCGGCCGGAGTCGTCGTGGCGCAGCGAATCGAGACGAAGCTCCACAAAGGACGGAATCCCGACCCTGTACTTTGACGCGGATGAGGGCCGATGCGACTCGCAACGTCGAAGCGGTGCTGCGCGCGGCCGCCCGTGTCTTCTCGGCGGACCCGCTCGCGCGCATGGCCGACGTCGCCGCCGCGGCGGGCGTGGACAAGCGGACCGTCTACCGCCGCTTCGACTCGCGCGAGGAGCTGCTGCTGGCGGTCTACCGCGCGCGGCTGGACGAGCTGGAGGCGTTGATCGTCGCGACCCTCACCGGTTCGGGTCGCGACGCGCTGCTGGCGTTCGCCGAGGGCGGGATCCGGCTCAGCCGCGACTGGCCCGTCGACATCCGCGCGGTCACCGACCCCGCGATCCAGCAGCGGCGTTCCGCACTCGACGCGCGCATGGACGAGTTCCTGCTGAGCTCCGGGCTGATCGCGTCCGGGCTGCCTGACGGCTGGGCGTTGCGGGTGCTGCAGACCCAGCTGCACACGGTCGCGCAGGAGATGCCCGCGCTCGATCCCGGTCCGGCCGCCGAACTGGTGGTCGGGACGTTCCTGCACGGCGTCGGCGGCCGTGTGTGACGAGGGCCATGCCTTGGCCGGGCATTTTCGCTCTGCCCTGAGCGTCTTAAGTGTCATCAAGAGTGACACTTAAGGAGTGGACGATGTCGAAGACGTGGCTCATCACCGGGGCGTCCCGCGGTTTCGGGCGCGAGATCGCCGTGGCCGCCGCCGAGGCGGGTGACCGGGTCGTCGCGACGGCACGGCGGCCGGAACAGCTGGAAGACCTGGTGGCACGGTTCCCGGACCGCGTGCTGGCGATCACTCTGGACGTCACCGACCCCGCCGCCGCCCGTGGTGCGGTGCAACGGGCCGTCGAGGCGTTCGGCACGCTAGACGTGGTCGTGAACAACGCCGGGTACGCCAACAGCGCGCCCATCGAGGAGACGACCGAGGACGACTTCCGCGCCCAGGTCGAGGCGAACCTGTTCGGCGTCGTGAACGTGACCCGCGCGGCGCTGCCGGTGTTGCGGCAGCAGCGTTCCGGCACCTTCGTGCAGTTCTCGTCCGTCGGCGGCCGCGCGGGAGGCACCCCGGGCATGGGCGCGTACCAGACCGCGAAGTTCGCGGTGGAGGGATTCTCCGAGGTGCTCGCGAACGAGGTGGCGCCGTTCGGCGTGCGGGTCGTGATCGTCGAGCCGGGCGCGTTCCGCACCGACTGGCAGGGCTCGTCGATGGTCCGGCACTCGGTCGGGGAGGACTACGAGTCCACGGTCGGCGCGATCAACCGGTTCCGGGACGAGACCGACGGCAAGCAGCCTGGTGACCCTGCCCGTGGTGCGCGGGTGGTGCTCGACGTGGTCGGGTCGGACGCGCCGCCGCGCCGGTTGGTGCTGGGTGCGGCCGCGGTCGACACGGTGCTGGCCGCCGAGGCGAAGCGGAGTGCCGAGACGGAGAAGTGGGCGGCGGTCAGCGCGTCCGCGGACTTTCCCTCGGACGCGGGCTGACCCGGCCGCGTCATGCGACCGGGTCTCCCCCGAACGACAGCCTGTCGCCCCTCCCGAACGTCAGGCCGCCAGCGCGATGACCGGGACCGTCTGGCCCATCGCCCGCGCGTACAGCGCCTCGAAGCGGTCCAGCGTCGTGGCCAGCGCGTGGTGCGAGATGATCTCGCTGCTGGCCGCGCCCATCCGGGCCCGCATCGGGGCGTCGTGCACGAGCGTGTGCAGGCGCTGGGACAGCTGGTTCACGTCGCCCGGCTCGAACAGCCAGCCGTTGCGGCCCGAGTGCACGAGGTGCGGGAGTGCCATGGCGTTCGCGGCGATCACCGGCTTGCCCGCGGCCATCGCCTCCATCGTGGCGAGGCTCTGCAGTTCGGCGACACCGGGCATGACGAACAGGTCGCAGCGGGCGTAGGCGTCGAGCAGGTCGTCCTCGGAGACGAAGCCGTGGAACTTCACGCGGTCCGTGATCTCCAGGTCGCGGGCCAGGAGTTCCCACTCCGCCTTGCAGGTGCCGTCGCCGACGATCTCGCCGAACGCGCCGGGGACCCGGGCCAGGGCGCGCAGGAACTCGTCGACGCGCTTCTCCTCGTCGAGGCGGCCCACGAACAGCGCGGTCGGGCGGTCGTTGTGCGTCACGGAACGCTGGTAGCGGGAGATGTCGATGCCGCACGACACGGGCACGGCCGGCTCCGGGAAACCGCTGTCGTGCAACAGCTGCACGGCGCGCGGGGTGGGCGCCGTCACCACGTCGGCGCGGGCGAAGACGCGGGCCAGGTCGCGGTAGGCGAACTTGCGGGCCCAGCCCTGCAGGAACGACGGCACGTGAGCGTGGCTGAACAGGTTCTCCGGCATGAAGTGGTTGGTCGCCAACGTCGGGATGCCCTGCGCCACAGCGGAGTTGAGGACGAACCGGCCGACCACGAAGTGCGCCTGGACGTGCACGACGTCCGGCTTCAGCGCCTTGATCAACGCGTCGGCCTCGCGGGAGGCCTGCCACGGCAGGCAGAAGCGGAAGTCCGGGTAGAACGGCAGCCGGTGCGATCGCAGCCGGTGGACTGTCACACCCGGGATTTCCGTGGCACGCGGTGAGTCCGGGGCGATGACGTGGACGTCGTGGCCCTTCTCGGCGAGACCGACCGCCAGGCGCTGCGCGAAGCGCGCGGCACCGTTGACGTCCGGCGGGAACGTGTCGGCGGCGATGACGACGCGCAGCGTGCTGGAGGTGTTCACGGGGAGCTCCGTTCGGATGTTTTCACGAGGTTGACGAGCAAGTGCGAACACGCCGCAAACGGCGGCGAGAGCGCAGGCGAACAGCGCGACACCGGTCAAAGGAGACAAATGCGCGGCTTCGCCGAGCAGGAAGGCGCCGAGGCCGACGGCGACCAGCGGGTCGACCACGGTCAGGCAGGCGACGGCGAGATGAGGCGGTCCGCCGGCGTAGGAGTGCTGGACGAGCCAGCCGCCGACGGCGAGTGAGAGGGCGATGCCGAGCACGGACGCGAGGTGCGAGAGCCCGAACCCGCCTTGCTGCACGGACTGAGAGACAGCACGCATCAGCACGGACACATAGCCGTACGCGACACCACCGGCTGATGCGAACGCCACGGCTCGTACGCGTGCGTTCGGCGTAAGGGCTGCGATCACGCCTGGGACCGCGATCAGGCCGAGGGTCACCAGTCCGGCGGTGAGTTCGACGTCCGGCACGACCTTCGTCGAGGTCGCACTGCCCGAGGCGAAGAACACGAACGCACCGACACCCACGGTCGTGAGCAGGATCGCCGGCAACTCGCGGAAACGGCGGTCCATCAACGCGGTCATGCCGATCGCGAGCACACCGATCGGCTGCACGACCGTCAACGGCGCCATGCCCAGCGCGACGGCGTGCACTCCGGCACCGGCGACCAGCAACGCGAGCCCGCCGAGCCACCG
Source organism: Streptomyces sp. ID05-26A (assembly GCF_033794685.1). Classification (NCBI taxonomy): domain Bacteria; kingdom Bacillati; phylum Actinomycetota; class Actinomycetes; order Kitasatosporales; family Streptomycetaceae; genus Streptomyces; species Streptomyces sp. ID05-26A. The sequence continues at coordinate 23,157 of NZ_JARAYZ010000007.1, forward strand.
GGGCTCGCGCAGGACGCTGGCACGCGCACCGGTCAGGGCGACCGCGTCGTGCTGCAGGCGGGCGGCGAGTGCGAAGCACACCGCGCCGAACACGGCGAGCGTGATGGCGAGCATGGTCATGACGTGCGCCTCACTTGAAGTGCCGCGATGGCGAAAAGGAGTACGTAAAGAGATGCGAACAAAACGCGTTCCGTAAGTCCGCGCGCCTCGAAACCGCCGAAGGAAACGTGACTGACGAGAAACGCGGCGCTGGAGACGGTCGCCGTTGTCGCGATACCGAGCAGGGCCGGAAACTGGCGCGCGATGAGCACCCCCGCGGCCGGCAGGGCCACGAACATCACCGCGCCGGCGTACCGGTGGATGTAGCCCGACATCGAGGTCGGCTCTCCCGTCGGATCGGTCGGGAAGATCGTCGCCACGGTCAGCCCCGCCGACCAGATCCCGATCAGCCACTGCGCTGACCTGCCTACACCCCGGAGGTTGACGGCGAGCAACGCCGAAACGGCCGCGAGACTAAGAGACGTCGCCGCGAGCCAGCCCGTGCCGTTGTCCACGAACACGTAGTCGCTGATCACGTCCGAGACCGGGTTGAGCTGCCCTGCCGACATGACATGCAGGTAGAGAATCGGGACCAGTGAGAACACCAGTCCCCCGACCGCCAAGCTTCGTCTTTTCGCCCCCGCTTCGACCACGGGAAAAGTCTCTTGCGAACACGTTGATCAACCAATGGGGAACTCCCCCGAGGAGACCCTGAGGTGTCCCTGAGTCACCGGGGTAGGGCTAGCCCCACCTTTTTCAGCTGTGCTTCAGGAATGGGCCGAATGACCCAACTGCGTGCGGATCGCCCCGACCGCCTAGGCTGCGTGCTCGTGAGCCCGAATCCCCAGCCTGCGGTGGAAGTGTCGGGGCTGGTCAAGAGATACGGCTCGAAGACCGCCGTCGACGGCCTCGACCTCGTTCAGCAGCCCGGCACCGTTCTCGCCCTGCTCGGGCCCAACGGCGCGGGCAAGACGACGACCGTCGAGATCTGCGAGGGCTTCCGCACCGCCGACGACGGTTCGGTGCGCGTCCTGGGGCTCCCCGCCGGTTCCGAGGCACTGCGGCCCCGCATCGGCGTGATGCCGCAGGGCGGTGGCGGTTATCCCGGCATCCGCGCCGAGGAGATGCTGAACCTCGTGGCCACGTGCGCGGAGAACCCGCTCGACCCGAAGTGGCTGATCGAGGTCCTCGGACTCGGCGGCGCGGTCCGCACTCCGTACAAGAGGCTCTCCGGCGGCCAGCAGCAGCGCCTGTCGCTCGCGTGCGCGTTGATCGGACGCCCCGAGCTCGTGTTCCTGGACGAGCCGACCGCGGGCATGGACCCGCAGGCGCGCCGACTCGTGTGGGACCTGGTGGCGGCCTTGAGGGACGACGGCGTGGCCGTGCTCCTGACGACGCACCTCATGGACGAGGCCGAGGCGCTCGCCGACGACGTCGTGATCATCGACGAGGGCCGCGTGGTCGCGCAGGGCTCGCCCGCCGAGCTGACCGCGAACCGGCCGGACGACCAGCAGCTGCGGTTCCGCGCGCGGCCCGGTCTCGACCTCTCGTTGCTGTCCGCCGCACTGCCCGAGGGGCTGAAGGTGCGCGAGGTGACGCGCGGCGCGTACGTCGTGGAAGGTCTGATCGACCCGCAGGTCGTGTCGACCGTCACGTCGTGGTGCGCGCAGCAGGGCGTGCTGGCCGAGGAGCTGACGGTGGCCAAGCGCAGCCTCGAAGACGTTTTCCTGGAGCTGACCGGCAGGGAGCTGCGCTCGTGACCACCTTCGCTCCCGGCACCTTCAAGCCCTCGCCCGGTCGCGGTTCGTTGCCGCGCATGCTGTTCGTGCACGCGCGCACCGAGGCGATGCTGACGTTGCGCAACGGCGAGCAGATCCTGCTCACCGTGATCATCCCGCTGGCGCTGCTGATCGCTTTGTCGCTGATGTCGGTGATCCCGATGCCGGAGCCGCGCGTCGGTTCCGCCACCGCGCGGATCTTCGCGCTGGCGATCATCTCGAGCGCCTTCACCGGGCAGGCCATCGCGCTGGGCTTCGACCGCCGTTACGGCGTGCTGAAGCGGCTTGCGGCCTCGGCGCTGCCCCGGTGGCTGCTGGTGGCCGGACGGGTCTGCGGCGCGCTGGTCGTGGTCGCGCTCCAGATCGTGCTGCTGGCGGTCACGGCGTTGCTGCTGGGCTGGCGGTTCCCGCTCGCCGGGCTGCCGTGGGTCGTGCTGCTGATCGTCCTGGGCACGCTGACGTTCGGTGCGCTGGGCGTGCTGCTGGGTGGTGCGTTGCGCGCCGAGATCGTGCTGGCGCTGGCGAACATCATCTGGTTCGTGCTGCTGATGGTCGGCGGTGTGGCGCTGAGCGTGCCGGTGTCGTTCGTGCACCTGCTGCCGTCCGCTGCCTTGGCCCAGGCGCTGGAAACCTCTGTGGTGCACGGCACGGCGCCCGGTGTGGGCCCCGTCGCAGTGCTCGTGGCCTGGGGTGTTGTCGCGGGCGCTCTGGCGACCCGGACGACGAAGCTGACCTGACCCGGCCTACCATCAGTCCGTGTCTCGATTGACCGCTTTCATCGTTCCCTTGCAACGCGCCCTTGCGATCGCCGCCATCATCGCGCAGGGCGGCATCGCGGTCACCGGGTCCATCGTGCGCGTCACCGGCTCCGGGCTCGGCTGCCCGACGTGGCCGGAGTGCGTCCCGGGCAGCATCATCCCGGTCGAGCACCCGGACGTCGCCGCGCTGCACCAGTGGGTCGAGTTCGGCAACCGGACGCTGTTCGGCGTCATCGGCATCATCACGGGCCTGTGCCTGGTCGCCGCGTGGCTGAACAAGCCGCGCCGCAAGCGCGTCATCTGGCTCGCCGCCGCCCAGGTCGGCGGTGTGCTCGCACAGGCCGTCATCGGTGGCGCGACCGTCCGCCTCGGCCTGGTGTGGTGGAGCGTCTCGGTCCACTTCATGGTCTCGATGGTCCTGGTGTGGTTCGCCGTGCTGCTCCTGCGTTCACTGAGCGAGGGCGACGGCCCGGCCCGCTGGCTGGTCCCCGCGGGCGCCCGTGGCCTGCAGATCGTCATGGCAGTCGTGATGTACGCGCTGCTGATCGCGGGCACCTTCGTCACCGCCGCCGGGCCGCACGCGGGCGACTCGAAGACACCGCGCCTCGACGTGCCGGTGGCGACGCTCGCGCAGATCCACGCCGACCTGCTGTTCCTCTTCCTGGGCATGCTGATCGCGATGGGCTTCTTCGTGCGCACCAAGGCTTACTGGGTGCTGATCGGTGTCGTCGTCGCCCAGGGCGCGCTGGGCATGGTCCAGTACTTCACCGGGGTGCCCGAGGTGCTCGTGTCGTTGCACGTGCTGGGCGCCGGCGCGGTCGTCGTCGCCACGGCGATGCTCTGGACGTCGTCGCGTGAACGCACGCACGAGGTCGCGCTGCCCTCGGAGGATCAGGCGCTCAGCAAGGCCTGAGCCTCACCCTGGTCGTTGTGGCCGGCCCAGTTCGCGGGCGTGGCCTCGAAGTTCACGTCGGTGATGGTCCGGTCCGCGCCCGCGTCCAGCAGGACCCGGATGACCGGCAGGTGGCCGCGTTCGGCCGCGAGGTGCAGCGCCGTCACGCCCTCACCGTGCATCGGACCGCCGAAAGTGGTGCGCTGGTTGGGATTCGCGCCCAGGTCCAGCAACGCGCGGGTGGTGTTCTCGAGCCCGCACCAGGCCGCCCACGCGAGCGCCGTGCCCCGGTAGACGTCCGCGTCGATCCGGGCGCCGCGCTTGAGCAGGTCGCCGAACACCTCGGCACGGTCGTTGCGGGCAGCCCACGAGAGCGCCTCGTCGAGCACCTCCTGCGGGTCGTTCGTCGGCCACCAGCGCGGGAAACCGCTGTGGGGCCGGTAATAGCCGCGTCCCGACTCCGGCGCGGTGGCCAGGTCGAGGTCACCGAGGCCGGCGGCGGTGCGCAGGTTCGGCGGCCGGACCCCGTGCCGTGCCAGGAGTTCGGCGGTGCCGGTGTTGCCCCAGAACAACGCGACGGCGAGCGGGGTGCCGCCTTCACCGCGGGCGTCCAGGTCGGTGCGGGCGCCTCGGCTCAGCAGGAGCTCGGCCAGGTTCGGCTGGTTCGCGTAGGCCGCCTGGTGCAGCGCCGTCCAGCCGTGGACGTTCTGGTGGTCGATGTCCGTGCCGTCGTTGAGCAGCACCTCGACCAGACGTTCGTCGCACTTGGCCGTCGCGAGGCCGAGCAGGTCGTTGCCGTTGGTACCACTGGCCTTCACGAGCCACGGGTCGCGCGTGATGATCGCCTTCAGCTCACCGGGGTTCTGCATCTCGATGGCCTGGTAGGCGCGGGCGAACGGGCGCGGCTTGCGGATGTTGGCCTTGAGGGCCTTCCAGTCCTCGCAGCCGTGCGCACGAGCGAGCACCATGTGCGCGCCCTCGTCCGTCAGCGGTACGTCGTCGAACACCTCGAGAGCGCCGGGCACACCGTCCCACGCGGAGGCGAGCAGGCCTCTGGCTCGCTCCTCGTAGTACTCGACGTCGTCACGAAACGGGTGCCACATGGCACCACGCTACTTCGGCGCGGCAGGCCTGCGCTCCCACAAAGCGGGGAGTTCCTCTGAGAGCCAACCGTAGAGGTTGTCGACGGTCTTCAACCGCATCGACCGCTCCGGGTCGCCGCTGAGCAGCCGCATGCCGTCGTCGGTGAGCTGCTGGACGCTGGCGATCGCGGTGAACTTGCGCTGGATGAAGTCCGTCCAGGCCTTCTCGTTGATCCGGTACTCGGCCGCCTGCCGGCCACGCCGCGTCCGCTTGGTCACGAGGCCGACGTTGACCAGGTACTTCAGGTTCGTGCTGATCGACCCGCTGCTGGCCTCCAGCTCCTGGGAGAGCTCGGCGGCGGTGCGCTCGACCGGCTGGCACACCAGCAGGTAACCGAGGATGCGGCCACCGATCAGCGGGATGCCCTCCTCGGCGAAGTGTGCCGCGAACCGCTCGATCCAGGCCGACAGCCTGGTCTCCCGCCCGACGCTCATGCCTGGCCCTCCCCCGCGAACACACTGCTTTCGGTCAACACTGAAACTATCGTAGCGATCTTGTCAACGTTCGTGCACGAGAAAAGGCCAGGAGGCGCTCCTCCTGGCCTTTCGTTTCGTGTTCAGCGTCGAGGTCTGTGGAGATCCGCGGGATCGAAGGTGACGGAGATCGTGCCCACCACGGACACCGGTTCCTGATTTCCCGGCGTCAGCGTCACCACGTCCGAGTAGACGCCGTCGCTCAGCCGGTGGCAATAGATGATCGGACCGTCCGCGACGTCGAGCTCGACTCGCCAATACGCGGGTACGCCGGCTGCGGCGAGAGCGGCCGGTTTCTCCAGACGATCGCTCTTCTTGGTGGACGGGCTGACTATCTCGACCACCAACGCGACGTTCGCGACGTCGACCGAGACGGTCTCGACCCGCTCTGTCGTCACGACCACGTCAGGGATGTACCCGAAGTGCTCGCCAACCCTGACACCGACGGCTGTGACCGCCTCCATGCCCTCTGAGAAAACAGCGTCGTCAAGAATTCTGGCCAGCCTGTCGCCCACCCGCTGGTGTTTGAACGCCGGAGCGGCGTTCACGACGAACCGCCCGTCGACCAGCTCGATTCGACGGCCCTCTTGGGGGTCAAGACTCTCCCAGTCGTCCAGCGTGTAGCCGTCCAGACGCCGTGCAGTGGTCACAGACTCTCCCCTTGCCTGGCTCTCTGACTCTGGTCGGCCCACAGTTCAGTGTTACACGTGGGGCCGCCATTGCCACAGCAACGACAACCGCCGGAACCGACGCTAGGAAACAGAAGCCTTCCAACGCCAGTCACGGACAGCCGGACAACCAGAAAGAGCGAGGGCTTGGAGTAGCTCCAAGTCAGCAGACGGGCGCGAGCGGGGTCGTCTCGTCCGGCCCGGGCCGGCGGCGCCAGCGGTCCAGCTTCGCGTGCTCGGTCAGCGAGATCAACGCCTCCCGGACGGACAGCCGCACGCGCGGGTCGCAGTTCATCACCGGCACGTCGGGCGAGATGCCCATCCCGCGGATGATCGCCGTCACGTCCGACCGAACGGACGCGTGGATGTTGTTCAGCGCCAGCACGTACGGGATGTTCTGGTCCTCGAAGTACCGCATCGCGTCCACGGAGTCCGCGGGGCGCATCACGTCGAACAGCACCACGGCGCCGACGGCACCGCGCACCACGTCGTTCCAGCCCGCGCGCGGGTCCTGCCACTGCGGCGCCACGAACAGGTGCAGCGCGAGGCCGGGGTCGAGCCACACGCGGCCGAACTGGATGCGGACCAGCTCCGTCACGCCACCGGCGCGTTCCGGCGCGAGGGAACTCATCGTCAGGAGATCGTTCTCCACGATGGACCTGATGAAAGTGCTCTTGCCCACGCCGAAGCCACCGGCGACGACGATCTTGGCCGAGGTCAGCTCCCGACCGGGCGGCCCGGGAGGGCCGAATTCGGGAAATCTAGAGCCGACGTAGTCCACTAAGCACTCTCTCCATCAACCCGAGGTCTGGCGTGTCACCGCCTGCGGAAGCGGTCTGGTGCACGTCCACCAGACCTCGTTCCGCCATGTCGCCGAGCAGCACCTTCACGACTCCCAGTGGGAGGCGCATCAGTGCGGCCACCTCCGCGACGGATCGCGGGGAGTGACAAAGCTCGACAACGCGTTGGTGCTCAGCCTGCAAGATACCTGCAGACTGCCGGCTCTGATCATTGGCGGAGACAAGTGTCTCGATCTCGAGGTCGATGTTCGACCGAGTGCGCCCGCCCGTCCAGGCATATGCACGAACGATCGACGACTCGTGAGTCTCCTGAACGGACGACTCGAAGGCCCCGGCATCTGCTTGCGGGACAACGGGAGTCGCTTCCCGCGCGGGCGCCTGCTCCGTCGTGCGCGGACGCTTGCGGCCCGAATCCAGGGAGAACCCGTTCATCAGGTCGGCGAACGTCTGCTCGGCGGGCGTTTCGGCCCGTTTCCGTCGTCGGGGCGCGTCAGGGGACGGGCTCATTGATCACCTCACGCTGTGCAGCTGCGCTCGCAGTTCGGGGGTGAGGATCTGGCCGACCTGGTCGACGACGACCGTCATCTCGTAGGCCACTTGGCCGACATCGCTGTCGGGGGCGGCGAGCACCGCCAAACAAGACCCGTCTCGAATGGACATGAGGAGCATGATCCCGTAGTCCATCTCGATCACGGTGCGCAACACTCCGCCACCTTCGAAGCATCGTGAGGCGGCCGTGGTGAGCGCCGCGACCCCCGATGCGATGGCGGACAACTGGTCGGCGCGCTCGGGCGGCAGACCTGTCGACTTGGTGAGCAGCAAGCCGTCCACCGAGATCACGATCGCGTGGGCGACACCGGCCACGCGATCGGTGAAGTTCGTGATCAACCAGCCGAACTGGTCGACCTGGCGCGACTGAGGCGTGCTCATGCCTTCTCCCCGTTGTACTGGCCGTTCCCCTGGCCGCTTCCACTCCCGTTGCCGCCGAGCGGCGCCTGGCGCAGGCCCGTCTGGTAGCTGGCGAGAAAGCCTCGTGCTCGTTCCGGATCTCGTTTGGGGCTCACGGCGGGCCGCGGGCCGATCTCGGAGGGTTCCGCTAGGTCGGGAAGCAGGTTCTTGCGCGGTGCCCGTTTCGGCAACCCGGCGTCGGTCTCCCCCGCGTCCGTCGCGGGATCTCCCGGCTGCTCCCAGACCGTCCCTCCGGGCTTCTTCCCGAACCAGGATGCCACTACTGACGGTGACGACGACGGTGAGGGTCCCGGATTGGTCCGCGCCGGTGAGGGTTCACCGTTGATCTGTTCGGCCGAGGCTCCGCTCCCCCTGAACCAGGACGACGTCGTCTCATTTGGCGACTCGGGCGGCACTCCGTTGTGCTGACCCGTTGCGGCGCGGGGTGTGCGCTGCGGCAGCGACTCGTCGATCGCGGCGCCGCGGAACGACGTCCACTCGGCGGACTCGCGCGGGCTGTCGATGGCCGGCGCGGGTGCGGGGGGCGGCGCCAGGTTCGGCGTCTTCACGACGACGTGCGGCTGCTTGGGGATGGCCTGCTTCGGCTGGGGCAGCGCGGCGTGCCGCGGCTGGGACGGCGCCGGGGCCTCCTCGTGGGAGCGCACGAGCTCCGCGGGCACGAGCACGAACGCGCGCAGGCCCTCACGGCCGTCTCCCGCGCCGCGCAGGCGGACGGTGATGCCGTGGCGTCCCGCGAGCCTGCCGACGACGAACAGGCCCATCTGACGCGAGACGGGCACGTCCTCGTCGGTGCCGGTCGAGAGCCGCTCGTTGGCCTCGGTGAGCTCGGCGGGGCCCATGCCGATGCCCTGGTCGGCCACCTCGACGAGCACGGCGCCCTGCTGGTCGACGCGCGAGCCGATCATGACCTGGGTCGTGGGCGCGGAGAACGCGGTGGCGTTGTCCAGCAGCTCCGCGACGAGGCGCACGAGGTCGCCGGCCGCGTAGCCGACGATCTCGACCGACGGCGTCGACTTCACCACGACGCGCTGGTAGTGCTCGATCTCCGACGCGGCGGCGCGCAGCACGTCCGCGAGCGGCACGGGCTGGTGGAACCGGCGGGCGGTGTCGGTGCCGGAGAGCACCATCAGGTTCTCGTTGTTGCGGCGCATGCGCGTCGCGAGGTGGTCGAGCTTGAACAGGTTCGCGAGCTGCTCGGGGTTCTCCTCGTGGCGCTCCAGCTCCTCCATGAGCTTGAGCTGGCGCTCGACGAGGCCCTGCGAGCGGCGCGACAGGTTGACGAAGATGTTCTTCATGCCCGACCGCAGCGACGACTGCTCGATCGCGCCGCGGACGGCCTGCTCGTGCACGGCGTCGAACGCGCGGGCCAGCTGTCCGAACTCCTCGAAGGTGTGCACGGGCACCGGTTCGATCTCGGTGTCGGGCTTGCGGTCGGCGCGGATCGCGGCGACGACCTCGGGGAGGTGGTGGTGCGCCACGTTCAGCGCGGAGCGGCGCAGTTCCGACAGGGAGCGCAGCAGGTAGCGGCCGATGACGAAGCCGAGCGTGCCGGCGATGAGCAACATCGCGAGCAGGATGACCGCGGCGGCGCCGGCCTTGTTGGACGTGTCGTCCTGCAGCGCGGCGGCGGTGTTCGCGAGCTCGTCCTGCAGTTCGCGGACGACCTGCTCCATCAGGCGGGCGGTGGTGCCGGACGACTTGTTCCAGTCGTCGACGGCGATGCCGAACTCCTGCGGCGGCTTCGGCTGGCCGGGACGCGTGGCGGGCGGCGGGGTGCCGTCGGGCTGGGTGAGCGCGCGTTCGACGAGTGCGTTGCGGTTCGCGACGGCCGCGCCGGTCACGGTCTGGTCGTAGACGCGGCGCTGTTCGGTGGTGCCGATGGCCTGGAAGTCGCTGAGCCGGTCCTGCAGCCGGATGTCGGACTGCTCCAGCGCGCGGACCTCGGGGCCGAGGAGCTTGCCGCGGCCGATCCCGGCTAACACGAACGCGTGCTGCAGCGAGACCTGCTCCTGCGCGATGACCATGTTGTGCAGTGCGTTCGCGGTGCCGGAGATGGCGTTGTCGTTGAACTGCCCGACGAGTGCCTGTTCGAAGTCCAGCAACGACTTGATGATCGCGGTGTAGCCGTAGGTGCCGCCGGACGGGTCGCCGCCGTCGCCGCCCTGCGCGACCTTCTCCCGCAGGTTCTTCAACGTCTCCAGCTGACCGCCGACCTCGGCGAAGCGCTGGCGTGAGACGTCGCTGATGCCCTCGGTGCGGTCGAGACGGCGGCGCACGGTCGAGGCGGCGTTGTCGGTGGCGCTGATCTGGTTCTGGTAGGCGCCGACACCGGATCCGCTCGTGGCGCTCTGCGCGGCGAGCGTGCGTTCCTGCTGGACGCTGGAGATCAACGGCGCGAGATCGGCCCTGAGCCGCACCAGGCCCTGGATCTGCACGTAGTTGTCGGACCTGTCGACGTAACCCGAGATCTGCAGCGCGCCCGCGCCGACGGCCACGGCGACCGGCACCAGCAGCACGACGCCGAGCTTGACCGGCAGGCGCCAGTTGCGCCAGTCGCTGATCTTTCTCCACTCGACATTCACGAAATGATCCCCAAGGCGCGCTCGAAGTGCCCCACTATCGGCTACCTCCTGGCCTGGTGAATCCCCGCGAGTCGATGTCCCCCGCAGCTCGATATCTCCATCAGCCGTATCGGGTGTGAGCGGATAGTAGGCCAGAGAGCGTGACGCGACAACGACCTGGGGCGTGCACGATCGATCACCCAGTGTGACGCTGGACCTTTTGGGGTGGTCCTGCGGCCTTCGGGGATTGACTCGCCGCCACGCGTGGTTACGCTTGCGCCTCCCACCCCCGGACTCGACGCGCTGTGTGCGCGGAGCCTCGCCGGGCACTCCCCGTAACGAATGCGAGCGGTTGATGACGAAGGCGCTGCCCTCCGTGTCACGCCCGGCCACCCCCGGTTTCGCGACCTTTGACGAGCCACATCACTCATTGCTTATCGATGGTGACGGTGAGCCTGATTTCGATGCCATCCAAACGAGTGACGATTTCCTCGATCTGAAGCGTCGGGTCAAGCGATTTATTCTCCCGGCGACGGTGCTGTTCCTCGCTTGGTACGTCACGTTCGTATTGCTTTCCGCTTACGCCGCCGGGTTCATGAGCACTCCGCTGTTCGGAACTGTGAACGTCGGCTTGACGATGGGATTCCTCCAGATCGTCACCACCATCATCATCACAATGGCGTACGCGCGTTACTCCAAGCGGAAGCTCGACCCCCAGGTCGACAAGGTGCGCGCGCTCGTGGAAACCGACGAGGAGCTCGCGTGACCGGGGCGAACACCGCGATCAACCTGTCCGTCTTCGGCGTCTTCGTGCTGTTGACGCTTTACATCGTGTATCGGGCGTCGACGCGAAACGTGAGCGCGTCGGACTACTACGCGGCGGGCAGCAGCTTCACTGGCACGCAGAACGGCATCGCCCTCTCCGGGGACTTCCTGTCCGCGGCGTCTTTCCTGGGCATCTCCGGCGCGATCGCCGTGAACGGCTACGACGGCTTCATGTACTCGATCGGATGGGTCGTCGCCTGGCTGATCGGCCTGATGCTCATCTCCGAGCGGCTGCGCAACACCGGCCGCTTCACCATGGGCGACGTGATGGCGTTCCGCATGCGCCAGCGCCCCGTGCGCGCGGCTGCGGCGAACGCGACCCTGGTCATCTCGCTCTTCTACATGATCGCGCAGATGGCGGGCGCCGGCGGCCTGATGGCGTTGCTGCTGGACGTGCACAGCAAGGTCGGCCAGGCCATCATCATCGCCGTCGTCGGCATCGTCATGGTGCTGTACGTGCTGGTCGGTGGCATGAAGGGCACCACGTGGGTGCAGATCATCAAGGCCGTGCTGCTGATCCTGTCGGTGTCGATGCTGACGATCTTCCTGATCGGCAAGTTCGGCTTCGACTTCTCGTCGATGCTCGACCGCGCGACGCAGCGCTCGCCGCTGGGCGAGGCCGTCCTGTCGCCGGGTGTGAAGTACGGCGCATCGGACCTGTCCAAGATCGACTTCATCTCGCTGGCCCTGGCCCTGGTGCTCGGCACGGCTTCCTTGCCGCACGTCCTGATGCGCTTCTACACGGTGCCGAACGCACGTGAGGCGCGTAAGTCCGTCGTGTGGGCCACGTGGATGATGGCGATCTTCTACTCGTGCATCCTCGTCATCGGTTTCGGCGCGATGGCGCTGGTCGGCACGGACAAGATCACCAGCGCTCCCGGCGGCGAGAACTCGGCGGCCCCGCTGCTGGCGTTCCAGGTCGGCGGCACGGTGCTGCTGGGCATCGTGTGCGCGGTGGCGTTCGCCACGATCCTCGCCGTGGTCGCGGGCCTCACCCTGACGGCGTCGGCCTCGTTCGCGCACGACGTGTACGCCAACGTGATCAAGCACGGTGAGGCGGAGCCGGCCGACGAGGTCCGGGTCGCGCGCATCACGGCGGTCTGCGTCGGTGTGCTGGCGATCGTCGGCGGCATCGCGGCGAACGGCCAGAACGTCGCCTTCCTGGTCGCCCTGGCGTTCGCGCTCGCGGCCTCCGCGAACCTGCCGACGCTGCTGTACTCCTTGTTCTGGAAGCGTTTCAACACGCGTGGCACGTTGTGGAGCATCTACGGCGGCCTCACGTCGTGCGTGCTGCTCATCGTGTTCTCCCCCGCGATCTCCGGCTCGAAGTCGTCGATGTTCCCGGACGCCGACTTCGCGTTCTTCCCGCTGTCGAACCCCGGCATCGTGTCGATCCCGCTGTCGTTCCTGGCCGGGTTCCTCGGCACGGTCCTCGGTGGGGAGAAGGCGGATCCGGCCAAGCAGGCGGAGATGGAGGTGCGCAGCCTGACCGGCATCGGCTCAGGTCTGCGCTAGGAGCTCCTCCACTGCCCTGTTGAACACCTCGGGGCGTTCCAGGTTCGGCATGTGGGCGGCACCGTCGACCACGACGAGCGCCGAACCTGGAACGCGCTCGCTCATGTACTCGGCGTCCTTCACCGGCGTGTACTCGTCCTCGCTGCCGACGATCACCAGTGTGGGCACGGTGATGGTCCGCAGGATCTCGCTGTAGTCGGGCCGTTCCGCGCGGCCCCTCAGCGCTGCCGCCGCACCTTCCGGCGGGGCGGCGTGCATGAGGCGCGCGACGAACTCGGCGGCCTCGGGGTTGTGCCGCGCCACCATCTTCCACTTCACCTCGGTGGCGTAGCCGGACATGCCCTCGCGCAGCAACCTGTCCGCCATGGCGTTGCGGTTGCGGCGGCCCTCCTCGGTCTCCGCCTGCGCGAACGTGTCGGCGAGGATCACGCCCTTCAGTCGTCCGGGGAACGCTTGGACGCACTGCATGACGATCTGCCCGCCCATCGAGAGCCCGCCGAGCACGAACCTCTCGACGCCGAGGTGGTCCAGCAGCGCGGCGATGTCGGCGGCGAAGACGTCCAGTGGCGTGACGCCGGGAACCACGGTGGTCTCCCCGTAGCCGCGCAGGTCCGCGGCGATCACGCGCCACCCCTTCGCGCTGAAGTGCTCCACCTGCGGGCGCCACATCGTGCGGTCGAACGGGTGGCCGTGCACCAGCACCAACACCTCGCCGGTGCCTTCGTCGTCGTAGCCGACGGTGATGCCGTTGACGTTCGCGGTGCTCATGATCCCGACCGTAACCAGGGGTTTCGCTCGGTACAATCAAAACATTGCTCTCGGTGCAATGGGGCTTCTCGTGGAGGACTACCGGCGGATCGCCGACGCCGTGGCCGCGGACATCACGGCCGGACGGCTGAGGCCTGGCGAACGACTGCCGCCGCAACGCGCGTTCGCCCGGCGCCGGCGCATCGCCGCGTCGACCGCCGCTCGGGTGTACGGCGAACTGGCGCGGCGCGGGCTGACGGTCGGCGAGGTCGGCCGCGGCACGTTCGTGCGGGCCGGGGCGGCGGAACCCGCGCTCGCCGATCCCGGTGGCGCACCCGTCGACCTGCAGCTGAACTTTCCCGTGCTGCCGACACAGTCCGCACTCCTGTCGGCGAGCCTGACCACGATGCTGCGGCCGGACGTGCTGGCGGAGGCGTTGCAGGCGGGCGGTGTGACGGGGACCGGCGCCGCTCGTGCCGCAGTGCCGGAGTTGCTGGCACGCGACGGATGGCGCCCCTCACCGTCGCAGATCCTGTTCACGGGCAACGGGAAGCAGTCGCTCGCGGCGGCCATCGGGGCCCTCGTCCCCGTCGGCGGACGGCTCGGGGTCGAGGCGTTGACCTACCCGGTGGTGCGCACGATCTGCGGCCGGCTCGGCATCACCGCGGTCCCGCTGGAGATGGACGAACACGGCGTGCTGCCGGACGCCCTGCGCGCGGCGGCGGTCCGCGCGGTCTACCTCCAGCCCGTCCTGCACAACCCGCTCGGCGTCACGATGCCTCCACACCGGCGGGCGGAAGTCGTTGCGGCGCTGGAGGAACTGGACGTCCCGCTGATCGAGGACGCCGTCTACACGTTCCTGGCCGACGAACCTCCGCTGGCCGCGCTGGCGCCGGACCGCACGGTGCTGGTCGACAGCCTGTCCAAGCGGATCGCGCCGGGGCTGACGCTCGGATTCGTCGTCCCTCCGCCCGGCCTCTTCGACGAGATCGCCGCGGCCGTGCGTGGTGGCGGGTGGACGGCGCCGCGGTTCGCCGTCGACGTTGCCGCGCACCACATCGCGGACGGCACGGCGGCGGCGATCCAGCTCGCCAAACGAGCGGACGCGGCGGCACGGCAGGCGATCGCCGCGGACCGGCTCGCCGGGTTCACCGTGCGCGCCGATCCGCGTTCCTACCACTGCTGGTGGGAGCTGCCACCGCCGTGGCGCGCCGACACGTTCACCGCCGCGGCCGCCCAAGAGGGGATCGCGGTCACCCCGGCGGCGGCGTTCGCGGTCGGCGCGGCACCGAACGCCGTCCGGCTGGCACTGGCGTCTCCGCCACCGGACGTGCTGAGCACCGCACTGGACGTGCTCGCGGGCATCGCCCGGTCTACCGCGCGGCAGCCGCCTGGATCGCCTTGCTGAGCCGAGCCGCCGCCTCGCTGGACGTGAGCCGGAAGCCGAGCGACGGCTCGGTCAGCTCCAGTTCGAGCAGCAGCGGTGCGCCGTCAGGGCCCTCGACGACGTCCACGCGGGCGTAGAGGAAGTCGCTGCGCCGCAACGAGAGCAGCTCGGCGGCCACGTCGAGGACCTGGTTCGCGAGGTCGACCTGCCGCGGGGACGGTTCGATGCTGCCCAGCCGTTCCTCGACGTAGAGACCGGACTCGGCCTCACCGAGGCCCTGGGCGAGCATCGGTCCCTTGTGGAACGAGTGGGAGTACTCACCCGCGAAGAAGACCAGAGCGGTCTCCCCGTTGGCGTCCACACTGGACTGGTAGGGCTGCACGAGCACCTTGACGCCGAGGGCTTCCAGGTGTGCGCGGGCCGCGGCGTGGTCGGTGAACCGGCCCGCACCGCGCGAGCCCGCGCCGACCGCCGGCTTCACCACGAACTCGCCGTCCGGGAACGCGGGCTCCTCCCCCGCCCGCACCACGGAGGTCGGCACGACCGGAACACCGCGCGAGGCGAGTTCGGCCATGTACGACTTGTCGATGTTCCAGCGGACTACGGAGACCGGGTTCGCGAGCGTGGGGACGCCCTCGCACCACTCGAGGAACTCGTCCAGGTGCTCGGTGTAGTCCCAGGGAGCCCGCAGGACCACGAGGTCGGCGTCCACCGGGCCGCCCCAGGGCTGCCACGAGACGTCGACGCCGTCGCGGACCAGGGCGGCGACGAGCGACTCCTCGTCGCCGTCACCCTCGGGCAGGAGATCGCAGGAGACGAGTACGACCCTCACGACTGCATCTTCGCCATCTTGCGACGGTGAGCAGAGCCGATCTTGGCGGCCGCGGTGGTCTCGCGGTCCCATTCGGCCTGCTCGACGTTGTCGGCGGCTTCGACGGCCTGGGTGGCGGACTCGACGTCCTTGGTCATCACGTCGCCCATGGCGCCGTCGGCACCGACCAGCACGATCCGCGCGCCGGCCCGGCCGATCGGCTCCACGACGGCCCTGACCGCCGTGCCCGGCTTGCCGTGGGCCTTCACGAACTCCGCGATGCGCTTCTGAGTGGTTTGATCAGACACCCCCACACTGTAAAACCACCGGGTAACTTCCATCGGGTGACCACCGACACCCTCACGTCGTTCCTCTCCTGGTACTTCGACCACCACCCCGCGCACGCGGCCGGAGTCGGCTCGCTGGAGCACTACTCGACCTTCGGGGACTTCTCCGCGACGGCGTTCGAGCAGCGGGCCAGGGAGAAGGAGTCCTGGCTGGCACAGCTGGAGACGCTGCCGCGGTCGGTGGACCGCGATCTCGCCGTGTCGGTGCTGCGCGGGTCGTCGGCGCTGGAGGCGTGGCCGGGCTGGCGGCGCGACCCGCACGAGTACTCCGGGATGATCTTCTTCGGGTTGCTGGGACCGTTCCTGCACGGGCTGTTGCCCGAGGCCGAACTGGTCACGTCGACCGTCGCCAAGCTGCGCGAGGTGCCGTCGGTGCTCGCCGCCGCCGAGGCGAACCTCGACCCGTCGCTCGCGTCGTCGCTGGTCGTGCTGCGCACGCTCGGGCAGGTGCGGACGGGCCGGTCGTTCCTGCTGGACCAGCTTCCGCTGCAGGTGTCGTCCCCGGAACTGCGCGCGACGCTGCTGGAGGCCGCCGGACCCGCCGCCGAGGCGTTCGACCGGCACGCGGTGTTCCTCGAGGACCTGGCCGTGCGGGCGGCCGGCGACTGGCGGATGGGCGAGAAGCTCTACTCGAGTGTGTTGCAGGACAAGGAGTTGCTCGGTTACGGAGCTCCGGAGCTGCACCAGCGCGGCCAGGACGCCTACGCGGCGCTGGAGGCCGAGCTGATCGAACTGGCGGGGTCGCCGGACTGGCGTGCGGTGATGACGTCGCTGCAGGACGACCACCCGCCGACGATGGAGGCGTTGCGCGCCGAGTACGAGGCGGAGACCTCGCGGGCGCGCGCCGCGTTGATCGAGCACTCGCTCGTGACGATGCCCGAGGGTGAGGACTGCCAGGTGGTCGCGTCGCCGCCGTTCCAGCGGGCGGTCATGTCGGTCGCGAGCTACCTCGGTCCGCCGCCGCTGACGTCGAGGCGCACCGGCTACTTCTTCGTGCCGTTCACGCCGGACGACGCCTCTGGTGAGCAGGTCACGCAACGTCTGCGCACCAACGCGCGGTCGCAGCTGCCGACGATCTCGGTGCACGAGGCCTACCCCGGCCACCACTGGCACTCGGCGTGGCTCGCGGCGCAGGGCCCGGCGCACCCGCTGCGCAAGGTGTTCCGCACGTCCTACTTCTCCGAGGGCTGGGCGCTGTACTCGGAGAAGCTGCTGCGCTCGGTCGGCTACTACACCACCAAGGGCGCGCTGATGGGCCACGTCGAGGCGCGGCTGTTCCGGGCGGCGCGGATGATCGTCGACACGGCGTTGCACTGCGGCGACATGACTCCCGCCGAGGCCGAGTCGTTCATGGTCGCCCGCACGGCGCTGACGCCGGGCACCGCCACCGGTGAGGTGAAGCGGTACTGCGCGTGGCCGACGCAGGCGCCGTCGTACCTGACCGGTGCGTTGGAGATCGACCTGATCCGCGACGAGTACCTGGCCGCGGGGCTGGGGTCGTTGCGCGACTTCCACGACCGGATCGCGGGCTCCGGCGCGCTGCCGCTGGGGCTCGCGCGCCGGGTCGCCCTCGGGGAGGACTAGGCGGGTTTGTAGGCGTTGCCCGCCGCCGTCAGCGCGGTGCCGGTGGAGAGTCCGGTGGGGCTGGTCTTCGTGGACAACGTGAACCACGAGTACCGCTCCACAAAGGACAGTCCGTTCAGCATCCTGGTCGACGCGGTGATGAACGCGGTCTGCTGCTGCTGACTCGGGTAGACCGCGCGGCCGGAGCGCCAGTCGATCAGCGCGTACTCGGTGAGCCAGATCGGCTTCTTGTAGCGGTTGTGGACGTTGCGCAGGTACGACTCCAGGTGTCCGGTGGCCGCGGCGGAGAAGTCCTGGCCGTACCAGTGGATGGGGATGAAGTCGACGCGGAGGTTGCGCGCCTTCGCGCCGGCCATGAAGCGGTCGAGCCAGCCGCCCGCGACGTCACCGCCGAACGCGACGCCCGGAGCGCCGAGCCTCAGGCCGGTGCTCTGCAGGCGTGGCCACAGGTCGAGGGCGCGTTCGACGGTCATGTTGGCCTGGCCGGCCATGTCGGGTTCGTTGAACCCCAGCAGTTGCTTGCCGTTGGCCTTGGCCTTGTCGAGTTCGGTGTCGGTGACGCTGGCCGCGCCCCAGATCATGGGGACGAACTCGGCGTTGCTCTGGACGCCCCGGCGGTCCGAGGCCCAGGTGTAGTACCAGCGGGCGTCGAGGGCGGCCATGGCGGCACCGGCCGGGCCGGGGTCGTCGGCCGCGTTCACGCCCTTCTTGGCCGAGGCGGCGTGGGATGGAAGCGCTCCCATCAGTAGCAGCAATGCGATCAGCAGCAGGGATGTCTTTCGCATGGATCGGTCGTACCAGCACCGGATGCCGCCTGTCACTGCGGGAACACCGCAGGTAGCGGCGCCGAATGGCTCCCACCCCTCGGAACGGGGAACATCGGGGGTGCGACCTGGGTTGAGCGGGTTGAGTCGATCAAGGAGGACAGATGCCCAAGGCAGTGGTGGTGCGTTCGGCCGGTGGCCCCGAGGTGCTGGAGCACGCGGACGTGCCGTCGCCCGTGGCCGGTGACGGTGAGCTGCTGGTGAAGGTGAGCGCCGCGGGCGTCAACTACATCGACACCTACCAGCGCAGCGGCCAGTACCCGATCCCGCTGCCGACCACCCTCGGGCTCGAGGGCGCGGGTGAGGTCGTGGTGAGCAACTCCGCGGACTTCGCCGTCGGCGACAAGGTCGCGTGGATGGGCGTGCTGGGCAGTTACGCGTCCGAGGTCGTGGTGCCGGCCGCCTCCGCGGTGCGGGTACCGGAAGGGCTCGACGTCGAACTGGCCGCCGCCGCGCTGCTGCAGGGCATCACCGCGCACTACCTGGTCCACTCGACGTACGTCGTGAAGGAGGGCGACCGGGTGCTGGTGCACGCGGCCGCGGGTGGTGTCGGGCTGCTGCTGACGCAGTGGGCGAAGTCGAAGGGGGCCACCGTCGTCGCGACGGTGTCGACCGACGAGAAGGAGGCGCTGGCCCGCGAGGCCGGGGCCGACCAGGTGCTGCGGTACGGCGACTTCGCGTCGCAGATCGAGAAGGTCGACGTCGTCTACGACGGGGTCGGCAAGGACACGTTCGACCAGTCGCTGGCCTCGCTGAAGCCGCGCGGCACGCTGGCGCTGTTCGGCGCCTCGTCCGGGCCGGTGCCACCGGTGGACCCGCAGCGGCTCAACGCGGGCGGCTCGCTGTACCTGACGCGGCCGTCGACCGGGCACTACCTGCTCGACCGCGCGGAACTGGAGTGGCGGGCGGGCGACCTGTTCGCGGCGATCGCGTCCGGGGAGCTGAACGTGCGCATCGGCGGGCGGTACAAGCTGGAGGAGGCCGCGCAGGCGCACACGGACCTGCAGTCGCGCCGCACGACCGGCAAGCTGCTGCTCCTGCCGTGACGAACTGAAAGCGACGGCCCCCGAACCCAGGAGTGCTGGTTCGGGGGCCGCTTCGCGTTCGTGGATCAGGCGGCGGGGGTGACCTTCACGCCGTCGATGACGAAGACCAGCGTCTCGTTCGGCTTGATGCCCTGACCGCCCTGGCCGTAGCCCTTGGTCGGCGGCACGATCAGCAGGCGGCGGCCCTTCTCCTTGAGGCCGACGATGCCCTCGTTCCAGCCGTCGATGACCGGCGCCTGGCCGACGTTCTCGACGTCGAACGGGGCCCCGCGCTCGAAGGAGCTGTCGAGCACCTTCTTGTCGGAGAACGTCGTGAGCTGGTAGTTGACCGTGGCCGTCGTGCCCGTCTTCACCTCGGCACCGGTGCCGGGTACCAGGTCCTTGATGATGAGCTCGGCGGTGGGCTTGCAGCTCGGGATCTCGACCTTGGGCGCCGCGCCGAAGTCGCCGGTGACCTTGAAGTCGTCGGCCTTGCAGGGGTTCGTGGGCGCGGCGGCGGGGGTGGTTCCGCCGGCCGAGGGCTGGGCCGAACCGGCGCACCCGGTGAGGCCGATGGCGGCCGCGAGCGCCACGGAAGCGATGAGCAGGACGTTACGCATGGTGGGTGAGCGTATTCGGGCGGGTGTGAGCGGCGTGTAGCAACCCACGCGGCCCTCCGGCCTATGACACCCGGCATGGGTGCATGTGGGTGGGGTGGTCACCCTCATCCGACACGTCCGGGGGCGGCGGCGACGGGGCGTCACCGAAGTGCACGAGTGCGGGCCGACAACTGGGTCCAAAGGCGGTTATTCCGGTCGTGAATGTCGCACGAATAGCAGCTTCCTTATCTTTTGACCGACGCGTACAGTAACTCCGCGCACATGATCGGACACCGACCGCATTCGTCCGTTCGGGTAGCGGCCAATCTGGTGACCCAGGAGGTGGGACACGTGTCCGCGGAGGCCGGAGGCATCCGCAGCAACCTGATCAGTGAGTTGTTCTGGACTCGGACCGGGTTGCTCCTCCTCATACTCGTCGTAACCTCGGGTGCGTCGCTGGCCATTTCCAGTCAAATGGATTCCGGGACAGCGAGAAACCTGCTGACCGCAGTGGGTACGGGCACGCTCATTTCGGCCGTGGTGAGCTTCACGCAAACGTTGATCACGTCGAAAGCGGCGCAGAAGGCACTGCTCGCCCCGGTCATCGAGGAGAGTCGCAAGGCTCTCAAAGAGCTCACCCAGGAGTACCGCGCGCTCGACCGGGAGTTCTTCCCCAGTCACGTGTTCGAGCCGACGGCCAAGCCCGACCCGGTGTTCAACCAGCTGATGATGCAGGACCTGGACCGGACGCGGCTGTACTGCTTCCGCGGGTTCGCCGGCCGGTACGCGGCGGGAAGGGTGCTGCTCAGCCAGTCGGAGTGCGAGCTCAGGGCCGTGCTGGCCGATCCGCGCGATGACAACGCGATCAGCGGACGGGCGCGGTACCTGCTGCGCAACGAAGGCGCGGACGGCGATTACGACGAGATCCAGGAACGGCTCAAGGAGCAGATCGGCATCGGGCTCGTCGGGCTCTACGCGGCCCGCAGCAGGTGCACGAGAATCGACGTGACGATCGTTTCCGATCCGCCGCTCGACCGGCTCGAGCTGTTCGACGACTCCGCGTGGCTCACGCTCTACAGCAACACCGCGGGAGTGCTCAGGCCCTATCCGCGCACGCTCAGGTTCACCGAGAGTTCGTTCCTTTACGCCATGGAACGCGCGGAGTTCCTGCGCATCAGCAATTCCAGGGCCGGTTACCACTTCGCCATCACGCCAGCGACGACGAGAACCGACTTCACGGCGTTGTTCGAGAAGATCACCGGCGAAACACTCACCACAGACGGTTTCACGGAACTCGAAGACAAGTTCCACGCATTCCGTCGCGAATTCTCCACGTCTGCTCAGTTGAGGAGCTGATCGATCTTGCTAGCCGAGTTCACCGGGTTGTCCGCGCTCGAGGAGCTCGCCGCCCGGATGAAGCGCGCCGATTTCCCCGTCGTCGACCACTGGACCGACGTCGGCACGTGGTTCACCGAGTGGGCGGCCCGGCCCGAACTGCGCAAGGAGCTGCGCGCGCACATCGACGGCCTCACACCCCAGGAGGCGACCTGGGTGATCGCGCACTCCCGCGAGACGACGACGCACTTCGCCTGGTGCCTGCGCGACGACGCGGCCGAACCGTTCACGTTCTGGCTGCACGAGTACAAACCGCTGGCCGACTGGCGGACCGGCTACGCCGACTCGGTGCACAACCACCGCTACCACTTCTGCACGACCATCCTGAGCGGCGCCTACCTGCACGAACGTTTCGACGCCCGGCTCGGCGTCGGCGGCCGCTCCATCGTGGGCACGGAGCTCACGAACCGCACTCAGTGCACAGAGGGCGCCACTGGCATGTTGCTCGCGCACGAGTTCCACCGCATCCCGCGAGCAGCAGACGGGACCATGACGTTCCTGGTCAAGTCACGTGCCGTGAATCCGTGGAGCCTCAGCTACGACCCGGACACCGGTGTCAGTCATCGTCACGTGCCCGTGGAGGACCGGCTGGAGGATCTGACGAACCACCTCTGAAGGCCCGCCGAGGCCGCGGCAACACGCCTACCATCAGCCCACCTGTTCGGGAGGGCTGATGATGCGTACGCGCACGAGGATTCCGAGATCTGTCATAGCGGACGTGGAACAGCGCGTGAGGCGGCTGTGCGAGGACCTGGCCGCCAAGCTGCAGTTCCACGGGTGGCACCACGTGAGCTTCGTCCGCGACAAGTCCGTGCACTTCGCCGAACGCAACGGCGCCGCACGGGACGTGGTGGAGGTCGCGGCACTGGTGCACGACCTGAACTACATGGTCCGCCGCAACTCGCTGCCCACGGACGGCGCGGCGCTGCGGCGCAAGGTCCTCTTCGTCGCCGGAGTCTCGATGGGCGACATCGACTGGATCGAGCGGATCGTCATCGAGGCCGAGATGCGCACCCGGTCCCGGGACATCTCGCTGGAGGCGCAGGCCCTGTCCGACGCGGACACGCTGTTCAAGGCGCTGCCGGTCACGCCGGTCGTGCTGGCGCACAAGTACCTCCAGGAGAATGGCATCACGCTGCGCGAGCTCGCGTACAAGATCGTGGGCGAGCAGGTGGGCAAAGCCGACGAGGGCTACTACTTTTACGATGCGGAGGCCGCCGCGACCTACACCAAGTGGGCCGAGACGAACCTCAAGTTGTGGCAGTGCATCGTTGAGTCCCTCGACGACCCGTGCGTCGAGGACCTGCTGACCAAGGTGGCGTCCTGAGCACGTTCTTCATCACAAGCGGCGGGGAGTCGGTCGCGGCCGGCGACTACGACCCGCGGGCAGCCGTCGTCGTGTGGCACGAGGTGTTCAACGAGGTGTGGACGCCTCTGTCCGACGACAACGTTGTCGAGCTCCCCGAAGCCCTCGTGGCGCAGCTCGTCAAAGCCGATCCGGCACGCATGCACGACGTCGCGCTCTCGTGGGCACCTCTCGTGGACATGGACTTCCACGAGGCGTTCGCACACCTCGTGGAGTTGTCGAATCTTGCGCGCACGGCCGTGAGCCGCGCCGAGACCGTCTACCTGGAGGTCAGCGAGCGGGCGTGAGGCCGACCGTCTGCTGGACGGGCATCGTCACGCCGACGGCGGTGAACGCGAGTTCGCGAGCGGCACGACGCACGGTGAGCACGACGAGGTGGGTGTGCACGGTCGAGGCGTGGCGCAGGTCGAGGTAGGCCTCGACCGCGGCGTCGGCGATCTGCGCGTCCTCCACGCGATCACCGAAGCGGCGAACCAGTTCTTCGATCGCCTGCCGCAGTTGGGCCTCCGAGTTCAGCATGCCCAGGTAAACGCTGAGCCGTGGCCCGCGGTTCAGCGCATCCGCAGATCCGCACTTCCGTGCAAGGCGTACGCGAGTCCCATCACGTTGCCGCGACTGAGCATCTCCCACCGGACCTGCCGCAACGCCTCACCGGCGCTCACCCCGGCGGCCAGCCGGGCGAGCAGCATGCCCGTGACCCAGCCGGCCATGTCCTGCGGCACAGCCTCCTCAGGACAGACGACCGCCGACGCGCCGTGCTCGACGAACGACCGCACGAGCCCGGCCATCGGTGTCGTCCCCACGACCAACGGCTTGCGCACGGGCCAATGCGGCTGCGGCCACACGCCTTCGCGGTCCCACCGTGCGATCTCCTCGGCGTCGAGGAACCCCTCACGGAAGTGCAGGTGCACGACGTCCATGGTCTCGTCCGCCAGCATCCGCCCCAGTTCGGCCGGGATCACGTAAGCGGACGTGACCGACCCCGGCGGGATCTGCGACATCAGCTCCGTGACGTGCCGGTCGGTCAGCCCCCGGTCCATCCCGGCGTCGACCGCCATCGTCACCTCGAACGGCCACGGCCGCGGTGAGATCCGCTGCGTCAGCGGGCCGACGGGGTGTTCCAGGATGCTCGACAGACCCCAGAAACCGAAGGGGCACAGGACGTTGCCGCTGTGGTCGTGCACCGGGCAGTGCGGAGGAACCGGCCCGCCCGCGCCGAACGGACCGAACTGGCCGACCGAGGCGCACAGGCGGTGCGGGCCGTCGGTGAACGGCAGGTCGTAGATCAACGGCCACCGCACCGAGCCGGCGGCGACGGACGCGATCACCACTCCGGCCGGACGTCCCGTGGCCCGCGCGGTGTGCCGGAGGGCGGCACCGGGTCCGGAGTCGGCCACCTTCGCGGCGTGCCGGCCCTCGCCGGTCTCCCCGAACAGCCGCGAGTACACCGCCGACCCCTGCCGCGCGAGGTGCGCGAGATCGGCGCAGTAAGACGGGAAGTCCTTGCCGTACCAGGGGTCCAGGCCGGACGTCGCGGGCAGGCCCATCACCACCCCGGCCGTGCTCACCCACGACGGCACGTCCCCCGAAGCGACCAGCGCCCGCTCACCGAACTCCAGGACCGACACCGCCCGCGCGGGCGGTAGGTCCGCGAACGTCCGGGACAGCTTCAGGCGCGGCAGAGTGCGCGGTTCCCCTGCACCGACCGGCAGCACGACCTGCTGCACGTGCACCGGCACCACACCGAAGTAGACGATCAGCTCACCGGTCCACGGCACGGCGGCGTACGGCGTGGTGACCTCGAAGTTCACCCACGCGCTCGGCCCCTCGGCGGGCAGCATGAACGTCTCGGCCACCACCGGCCGCCCCGACATGCTCAGCACGGCCCGCAGCTTCACGTCCTCCGCCAGCACGGGACCGTCCCCGACCCGGACCCAGACCTCGTAGTCCGCTCCCGGCCGCAACGCCCCGGCGATGCCCTGGGTGGCTCCCGGAAGCGCGACCACCACCGACACGGGCCGGTCCGCGACGACCGGCGGCGCGGGCAGTGAGGTGTAGGTCATGCGGCCCCGCCGCTCCAGTTCGCGGAACTGCCACAGGGCGTCCTCGACCCGTGTCTCACCGGGGCCGGTCGGCTCGGCGAGCACCACGTGCGGCGCACTCCAGCCCATCACGACCGACGCGGTGTCCACTCCGGACACCCACGCGTGCACGGCGGTGAAGAGCACGACCGGCCGCCCGAGCCTGCGCAGCGACGCGACCACCAGGGCCGAGTCCCACGAGCGCGTGTCGTGCAGCGCCACCACGTCGCCGGGCACGTCCGGGAGCGAGGGCAGCGCGGCGGCAGACGGGAAGTGCCGCAGGTCGAGCACGGCGAACCGGAGGACCTTCACCTGCGTCGGGACCACGGTCGACGCGGCCGCGCCGACGGCCAGCCCCTGGCTGACCTGCGCCCACCCGCCCGGATCGGTGATCACGACGAGCGAACGGGCGGGCGTCAGGGCCGCGACGAAGTCCAGTGGTGAACCTTCACCACCGGTGACGGTGAACTCAACGGGCGCCACAGCCGTACGACTGGAAGTGCAGCTAGAACGGCCAGCCAAGCACCGGCAACCCGACCACGGCGTCCACGGCGAGACCGCAGAACACGAGCATCAGGTAGAGGTTCGACATGTGGAAGAACTTCATGGTGTTCGTGGATCCGCCGCGCCGGACAACGTTGTGCAACTTGTGCGCGAAGATCGCGAACCACAGGCCCGACGCGGCCGCCACCGACACGTAGAGCCAGGAGGTGACGGGGGCGAGGGCGAGGGTGCAGACGACGGTGATCCAGCTGTAGATCACGATCTGCCGCGTCACCTGCGCAGCTGTGGCCACCACGGGCAGCATCGGCACGCCTGCTCGGGCGTAGTCCTCCTTGAACTTCATCGCGAGGGCCCAGGTGTGGGGCGGCGTCCAGAAGAAGATGACGCCGAACATGACCAGGGCGGGCCACTCGACGGTGCCCGTCACCGCGCTCCAGCCGATGATCACCGGCATGCAGCCCGCCATGCCGCCCCAGATGATGTTCTGGGAGGTGCGGCGCTTGAGCACGAGCGTGTAGACGAAGATGTAGAAGAGGATCGTCGCCACCGCGAACACGGCCGACATCAGGTTGATGAAGATCAGGAAGAACGCGAACGAGACGATTCCGAGCACGACGCCGAAGATCAGGGCGTTGCGCGGCGGAATGGCGTTGTGCGCGAGCGGGCGGGCCGCCGTCCTCTTCATGACCGAGTCGATGTCGGCGTCGATGAAGCAGTTCAGAGCGTTTGCCGACCCCGCGGCGAGGGTACCGCCGGTGAGGGTGCAAGCGATCAGCCACAGCGGCGGCAGGCCGTGCTGGGCGAGGAGCATCGCGGGGATCGTGGTGATCAGCAGGAGTTCGATGACCCGCGGCTTGGTGAGGGCCACGTAGGCGCCGACTACCTGGCGAGGCGTCCTTTGAGGGGCCTCGGCAACGAGACTGCCGGCACTCATCGCGTGAACGCTCCTCGTGTTGCAAGTGGTGGGAAATCCAGCGACTGATGGTAACTGCGGCAAGAATTCACAGCCCGTTCGGGTGCTGGTGTGCCCCGCCACACACGTGCCTGGGACCTTTCAGAGCAACATCTGAATCTTCCAGGACTAGGCTGGCCGGAGGACGTGGGAGAGATGCGGGTCAGGCTCTTCGGGATCGATTCCGAATAGCCGTCGTACCCGCCCTAGCGACAAAGTTTGGAGCTGTAAGTCCGTGACCGTCACCGACGACATCGCCCGGCTGACCAAGGCCGATCTGCCTGACGACTGGACCGAGCTCGACAAGCGCGCCGTGGACACCGCGCGCGTGCTCGCGGCGGACGCCGTGCAGAACGTCGGCAACGGCCATCCCGGTACGGCGATGAGCCTCGCCCCGCTCGCGTACACGCTGTTCCAGCGCATCATGCGGCACGACCCGGCCGACGCGGACTGGATCGGCCGCGACCGGTTCGTGCTCTCGGCGGGTCACTCCAGCCTGACGCTGTACGTCCAGCTGTTCCTGTCGGGCTACGGCCTCGAGGTCGACGACCTCAAGACGCTGCGCAAGTGGGGCTCGAAGACGCCGGGTCACCCGGAGCACGGCCACACCAGGGGTGTCGAGATCACGACCGGCCCGCTGGGTTCCGGTCTCGCCTCCGCGGTCGGCATGGCGATGGCCGCCCGCCGCGAGCGCGGTCTGTTCGACCCCAGCGCCGCGCAGGGCGAGAGCCCATTCGACCACCACATCTACGTGATCGCCTCCGACGGTGACATCGAGGAGGGCGTCACCTCCGAGGCCTCGTCGCTCGCGGGCACGCAGCAGCTGGGCAACCTGGTCGTCTTCTACGACGACAACAAGATCTCCATCGAGGACGACACGACGATCGCGCTGTCCGAGGACACCGCGGCGCGCTACGAGGCCTACGGCTGGCACGTCCAGGTCGTCGAGTCGGGCGAGAACGTCAAGGGCATCCTCGAGGCCGTCGAGAAGGCCAAGGCCGTCACCGACAAGCCGTCGTTCATCCTGCTGCGCACGATCATCGGCTTCCCGGCGCCGAACAAGCAGAACACCGGTGCCGCGCACGGTGCCGCGCTGGGCGTCGACGAGGTCAAGGCCACCAAGGAGATCCTCGGCTTCGACCCCGAGCAGCAGTTCGAGGTCGCCGACGAGGTGCTGGCGCACGCCCGCGAGGTCGTCAAGCGCGGCGAGCACGCCAAGGCCGAGTGGCAGAAGTCGTTCGACGCGTGGGCCTCGGCCAACGCCGAGAACAAGGCGCTGCTCGAGCGCCTGATCGCCCGTGAGCTGCCCGAGGGCTGGGACGCCGACCTGCCCGTGTACGAGGTGGGTGGCAAGGAGGTCCCGACCCGCAAGGCCTCCGGTGAGGTCATCAACGCGCTGGCGAAGCACCTGCCCGAGCTGTGGGGCGGTTCCGCCGACCTGGCCGAGTCGAACCTGACCACGATCAAGGGCGCGAAGTCCTTCGGTCCCGCGGAGATCTCCACGGGCATGTGGAGCGCCGACCCGTACGGCCGCGTGCTGCACTTCGGTGTCCGCGAGAACGCCATGGGCATGATCCTCAACGGCATCGCGCTGCACGGCCCGACCCGCCCGTTCGGTGGCACGTTCCTCGTGTTCTCCGACTACATGCGTCCCGCCGTGCGCCTGGCCGCGATCATGAAGGCCGCCGTCACGTACGTGTGGACGCACGACTCCATCGGCCTGGGCGAGGACGGCCCGACGCACCAGCCGATCGAGCACCTCGCCGCCCTGCGCGCCATCCCGGACTTCGCGGTCGTCCGCCCCGGCGACGCCAACGAGACGGCGTTCGCGTGGAAGGCCGTCATCGAGCAGACCGGCCCGGTGGGCCTCGCGCTCTCCCGCCAGAACCTCCCGATCCTCGAGGGCACCTCCGCCGAGGGCGTCAAGCGCGGTGGTTACGTGCTCTTCGGTGACGAGAACCCCGAGGTTGTGATCATCGGCACGGGCTCGGAGCTGCAGATGGCGGCCGAGGCCGGAAAGGTTCTGCAGGGCGAGGGCGTTGCAGTGCGTGTGGTGTCCATGCCGTCGCTCGACTGGTTCGAGAAGCAGGACGCGGAGTACCGCCAGTCGGTCATCCCGTCCTCGGTGAAGGCGCGCGTCGCGGTCGAGGCCGGCATCGCCCAGCCGTGGTACCGCCACGTCGGCGACGCCGGCGAGATCGTGTCGATCGAGCACTTCGGTGCCTCGGCCGACTACCAGGTCCTGTTCAAGGAGTTCGGTTTCACGACCGAGAACGTCGTCGCCGCAGCACGCCGTTCCCTTGACAACGTGAGGGGTAACAAGTGAGCAAGCCCAACCTCGACGCCCTCTCCGGCGCCGGCGTTTCCATCTGGCTCGACGACCTGTCCCGGGAGCGGCTCACGAGCGGCAACCTGGACGAGCTGATCCGCGACTGGAACGTCGTCGGTGTCACGACGAACCCGACGATCTTCGCGGGCGCCCTGTCGAAGGGCGAGTCCTACGACGAGCAGGTGCGTGAGCTGTCGTCGCGCGGCGCCGACGTCGAGGCGACCATCCGCGAGGTCACCACGACCGACGTGCGCAACGCGTGCGACAAGTTCCGCGACATCTACAACTCGACCGGTGGTGTGGACGGCCGCGTCTCCATCGAGGTCGACCCGCGCCTGGCGTTCGAGACGGACAAGACCGTCGCCGAGGCGCAGGACCTGTGGAAGACCGTGGACCGGCCGAACCTGCTGGTGAAGATCCCGGCGACCGAGGCGGGCATCCCGGCCATCACCAAGGTGATCGCCGAGGGCATCTCCGTCAACGTCACGCTGATCTTCTCGGTCGAGCGGTACGAGAAGGTCATGGAGGCCTACGTCGCGGGCCTCGAGCAGGCCAAGGCGAACGGCCACGACCTGCGTTCGATCCACTCCGTCGCCTCGTTCTTCGTGTCCCGGGTGGACACCGAGATCGACAAGCGCCTGGACAAGATCGGCACGGACGAGGCGACCGCCCTCAAGGGCAAGGCCGCTCTCGCCAACGCGTGGATCGCCTACGGATCGTTCGAGAAGACGTTCCAGGGCGAGCGCTGGGAGGCTCTCAAGGCGGACGGCGCGAACGCGCAGCGTCCACTGTGGGCGTCGACCGGCGTGAAGGACCCGAGCTACTCCCCCACCCTCTACGTCGACCAGCTCGTCGTGAACGACGTCGTGAACACGATGCCGGAGAAGACGCTGCACGCGGTCGCCGACGGCGGCAAGATCACCGGTGACACGGTCACCGGTCGCGCTGCCGAGGGCCAGGAAGTGTTCGACCGGCTCGCCGCCGTGGGAATCGACCTCCAGGACGTGTTCGTCGCGCTGGAGACCGAGGGCGTCGAGAAGTTCGAGAAGTCCTGGGAAGAGTTGCTCGAGACGGTGAAGAACCAACTGGCTCAACTGAAGGGCTGATCACCAAGTGACCTCCGTCGAAATCGTGAGGTCACCGAACGCCGACCAGGTCAGCACGATCGCTGCTGACCTGGTCGCGGATTCGGTGCCGAGCAAGCTGACCGCGCAGGACCCGACCCTGTGGGGTCCGGAAGCCGAGTCCGAGGCGGGCATCCGCCTCTCGTGGACGACGTTGCACGAGACGTCGCGAGCGCTGCTCCCCGATCTCGTGGTCCTGCGCGAGGAACTGCACGCCGAGGGCGTCGACCGCGTCGTGCTCGCCGGAATGGGCGGCTCGTCGCTGGCCCCCGAGGTGATCACGCGGACCGCGGGCGTGCCGCTGGTCGTGCTGGACACCACCGATCCCGCCCAGGTCGCCGACGCTCTCGCCGGTGACCTCGAGCGCACGGTGATCGTGGTGTCGTCCAAGTCCGGGGGAACTGTCGAGACCGACAGCCACCGGCGCATCTTCGAGAAGGCCTTCACCGACGCGGGCATCAACGCCGCGTCGCGCATCGTGGTCGTCACCGATCCCGGCTCGCCGCTGCAGAAGGCGTCCGAGGAGGCGGGCTACCGCAAGGTGTTCCTGGCCGACCCGAACGTCGGTGGCCGGTACTCGGCGCTGACGGCGTTCGGCCTGGTGCCGTCGTACCTCGCCGGTGCGAACGTCGAGGAACTGCTCGACGACGCCGCCGAGGTCGCGAAGCTCGTGTCGGAGGACTCCGTCGACAACCCGGCGGTCCAGCTGGCCGCGATCTTCGGTGCCGCGCACGCGCACGGTGCCGAGAAGATCGTCTTCGCCGACACCGGCTCGGGCATCAAGGGCTTCGGCGACTGGGCCGAGCAGCTCATCGCCGAGTCGACCGGCAAGAACGGCACCGGCCTGCTGCCGGTCGTCGTCGAGGGTCCGGGTGCCGAGGGCTTCGTGAACGCACGTTCGGACGCCACGACCGTCGCCATCGGACCGGCCACCGGTTCCGCGAGCGTCGCGGTCGAGGGCAAGCTCGGCGCGCAGATGCTGCTGTGGGAGTACGCGACCGCGATCGTCGGCCGGGTGCTCGGCATCAACCCGTTCGACCAGCCCGACGTCGAGGCCGCGAAGAAGGCCTCCCGCGCGCTGCTCGACGCGCCGGCCGTCGCCGCGACGGTTCCGTCCTTCGTGGACGGTCCGGTGCAGGGCCACGGCACGGACTGGGCGCCACGCAAGGTGCACACCGTCGCGGAAGCGCTTGCGGCGATCGTTGAAGTGGCGCCCGAGCACGGCTACATCTCCGTTCAGGCGTACTTGGACAGGATCGACGACGCGTCGTTCGAGCTGCTCCGTGCGGAGATCGCGAAGAGGACGCACCTGCAGACCACGTTCGGCTGGGGTCCGCGCTTCCTGCACTCGACCGGCCAGTACCACAAGGGCGGTCACCAGAACGGCGTGTTCATCCAGATCACCGGCGAGTCCGGTGACGACCTGGAGGTGCCCGGCCGTCCCTACACGCTGGCGCAGCTGCAGCTCGCGCAGGCGCTCGGCGACGGTCAGGTCCTGGCCGAACACGGTCGCCCGGTGCTGCGCCTGCACCTCGAGGACCGCATCGCCGGACTGGCCCAGCTCGTCGAGGCAGTCCAGGAGGACGGCTCGTGACCACATCCGCCAAGTGGCACAACCCGCTGCGGGACGCGCGGGACAAGCGCATGCCCCGCATCGCGGGCCCGAGCGCGCTGGTCATCTTCGGTGTCACCGGTGACCTGTCGCGCAAGAAGCTCATGCCGGCGATCTACGACCTCGCGAACCGGGGTCTGCTGCCGCCGGGCTTCGGTCTCGTCGGGTTCGCCCGCCGCGACTGGGCCGACCAGGACTTCATGAAGGTCGTCCACGACGCCGTCAAGGAGCACGCGCGCACGCCGTTCAACGAGGCCGTGTGGGCGCAGCTCGCCGAGGGCATCCGGTTCGTGCAGGGCACGTTCGACGACGACGCGTCGTTCGACAACCTCGCGTCGTGTCTCGCTGCTCTGGACGCCGAGCGCGGCACGGGCGGCAACCACGCGTTCTACCTGTCGATCCCGCCGGGCGCGTTCCCGACGGTGGTCAACCAGCTCAAGCGCGCGGGTCTCGCCCAGACGGCACCCGACCAGTGGCGCCGGGTCGTCATCGAGAAGCCGTTCGGCCACGACCTGAAGTCGGCCAAGGAGCTCAACCGCACGGTCAACGAGGTCTTCCCCGAGGAGTCGGTGTTCCGCATCGACCACTACCTCGGCAAGGAGACCGTGCAGAACATCCTGGCGCTGCGGTTCGCGAACCAGCTGTACGAACCCATCTGGAACTCGAACTACGTCGACCACGTGCAGATCACCATGGCCGAGGACATCGGTCTCGGTGGCCGCGCCGGGTACTACGACGGCATCGGCGCGACGCGCGACGTCATCCAGAACCACCTGTTGCAGCTGCTCGCGCTCATCGCGATGGAGGAGCCGGTCTCGTTCAAGCCGGCCGACCTCCGCGCGGAGAAGGTGAAGATCCTCTCGGCCACGCGTCCCGCGGCGCCGTTCGAGGAGACCACCGCGCGCGGCCAGTACACCGGTGGCTGGCAGGGCGGCCAGAAGGTCCCGGGTCTGCTCGAGGAGGGCGGTTTCTCGCCCGAGTCGAAGACCGAGACGTTCGGCGCGATCACCTGCGAGGTCAACACGCGCCGGTGGGCCGGGGTGCCGTTCTACCTGCGCACCGGCAAGCGCCTGGGCCGTCGTGTCACCGAGGTGGCCGTCGTGTTCAAGCGGGCGCCGCACCTGCCGTTCGACGACACCGCGACCGAGGAGCTCGGTCAGAACGCCCTGGTGGTCCGGGTTCAGCCGGACGAGGGCGTGACGATCCGGTTCGGGTCGAAGGTGCCGGGCAACACGATGGAGGTCCGCGACGTCACGATGGACTTCGGGTACGGCCACTCGTTCACCGAGTCGTCGCCGGAGGCCTACGAGCGGCTGCTGCTCGACGTGCTGCTCGGTGAACCGTCGCTGTTCCCGAAGAACGACGAGGTCGAGCTCTCCTGGGAGATCCTCGACCCGGTGCTGGAGTTCTGGGCGCGCAAGGACGAGCCGGCTCTGGAGAAGTACAAGGCTGGGACCTGGGGTCCGCCCTCGGCGGACGCGATGACCGCCAGGACCGGAAGGCACTGGAGGCGTCCGTGATCATCGACCTGCCCTCGACCACCACCTCCCAGATCAACTCGCGGCTGGTCCGGCTGCGGGACGAAGGCGGTGCGACGACCCTGGGTCGCGTGCTGACCCTCGTCATCGTGACCGAGGACGGCCAGCGCACCGACGCCGCGATCGACGCGGCGAACGACGCGTCGCGCGAGCACCCGTGTCGCGTGATCGTCGTGGCCCGCGGTGCCCGTCAGGCGGCTCCCCGCCTGGACGCGCAGATCCGCGTCGGTGGCGACGCCGGAGCCTCGGAAGTTGTCGTTCTGAGGCTTTACGGCGAACTGGCCAAGGAAGGCGCCTCGTGCGTCATGCCGCTGCTGCTGCCGGACACCCCGGTCGTGGCGTGGTGGCCGTTCGACGCGCCCGTGTCGCCTTCGAAGGACCCGATCGGTCAGCTCGCGCAGCGTCGCATCACCGACGCCGCGGCCGAGAAGAACCCGATCAAGGCCCTGGAGTCCCGGCGGGCGCACTACGCGCCGGGTGACACGGACCTGGCGTGGACGCGGCTGACGTTGTGGCGCGCCATGCTCGCGTCCTCTTTGGACCTTCCGCCGTACGAGAAGGTCCTCGAGGCGGACGTGACCGGTGAGGCCGACTCGCCGTCCACGGACCTGCTCGCCGCGTGGCTGACGGACCGGCTGAAGGTGCCCGCCAAGCGCTTCAAGGCGACGTCGGGTGAAGGCATCGTGGAGGTGCGGCTCGGCCGTGCGTCCGGTGACGTCGACCTGCTGCGCCCGGACGGCAAGGTCGGCACGCTGACCCAGCCGGGTCAGCCTTCCCGCCGGGTGGCGCTGCAGCGTCGTTCGGTGCGCGACTGCCTCGCCGAGGAGCTTCGCCGGCTCGACCCGGACGAGGTCTACGCGGCGGCGCTCAAGTCGCTGGCGAAGGTCGTGAAGGGCCGTGTCGGCTCGGCGAAGCCGGAGGAGGCTCCCGCCGCGGAGCCCGCCAACGGTGCGGCCGCGTCGAAGAAGTCCAAGGCGAAGGCGAGTTCGTGAGCAATCCGCAAGTGGTGGTGCACCGCGACGGCGACCTGCTGGCCGCCGCCG
This sequence comes from Streptomyces sp. ID05-26A, assembly GCF_033794685.1. Taxonomy (NCBI): domain Bacteria; kingdom Bacillati; phylum Actinomycetota; class Actinomycetes; order Kitasatosporales; family Streptomycetaceae; genus Streptomyces; species Streptomyces sp. ID05-26A. The sequence goes on from NZ_JARAYZ010000007.1 coordinate 56,846, forward strand.
CGGCGGCCCGCCTGGTGACCCGCGTGGTCGACGCCCAGGCAGCGCGTGGCCACGCGTCCGTCGTGCTGACCGGCGGCCGCACCGGCACCGCGGTGCTGGAGCACCTGAACCGCAACGCCGCGCGGGACGCGGTGGACTGGTCCCGGGTCGACCTGTACTGGGGCGACGAGCGGTTCCTGCCCTCGGGGCACGCGGACCGCAACGAGACCCAGGCCCGTGCCGCGCTGCTGGACCACGTCCCGGTGGATCCGTCGCGGGTGCACGTGATGGAGCCGTCGGACGGCAAGTTCGGTGACGACCCCGAGGCCGCGGCCGCGGAGTACGCGTCGTTGCTGGCGTCTCTCGCGCGGCCGGAGGACCACGGCGACGTGCCCTCGTTCGACGTCTGCATGCTGGGCGTCGGCGAGGAGGGGCACGTGGCCTCGGTGTTCCCGGACTCTCCTGCCGTGCACGAGAAGGAGCGTTCGGTCGTGGCCGTGCGCAACTGCCCGAAGCCGCCGCCGACGCGCGTGTCGCTGACGCTGGCGTCGGTGCGGTCCGCGCAGGAGGTCTGGCTGATGACCACCGGCGAGGCGAAGGCCGCCGCCGTGGCGATGGCCCTGGACGGTGCCGGCGAGGTGCAACTGCCCGCCGCCGGCGCTCGTGGCCGCCGCCGGACGTTGTGGTTGCTGGACTCGGCGGCCGCTTCGGCGGTACCCGCTCTGTTCAAGCCACCGCTGGCGTGAGTTTCCGGCCCCCAGGCTTCGGCCTGGGGGCCTATTTCTTGTGGCGCAGTCTGGTGATCCGCTGCGCGCACGACGGGTGCGAGGCCAGCATCCGCGATCGGAAGCCCGCCCGCGCCCGTTGCTCGTCGTGTCCCTCCCGCACCCACCGCTGCAACACTTCCAGCAGCAACGGCCCGTACCCGAGCTCGGCCGCGACCCGGTCCGCGTGCAGCTCGGCCCGCCGGCTCGACAGGGCCAGCAGCGGCGCGATCACCGGCACCAGCAACAACCACGGGCTCACCACGACCGCCCCGGCGGCGAGCACGACGACCAGCACGACGCTGGTGATCACCGCCCCTCTGGTGCCGATCGCCCGTCCCGCCGCGAGCACCCCCACCGCGACGACCACGACCAGCAGCACCACCAGCCGCGACGGCAGCTCGTACCACCACCGCAACAACGAGATCTTGGTGTGCCCGGCCAGGTGGTGCCCGATCTCGTGCGCCAGCACCGCTTCGAGCTGCTGGGAGGGCAGCTGCAACGCCGCCGTGGAGACCCCGACGACGTGCCCGCCGACCGCCATCGCGTTGATCTCCTTGGAGTTCTGGACCCGCAACCAGTACCGCCGCGGATCCACCCCCGCCGCCCCGCACACCTCGTCCAGCAACGGCTCCAGCACGGCGTTCTCGGTCCGTGTCGGCTTGCGCAGCCGATGTGCCAGCGCGGCCAGCAGCTTGTCGGTCGCCGGCACGAACACGATCGCCCCGGAGGCCAGCCACAGGGCCGGGAGCAACCACACGGTCTCCGGCGCCACGGCCTTGCTCACGAGGGCGGCCACCAGCAGGCTGCTGAGCACCGTCGGCACCCCGAGCAGCAACTCGAACACGGCGGACATGTCGAAGCGTCGTCGGGGAGCGCGCACCGTCATCACCTCGCGGCACGAGCCTTCCAGCGCACTCCCGTTTGTGTCCAGCCGAGTCGCCCGTACCGCCCAGTGTGGTTGGGTGGAGGGGTCAACCGAGGGGGTCGAGTTGCACATCCGGGACGTGCTGGCCGAAGACGCGCCGGCGATCTGTCAGATCAACCGCGAAGCCCTGGGCTACGAGTTCCCGCTGCCGGACACGCTGGCGCAGCTGGAGCGCGTCATCAAGGCGCCCAACGTGGTGCTGCTCGTGGCGGTCGACGGCACCGAAGTGCTCGGCTACGTCCAGCTCAGCGACTACGAGAACACCTACCACCGCCCGTTGAAGAACCTGATCACGCTGGCCATCTCGCCCCGGCACCAGCGCCGGGGCGTCGGCCGGGCACTGCTGACCGCCGGTGAGGAGTGGGCACGAGCGGACGGAGCCTCCGGCGTGCGGCTGGTGACGGGGCACAACCGCGTGGACGCGCGGGAGTTCTACGCGGCCAACGGGTACGAGGTTCGCAAGGAGCAGACGAACCTCATCAAGTGGTGGAACTGACCAGGTCCTCCATCACCCGCACCGGCAACGACGGGTTCGCCGCCGCGGCACCCGCCGTGAACTCACTGCCCAGCAACTCCAGGATCGTCCCCACCGGCAGGTGCGGATGCGCCGCCGCGAGGTGCCGGGCGCGGGCATCTCCCAGGCACAGCAGCAAAGTCTCACCCCGGGCGGCGGCGTGCCCGGCGACCGCCCGGCGCACCTTGCCCGTCGATTCGGCTCGCAAAGCCATGTGGTGCAACAACTCCGGCGGGCACGACGGGTTCCGCGCCACCCCGGCGAACACCGGCACCCCGTGCCGCGACACCAGTTCCCACAGCTCGGCGGCGGTCGCCCGCGGAGCGGCCGCGGCAGCCACACCGTGATCGGCGTCGGTCACGAGACGCGCGAACAGGTCTGCGGGCAGATCGGTGCGCGAGGCGACCATCAGCCGCACCTGTGCCACCGGCGACGCGGCCAGGTCCCGGAGTTCGGTGGCGGAGGCGGAAGCGATGCGCGGCACCGGATCGGGACCGATGCGCGCGGCCGGAGCCAGTTCGGTCAGGAGGTCCAGCGGGATCGAAGGGTTGCGCAGCACCACCGGACGCAACGCGCGGGTGCCGGAGAGCTGGCGCAGGACCGGAACCGGGACGGCGGGGTTCGCGGCCAGTTGCGACAGGATGCCGGGTTCGAGTTCCGAGGCGAGCTGTTCGTAGACGCCGGACGGCAGGTCAACACGTTCGGCCAGGAAGTAGCGGGACGCGTGGTGCGGCAGCAGGTCTGCCGCCAGAGCCGCTGGTGTCGTGGGGTTGGCGGCCAGTTCGCGGGCCAGCTCCCCCCGGTCGAGCGTCGCCAGCACCGACGCGGGTGTGTGCGGACTGGAGGCCACCGCGCGCCGCACGACGGGGTCCGGATGGCGGCTCACCGTCGACGCGAGCGGCAGGGGCAACTCGTGGAACAGCACCAGTTCGGCGACGACTGATGGAGACGGGTCACGGGCCAGCAGCGCGATCACGTCCGTGGGCAGCGCACAGGCCCACTCCGGGAGGTTTGCCCGAACGGACGGGTCCGGGTGGAACGCGAGTGCGCGGGCCAGTGCGGGATCCGCGTCGGCTCGTCCGGTCAGGACCAGGGCGACCGATTCATTCGCGATCGGTACGTCCTCCGGACGGGCCAACTCCTTCTCCAGCAGCGTGTGCACGGCCAATGAGTCGCCGTGCGCGAGCACCGCGCGCACGTGCTGCGGAGTCAGATCGTTGCGATCCGCGAGGACCGGCGCGAGCTCGGCAGACGTGACCAGGCGGTCGAGCAGGAAACCGGGCAGTGCGGGGTTCGACGCCAGGCCCTCCAGTACAGCGTTCACCAATCTCCCTGGTAACACGGCAGGCATTCCCCCCGACAACGCGTATCATCCCCAATCGCGTTGAGTAGCGGGGGTTTTGTGGCAAACGGCAGTGCGAAGCGACGTCCCACCATCGGGATGATCACCGCTGGCCCGCTGATCGAGCTCGCGGGCGAGCAGTGGCGTGGTGTCAGTGACGGCGCTCAGCGGCTCGGCTGCGACCTCGTGTGCTTCGTGGGCAGCGAACTGGACCATCCGGACCCGCTCAAGCGTCGCGCGAACACGGTCTACGACCTCATTTCGCCGAACCGCATCGATGCGCTCGTGGTGTGGACTACGCGTGTGGGGCAGCTCATCGGCTCCGATGGCATGCAGGAGTACGTGAAGCGGTACGCGCCGATGCCCATCGTGAGTGTTGAGACGAGCCTTGCCCAGTGGCCAACCATCCTGATGGACAACCGCGACGGCATGAAGCAGGCCGTCGACCACCTCATCGAGGTGCACGGCAAGCGGCGGATCGCGTTCGTCCGCGGGCCGCAAACGCATGCGGGCGCCCGTGAGCGGTTCCTGGGGTACGCGGACTCGTTGCGCAACCACGGAATCCCGTTCGATCCCGCGCTCGTCACGATGCCGGGTTCGTTCATCTGGGAACCCAACCGCGCCGCCGAGGCCGTGCGCAAGATGCTCGCGCGGATCGACGAACCGCCGGACGCCGTCGCCGCCGCGAACGACGACTACGCGATCGGGGTCGTGTCCGCGCTGGAGGAACTGGGTTTCCGCACGCCGGAGGACGTCGCCGTCGTCGGGTACGGCAACCACACGAACGTCCGCACGCACGACCTCGGCTACAGCGCGGCGGCGAGGATGCAGCGCGAGGTGGACATCGACGCGGCGGCACCCGCGTTCACCACCGTCAGGGCGCCGTTCCACGAGATGGGTTTCCGGGCCGCCGAACTCGCCATGGCGCTGGTGCGGGGTGAGCCGACGCGGCATCGGCAGACCATGCCGACCGAGCTGATCGTGCGCCGGTCGTGCGGCTGCCTGCCGTCAGGGCTCGGCGACCACGCGCCCGCGCACGACCGGATCGGGATCAACGAGTCCGCGACCGCGTCCACGGTGGCCGACCACCTGCGCGACTCGCTCGGGCAACCCTCCGCGCAGCTGCCGGACGGCTGGGCCGAGCAGCTGGTCGTCGAGCTGATGGCGGCGGGCCGCGGTGAGGTCGAGGGCGCGGAGTTCTTGAAGCTGCTGGCCGAGTACATCCGCTTGAGCGCGCGCGCCGGCAGCGAACCGGCGCAGTGGTGGCCACCGCTGTTCGACCTGCATCGGTTCGTGACGGCCCGTATCAGCGACGCGACCATCATCAACGACCTGTGGTTGCGCGTGCAGTTGCTTCTGGGCGATGCGTTCGCCACGGACGCACGGTTCAAGTACCTGTCGCACGAGCGTCACGACCAGACGGTGCGTGAGGCAGGTCAACGGCTCATCGCGTCACGGGACGTGGACGAGCTGACGAGCGCACTGGCCGAGGAACTCCCCCGCCTCGCCATCCCGGGCTGCCACGTCATGGCGTACGACACGCCAGGCACGGCGCGCACCCTCATCCGTTACGAGAACGGCGAGCTCAAGCCGCCGCCGGACACCCCGTTCCCCACCATCAACCTGACGCCGTACCCGTTCCGCCGGGCCACGCCGTTCAACGCGCTGATCGCGCCGCTGCACACCGACGAGGACAACCTCGGGTACGTGATCTTCGAGGAGGGCCCCGAGCCCGGCTGGATCTACGAGGCGGTACAGCAGCAGCTCAGCAGCGCGTTGCGCAGCATCAGGCTGATGCAGGAGCTGAAGGACGCACGCGCACGGCTCGAAGAACGTGTCGGCGAGACCGAAGCGCAGCTACGGCACGCACAGAAGATGGAGGCCATCGGCCGGTTGACCGGTGGCATCGCGCACGACTTCAACAACATCCTCACGGTCGTGAACGGCAACAGCGAGATGCTGCTGCGGCGCACGCTTCAGGACGATCCGCGGCGCACGGCGATCGAGGACATCAGGCACGCGGGCGAACGGGCCGCGAACCTGACGAGGCAGCTGCTCGCGTTCACCCGCCAGCAGGTCCTGCACCCGGAGTCGCTGGACCTGCGGCACAACCTCACCAAGGTCCACTCGATGCTGCGCACGCTCGTCGGTGACCACATCGAACTGGAGATGCACCTGCCGGACGGCGTCGCGCAGGTGTGGGCGGACGCGGGCCAGGTCGAGCAGATCCTGTTCAACCTCGCGGTCAACTCCCGCGACGCCATGCCCGACGGCGGCACGCTGCGGATCGAGATCGCGGACCGGACGCTGGGCAGCGGCGACACCGGCCGGATCGTCGGCGTGCGGCCGGGCGAGTACGTCGTGATGCGCGTCCAGGACACCGGCGGCGGCATGGCCCCGGACGTGCAGGCGCAGGTGTTCGAGCCGTACTTCACGACCAAACCGGTCGGCAAGGGCACGGGCCTCGGCCTGTCGACGGTGTTCGGCATCGTGCAGCAGTCCGGCGGGCAGATCGAGCTGATCAGCGCGCCGGGCAGCGGCACGACCGTGGAGGTCTACCTGCCCGTGCCGCACGAACGAGACGGCACGCCCGAAGCACCGTGCGCGCGCCGCCCCACCACGCACCAGGGTGTCGGCACCGTGCTGCTCGTGGAGGACGACGCCCAGGTGCGCATCATGACCAGGCGCTCACTGGAGATCGCGGGCTACGCGGTGATCGAGGCGGGCGACGGCCAGGAGGCGCTGCAGCTCGCCACCGCACACCGCAGCACCATCGACCTGGTGCTCACCGACGTCGTGATGCCGAAGATGGGCGGCCCGGAGCTCGTCCGGCTGCTGCGCTCGACGGGTGCGGCGCCGGCCGTGATCTACATGTCGGGCTACACGACCGACGAGGTCCTCGACGACGAGGTGCTGATCACCAAGCCGTACGTGGAGTCCGTGCTGCTGGAACGCATCCGGCAGGTGCTGTCTCAGGAGGCCTGAGCGCGGTTCGCGAGCACGGCCCGGACCGTCTCGTCGAGCGTCTCCAGCCGGAACGGCTTCTGCAGGTAGTCGGCGATCTCGTGCCCGGCGAACCGCCGCTCCAGCGACGTGCGGTCGTACCCGCTGGTGAGCACCACCGGCACCGTCAGGCCCTCGCGCTCCAGCTCCGCCAGCACCTCCTCGCCGGACAGGCCCGGCATGGAGTGGTCGAGCAGCATCAGGCTGATCTCACCGGACCGGTGGCGCAGGACCTCGATCGCCTCGATGCCGTCGATGGCCTGCAGAACGGTGAAGCCCAGCTCCTCGAGCAGGCTCACGGTGTACCTACGCACGGGGTCCTCGTCCTCGACGACGAGCACCAGCCCAGCCAGCGACATGCGGGCAAGTATGCCGGAAACTATTCGTGGCCTCAGCACCAGGTCGCGGACTATTTTTGGGAATCCTTCACGAGCTGCTCCATCAGTGTGACCTGGGCCATTTGGATCACACCATTGGTTGACCCTCTGCGCTAACCTTCGCGGCACCGTCGCCGCACCACGCTGAGAAAGAGGCACCAGGAAAGGCCAACTTCATGCGTAAAGCGACGGCAGCAGCCGCTCTGGCCGTGCTGTTCACATTGTCGTCAGCACCCGCACACGCCGCGACGATTCCTTCGGAGCGCGTGACGATCGACGTGGTGACGGTGAACGGGTCCGGGTGCAAGCAGGGCACCGCCGAAGTGATCGTCTCACCGGACAACACCTCGTTCTGGGTGATCTACAGCGACTACCTCGCCCAGGCGGGCAAGGGTGCCGCTGCGACCGACTTCCGGAAGAACTGCCAGCTGACCCTGCAGGTCAACGTGCCGCAGGGCTTCTCCTACGGCATCGCGGAAGCGACCTACGGCGGCTACGGGTACCTCAAACCCGGCGCCACGGGGTACCAGTCGGTGAATTACTACTTCCAGGGTCAATCGGCCACCACGACGTGGAAGCACACGTTCAACGGGCCGTTCGACGACAACTGGTCGATCACCCATCGAACCGAGTTCTCCGAGATCGTCTGGGCACCGTGCGGCGAGAAGAAGAATCTCAACGTCAACAGCGCCCTGCGGGTCGACAAGGGTACCTCGGACGCCAATACAAACAGTTTCATGACGATGGACTACCAGCGCGGAGAAGTGCGCACGCTGCACCACTTCTCGTGGAAGCGCTGCTGATTTTCCGATAAAGGCCGCCGCCACCGAAGTCCAACCGCCGCCACCCCTCCCTGCGAGACGCGTTTGGAAAGGTGCCCCATGCTCAACGCGGTTGCCGCTGCCCTGCTGGCCTCAGCCATCATCATCCCGCCCGGCGCGCCCGACGAGACGCCGCCGCCCGACCACATCACGATCGACATCGTCACGGTCAACGGCTCCGGCTGCCCGGCGGGCACAGCGGCCGTCGCGGTGTCCGAGGACAACAAGGCGTTCACCGTCACCTACAGCGACTACCTGGCCCAGGTCGGCGTCGGCGCACGGCCGACGGACTTCCGCAAGAACTGCCAGCTCAACCTGAGGGTCAACGTCCCGCAGGGCTTCACCTACGGCATCGCCCAGGCCGACTACAGAGGCTTCGCGCACCTGGAGAGAGGGGCCTACGCCATCCAGAAGGCCAACTACTACTTCCAGGGCATGTCGCAGAACGACTCGGCGCAGCACCGCTACAACGGCCCGCACAGCGACGACTGGCAGGCCACGGACCAGACCGAGGTCGCCGCGATCGTCTACTCCCCGTGCGGCGAGAAGCGGAACTTCAACATCAACACCGAGCTCCGCGTCTACCCCGGCTCGTCCAACACGGCGACGACGACCAGTTTCGTCTCGATGGACTCCACGGACGGTGCCATCGACACGACCTACCAGTTCTCGTGGAAGACATGCCCTTAGTAGCACCGTGACTACCGCACGCGCTCACACGAGCGTGTGCGGTAGCACATATGTGAGCCGACAGACGTACAGATTCGCGTGTGCGGGCGTCTTACCCCCATGACGGGGCAGGTCGGGGTAAAGGGGCAGCCAATGCCAACCGCCGCATACGCGCAGTACGGTGAGGATCGCAAGGCTCACAGGGGAGGTCGGATCCTGACCACGACGCTGCTTCCGGCCAGAAGGCCGGCGGAGGCAACAGCAGGCTCGCGCTGGCCGTTCAGGGGCGACTACCGGCAGGTGCTCGCCGACATCGCGCTGATCTTCTTCGCCGCGCTCGACGTCTGGCTGTACGGGTTGTGGCTCGAGGCGGACCCGATCACGGACCTCCCGCCCATCGAGAACTACCAGCTGTGGCTCAACTGGCTCGCGGTCGGCGCGCTGCTCCTGCGCCGCCGGTTCCCGTTCCTCACGCTCGTGCTGACCATTCCCGGCTTCTTCGTCGGCTGGTCACAACTCGCCGCGATGATCGCCCTCTACACGGTCGCCCGCCGCTACATCGGAGGCTGGCAGACGGGCCTCGCGGCCGCGCTGGTCTGGCTGTGCCGGTTCGTCGCCTGGCCGTTCGAGGAACTGATCGAGCGCCCGGCGTCGGGTCACTTCCACTCGGCGATCTACGGCTTCCTGGTCGCGGGCCTGCCGATCGCGATCGGCCTGCTGGTGCACGCACGGCAGGAACTGTCGGACCGCATCCGCGAACTCGCTGAGTCCCGTGAGAGAGAGCGTGTGCTGCACGCGCACGCCATCCGTGCCGACGAACGGGCAAAGCTCGCCCGCGAGATGCACGACGTCGTGTCGCACCAGGTCAGCCTCATCGCGATGCAAGCGGGCGCGCTCCGGATGGCCGTGGCCGACGCCGAGCACAAGCAGGTCGCCGGCACCATCCGCACGTTGTCGACGCGCACGCTCGATGAACTCCGCACGCTGGTGTCCGTCCTACGCACGACGGACGACACCCAGCCGAGCCTCGACGAACTCCCCGACCTGGCCGCCGACGCGGGCTTCGAGGTCACCATCCAGCTCAAGGGCCCGGTCGAGGACCTCTCCGCACCGGTGTCCGGCGCCGTCTACCGGACGGTGCAGGAGGCCCTGACGAACATCCGCAAGCACGCCGTGGGGGCGAGCGCGACGGTGTTCATCGACGCCCAGTACGACGACAACGTGCTGGTCGAGGTGCGCAACACCGCCGCGTCCAGCCCGTCGTCGACGTTGCCCAGCGGAGGTCACGGCCTGGTCGGCCTGCGCGAGCGCGCCACGCTGCTCGGAGGCGAGTTCTCCGCCGGGCCGACCGAGGACGGCGGCTTCCTGGTGTCGGCGTCGTTCCCGAGGGAACGCGTCATCACCGATTGAAGCGCTGGAAGGCGTGGAACGACTTCTTCGGCTCCAGGCGGTACGGCGAGTTGTCGTCGTCGAACCTCTCACGGACCGTGCGGAGCAGGCTGTACGAGGCCATGTCGTAGTCGCGATCGCGGCACGTCGGGTTGTGCGGCGAGTCCGGTGAGATGACCGAGTACAGGTGCGATCCCTCGACGTCGGGCTGCGCGCCGAACACGCGCAGCATGCGGGCGACGTGGTCGGCCTGCTCGCGCTCGTTCCGCTCGTAGCCGGGCTTGATCACGGGCGGGACGACCTCGTAGTCGACGATGTCCCAGCCCATCCCGCCGGCCGCCGCGGCGCCCGTGAACGTGCAGCAGCCGTACTCCAGGACCATCAGCGGCCTGCCCCAGCGCCGGTACCTGTCCAGATCGGTCGTGTACTCGGCGTCGGTCGCGAAGTGCGTGTAGTAGTCCAGGCCGACGAGGTCGAACAACGACCAGTCGTTCCACTCGGCGTCCGCCCCCGCCGCGGCGCCGTAGGTGATGCGGCCCCGGAACTCCCGGCGCGTCACCTCGACGGCCTTCACCATGAACTCGCGGAAGCGCCGGACGACCCCAGGCCAGTCGGTGATCGACGGCATGTTCGCGATCCGGTCCAGGAACGTGTCGCCCGGGATGATGCCCGGCGTGAACAGGAAGTGCTCGCAGCCGGTGACGAACGTGATCTCGTCGCCTCGCCGCTTGCGCTCGGCCGTGCGCGCGGCCTCGGCCATGTGCTCCAGGATCTGTTCTTGCGGGTGGTCGTAGAGCCTCGGCTGCACGAAGACCTTCAGGCCGCGCCGCAACGCCACGTCCGTCGTCTCGGCGAGGCGCCCGAGGTCGGTGCCGAACGCCGTGATCGACGGGCAGCGCAGGTCGTCGGCGATCAGCCGGATCTCCCGTTCCAGCTGCTGACGGCTCCACCGCACCCGGCTCAACGGGTCCCCCACCGCGTGCAGGACGCCGGTGTCGTAGCAGACGCCGCCACGCTTCTTCGGCGCCGCCGAGGCCGTCCCGCCCACTCCGGCCAGTGCCACGGCACCCGCGACGGACTTCAGGAACACCTTTCGACTGATCATCGTTCCCCCTCGACTAGTTACTCAACTAGGCTACTGGTCATGCAACCAGAAAATCGGCCGGGCGGCCAGAAGCGCAGCTTCATCGAGGACGCCCGGCGCGGTCAGATCGTGGCCGCGACCATCACGACGATCACCGAGATCGGGTACGCGAAGTCGTCGTTCGTGCAGATCGCGCAGCGTGCGGGCATCAGCCCGGGGCTCATCACGTACCACTTCGCGAAGCGCGGGGAACTGATGAAGCAGGTCATGCTGACCGTGCACGACTCGATGGACCAGGCACTGACCGCGTACACCGAGACCGCCACGGACCACGTCACGGCGCTACGACAGCTCATCAAGGGGTTCGTGCACTACTGCGCCGAGCACCCCGCAGAACTCATCGCGATCTCCCAGATCGCGTCCGCCGCACGCGACGCCGAAGCCGCAAGGGCGTGGGCGGAGGCGCAGAACGCGGCCACGCTGGACGAGTTGGAGGACATGTTCCGCGAGGGACAGGAGATCGGCGCGATGCGGGCGTTCTCGCCACGCGTGATGGCCGTGTCGGTCCTGGCGGCGATGGAGGCGGCGCCGGCCGAGCTCATGGCCCGGCCGGACACCGACGTCTCCGCGTACGCGAGCGAACTCGCGGACCTGTTCGAACGAGCGGTCAGGCGCGCTTAGAGGCGAGCGACGCGCTCAGAGCGGCCGCCGCGCCGAGCACCCCGCACGTGAGCGCGATCGACATCGTCGGCTCGTGCGTGAGCAGCACCGAGACCAGCAGCCACACGGCGAGCCCCAGCACGAGGCCGAGCGGCACCGACGCGATGATCGCCGCCACGCCGGTCTGCCGCCGCCGCAACGCCCGCAGGTTCGACTCCAGGTACGCGAACGCGAAGAGCAGCAACAGCACGGAACCGGTACCCATGAGGCTCAGCCACGGCGTCTGGCTCGACACCAGCAGGAACGGCGGCTGCTCGTCGACCTGGGCCCGCACGGCGCCACCGACGATCCAGCGCGTGACACCGGGCAGCACGAACCCCGCCGGCGTGCGCTCCACGTCCGCGATCGGGATCCCCGCCGCCGTCACGACGAGCTGCTTGCCCTCGGCCATCACCGGATCCGCGAGGTCCTGCGTGACCGAGGTCGTGAGCGTGTTGGCCGTCGCCACGAACGGCACGACGACCATCGCGATCAACGCGAGGGCCGCCACCAGCCACAACGCCCACGGCGTCGACGGCGGCTTGATCACCTGCGCGGCCGGCACCAGGGTGCTGCTGCCGCTGAGCCGTGCCGCCGGGATCGGGTCGACCAGCGTGGCCCGGATCCGCTGGCCGGTGAGCGTCACGGTGTCGCGTTCGGGCACGGGCCGCAGCGACGGACGCGTGGAGGACGACGACACCTGCGGTGCGAGGTGCACGGGCATGCCCAGCCGCACGAGCCAGTCCGGACCGAACAGGTGGCCCGCCGCGGCGGCCAGGTCGATCGCGAACGTCTCGGCGTTGCGGTATCGCGCGTCGGGCTCCCGGGCGATGCTGCGCATCACCACGCCCGCCAGGGGTTCCGGCACCTTCGGCAACGGCCTCGGGTCCTGGAACACGCGCTTCTGGATCATCGCGATGGGGCCGCCGCCGCGTTCGAACGGCAGGTCGCCGCAGAGCAGTTCGTAGAGCATCGTGCCGGTGGCGTAGACGTCGGCCGCGGGCGACAGCGCGTTGCCCATCGCCTGCTCCGGCGCGATGTACGCGGGCGTGCCGAGCACCGCGCCACCGTGCGTCACGAGCGTCGCGCCCTCCGACACCACCTGCGAGATGCCGAAGTCCGCCACCTTCACCACACCGTTCGAGGTGAAGAGCAGGTTCTTCGGCTTCACGTCGAGGTGCAGCACCCCGGCCTCGTGCGCCGCGTGCAGCCCGGACAAGGCCGCCAGCACGATCCCGCACGACTGCTGCGCCGTCAGCCCGTCACCGGAGAACCGCGACCACACGGTGCCGCCGTCGAGGCGTTCCATCACCAGCAGGTGCTCGCCCTGCTGCCGGACGTAGTCGTAGACCGGCACGATGTGCGGGTGGTCGAGCCGGGCCAGCAGCCGCGCCTCGTGCTCGAAGCGCTCGCTCATCCTCGGGTCCTCGGCCACCGCGTGGGGCAGCCGTTTGATCGCCACGGGACGCCCGAGCTGACGGTGCAGACCGCCGTAGACGACCCCCATGCCGCCCTCGCCGATCTGCTCGCCGACGGCGTACTGCGGCAGGGCGGCGACCACACTGGACAGAGTCACCGTTGGATCCTCACGGTATCCGCATCCATTGAGGACGGTGGCCGTTCGCCCGGATGCGGTGTCACATAGCCAAGAACAAACGCGGCCGCCGCGGCCCCGACGATGAACGGGATCTCAGCCGTGGGCGACGGCGCCACCAGCCGCAGCACCGACAACGAGATCACCGCGATCAGTCCGGTCCCGATCCCGGCGGGCAGGAACCGCATGGCCCGCTGCCACCGGTTCGCGGGAAGCCGCCTGCGCGCCAGTGCGATCAACGCCCCCGCCCACGACAACGCCGTCAGCACGAGCACGCCCAACCCGAACGCGCCGTAGACCGACCAGAGCGACCCTTTGACGTCACCGGTCGTCTCGACGGACGCGATGCTCTCGCGTTGGGTGTCGATGACCTCAACCGTGACCGGAAGGAGACCAATGGCCTGCGAGCCGAGATCGGTCGGCTCCAGCGGGAACGACCGGGTCTCCGACGACTTCGCCGGCACCTCGAACGGAACCGTTGTGTCGTAAGCGAAGAAGGTCAACGCCAGCGCGGTGCCGCTGATCCGCACGGTCTTCACGCGCTGCAGGGTGTTCGTGTTGTTGCGGACCGTGATCGAGACCTTGGCGGTCTGCGACGGGTCCAGCACCAGATTCCCTACTCCAACCGGCCTACCGTCCACATCGGCCTCGAGGATCACGGACCCGTCCTGTGCGGAGGCCGTGGACGGGAGCAGCATAATTCCGCACAACAGCAGTAAACCTGCACCGGCCATGCGACGTCTCACTAGCGCACCTTAGGTTCTGATCCGGGGAGAGGGAATGCGGTCTTTAGGCTTACTCGTGGCCATCATGGCCGGTGTTACGGTGCTGAGCACCACACCGGCCATGGCCCAACAGCCGCCCTCATTGAGTGCGGCGCCGCAGCCTGCCACAGCGGGCGGCCCCGTGACCATTTCCTGGGGCGGTTTCGTGACGTGTCGTGCCGTGAGCATCAGTTTCACGCTGGACGGCGCCCAGATCGCGACGGCGGCCTCGGCCTCCAGCGGCTCTGTGGGCGCCACCGTTCCCGCGGGCACCAGCGCGGGTAGTCACAAGCTCGAAGCCAGGTCGTCGAACACGAAGTGCGGCGTCGCCGGCACCGCGCTGCGCGTCGTCCTGCCGCCGCCTCCGCGCACCACGACGACGCCACCGCCGCCCGTCACCACGCGGCCTCCCGTCACCAACCCGCCGGTGACGAACCCGCCCGTGACGACCCGTCCGCCGGTCATCACCACCACGACTCCGCCGGTCACCACGACGACGACCACCACGACCACGGACTCGTCGACGCCCTCCACCTCCACGACCGACGCGTTCACCGGCCCCGGTGACGGCGTCCTCGTGCTGGACAAGGAGAACATCCAGCCCGGCGACGACCTGACCGCCACGGGCACCGGTTGCCCCCAGGGCGCGAAGGTGACGCTGAAGTCGCTGGGCCAGGACGTCGGCCAGACGACGGCGGACGAGAAGGGCGAGTTCCGCTCCCCGGTGCGGTTCGCCAGCATCGAGCCCGGCCGTCACAAGGTGCGCGCGGAGTGCGGCATCGTGCTCGTGGGCAACGTGGACGTGACGCTGATGAGCTCGTCCGGCGGCTCGACCAGCACGCTCGTGGTGCTGCTGTTCTTCCTGCTCATCGGAGCGGCGATGTTGCGCCGTCAGTTCTCCGGCCTGAGGCGGTAAAGGACCAGACGCGAAAGGGCCCCCTCTCCGCAGTAGAGGGGGCCCTTTCGCGTTGGACCTGCGAGCCGGACTTACGGCTCTTCGCGCTGACGGCGCAGCTTGGCGAGAGCCTCTTCGAGGATCGCCTCGCCGTCCGCGTCGGAGCGCCGCTCCTTCACGTACGCAAGGTGCGTCTTGTACGGCTCGTTGCGCGGAGGCGCGGGTGGCGTCTGCTCGTCACGACCTGCCGGCAGGCCGCAGCGCGGACAGTCCCAGTTCTCCGGCACATCCGCTTCCATCGCGAAAGAAGGCCGGGACTCGTGACCGTTCGCGCACCAGTACGAAACCCGACGACGAGGCGCGGACTCGCCGCGCTCCGATTCGCCCATCGGGCCTGCGCCGACGCGGGTACCGCGAATCGCGTTACCACCGGACATCGACCGTTACACCCCCACCAAGTGGTTACCCCAAGCCCCGAAGGGCTTCTGCCGCTGAACGGTTGATCAAACTGACGGAGGCAGCTTGATCAGCAGTCCGATGCCCACGATGGCGATGACCCAGATCGCACCGACGAAGAGCGTCAGGCGGTCGAGGTTCTTCTCCACGACGGAGGAACCGGACAGACTCGACTGCATACCGCCGCCGAACAGCGAAGAAAGGCCGCCACCACGGCCGCGGTGCAACAGCACGAGCAGCACCAGCAGCACGCTGGAGACGATCAACAGGATCTGCAGGAACAGGATCATTTCTTCCTCGCTGTCAGGCAGCCGACGCCATAGAGTACCTGTTCGACTGCCGAACGTGTGCAACCAGTGGGGTTAGTGGTTTATCCAGATCAACTTAGGGTAGAGGCCCGCCGGCAGCCAATGCGCACAGCTTGGTGAATTCGTCCGCCTGAAGGCTGGCACCGCCGACGAGAGCGCCGTCGATGTCCTTCTGCGCGATCAGCTCACCGATGTTCGACGACTTCACCGAACCGCCGTACAGCACCCGCACGACCGCCGCGGTCTCCTCGCCGTACTTCTCCGCCACGAACGAGCGGACCAGCGAGCACACCTCCTGAGCGTCGGCCGAGGATGCGGTGCGACCGGTGCCGATGGCCCACACGGGCTCGTAGGCGAACACGATCTTGGCGACCTGCTCGGCCGTGAAGCCCTTCAGGCCGTCCTCCAGCTGCTGGCGCACCAGCTCCAGGTGACCCTTGGCCTCGCGGACGTCGAGCTTCTCGCCGAAGCAGAAGATCGGGGTGACCTCGTTCGTCAGCGCCGCCTTGACCTTGGCGTTGATGATCGCGTCCGTCTCGCCGTGGTACTCGCGGCGCTCGGAGTGCCCGACGACCACGTAGTGGCAGCCGAGCTTCGCGATCATCTTGCCGGAGATCTCGCCGGTGTAGGCGCCGGACTCGTGCTGCGAGATGTCCTGCGCGCCGTACTTGATCAGCAGCTTGTCGCCGTCGACCAGCGTCTGGATGCTGCGGATGTCGACGAACGGGGGAAGAACCGCGACCTCGACCTTGGCGAAGTACTTCTCCGGGAGGGAGAAAGCGATCTTCTGCACGAGGCCGATGGCCTCGAGGTGGTTGAGGTTCATCTTCCAGTTGCCCGCGATGAGCGGGAGCCGGGCTGCCATCAGGACTCCAAAACGCTGATGCCGGGGAGTTCCTTGCCCTCGAGGAACTCCAGGGAGGCGCCACCACCGGTGGAGATGTGCGAGAAGCCGTCCTCGGGCAGACCCAGCGCACGCACCGCGGCAGCCGAGTCGCCGCCACCGACGACGGTGAACGCCTCGGACTTCACGAGGGCCTCGGCGACGGCACGGGTGCCACCGGCGTAGGTCTCGATCTCGAAGACGCCCATGGGGCCGTTCCAGAACACGGTCTTGGCGTCGGCGAGCTTCGACGCGAACAGCTCGCGCGACTTCGGGCCGATGTCGAGGCCCATCTTGTCCGCGGGGATCGAGTCGATGCCGACGACGTCGTGCTCGACGTTGCCGAACTCGGCCGTGACCAGCACGTCGACCGGCAGCACGAGCTCGACGCCGCGCTTCTCGGCCTCCGCGAGGAAGCCCTTGACCTGGTCGAGCTGGTCTTCCTGCAGCAGCGACGTGCCGACCTCGTGGCCCTGGGCCTTGAGGAACGTGTACGCCATGCCGCCGCCGATGAGCAGCCGGTCGACCTTGGACAGCAGGTTCGCGATGACGCCGAGCTTGTCGGACACCTTCGACCCGCCGAGCGCCACGACGTACGGGCGCTCCAGGTCGTCGGTGAGCTTCTTGAGCACACCGAGCTCGGCCTCGACGAGACCGCCGACGTACGCGGGCAGCTTCTGCGCCACGTCGTAGACCGAGGCCTGCTTGCGGTGCACGACACCGAAGCCGTCGGACACGAACGCGTCCGCGAACGAGGCGAGCTCGTCCGCGAGCTCCGCGCGCTCCGCGTCGACCTTCGAGGTTTCCCGTGCGTCGAAGCGGACGTTCTCCAGCATCACGACGCCACCGTCGGTCAGCGCGCCGACCACGGAGGTCGCGGACGGGCCGACCAGGTCGCTCGCGAGCGCGACCTCGGTGCCGAGCAGCTCACCGAGGCGAGCGGCGGCGGGCGCCAGGGAGAACTTGGGGTCCGGCTCGCCCTTGGGGCGGCCGAGGTGAGCGGTGACGATCACGCGGGCACCCGCGTCGGCGAGTGCCTTGATCGTCGGCACCGACGCGCGCACGCGGCCGTCGTCGGTGATCTTGTCTCCGTCGAGGGGGACGTTCAGGTCGGCGCGCACGAGTACGCGCCGACCCGCGACACCCTCGGCGAGCAGGTCGCTGAGAGTCTTCAACGTTCTGCTCCCGAACTCAGATCTTGGAGGCGACGAGCTTGACCAGGTCCGCGAGGCGGTTGGAGTAGCCCCACTCGTTGTCGTACCAGCCGACGACCTTGACCTGGTTGCCGATGACCTTGGTCAGCGGCGCGTCGTAGATGCACGAGTGCGGGTCGGTGACGATGTCGGCCGACACGATCGGGTCCGTCGAGTACTTGAGGATGCCGGCCAGGGGGCCCTCGGCGGCGGCCTTGTACGCGGCGTTGACCTCGTCGACGGTGACCTCGCGCTTGAGCGTGACGGTCAGGTCGGTGGCCGAGCCCGTGGGGATCGGCACGCGCAGCGCGTAACCGTCGAGCTTGCCCTTGAGCTCCGGCAGCACGAGGCCGATGGCCTTCGCGGCGCCCGTGGAGGTCGGGACGATGTTCAGCGCGGCGGCGCGGGCACGGCGGAGGTCGCTGTGCGGCGCGTCCTGCAGGTTCTGGTCCTGCGTGTACGCGTGGATCGTGGTCATGAGGCCCTGCTCGATGCCGAAGCTGTCGTTGAGGACCTTGGCCAGCGGCGCGAGGCAGTTGGTGGTGCAGGACGCGTTCGAGATGATCGTCTGCGAACCGTCGAACTTCTCCTCGTTCGCGCCGATGACGACGGTGAGGTCCTCGTTCTTGGCGGGCGCGGAGATGATGACCTTCTTGGCACCGCCCTCGTCCACGTGCGAGCGCGCCTTGGTGGCGTCGGTGAAGAAACCGGTCGACTCGACCACGACGTCGACGCCGAGGTCCTTCCAGGGCAGCTTGCCCGGGTCGCGCTCGGCCAGGGCCTTGATGACCTTGCCGTCGACGGAGATGCCCTCGTCGGTGACCTGCACGTCGGCGTCCAGACGACCGAGGATGCTGTCGTACTTCAGCAGGTGCGCCATCGTGGCGACGTCACCGAGGTCGTTGAACGCGACGATCTCGATGTCGTGGCCGCCGGCCCTCACGGCGCGGAAGAAGTTGCGCCCGATGCGACCGAAACCATTGACACCTACACGAACCGTCACGACTGACTCCTTGCGTTCAGCTTGGTAGGAACAAGCCCACCCTATCTGCCGAACTGCGTCCCTGGTCACAGGGATAGTGAGTATCTCTGGATCGAACCAGAAAAAGGTGTCCTGATTAGGCCGTTCGGCGGCGGAGCGCGCGGAGCATCCAGAGGTAGGCGCTCAGCTCCTCCGCGGCCTCCGCGGCGGAGCGGCAAGCCTCCGGACCGGTGTCCTCCGACCCCTGTCCCACGACGGCCGCGATGCGCGCGAGCCACTCGTCGACGACGGGCCGGTCCTGGAGCGGCACGAGCGGGCCTTCGGATCTGGTCTGGGCTGTCATGGCGACGATCGTGTCCACCTCCGGCGGCACCCTTCAATACCCCGAAACAGCGGGTGTTACGGACCGTTACGCACCCGGTACGGTCAGGGTCATGACGGCCACTGCCGCCTGCGTGACGTGTGGAGATCCTCTTCCCGAGGCGGCCGCGGGCCGACGCTACTGCTCGAACGCCTGCCGTCAGCGCGCGTACCGCGACCGCACCTCCACCCGTGACGAGACGGACCGTCTCGTCTCGTCACTGCCAGCGCCTTTGGACAGCTTCGTCGGCCGTCGTGACGAGCTGGCGGCGCTGGCCCAAACCGAGACGAGACGTCTCGTCTCGCTGGTGGGCCCGGCAGGCGCCGGCAAGACCAGGCTGGCGATCCAGCACGTGAGCAAACGCGCCGATCAGACGTGGTGGGCGGCGCTGGCTTCCGCGTCGGACGCCGTGCGAGCCGTCTACACCGCGGTCGGCGCGCACCCGTTGCCGAACGGCTCGGTGCGCGACGCGGTGGTCGCCGAGGTCGAGCAGCACCGGCGGCCGCTGCTCGTGCTGGACAACTGCGAGCACCTGCTGGCCGACGTCGCCGCCGTGGTGGCGGAGCTGCTGGCCCGCTGCCCGAGGCTGCGCGTCCTCGTCACCTCACGGGAACCGCTTCGCCTTGCGGGAGAACAGGTCTTCGCGGTCGGCGAGCTGGAGCTCCCGCCTGCCGGGGCCGACGTCACCGAGGCGCTGCGGCACGACGCCGTGGCCCTGTTCCGCGACCGCGCCGTCTCGGTGGACCGCTCGTTCGAGGTGGACTCCGCGAACGTCGCCGACATCGTCGCGGTGTGCCGTTCCCTGGACGGCATGCCGCTGGCGATCGAACTGGCCGCGCGCCGCATCACCGTGCTGTCCCCCGCCGACATCCTCGCCCGTCTGGGCGACCGCCTCGCGTTGCTGACCGGCGGGCCGCGCGCCGCCGAGGACAGGCACCGCACGCTGCGGACCGCGATCGGCTGGAGCTACGACCTGCTGTCCGGGCAGGAGCAGGCGGCGTCGCGGCGGCTCGCGGTGCTCGGCGTGCCGTTCGACCTCGGGGTGGCGAGCACGGTCTGCGGTGTTCCCGACGCCCTGGAGCTGCTGACCGGTCTCGAGCGGAAGTCGTTGCTCGTGGTCGACCGGATCGGCGGCCACACAACGTTCCGGCAGCTCGAATCGGTCCGTCTCTACTGCTACGAACGCGCTATCGCTTACGGCGACCTCTCTCTTGTGGCCGATCGTGTCGTCGAGTGGGTGTGTTCGACTGTGGAGCCGGAGATCTCGTCGTTCTTCCCGTCACCGCAGGTCGTGCTGCGCCTGGACCGCAACGTGGGCCTGCTCGGCCTGGCGGCGAAACGCACCGCGGAGACCGGCGACTGGCCGCGGCACGCGCTCACGATCGTCGCGACGGCCTGGACCTCGACCCCGCGGGGCCCGCGCGGCGCCCCCACCGAACTGCTGCACCAGGCACTGTCCCGCCCGATGCCCCAGCCGTACCGCAGCGTCCTGGCGGTGCTGGCGGCGATGCACCACCGCGTGCGCGGCGGCTGGCACGTGACCCGCCGGTTCGCCGAGGAGTCACTGGCCATCGAACGCGCCGACGCCCGCCGCCCCGGCACGACGGCCCGCGCGCTGGAGGTGCTCGCCTCCGCCGAGGCCCACACCGGCGATCCCGAACTGGCCTGGCACCTGTTCGACGAGGCAGCCACGTTGCTGCGCGACTCGGACGACAAACTCGCGCGCGCCATCCTGCTGAACTCCTACGGCTGGACGTTGCTGCAACACGGCTTCGCAGACCGTGCGGCGCCATTGGTCCGTGAGTCACTGACGCTGACAAGGCTGATCGGCCTGCCGCACATGCTGAACCCGGTCCTGCACACCGCGGGCGCGATCGCGTTGGCGCGCAAGAACCACGCCGAGGCCGTAGACCTGTTCCGCGAGAGCCTCGACGTGGGCGCCGAACACCCGATGGACCAGTACTACGACCTGGAAGGCCTGGCCCTGGGCCTGGTCGGCGAGGGCTCCGACGACGAACGCGCGCTCTCGCTGCTGGTAGCGGCGTCCGTGGTCCGCACCCGCTACGACTTCCGCGCCGAGCCCTACTGGCAAGCACTGCTGGACGGGGCGAGGGCCGTCTGCCGCGACCGGATCACGCCCGGCCGGCTCCGCGCCGCCGAGTCGACCGGCGAGCGGATGTCGTTGGCGCAGGCCATTTCCTACGCCCTGACCGCGCAGCCGCTCGCCGAGGACCCCGACGGACTGGTCTCCGCCCGCGAACTGCACGTGGCGACACTGGTGGCGGAGGGGCTGACGAACCGGCAGATCGGCCAGCGGCTCGGCATCTCACCGCACACGGTCGCCCGGCACGTCACCCACGCGCGCTCGAAACTGGGGCTGAGGTCGCGGGCGCAGTTGGCCGTGTGGGCGGGCCGCCAGACTCCATGATCGACTAAACCCCCTGGTCAGGTCACCTCGATCACAATAGGTCATCAACTGAGGCCACAGTTTCCACGATCGGGTTAGCATCCCGCCCACGACGCGGACACGTGCCGCAGTTCTCCCTGCAAGGAGTCACCGTGGCGACCATGTCCGCCGAGCGCCCGGTCCCGGCGCTCGATCCGGCACCGCGCCCTCAGCACGCGCTGAGAGGCGACATCCAGGGGCTGCGCGCGCTCGCCGTCGGCATCGTCCTGCTCTACCACCTCAGACCGTCGTGGCTGCCGGGCGGCTTCGTCGGCGTCGACGTCTTCTTCGTCATCTCGGGCTTCCTGATCATCGGCACGCTCACCGGCGAGGTACGCCGCTCCGGCACCGTGGTCCTGCGCGACTTCTACGCGCGCCGCATCCGCCGCCTGCTGCCCGCCGCGACCGTGACGCTGCTCGCCACCGTCGCCGCCGTCGTGCTGCTGCTCCCCCAGTCGCAGTGGCCCAAGATCATGCGCGAGGTCGTCGGCTCCGCGCTGAACGCGCAGAACTGGCTGCTCGCGTTCCTGTCCAACGACTACGGGCACGCCACCGCCGGCGCCTCACCGGTGCAGCACTACTGGTCGCTGGCGGTCGAGGAGCAGTTCTACCTGGTCATCCCGCTGCTGCTGATCGCCGCGGCCGCGCTCGCCCGCCGGCTCGACGGCCGCACGATGCGGTACGCGGTGGTGGCCATCGCCGTGGTGACCGTCGCGTCGTTCGTGTTCTCGGTCGTCTACACCCGCCTCGACCACGGTGCCGCGTACTTCGTGACCCCGACCCGCATGTGGGAGCTCGGCGTCGGTGGTCTGGCCGCGATGGTGCTGCACCGCGTGTCACTCGGCCGCACGGCACGGGAACTGCTCGGCTGGCTGGGGTTCGCCGCCGTCGCGTTCAGCGCCGTCTACTACACGACCGACCTGCAGTTCCCCGGCTGGGTGGCGGCGGTGCCGGTGCTCGGCACGGCGGCGATGCTCGTCGCCACGGACACGCTGCTGGGGCGGCTGCTGAGCGTCCGGCCGGTGCGCTACCTCGGCGACATCTCCTACAGCCTCTACCTGTGGCACTGGCCCGTCATCGTCGTGATGCTCGAACTGAGCGACAACGAGCAACTGTCCACTGAGGAGATGCTCGTCGCCGCCGTGCTGAGCCTCGTGCTCGCCGCGGTGTCCAAGCGGTTCGTCGAGGATCCGTTCCGCCGCAACAGGTTCGGCCGCCGCCGTGGCACCTACGCGTTCGGCGCGGTGCTCGTGGTCGTCTCCGTGGTCGCGGCCTCGGTGCCCTGGTTCGCCGCCCAGCGCGAGCTGGACCGGCTGGCGAGCAACGCGGCGGCCGGCAACACCCACCCCGGCGCGATGGCGATCGACCCGCGCGATCCGCAGCCGGCCCCGCCCGGTGTGCCGCTGGTGCCGGACCCCGCCGTGGCGAATGAGGACGGCCCTTACCGGAACAGCGTCGGCGACGACTGCCACGTCTACCAACCGACGTTCGCGGAGGACTCCTGTTCCTGGGGCGACGCGTCAGCTCAGAAGACCGTCGTGCTGCTGGGCGACTCGCACGCGGCGCAGTACAGCACCCCGCTGATCGACTTCGTCCAGGGGCCCGGCCGCGGCCAGTGGAAGGTCAAGGCCATGACCCGCAACGGCTGCCCGTTCACCACGGTGCCGCCGTCCGAGGCGGGCTGGCCGCTCACCGTCTGCTCCGACCAGAACAACGCGGTGCTCGACCAGGTGAAGGCGCTCAAGCCCGATCTCGTCGTGCTCTCGGGGATGAGCCGTGAGTCCTACGCCGAGGACCTGAAGTGGACCTGGGACTCCCGCGAGGACATGCTGCGCGGCTACCGGGACGTGCTGGGAGCTTTCTCGGCGGCGAACATCCCGACCGCGGTGATCAAGGATCTGCCCAGGCCGAACGGCCAGGTCCCGCGCTGCCTCGAACGCAACCGCGGCGACGCGGCGGCGTGCGGAACCCCGCGTGCGGAGGCGTTCGCCGGGGAGGGCGACCCGCTCGTGGAGGCGGCGGCCGCCCATCCCAGCACCAAGATCGTCGACCTGACGCCGTGGTACTGCCGCGACGACCTGTGCCCGGCCGTCGTGGGCAACGTCGTGGTGTACCGCAACAACCACGTGACGAACACGTACTCGCGCACGCTCGCCACGCCACTGCTCAGCCAGCTCGGGATGATCTGAGCGGCCTGGTTCGGCGTGCCGGTGCTCAGCCGGTTCGGGATGATCCACCCCCGGCTGGCTGAGCAGCGGCGCTCTAGACCTCTGCTTCGAGCATCTCCGCCGTGACCGCGGACTCGGTGTCCGGCAGCCCCAGGTCCTTGGCCCGCTTGTCCGCCATGGCCAGAAGACGCCTTATACGGCCTGCCACCGCGTCCTTGGTCATCTGCGGATCGGACAGCTGGCCCAGTTCCTCCAGCGAGGCCTGGCGGTGCGCGAGGCGCAGCGCGCCGGCGGCGGCCAGGTGGTCCGGCGCCTCCGGGCCGAGGATCTCCAGCGCGCGTGCGACCCGTGCGGCCGCCGCGACGGCCGCGCGGGCCGAGCGGCGCAGGTTCGCGTCGTCGAAGTTCGCCAGCCTGTTCGCGGTGGCGCGGACCTCGCGCCTCATCCGGCGCTCTTCCCACGCCATGACGCTGTCGTGCGCGCCGAGCTTGGTCAGCATCGCGCCGATGGCGTCGCCGTCCCTTATCACCACTCGCTCGGCCCCGCGGACCTCGCGCGACTTGGACGAGATGCCCATCCTGCGCGCCGCGCCGACCAGTGCCAGCGCCGCCTCGGGGCCGGGGCAGGTGATCTCCAGCGACGAGCTGCGGCCCGGTTCGGTCAGCGAGCCGTGCGCCAGGAAGGCGCCACGCCACGCGGCTTCGGCGTCGCACACACCGCCGGACACGACCGGCGCGGGCAGGCCGCGAACCGGGCGGCCGCGCGGGTCGAGCAGACCGGTCTGCCGGGCGAGACCCTCGCCGTCCTTGACCACGCGGACGACGTACCGGGTGCCCTTGCGCAGGCCGTTGGACTGGATCGTGAAGACCTCGGCGTGGTGGCCGTAGAGCGCCTGGATCTCCTTGAGCAGCCTGCGGGCCGCGGAACCCAGGTCGAGCTCGGCCTCGACGACGACCCTGCCGGACACGATGTGCAGGCCGCCGGCGAACCTGAGCAGGGAGGACACCTCCGCGCGGCGGCAACAGGTCTTGGATACCGCGAGCCTGCTCAGCTCGTCCTTGACCGCCGACGTCATCGCCACGGGCTCGTCCCTCCCACTCCGGTCTCCTCGACCACTTGCCTCAGGCAACCGGCAAGCGCCTCCGGATCATGCCGTTCTGCGGCCTCCGGTGCGGCGATCTTCGCCAGATGCGTACGCGCACCCAGTGCCGAGGCGGCTCGCGTCAGCCGGTCCGGGGTCGGGACCGAGTCGACGTCGGCGATCACCGCGTCCACCTTCAGCTCGGGTGCGTGTTCGCAGACTACGTCCAAATGCCGCTCCGGAGAGAAACCAGCAGTTTCACCCGGTTGGGGGACGAGATTGAGCACGAGCACCTTCTTGGCACGCGTGCGCACCAGCGCGTCGAGCAGATCGGGCACCAGCAGATGCGGCAAGACGCTGGTGAACCACGATCCGGGCCCGAGTACCACGACATCGGCGTCAAGTACAGCCTGTACTGCTTCCGGACAGCCGGCAGGTCGCCCGTTCGGGGCAGTCAGCCGGATGCGCTGCACGAGCCCCGGCGTGGTCGCGATGGCGACCTGCCCCCGGATGCGCCGCACGTCCGTCTCGTCCTCGTCCAGCCCGACGACGTCCGCCTCGATGTCGAGCGGGTCGTTCGACATCGGCAGCACCCGCCCCCGGACGCCGAGCAGTCTGCCCGTCAGGTCGAGCACCGCGACCGGATCGCCGAGCTGTTCGAGCAGCCCGGCGATCACCAGGTTGCCGACCGCGTGCCCCGCGAGCGCCCCCGTGCCACCGAACCGGTGCTTGAACAGCGACGTCCAGCGCTGGCTGGCCTCGTCCTCCCCCGCCAGCGCCGCCATGGCCTTGCGCAGGTCACCCGGCGGCAACAGGTCAGCGAGCTCCCGCCGCAACCGTCCCGACGATCCGCCGTCGTCCGCGACGGTCACCACGGCCGTCACGTCGTCGGTGACCCGCCTCAGCGCGGTCAGCGTCGCGTGCAGCCCGTGCCCGCCACCCAAAGCAACAGCTTTCAACTTCGTCACTCACGTCCCAGATCCCTGTGCACGACCTTCACGGCCATGCCGTCCTCGCTCGCCAGCCGCGTGGCCAGCTCTTCGCTCAGGGCGACACTGCGGTGCTTGCCGCCAGTGCACCCGATCGCGAGCGTCAGGTAGCGCTTGCCCTCACGCCGATAACCGGCACCGATGAGCCTCAGGAGCTCGTGGTACCGATCAAGGAACTCGTCCGCCCCCTCCTGGGACAGCACGTAGTTGCGCACCTCACCATCGAGACCCGTCTGCTCCCGCAGTTCCGGGATCCAGAACGGGTTGGGCAGGAACCGCACGTCCATGACGAGGTCGGCGTCCATCGGCAGCCCGTACTTGTAGCCGAAGCTCAGCACGGTGACCCGCGTCCTGCTGGCGGCCTCGGAGCCGAACGAGTCCTCGATCTTGGCCCGCAGCTGGTGGATGCTCAGCGCCGACGTGTCGAGCACGAGGTCGGCTTCCTGCTTGAGCGGCGTCAGCAGGATCCGCTCGGCCTCGATGCCGTCGTGCAGCCGCCCGTCCCCCTGCATCGGGTGACCGCGGCGCACCGCCTCGAACCGCCGGATCAGCACGTCGTCGGTGGCTTCGAGGAACAGCACGCGCGGCTTGTACCCACGCGCGTCCAGGTCCTTGATGATGGAGGCCAGGTCCTCGGTGAACGCGCGGCTGCGCACGTCCATGACGACGGCGACCCTGGTGATCGCCCCGCGCGCCTGGGCGCCGAGCTCGACCATGGTGGCGATGAGTTCCGGGGGCAGGTTGTCCACGACGAACCAGCCGAGGTCCTCCAGGCACTTGGCCGCGGTGCTGCGGCCCGCACCGGACAGCCCGGTCACCACGGCGACTTCGATGCCGGACTTCTCCGCGTTCACGACTACGACTCCGTTACCTGTTCATGAGCGCGCTTCTACCGCACTCTCGTTTGGGCAAACTCGATGCTGGGCCACGCCACGACCGGGCGCGCCCAGGGTGAGTCTCCACTGGAACGGCCCTCACGTGCGGCAGGTTCGGCGATTGGGACGGGCGCGTCGTGGCCGCGATCACGATCCTGGCCCCGTGTCCGGGTCGTTCGCAGGGCGAGTGTGGCCGCTGCGGCGGGTGGGGTGAGTGCGGCAGGCGATCGCGGGCGGCGGTGGGGTGGGACGAACGCGGCAGCCGATCCGGACATCCACGACCGGCGCGGCCAAGCGGCACACGTGCGGCCCGGCGGGTTCGCGGGCACTCGGCACCGCGGAAAGCGAGCCACGTGCGGCACAGCGCGTTCGCGGGCACTCGGCACCGCGGAAAGCGAGCCACGTGCGGCACAGCGCGTTCGCGGGCACTCGGCACCTCGGCGAGCGAACCAGGTGCGGCACAGCGCGTTCGCGATTCGGCTGGTATGGCATCGCCCTCACATCGCGACCGGACAACTCGACTGGAACGCCAGCCGCGCGTCGGCGCCCGACGCGATCCGGTCCAACTCGTCGTCCAGCGCCATGAACACCTCCCACGGCTCCTGCCCCACGGCCTCGGCCAGCCGCTCGGTGACGAGCTGCTCCAGCTCCGGCACGCGCTTGGCCTTCCACACCTTGTCCGCGAGGCTGACGAGCAACTCCTCCAAGCTGATCCCAGGCTCAGTCCACGACGCGTGCGTCCGCGCGAAGCGCGCCAGCCGCTCCGAGATCCCGCGCTCCAGCAGCAGCGCGTGTCCCGCCGGCTCGTGCGCGGACCCCGGGCCGGACAACTCGTTGGGGTGCAACACCTTCCCGATGTCGTGGGTGGCCGCGCCGTAGAGCACCGCCTCACGATCGACGGACACCGACGGGTGGTGCCGCGACACCCACTCGACCAGTTCGCACGCCACGTCGTGCACGGCCCGCAGGTGCGCCACCAGACGTGGTGGCGCGTGCAGGTCGGACAGCACCGTCTCGGCGGCGGCGGGGAGCGGGCGCAGTGCCAAGTCCGGATCCATCAGGCCTTCCCGCCTGAGGCCAGTGTCGCCACCACGGCCTCCGCGGTGCGCCGGCCGACGCCCGGCACGTCGCTGATCTCGTCCACTGTGGCCTGTCGCAGCTTGCGCACCGAGCCGAAGTGCTTGAGCAGCGCGGCTTTGCGGGTTTCGCCGAGGCCCGGCACCTCGTCGAGCTCCGAGGTGGTCATGCGCTTCGAGCGCTTCTGGCGGTGGTAGGCGATGGCGAAGCGGTGGGCCTCGTCGCGGACTCGTTGCAGCAGGTACAGCCCGTCGCTCGACCGCGGCAGGATCACCGGGTCCGCCTCGCCCGGAACCCAGACCTCCTCCAGGCGCTTGGCCAGGCCGACCACGGCCACGTCGGTGATGCCCAGTTCGGCCAGGACGTCGGAGGCCGCCGCCGCCTGGGGGCCCGCGCCGTCGACCACCAGGAGGTTGGGCGGGTAGGCGAACTTGCGGGGTTTGCCCGTGTCCGGGTCGATGCCCGGGTTGGGGCCGCCGGACGCCGTTTCGCGCAGCATGGCCTGGAAGCGGCGGCGGACCACCTCGGCGATCGAGGCCACGTCGCCCTCGGTGGCGGCTTCGCGGAGGGCGAAGCGGCGGTACTCCGACTTGCGGGCCAGGCCGTCCTCGAACACCACCAGGGACGCCACCACGTCCGTGCCCTGGACGTGGCTGATGTCGATGCACTCGATGCGCAACGGCGCGGTGTCGAGTGCCAGCGCGTCCTGGATCTCCTGCAATGCGGCGGAACGCGCCGTGAGGTCGCCCGCCCGGCGGAGCTTGTGCTGGGCGAAGGCCTCGGAGGCGTTGCGCGCCACCGTTTCCATCAACGCGCGCTTGTCGCCTCGTTGCGGGACCCGCAGCACCACACGGGAACCGCGTTGCTCGGACAGCAGGTCTTCCAGCGCGGCCGCGTCGTCCGGCAGCACCGGCACCAGTACCTCGCGCGGGGTGTTCTCCGTGTCGTCGCCGTAGAACTGCATGATGAACTGGTCGACGAGCCCTCCGTCGTCGAGCTCCTCCACCTTGTCGAGCACCCAGCCGCGCTGGCCGCGCACACGACCGCCGCGCACGTGGAAGACCTGGACCGAGACCTCCAGCTCGTCCTGCGCGAACGCCATCACGTCGGCGTCCGTGCCGTCGCCCAGGACGACGGCCTGCTTCTCCATCGCGCGGCGCAACGCGCCCAGGTCGTCGCGCAGGCGGGCCGCTCGTTCGAACTCCAGCTCCTCCGACGCCTGCAGCATCTCGCGTTCGAGGCGGCGGACCATGTTGTCCGTCTTGCCCGCCAGGAAGTCGCAGAAGTCGAGCACGATGTCGCGGTGCTCGTCCGCCGACACCTTGCCCACGCACGGCGCCGAGCACTTGTCGATGTACCCGAGCAGGCACGGGCGGCCGATCTGGTTGTGCCGCTTGAAAACTCCCGCCGAGCACGTGCGCGCGGGGAACACGCGCAGCAGCAGGTCGAGCGTCTCGCGGATCGCCCAGGCGTGGGCGAACGGCCCGAAGTAGCGCACGCCCTTCTTGCGCGGCCCCCGGTACACGTGCAGACGGGGGTAGTCCTCGTGCAGCGTGACGGCCAGCACCGGGTACGACTTGTCGTCGCGGTACCGGACGTTGAAGCGCGGGTCGTACTCCTTGATCCAGTTGTACTCGAGCTGCAGCGCCTCGACCTCGGTGGTGACGACCGTCCACTCGACGGAGGCCGCCGTCGTCACCATCTGGCGGGTGCGCGGGTGCAGCCCGGCCAGATCCGCGAAGTACGAGTTCAGCCTGCTGCGCAAGCTCTTCGCCTTGCCGACGTACACGACCCGGCCACCGGCGTCGCGGAACTTGTAGACGCCGGGAGCCTCGGGAATCGTGCCCACGGCGGGGCGGTACGTCGAGGGATCTGCCACGCCGTCCAGACTATCGACGCGGTCTGACAAAAACAGAAAGGGTCAGGTCAGGACCACCTGGTCACCGTCGATCTTCACGCCGACCGCTTTCAGGCCGGTCGTCGCCGGCCCCTTCTTCACCGCGCCGTCGGAGGCACCGAACTGGCTGCCGTGCGAGGGGCAGGTGATGGTGCCGCCGGAAGGCTCGGCGACCATCGACCCCTGGTGCGGGCACGTCGCGTCGTACGCCTTGACCTCGGTGGCGGAGATGCGCGCCACGACGATCTTCTTGCCGCCGGCGGTGTCGACGACCGCACCGCCGCCTTCGGGCACGTCGGCGAGCGCGACCAGCTTCGTGCCGCTGGTCCCGGCGGAACCGGTGGAACCTGTCGGGGTCGAGCCGCCCTGGGTAGGAGCAGAGCCGGAAGGACTCGGGGAACTGCACGCCGTCACGAGTCCGCTGGGCACTGCGAGGGCGACTGCGATTCCGCACAGTGCCGCGCGCCTGCTGACCGGGCTATCGGTGTTCACGACCGATCCTCCGTGGTGGTGGTGAGGGTGTTCGGGGTTACACCACAGCATTACGCGAATCGGTCGGCGAGAGTTCAGCGAGAGCACCGATGCACAGCAAATGCACAGGTCTCAGCCAAGCACCAGATCGTCTCCGGAACGCACGAGAGCGACCTCGGTCAGTCCCGAAGTCGCAGGTCCTTTGCGGACGGCACCCGAAGAGGGGTCGAACGTGCTCCCGTGCAACGGGCAGGTGATCACTCCGGCGGCAGGGGGGTTCACGAGGGAACCGACGTGCGGACAGGCCGGGTTGAACGCCCGGAATTCACCCGATCGAGGTTGCACGACCAACAGCTGGGCGTTGCCGGGCATGTCCACCAGCAAGCCGGAGCCGGAGGGCACCGCGGAGACGGCCACGACCCGATCACCGGGCCGGGCGGTCCCGGCACCACCCGTCTTGCGAGGAGCGGGCTCGCCACAGGCGCTCAGAGCGGCAGCGAGCCCACACAACAACACAGTTCGTCGATCCACGAGCACCGATTATCGGCGCTGGTCCTCCGCGGCGGCCGTCCGGGCCAGTGCCAGCACGGCCGTGAACGGCGGGAACCAGTGCCGCGAGTGCGACGGCGGGTTCGCCCAGCGCAGCGACCCGTACCTGGTCATCGTCGGTGGCAGGGCGATCCGGTGCGGCGATCGCACGAACTGGACCTCCGGTGGCGCCTTGAGGTGCGTCGGCAGCAACGCCACCAGTTCGGCCAGGAAGATCCAGTGTTCGCGGGGGCCGGGGATCACCGTGACCGGTCCGGCGAGCATCCGGGACTTCAGGTCGGCCAGCACCCTCGACCCGATCCTCGCCGGCATCGCCAAAGCTGTCGTGGCGGGGCCCAGTGGCAGGAACACACCCTGCTCGGTGATGGTCACCTGCCAGCCGAGCAACCGGTAGCCGGCGACGGCCTCCCCGATCGCACGTGCGTGTCCCCTGTTCTGTGGGATCCCGGCGGTACCGGTCTCCGCGGTCGTGAGGCTCATCGGCGGTTGTCCTCCCCGTAGGTGGGTCAGGCACTGGCCACGCCACGGGGATCGACCCGCAGCCTGACGTTGTGCAGGGTGCTTCTCGGTTCCCGCCAACACCACTCGCCCGCTGCATGCGGCTCATGCAGCGGACGTATGAAGCTCATCCGCCAGGCGGGGGCACCAGGACTGCGACACGCGAATCCATTACGTCTTATGCATGAGATGGATGGACTGACGATCA
Organism: Streptomyces sp. ID05-26A; assembly: GCF_033794685.1. NCBI lineage: Bacteria > Bacillati > Actinomycetota > Actinomycetes > Kitasatosporales > Streptomycetaceae > Streptomyces > Streptomyces sp. ID05-26A. The sequence goes on from NZ_JARAYZ010000007.1 coordinate 88,110, forward strand.
CACCTCCGTACACTGGGGAAACGCTCAGTGACGGGGGCGAGGCCGATGGATGCAGCGAGACCCACATCCAGACGCGCTTGCCCTTGTGGGGCGTTCATCGCCGCCGACAACTCCGATCGGCTGTGTCACCGGTGCCGCCGCAACGCTCGTGCGGACGTGCACGGAGCACCTGAAGTGCCGAACGACTTCTGGGACCACCCGGCGATCGCGGCAGCGTGCATCGACCGCGACATGGGTGCGCTGATCTCCGCGTACCGGCACCACCCCCAGCACCTGAGCCGGGTCACGCAGGACCGCATGGCGGCGTGGCTCGGGATCAGCCAGGCGCAGCTCTCGCGTTACGAGTCGGGCGAGAACCAGATCGACCGCCTCGACCGGCTGCGCCATTTCGCACAAGTGCTCGGTGTACCGGGCGAACGACTGTGGTTCGACCGAGTCGTCATCCCAGCTCAGGTGGGCTCCCTCCTGGTGGGCCCACCAGACGTGCTCGCCGCCCCCTGGGAGGCGACGAGCATTGCCCGTTCGGTCGAGGAGACGGCGAGGAGCGACTTGGCGATCAGCAGACGAGCGGCGCTCACCGGAGCCGCCGCGGTGACGGTGGGGTCCGCACTGGTCGAGCCGCTGCAGCGGTGGTTGCACCCCCTGCAGAACCTGTCGAAGTGGTCGTCGCACTCGGCGATCAGCGAGGAGGAGTTGTACGCGTTGCAACGCGTGGCCGACGGCCTGCGCGGCTGGGGCGGCAGAGGCGGTTACGGCCTGGCCCGCAAGGCGGTCCTGGGTCAGCTCGACGAACTGGCCGAACGCCTGGGCAGGGCACCGTCCGGCCCGACGACGGAACGCGCGTTCTTCATCGGCGCCGAACTGTCGAAGGTGGCGGCGAGCATGTCGTTCGACGCGGGCCTGCACAACGCGGCGCAGCGCTACTACGTGCTGGCCATCCGCATGGCCAAGGCCGGCCACAACGACGGCTTCGCGGCCCTCTGCCTGGCCGCCATGGCGAGGCAGATGTTCGACCTGGGCCGCCCCGAGGACGGCCTGGAACTGGTCCAGTTGGGCCAGTACGGCACCCGCCGCACGGGCACACCCACGCTCAAGGCGCTCCTGCTGACCCGCGAGGCCTGGGCCTACGCCCAGATGGGCAAGACCCGCGAGTTCCACCAGGCAGTGGGCATGGCGCAGGACAGCTTCGCGCAACGGAACGCGGACAACGAACCGCGCTACCTGCACAGTTTCGACGAGGCCGAGCTGGAGGGCGTCATCGGCGCCCGCTGCCGCGACCTCGCCATGCACGACCCGGCCCAGGCAGTCTTCGCCGAACAACACATCCGGCGAGCCCTGGCACTACGGGACCCGTCGAAGGTGCGCAACCGCGCATTCGACGTGATCGGACTGGCGCGCACCAAAATGGTCGCGGGAGACCCGGAGGCAGCGTGCGGGTTGATCAACGAGGTCCTGCCGACAGCGGCGAAGCTCTCCTCGGGGCGCGTTCTCCGCAAACTGGAGGACTTCGCCAAGGAAGCGGCACGGCACCGCCACATCCCCGCCGTGCAGGACACCAGGGACGCGATCAGAGCGATCCGGACAGCTTGATGCGAGTAGGCATCACCGGCCACAGCAACCTGGTCCCGGAGTGCGTCCCAGCCGTCCAGGCCGCCATCACGGAGGCCCTGACCAAGCTGGGCACGACCCTGGTGGGCGTGACCTGCCTGGCTCCAGGCGCAGACCAGGTCTTCGCCAGAGCAGTCCTCGCCCTGGGTGGAGAGGTGGAGGTAGTCCTCCCGGCCCTTGACTACCGCGACCGCCTGAAACCACACCAGGTGGCCGACTACGACGAACTACGAGCAGCGGCCACCGTGGTTAGCGTCCTCCCGCACATGTCGAGCGGACGCCTGGCCTACGTGGCAGCGAACGAACGAATGCTCGCCTCGGTAGAAGTCCTGGTCGCGGTCTGGGACGGCATCCCAGCACAGGGCAAGGGCGGCACAGCGGACGTGGTGGAACAAGCACGAGCGTCCGGCGTACCGATCGAGGTCGTCTGGCCCCCAGAAGCCCGCCGCAAGTCGTAGCCGAACGCTGCCAGCGAAGCCGAAGGCGAGCCGTCCTTAGCAGGCGGTCCAGGCGGTGGGGTCCCATCACGAGTCGCGCCATAGCACTTGCTGCATGCCTGAAGGGGTGTCAAGCAGGCACGCTTTTCGCCTGCTTGACACCCCTTCAGACATGTGGCCCGCTCTTGGTGTGACTCGTGATGGGACCCCGCCGCCAACGCAACCAAACTAAGCAACAGGCAGCCGCCCTGAGCAACAGGCGTGCCATCTACCTACGGGTGGCGCGGGCCCCCTGATCAGATTGCCGGGGGTCTGGGGGCAGCGCCCCCAGGGGACGCACGCAGCAGCGACCCGCCACTCGCAAGGCGACCACCCGCAAGGTCGCGGAACGCAAGGCGACCACCCGCCAAGTCGCGGATCGCAAGGCGACCACGAGACAAGGTCGCGGATCGCAAAGCTGACCACCCACCCACTAGGCCGGGCGAGGGAAGTTCGTCGGCAACCGGACCAACTCCCCTCCCAGCCCTAGCCCCACCCACCCCGCTTGATCACGATTTCAGGGCATGGCAGCCGATCCGTTCGCTCGCCTGGCCGACCGCCAGCACTCCCTGCGAACAGCCCTCAAAGCCCTCCACTCGGCGAGCCCAGGCACCCCGGACTTCCGCACCCTCCTGACCACCGCGAACGACGAAGTCGAAGCCGTGATGCAGGCCAGGAGAGACGTCGAAGCCGCCAGGCTGACCACCCCGAACCGTGCGACGGCCATCGCGACCACAGCAGCAGCCCTGATCATCTCCATAGCCTGGTTCGACGCCTGGTCCCTGCTCTCCCTCCTCACCGCGACAGCCACAGCGGCAGCAGTCCTGGTGGACCCCACAGGACAAAAGATCTGGGAACCCAGGGCCAGAACAGCGGCGATCACAGCGGCCCTGACAGCCACCCTCCTGACCCCACTCCTCAACGGCTGGGCAACACTCATCACCGCCGCGGGGATCGCCTGGTGGGCCTGGAGGACGCTCAAATGAACATAGATCCGCTCAAGGCCCTGGAAGACAAGACCGAGCGCCTCAAGAAAGAGCTCAAGTCCCTGGAAACGCGCCTCGACAACACCCAGTCGGAGGCGGCCAACGCACAACTGGCTCACACCAACCAGCTCAAGGACAACACCCGCAAGCTCACCAAGACCAACGACCGCGTGACGGAGCTGGCGGAGAGCGTGCACCGCCTGGAACGCCTGCTGGTGGCGCTCAACAGAAAGGTGCGAGCGGGCGAAACCCAGAAGGCGGACTTCGACCACTGGCCGGAGATAGACCAGCCGGACCTGGCCAAGATCCTCAAGGGCCAGGAAGCGTACGCCCGCAGGACTTTCACCCCGCAGGAAGCCAAGGACACCCGCAAGGCCATCGCCGAGTACGACAGGCAGGCCGCGGAAGCCATCGACGCGGCCGAGGCCCTCACCCACCTCCCGCCAGCAGCAGAAGCGTTGTGGCGCAAGCACTACAAGCAGTGGCGAGCCATCACGAACAAGGAACGCCCGGAGCCGCCGGGCGACGACACGCACGCCAAGGACACCGTCGCCAAGTCGGCCGGCAACGAGGCCATCAAGCACACGCGGCACCAGATCCGCACCCGCATCGAGGACGCGGTGGCGAGGGATCTGCTGTTCCCGGCGTGGTTCGAGAACATGCTCGGACCGGCCGCGCCGCCCGGCAAGGCGGACGATTGGCTTTACACAGCAACGGATGTGGTGCTCTACAGGTTGCTGCACGAGGTCACCAGTCCAGCGGACGCGCTCGGGCCGGCACCCCTCGAAGAAGGGCACCGCAAGACCCTGCACGACCGCTTGACCGGTGAATGCGCGGACTACCGGAGACCGTGACGAAAGCCCGGGCAGGGCGCCTCTGCCCGAGCACTCACGTCACGCCAGCTCCAGGCTGAACCGCTGCTGCTCGGCGTCCACCGCGAGCACCTTCACCTGCACGGAGGCACCGACCTTGGCCTGCCGGCCGTGCAGGAGCCCATGTGCACCGGCGGGGTGCTCGATGAACGAACCGAAGGGAACGGTCGAGACGACCTTCCCCGAAAAGACATCACCAACGTTGGGAAGCATTGCGCATCACCTCCTCTCCCAGTGCGCGTGTCCAACGAACGAACAAGCGCGGGGGCTGGAGGGGCCCTGATCAAGTCAGGGCCGGGCAACCGTTCCGCTCACGGCACAAGGCCGACCCGGCAGTCATGACGCAAACCCTAGCCACCGCAGGCCGTTGTCCGCAATGGAATCTAGAATCCATCACATGCTGGAGACGTCCGCACGGCTGCTGAAGCTCCTCTCGCTGTTGCAGGTGCGGCGCGACTGGACGGGCCCGGAGCTCGCCGGGCGGCTCAGCGTCGACGTGCGCACGATCCGTCGTGACGTCGACAAGTTGCGCAGCCTCGGTTACCCCGTCACGTCACTGCCGGGCGCGGCCGGTGGGTACCAGCTCGGGGCGGGCGCGGAACTTCCGCCGCTGCTGCTCGACGACGACGAGGCGGTCGCCGTCGCGGTCGGGCTCAGGACGGCGGCGAACGGGTCGATCGCGGGCATCGAGGAGACGTCGATCCGTGCTCTCACCAAGCTCGAACAGGTGCTGCCGACGAGGTTGCGCAGGCGCGTGCAGGCGCTCCAGACGCACACCACTCCCCTGCCGGCCGCGGGCCCGACCGTCGACCCGGAGACGCTGACGATCATCGCCGCCGCCTGCCGCGACCACCAGCAGTTGCGGTTCACCTACGCCCCGACGCGGGGCGAGCCCTCGAAGCGGCTCGCGGAACCTCAGGGGCTCGTGCACACCGGCCGCCGGTGGTACCTGGTCGCGTGGGACGTGTCCAAAGAGGACTGGCGAACGTTCCGGGTGGACCGGATCAGCGAGGAGCCCACCCCGGCCGCACGGTTCACGCCACGGCCGCCGCCCGCGGAGTCCCTGGGCGAGTTCGTGTCGCGGCAGGTCGCGTCCAGCGTCTACACCTACCAGGCCGTGCTCACGATCCACGCACCCATGCAGGCAGTCGCGGAACGCACCACGCCGATGTCCGCGGCCCTGGAACCGATCGACGACAACTCGTGCCTCATGCGCACGGGCGCCGACGCGCTCGAACGGATCGTGTGGCACCTGCTGTTCCTGGGCTTCGAGTTCGACGTGCACGAACCGGAGGAACTCAAGGACTACATCGAGATCCTCGTCGGCAGACTGGGAAACGCGGTTAGGCTGCGGGAGTGACAGTGGACTTCGCGACCGCCGCGGACCCGTTCAGACGGGAGCTTCTCGCGCACTGCTACCGGATGCTCGGCTCGCTGCACGACGCCGAAGACCTGGTGCAGGAGACGTACCTGCGCGCGTGGAAGTCGTACGACCGGTTCGAGGGCCGCTCGTCGGTGCGCACCTGGCTGTACCGGATCGCCACGAACGCCTGCCTCACCGCCCTCGACGGCCGCACGAGGCGCCCGCTGCCGTTCGGGCTCGGCACGCAGGGCAGCACGGAGAACGACCCGCTCACGCAGGACCACGAGATCCCGTGGCTGGAGCCGTTCCCGACCGATCCGGCCGCGATCGTGAGCGAACGCGAGTCCACCCGGCTGGCGTTCGTCGCGGCCCTGCAACACCTCCCGCCGAGGCAACGCGCGGTGCTCGTCCTGCGCGACGTCCTGAAGCTGAGCGCCGCGGAGGCCGCCGACGAACTGGAGATGACGGTCGCGGCCGTGAACAGCGCGTTGCAACGGGCCCACGCACAGCTCAAGGACCTCACCGAGGACGAGGTCGTCGAACCGGCGGACGCCAAGCCGTTGCTCGACCGGTGGGTGAAGGCCTTCGTGGCCAAGGACGTTCCGGCGATCATCGGCATGTTCGCCGAGGACGTCATCTGGGAGATGCCGCCGTACCCGCAGTTCTACCGGGGCCCCGAGATGGTCGCGTGGCACCTCACGAACCAGTGCCCGGCCGTTCCGCACGGCGCCAGGATGATCGCCACGGAGGCGAACGGCCAGCCCGCCTTCGGCCTGTACCTGCGAGCGGAGGACGGCGTGTTCCGGCCGTTCAACCTCCAGGTCCTGGAGGTGACCGACCGGATCACGCGCGTCTCGTCGTTCTTCGACCTCAGTCTGTTCCCGAAGTTCGGGCTGCCTTCGACCGCATGAACTCCGAGCGGTCCAACGCCCGGCCGACGATCCGCACGTCACCGACCCAGCCGTGCAACGACTTCTCGACGACCCTGTTGTACGCGTAGGCACCGACGAGCCACGGATCACCGGCGGTCGAGATGCCGCGCGCGGGCGTGGACGGGTTGCGCAGCAACGGAGACCCGTCCACGTACAGCGTCGTGTGCACGCCGTCGTTGACCACGGCGATGTGCCACCACGTCTCGTAGGCCATCTCGTGGCCCCAGTTGGTGGAGATGCCCGGCAGGTTGCGCGGGAACACCGCCCACTGCAGCTGACCGCCCCCGGCGACGTTCAGGGTCGCGATCGGCTCACTCGGGTCGTCTCCGGTCTTGCCGGCGGCCGATCCGGGCGCGAGCTTCGTGAGCAGACCGCACCACGGATGGTTGAACCCGTTGGGCAGCTTCAGGAACACCTCGACCGTGTACCCGCGCTCGAACGTCTCCCTGTTCACCGGCGCCGAGTCCACGGTGGACAGATAGCCGTCCTTGCCGAAGTACAGCGAACGGTGCGACGGCGCGAGCCGGCTGTGGTCGTCCGAGGCCGTCAACGAGCCGACCTGCCGCAGGTCGTTCCCGTTGCCCGACAGGTCCTTCAGCCCTTCGCCGAGCCGCCAGTACGCGACCGTGCCGCGCACCAGCACGTCACGGACGGGCTGCGGAGCGGGCAGCACCGGCGGGTCGAACCGGGAGAACCGCTGCTCGAAGTCGATCGGTACGCTGAACCGGTCGGCCGGTCCGGTCAGCTCGGTCTCCTTGCGCTCCAACGGGTTGAGCGACTTCTTCCCGAGCAGCCACGGTGAGACGGTGCGCACGTCGACAACACCGCGGTCCAGGTCGAAGTGGTAGAGCCGGATCATGGCGCCGCCACCGTAGTAGCGGTCCTGGTAGTTCGTGATGTGCACGTGCACGTCGTTGCCGAAGGCGTTCTGCAACGTCGTGCGCGCGGGCGGCCAGAAGTGCCCGTTCAACGTCAGGAAGATCTGGTCGTTGTCCTTGATCAGCTCATTCCACAACCGGCGCCCGTAGTCGGACATCGCCGCCACCCCGTCACCGCCGTCGTGGACGAGCTCGTGCGTGGTGAGGATGACCGGCAACTCGGCGTGCGAAGCCAGCACCGAGCGCGCCCACTCGAACCCCTTGGCGGACATGCGCCAGTCGAGCGCCAGGACCAGCCACTCCTTGCCACCGGCGCGGAAGACGTGGAACGAGTTGTAGCCGTCGGCGCTCGATCCGCGATACGTCGGCGAGTCGCGGAACCGCCGCGGCCCGAACCTGTCGAGGTACGGCGTGCGCCCGCGCTGGTCGTCCAGGCGCGAGTCCGGCAGGTCGTGGTTGCCCGCGAGCACGCTGTACCCGATCCGGCGCCGGTCGAGCACCTCGAAGCGCTCGCTGATGTCGTCGATCTCGCTCTTGCGCCCGTTCTCGACCAGGTCGCCGAGGTGGCTGACGAAGACGATGTTCTCGGACTTCCGGCGGTCGACGAGGTACTGCAGCGTGGCCTTCAACGGCGTCGAGTCGCCGCGGTCGAGGTCGAACATGTACTGCGTGTCCGGGATCACGGCGAGCGTGAACCGCCGCGACTCGGGGTCCGGACGGCCGCCGACAACGTTGTCCGCAGCCGCGGAACCAGGCGTGACCAGGGCGGCAGCGGCAGCGGTGGCACCGGTGCCGAGCAGGAAGGAACGGCGGGACGCGGTCATGGCGCGGAGCGTAGGTGCGCTCTGCGAACACCAGGCGAACAACGGTGGATAGCATCGCGAACTATGTCCTGGGGGTTGTTGCTCGCTGCGGGTGTGGTCGTCGCGTTCGGAGGGCTGCTGCAAGGACTGATCGGCTTCGGCCTGGCGCTCGTCGCCGTGCCGCTGCTCGCGCTGCTGGATCCGGCGCTGCTGCCGGTGCCGGTCCTGATGATCGCCGCCGCGCACGCGTCGCTGTCGCTCGCGAGGGAGTTCACGCACGTCGACTGGCGCGGCGTCGGCTGGGCGATGCTCGGCCGCCTGCCCGGCACCGTCGTCGGCATCCTGATCGTCGACGCGCTCGACCCGAAGGGCTTCGGCCTCGTGGTCGGTGGCTCGGTGCTGGCCTGCGTGCTGCTCTCGATCACGGCCTGGCGTCCGGAGCCTCACCCGAAGTCGCTGGTCACGGCCGGGTTCGCGAGCGGCTCGTTCGGCACGGCGACGGCGGTGGGCGGGCCGATGGTCGCGTTGCTCTACCAGAACCAGGCGGGACCGCAGGTCAGGGCGACGCTCGGGGCGTTCTTCGTGCTGGGCTCCGGCGCGTCGATCATCGGCCTGACCGCGACCGGCAACGTGACGGCGCACCAGCTGTGGAGCGGGGTGCTGCTGATCCCGTTCCTGGTGGCCGGGTTCCTGCTTTCGGGGCCGTTGCGCAAGAGGTTCGACGCCAAGGGCATCCGGACGCCCATGCTGGTCGTCGCGGGAACGAGCGCTGTCGTGCTGATCGTGAGAAGCGCACTGCTGTGAAGGTCCCCGCGGTGGCGGTGCTGCACGAGCACCGCCACCGCTTCCTGCGAAAACCGGATCAGGCGAACGGCTGAACGTTCGGCTGGAACACCTGGCCGTTCTCCGGTGCGACCAGGTCGACCAGGTACTTCGCGACCGCCGCGTCCGTGCCCGCCGAGCGGCCGAGGATGCAGTGCCCGAACGCGTCCACGCTGATCAGCCGCGCGTTGCCGAGCTGCTTGGCCATCCGCTGCGAGAACAGGTACTGCGTGGCGGGGTCGTAGTAGTTGCCCACCACGACGATCGGGTTCTTGGTGCGCTTGTTCCACGGCCCGATCCAGCGGTCCGGGTGGCGCGCCGGCCACGTCGCGCAGGTCAGCAGGTCCGCCGCGGCCTGGTAGCGGCCGAACGTCGGCGACTCCTTCTCCCACTTCGCCGCGGTCCGCTCCCAGTTGCGGTTCGTGCGGGAGAACGGCTTGTCGATGCAGTTGACGCCGAAGTACGAGTCGTCCGCCGTGTACGGGGTGTCCGGCAGCGGGTCGACGTCCATGCGGCCGGCGGCGTTGTTCAGCGGCGCGGCGAGCTCCACAGTGGACTGGACGCTGAAGGCGAGCGACGGGTTCAGAGCGGTGTGGATGCTCTGCAACCAGGCGGCCAGCGGTGCGATGCGGGCGATCGAGTACAGGTCACCGGCGACCCGGCCCACCACGTCGGACAGCGTCACCTTGGTGCCGTTCGGCAACGTCGCCGGGCCCTTGGCCAGTGCGGCCTTCATGGCCTCGAACTTGCCTCGGGCGTCACCGGCGAACGCGCACTTCTCGACGCCGACCGAGTCGCAGCGCTTCAGCATCGCGTCCAGCGCGATCTCGAAGCCGTCGGCGCGCTGGCGGTCGTACTCGGCGCCGTTGGTCAGGCGGAGCTGCGGGTCGACGTTGCCGTCGATCACCATCGCGCGCGTCTTGGAGGGGAAGATGTTCGCGTACGTCGAGCCGATCAGCGTGCCGTACGAGAAGCCGACGAAGTTGAGCTGCTTGTCGCCCACCGACTCACGCATGATGTCGAGGTCACGGGCGACGGCCTCGGTCGACATGTGGTTGAGCAGCGGACCGGCGTTGATCTTGCAGTAGTCCGTGTAGGCCTTGGACTGCCGGATCGAGCTCGCGATCTCGTCGCGGGTGATGGGCAGCGAGTACCAGCCCTCGTTGACCGCGTCGGCCTCCTCCTGGGTGCGGAAGCAACGCATCGGGGCGCTGCGGGCCACACCACGCGGGTCGAAGCCGATGACGTCGAACCGGTCCAGCACGGAGGGCTGGAAGTAGTTCTTCGAGACGGCGCCGCGGATCAGGCCGGAACCGCCGGGGCCACCGGGGTTGAGGAAGATCGAACCGATCTTGCGCGACGGGTCGTTGGCCGGGCGCTTCATCATGGCGATGCCGGTCTTCTCCCCGCGCGGGCGCGAGTGGTCGACGGGCACTTCCTGGACGGCGCAGGTGAGCTTGGCGCGCTCCTCGGGCGTCACGGACGCGGGAAGGGTGGCGAGAACGTCCGCCGCGCACTGCCCCCAGGCAGCGGGACTGACAGAAGTCTCGGCCTGGGCGGAGGACACGCCCAGGCCGGACGCGATGGTGCCGAGCACGAGCGCGCTCGCGAGCACGACACGCACTGGAGATGATGACGTCACGGATGCACCCCATCACCGACCGTGCACCGTTTGTACCCGCCTATCGTCGGGTTGTGTCCCGGCGACAGGCGGGCGGGCCGGGAATCAGAACGGCTGTGCGTTCGGCTGGAACACCTGACCGTTGGCCGGTGCCACCAGGTCGACGAGATACCGCGTCACCGCCGCGTCGGCACCGGCCGAGTCACCGAGGATGCAGTGACCGAACGCGTCGACGCTGATCAGCCGTGCGTTGCCGAGCTGCTTGGCCATCCGCTCCGAGAACAGGTACTGCGTCGCCGGGTCGTAGTAGTTGCCCACCACGACGATCGGGTTCTTGGTGCGCTTGTTCCACGGCCCGATCCAGCGGTCCGGGTGGCGCGCCGGCCACGTCGGGCACGTGAGCAGGTCGGACGCGGCCTGGTAGCGGCCGAACGTCCTCGACTCCCGCTCCCACCTGTCCGCGGTCTGCGCCCAGTTGCGGTTCGTGCGGGAGAACGGCTTGTCGATGCAGTTGACGGCGTAGTACGAGTCGTCACTGGTGTACGGCGTCTCCGGCAGCACCCGGACGTCAGCCCTGCCACCCAGGTTGTTCAGCATCGGAACGTCCACAACGGACTGAGCCGTCAGGACAGCCGAGGGGTTCTGGGCGGCGTGGATCGACTGCAGCCACGTGGCCAGCGCCTTGAACGTCGTCGGGCTGTACAGGTTGCTCGCCGTGCGGCCGACGAGACCGGTCAGCGTGACGACGGCGCCGCCGGGCAACGTGGTCGGGGCCTTGCGCAGCGACTCGCGGATGTCGTCGAACTTCTTGCGCGCACCACCGGCGAACGCACACCGCTCGACACCGACGGAGTCGCAGCGCTTCAGCATGGCGTCGAGGGCGATCTCGAACCCGCGGGCGCGTTCACGGTCGTACTGCGCGCCGTTGGTGAGGCGCAGCTGCGGGTCGACGTTGCCGTCGAGCACCAGAGCACGCGACTTCGACGGGAAGATGTTGGCGTAGGTCGCGCCGAGCAGCGTGCCGTACGAGAAGCCGACGTACGTGAGCTGCCTGTCCCCCACGGCTTCGCGCATCACGTCGAGGTCGCGTGCGACCGCTTCCGTCGACATGTGGTTGAGCAGCGGGCCGGCGTTGATCCCGCAGTAGTCCGTGTAGACCTTGGACTGCCGGATCGAGCTGGCGATCTCGTCACGGGTGATCGGGAGCGCGTACCAGCCCTCGTTCACCGCGTCGGCCTCTTCCTGCGTGCGGAAGCAGCGCAGCGGCGCGCTGCGGCCGACACCGCGCGGGTCGAAGCCGATGAGGTCGAACTTCTCGAGGATCTCCGGCGTGAAGAAGCTGGAGCCGTACGCGCTGTAGATCAGGCCGGCGCCACCGGGGCCACCGGGGTTGATGAACAGCGAGCCGATCTTCTTCGCCGGGTCGCCGGCGGGGCGCTTCATCATGACGACGCCGGTCGAGTCCCCGCGCGGCCGCGAGTGGTCGACGGGCACCGCCTGGACCGCACAGCTGACCTTCGTGCGTTCGGCGGCGGGGATCTCGGCGAGCACGTCGGCCGCGCACGGGCCCCAGGCGGCGGGTCTGACGGCGGAAGTGGCTTCGGGCTGGGCTGACGCGCTGCCCAGGCCGGTGATGACGGTGCCGAGCGCGAGGGCACTGACGAGCGCCACGCGCACGGCACGCGTTGACGCAGGAATCATCGAACCAGCCCACCACCGAAGGTGAGCCGCCAGTACCCGCCTATCGTCGGGTTGTGACCTGGGTTACACCGCTTGGGCTAGCGAGACCGCGAACCGCCCCTCGGCGTCCGTCCACCAGCGGTGCAGCGAAAATCCGGCGTCCTCCAGCTCCCCCTTCACGCCCTCCTCGCGGAACTTGGCCGAGACCTCGGTCCGCAGTTCCTCACCCTCGCGGAACTCCACGGTCAGCCCGAGCTCGGCGAGCGTCACGGTCATCGCCCGCCTGGCCCGCAGGCGCATCTCGATCCACTCCTGCTCGGCGTTCCACAACGCCACGTGCTCGAACGCGTCGATGTCGAAGTCTCCGCCGACCTCGCGGTTCAGCACGTTCAGCACGTTGCGGTTGAACTCCGCCGTCACGCCCTGAGCGTCGTCGTACGCGCGCACCAGCGTGCCCGGATCCTTGACCAGGTCCGTGCCGAGCAGCAGCCACTCCCCCGGCTCCAGCACGTCCCTGACCGTGCGCAGGAACTTCTCCCGCTCCTCCGGGATCAGGTTGCCGATCGTGCCGCCCAGGAACGCCACCAGGCGCGGCGACTCACCCGGAAGCAACGACAGGTGCTGCGTGAAGTCGCCGACCACACCGTGCACCCGCAACCCCGGGTAGTCCGCCATGATCGCGTGCGCGGCCTCGGTCAGGGCGGACACCGACACGTCCTGCGGCACGAACTCCCGCAACGTGCCGTGTTCCCTCAGCGCACTGAGCAGCAGCCGCGTCTTCTCCGACGAGCCGGAACCCAGCTCCACCAGCGAATGCGCGCCCGTCGCCGCCGCGATCTCGCCCGCGCGTTCCGCGAGCACCTCCCGTTCGGCACGGGTCGGGTAGTACTCGGGCAACCTCGTGATGTCCTCGAACAACGCGCTGCCGACGGCGTCGTAGAACCACTTCGGCGAGACCCACTTGGGGCTCGCGGTCAGTCCGGCCCGCACGTCGGCACGTAGCGCGTGTGCGGCGTCCTCCGGAGTGAGATGAACGTCCAGCACCGGCTCGGTCATAGTGGTCGAACCTCCACAGTGGATGGAACGGCGGTGACCACGTGCCGGTCGGGGATCTCCCGCCAGCCCGGGTCGTCGTCGAGCGGTTCGGACGCGAGTGTCACGCCCTCGCCCCGTTGAAGCACCCACAGGGCGTGTGTCCACGTCGTCCCCACGAGCACTTCTCCGTTGGTCAGCAAGAAGTTCAGGCGCGACCTCGGAGCCGCGTTCGCCACCTCTCGCACGAGTTCAACAAGCGCCTGATCCGGGCTCTTCCCCGTCTCCAGGCGACGTCGGAGGACCGTCCACAACAGCGCGGAGTCGGTCGGCGCGTCCATCGTGAGCAGGTCGGTCACGTCGAGGGTTTTCGCCAGTCCCGCAACGGTGTCCGGCCAGCCGTCGACGCGTCCGTTGTGACTGAACAACCACGTGCCGTCGGTGAACGGCGCGCAGGCGGCATCACTCACCGGCATGCCCGTGGTCGCCGAGCGGACCGCAGCCAGGAACGCCGTCGACTCCGCCGAAGCGAGCTGACGCAGGTTCGGGTCGCTCCACAACGTGCCCGCCCGCCGGTACCGCACCGGGCCGGGAAACCAGCCGACGCCGTAGCCGTCGACGTTCACGGTTCCCCCGGCCCGCATGTCGCCGGGAGCGTACGACTGGTGCTCCAGCGAGTGCGGCGCGTCGTAGAGCAGGCTCGCGATGGGCATGGCTCTGCCCAGGTAAGCCAGATGGCGGCACATCGGCCTAGGCGTCCCTGGCGCAGCGGAAGCCGGCGAAGATCTGCCGTCTGATCGGGTAGTCCCAGTTGCGGAACGTCGAACGGACCGCCGACTTGTCGGTGCCGAACGAGCCTCCGCGCAGCACCTTGTAGTCCGGTCCGAAGAAGACCTCGGAGTACTCCCTGTACGGGAACACCTCGAAGCCCGGGTACGGCCCGAAGTCGCTCGACGTCCACTCCCACACGTCACCGATCAGCTGGTGCACACCGGCGGGTGACGCTCCCGCCGGATAGGCTCCGACCGGGGCCGGGCGCAGGTGGCGCTGACCGAGGTTCGCATGCTCCTCCGACGGATCCTCGTCGCCCCACGGGTACCGGCGGGTCTGGCCGGCCGCGGTGTCGAAGCGGGCCGCCTTCTCCCACTCGGCTTCCGTCGGCAGGCGCTTCTTCGCCCACGTCGCGTACGCCTGAGCCTCGTGGAAGCACACGTGCACCACGGGCTCGTCCGGCACGATCGGCTCGACCACGCCGAACGCGTTGCGCACGAACGAGTTCTCCTCGCGCTGCCAGAACCGGGGCGCGACCAGCTTCGCCGTCGTCCGGTGCTCCCAGCCCTCGTCCGTCCACAAGCGACGATCGTCGTACCCGCCGGCGAGGATGAACTGGGCGTACTCGCCGTTCGTGACCGGCGTCGTGTCGATGAAGAACGAGTCGACGTGCACGGCGTGCGCGGGCCGTTCGTTGTCCAATGCCCACGGTTCGTCCGAGGTGCCCATTTCGAACGGTCCGCCCGGAATGAACACTTCCGTCGCCGGCACAAGGCTTCCCGGCGGCGGCGCGGGCGCGTGCAGCACCGGCTCACCCGTGCGCAACTGGTGCGTCGCGAGCATCGTCTCGTCGTGCTGCTGCTCGTGCTGCACGATCATGCCGAACGCGAACCCGTTCTCGACCAGCCGGCGGCCTTCCAGCGGCACCTTCTCCAGCACGTCGAACACCTTGCCGCGCACGTCCCCGACGTACCGCCGGGTCTCGCGCGGGTTGAGCAGCGGCAACTCGGGCCGCACGCTGCGGGAGAACTTGAACGCGTCGTAGTACTCGTCGATGTCGCTGCGCACCGGTTCGCGTCCGCCGACGTCGCGAACGAGCCACAGCTCTTCCTGGTTGCCGATGTGCGCCAGGTCCCAGACCAGCGGCGACATCAGTTTCGAGTGTTGCCGGACGAGGTCGTGCTCGTCGACGGCGTCGGTCAGAGCGGTGGAACGCGCGCGCGAACGCAACAGTTCCTCCGCCACTCGCTCGCGGAGTTCTTCGGTCACAGCTTCCCCTCAAGCTCACGGCCGATGGCGCTGATCTGATCGTGAGAAAGACCCGTGCGGGGCAGGGCTTCGATGCCCAGCGCCACAACGTCTTTCGCGGCACGCGCGATGCGTTCGTCCGCCAACCCGTGCCGTGCGGCCACCAGCCACCGCCCGGCAGCCCGTTCCGTCGCCGCCAGCACACCGTCCACAACGGACGGATCGCTGAACAGCGCGACGAGCAGCGCACTCGGCGCGATCCACCCGCCCGGCGCGGGTGTGTCGAGGTATCTGACCTCGATGTACCCGCGCGGCCTGACCGGCGGGAACATCAAGGACATGTGGTAGTCCAGGTCGTCGCTCGTGGGAGCACGACCGTGTGCCCCGTTCATCCACTCGGCAAACGTGAAGCGGCGGTCCGGAATCCAGTTGGAACTCGGACCGCGCACGACGATCACGGGTGTGTCGACGACTCTTCGCGCGTAGGCCTGGGCCGGATCGGCGCACACAGCACTCGGTCTGGTGCGCACGGGATCACAGCCGTACAGGGCGCGCATGCGGGCGGACTCCCAGCCCTGGTGCATGCCACCGATGCTCGGCGAGTTCGCGAACAACGCGATCATCACCGGCCCGAGCTGGTGCACGGCCGCCCATCTGTCCTGCAGGTGCTTGGCCTCACCGAAGTCGAGGCACACCTGCAGCCCCGCGGTGTTGCACATCATCGAGATGCCGTCGTCGCCGAGCGCGCCGAACGCGTGCTCCATCGCGGCGTACCGAGGCACCTGCAGCAGACGCGTGGGACGTCGGTGCTGGTCAGCGCCCTTGTCGCCGAGCACGAGGCCGTGCTCCGCCAGCATGGCGGTGAGCTGGGTGATGTCCTGGGAGACCGTCCGGAAGAGGTCCGGGAGGCTGGTGCAGGGAGGAGTGGAGATCTCGACCTGCCCGCCGGGTTCGACGGTCAGCGGGGTGCCGCTGGGAAGCGGCCGCTGGGGGCTGTCCGGTACTAGCGTGGGTGGTGCGTGCTCGCCGAGCGCTGTGGCGAGCCGGTGTCGATCGAGGACCTTCGCAGGGTCTTCGGCGTGGTGGACGGTCCATTCGAGCTCCACGCCGAACAGCCTCGGAGGCCCGTGCTTGAAACAGACCGAGGCCACATAAGCCTCGGCCTCGGCGCGGTCGGCGAACCTCGCCGGCGCCGGTTGATTACGCAACGCAGTCACGCTGCCACACTCCCCGTGATCGTCTGGCCCGTTCGACGCTACACGCGGGGTCTGACACTCGCAGCCCTCGAATCCTTACGAAACAAGACAAGTGCCCGTGTGCACGCGTGCACACGGGCACTTGTCTCACAGGGTGGAGTTACGTCCTGGCATTCGAACGGCCGCGCAACACCGTGTTGGCGGTTGACGCGTTCTTGATGGCCGTCTCGATCTGCGCCATCGACGAACCGGAGGTGATTCCCGGCACCGTCGCGGTGTTCAACGCGTACAACGTGAACGTGTACGGGTTCGTCGAGCCACCGGGGCAAAGCCCGAAGTACTTCAGGGAATTGGCGCCCGACTCCATCGCCTTCTGCTTGGCACCGCCCTGGCCCGGCACGCTGAACCCGGACCCGAGGTTCTCCGGCAAAGACCGCGAAGCACCCGGAATGTCCCAGATCGCCCAATGCAGCTTGTTGCCGTTGTTCACGCGGTCCGCGAACACGATCGCGTAGGCGGTGGCCCCGGCGGACTCACCCCACGCGAACGGCGGCGACGGGTCCTGCCCGGCGGCACCGTCACCGGCACAGGTGTGCTTGGCCGGAATCATCGCGTCGTCTGCAAAGGCTGTGGACGAAAGCTTAAAAGCGCTGCCGCCTTCGTAGACGATGTCGATGTGCAGGATCCGGTCGTTGCCCGCCGACCCGTCCTTGTCGGTCGTGGTCGTCAGCCAGATGTCGCCCTCGGCGTCCACCTCGACCGTCCGGAGGCGGTTGTAGGTGCCCTGGAAGTAGATCTGCTGGTCGACCAGGTTGCCGTTGGCGTCGATGCGCATCCGGTAGATGCGCTGGCCGACGGTGGTGGCCACGAAGACGTAGTCGTTGATGATCGTCAGGCCCGAGGGTGAGGCCTGCGAGGTCGACCAGGTCTTCTTCGGCGCGACGGTGCCGACGCAGTTGCCGATCGTGCCCTCGCAGGGCTCCCAGCCGTAGTTGCCGCCCTTGGTGACGAGGTTGACCTCGTCCTGCTGCGAGTTGCCGAACTCCGAGGCCCAGAGCCGTCCCTGCGAGTCGAAGTCGAGGCCCTGCACGTTGCGGTGGCCGTAGCTCCAGATCGCCTTGCCGGGGAACGGGTTGTCGGACGGGATGGAGCCGTCCGCGTTGAGGCGCAGGATCTTGCCGGCGTTGGTGTTGAGGTTCTGCGCGTTGTTGCCGTTCTGCGCGTCACCGGTCGAGATGAACAGGTACCGGCCGTCCGGGCTGAACCGCAGGCGCCCGCCGTTGTGGTACCGGTTCTTCGGCACACCACTCAGAAGCGTCGTCCAGCCGGAGAGTCCCGTGCCGTCGAACTGCGCCCTGACCAGGCGGTTTCCGTCGGCGTAGGTGTGGTAGACGTAGATGAACCGGTCGCTGGCGAAGTTGCGCGACACCTCGATGCCGAGCGCGCCGCCCTCACCGTTCGTGCCCACCGCGCCGGGCACCTTGCCGACGACGGTCTTGGCACCGGCCTCGGTCACGCGCAGGACGTTGAACGTCTCGCGCTCGGTCACCAGCGCCGAGCCGTCGGGCAGGAACGCGAGCCCCCACGCCACGTCGACACCGGACGCGATCTGCTTGACCGTGCCGGGGTTCGGCACGCCCGTGCCACCACCCGCGGTCGGCTTGACGGAGATCTCGTTCGAGAACCCCGAGAGGTTGCCCGCCGCGTCCTTGGCCCGCACCTTCACCGCGTACGTCTGGCCGGTGACCAGGCCCGCGATGGTGGCGGCCGTGGCCGAACCGTCCGCGGTCTGCTTCAGCGCACCGTCGAAGTGGATCTCGTAGCCGGTGACGGCCACGTTGTCGCTCGATGCACCCCAAGCGACGGAGACGCTGGTCGAGGTGGCACCGGTCGAGCGCAGCGTGCCCGGGGTGGTGGGCGCCTGGTTGTCCACGGGCGCGGGCTTGGTGCGGCCCGGCACGTTGTTCGAGGCCTGCGAGACGTTGCCCGCGCGGTCCTTCGCGAACACGGTCCAGTCGTACTCCACGTCGGGACGCAGCCCGGTCGCGGTCGCCTCCAGCACGTTGCCGACGCTCGTGACGAGCTGTCCGTGCTGGTAGACGTCGTAGCCGGTGACGCCCACGTTGTCGGTGGCCGCCTCCCACTTCAGCGTCACGGAGTTGTGGGTGGAGCTGACGAACTGCAGGTTGCGCGGCGGCGTCGGCGCCTCGTCGTCCGGCGGGCCGACCAGCACGGCGGTCAGCTTGTCCGCGTTCGGACCGCCGTTCACGGTCGTCGAGGTCGCCTTGATCCGGTTGGCACCGGCGTGCAGCACGACCTTGAGGGTCCGCGTCTGCCACGTGGTCCACGCGCCCGTGCCGGGGAACGACACGGCCTGCGCGTTGGCACCGTCCACCGTCACCGAGACGGGACGGTCGGTCGTCGTCCCGTTGGCGTAGCGGAACGTCAGGTCGTGCTCACCACCGGACTCGGCGTTGATCACGTACTCGACCGACGAACCGATGACGTTGTCGTAGTTGACGAACCCGCGACCGGAGAACCCGGCCCAATTCGACTCCACGACACCCTGCGAGATGGTCGCGTCCTCGGCTTCCTGCTCCAGAGCCGGGACCGACGCGATCTCCTCGACCTCCAGGTAGTCGAGGTTGGGGCCACCAGTGGCACCGGTGGACGTGACCTTGATCTTGTTGGAGCCCGCGTTCAGGCTCACCGTGTTCTCGGCCGACACCCACGTCGTCCACGCACCGGTACCGGCGAAGGCGCGCTCGTCGACGGCGAGAGCACCGTTGACGCTCACATCGGCCGGCCGGTTGTCCGCGGTCCCGTTGGCGTACCGGAAGACCAGCTTGGCCTGGCCCGCCTTCGACGCGGTGACGGTGAACTCGACCGACGAGCCCACCACGTTGTCGACGTTCACGAACCCGGCCCCGGAGAACCCGGCGTGGTTCGACTCCACCACGCCCTGCGAGAGGGTCGCGTTCTCCGCTTCGTACCGCACCGGCGCCGCGAGGGCCGACTCCGGTACCGACATCACCGCGATGGCTGTTGTGCAGGCAACACCCATCGCGCCGAACGTGCGCAACGCCCGGCTTCTACTCGGTGCCACTGTTGTGCCTCCCACAAGACGGGGTAGGGGGATCACGACGGAGCGGCGGCGGATTCAGTTATTAGACAAGAAACTTTCTTGACTGTCGCGCAGATCACACCACCACGCGGCAGCTGAGTCAACCCCGTCTCAGAAGGCCTGGAAAGCGCTTACCAGGAACCCGGCACCTATCCCGGTCCCCATGGGCACGAACCCGGCTCATCGGTCCCGGTTCTCCGCCAGCGCCGCGATCAGATCCGACACAGTCCGCCCGAGCAGCAGATCCACGATGTGCACGCCTGTGGACTCACGCCGCTGCCACCCCAGGCGCTCAGCGAGCGTCGACAGCTTGATGATCTCCTGCGTGTCCATGGCGGCAGAGGATATGGCCACGAACCCACCCGTCAGCGCAGGCCCGCCCGATGATCCACACGAAAGGGATCAAGGTCGAAGATCACACAGATGGACCTGTCCAATCCGTACGTACGGATTGGATTTCCCACCCTCTCCCTGCGACCATCTACCGGTGCCCAGGGTGAGCCAGGACCACCTCGACGCCCGCCGCCGTCAGATCCTCGACGGTGCGCGTGCCTGTTTCGCGCGACACGGCTACGAGGGTGCCACGGTACGCCGTCTCGAAGAGGCCACGAGCCTCTCTCGGGGTGCGATTTTCCACCACTTCCGCGACAAGGAGTCGCTCTTCCTCGCGCTGGCCGAGGACGACGCGCTCCGAATGGCGGACGTGGTCGCCGAGCAGGGTCTCGTCCAGGTCATGCGCGACCTCCTCGACGAACCCGAGAAGCGGACCGAGGAGCACGCCGCCGACTGGCTCGGCACGCGACTCGAAGTGTCGAGAAGGCTCCGCACCGACCCCGACTTCCGGGCGAGGTGGGCCGAACGCAGCGAACAGCTCACGGCCGCGACCCGGCAGCGACTCATCCGTCAGCGCGAGGCCGGCAACCTGCGCGACGACGTCGACGTGACGGTGCTGACCAACTTCCTCGAACTCGTCCTCGAAGGTCTCGTCTCGCACCTCGCGATGGGACTTCCGGCCGACGACATGGAGCCGGTACTCGATCTAGTAGAGGAAACCGTGCGGCGACACCGTCGCAGCTCTTGAGAGTTCCAGGCACAAACCTCACTGTGGACACATGTCCACGCTGAAGACCGCCGCCCAGTTCTTCGCGCTGCGCACGCTCGTTCGCGGCTACGCGCTGCTCGGCGACCCGTACGCGGGCGTCATGGCCTCGCCGCCGAACCGTGATCCGTACCCGCTGTACGAGAAGGTGCGCGCGAAGGGCGACATGGTGCGCAGCCGCATGGGCGCGTACGTCACGCCGAGCCGCGAGATCTGCGATTCGGTGCTGCGGGACAACAGGTTCATCACCGCGACCTTCGACGAGGCGTCGATGGTGCCGATCACGCTGGTCAAGGACGGCGAGAAGATCGTCAACCCGGTGCAGGACTCGTTCCTCATGAAGAACCCGCCGGACCACACGAGGCTGCGCAAGCTCGTCCAGCCCTTCTTCACGCCACGGGCGCTGAAGGATCGCACCGCGTCCATCCAGAAGATCGTGACCGACCACCTCGACCGGCTCGGCGACCGGTTCGACGTCGTCAGCGAGTTCGCGTCGCAGGTGCCGATCCAGGTCATCGCGGACCTGCTGGGCGTGCCGGACGAGAACAAGGACCTGTTCGCGCGCTGGGGAAGCTCACTGGCCGAGACGCTCGACGGCGTGTGGTCGCACCGGCAACTGAAGGACCTGCACGCCACGATCATCGAGTACAACGACTTCATCGACGTGCTGATCGACGAACGCCGCCGCAACCCCCAGGACGACATCGTCAGCCACCTGGTCAAGGAGCACCACGACCTCAGCCGCGAGGATCTCGTTGCCACCACGGGGTTGTTGCTCTTCGCGGGCTTCGAGACGACCGTCAACCTGATCAGCAACGGCGTGCTGAAGGCGTTCGAGAACCCGCACACCATCGCGCCGCTCGCGCAGAGCCCCGAGTACGCCGAGGGGTTCGTCGAGGAGGTGCTGCGCCTCGACCCGCCCGTGCAGTACACGATCCGCTGGCCCAAGGAACGCCTCGAACTCGCCGGGGTGAGCCTGCCGAAGGGCATGCCGGTGATGCTGATGCTGGCGGCGGCGAACCGCGACCCGCGCGTCTTCGACAACCCGCTGGAGTTCGACCCGACGCGGTCCAACGCGCGTGAGCACCTCGCGTTCAGCGCGGGCATCCACTACTGCATCGGCGCGGGGCTGAGCCGCATCGAGGGAACGCTGGCGCTGCACGAGCTCTTCAAGCGCTTCCCGAACCTCGCGGCGGACGGCCCGGTGACGCGCAGGAAGTCGAAGCTCATCCGCGGCGCGTTGCGACTTCCGGTACGAGCGAACGAAACCGAACGGTCACTCGCAGTGAACTGACGCTGACCTGGGGCGAAATTTGTTGCGGCCAGTGCTCGACTTCACCCGCGTGGAGCAATGTTCGTGCCCCAATGACACATCTGCGTAAGGCATTCTTAGAAGCGAGAGGGAGACCCGCCGCACCGCCGCCGCGACGGGCCTCCCTCTCACCTCGTCTCAGGCCTTACTCGACGCCGGCCATCAGCTTCTTGATCGCCGGGGCAGCGACGGCCAGGGCGACACCGAGCACGATCGCCGCGCCGCCCAGCGTGAAGAAGTACGCCGAGGGGCTCGTCGTGTAGAACTTCACGAGCTGCGCGGCCACACCGGTACCGGCCGAGACCGCGAGGAACCACAGGCTCATCGTCTGCGACGCGAACGCCTTGGGCGCCAGCTTCGTCGTGACCGACAGGCCGACCGGCGAGAGCATGAGCTCGCCCGCGGTCATGATCAGGAACATCGCCACGAGCCACAGCGGCGTCACCTTGCCGTCGGCGGCCGAGTTGCTCGCGAAGTACATGAGCACGAACGACAGGCCGACGAGCACGAGAGCGCCCGCGAACTTGCGCGGCGTGGACGGCGCGCGGTCCTTGAGCTTCAGCCACAGCCACGCGAACACCGGCGCCAGCGCGATGATCATGATCGGGTTGATCGACTGGAACCAGGCGACCGGGAACTCCCAGCCGAACACGTGGTTGTCGACGTGCGAGTCGGCGAACTCCGCGATCACCGACGCGCTCTGCTCGAAGATCAGCCAGAACATCGCCGCCGCGACGAACAGCGGGATGTACGCGAGGACCCGCGGCTTCTCCTCCGGCAGCGTCTTCTTGCTGCGGTACATGACGGTGAAGTACGTGATCGGCAGGACGATCGACATGATGCTGATCATCAGGATGACGCCCTCGACCCCACCGAGCAGGTACGAGACGACGCCGAGCCCGGCGACCACGACCGCGATCAGGGCGATGAGGCCGTAGACGCGGCCCTTCTCCTGCGGGTGCAACGGGTTCGGCGCCACGGCGGCCGAACCGCGCAGGTGCTTGCGGCCCATCCGGTACTGGATCAGGCCGGCCGCCATGCCGACCGCCGCGACGGCGAACCCGGCGTGGAAGCCGATGCCGTCCGCGAGCGCGCCGGTGATCAACGGCGAGACGAAGCCGCCGATGTTGATCGCCATGTAGAAGACCGTGAAGCCGGCGTCACGGCGCGAGTCGTCGCGGTCGTAGAGGCCGCCGACGACGGTCGAGATGTTCGGCTTGAGCAGGCCCGTGCCGAAGACGATGAAGATCAGGCCGAGGTACACGCCCGTGATGCCGATCGGCAGGGCCAGTGCGATGTGACCGCACATGATCAGCACGCCGCCGTTGAACGTCGCGCGCTGCCCGCCCCAGACGCGGTCGGCGAGCCAGCCGCCCGCGACACCGGACATGTAGACGGCCGTGCCGTAGATGGCGACGATCGACAGGGCGAGTGCCTTGTCGACGCCGAGGCCGCCCTCGGACACGGCTGTCCACAGGTAGAGGCCGAGGATGGCCTTCATCCCGTAGAACGAGAACCGTTCCCAGAGTTCGGTGAAGAACAGCGTGGACAGGCCTCGGGGATGCCCGAAGAATCCCTTGTCCTGCGTGGAGATGCTGGCGCTAGGAGCGCTCACAGTCATCGTCCCTTCGTGTCAACGATGTCACGGCGGATCTGGTCGAGATTACGCCGAACGCTCGTACGGTTTGAAATCAGGGTTGCGTCCGAGTGGCCCAACTCTCACCTCAGGGTGCGCTCCCCGCCGAGATTTGATGCACTGCTGGGATGGACTTGATCCAGGCGCACGGCATGGCGATGACGGAGTTCGACCGGCGGGTGCGGGAGATCGCACCCGATCAGTGGTCACTCGGCACACCCTGCCGGGAGTGGTCGGTCAGAGACCTCGTCGGGCACCTGGTCCACGAACAGCTCTGGGCACCGGAACTGCTCGCCGGTTGCACGGCGGCACAGGTCGGCGACCGCTTCGACCACGACAACCTGGGCGACGACCCGCTCGTGTCCTGGGTCGTGGCGGCCGCGGCGGCGCGCGAGGCCTGGCTCGGGCCGCACGCGCTGGCGAAACCCGTGACGGTGTCGTCCGGGAAGCTCGACGCCGAGGAGTACTGCTGGCAGATGACCACGGATCTCGCGGTCCACGCCTGGGACCTGGCGCGCTCGATCGGCGCGGACGAGCGGATCGACCCCGGACTCGTGTCGGCGGTGCTGGCCTACGTCGAGCGCAACGCCGACGAGTGGAGTGGCTCGTCGATGTTCGACTCGGCCGTGCCGGTGGCGCCGGACGCGGACGACCAAACACGACTGATCGGACTCCTGGGACGTAAGCCCTGACGGTTCTCCGACCGGGCCTGCCGAAACGCCCCGCTTCGCATCCCCCTGCTGCTCCTGCGAGGCGGGGCGTTCCTCCCCCGGCCGCGACCCCCGGATCCCCCCGGACCGTTGATCGCACCGCATTTCTACAGGTAGATCGTTGTCCGGTGTCGTAGCCGAATCAGCGGACAACGACTTCCGGACAACGTTTCTGGAGCTTTTGCTCCAGGGTCACGCACCTGATTCCGACGGCGTCGAGGTGCTCGCTCACCCGGACGAACCCGGCGCTCTCGTAGAACCTGATGTTCCCGTCGCTCTCGGCCCCGGTGAACAGCCAGACGACCTGCACCTCTTCCGGCGTCCGCTCGCTGATCGCCCGCAGCAGCAGGCGGCCGACCCCGCCACCCTGGACGTCGGGGGCGACCGACAACCGGGCGACCTCCATCCGGTCGCCGTCGACCCGGCTGCGCACCGACCCGACCAGCCGCGCCCCGTCGAACGCCCCGAACGCGGGCGTGCCGTCCCGGAGGTGGCGCCGGATCTCCTCGATCGTCTCGACCAGCGGCGGCAGGTCCCACGCGCCGTACCTCCTGGCCTCCTGGAGGTACGCGGCCCGCTGGATCGTCATGACCTCACCGGCGTGCTCCGGCGTCAACCCTCCGATGTGGACGCTCACGGTCCGGTGACCCCCGGCGTCCAGCTCTCCGGCAGACCGCTCTCGGTGAGGATCATCTGGTGGTCCCCGAACCCCTGCGGCGCGTCCGGCTGCCACGGCCACTGCCCCTGCGGCGTGGGCACGATGATCTGCACGGCCGCGAAGTCCGACCCGTCGTAGAGCAGGTACGCGCTCCCGAAGAACTCGGGGTAGAACCCCTTGTAGACCCGCTCGAACGCGACCGGCACCCCGTCGAAGAAGTCGTCGTAGAGCTTGCCGGGCTGGAACCGCTCACCCTCGCTGGCCCGCCGCACGTACATGTTGATCAGGTTCTCGCCCATGCCCTGCGGCAGCCCGATCACCACCGCCTCGGCCACGCCGAACCGCCGCCAGGCACCCACCGAGAACACGTACCCGGGCCCCTCGGCGTCCGGGTTCACAACGATGTTCGTGTGGCCGAACCGGTCGGCCGCGGACAGCAGCCGCGCCCGCAGTTCGATGTCTTCGTCGGAAAGCACGGCACCCAGCCTACGGCACCCTCCCGGCGCCTTATGCCTGCTTGGAGCTGTTCCAACGCTCCCACCTTCAGGCAGATTTGGCCGGAAACGATAGAGGATTCGCGGTCGCTGCCCCTACCGTCCGTCCATGCCCAAGAGATCGTCCAGCGTGGTGGGCCGCGAGTTCGGCAACGGTGTCCGCGCTGCCGTCGAGAGCACCGGACTCATCCAGCGCAGGCTCGCCGAGTTGCTCGGCTGGCAAGAGGCCAAACTGTCCGACATGCTCGCCGGCAAGGGTGGTGTCAACGAGATGGAAGTCGCCACCCTGCTCGCCTACTGCCGCACACCGCTCGCCGAACGCGAGCGCCTGCTCGCCCTGTTCCGCGAGTCGGGGAGCTTCTACGCGCAGTTCACCGACGATGGCGTGCCGGACCAGGTGCGCACGCTGATCAACCAGGAGCAGGAGGCCATCGAGATCCTCGACTGGTCGATGATCCTCGTACCCGGTCTGCTCCAGATCTTCGAATACATCCAGGCCGTCACCGCGAAGGCCCAGACGGTCTCGGAGGAGAACATCCCGAAGACCGTTGCCGCACGGGCGGCCAGGGCGGAGATCCTCGAATACAGCCGGTCGTTCACCTTCTACATCCACGAGCAGGCGCTGTGGCTTCCGGTCGGTGGCACCGAGGTGTGGCGTGAGCAGCTCGCGCACCTGCTGCGACTGTCGGTGCGCAAGTACATCAGCATCCGGATCGTCCCACGATCAGCCGGTGTGCACGCGGGCATCACGGGTGACTTCCGGCTGATGAAGTTCGCGAAGTACCCGCCGGTCGTCTACATCGACAGCGTCAGGTGCAGCTTGTTCTTCGACGACAAGGAGACCGTCGACACCTACGAGAACATCCTGAAGGACCTCGCAGGTGTCGCCCTGGATGAGGAAGAATCGAGGGCGGTGATCAACAGCATCTTGGAGGGTCTCCAATGACCAACTGGCGCAAGAGCAGCTACAGCGGCGACAGCAACAACTGCGTCGAGGTCGGCCACGGCGTCGGCATCCGGGACAGCAAGGCGCCGTCCACCTTCCTGCCGGTGAGTGCGAACGCCTGGTCGGCGTTCCTGTCGATGGCGTCAGCCGAGGTACCGGCACCCGTCGAGCAGTAGTCCGATGGCCATCCGCGCGTCGTAGTCGGGGCCGGCGCCTTCGGCCCCGGCGCAGATGTCGCCGATCGCGCGGAGCAGGTGCAGGGGCGGGATGCCCGTCCTGATCTCACCGGCTTCGCGCGCCGCGTCGAGGATGTCGGTGAGCACCGGCACGAGCCGGTCGAGGAACAGGCCGTGCAGGGCGCTGAAGCCGTCGGGGTCGTTGCGGCTCGCGGCGGCCAGGCCGTGCTTGGTCACCAGGAAGTTCACGAAGAGGTCCACCCAGTCCCGCAGCGCCACGAACGGCGACTCCGCCGACGCGAGCAGCGCGGGTCCCGCCTCGGCGCACGCGTCGATCTGGTGCCGGTAGACGGCCACGACCAGGTCCGCCCGCGTCGGGAAGTGCCGGTAGATCGTCCCCATGCCGACCCCGGCCTCGGCGGCGATGCGGCGCACCGGCGCGTCCACCCCGTCCGTGACGAACACCGCCGCGGCGGCGTCGAGCAGCGCTTTCTCGTTGCGCCGCGCGTCCGCCCGCTTCGCGGTCGCCGACTCCCCTGCACCCACTCGGGCACTCCTCTCCACCACGGCACTTGCCAAAGCGGAACGCTGCTCCGTATATTCGGAACCGCGCTCCGGTTAGGAGCTTAACAGCCTCTCCTCATCACCTAGGGGATATTTGTCATGCCCGGAATCATCAGCGTCAAGCCGGTCGTCCTGCCCGCACCGGACCGCGGCGACGACCTGCAGGTCCGCGTGTCCGCTCCGGTCACCGGCACCGACCTCCCGATCGTCGTTCTGGCACACGGCTTCGGCGGGTCGATGACGTACTACGACCCGTTGGTGGACCACTGGGCCGCCAACGGTTTCGTGGTCGTCCAGCCGACGTTCCTCGACTCGCGCTCACTGGGCCTCACGCACGCGGACCCCCGTTACCCGGACATCTCGCGGTTCCGGGTGCAGGACGTCCAGCGGGTGCTCGACGAACTGGACACCCTACTGGCCGCCGTGCCGGGACTCACCGGCCGCGCCTCCCTCGACCGCATCGCCGTCGCAGGTCACTCGTGGGGCGCGCAGACCGTCGGCCTGCTGCTGGGCGCGCGGGTTCTCGGCGAGGACGGACCGGGGCCCGACCCCAGGGTGAAGGCAGGCGTGCTGTTCGCGGCGACCGGCCTCGGCGGCGACAACCTCACGCCGTTCGCGCAGGAGAACTTCGGCTCGTTCATGTCGCCGGACTTCTCCCGGCAGACCACGCCGTTCCTCACGGTCGCGGGTGACCAGGACCAGTCGTTGCTCGGCAAGCGCGGCCCGGACTGGTTCACCGACGTGTTCCACCACAGCCCCGGCGCCCGCGCGCTGCTCACCCTGTCCGGCGGCGAGCACTCGCTCGGCGGCATCCACTCCTACAACGCCGCGGACACGACCGACGAGAGCCCGGAACGCGTCGCGCTGATCCGGCGGGTGGCGTGGGCGTTCCTGCGCGACGCCCTCGGAGTCGACGACCTCGCGTGGAAGCAGGTGCGGGCCGAGGACCTCGGCCCGGTCGGCCGCCTCGACGTCGACTAGACGAAAAACGCCGGTCACGCGTGCTGCGTGACCGGCGTTCTTCGTGGAAGTCGTCAGCCGACCTCGGCCATGACCTCGTCCGACACGTCGAAGTTGGCGAAGACGTTCTGCACGTCGTCGCAGTCCTCCAGCGCGTCGATCAGCTTGAAGATCTTCTTCGCGCCCTCGGCCTCGAGCTGCACCGAGACCGACGGCAGGAAGCTCGACTCGGCCGACTCGTAGTCGATGCCGGCCTCCTGCAGCGCCTTGCGGACCGGGATCAGGTCGCCCGCCTCGGACACGACCTCGAAGGCCTCGCCCAGGTCGTTGACCTCTTCGGCACCGGCTTCGAGCACCGACATCATCACGTCGTCCTCGGTCGTGCCCTGCTTCGGCACGATCACGACGCCCTTGCGGCTGAACATGTACGACACGGAGCCCGGGTCGGCCATCGAACCGCCGTTGCGCGTCATCGCCGTGCGGACTTCCGTGGCGGCGCGGTTGCGGTTGTCCGTGAGGCACTCGATGAGCACCGCGACACCGTTGGGGCCGTAGCCCTCGTACATGATGGTCTGCCAGTCGGCGCCGCCTGCTTCTTCACCGCCGCCGCGCTTGCGGGCGCGCTCGATGTTGTCCAGCGGCACCGAGTTCTTGCGGGCCTTCTGGATGGCGTCGAACAGCGTCGGGTTGCCGTCCGGGTCACCACCACCGGTGCGGGCCGCCACCTCGATGTTCTTGATCAGCCGCGCGAAGAGCTTGCCGCGCTTGGCGTCGATGGCGGCCTTCTTGTGCTTGGTGGTCGCCCACTTGGAGTGGCCGCTCATTTCTCCTCCGAACCAGTCAAACCACGAACCATGTCCACGAACAGGCGATGGACGCGCTCATCCCCCGTGAGCTCCGGATGAAACGCCGTGGCCAGCACGTTGCCCTGCCTGACCGCGACGATCCTACCGGCGGCATCGCCCGCCTCAGCCGTAATGGGCACCGTAGCGAGAACCTCGACGTCCCCGCTCACCGCCTCCACCCACGGTGCGCGGATGAACACGGCGTGCACGGTCTCCCCGGCCAGGTCGAGGTCCGTCTCGAACGAGTCGATCTGCCTTCCGAACGCGTTGCGGCGCACGGTGATGTCGAGGCCACCGAGCTGGTGCTGGTCCTCGCGGCCGTCGAGCACGTCGTTGGCCAGCAGGATCATCCCCGCGCACGACCCGTACGCGGGGAAGCCCGCCTTGATCTTCGCGCGCAGGGGCTCCAGCAGCTCGAAGTTGTCGAGCAGCTTGCTCATGGTCGTCGACTCGCCGCCGGGGATGACGATCCCGTCCAGCTCGTCCAACTCTTCGACGCGGCGCACGGGCCGTGCGGTCACATCGCACTTCGCGAGCGACACGAGGTGTTCCTGTACATCGCCTTGGAGGGCGAGCACGCCGATGACGGGAGGAGCAGCGACAACCATGCTCACCAGCATATTCGAGCCGGATCAGGGGTTGTAGAAGACCTGGGCGAAGGCGCGGTCGAAGCGTCGCGCGGCCAGGTCCTCGCGCTGGATCCCCCAGTGGACGGTGGCGCTCTCCCAGCCGCTGACGTCCGCTCCGGCGTACCAGTCGGCCAGGAGCACCCAGTCGGAGACGTCGTCGGACACCGGCCCGTCCCACTTGCCCTTCTCCACCGCCCACCGGGCGCGGCTCACGACGGCGCCGAGCGGATCGGTGTAGACGGCCTCCTCGTCGGCGTAACCACCGATCTGGAGCGTCGCGTCGGCGTTGATGATGCCTTCGCGGGTGTCCTGCCAGGCGTCGACCAGGGCCTCGGCCCGCGGGTGTCCGGGGATCGGGCCGGCCCTGCGCTCCCCTCGGACCTCGAACGCGTGATGGTTGGGCAGGGACACGTCGGCCGTCGCCCGCACCGGCCCCTGCGGGAACTCCTTGAACATCGTGTCGTAGTCGTCGATGTCCCACTCGTTCCAGGCGTTGAGGTCCTGTTCCGTCACGTCCGCACCGGCGGGGACGTAGACCACGCTGCCCATGCTCACGGGATCGCCCTCGTCCTCGGGGAAGGCGAACAGGAGCAGGTGGCCGTCGGCGGGCAGGTCCAGGTCCGTGAAGCCGGCGGGCAGAGCCGCGAGGTCGAGGGAGGCGACGAACGGGTGGGGCGGCACCGGGACGTCCGCCGGGAGCAGGAGCGGGCCGCCGAACCGGCCCACGACCGGCCCTTCCCCGTTCGGCGACAGCGTGGCGCAGGGGCGGGTGAGCGTTAACCAGTTGTCCACGTCTTCCGTGGGGATTCCCCGCTCGATCGCCTTGTCGCGAAAGGGGGTCATCCGGTCGCCGAAGTCGAAAGTCATGGAGGAACAATAGGGGGTACGAAAAGGCCTCCTCGTCCTGGGACGAGGAGGCCATTCGAGACGGACAGGTCAGTCGATGCCGACCAGTTCCTTCTGCTGCGTCTCGCGCGACTTCACGAAGCGCCATCCGAGGAACAACACCAGTGCCAGCACCGGAATGGACCAGAACGCGATCTTCTCGGCTGTTCCGGCAAAGGCCATCTGCCCGATCACCAGTGCGAGGAACGCCAGCGTTCCGTACGAGGTGTAAGGCGCGCCGGGCATCCGATAGGAGGGCCGTTCGATCTCGCCCGCCAGTGCCTTCTTGCGCAACCGCAGCTGGCAGATGATGAGCGTGGCCCACGTCGAGACGACACCCAGTGAGGCGACGGCGATCGCGATGTCGAAGGCCTCCTTCGGCACGATGTAGTTGAGCACCACGCCGAAGAGGTACGCGACACCGGTGAAGAGGATGCCGCCGTAGGGCACGTGCCGGGAGTTCATGCGACCGGTGATCGCGGGCGCTTCTCCCTTCTGCGCCAACGACCTCAGGATGCGGCCGGTCGAGTAGAGACCGGAGTTGCACGAGGACAGCGCGGCGGTGAGCACGACGGCGTTCATGATGTCGCCGACCACCGGGATGCCGAGCGCCGAGAAGACCGTGACGAACGGTGACTCGGTGCCGGTGAAGTGGTCCCACGGCAACAACATCGTCAGCAGGAGCACCGAACCGACGTAGAAGATCGCGATCCGGTAGACCACGCCGTTGATGGCGCGGGGCATGACCTTCTCGGGGTCCTTGGTCTCACCGGCGGCGATGCCGACGAGTTCGATGGCCGCGTAGGCGAAGACGACGGCCTGCAACGTCATGAGGGCGATGCCGACGCCCGCCGGGAACAGGCCGCCGTGGCCGAGGGTGTTCGAGACCGACGCCGTCGTCCCGCCGATGTCCGCGTTGCCGATGACCAGGCCCGCGCCCACCACCAGGAAGACGATGATGGCGGTGACCTTGATGACGGAGAACCAGAACTCCAGTTCACCGAAGAGCTTCACCGACAGCAGGTTGATGGCCACCAGGACCACCAGTGCGACGAGAGCGGTGATCCACTGCGGGAGGTCCGGGAACCACTTGTGCATGTAGATCGCGATGGCGGTGATCTCGGCGATGCCGGTCATCGCCCAGTTGAGCCAGTAGAGCCAGCCCGACGTGAAGCCGGCCCACGGGCCGATGAACTCGCGGGCGTACTCGACGAAGCTGCCCGACACGGGCCGATGGAGCACCAGTTCGCCCAGCGCGCGCATGACGAAGAACGCCGCGAGGCCGCACACCGCATAAGACAGGATCAGCGACGGCCCTGCTGTGGCGAGGCGTCCGCCCGCACCCAGGAAAAGGCCGACGCCGATCGCGCCACCGATTGCGATCATCTGCACCTGACGCTTGCTCAGCGCCTTGGTGTAGCCGTCCGCATCAGTTTCCACAGAACTCACGAGGAGGTTCCTTCCGAAAACGGAAAAATGCTCGCGTCGGAACCTCCCGCGCCCCGACGCGCCGATTGCGGGGAACCCTAGCGAGTGGCGGCCATCACCAAGAAATCACCTGGGGAAGACTTAACGTAAGCGACGTCACAGAGTGCTGCGTTTAGATCGGACCAAATGTCCTCGACGTGCTCCAGCCCCACGGAAATGCGCAGCAAATTGTCCGGAACGCCGGATGCCCGCAGTTCTTCGCCAGGCACGAGTCGATGCGTCAAAGCCGAGGGATGCTCGATCAACGTGTCGACCGAACCCAAGGAGACGGCCGGGGTGATGAGCTTGAGCCGACGTACGACCTCGACGGGATCGCCGTGCACGCCGAACGCGATCATGGCGCCCGTTCCGCGCATCTGCAGTGACGCGGACGGGTAGCGCACGAACTCCACGGCGTCGTGCTCGGCCAGTCGCAGTGCGAGGAGGGCGGCGGACTTCGAAGCCGCCTGGACCCGCAACGGCAGCGTGGCGAGCCCGCGGTGCAGCAGGTAGCCGCCCAGCGGGTGCAGCACGGCGCCCGTGATGATCCTGACCTGCCGCAACGCCGCCGCGCGCTCTTCGGAGCAGGCCACGACGCCGCCGAGCACGTCACCGTGCCCGCCCAGGTACTTGGTGCCGGAGTGCAGCACGTAGGAGGCGCCGTGCAGCGCCGGGTTCTGCAGGATCGGGGTCGCGAAGGTGTTGTCGACCATGACCGGCACGGAGCCGGCCTGGCGCACGACGTGCTCGATGTCGACGAGGTCGAGGTTCGGGTTGGCCGGGGTCTCGACGACCACGAGCCCGGTGTCCGGCCGGATCGCGGAGGACACCAGACCCGCTTCCACGTACGTGGTCGTGACGCCCAGCAGACCGGACGACAGCAGGTGGTCGGTGCCGCCGTACAACGGTCGCACGGCTACGACGTGCGGTTTCCCCGCCATCACGCAGGCGGCCTGGATCACGGCGGTGACCGCTGCCATGCCGCTGCCGAACGCCACGGACGTCTCGGTGTGCTCGAGAGCCGCGAGCGCCTGTTCGAACCGGGCCACGGTCGGGTTGTGCAGCCGCGCGTAGACGGGCGACGCCGCCCGCGCGGCCCCGGTGGCCCACTCCCCCAGCGCTTCCCCGCCGAGCGCCTGGTCGGGCACGGGGTAGGTGGTGGACAGGTCGATGGGAGGAGCGTGCACGCCGAGCTCCGCGAGGTCGTCGCGGCCGCCGTGCACTGCGATGGTCTCGATGCGCGTCATGGCCCGAATGGTGGAGACTTCCTCGGAAGAGCGGGCGAACTACCGCAGGCGATTCGGTGGAACGGAGAAGAGCCGTGCTGGATTCGATCGACGAGGCCATCGTGCGGGAGCTGCGGAAGGACGCGCGCCTGCAGAACAAGGACCTGGCCGAACGCGTCAACGTCGCGCAGTCCACGGCGGTCGTGCGGCACCGGGCGTTGCGGGAGCGCGGCGTGATCACCGGCTACCACGCGGAGATCGATCCGAAGGCCGTCGGACAGCACGTCCAGGCGATGCTCGCGGTGAAGATCCGGCCGCACACCAAGGAGATCGTCGACCCGTTCATGGCGTACGTGCTCTCGCTCCCGGAAACGGTCGCGCTCTCACACGTGACGGGCCCGGAGGATTTCCTGGTGCACGTCGCGGTTTCCGACGTCGGTCATCTGCAACGGCTCGTGCTCGACAAGTTCACGAGCCGGCGAGAGGTGACGGAGGTGCACACGAACCTGCTTTTCTCGCACGTCAGAAA
Organism: Streptomyces sp. ID05-26A; assembly: GCF_033794685.1. Taxonomy (NCBI): domain Bacteria; kingdom Bacillati; phylum Actinomycetota; class Actinomycetes; order Kitasatosporales; family Streptomycetaceae; genus Streptomyces; species Streptomyces sp. ID05-26A. Next base: position 121,658 of record NZ_JARAYZ010000007.1, read on the forward strand.
GCACTAGGCGACGCCGAGAAGCCTCAGTCCCGCGGTCGTCGCCGCAGCCAGAACAATCACTGCGACAAAAGGCAGTTTCCGCCACGCCGCGAGACCGCCGACCGCGACTCCGACGGCGAGCGCCCACCCACCGAACTGCTTGCCGCTCGTCAGCGCCGACACCGCCACCAATGCGAACAGCAACACGGTGGCGCTGGCCGACATCAGTTCGCGGACTTTCTCGGGCAGGGTGACGCGGTCGCGCAGCAACGGTCCGGCGAGCCGGATCGCGAAGGTGCCGGCGGCCAGGATCAGGACTGCGGTGACGGGCACGGCTCCTCCTTCTTCGTCTTGAACACGAACAGACCAGCGAGCGCGAGCAGCACGGGCACCCCTGCGGGCAGGAACGGCGTGGTCGCCAAAGCGATCGCACCGCCCGTGAGCGCCGCATTGCGCGTCGCCTTGTCCTTGAGCGCGGGCAACGTGAGCGCGAGAAGTGCCGCCGGGAACGCCGCGTCCAGTCCGAACGTCATCGGGTCGCCGATCGCCTGCCCCACAAGGGCACCGACGAGCACACCGGTGTTCCAGCTGAAGAACAACGCGACGCCGCACGCCCAGTAGGCCGCGCGCGCTCTCGCGGGATCCTTCTGCGACATCGCGAACGCCGTCGACTCGTCGATCAGCAGGTGGCTGCCGACGATCCGGGCGAGCGGGCTCTTGCCCAGCACGTCCCCGATCGCGAGCCCGAACGGCAGGTGCCGCGCGTTGAGCACGAGCCCGGCCAGCACCGCGGCGGCAGGGCTGCCACCGGCGGCGACGATCCCCACCGCCATGAACTGCGAGCCGCCCGCGAAGATCAGCAGCGACATCAGCACCGGCATCCACCACGGCAGGCCGGAGCCGACCGAGATCGCACCGAACGACGCACCGGTCACCGCGGCACCGAGGGCCACTGCGGCGACATCACGCAGGAGCCCAGAGTCAAATGAATCTCGATCAAGAGTTCGCCAAATCGAACGCACCACCCATTAAGATGAACACCTGGGATCGGTGTTCGTCAAGACGAACGGATGGACTTCTGTGTCGAACGCACCACTCGACCTCATCGCGGCCAACCTCCGGCGTGAGCGCGACCGCACGGGCATGTCGCTGAGCGAGGTCGCGAAGAAGGCCGGTGTGGCGAAGTCGACGCTCTCCCAACTGGAGTCCGGCGCCGGAAATCCCAGCGTGGAGACCCTGTGGGCACTCGGCGTGGCGCTGGGCGTCCCGTTCAGCCGGCTCGTCGAACCCGCCGTCCCGCGCGTGCAGGTCATCCGCGCGGGCGAGGGCCCGGTCATCCACTCCGAGCGCGCGCACTACTCGGCGACCCTGCTGGCCGCGTGCCGTCCGGGCACCAAGCACGACATCTACTGGCTGGCCCTCGAACCGGGCGGCGCCCGCGAGTCGCTGCCACACGTGCCGGGCAGCATCGAGCACATGATCGTGGCGACCGGCCGGTGCCTGGCGGGCCTGGCCGAGGACCCGATCGAGCTCGGGCCCGGTGACTACATCGTGTATCCCGGCGACGTGCCGCACATCTGCAAGGCGCTGGAGCCGGGAACGACGGCCATGATGGTCATGGAGCACACGGTCTAGCTCAGGCGGCTCTGAAGGGTGCGCAGCCACGACTCGCTGAGCGCGGGCTCGCCGTCCATGCCGCGGGCGATCATCCGGCGCACCTCCTTGGTGCGGCCGAGCGCGACCAGGTGCACGGCCTCCGCCAACGCCTCACGGGTCTTCTCGTCGCGCTTGGCTTCGCGCAGGTACTCGCGCCAGCGGTGCAGCTGATAGGGCCAGGTCAGCTTGGTCTGCGCGTTGCCGAGGTAGCACCAGACATCCTCGTCGAGCGACACGTTGACCACCGAGGAGGCGGGCAGGCGGCGCGTCCACTCGGCGTGCTGCTGCCAGCGTTCGACGTTCGGGCTGGTCCGCCAGCGGATCGTCACACCGACGAACCGCAGCTTTCGGCGGATCGCGGGCCAGGTCTCGCGTTCCTCGGCGATCCAGTCGTCCAGCAGGCCGAACAGCTTGCCGAACGACCCGCCCGACGCCACGACGTCGACGAAGGTGAGCGGCCGGTCGCGCCGGGCCAGTGAGGCGGGCGTGACACCGGCCTCGGCGAGCATCTCGCGGACGCGCCGGACCTCCGGCCGGAAGACCGGGCCGTGAGCGAACGACACCGGCAGCCGGTGCAGTGCCCTGCCGCCGTCCAGCGCGCCGCCGAGCAGGTCGAACATCGAGTCGAGTGAGCGGCCGACGAACACCAGGTCGCCGTTGCCGCTGCGGGCCAGGACCTTGCCCGCGCACTCCGCGAGGTCGTCGAGGTACCAGACCTCGGGCGCCTCGACGTCGTCGAGCATCGACCCGAGCTGGTCAGGTGTCACGAGGTCCCAGCGGAGCGGCAGGTTCACGCGGCCATGATGACCAGCGACGCGTCCACCGCGCCAACGAAAAACGGGCCGGTCGCGTGTGCGACCGGCCCGTTCTTCCATTTAAACGTATAGCAGAGAGGGGGCCTTGCCACAAGACCCCGTCCATCGTTCACACTCATCGCCTCAAGCAACAAACCAGGGGCACTGGGGAGCACGTGGGTTACGAAGAAGAACTGCAGTCCGAACGCGACTACGTGGCCGGTCTCTACGCACGGCTTGATGGCGAACGTGCGCGCGTGAAGGCGGCGTACCAGTCAGCGCTGGGTGGCACCGGCGAGACCGCGATGGACCGTGACAACGAGGTGCGCGCCCGGCACCGCGAGATGAAGCGTCTGAACGTGGCCGACTACGGGCTGTGCTTCGGCCGGCTCGACCATGCCGACGGGAACATCTCCTACATCGGCAGGATCGGTCTGTTCGACGAGTTCGACGACTTCGAGCCGTTGCTGCTCGACTGGCGCGCACCGGCGGCGCGGCCGTTCTACACCGCGACCGGGGCCACGCCCGAGGGCATGAGCCGGCGTCGTCAGTTCCTCACCCGCCGCCGCTCGGTGGCCGGGTTCACCGACGAGGTGTTCGGCAAGCTCGGCGAGGAGCGGGGCGACGTGGCCCTGCTGGAGGCGTTGAACGCGCCGCGCGGCACGGGCATGCGCGACATCGTCGCGACCATCCAGTCCGAACAGGACGCGATCATCCGGCTCGACCACCCCGGCGTGCTGGTGATCGAGGGTGGTCCCGGCACCGGCAAGACGGTCGTGGCGCTGCACCGCGTCGCGTACCTGATGTACACGCAGCGCGAGCGCATGGAACGGCACGGTGTGCTCGTCGTGGGCCCGAACCCGGCGTTCCTCAACCACATCGGCCGGGTGCTGCCGTCGCTCGGTGAGTCCGACGTCGTGTTCTCGACCGCCGGCAGCCTGCTGCCCGGGCTGCTCGCGACCGCCGAGGACGCTCCGGAGGTCGCGAAGGTCAAGGGTTCGCGACGGATGGTGGACGTGCTGAAGGCGGCCGTCGCGGCCCGGCAGCGCGTGCCCGAGGAGCCGATCCCGATCGGCATGAAGGACGTCGTCATCGGCATCGGCGCGGACGTCGCCGAGTGGGCCAGGCAGGAGGCGCGCGACAGCGGCCTCCCGCACAACGAGGCCCGCGCGGTGTTCCGGGAGATCGTCACGTACGTGCTGACGGAGCGGGCGATCGGCAAGATCGGCAAGGGCTGGATGTCCCGGTCCGACAAGCAGGCCTGGGAGGACATGCGCTCCGGCCTGGTCAAGGACCTCGCAGACGACGACTCGTTCGTCGCCGCGCTCGACTTCCTGTGGCCGATCATGACGCCGTTCGAGCTGCTCGGCTCGCTCTACGCCTCGGCGGAGGAGCTTGCGGCGGCGGGCGCGGACCCGTCGTTGTTCCGCGCCGAGGGCGAGCCGTGGACGATCTCGGACGTGCCGCTGCTCGACGAGCTGCACGACCTGCTGGGCAAGGACGGCACCGAGCAGTCCGAGGACCAGGCCGCGTCGGCCGAACGCGCCGCCGAGGCCCGCTACGCCGCCGAGGTGCTCGACGGCATGGTCGGCCGTTTCGACCACATGGACGACGAGGACCACCTCTTCGCGTCGGACATGTTGTTCGCCGAGGACCTGGCCGAGCGCTTCGAGGACCACGACCAGCGCACGCTCGCCGAACGCGCGCTCGCGGACCGCGCCTGGACCTACCGGCACGTGGTCGTGGACGAGGCGCAGGAACTGTCCGAAATGGACTGGCGAGTCCTGATGCGCCGCTGTCCCGGCCGTTCCTTCACGGTCGTGGGCGACCTGGCGCAGCGACGCGCGGCGGCGGGTGCCACGTCGTGGGGCCAGATGCTCGACCCGTACGTGCCGGGCCGCTGGGAGTACCGGTCGCTGACGGTCAACTACCGCACGCCGGCGGAGATCATGGCCGTCGCAGCGCAGGTGCTGGCGAGCTTCGCGCCGGACGTGAAGGCGCCGGAGTCGGTGCGCGCCAACGGTGTTGAACCGTGGTCGCGGCAGGTGACCGCCGAGGAACTGCCCGCCGCCATCGAGGAGTTCGCCAAGCTGGAGGCGGAGTTCGAGGGCACGAGCGTCGTGATCGGCCCGCCCGGCGTGCCCGGCACCGTGCCCGCCTCGGAGACCAAGGGCCTGGAGTACGACTCGGTGCTCGTCGTCGCGCCGGAACGGATCCTGGCCGACGGCCCGCGCGGCGCGGCGGAGCTCTACGTGGCGCTCACCCGTGCCACGCAACGGCTCGGCGTGCTGCACCACGGGCCGTTGCCGAGCGAGTTGTCCGGCCTCGTGGTGACCGTGGGCACATGACTCCTCAACAGGGGCCGTGAAGGGCGGACCAGGTCTTAGGATGGGCGGAAGTCTGGGGGGACTGCTCGCGTCGGCCAGACGATCATTTTCACGTCCGAGCCGCACTGGGGGCATTCCATGACGACTCCGCCCATCCCGCCCGCCTCATCCGAGGAACCCGGCCGAGCCGAGGCTCCCCCGGCGAGAGCGAGTGAGTTCGCCACGCCGGACGAACCCGGAACCGTGGCCGCGCCGAACGAACCCGGAACTGTGGCCGCGCCGGGTGAACCCGTCGTGCTGCCCAGCGAGTCCATCGCCGTCCTGCCCGCCCACCCCACCGGCCCGGGCGTGCCCGCCGACCCCACCGGTCCGGGCGTGCCGCCGCCCGTTCCTGCCCCGCCGTACAACCCGTGGGCGGCACCGACCCACTCCGTCCAGTACCCGCCCGGCGCCTACCCCGGGTCCCCGCACCCGGCCCAGGTCCCTCCGCGCAAGACGTCCGGCGCGGCCCTGGTGGTCGGGATCGTCTTGAGCGTCCTGCTGGCGTTGACGGTGGCCACGGTCTTCCTCGTGACCGTCGGCCGCAACCACGAGGTCGCGACGACCACGATCCCCGCTCTCCCGACCACCAGCACCCCGGCGACGCCCGTCGCCCAGGTCGGCGACTGCGTGAAGCTGTCGGGGCCGTCGTTCAAGCCCGACTACGGGAAGGTCGTCTGCGAGACCGGCCAGCACAACTACGTGGTGAGCAAGGTGCTCCGCGGCCACGGCGAGAAGTGCGGCGACGATCCCGACGCGTACGTCAAGTACAGCGCCTACGACGGCCGCAAGACCACGGCCGTGTGCCTGATCCCGATCTTCGTCGACGGCCAGTGCTACAACTTCTCGACCGCGGGTCTCAACGCCGAGTTCCAGACGATCGAATGCAGCTTCCTGGTCGTGCGGGCGAAGGTCCTGACCGGCACGGTGGACAAGGCCGCGTGCGGCCCCAACCCCCCGCTCGCCCTGGCGTACCCCGAGATCAGGACGACCTACTGCTTCGCACAGGCGGGCTGATCACGTGACCACTCCCGAAGAGCCGCGGAACCCCTGGGCCGCGCCACAGGGCCCGGTCCGCAGGCCACCCGAGCCGCGTGACGACATGTACGGCCCGATCGACCCGGACCCGTTCGGCGCGTACTCGGGTGCCGCACCGCAGCACCCGACGACCGGCCCGGACGTGCCGCGCCCGCTGCTGGACGTCGCGCCCCAGCGTTCCGCGCGCGCCGGCCTGCTCATCGGCCTCGGGCTGCTCGTGCTCGTCGTGGCTGTCGGCTCCGGGCTGATCTGGTTCGTGACCAAGGACGCCCCGAAGTTCCGGAGCGGCCTGCAGAACACGACCACCGCACCGGCGACGACCACCACCAGCAAGCCGCCACCGTTCGCGCTCGTCGGCGACTGCGTGGTGCTCCAGGGCGGCTCGTTCGACGCCACGTACACGAAGGCCGAGTGCTCCGAGAACAAGCACAACTACACGGTCGTCAAGACGATGCCGACGAACGAGAAGTGCGGCGCGGAAGAGGACGCCTACGTCAAGTACACCAAGGGTTATGGCATGAACGTGTGCCTGATCCCGGTGTTCGCGGACGGCGAGTGCTACGACTTCGCGCTCGCCTCGCTCCAGGCGCAGTTCCCGAAGAAGCCGTGCGGCGGGTACATGGTCGTCAAGGCGAAGGTGCTCACCGGCACCGCGGACAAGGCGGCGTGCGGGCAGGACGAGCGGCTCGCGCTCGCGCTGGCGTACCCGGAGACCTCCACGACCTACTGCCTGACCCACACGTTCTCGATCTGAGCCCGGCACGACGACGAAGTCCCCCTGCCGCAGGCGTTCCGGCAGGGGGACTTCGCGCAGTTCAGGCTTACCAGCCGCGCTCGGCCAGGCGGTGCGGCTCCGGGATCTCGTCCACGTTGATGCCGACCATGGCCTCGCCCAGGCCGCGCGAGACCTTGGCGATGACGTCGGGGTCGTCGTGGAAGGTGGTGGCCTTCACGATGGCCTCGGCGCGCTGGGCCGGGTTGCCGGACTTGAAGATGCCGGAACCGACGAACACGCCCTCGGCGCCGAGCTGCATCATCATCGCGGCGTCGGCCGGGGTCGCGATGCCACCGGCGGTGAACAGCACGACGGGGAGCTTGCCGTTCTGCGCGATCTCCTTGACCAGCTCGTACGGCGCCTGGAGCTCCTTGGCGGCAACGTAGAGCTCGTCCTCGGGGAGGTTCTGCAGGCGGCGGATCTCCTGGCGGATCTTGCGCATGTGCGTGGTGGCGTTCGAGACGTCACCGGTGCCGGCCTCGCCCTTGGAGCGGATCATGGCCGCGCCCTCGGTGATGCGGCGCAGGGCCTCGCCCAGGTTCGTGGCACCGCAGACGAAGGGGACCGTGAAGGCCCACTTGTCGATGTGGTTCGCGTAGTCGGCCGGGGTCAGCACCTCGGACTCGTCGATGTAGTCGACACCGAGCGACGCGAGGACCTGGGCCTCGACGAAGTGGCCGATGCGGGCCTTCGCCATGACCGGGATGGAGACGGCGTCGATGATCCCGTCGATCAGGTCGGGGTCGCTCATGCGCGCGACGCCGCCCTGGGAGCGGATGTCGGCGGGCACGCGCTCGAGGGCCATGACGGCGACGGCGCCCGCGTCCTCCGCGATCTTCGCCTGGGTGGCGTCGACCACGTCCATGATCACGCCGCCCTTGAGCATCTCGGCCATGCCGCGCTTGACGCGGGCAGTGCCCGTGACCTGATCAGTGCTCACCGGGGCACCCTTTCGAGAGGGGAAGTCTTGGTGAATTCACGGTACGACCGGTGTGGCCCCTTCCCCTAAGCCACTGACGCCGCGATTCAGAAGGCCACTTTCCGATCAACCGCAGGTCGTGACACGTGTCACTCCACCCAGGTCGTGAATCGTCTTCGCATGCCGATCGGGCGACCGGGGGTTGTCCCGGGACGTCAACGGGTGTGAGATCGAACACTACGACTTGACGGAGGTCGCCATGGGAAGCAAGCACTCCGACAACGGCACATCGGCAGGCGCGGTCGCTGTGGACGACCCGGCCAAGGTCCGCAACGTCGTGCTCGTGGGCCCGTCCGGCGCGGGCAAGACGACGCTCACCGAAGCCCTGCTCGCCGCCACCGGTGTCCTGACCCGCGCGGGATCGGTCACCGAGGGCACCACGGTCTGCGACCACGACCCTGCCGCCGTGCGACAACAACGATCGGTCGGCCTGGCGGTGGCCCCGATCCAGCACGGGGACATCAAGATCAACCTGATCGACACCCCCGGTTACGTCGACTTCGTGGGTGAGCTCAGGGCAGGTTTACGGGCCGCGGACGCGGCCCTTTTTGTTGTCAACGCCTTCGAGGGCGTCGACGCGGCCACCATCGCGTTGTGGGAGGAGTGCGCCGTCGTCGGCATGCCTCGCGCCGTGGTCATCACACGCACCGACCACCACCGTGCGAACTTCGGCAACGAGGTCATCGAGTGCCAGGCGGCGTTCGGCGCGGGCGTCGTGCCGTTGTACATGCAGGAGGGCGACTCTCTCGTCGGGCTGCTGACGTCCGGTGACGACTACCCGGACGAGCGCGCGGCGTTGATCGAGGGGATCATCGCCGAGAGCGAGGACGAGACCCTCATGGACCGCTACCTGTCCGGCGAGGAGATCGACCAGGACACCCTGATCGCCGACCTGGAGACCGCCGTCTCGCGCGGTTCGTTCCACCCCGTGATGCCCGTGTGCGCCGCGACCGGCATGGGACTCACGGAGTTGATGGACGGCATCGCGCGCGCGTTCCCGTCACCGCTGGAGCACCAGGTTCCCGACGTGACGTCCGTCGAGGGCATCCCGCAGCCCCGCATGGCCGCCGACCCGGACGGGCCACTCGTCGCCGAGGTGGTCCGCACCGCCGTGGACTCCTACGTCGGCCGCGTGTCGCTGGTCCGCGTCTTCTCCGGCACCCTGCGCCCCGAGCGCCCCGTGCACGTCTCCGGTCACGGCATGGCCGACCGCGGCCACGAGGACCACGACGCCGACGAACGCGTCGCCCACATCTACTCGCCGCTGGGTTCGACCCTGCGCGAGGTGCCGTACTGCGTGGCCGGTGACCTGTGCGCCCTCACCAAGCTCACCACCGCCGAGACCGGTGACACCGTGTCCGCGCCCGAGCAACCGTTGCTCATGGCGCCGTGGGACATGCCGGAACCGTTGCTGCCCATCGCCGTCGTGCCCCGCACACGCAGCGACGAGGACAACCTGGCGCGGAACATGAACCGCCTGGTGGCGAGCGACCCGACCCTGCGCCTGGACCGCAACGCCGAGACCCACCAGATGGTCCTGTGGTGCATGGGCGAGGCGCACGCCGACGTCGTGCTGGCCCGACTGCGGGCAGGCGGCGCGGAGATCGACACCGAACCGGTGAGGGTGCCGTTCCGCGAAACCTTTGCCGGACCGGCGAAGGGCCACGGCCGGCACGTCAAGCAATCTGGAGGTCACGGCCAGTACGCCGTGTGCGACATCGTGGTCGAACCGCTCCCCCGCGGCTCCGGCTTCGAGTTCGTGGACAAGATCGTCGGCGGCTCGATCCCCCACCAGTTCATCCCGTCCGTGGAGAAGGGCGTCCGCGCGCAGCTGGAACGAGGCCTCAACGACGGCACCCCGGTGGTGGACGTCCGCGTGACGCTCGTCGACGGCAAGGCGCACTCCGTCGACTCGTCGGACGCGGCGTTCCAGACCGCGGGCGCGCTGGCGTTGAAGGAGGCCGCCTCGACCGCGCGCACCCAGCTGCTGGAGCCGATGGACGAGGTCTTGATCCGGCTGCCCGACGAGCACCTGGGCACGGTGCTCGGTGATCTGTCCGGACGGCGCGGGCGGGTGCTCGGGACCGAGGCGGACGAGGGCGGGCGCACGGTGATCCGCGCCGAGGTGCCGTCGTCGGAGCTGCTGCGGTACGCGATCGAGCTGCGGTCGCTGACGTCGGGCACGGGCACGTTCACGCGCCACTTCTCCCGGTACGACCCGCTGCCGGAGGCGTTGGCGGCACGCGCGGGGAGGTGACTCAGCCGATCTCCCGGATGACCGCCGCCGGTACGCCGGCCACGAGGGTCCGTGCGGGGACGTCGCGGGTGACCACGGCTCCGGCCGCGACGACGGCGTCCTCGCCGATCGTCACGCCCTGCACGACGAGCGCGGAGGCGCCGATCCAGACGTTGCGCCCGATCCGGATCGGCGCCGCGGTGATGCCGGTGCGGCGCCTCTCCGGCTCGACCGGGTGGCCGGAGCTGATCAGGCTGACGTTCGGACCGAGCATCACGTCGTCACCGATCTCGATCCCGCCGATGTCGTTGAAGCGGCAGCCCTGGTTGACGAAGACGTTGCGTCCCACCCGGATGTTGACGCCGTGGTCGGAGTAGACGGGCGGGATGAGGTGGAACTTCTCGTCGACGGCCTGGCCCGTGAGCTCGCTCCACGCCGCGCGGATCGCCTCCTGGTCGGCGTACCGCAGCAGGTTGAGCTCCTCGGTCAGCCGGATCGCCCGCTGGACCCTCTCCACAAAACTCATCGGTCCATCTTCGCTTGCGAAGACGGACCGATGAGCGAGCAGGCCTCTACGTGTTCTGCGGGAACCCGAGGTTCACGCCACCGTGCGACGGGTCGAGCCAGCGCGAGGTGACGACCTTCGAGCGGGTGAAGAAGTGCACGCCGTGCGGCCCGTACGCATGCGCGTCACCGAACAGCGATTCCTTCCAGCCACCGAACGAGTAGTAGGCCACCGGCACGGGGATCGGCACGTTCACGCCGACCATGCCGACCTCGATCTCGTTCTGGAACCGGCGGGCCGCGCCGCCGTCGTTGGTGAAGATCGCGGTGCCGTTGCCGTACCGGTTCGAGTTCACCATCTCGACGGCTTCCTCGTACGTGCCGCAGCGGACGACCGAGAGGACCGGGCCGAAGATCTCGTCGGTGTAGATCGTCATGTCCGTGCCGACGTGGTCGAACAGCGTCGGGCCGAGCCAGAACCCGCCGTCGTCGCCGTCGATCGGGTGGTCGCGGCCGTCGACCGCGAGCACGGCACCCGCGGTCACCCCGGCGTCCAAATAGGACGTGACCTTGTCGCGGTGCACGCCGGTGACGAGTGGTCCCATCTCGCACGACGAGCTGGAACCGACCTTCACGTCGGCGATCCGCGACTTGATCCGGTCGACCAGGGAGTCACCGACCTCGCCGACCGCGACGACGACCGAGATCGCCATGCACCGCTCGCCCGCCGAGCCGAACCCGGCGGACACCGCGGCGTCCGCGGCCAGGTCGAGGTCGGCGTCGGGGAGGACGACCATGTGGTTCTTGGCGCCGCCGAGCGCCTGCACCCGCTTGCCGTGCGCGGTGCCGGTCTCGTAGACGTAGCGGGCGATCGGGGTGGAGCCGACGAACGAGATCGCCTTCACCGCCGGGTGTTCCAGGAGCCGGTCGACGGCCACCTTGTCGCCGTGCACGACGTTCAGGACGCCGTCCGGGAGTCCGGCCTCGGCGAACAGCTCGGCGATGAAGTTCGACGCCGACGGGTCCTTTTCGGACGGTTTCAGCACCACGGTGTTGCCGCAAGCGATTGCGGTGGGCACGAACCACAGCGGGACCATGGCAGGGAAGTTGAACGGCGAGATCACGCCGACCACGCCCACCGGCTGCTGGATCGAGTAGACGTCGACGCGGGTCGACGCGTTCTCGCTGAAGCCGCCCTTGAGCAGGGTCGGGATGCCGCACGCGTACTCGACGGACTCCAGCGCGCGCTGGATCTCACCGCCCGCGTCGGACACGACCTTGCCGTGCTCCGCCGAGACGATCTTCGCGAGGTCGTCCTTGCGTTCGTTGAACAGCTCGCGGAACTTGAACAGCACCGTCGAGCGCTGGGCCAGGGACGCGTTGCGCCAGGACGCAAACGCTTCCGCGGCGGCGTTCACGGCGGAGTCCACTTCGGACACCGAGGCCAGGGCGACCTGTTGCGCGACCTTGCCGGTCGTCGGGTCGTAGACGTCGCCGAGCCGTTCCGGGGCGTCGTCCCAGGGCTTGCCGTTGATGCGGTGTTTGATCCAACTCCGGGCGTTGATCATGCTCGCTGCACCGCCTGCGCCAGAATTCCCAGAGCCTCTTCGAGTTCGTCCTCGGTCACGGTCATCGGCGGGGCCAGCCGGATCACGTTGCCGTACAGGCCGCCCTTGCCGACGAGCAGCCCGAGCGCCTTCGACTCGGCCAGCACGGTCGCCGCGGCACCGGCGTTCGGCTCACCCTCCGGACCGACGAACTCGACGCCGACCATCAGGCCCTTGCCGCGCACGTCCCCGATCACCGGGTGCTTCTCGGCGAGTTCGCGCAGGCCCCCGAGCAGCCGCGAACCGAGCTTGGCCGCGTTGGCCTGCAGGTCGTGGCCGAGCAGGTAGTCGAGGGTGGCGAGCGCGCCGGCCGTGGAGATCGGGTTGCCGCCGAACGTCGAGATCGAGTTCGCGTTGATCGTGTCCATCAGGTCGCCGCGCGCCACCACGCCGCCGATCGCCAGACCGTTGCCGAGGCCCTTGGCGAACGTCATCGCGTCCGGCACGACGTCGTGCGCCTGGATGCCCCAGAAGTGCTCGCCGGTGCGACCCCAGCCGGTCTGCACCTCGTCGGAGATGAAGAGGATGCCGTACTCGTCCAGCACGTCCTTGAACGCGCGGAACAGGCCGTCGGGAGGCGAGGTGAAGCCGCCGACGCCCTGGATCGGCTCGGCGATCATGCACGCGACGTCACCGGACGTGGTGGTCTCGATGATCTCGCGCAGGTCCTCGACGCACGCCTTGATGTAGTCCTTGTCGTCCAGCGCCTTGAACGGGCTGCGGTAGCGGTAGCCGCCGTGCACCCAGCTGACCTTGATCGGCGACAGCGCGGACGCCGACCAGCCGCGGTTGCCCGTGATGGCGATCGTGGCGAACGCACGGCCGTGGTAGCTGTTGCGCAGGGCCAGGACCTGCTCACTGCGGCGCGCCTGGGTGGCGAGCATCAGCGCGGTCTCGTTGGCCTCGGTGCCGGAGTTGGTGAAGAAGACCTTGGCGTCCGGGATGCCGGACAGCTCGGCGATCTTCTCCGCGAGCTCGATCTGGTTCTTGATCAGGTACAGCGTCGAGCTGTGGAACACGCCCGTGTCGACCTGCGACCGGATCGCGTCGCTGATCTCCGCGACGTCGTAGCCGATGGCGTTGGTCAGGATGCCAGCGAAGAAGTCCAGGTAGGTCGTGCCCTCGGCGTCGGTCACGCGACGCCCGCTCGCGCTCGCGATCTCGATGGGCTCGTCGTAGTAAAGAGCCAGCCACTTCGGCATCACCGCGCGGTGTCGTGCCAGCAGCTCCTTGTGGGCCATCACGTCCTCCAGGGGTCTATGCCTGACCTCGGAGTCTGGTGGGGTCTTGGGTTCGCCGCCATGCACAACCTGTACCCGGATCGGCTGGTTGGCATTACGTTGTGTCCATGTATCCGACGGTCGCCGAAGTCGTCGCTCTGCCTGTGATCAGGCAGGGACGACCCCGTTTGGTGGCGGGGTCCGCCGGTCTGTCCCGACGCGTGCGATGGGTGCATGTGGCGGAGATCGCAGACATCGCGCCGTTGCTGCGCGGAGGCGAGCTGGTGCTCACGACCGGCGTGATGCTGCCCGAGTCCGGTCTGGCCCGCTACGTCGAGGAACTGGCCGCCGTGGGGTGTGCCGGGCTGATCGTCGAGCTCGGCCGGAGGTGGCGCGACGACGTGCCCGCCGCGCTGGTCACCGAGGCCGAACGGCACGGGTTGCCACTGGTCACGCTTTCCGAGGAGACCAAGTACGTCGCCGTGACCGAGGCGGTCGTGGGGCTGATCGTGGACGCCCAGCTCGCCGAGCTGCGGGCCGCCGAGCAGGTGCACGAGACGTTCACGGCGCTCACGGTCGCGGGCGCCGAACCGTCCGAGGTGCTGCGCGAGGTGGCACGGACGTCCGGCCTCGCGGTCGTGCTGGAGACGCTCGGCCACGACGTGCTCGCCTACGACGCGGCCGGGCACGATCCCGCGGCGCTGCTGGACGACTGGGCCGCCCGCTCCCGCGCGGTCACGGTGTCCGAGCGGACCGCCTACGACACCGCGTCCGGCTGGTTGATCACGATCGTCGGGGCGCGCGGCGCGGACTGGGGCCGACTCGTGCTGGTCTCCCCCGAACCACCACCGCACCGGCACGTCGTGGTGGCCGAACGCGCCGCGTCGGCGTTGGCCGTGCACCGGCTCGTGGCGCGCGACCGGGAGTCGCTGGAACGGCAGACGCACCGGACGTTGCTGGCCCAGCTGCTCGGTCAGTCGCCGCAGTCGCCGGACCTGGGCGCGCGGGCGGCCGCGCTGGGGGTGCCGCTGGAACGACGGCAGCTGATAGGCGTGGCGGTCCGGCCGGTGTCCGTGCTGCAGGGACAGACGCTGGCCACGCAGGAGGTTCTGCGTGATCTCGCCGAAGCGACGGCACTGGCGGCCCGGCGGGTCACGGTCGCGGCGCTGGTCGGCGTCGTGGACGACACCTCGGTCCGTGCGCTGCTGTCAGTGCCGATCACCATCGGCGTGGAAGGGGTTCTGCGCAAGGTCGCGCGCGAGGTCCACCGGACGGCGGCGTCCTCCGTCGTCATCGCCGTCGGCACGACCGTGACGTCCACAACGGACGTTCGGCGCTCACTCGGCGAGGCCGCGCACGTGGCCGGGGCGGCGTTGCGGGCACCGGGATCCCAGCTCTACCACCGGCTCGACGACGTGCGGCTGCGCGGCCTGCTGCACCTGCTGCGCGAGGACGAACGGGTGCGGGCGTTCGCGGACCGCGAGCTCGGGCCGTTGCTGGCGCGGGACTCGGCGCAGGGCTCCCGGCTGGTCGAACTGCTGCGGGGCCTGTGCGAGAACGGCGGCAACAAGTCGGCGGCGGCCGCGGCGGCCCACCTCTCGCGCACCGCCTACTACCAGCAGCTGGGGCGAATCGAACAGGTGCTCGGCGTCTCGCTGGAGGACCCGGAGTCCGTGCTCTCGCTGTACGTCGCCCTGCTGGTGCACGAAATGGGCCCGTGAGCGCGCACGGGCCCATTTTCGACGTGGGAACTCAGCCGTTGATCGTCGGGTGAACGCCCGAGAGAACGGCCGGGTTCGGCACGACGCCGTTGGTCGGCAGGTCCTGCAGAGCCGGGGCCTGCAGGTCGCCGACGTGCGCGTTGCCGGTCAGGTCCTGGGTGTGCGGCAGGGTCGGGAGGGTGCCGAGCTGCGGGACGACGGGCGCCGGGATGGTGCGCTCCTGCGCGCCCGGGACGGCCGGAAGCGCGGGAACCGGCAGGTCGGAGGCGACGGGCGCGCCGACGTGCGGCAGCTGGACGCCGCCGGCCTGCTCGAGCGGGTTGGCGTGCTGGGTGGCGTCGCTGATCAGCTTGTCCGCGCCGACCTCGGGAACGCCGGCGCCCAGCTGGGGGAGCTCCGCGGCGCTGGCGGAACCCGCGAGGAGCGGGGCGGCGCTGGCGGCGAGCAGAGCGGCGGCACGGAACAGTCCGGAACGAGACACAGTTTTCCTCAATCTGGTTTGGGGACCGATCTTCGATTTCATCGGCGCATTCGGTTCGCGAATTAACCCGCTCGATCGGGTGTTCAGGGCTTGAACCTCACGCCACGGGAGGTCCTGCGGTCGTGGTGTGACCCGCTGGAGCATCGGTGACCTGGCCAAAGCGAGTGGACTGACGGTCCGCACACTGCACCACCACGACGAGATCGGACTGGTCGCCGCCTCCGAGCGCACGCCGTCCGGTCACCGTCGGTACACACCGGACGACGTCCGCCGCCTCTATCAGGTGAGATCGTTGCGCCAGCTCGGTCTTTCCCTGGAAGAGGTCCGATCGGCACTGTCCCGTTCGGACTCACTGCGCCCGCTCTTCGAGGCCCAGCCGGCTTCCTTGACCGCGCAAGCAAAACGGGTCGAAGCACTGCGTTCGCGGCTCACCGCGTTGCTCGACGGGCACACCACCGAGTCCCTTCTGTCCACTTCGGAGCTGATGTCCGTGCACGAGAGCTACTTCACCGCCGACCAGTTGGGTGACCTCCGATCGCGTGCGGCGGTGATGGGCCCGCAGGCCGTGGAGGCGTTGAAGGCGTCCTGGCTGGAACTGGTCAGGCAACTGCGTCAGCACCTGGCCGACGGCACTCCCCCGACCGACCCGCGCGTCGTCGACCTCGCGCGGCAGTGGGACGAGCTGGGGGCGAAGTTCACCGGCGGCGACCCGGCCGTCCAGGCGGCGGCGCAGAGGTCCTGGAGCGAGAACAAGACGGCGATCAGCGCACAGATCGGCTGGCCCGCGGACGACGGCCTGGTGGAATACGCAACTCAGGCGCGCGCCGCGCGGTGACCTGAAAGGCTGTCGTCATGTCCGCTGATGACGACGCTCGCCGCATGCAGGCGGCCAATCCGACCGGATGGTTCGAGAACCTCTACGCGGCGGCGGTCGCCGGCACCGCGTCCGTCCCCTGGGACGTTCCCCATCCGCAACCACACCTCGTCGAGTGGGCCGAAGGCGTCGACGGCACCGGTCAGCGCGCGCTCGTCGTGGGCTGCGGCTACGGCCGCGACGCGGAGTTCCTGGCCTCGCTGGGATACGACGTGACCGCGTTCGACATCTCCCCCACCGCGGTCAGGTCCGTTCAGCAGCGCCACCCGTCGTCCTCCGTCTCCTACGTCGTCGCCGACCTGCTGGACCCGCCCGCCGAGTGGCACCGCGCGTTCGACCTCGTCGTGGAGAACATGACGGTGCAGGCGCTGCCCGTGGGCCTGCACGCCGAGGCGACCAAGAGGGTCTCGTCACTGACCGGCTCGACGCTGCTGGTCCTCGCCGTGGCGCGGGACGAAGGGCCCGATCCGGACGGTCCACCGTGGCCGCTCACGCCCACCGAGATCGAGGCGTTCGCGGGCGACGGGCTGACCTCGCGTTCGGTCAGGCGCGACAACGGCAGGTGGGTCGCGGAGTTCGCCCGTCAACTGACCATGAACTGACCACTTATGACGCACTTCCGCCGCTTAGCGTGAATCATGCTCGTTCGTCGGCTGATCGCCCGTGTGCTCGACTGGCTCCTGGTGCTGGTCGTGGCGTGGCCGTTGGTCCACGAGCCCGTGCTGGTGGTGCTCTGCGCGGTGGTGTACGACGCTCTGCTGCTCCGGCTGAACACCCTCGGCAAGGCCCTCACGGGGCTGCGGGTCGTGGGCCCCGCGTCCGGCCTGAACCTCAGACGGGTCCTGGCCCGCACGCTCATCACGACCGCACTGCCCGGCACGGGTGTCGTGCTCGTGCTGACCGGTCTGGGCTGGCGGGAGCCCGCGTTGATGGCGGGCCTCGGCTGGCAGCAGCCGTGGGTGGTCGTCGGCGAGCACATCGGCACCGCGTCCGTGGGCTCGTTCCTGCTGGTGGGCGGATTCGTGTTGCTGGTGCTGTCGGTGGTGGAGGCTCTGGACCTGCGCGGCACGCGGACGTGGCACGACCGCAAGGCGGGCACGGCCGTGGTGCGGCTCAAGGTCGCTGCCCGATGAACTCCGGCAGCACCCGCCGATCGGTCCCGCACGGCACCGGCGGGTCGAGGTTCACCCGGTAGTCGTCGCCACCGCGCCGTGCGTTCCCGGCGCTCCCACCAGGCCCGCACCCGCCGCTCGCAAGGCCCGCCGTGACATCCCCCTGGCCCCGGCGGAACACAATGTGCGCCGATCATGACAAGAGTGGACACTCTGACACTGCCACACCTGCGGCGGCGGACCCAGGATTCCGGGATGGAATCCGACCGGGTTGGCGTTGTTTCAGCAGCGTAACAGGGGGTTGAACGATGGCAGTCGAGTCCTCACCGCCCCAGGTCACACCTGATGGCCGCGTCGAACTGAGCGACACAGGTCCCATCGAGAACAGCAGGTTCTTCAACCCCGAACTCGCCCCCGTGCCCGTCGAGAAGCGGACATGGTCGACCTACAACTTCTTCGCGCTGTGGATGGGCATGGCGCACAACATCCCCAGTTACACGCTCGCGGCGTCGTTGATCGCGATCGGCATGGACTGGGTGCAGGCGTTCCTGACGATCACGCTCGGCAACCTGATCGTGCTGGTCCCCATGCTCCTCAACAGTCACGCGGGCACGAAGTACGGCATCCCGTTCCCGGTGTTCGCCCGGGCTTTCTACGGCATCCGCGGCGCGAACCTGGTGGCGTTGCTGCGCGCGTTCATCGCCTGCGCCTGGTTCGGCATCCAGACGTGGGTCGGCGGCAAGGCGCTGCACGTGATCATCGGCCGGCTGACCGGTGACGGGTGGACCAAGGCGTCGTCGATCGGCGGCCAGCCGTGGACGTTGTGGTTGTGCTTCTTCGGTTTCTGGGTCGTGCAGATGCTGGTGATCTGGCGTGGCATGGAGGCGATCCGGCGGTTCGAGAACTGGACGGCGCCGCTGGTGAGCGTCGGGTTCCTGATCCTGCTGGGCTACGTGCTGGTGAAGGCGGGCGGTTTCGGGCCGATCCTCGACCAGGGCAGCACGCTGGGCTGGGGCCCGGACTTCTGGAAGGTCTTCTTCCCCGCGCTGATGGGCATGATCGCGTTCTGGTCGACGCTCAGCCTCAACATGCCGGACTTCACGCGGTTCGGCGGTAGTCAGAAGAAACAGGTCACCGGACAGATCCTCGGCCTGCCGACCACGATGTCGTTCATCGCGATCGTGGCGATCCTGACGACGTCGGGCGCACAGGCGTTGTACGGCGAGCCGATCTGGGACCCGGCGGAACTCGCGTCGCGCTTCGACAACACGTTCCTGGTGGTCATCGCGCTGGTCTCGCTGGTGCTGGCCACGATCTCGGCGAACCTCGCGGCGAACGTCGTCAGCCCGTCCTACGACTTCTCGAACGCCTTCCCGCGCAAGATCACGTTCGCGGTCGGCGGCCTGATCACCGGTGTCATCGGCATCGTGATCCAGCCGTGGCGGCTGATCTCCGACCCGAACATCTACATCTTCGCGTGGCTCGGGTTCTACGGCGGCCTGCTGGCCTCGGTGGCCGGCGTCTTCGTCGCCGGGTACTGGGTCATCAAGAAGACCCGGCTGGAACTCGCCGACCTCTACATGGACGGCAAGGGCGCGTACTGGTTCAACGGCGGCTGGAACTGGCGCGCCGTCCTGGCGACGCTCGTGGGTTCGGTGCTCGCGGTCGGCGGCGCCCACGGCGGGCCGTTCCCCGAGGGCGGACTGATCCCGTTCCTCAAGCCCCTCTACGACTACAACTGGGTCGTCGGCTTCGCGGCCGGCTTCCTGGTCTTCCTGGCTCTGAAGGACAACTCGGCAAAGGAGACGACCAGGTGAGCAACATCATCCGGGCGGCGCTCGTCCAGCAGAAGTGGACGGGCGACAAGGAGTCGATGATCGCGAACGCGGTCGAGCACATCCGCGCTGCCGCATCCCAGGGCGCACAGGTGCTCTGCCTCCAGGAACTCTTCTACGGCCCGTACTTCTGCCAGATCCAGGACGCGGACTACTACTCCTACACCGAGGCGATCCCGGACGGCCCGACGACGGCGCTGATGCAGGAAGTGGCCGCGCAGAACAACATCGTGCTGATCGTGCCGATGTACGAGGTCGAACAGCCCGGCGTCTACTACAACACCGCGGCCGTGATCGACGCGGACGGCACGTACCTCGGCAAGTACCGCAAGAACCACATCCCGCAGGTGAAGGGGTTCTGGGAGAAGTTCTACTTCAAGCCCGGCAACCTCGGTTATCCCGTCTTCGACACCGCGGTCGGCCGGATCGGCGTCTACATCTGCTATGAGCGCCACTTCCCCGAGGGCTGGCGTGCTCTCGGACTGGCCGGTGCGAAGATCGTGTTCAACCCGTCGGCGACCAGCAGGTCGTTGAGCGAGTACCTGTGGAAGCTGGAGCAGCCCGCCGCGGCCGTCGCGAACGAGTACTTCGTCGGCGCGATCAACCGGGTCGGCGTGGAACCGTTGGGTGACAACGACTTCTACGGCCAGACGTACTTCGTCTCGCCGCGCGGCCAGCTCGTCGGTGACGCGGCCTCGGACACCGAGGAGGAGCTCGTCGTGCGCGACCTCGACCTCGACCTGCTGACCGAGGTCCGCGACACGTGGGCGTTCTACCGCGACCGCCGCCCCGACACCTACGAGGGCCTGGTGACCCCGTGAGCACTCTGATCCGCAACGGCCTGGTCATCAACGCGACCGGTTCGCACGCCGCCGACGTGCTGATCCAGGGCGAGCACATCGCCGCCCTGGTGACGCCGGGGTTCGAGGTGCAGGCCGACGAGGTGATCGACGCGGCCGGGAAGTACGTGATCCCGGGCGGCATCGACGCGCACACGCACATGGAGATGCCGTTCGGCGGCACCCAGTCCGCCGACACGTTCGAGACGGGCACGACCGCGGCGGCGTGGGGCGGCACCACCACGATCGTCGACTTCGCCGTGCAGCCCAAGGGCTCCTCACTCCTGTCCACTCTGGACAAGTGGCACACCAAGGCCGACGGCAACTGCGCCGTCGACTACGGCTTCCACATGATCATCTCCGACGTGACCGACGAGTCGCTCAAGGAGATGGACTCGTGCATCGCGGCGGGCGTGAACAGCTTCAAGATGTTCATGGCCTACCCCGGCGTCTTCTACGCGACGGACGGCGAGATCCTGCGCGCCATGCAGAAGGCGCGCGAGACCGGCGCCACGATCATGATGCACGCGGAGAACGGCATCGCGATCGACCAACTCGTCGCGCAGGCGCTGGCCTCGGGCCTGGGCGACCCGGTGCAGCACGGCCTGACCCGGCCGCCGGAGCTGGAGGGCGAGGCGACCTCGCGCGCGATCCAGCTCGCGAAGGTGACCGGTTCGCCGCTCTACATCGTGCACCTGTCGGCATCGCAGGCACTCGACGCCGTGACGGCCGCGCGGGACACGGGCCAGAACGTGTTCGCCGAGACGTGCCCGCAGTACCTCTACCTGTCGCTGGAGGACCTGGCCAAGCCCGGCTTCGAGGGCGCCAAGTACGTGGCCTCGCCTCCGTTGCGGCCCAAGGAACACCAGTCGTCGCTGTGGCGAGGTCTGCGGACCAACGACCTCTCGGTCGTGAGCACCGACCACTGCCCGTTCTGCTTCAAGGACCAGAAGCAGCTCGGCGTCGGCGACTTCTCCAAGATCCCCAACGGCATGCCCGGCGTCGAGCACCGCGTCGACCTGCTGCACCAGGGCGTCGTGAAGGGCGAGATCACCCGCGAACGCTGGGTCGAGATCGTCTCCACGACTCCCGCGCGGATGTTCGGCATGTACCCGCGCAAGGGCGTGATCGCACCGGGAGCCGACGCGGACGTGGTGGTCTACGACCCGTCGGCCACGCAGACGATCTCCGCGGAGACCCACCACATGGCCGTGGACTACTCGGCCTACGAGGGCTTCGAGGTCACCGGCAAGGTCGACACCGTGTTCTCCCGCGGCCGCAAGGTGATCGCGGACGGCGCGTACCACGGTTCGACGGGCCACGGCCGTTTCGTGTCCCGCGACCTCAACCAGTACCTCGTCTGAGAAAGGCGGTCACCCGTGGACTTCGGTGTAGTGCTGCAGACCGACCCGCCGGCGCGGGACGTGGTGGAGGGCCTCCGCGCCGCCGAGGACTGCGGCTTCCGCTACGGCTGGACGTTCGACTCCTGCGTGCTGTGGCAGGAGCCGTTCGTCATCTACTCGCAGGTGCTGGCCGCCACCCGCGACCTGGTCATCGGCCCGATGGTCACGAACCCGTCCACCCGCGACTGGTCCGTGACCGCCTCGCTGTTCGCGACGCTGAACGACATGTTCGGCAACCGCACGGTCTGCGGCATCGGCCGGGGCGACTCGGCCCGGCGCGTGATCGGCCAGAAGCCCGCCTCCCTGGCGACTTTGGGCGAAGCGATGCACGTCATCAAGGAGCTGGCGGAGGGACGGGAGGTCGAGCACCACGGCACGGCGGTGCAGATCCCGTGGGTGCGCAACGGAAAGCTCGAGATGTGGATGGCCGCGTACGGTCCCAAGGCGTTGAAGATGGTCGGCGAGCAGGCCGACGGCTTCATACTGCAGACCGCCGACCCGGACATCGCCCGCTGGACGATCGGCTCGGTCCGCGAGGCCGCGGTGGCCGCCGGACGTGACCCGTCGGCGATCACGATGTGCGTGGCGGCACCGGCCTACGTCGGCACGGACCTGACGCACCAGCGCGACCAGCTGCGGTGGTTCGGCGGCATGGTCGGCAACCACGTCGCGGACCTCGTGGCGCGGTACGGGGACTCGGGCGCGGTGCCCAAGACCCTGACCGACTACATCAAGGACCGCGAGGGCTACGACTACGCCCACCACGGCAAGGCGGGCAACCGTTCCACGGACTTCGTGCCGGACGCGATCGTGGACCGGTTCTGCCTCGTCGGACCGGAGTCGGCGCACGTCGAGCGGTTGCAGGAGCTCAAGGAGATCGGTGTCGACAACTTCGCGCTCTACCTGATGCACGACGAGAAGGACAAGACGCGGGACGCCTACGGGTCTTCGATCATCTCCGCTGTGTAGTGGTGATAATGGTTCTTGATGCCTGACGACGCCGACCTGTCCACGCAGTCCGTGGAGAACACCGTGCACGGCGCCGTGAGCGGGATGGTTCTGCAGGTCGGCGCCTTCACCGGCGACTTCCACCACCACGCCGCACCGCAGCGGGCGAACCTTCCGCTGCGGTGCGGTCTGGTACCTCCGCGCGCGGCCGCGTTCCAGCGCCGGTCCGTCGACCTCACCGCACCGGTGACGGTGCTGTCCGGGCTGCCCGGGGTGGGCAAGAGCCAGCTCGCCGCCGACCACGCCGAACAGCGGTGGGCCGCCGGTGAGGTCGACCTGCTGGTGTGGGTGACGGCCAGCTCGCGTGAAGCGATCGTCGCCGGGTACGCCGACGTGGCCGCGAAGCTGTTCGGCATCGAGGATCCCGAGCGAGGCGCACGGGCGTTGCTGGAATGGCTGGCGGGCAGGCACGAACCGTGGCTCGTGGTGCTGGACGACCTGAGGGCGCCCGCCGACCTCGACGAACTGTGGCCGCCGTCCACCGGCCAGGTCGTGGTGACGACGTTGCGCCGCGACGCCGTGCTGCGCGGGCACCAGCGGACGTTGGTCGACGTCGAGACGTTCACCGAGGCCGAGGGAATCGCCTACCTGCGCACGGCTCTGGCCGACCGCCCCGAACTGCTCGACGACGACGGCCTGGTGCGTGAGCTCGGCGGGCTGCCGGTGGCGCTGGCCCAGGCCGCGGCGAACATGCTGGACGACCACATGTCCTGCGCGGAGTACCGCGCTCTTCTGCCGCAGCGGCGCGATCCCAGTGCCGCGACCTGGTCGCTGGCGGTCGAGCAGGCCGACCGGCTCGCGCGGACCGGGGTGGTGCGGCCGCTGCTCGACGTGGCGAGCCTGCTGGACCCCAACGGAATCCCGCTCGCGGTCTTCACCACGCGGGTGATGCTCGACTTCCTCGGCGTGGACGAGTTCGGGGCGCGCGACGGGCTGAGCTGCCTGCACCGGCTGAGCCTGGTCAGCTTCAGCGAGGGTTCACGCGAGGTGCGGGTGCATTCGCTCGTGCAGCGCGCCACCCGTGAGGCCTTGTCCGGCGAACGGGTCGGGGTGGTGGTCAGGGCCGCGGCGGACGCACTGGCGCAGGCGTGGCCGGACGGCGTCACGGATCCGTTGCGGGGTCAGGTGTTGCGGGCCAACGCCCAGGCGCTCGCCGATGCCGGTGGCGCCCACCTGTGGAGCCCGGGCGCTCATTTCCTGCTGTTCCGCGCGGGGCGGAGCCTCGGCGAGTCCGGCCACCACGCGGAGGCCGCGCGGTACTTCGACGCGCTCCGGGCCACCGCGTCGGCGAGCCTGGGGCCCGATCACCTCGACACCTTGCTCAGCCGCAACAACGCCGCCGCCTGGCGTGGTGAGGGAGGCGACGCGGCCGGAGCGCTCCGGGCGTACGAGAGCCTGCTCGTGGACGTGACGCGGGTGTTCGGGCCGGACCACCGCGAAACGCTGAGGGTCCGCAACAACCTGGCCCACTGGATCGGCGAGTCGGGTGACCGGGCCGGCGCGGCCGAGGCGTTGCGGGACCTCTGCTTCTACCAGGTGCGGGTGCTCGGCCCGGACGACGCGGTCACGTTGACCACCCGGCACAACCTCGCTTACGCACAGGCGAAAACAGGGGACCACGGCCGCGCGGCGGAGTCGTTCGAGCTGCTGGTGCGGGACCTGGAACGCACCGCGGGTCCCGAGGACGAACGGACCCTGGACGCGCGTTACGGCCTCGCCGCCGTCCTGGCCGCCGCCGGCGACGCCGACAGCGCGGCGGACCGGCTGAAGACGTTGCTGGAGGACCAGATCCGGGTACTGGGCCCGGACCACCAGCGCACGCTGCTGAACCGGTGGAGCCTCGCCCAGCACCTGGGACTCTCAGGCCGCCACGCGGCTGCCGTGGACGCGTTCGAGGCCCTGCTGGCAGACCAGCTCCGGGTCCTCGGCGAGCACCACCCCGACGTGCGCTCCACCCGTGCGAAGCTCGAACACTGGCGCGAGGTCAGCGCACAGGCCGAGTCCGACCGTCCCAGTCCTGGGTGAGCGCGGGCAGGAGTTCGGCCAGCTGCACCGGGTACACCGTGTCCTCTGTGGACTCCAGCTCCTCGGCGCTCCACCAGCGGTGGCCCGAGATGCTGGTCTCCTCGACGTCGTTGAACCCCGAGGTGTCGATGGTCAGGTCGCCGTCGACGGAGGCGTAGAAGAACCACTCCTCCGCGTCGAACGTCTCGCCGTCGAAGCTGAACACCGCGCGGCGGCGCCAGATCGGGCCGACCAGCTGCTCCGGCGCGAGCTTGAGGCCGGTCTCCTCGAACGCCTCGCGGACGGCCGCGTCGCGCAGTTCCTCGCCCTCCTCGACGCCGCCGCCGACGGTGAACCAGAAGGATTCCTGGGGGCGGGCGGGGTCGAAGCCGTGGAACAGCAGCACGCGGCCCTCGGCGTCGGTGAGGACGACCCGTGCGGACGGGCGGGGCTTGAGCATCACCGCGTCGGACGGGGCCGCGGGTTCGGCGATCTCGAAGTACGACGGCTGCGGGGCGGTGCCGGCCAGGCGGAGCCAGCGGACGACCCTGCGGCGGCGCAGGAGGAGCGTGTCGCGGACGGCGTCGTTGTGGACGCGGCGGGCGAGCACCACGCGTTCCTCGGCGTCGGCGAGCTCGAAAGCCAGTGCCTGGGCCACGGCCGAGCGGTCCAGGGCGCCGAGCAGGCCGGAGAGTTCGTTCTCGGCCTGTTCGCGGTCGGCGCGGGAGGCGGACTCGGCGCGGGACGCGGCGGCGGAGAGCGCGGGGTCCAGCAGGGCGCGGACCACGACGGCCCGGCGCGCCAGTGCGGCGTCGAGCGCCGCCCAGGCCGCGTCGGTGCGGACGTGCAGGCGGTCCAGGCGGTTCGCGATCGAGAGGACCCAGGCGGACAGCAGGAAAGCCAGGACGAAGATGACGAGCGCGGTGGTCATGCCTCGGTCACCCGGCGCGGGTCGGCGGCGATGGCGGTCTCGTAGACGCGCAGCACCTGGCTCGCGACGACGGACCAGTCGAAGGCCTGCACCCGCTGGGAGCCGATGTCGACGTACTCGGCGCGCAGGGCCGAGTCGCGCAGCACCGAACGCAACGCGTCAGCCAGGGCGGCAGCGTCGCCGACCGGGAACAGCGCGCCCGCCTTGCCGTCGTCCAGCACGCGGCGGAACGCGTCGAGGTCGCTCGCCACCACGGCGGTGCCGGCGGACATGGCCTCGGTCAGGATGATGCCGAACGACTCGCCGCCGGTGTTCGGGGCGACGTAGACGTCGAGCGAGCGCAGCATCCGGGCCTTGTCCTCGTCGCTGACCTGGCCCAGCAGGTCGACGCGGTCGGCGTGGGGGCCCTCGAACGGGGTCTCGCCGCGGCCCACGACGAGCAGGCGCACGTCCGGGAACTCGTCGGCGATCAGGCCGAACGCCTCCCACAGGATCGGCATGCCCTTGCGCGGTTCGTCGTAGCGGCCGACGAACCCGATCGTGCCGCCCGCGCGCGGGTAGCCGTCCAAAGTGGACGCGGAGGCGAAGAAGTCGACGTCGACGCCGTTCGGGATCTCCACCGCGTCACCGCCGAGGTGCTCGACCTGGACGCGCCGCGCGAGCGCGGAGACGGCGATGCGGGCGGTGACCTTCTCCAGGAACGGCTGCAGCACGGGCTGGAACGCCGAGAGGATCTTGGAGCGCGGCGTCGAGGTGTGGAAGGTGACGACGATCGGGCCGTCCGCGACCACCAGGGCCAGGAACGACAGGGAGGGCGCCGTCGGTTCGTGCAGGTGCAGGACGTCGAACTGGTGCTCGTCGGTCCAGCGGCGGACCCGCGCGTACGAGACGGGGCCGAAGCTCAGGCGTGCCACGGAACCGTTGTAGGGAATGGCGACGGCGCGGCCCGCGGACGTGACGAACGACGGCAGCGCCTGGTCGTCGTCGGCCGGCGCGAAGACGTTCACGTCGTGCCCGAGGCCGATGAGGGCGCGCGCGAGGTCCACGACGTGCGCCTGCACTCCCCCCGGCACGTCGAGCGAGTACGGGCAGACGATGCCGATCTTCACCGCGCGAGCCTCCTGGCCAGGGCGGCGCGGCGGCTCTCCGGCAGGTCGGCGAGCCAGAGCTTCTGCAGCATGTGCCAGTCGGCCGGGTGCGCGGCGATGTCGGCGGCGAACACGTCCGCGACGGCCTGCGTGGCGGCCTGGACGGTGCTCACCTTGATCGGCGGGTGGATGCGGAAGTGCCAGCCGTCCGCGGTGAACCAGCAGCCGACCGGCAGCAGCGCGGCGCCCGTCGTCGACGCCAGGTGCGCGGGACCCGCGGGCATCAGGGTCTGCTCGCCGAAGAACGTCACGGGCACACCCGACGACGTCAGGTCCCGGTCCGCCAGCAGGCACACGACCTTGTTGGCGCGCAGGCGTTCGGCCAGCACAGTCGCCGGTGGACGGTCGCCGCCGTTGAGCGGCAGCACCTCGAAGCCGAGCGTCTCGCGGAACTCCACGAACTTGCGGTACAGCGACTCGGGCTTGAGCCGCTCGGCGACCGTCGTGAAGGTGCCGGAGTGGCCGACCAGCCAGACGCCCGCCATGTCCCAGTTGCCGCTGTGCGGCAGGGCGACGACCGCGCCGGTGCCGTTCGCGAGCGCCGCGTCCAGGTTCTCCACGCCGGACACCTGCGAGTCGCACTTCTCGTACGCCGCTTCGAGATCCATCGACGGCAGGCGGAACGCCTCGCACCAGTACCGCGCGTACGACCGCAGCGAGTCGCGCACCAGTTCGTCGAGCTCGTCCTCACCGGCCCGCGGCACGACCCGCTTCAGGTTCGTGCGCAACTGCTCGATGCTCGCGCCCCCGCGCTTGACCGCGTAGTCGGCGCCGGCCTGGAACAACCCGCGCGCCCACGACTCCGGCAGCAGGCGGATCAGCCGCCACCCGGCGCTGTACCCGAGGGTCGCGAGGTTCACGCGGCCTCTTCCCGCGCCGACTTCGCGACGGCGAGGATGCGCTGCAGCACCGTCACGACCGTCATCGCCGCGAGCAGCCACAGGGAGATGTCCATCAGGTACGGCACACCCAGCCCCTGCACCCCGGCCCCGATCAACGCGACGATGAACCGCTCGGCCCGCTCGGCCAGGCCACCGTCCGCGTTGAGCCCGGAAGCGTCGGCACGAGCCTTGACGTAGGAGATGACCTGCGAGGCCACCAGGCAGATGAACCCGGCCGCCGCCGTCCACCGGTTGCCGGTGTCGAAGGCGTACCAGGTGAGCGCCGCGAACAACGCCCCGTCCGCGATGCGGTCACAGGTGGCGTCGAGCACGGCCCCGAACCTCGTCGGCCCCTGCGCTCTCGCCATGGCGCCGTCGATGAGGTCGAGGAGCACGAAGAACGTCACCAGCGCACAGCCCAGGAACAGCTGCCCGCGGGGGATGAACCACAGCGCACTCGCGACGGCACCGATCGTGCCGACCACGGTCACGGCGTTGGGCGTGAGGCCACGCGCCAGCAGCCACGCCCCGATCGGATCGGTGACGCGCGAGACGGACGCGCGAGCGAAGATGTTCAGCATGGCAGTTCGCAGCCTAGCTGGACTGGTGAAACGCACCGCTCGCGGGTGAGGCGGGGCGGTGCGGGCGGGTGGAGAGCCGCGGTGCGGACTCGGCCGGGTGGGACGTCCGGGAGTTGCGCGTGCGGGCGGGCGTGAGAGCTGAGATGGCGGCGGCCGGGAGGCGGCAGCCGTGCGAGCCCTGCTTCCGGTGAAGCCGGTGGGCGGCACCCCGTGCGAGCCCCTGCTTGCGGTGAAGCCGGGAGGCGCAGCCTGCGGGAGCCCTGCTTGCGACGGCCGGTAGGCGGCAGCCCGTACAAACCCCGCTTGCGGCGAAGCCGCGAGACAGCAACCCGCCCAAGCCCCGCTTCCAGCGAAGCCGGGAGGCGGACCGGCAGGTGCACCCGGCACCCGCGAACAGCCCGCCCAACCCCTCTCCTCGGATCCTCCCCAGAACCCCTCTCCCGGCTGCGGCGAACTACCCGAGCCGGCGGTGGTCCTCGGCGATGCGCTTGAGCAACCCCTGCAACTCCTCCCCTCGCACCGCCAGCCGCTCCAGCCGCCCGAACAACGCGAGGTACTCCCTCACGTCCAACGGGTCGGTGATGGTGGCGTTGCCGGTCAGCACGCTGACCGTCACCACTCGCTCGTCGTAGATGTGGAACCCGTGCAGGGCGACGACGTTCGCGTCGGCCGACCACGGCACCACGCCGAGGCGGACGTTCGGGCGGCGCTGGATCGCGGCCAGGTGTTCCACCTGTTCCGCCATCAGCTCGGCCGAGCCCATCCGCCACCGGAGTGCGGCTTCGGAGAGCACGAACACGAACTGCTTCGCCAGGTCGTCCATCCGGGAACGGCGGGTGCGCAGGGCGGCCACCGCGGCCTCCTGCTCGGAGTGCGGCATCGTCCCCAGCACGGTCCGCAGGTAGGGCTCGGACTGCAACAGCGCGGGCACCAGGTTGACCTGGAAGAACCTCGACGTCGCGGCCCGCGCCTCCACGCGGCTTATCGTCTGCTGGTGGCGGTGCGCTCCTCGGTGCAGCACGACACGACGGGTTTCCGCCTCCGCGTGCAGCGACTTGGCGAGTTCGACCAGTTCGATGCGCGTCTCTCTCGCGGCGGCCAGTTCCGCCACGAGACGCTCCACGTCCGTCACGGACGGGAGCAGCATGCCGTTCTCGATCTTCGACAGCTTTGACTGGCTCATCCCGGTGGCACGGGCGGTGGCCGTGCCGGTCATCTTCGCCTCGGTGCGCAACCGGCGTAGTTCACGCGAAAGCCGCTCTCTCGCTAATCGCGAACGCTCAGGTGCGGTCATGTTCGCACCGTAACCATTCGCACACGGTGAGACGATCGGCCATAGGCGGGGACTTGACTCGCAGTTGACACCTCCAGGTGGGTGATCTCACCTACCTGGAATCGCTTTGTGCTGGTGTTACGTCTCGTTCGACTGGAGAAATGCACCCGAAAGACGTAACCGAAAGCTATTCCTCACGGCGTGGAAACACGCTTGATTGTCCGACTCGGACAACGCGAGTGGTTTTTGTCACTCTTTTGTCCAAGAATTAGTACGGCTTTCAATCATGGGCACGCCGACTAAACGCCCCGTTTAGCGCGCAATACCGCGCGAACACCCAGACCGATGGCACCGAAAATCAGCACGAACGCGATGAGCCCGAGACCGGGAGCGTCGTCGTGCTGGGCGTAGAGGAGTGCGCCGACGCCGAGCGCGGCGAGCAGGACACAACCGATCAAGGGCAGCAACAGTCGAGGCATGGCTGTACTGTCGCCTGTGACCTATCGAAAGTCAACAGATAAGCACCGTTAAACGATCAGCCGACGGCCTTCCAGCCGTCCGCCAGCAGCTGACGGGTCTCCCCCAGCAGCTGCGGCAGCACCTTGGTGTGCCCGATGACCGGCATGAAGTTCGCGTCCCCGCCCCACCGCGGCACCACGTGCTGGTGCAGGTGGGCGGCGATCCCGGCGCCGGCGACGACACCCTGGTTCATGCCGATGTTGAACCCGTGCGGCGACGCCACGTGCCGCGCGACCTTCATGGCCCTCTGCGTGAACGCGGCCAGCTCGGCCACCTCCGGCGCCGTCAGCTCGGTGTAGTCCGCCACGTGCCGGTACGGCAGCACCATCAGGTGGCCGGGGTTGTACGGGTACAGGTTCAGCAGCGCGAAGACCTCCGCCCCGCGCGCGATGATCAGACCGTCCTCGTCGGACAGTTCGACCACGCGGCAGAACGGGCAGCCGGCGGGCTCGTCGCCGTCGGCCTTGCCCGCGCCCTGCACGTACGACAGGCGGTGCGGGGTCCACAGACGCTGCAACGCGTCCGGGACCCCCACACCGTCCTGTGAGGAGTACTCAGGCGTCACGAGAGCAGTTCCGCCGTGGGCGAGGCGTTCTCACGGCGCTGCACCCACTCGACGATCTGCTCGACGGCCCGCTCCACCGGCACGCCGTTGATCTGCGTGCCGTCGCGGAACCGGAACGACACCGCGTTCGCCTCCACGTCCTTGGCGCCGGCCAGGAGCATGAACGGCACCTTCTGCATGGTGTGGTTGCGGATCTTCTTCTGCATGCGGTCGTCCGAGGCGTCGACGTCGACCCGGATGCCCTGCTTCTTGAGGACCTCGCGCACCGCGAACAGGTGGTCGGCGTTCTCCGCCGTCACCGGGATGCCCATGACCTGCACCGGCGCGAGCCACGCCGGGAACGCGCCCGCGTAGTGCTCGGTCAGCACGCCGAAGAAGCGCTCGACCGTGCCGAACAGGGCGCGGTGGATCATGACCGGGCGCTGGCGCGAGCCGTCCGGGCCGGTGTACTCCAGTTCGAACTTCTCCGGCAGCATGAAGTCGAGCTGGATCGTCGACATCTGCCAGGTGCGGCCCAGGGCGTCGCGCGCCTGCACGGAGATCTTCGGGCCGTAGAACGCGGCGCCGCCGGGGTCGGGCACGAGCTCCAGGCCGGACTCCTCGGCCACGGAGGCGAGCGTCGCCGTCGCCTCCTCCCAGATGTCGTCCGGGCCGACGAACTTCTCCGGGTTCTTGGTCGACAGCTCGAGGTAGAAGTCGTCGAGGCCGTAGTCGCGCAGCAGGTCCAGCACGAACGTCAGCAGCGACTTCAGCTCGTCGCGGACCTGGTCGCGCGCGCAGAAGATGTGCGCGTCGTCCTGCGTCATGCCGCGCACGCGGGTCAGGCCGTGCACCACACCGGACTTCTCGTAGCGGTACACCGAGCCGAACTCGAACATGCGCAGCGGCAACTCGCGGTAGGAACGGCCGCGCGACTTGAAGATCAGGTCGTGGAACGGGCAGTTCATCGGCTTCAGGTAGTAGTCCTGGCCGGGCTTGCGAACCGTGCCGTCCTCGTTGAACTCGGCGTCGAGGTGCATCGCCGGGTACATGCCGTCCTTGTACCAGTCCAGGTGACCGGAGACCTCGAACAGCTTGCCCTTGGTGATGTGGGGCGAGTAGACGAACTCGTACCCCGCCTCGGTGTGCCGCTGGCGGGAGTAGTCCTCCATCGCCTTGCGGATGATGCCGCCCTTGGGGTGGAACACCGCGAGGCCGGAACCGATCTCGTCCGGGAACGAGAACAGGTCGAGCTCCACACCGAGCTTGCGGTGGTCGCGGCGCTCGGCCTCGGCCAGGCGCTCCAGGTACGCGTCCTGAGCCTCCTGCGACTCCCACGCGGTGCCGTAGATGCGCTGCAGCTGCGGGTTGTTCTCGTTGCCGCGCCAGTACGCGGCGGCCACGCGGGTCAGCTTGAACGCCGGGATGTGCTTGGTGGTCGGCACGTGCGGGCCGCGGCACAGGTCGCCCCAGACCTGCTCACCCGAACGCGGGTCGACGTTGTCGTAGATCGTCAGCTCGCCGCCGCCGACCTCCATGACCTCACTGGTGTCGACGTCGCTCTTGATGTCGACGAGCTCCAGCTTGAACGGCTCCGACGCGAGCTCGGCCTTCGCGGAGTCGATCGACTCGACGACCCGGCGCGAGAACCGCTGCGAGGACTTGATGATCTGCTTCATGCGCTTCTCGAGCGCCTGCAGGTCCTCGGGCGTGAAGGGCTTCTCGACCTGGAAGTCGTAGTAGAAGCCGTCCTTCACGGGCGGGCCGATGCCGAGCTTGGCGTCGGGGAACTGCTGCTGCACGGCCTGCGCCAGCACGTGCGCGGCGGAGTGGCGGACGACGCTGCGGCCGTCCTCGGTGTCGGCGGCTACGGCCTCGACCTCGACGTCGACCTGCGGGGTCCACGACAGGTCGCGCAGGTGGCCCTCGGCGTCGCGCACGACGACGATCGCGTCGGACCCCTTGCCCGGCAGGCCGGCTTCGCGCACGGCCGTGCCCGCCGTCGTCCCAGCCGGAACCACCACGCGCGGCGGGTTCTGGGCGACTGCTGGGCGCGACTCGGACACGGTGACTCCTAGTTCGATGTATTGGGGTGTTCGGATCAGATGTTATCGGTGCTCAAGATGGACATGACGATCGCGTCGTGGAAGACGCCGTCCCAGAGCAGGGCGTCCCTCAACCGGCCCTCCTCGCGGAAGCCCAGTTTCTCGTACACGTGGATGGCCCGGTCGTTGAAGTCGTACACCTCCAGATCGACCCGGTGGAGGTTCCGCTCGCCGAACGCGTGGTCCAGGACGTGCCGGAGAGCGGCGGTGCCGTATCCCTTGCCGAAGCCGTCCCACATCGCGATCCGGAGGCCCGCCGACCGGTTGTGCGGATTGATGGTGAGAACGACCTCGCCGAGGAACTCGCCGTCCTCGGTTATCGCGCGGGTGTAGCGGTTCGGATCGTTCAGCGTGCGCTCGATGTACGCCTCGTAATCCTCCAGCGTGAACGTCTGGTGGGTACCGGTGAACCGGTCGACCTCGTCGTCGTTCGGCCGGGCCGCGGCCATCGCGGCGGCGAACTCCTTGCGCAGAGGTACGAGTTCCATGCCTCCGATTGAAGCCGGTCCGTGCAAGCGGATTCTCGGCGCGACACCTACGTACACGCTTCTGAGTGTTTTTTCGGATGCGACCAAGGACCCGGGGCGAGCACTCTGTTGTCTCCCGGCCCGCCGAATGGAGCACCGACATGTCCGACCTGGTCGTCGAATGCCCGGTCCGCCTCACCGAGTCCAACCGGGACGAACTGCGCCTGCTCTACGCCGATCTGCGCGACCACTACGCCCGCCGCGATGCCCGCAACGGCACGCGCACGACGCTGCACTTCCTGTGGAGCGGTGTCCTCGACGACGAGCACTTCGGCGCGACCTTCGCCGACCAGCGGCACGTTTTCGCTGGTTCCAGGCCCGTGATGAACTCCCGGCGCGATCCTTCCGGCCTTCAGGAAACGAACAGGTGGCTGTCAGCCCCAGCTCAGTCGAGCGGCGCATCGTTGAGGACATGAGCGAGCAGGGACAGACGCCTCCACCTCGGGAGCCGTCACGCGACGAACCGCAGGCCGCCCAGCCTCCACCAGATCAGCCTGCACCGGACCAGGCGACGACCCCGCTGCCGGCCGAAGCACCGGCCACGCCCGGTCAGCACCCGACCGCCGAACTGCCGGCCCCGGCACCGGCCGAGCCGGCGGCAGCACCGGCGGAACCCGCGGCGCAGGCGTCGGCCACGTCCGCGGAGGCACCAGCGGGACCACCACCACCTCCCGCCGCCGTGCCGGTGACCGCGGTACCGGCGGCCCCTGGCCGCGGCAGGCGTTTCGTGCGCCACCGCGCCACCCAGCTGGTCGCGGTGGGCCTGCTGGGGCTCGTCCTCGGCGGCTGCATCGTGGGAGCCGTGGCGGCCAACCGCTTCGACGACCGCGGCGGCCCTGGCCACGTGCGGATGTACGACCGGGGTGAGCGCGGACCCGACCGCGGGGACCGCGGCAACGACCGCTTCGACCAGCGCGGTCCGTTCGGCGACCGGGGCGACCGGGGCGACCGCTTCGAGCGGTGACCGACCGAGCGCCCGGGCCGTGCCGAACCGAATCCCCGACGATCGGCGCGGGCCGGGCGCTCCCCAAGACCAGGAACGCGCGCCACAGCCTGAATAATCCCCCTCGTTCTGCTGTGGCGTGCGTTCCGCCCTCGTGCCCTAGTGGGGCTGCGGCCCGAGCCGGATCGCCAGCAGCTGACGCCGCAACACCTTCCCGGTCGCGTTGCGCGGCAGCTGCGGCACGACCACGACCTCACGCGGCACCTTGTGCCGCGCCAGCCGGGTGCGCACGAACTCGCGCAGCTCCCGCACGTCGATCCGCGTCCCCGCCACCGGCACCACGAACGCGCGCAACCGTTGCCCGTACTCGGGATCGGGCACGCCGAGCACCGCCGCGTCGCGCACCCGGTAGTGCGTCATGAGCAGGTTCTCGACCTCGACCGGGTACACGTTCTCGCCGCCGGACACGATCATGTCGTCCTCGCGGCCGTCGAAGTACAGCCGGCCGCTGGGATCGAAGTGCCCGAGGTCGCCGGTCGCGACGAGCCCGTCGATGGACTCCTTCTGCGAGCCGTCGGTGTACAGGTCGACGGTCAGCGAGCCGCGCACGTAGATCTTGCCCGTCACGAACGACCGCGTGACCCGGTTGCCCTGCTCGTCGTAGACGCGCACCACGCAGTTGTGCGGCGGCAGTCCGACGCTGGACGGAGCGGCCTCGAGGTCCTCCGGCGTGGCGACGGTGGCGACGGCGACTTCCGTTGAGCCGTAGAGGTTGTAGAGAACCGGGCCCAGGACGGCCTGGGTGCGCTCCACCAGGTCGGGCGAGATCGGCGCGCCGGAGGAGAACACGATGCTCAGGTGCGACAGGTCGAACGAGTCGAGCACGTGCCGGTCGAGTTCCATGATCCGCTGCAGCATCGTCGGCACGAGCACGAGCGTGGTGCAGCGCTGGCCCTGCACCGACCACAGCGTCTTGCGCGGGTCGAACCGGCGGTGCAGCACCGCACGCGACCCGAGCGACATCGCGAGCGTCAGGTGCGAGTAGCCGACGGAGTGGAAGATCGGCGCGGCGATGAACGTCGACTCGCCCGAGCGCATCGGGATGCGGTCGAGGAAGTCCGACGCGGTGAGCACCGACTTGATCTCGCGGGCCGTGCCCTTGGGCGTGCCGGTCGTGCCGGACGTCAGCTGGATCACGACACCCGGTTCGCGCGGCGGTTCCAGTTCGCCGCGCGGCGCCTTGGCGACCAGTTGGTCGAGTGTCGGCGTGCGACGGTCCAGTCCGTCGCGCGACCACGAGAGCCAGCGCGGGATCGACGGCGGCAGTTGGTGGAACAGCGGCGTGAACTCCTCGTCGTGAATGACGAGGGACGCGCGTTCACGTTGCAGGAGGTCCATGACGACCGGCGCGCCGAAGCCGGTGTTCACCAGCAGCACGCGCACGCCGAGCTTCGCGCACGCCAGCAGGGACTCGACCATGCCGCGGTGGTTGCGGCACATCAGCGCGACGACGTGCATGTGCTGCACACCGAGCGAGCGCAGGCCCTGGGCGATCGCGTTGGAACGACGGTCGAGTTGCCGGTACGTCACCGAGCCGCGGTCGTCGACGATCGCGACGCCGTCGGGATTCAGCCGGACGGAACGGCGCAGCGCCGTGACGTTCGGCCCCCAGACCTTGACCTCTCTCAGCGCCTCCACGGACATCTTGAAGTTCGTGAGACTCACCATGCCCGCGGCGGACAGAACACGGAGTGAGTGCACCCGGCCCATGGCGTCGCGAAACACCTTGCGCAACCCTGGCATCAACAGCTCCTCGCGCTGCAAGTCCCCGAGGTATTCGGACGGTAACTGTCCGCAAGGCTCAGGCCAAGCCTTGTGTCATGCGGAATTCGCATGACAACGGGACATTTGAACCTGTAAACGTTTTCACATCGCCCGCACTGTTTCTGGTAGCGCTCCCACTGCTGCAACCGCAGGAGTCTGACCGGTCAGACCAAGAAACCCCGCAACAACGACGCGGTGCCGTCGAGGTGTTCGGCCATCGCCCGGCGCGCCGCGGCCGGGTCTCCGTCCAAAATGGAGGCGATGACGCGCTCGTGCTGGGCGTTGGAGTGCGCGAGGTTCGGTTCGAGCAGCGGGATGTGGTCCAGCAGCTCGTTGGCGCGCATCCGCGATTCGGCGACGGCGGCGGTCAGCGCCGCGGACCCGGTGGCCTCGGCGATCGCGAGGTGCAGCCGTGAGTCCTTGCGCCGGTATTCCGCGAGTGTTGAAGTGGACGCTTCCTCCAGGCGAGCGCGCAGCCCACGCCGTTCGGCGGGCCCCAGCGACCGTCCCGCCGCCGTCTCCGCCGCACCGGTCTCGAGCACCCTGCGCAGCGTGAGCACGTCGTGGAGGTCGCCGAACTCCTTGGCGGGCGCGGACTTCGGCAGCACCTCGTTGACGAACGTGCCGCCGTACCGTCCCCTTCGGGACTCCACGAAATGGTTCTCCTGCAACGACCTGATGGCCTCGCGCACGGTCACCCGGCTCACGCCGAGCCGGGTGGCCAGTTCCCGTTCGGACGGCAGCCGCTCACCCGGCGCGACGACGCCGAGCCGGATGGACTGCATGAGCCGTTCGACGGTCTCCTCGAACGCGTTGCCCGCCCGCACCGGGCGGAACAACGCGTCCTGCGCGTGCTCCGTCACGACTAGAGCGGTGTCACGTACGCGCCGGCGATGCCGCCGTCCACGAGGAAGTTCGACGCGGTCATGAACGACGAGTCGTCGGACGCCAGGAACGCGACCGCCGCGGCGATTTCCTCAGGTTCGGCGAACCGACCGAGCGGTACGTGGACGAGACGCCGTGCGGCCCGCTCCGGGTCCTTCGCGAACAGCTCCTGCAACAGCGGCGTGTTGACCGGGCCGGGAGACAGGGCGTTGACGCGGATGCCCTCACGCGCGAACTGCACGCCGAGCTCACGCGACATCGCGAGCACGCCACCCTTCGACGCCGTGTAGGAGATCTGCGACGTCGCCGCGCCCATGGTCGCCACGAACGACGCCGTGTTGATGATGGAACCCTTGCCGTTCGCCTGCATGTGCGGAATGGCGTACTTGCAACACAAATAAACCGACGTGAGGTTCACCTTCTGCACGCGTTCCCACGCCTCGAGGCCCGTGGTGAGGATCGAGTCGTCGTCGGGCGGCGAGATACCGGCGTTGTTGAACGCGATGTCCAGCTTGCCGTAAGTGTCCACAGTGGTCTGGAAGAGGGCTTTGACCTGTTCCTCGTCGGTCACGTCGACCTGGACGAACAGCCCGCCGACCTCGTCCGCGGCGGCCTTGCCCGACGCCGGGTCGAGATCGGCGATGACGACCTTCGCGCCCTCGTCGGCGAACCTGCGCGCGGTCGCGAGTCCGATCCCGCTGCCGCCACCCGTCACGACGGCCACCCGGCCCTCGAGTCGCTGCACCATCTCTTGTTCTCCTCGTTGCTCAGGTCTGTCCGGAATCAGGTGGCGATGAAGACGTTCTTGACCTCGGTGAACGAGTCGAGCGCGTCCGGGCCGAGTTCCCGGCCGAGTCCGGACTGCTTCACGCCACCGAACGGCGTCGAGTAGCGGACGGACGAGTGCGAGTTCACCGAGAGGTTGCCGGCCTCGACGGCCCGCGACACCCGGATCGCGCGGCCGACGTCGTTCGTCCAGATCGAACCGGACAGGCCGTACTCGGAGTCGTTGGCGATCCGGATCGCGTCGGCCTCGTCGGTGAACGGCAGCACGACGACGACCGGGCCGAAGATCTCCTCGGTGACCGCCGGGTGGTCGTAGGCGGGCGTGAGGACCGTCGGCGGGAACCAGAACCCGGGGCCGTCCGGCGCGGTGCCCTGGAACGCGATCGGGGCATCGTCTGGGACGTAAGACGCGACCTTGCGCAGGTGCGCCGCGCTGATGAGCGGCCCCATCTCGGTCGCCTCGTCGCCGGGCTCGCCGACCTTCACGCCCTTGACCGCGGGCTCCAGCAGCTCCATGAACCGGTCGTAGACGCTCGCCTGCACGAGGATCCGCGAGCGCGCGCAGCAGTCCTGCCCGGCGTTGTCGAACACCCCGTACGGCGCGGTGGCGGCGGCCTTCTCCAGGTCGGAGTCCGCGAAGACGATGTTC
The DNA here is from genome assembly GCF_033794685.1 of Streptomyces sp. ID05-26A. Lineage (NCBI taxonomy): Bacteria > Bacillati > Actinomycetota > Actinomycetes > Kitasatosporales > Streptomycetaceae > Streptomyces > Streptomyces sp. ID05-26A. The sequence continues at coordinate 159,685 of NZ_JARAYZ010000007.1, forward strand.
GCCGACTTGCCGCCCAGCTCCAGCGTCACCCGCTTCACCTGGTTCGCGCAGCCGGCCATGATCTGCTTGCCGACCTCGGTGGAGCCGGTGAAGACGACCTTGCGCACCAACGGGTGCGTGACGAACCGGTTGCCGACGACGCTGCCCTTGCCCGGCAGCACCTGGAGGACGCCCTCCGGGAGGCCCGCTTCCAGCGCGAGCTCACCGAGCCGGATCGCGGTCAGCGGCGTGATCTCCGCGGGCTTGAGCACGACCGTGTTGCCGGCCGCGAGCGCGGGCGCGAACCCCCAGCCCGCGATGGGCATCGGGAAGTTCCACGGCACGATCACGCCGACGACGCCGAGCGGTTCGTGGAACGTGACGTCGAGCCCGCCCGCGACCGGGATCTGCTTGCCGAACAGGCGTTCCGGTGCGGCCGAGTAGTACTGCAGCACGTCGCGGACGTTGCCCGCCTCCCACCGCGCGTTGCCGATGGTGTGGCCGGAGTTCTCGACCTCCAGCAGCGCGAGCTCCTCGACGTGGGAGTCGACGATCTCCGCGAACCGGCGCAGCAGCCGGGCGCGGTCGCCGGGCGCGACGTCCCGCCAGCTCTCGAACGCCTTCTGCGCCCGGCCGATCGCCGCGTCCGTGTCGCCGAGGGTGGTGTGCGCAACGGTCCGCACGACCTTCTCGGTGGCCGGGTTGATGACGTCGAAGGTCACGCTTCGCTCCTTGAAACGTCGACGAGTGCCTCGAACAGCCTGAGGTCCTCGATGTCCTGCTCGGGGTGCGACTGCACGCCGACGACGAACCGCGCGCCCTCCAGTTCGACGGCCTCGACCGTGCCGTCGGGCGCCTGCGCCGTGACCCTGAGCCCGTCGGCGATCCGGTCCAGCGACTGGTGGTGATGACATTGAACGGTCGTTCGACCGCCGAGGATCCGGTGCAGCGCGGTGTCCTGCGCGACGGTGATCTCGGTGTGCTCGAACACCGCGGGCGCCGGGTTGTGGCCCTCGACGTGCTGGTGCAGCGTGCCGCCCAGTGCCACGTTGAGGACCTGCATGCCCCGGCACACGCCGAGCACCGGCAGGTCGAGCTTCAGCGCGGCCACGACGAGTGCGAACTCCGCCTCGTCGCGGTCACGGCGTGGCTCGCCGGTCTTCTCGTGCCTGTCGGCGCCGTAGGTCGAGGGGTCGATGTCCGCGCCTCCGGCGATCACCAGGCCGTCCAGGAACGCGATGGTCTCGGCGTTCCAGATGCCGACCGGCGGCAGCATGACGGGGTTGCCGCCCGCCTGGACCACGCAGTCGAGGTAGCCGCGGTAGAGCACCGCGGCCTCCACGTCCCAATGCCCGAAGCGCGTGCGCTCCAGGTAGGTGCTGATGCCGATGAGTGGCCTAGAGGCGCTCAAAACCACGTACCTTCTCCCAGTCCGTGACCGCCGCCTCGAACGCGGCGAGCTCGACCCTGGCCGCGTTCAGGTAGTGGTCGACGACGTCCTTGCCGAACGCCGACCGCGCGATCTCGCTGGCCGCGAACAGGTCCGCGGCCTCGCGCAGCGTCGTCGGCACCGTCGGACGGTCCGAGGCGTAGGCGTTGCCGACGAACTCGTCCTCCAGTTCCAGCTCCTGCTCGACGCCGTGCAGACCGGCCGCGATCAGCGCCGCCACCGCGAGGTACGGGTTGACGTCCCCGCCGGGTACCCGGTTCTCGAACCTCAGGGAGTGCCCGTGGCCGACGACGCGCAGCGCGCACGTGCGGTTGTCCCGGCCCCACGCGACGGCGGTCGGCGCGAACGAGCCCTGCACGAAGCGCTTGTAGGAGTTGATGTTCGGGGCGAGGAAGTAGGTGAACTCCCGCAGCGCGGCCAGCTGGCCCGCGAGGAAGTGCTTCATCAGCTTCGACATGCCGTGGCCCTCGGCGAAAACCGGCTCACCGTCCTTGGCGCGCAAGGAGAGGTGGATGTGGCAGGAGTTGCCCTCGCGTTCGTTGTACTTCGCCATGAACGTGAGCGCCTTGCCCTGCTGTGACGCGATCTCCTTGGAACCGTTCTTGTAGATCGCGTGCTGGTCGCACGTGCGCAACGCCGTCGTGTACTTGAACGCGATCTCGTGCTGGCCGGGGTTGCACTCGCCCTTGGCCGACTCCACGGTCAGGCCGGCACCCGTCATGCCGTTGCGAATGGCGCGCAGCAACGGTTCCACGCGCGCGGTACCGAGCAACGAGTAGTCGACGTTGTACTGGTTGGACGGCGTGAGGTTGCGGTAGCCGGCGTTCCACGCCTGCTCGTAGCTGTCGTCGAAGAGGATGAACTCCAGCTCGGTGCCGACGTAGCAGTCCAGTCCGAGCGCGGCGAGCCGGTCGAGCTGCTTGCGCAGGACCTGGCGCGGCGAGGCGACGACCGGGTCGCCGTTCTCCCAGACGACGTCGCACATGACGAGCGCGGTGCCCTCCTGCCACGGCACGCGACGCAGCGTCTCCATGTCCGGCTTCATCACGAAGTCGCCGTACCCGCGGTCCCAGCTCGACATCTCGAAGCCGCTGACCGGGTTCATCTCGACGTCGACGGCGAGCAGGTAGTTGCAGCCCTCCGCGGAGTGCCCGAGAACGTCGTCGAGGAAGTACTGCGCAGCGCACCGCTTGCCCTGCAGGCGGCCCTGCATGTCCACGATCGCGACCAGGACGGTGTCGATCTCACCGGCGTCCACGGCCTCGCGCAACTCCTCGACGGTCAGCATCTCCGCGTTCCTCCAAAGGTATGTCAGCGAGCCATTGGCCGCACCATCTTGACACCGCCTGGTGCCGAGCGCCACCCTCAACCACTGCTTAAAGGACTATTAGGAGTCCATATGGCCAAGCACGTCGAGTACGAGAAGGTGAGCAGCGACTACCTGGAGCACCGACAGCTCAAACGTGGCGCGGCGGGGTGGGTCCTGCTGGCCGGGCTGGGAGTCTCGTACGTGATCTCCGGCGACTTCGCCGGGTGGAACTTCGGCCTCGCCCAGGGCGGCTGGGGCGGGATGCTGGTCGCCACGATCCTGATGGCGACGATGTACACGTGCATGGTGTTCGGTCTCGCCGAACTGGCCTCAGCACTGCCCGTCGCGGGTGCTGGCTACGGTTTCGCGAGGCGCGCGCTCGGCCCGTTGGGCGGGTACGCGACAGGTATCGCCATCTTGATCGAGTACGCCATCGCTCCCGCGGCGATCTCGGTGTTCATCGGCGACTACGTCAAGGCTCTCGGTCTGCTGGACGCCACTTGGCCGGTGTACCTCGCTTGTTACATCGTGTTCGTCGGCATCCACCTCTACGGCGTCGGCGAGGCGCTGCGGGTGATGTTCGTGATCACCGGTGTCGCGGTCGTCGCGCTGGTCGCGTTCGTGGCGGGCATGATCCCGAAGTTCGACTCCGCCAAGCTGTTCGACATCGGCGACGGCTCGTTCCTGCCGATGGGTGTGACCGGGGCGTGGGGCGCGATCGTGTTCGCGATCTGGTTCTTCCTCGCGGTGGAGGGCGTGCCGCTGGCCGCCGAGGAAGCGCGGGACCCCAAGCGGGACATGCCTCGCGGCATCATCGGCGCGATGGTGGTGCTGCTGGTGTTCGCCGCGGCGATCCTGCTCGTGGCGCCCGGCGGTGCGGGCTCGAAGGTGCTGGAGGCGTCCGGAAACCCGTTGCCCGAGGCGGTTCGCGCGGCCTACGGCGGCGACACGTTCCTGGCGCAGCTCGTGAACTACGTCGGTCTCGCGGGTCTGGTGGCGTCGTTCTTCTCGATCATCTACGCGTACTCGCGGCAGCTGTTCGCGTTGTCTCGCGCGGGATACCTGCCGCGCTGGCTGTCGAAGACCGGCAAGCGCAAGACGCCGTACCTGGCGTTGATCGTGCCCGGCACGATCGGGTTCGTCCTCGCGACGACGATGAAGACGATCGACCCGGTGACCGGTGGCGCCCGGCTCATCAACATCGCCGTGTTCGGCGCCGCCCTGTCCTACGTGCTGATGATGGTGTCGCACATCGTGTTGCGCAAAACCGCGCCGGACCTGCCGCGGCCGTACCGGACTCCGGGCGGTGTGGTGACCACGAGCGTGGCTCTCGTTCTCGCCGTCGCGGCCGTGATCGCGACGTTCTTCGTGGACGAGGTCGCCGCTGCCGTGACAGCGGGCATCGTGCTCGTCGCGGTGGCGTACTACTGGTTCTACAGTCGGCACCACCTGGTCGCGAACGCTCCGGAGGAGGAGTTCGCGGCGATCGCGAAGGCGGAGGCCGAGCTCGACTGAGCGGACTCGGAACGGCGGCACGGGCCTCGTCGGCCGTGCCGCCGTTCTGTGCCTGCGGGGTTCCCCTAACGAGTGACCCCTCCCCCTAACGGGTGACCTTCGGCCCCTAAGGACCTCGGCCGCCCGAAGTCTAGGGATCGCACCCGATGCCGGGGGATGTTGATCTCAATACCGTTCCGGGAGACATCCCCCGACCCGCCGTAGGAGCTTCACTCCCATGATCCAGCAGGCCACCCCGCAGCAGCCCGTTCAGCCCGCCGCGCCCGTCACGCCCGAGGTCACCGCCCCGGTCACCCCGGCCGCCGTGCCGCTGGAGGCCCAGCCGGCCACGCTGCAGGAGTTCGCCCTGAACCTCCTGAACGACCCGGCGGCCCTCTCCGCGTTCGACCTCGACCCCGAGGGCGTCCTGGGCTCCTGCGGCCTGAGCGACATCACTCCCGGTGACGTCCAGGAGATCCTGCCGCTGGTGCTCGACGCCGTCTCGGTCGCGGACGTCAACGGTCTCTCCTCCTACAGCGCCCTCACCGGCCTGGCGAACCTCGGCGCCGTCAACGGCCTCGTCGGCGACCTGTCCGGCCACGGCGACGTGTCGGGCACCCTCGACGGCATCACCGGCCTCGTCCCCGGCCTCGGCGACCTGGGTGGCGTCACCGACCTCGGCAACGTCACCGACCTGGGCGGCGTCACGGGCCTCGCCGGCACCGGCGACGTGCTCGGCACCGCGACCGGCCTGGCGGACGTCGACGGCGTCCTCGGCACCGTCACCGGCGTGACCGACGTCGTCTCTGTCGACGGCGTGCCCGGCGTGCTCGGCGCCGTCACCACCGACGTCACGACCGTCACCGACGTCGTCCACGAGGTCGTCCCGGACGTCGCGCCGATCAGCGGCGTGCACGACACCGTCCACGGCGTCGTCGACGGCACCGTCGGCAACGTGCTCGGCGGCGACGTTCTGGGTGGCAACGTTCTGGGTGGCAACGTTCTGGGCAACGTCACCGACCTCGACGTGCTCGACGGCGTCGGCGGCCTGACCGAAGGCCTCGGCCTCGGTCTCTGATCTGATGGTCGGATGACCAGACGAGCGTTGATCCTCGGCGGCACGGGCCTCATCGGCCGTGCCGCCGCTCGGCGTCTGAGGCAGGCGGGCTGGACCGTGGACGCCCCCGGCCGTGAGGTCGACCGCGGCGATCCCGAGGCCCTGGCCGCCGCGATGGGCGACGGCGCGGACCTCCTCGTCGACACCCTCTGCTACTCGGCCGCCGACGCGCGCACACTGATTCCGTTGGCGCGCAAGGCCGTCTCGACCGTGATGATCTCCGCCAAGGCCGTGTACGCGGATTCTCACGGCCGCCACGCGAACTCCTCCGAGCCGCCGCGCTTCGACGGCCCGGTCACCGAGGACCAGCCGACGCTCGCGCCCCTCGACTCGGACCCGTTCACCCGCGAGGGATACGGGCCGAACAAGGTCGCGGCGGAACGGACGCTGCTCGACAGCGGCCTGCCGGTCACCGTGCTGCGACCGTCCAAAGTGCACGGTCCGGGCAACAAACGCCCGCTGGAGCGGTACTTCGTGGAACGGATCCTCGCCGGGAACCGCGTCGTCGTGCTGGCGTCGCGCGGCGAGGGCGTCGACCACCCGACCGCCACCGCGAACCTGGCCGCGTTGATCGAGACGGCTGCGTCGAACCCCGGCGCACGGGTGCTGAACGCCGCCGACCCGGACGCCCCGAACGGCCTGGAGATCTCGCGGATCATCGCGCGCTCGCTCGGGTGGACGTGGCACGAGATCCTGCTGGACCACGCCGAAGCGGGCCTCCACCCGTGGCACCGCGGCTTCGTCCTGGACACGTCCGCCGCCGTGCGTCTCGGCTACCGGCCGGTCGGTGACTACGCGTTCACCGTGCAGGAGACGCTCCGCGACCTCGTTTCGAGCCACTCGTGGCAGGATCGGTCGAGTGAGTGACATTCAACGTGTGGGAGTCGTCGGTTCCGGCCTCATGGGCTCCGGAATCGCCGAAGTGAGCGCACGCGCCGGCCTCGACGTCATCGTCGTCGAGGTCAACGCGGGCGCGGCCGAGGCAGCGCAGGGGCGGATCGCCACCTCGCTCGCCAGGGGCGTCAAGTCCGGCAAGCTCAGCGAGGAGGACCGCGACGGCGCGCTGAAGCGCATCCGGTTCACCACCGACATGGGCGAGTTCGCCGACCGGCAGTTCGTGGTCGAGGCGGTCGCCGAGAACGAACAGGTCAAGACCGACGTCTTCACCACGCTCGACAAGGTCGTGAAGGACGAGGACGCCATCTTCGCGTCCAACACGTCGTCCATCCCGATCATGAAGCTCGGCATGGCCACGAACCGGCCAGAGCAGGTCATCGGCGTGCACTTCTTCAACCCGGTGCCCGTCCTCAAGCTCGTGGAGATCGTGCCGTCCCTGCTGACCGGCGCCACCACGCAGGACCGCGCCGAGGCGTTCGTGACCCAGACCCTGCACAAGGAGGTCATCCGCTCGCAGGACCGCGCCGGCTTCGTGGTCAACGCGCTGCTGATCCCCTACCTGCTCTCCTCGATCCGCATGCTCGAGTCCGGCTTCGCCTCGGCCGACGACATCGACAACGGCATGGTGCTCGGCTGCGCGCACCCGATGGGCCCGCTGCGCCTCACCGACCTGATCGGCCTCGACACCACGAAGGCCATCGCCGAGTCGATGTACGACGAGTTCAAGGAGCCGCTCTTCTCGCCGCCGCCGTTGCTGCTGCGCATGGTGGACGCGGGCCTGCTGGGCAAGAAGTCCGGGCGCGGGTTCCACAACTACGCGAAGTAGTACGACAACAAGGCCCGCTCCCTGGAGCGGGCCTTCCGCGTTTCTGAGCTAAACGGCTGCCAGCCGGTTCATCGAGTGCTGGATCAACTCGACCAGCACCGCCTTCGACGACTCACGGTTCCGTGCGTCGCACAGGATCACCGGGATCTGCTCGTCGAGGTCCAGGGCGTGCCGGACCTCGTCCACCGTGTACAGCTGCGACCCGTCGAAGCAGTTCACGGCGACGATGAACGGGATCTGCCGGTGCTCGAAGAAGTCGATCGAGGGGAACGACGAGTCGAGCCGGCGCGTGTCCACCAGGACCACGGCGCCGATCGCGCCGGTCGCCAGTTCGTCCCACATGAACCAGAACCTGTTCTGGCCGGGCGTGCCGAACAGGTACAGCACCACCTTGGTGTTGATGGTGATGCGACCGAAGTCGAGGGCGACGGTGGTGGTGTCCTTGCCCTCGATGCCCGCGAGGTCGTCGACGTGCACGCCGGCCTCGGTGAGCAGTTCCTCGGTCCGCAGCGGCGGGATCTCGGACACCGACGCGACCATCGTGGTCTTGCCGGTGCCGAACCCGCCCGCGATGACGATCTTGACCGCGGTCGGCACGATCAGCTGGCCATCAGATCCCACGAACACCATCCAGTACGGCCTGCAGGAGATCCCTGTCGGGAACATTGGGGGTGGAAGTCTGCACGAGCACGTCACCCCGCTCGATGAGGTCCGACAGCAGGACCTTCACCACGACGAGCGGCACGTCGAGGTAGGCAGCGACCTCGGCGACCGAGAGGGGGCGTGCGCACAGGGCCATGATCTCGCGATGTTCGACCGTCAGCGACGTCTGGTCGGACGCAAACGAGGAGGCGCGAACCTGCGTCACGAGGTGGAGGTCAGGCGCGTTCGGCCGGGTGCGGCCACGCACCATCGCGTAGGGCCGCACCAGCGGCCCCGCGGCCTCGTCGTACCACCAGTCCTCGCGCGAGGTCATCAGCGAGACTCACGCGCCGAGGGCACGGTCGCGGTCTCCGCGCGAGGAGCCGACGAGAGGTACGTTCCCACGCGCTTGACCAGCATGTTCATCTCGTACGCGATCATGCCCATGTCCGCGTCCTCCTCACCCAGCACGGCCAGGCAGGCGCCGTGACCGGCAGCGGTCACGAACAAGTATGCGTGCTCCATCTCCACGATGGTCTGCCGAACGGCGCCACCACCGAAATGGCGGCCGGTACCGCGGGCGAGCGACTGGAACGCCGACGCCATCGCGGACAGGTGCTCCGAGTCGTCGCGGGACAGCCCGGCCGAGCGGCCGAGCAGGAGTCCGTCCGCCGACAGCACGACCGCGTGGCGGGCGCCGACCACTCGCTGGATCAGGTCCTCCAGCAACCAGTTCAGTTCGCCGTGCTGGCTTGCAGTGTCCTTCATGACGAGGGGGCTCCTTCTGATCTCCAGTCGTCGGTCAGCCGGGCGTCACGGGTACCCCGCTGGAACGCGGCGAACCCGTCACGGGTGCGCTCGGCCGACCTGTCGCCGATCACCGGCTCGGCGTGGGGCGGTTCCTCCGAGGACTGCATGAGCTGCGGCGCGAGGTTCTGCCGCTTCTTCCTGCGGGGAAGGGGTGCCTTCCCGTCCTGGGCCGGAGGTGCCGCGGGGGTCGATTCCTCCACCGACGCGTCTGCTGCGGGTGCGAGTGCGCTCATACCAGGTTCTACGAGCGCGTTCAGCCCCGCGTTCAGTGCCGCTTGCACTTCGGGATTCACCTTCACGGGAAAGCTCGGGTGGTCCTCGGTGTGCCCGTGGTACGTGTCGTGGAACGACCGCACCGGCATCTGCGTGGTCTCGGTGATGTCGCCCGCGGTGTTGTGCGGGGCGACGATGTTCGGAGGAAGCACGCACAACGCGACCGTGCCGCCGTAGGGCGAGTCGCGCAGCTCCACCTTGATGCCCCGCCGTGCGGCCAGCCGGGCGACGACGAACAGCCCGAGGCGGGACTCGCCGCGGAACGCCATCGTCTCGAAGTCGGGTGGGTTGGAGAGCTTCGCGTTGGCCTGGAGACGTTCTTCCTGCGTCATGCCGAGGCCGTGGTCCTCGATCTCCACGACGAGGCCGTGCTGGGCTGCGCTCGAGTGGATGGTCACTTCCGAGCGGGGCGACGAGAACGCCGTCGCGTTGTCGACGAGCTCGGCGAGCAGGTGGATGGTGTCGGCGACGGCCACGCCCACCAGTGCGCGGTCGGGCACCGGGTTGACCCTGACCCGGACGTACTGCTCGGTCTCGGCGACGGCGGAGCGGATGACGTCGCTCAGCCGCACGGGCTTGCGCCACTGCCTGCCGGGCTGCTCGCCGGCGAGGATGATCAGGTTCTCCGCGTTGCGGCGGGCGCGGGTCGCCAGGTGGTCGAGCTGGAAGAGCGAGTCGAGCTGCTCGGGGTGCTCCTCTTCCCGTTCCAGCTTGTCGAGGATCTTGAGCTGCCGGTGCACGAGCCCCTGGTTGCGGTGCGCGATGTCGAGGAAGACCCGGTTCACGCCCTCGCGCGCCTGCGTCTCCTTCACCGCCGCCGCGACGGCCGTGTACTGGGCCGCGTTGAACGCGTCGGCGACCTGGCCGATCTCGTCGTTGCCGTAGTCGAGCGGCGGCATGTCGCGGTGCACGTCCACCTGCTCACCGCCGCGCAGGCGCGCCACGATGTGCGGCAGCCGTTCCTGCGCGAGCCGCAGCGTGTCCTCCCGCAGCGACGCCAGCCGCATGACGAGGGCCTTCGACACGAGCCGGTTCGAGATGCGCAACGCCAGCACGATGCCGACGACGACCGCGAGCAGCGCGATGAGGCTGCCGATCAGCACCGCGGCGACGCGGCTGTCGGCCTTGTCGAGACCGAGGTCGGCGGCGTCGCGGGCCTGCGTGACGGCGAGTCCGACGAGGTTGTCGTGCACGGGGCTCGCCACCCCGCGCCACTGCGCGTCGGTGACCGCCGTGTCCCCGTTGACGATCTTGCCCTCGAGGTCGAGCAGCGTCCGGTACTCGGTGCTGCCGCGCAACGCGTCGTACTGCGAGCGCGGCTGCTCCAGCGCGAACGGGATCGTGGTGTCGAGGCCCGAGTGGTAGGCGCCGGTCAGCCGGGCGAACTCGACGCGTTCGGGCGCGGTGAACGTGCCGTTGAGCAGCCCGCGCGACCCGATCGTGGCGGCGCGCGAGAGCCAGTCCGCGGTCTGGAAGATCGTGATGGCCTGGACGCCAGCCTGGCTCGCCTCCGCGTCGGGCACGAGCCGCGCCTGCCGGGACAGCAGCGCGACGCCCGAGTCGAGGAGGCTGTTGTAGTAGTCGTAGACCGCCTGCGGGTTCGCCGACCCCGAGTCGACGCCCGCGCGCTGCTGCGGCAGTTCGCCCAGCACGGAGTTCAGCGCGTTGATCCGGTCGACGGTGTCCTGCGGCTCGGAGAGGTCGGCGAGCGCGTCCTTCATCTTGCGCACCGCTTCGTCCGTGACGCCCTGCTGGCGCTTCAGACCGGCCTTGTCGACGCCCTCGGCCTTGCTGAGGACCTCCAAGGTCAGCTGGCGTTCCTTCTGCAGGCCCGCGAGCGCCTCGACGGACGGGATCGTCGCGCCCTTCACCCCGGTCGCGACCGACCGCATGTAAAAACCGTCGAAAAGGGTGTAAGAGGAGAAAACGGCCCACATGACCAGCAGCACCACGCTGGGAACGACCACGACACCGGCCAGCCGCGACCTAATGGTCCGGTAGTTGGTCGGTGTGTACCCGCTCTTCTCGTTCACAGCGCTCTCACGGTCTCCTGTGTCCCACGGCTAGCGCTGCGGGTTACCTGAGTAACTCCTTCGGCTGTAATCAGGTTACGGCCGGAGATCATCGTTACTCAATGACAGCGATCACACGCACTACGCGTTGCGCAGGCTACCCAGTCGAGTGAGTCCAGCAACACCCGGTACGGGGGTTCTTGCCTAGTGAGAACCCCCGTACGGGCTAGTTCCGTCGTTCCGTTCTACGGCCGCTCCACCGCGACAACGTTGTAAGTCGTCTCGGGTGTCGGAGGCGTGCTGAACCGGGCATTCGGCAGGTAGAGGCGCTTGCCGAACGCGGCCACCGTCGTGGGAACGTCGAACCGCGCGTCCGTGCGTTCCGCCGCGAGCGTCGCGCCGTCACGGCTGAGTGTGTAGCGCGCGACTTTGTTCAGGCGGTTTTGCACCACGTACAACTGCCGCCCCTCACGCAACAGACCGTCGCCATTGGTGAGTGTTTGACCGCTCAAATTGATCTCGGCTGTTTTCCCGCTCCGGGGATCGGCCCGGAACAGCTTTCCGGTGTTGCTCTGCACGACGATCAGGCCGCCGTCGAGCCCGGTGACGATGCCGTTGAGGTTCGTCGCGCCGGGGGTGACGACGAGGTCGCCGGTGAGCGCGAGCGTGCGGTGCGGTTTGAGGTTCAGCGGCACTTCGTAGAGCACCGCCTTGCGCGAGTCGGTGAACCACGCCGACTTCTCGGTCAGCACGACGTCGTTGACGAACGTGTCCGCGGTCGCGAACTGGAACGTCGCCAGCAACTTGCCCGACCGCGTGTCGTAGACCCGTGCGTCGCCACCGACACCACCGGCGACCCACAGCCGCTTGCGGTCGTCGACCTTCAGACCGAGCGACGGCGTGCCGGGCCCCTTGGCGAGCACCTTGCCCTTGCCGGTGCGCAGGTCCGCCGCGTAGATCGACCCGTCGGCCCGGGACCCGAAGTAGGCCTTCGTGCCGCTGATCGCGATGCCTTCGGGTTGCCACCCGTTGGGCAGGGCGAACTCGGTCGGGAAACTCTTCGAACCGTCTGCGGTGGCCGGCGCCGCGACGGTGAGCGTGACGCCCAGGACCGCCGCGAGCAGGACACCGAATCTGCGGTACATGCCGCCTCCTTGTCAGAGGATTGGGTGCCCCTGATCCTTCCCCGGCTGGGCGGCGAACCGGAGTTTTCTCAGCAATCCGACATCTCTACAGGTCAGCCGCCGCCTCCGCGATGAGTTCCAGCGACTCACCCTCCCCGAGCGCGGTCTCCTGCAGGCTCGCGAACCGCGCCGCGCACTCCTCCGTCAGCCCCGGCTCCTCGACGTACTCGCCCTTGATGAACGTCTCCAGGTAGGCCACGTCGTTGTGCTGCCGGTGCGGGAACCCCAGCAACGTGAACGGCGACCCCATCGCCGGGTACGCCCCCGCGCCGCGCGGCACCACCCGCACGCTCACCGCCGGGTGCTCGCTGGTCTCCATCAGGTGCAGCAACTGCGCCTTCATGGCTCGTGGCCCACCGATCACGTGCCGCAGCACCGCCTCCGGGAACACGGCGTGCGCCACCAACGGGTCCTTGCCGTTCAGCCGGGACGCCCACGCCTCCCGCACCATCGCCAGCCGTGCCGTGCGCACCGGGTCGTCGGACTGCATCACCGCGTTCAGGTACCCGGGAAGCTGGAAGACCGCGGGCACGAGATCCGTCGTGAACACCCGCAGCAGCGTCGCCTCGAACACGAGGTTCGCGAAGTCCGCCGCCGGGTCGAAGTCCGGCCCGCCGGCCGAACGCGCGCGCACCCGTTCCGCGTGCTGCGCCCGCACCACCACGGCCTGCCACTCCGCGACGGGCACCTTGTAGACGTACCCGAGCGCCATGACGTCCACGGGGGCCGACGGCTGCACCGCGTTCTCCATCATGGACAGCTTGGCGCTGCTGAAGCCCACGCGCTGACCGGCCTCGGTGAGGCTCAGCTCGCGCTCGGCGCGCCACCCGGCCAGCTGACGCCCGATGGCGCGTTCGAGCGTCGTGGCCCGGAAATCCTTCGGCATGACGCGAAGGATATGACCAATTCGGATTCCCGAAAGGGACGGGTCGGTGTGGACAACCCTTTACTGGCAAGGAAGTTCGTTCACCGGAGCGCCTTGCGTTAAACGCTCCGACGCCTACCTACGACTGATGACGTTTTGCGCGCGCATGGGCACGCACGAGGTCATGGAACCTGAACGCGTAGTCGCCGACCTCAGTCAGCAACGACTTCTCCACCAGGTCGTCCAGCGCGTCCTCGACGTCGCACTCCGACTCCCCCGCGATCGCCGCCGCCACCGGCACGCCGAACGCGTCCGACTCCCACGCGCAAAGTCGGTAGAGCCGCGCCTGCCGTTCAGGAAGCTCCACATAGGACTGATCGAGCAGCGGCCCGAGCCGTCCGTCGTCGGGCAGCGGGCCGACCTCGATCCCCTGCCCCAGGCCCAGTTCCCGGCGACTGGTCACGAGCACGGTGCCGGACGCCGGCAACAGTGGTGTCACCTGCTCGGCCGAGTCCGCGTTGTCCAGCAACAGGGTGAACTGCCGGCGCAGGACGAGACTGCGGAACACGGCCGGTTCGTCGGCGGGTTCGGCGTGGAGGCCGAACGCCCGCAGCACCCGGCTCAGGTCGTGCGCGGCCAGGTCGAGGTACAGCTGGGCGCCGGATCCCCTGTCCCGCAACCACTTGAGCGCCAGCGCGGTCTTGCCCGCACCGGCCGCGCCGTGCAGCACCGTCACCCCGGCCCTGATGCCCGCCAGCTCGGCGTCCCTGCCCACGAAGTGCGGCGGCGGCGCAGGTGGCCGAAAGCGCGGTGGTACGTCGTTCCTGCCCCTGATGACCCCAGTGGCTTTGACAGCCAGCACGTCACTCATCACCCGTACCTCCCCGACACGTTGAAGCTACGGGCTTTCCTCCGCTTTCATCAGACGGCCATAGAGTGATCGCACGTGAGCGCGGCTCCTGCTTTCGAGGTCGACGACCGCACCTGGCGGCCGTTGACGATGATCTTGCAGGTGAGCTCGCCGTGCACGCCCTCGAGCCGCACGACGACCCGGCCCTTGCGCTTGCCCATGCGCTCGAACGGCAGGTCGGGGTTGCGCAGGGTGCGTTCCTCCTCGCCGGGGAACGTGTAGGTGAGCCGGTCGGTCGTACCCGTCCCCTCGACCACCACGCGGATGCTGGGCGCTACCGCACAGCCGGTGATTCCGGCCAGCAGCAGGCCCACGAGTAAGGCGGCGGTCTTCATGCCCCGAACAGTAGGAAGCGGAGACGTGCCGCAGCATCAGCCTGAAGGCTCAAGTGGCATCAGCCATCAGAGTGACAACCCCTGATGCCTCAGACATTCCTCGACCCTGAATCGCTCGACCTCGCGGTCCAGCCCCTCGGGCAGGGAGAGCAACCGGTGCTCGACCTCCAGCGCCGCGCAGGCCTGCACGAGCAGCGCGTCGTAGGCCTGACGAGCACCGATCTTCTTCGCGGCCGACGCCCCGGGTTCGAACCCGGCCCGTGTCCGGCGCACACGACGAAGGTCGGCCGCGATTCGTTCTATCGGCCGATGGTCGGGCACCGTTCCAAGCTACCCGGCCTGCAACGCGAGGAAGAGGTCCACGCGCGCCTCGAACTCCGCGAGGTCCGCGCCGAGCAGTTCCTCCACGCGCCCCACCCGGTACCGCAGCGTGTTGACGTGGACGTGCAGCCGGGCCGCTGCCGCCGTCCAGGAGCCAGAACAGTCCAGGAACACCTTCAACGTGCCCACGAGATCCGACCCGTGCTCGGCGTCGTAGTCCAGCACGGGCCCGAGGAGCCGCCGTCGCAACGAAGTGCGCAACTCCTCCGGCACGCCCGCGAGCAGCAGTTGGTGCAGTGCGATCTCTTCGCCCGCCACCACACACGTGCGGCCGCCACGGCGCTCCCCCAGCCGACGCGCGTGCGTGGCTTCCTCAGCGGCCCCGCGGAGCCCTCGGGACGTGACGGGTGAGCTGATGCCGACGAGCACGCGGGACGAGCCGAGGCCCGGTTCCATCACGCGCATCGCCTCGCGGAGGTCGTCGGGCAGCGAGTCGCCGGCCTTGGCGACCGCGTAGACGGTGTCGCCGACGGGCGTCACGAGGGCCTGCGGCAGCGCCTCCTCCAGCACCGCCGCCGCCAGGTCGGGCCGCTGGTCGGACGTCACCGCGCTGATGACCCGCAGCTGGGCGCGTTCCAGACCGGCTGCCGCGAGCCGTGACTCGACGTCGGCCGAGCCGCTCAGCACCGCGGACACCAGGGGCGCGGCGGTGCGGTTCTCGATCTGACGGCCCTGGGCCTCGCGCAGCCTCTCCAGCCCCACGAGCGACGCGAGCTCGGTGGCGGCCTCCTGCTGGACCGCGCCGCGAACGACGAGGATCCAGCTGGTGAGGCGGTTGCCACCGCGTTCGGAGACGGGCACGAGGGTCACGCCCTTGACCGTCTTCGGCAGCCGGTCGGCCTGGAGGAACTCCTTGACCAGGGTGAGGCGGTCCGGCAGTTCGCCGCCCGCGACGACGCGGCCCGCCGTGGACAGCACCCAGCAGGACGCGCCGAGTTCGTGACTGCCGGCGAGCAGCAGCGCGGGCAGGCCGGAGCCCTCCGCGACGACGTTGAGCAGGCGGCGGTGGCGGGAGAGCCCCACCAGTTCCATCGAGACGCGTTCGGTGATGGTCGCGAACGACAGGTCGACGGGCACTTCGAGCAACGGCACGTGGTGGCGCTCACAGGCGTCGACGAGGTCGAGAGGCAGCGCGCGGTTCTCGGTCTCGGACGCGGCCAGCCCGGCGACGCGGGCCGAGGCGAGCGAGCGGACGAACGTCTCGGAGTCCTGCGGGCCGTGGTGCCAGAGCAGGCCGGACAGCACGAGCTCCCCGCCGGACAGGTACCGGCTGGGGTCGGGCAGCTCCGTTCCGTACACGCGGGAGACCGTGCGGTCGAGCTGGTCCTCACCGGTGTGCAGGCTCAGGCGCAGTTCCGGCATCTGCAGCAACGTCCGCAGCAGCAACATGACAGGTCACTTTCGTCCATTCGTGTTTGTAGGAAAGCACAAATCCTCGTCGTGCAGGGGCCTGGCGATTCATGTACTTCTGCCGTAGAGGAACACAGCCGTGTCTCTGTGTACTGGCTCACAACCAGATGGGAGGGCGAGTGACGATCTCCACGCACGTGCTGGACGCGGCACGCGGCAGGCCGTTCGCCGGCATCGCCGTGTCGCTGCGACGCCGCGACGGGTCCGAAGTGGCGAACGCCGAGACGAACACCGACGGCCGGATCACCGGTTGGGGTGAAGGCCTCGAAGCCGGGGTCTACCGGCTGGTGTTCGACACGGCGGAGGCCGCGCCGTTCTTCCCCGAGGTCGTGCTCACCTTCGACTACTCCGATCCGGCGCAGCACTACCACGTGCCGCTGCTGCTGTCGCCGTTCGCCTACTCCACCTACCGAGGTAGCTGACGATGGACTTCCTTCGACCGGAAACGCTTGCGGAGGCGTTGGAGCTGAAAGCCCAGCGCCCTGATGCCGTGCCGATCGCCGGCGGCACGGACGTCATGGTGGAGCTGAACTACGACCACCGCAGGCCCTCCGCCCTGCTCGACCTCACCCGGATCCCCGAGCTCCAGCAGTGGTCGGACGGGCTGCGCGTCGGCGCGGGTGTGCCGTACGTGCGGATCATCGAGGAACTCGGCGCCGAGCTGCCGGGCCTCGCGATGGCCGCACGAACGGTCGGCTCGCCGCAGATCCGCAACCGCGGCACGGTCGGCGGCAACCTCGGCGCGGCCTCCCCCGCCGGGGACACGCACCCGGTGCTGCTGGCGTCCGACGCGGTCATCGAGGTGGCCTCCGTGCGCGGCACGCGGATGATCCCCGCCGCCGAGTTCTACCTGGGGGTG
Organism: Streptomyces sp. ID05-26A; assembly: GCF_033794685.1. NCBI lineage: Bacteria > Bacillati > Actinomycetota > Actinomycetes > Kitasatosporales > Streptomycetaceae > Streptomyces > Streptomyces sp. ID05-26A. The sequence continues at coordinate 176,438 of NZ_JARAYZ010000007.1, forward strand.
AAGCGGAACGCGCTGGAGCAGGACGAACTGATCGTGGCCGTTCACCTGACGCCTGCCAAGGGGCCACAGCAGTTCTCGAAGGTCGGCACCCGCAACGCCATGGTGATCGCGGTGTGCTCGTTCGGGATCTCGCTGTTCCCGCAGGAGAACCGGGTGGGCGCGGCGGTCGGGTCCGCGGCTCCGACGCCGCGCCGGGCTCCCGAGGCCGAGCAGTTCCTGGCCTCGGCGGTGGACTTCCAAAACCCGAAGCCGCTGCTCGACTCGGTGAAGCGCGAGTTCGGCGAGCTGGTCTCGCGGGCCGCGTCGCCGATCGACGACGTGCGCGGGTCGGCGGCGTACCGCAAGCACGCGCTGGCCGTGATGGCACGCAGAACGCTGGGCTGGGCTTGGCAGGAACTCATGGACGGGGAGCAGGCATGCGCGTGAACGTGACGGTCAACGGCGAGCAGCGCCAGGCCGACGACGTGTGGGAGGGCGAGTCGCTGCTGTTCGTGCTGCGCGAGCGGCTCGGGCTGCCCGGTTCGAAGAACGCCTGCGAGCAGGGTGAGTGCGGTTCGTGCACGGTGTACCTGGACGACGTGCCGGTGTGCGCGTGCCTGGTCGCGGCCGGGCAGGTCCAGGACCGCGAGGTGCGCACGGTCGAGGGCCTGGCCGACGGTGACCGGCTCGACCCGGTGCAGGAGGCCTTCGTCGAGGCGGGGGCGGTGCAGTGCGGGTTCTGCACGCCCGGACTCGTCGTGCAGGCGCACGACCTGCTGGACCGCGTGCCGAACCCGTCCGATCCGGAGATCCGCGAGGCGCTGGCCGGGAACCTGTGCCGCTGTACGGGGTACGAGAAGATCCTGGACGCCGTGCGACTGGCGGCGTCGCGCCGATGATCGTCCTCGACCGCTGCGCGGTGTCCACTGTGGACGAGGCCGGGACCGAGCACGCGTCCGGGCACGTCGTGATCGACGACGGACGGATCCGGTCCGTCGGTGCCGGCCCCGCCCCGAGGCCCTCCGAGTCGCACACCTACGTCGACGCGTCGTCGTGCCTGGTCACGCCGGGGCTGATCAACACCCACCACCACCTCTACCAGTGGGCGACGCGCGGCCTCGCGACCGACGCCACGCTGTTCGAGTGGCTGACCACGCTGTACCCGGTGTGGCGCGGGCTGGACGACACCGTGACGCACGCGGCGGCGTCGGCAGGGCTCGCGAAGCTGGCGCTGACGGGCTGCACGCTGGCCGCCGACCACCACTACGTCTTCCCCTCCGGTGGCGGCGACGTGTTCGACGCGCTGGTGTCGGCGGGCCGGCGCATAGGCATCCGACTGGAGGCGATCCGCGGCTCGATGGACCGCGGCCAGTCGCACGGCGGACTGCCGCCGGACAACCTGGTCGAGGAGACCGAGGCCGCGCTGATCGCGACCGAGCGGGCGATCGGCGACTACCACTCGACCGCGGACGACGCGCTGGTGCGGGTGGCCGTCGGACCGTGCTCGCCCTTCTCCGTGTCGCGCGAACTCATGGCCGGCGCGGCTTCGCTCGCTCGCCGGCACGGCGTCCGGCTGCACACGCACCTCGCCGAGACGATCGACGAGGAGGAGCAGTGCCTGGCCGAGAACGGCTGCACGCCGACCGAGTACGCCGAGCAGCTCGGCTGGCTGGGGCCGGACGTGTGGCTCGCCCACACCGTGCACCTGAACGGTGACGCCGTGAAGCGCCTCGGGGCGACGCGCACCGGATCCGCGCACTGCCCGACGTCCAACGGCCGGCTGGGCACCGGGATCGCACCCGTCCGCGACCTGCTGGACGCAGGCGCCCCGGTCGGGCTCGGTGTCGACGGGGCCGCGTCCAATGAGGACGGTGGCCTGGTCGTCGAGCTGCGGTCGGCGCTCTACCAGGCACGTCAGCGCGGTGGTCCGGCCGCGATGAACGCCCGCGAGGCGTTGCGGATGGGCACGATGGGCGGCGCGCAGGTGCTGGGCCGCGCGGACTCGCTGGGGTCGATCGAACCGGGCAAGGTCGCGGACCTCGCCGTGTGGGACCTGTCCGGACTGGACTACGCGGGGATCGCGGACCCGGTGGCGGCACTCGTGCTCGGCACTCCCCCGCCGTTGAAACTGTTGATCGTGGGCGGTGAGGTCGTGGTGCGGGACGGGGTCCTGCTCACGGCGTCCACCGACGAACTGGCGCGTGACCTCTCCGCGGCCAGTCTGAAGCTCCAGGAGGCTGCGCGATGACCCTCACTCCCGCCGAACTGACCTCCGCGGTCTCGGGTGGCATCGGGACGTCGCCGCAGCGCCCGGACGGCAACCTCAAGGTGCGCGGCGAGTTCGCCTACTCGTCCGACCTGTGGCACGAGGACATGATCTGGGGCGCGACCCTGCGCTCACCGCACCCGTACGCCCGCATCACGTCGGTCGATCTGACGGAAGCGTTGAAGGTGCCGGGCGTGTACGCGGTGCTGACGCACTCGGACGTACCCGGCCGCAACCTGTACGGGCTGGAGCACAAGGACCAGCCGGTGCTGGCCGTGGACGTCGTGCGCTACCAGGGCGAGCCGATCGCGCTGGTCGGCGCGGACCACCCCGAGACGGCGCAGCGGGCGATGAAGAAGATCGTCGTGACCTACGACGTGCTGGAACCCGTGGTGGACATGGAGACCGCGGCGCAGGACACGCCGCTGCACCCCGGCGGGAACCTGGTGCGGCACGTGCCGATCCGGCGTGGCTCGCAGGACGTCGAGGCCGAGGTCGTGGTGACCGGGCGGTACGAGGTCGGCATGCAGGACCAGGCGTTCCTCGGGCCGGAGTCCGGGCTCGCGGTGCCGGCCACCGACGGCTCGATCGACCTGTACGTCGCGACGCAGTGGCTGCACGTCGACCGCGACCAGGTGGCGGCCGCTCTCGGGTTGCCGCAGGAGCAGGTGCGGCTGACGCTGTCCGGTGTCGGCGGCGCGTTCGGTGGCCGCGAGGACCTGTCGATGCAGGTGCACGCGTGCCTGCTGGCCCTGCACACCGGCAAGCCCGTGAAGATGGTCTACAACCGCGAAGAGTCGTTCTACGGGCACGTGCACCGGCACCCGGCCGTGCTGTACTACGAGCACGGCGCCGACCACACCGGCAAGCTCGTGTACGTCCGCACTCGCATGTACCTCGATGGCGGCGCTTACGCCTCTTCGACACCCGCTGTCGTGGCGAACGCGGCTACGTTGGGCGTTGGTCCGTACGAGGTCGACAACGTCACGATCGACGCCTACGGCCTCTACACGAACAACCCGCCGTGCGGTGCGATGCGTGGATTCGGTGCTGTGCAGGCAGGTTTCGCCTACGAGTCCCAGATGGACAAGCTGGCCGAAGCGCTCGGCATGTCACCGGTCGACGTCCGCGTCCGCAACGCGATGACCGAGGGCTCGGTGATGCCGACCGGTCAGGTCGTCGACTCGGCCGCACCCGTCGCGCAGCTGCTGAAGCTGGTGCAGGACAAGCCTCTGCCCGCCGGCACGTCGTCGGACATCCGCGAACTGCCCGGTGGCGTCTCGAACACCACGCACGGCGAGGGCGTCGTCCGCGGCGTCGGCTACGCGGTCGGCATCAAGAACATCTGCTTCTCCGAGGGCTACGACGACTACTCGACCGCCCGCGTCCGGGTGTCGATGGTCAACGGGGAGTTGGCCGCCGCCGTGCACACCGCCGCGTGCGAGGTCGGCCAGGGCCTGGTGACGATCATGCAGCAGATCGTGCGGACCGAACTCGGCATCGAGCGCGTGACCGTGCTGCCGATGGACACCACGATCGGCAACGGCGGCTCCACCTCGGCCTCGCGCCAGACGTACGTGACCGGTGGCGCCGTGAAGGCCGCCTGTGCTCTGGTGCAGGCGCGTTTGGACGGTCGCACCGACATCGGCGACGAGGTGATCGACGAGACCACCGAGTGGCGGCACCGCGCGACCGAGGCGCTGGATCCCGAGACGGGACAAGGCAACGCGCACGTCCAGTACGGGTTCGCCGCCCACCGCGCCGTCGTCGACGTGGACGTCGACCTCGGCCTGGTGCGCGTGGTCTCCCTGGACTGCGCGCAGGACGTGGGCAAGGCGCTGAACCCGCAGGCCGTCGTGGGCCAGATCCAGGGCGGTTCCGCCCAGGGCCTCGGTCTCGCGGTGATGGAGGAGATCCAGACCTCCGGCGGCAAGGTGCGCAACCCGTCCTTCACCGACTACCTGATTCCCACCGTGCTCGACATGCCGCCGATGAGCATCGACGTGCTCGAGCTCGCCGATCCCCACGCCCCGTACGGGATCCGTGGCGTCGGCGAACCGCCCACCATCTCGTCGACCCCGGCGATCGTGGCGGCGATCCGCGCGGCGACCGGCTTGGCGCTCACCCGCGTCCCGGTCCGCCCGGAACACCTCACCGGTACCTGAGCTTCTGGAGTTCCTGCTGTGAACGCACATCTTCTTGCCACCATCGACCTGGCCACCCAGAACGTGGCCTCCGGCGGGGGCCCGTTCGGCGCGATGATCGTCCGTGACGGCGAGGTGATCGCCACCGGTGTGAACCAGGTGACGCCGAACCTCGACCCGACCGCGCACGCCGAGGTCGTCGCGATCCGCGCGGCCTGCCAGGCACTCGGTGACTTCAAGCTGACCGGCTGCACGCTGATCTCGTCGTGCGAGCCGTGTCCCCTGTGCCTGTCCGCCGCGCTCTGGGCGCGCGTGGACAAGGTGATCTACGCCGCCGACCGCCACGACGCGGCGGCGGCAGGTTTCGACGACCGGGAGTTCTACGAGCTGTTCAGCAAGTCCCGTTCCGACTGGGACCTGCCTGTGCACCAGATCTCCACGGGCGAGGACAACGCCCCGTTCACCGCGTGGATGTCACTCGCGACTCGTATCGATTACTGACGGCCACAAGCCTGTCTAGCTGACCGGAGCTTGCATCTGCTTAAACGCGTTCCGGCGTTGGAACGCGCCCACCGGCATGGGAAAGGCCGTCCTCCATGACCCAGTTACGGAGCCGACAATCGACGTCGGCCCTCGACCAGTTCTTCCGCATCACCGAACGTGGCAGCTCTTTGGGCCGTGAGGTGCGCGGTGGCATCACGACTTTCGTCGCGATGTCGTACATCGTGCTGCTGAACCCGTTGATCCTCGGCGCGTCCGCGGACATCACCGGCGCCAAGCTCACCATCGCGGAGATCACCACCGCGACGGCACTGGCCGCGGGCGTGATGACCGTCCTCATGGGACTCGTCGGCAACGCGCCCCTCGCCATCGCCGCCGGTCTCGGCGTCAACGGCGTGGTGGCCTTCCAGATGGCGCCCGAGATGACCTGGGCGCAGGCCTTCGGTCTGGTGGTGCTGGAAGGCGTCTGCATCGTGATCATGGCGGCCTCCGGGGTCCGCGAGCGGATCATCAACGCGATCCCGGAGCCGTTGAAGATCGCGATCACAGTGGGCATCGGGCTCTACATCGCCCTGGTGGGACTGGTCTCCGCCGGTTTCGTGACCCGCACGCCGGACGCGGCGCACTCGACGGTGCCGGTGCGGATGGGCGTCGACGGCCACCTGAGCGGCTGGCCGATCGCGATCTTCTGCCTGGGTCTGCTGCTGATGATCGTGCTGATGGCGCGGGGCGTGCCCGGTGCCGTGCTGATCAGCATCGTGGTCGCCACCCTCGTCGCCATCGGCGTGAACGCCGCGTTCGACGTGCAGGGCTGGGGGCTGGTGACCCCCTCGCTGCCCTCGTCGGTGGTGAGCTCGCCGGACTTCGGGTTGTTCGGACGGGTGGACCTGTTCGGCGGGTTCGTGTCGGCGGGCGTGATCGCGGCGACGATCTTCCTGTTCACCCTGGTGCTGTCCGGCTTCTTCGACGCCATGGGCACGATCACGTCGGTGTCCGACGAGGCCGGTCTCACCAAGGACGGCAAGGTCGAGGGGATGGGCAGGATCCTGATGGTCGACGGTGCCGGCGCGATCGCCGGTGGCGTCACGGGGTCCGCCCCGAACACCGTGTTCCTGGAGTCGGCGGCGGGCGTTGGCGAAGGCGCCCGCACCGGTCTGGCCTCGGTGGTGACCGGCGGACTCTTCCTGGTGGCACTGCTCTTCACGCCGCTCGCGACGGTCGTGCCCGCCCAGGCGGCGGCTCCGGCACTGGTGGTGATCGGCGGCCTGATGATGACGCAGATCCGCCGAATCCCCTGGCAGGAAACGGACTACACGATCCCGGTCTTCCTCACGATCGCGATCATCCCGTTCACCTACTCGATCACCAACGGCATCGGCGCGGGCCTCGTGTCCTACGTCGTGCTGCGCATCTGCAAGGGCCGCTGGCCCGGCTGGCTGATGACCGGCCTCGCGCTGATGTTCGCCGTGTACTTCGGCGTGGACCTGATCACCGGCAAGTGACACGAGGGCTCGGCCGGGCGGCCACCCGGCCGAGCCCCTTCAGGAGGACTCGATGCGTGACCTCGCTTCGACTTTGCTCACGTGGGACCGGTTCGCGGTCGCCTCGGTGGTGGCCGTGCGCGGCAGTGCGCCGCGTCCGGTCGGCGCCGCGATGGCCGTCGGTCCCTCGGGTGAGGTGATCGGCAGCGTGTCCGGCGGCTGCGTGGAGGCCGAGGTCCACGACCTGGCGTGCCAGGTGCTCGCCTCCGGTGTTCCCGCGCTCGCCTCGTTCGGCTACTCCGACGACACGGCGTTCGCGGTCGGCCTCACCTGCGGCGGCTCGCTGGACGTGCTGGTGCAGCGCGACTCCCCGTCGTTGCGCGCGGCCCTGGAGGCTTCCGTCGCGGGACAACCGCTCTCGGTTCGCTTCGAGGCCGAGGGCAGGGTGTTCACCGAGTCGTGGATGCCACCACCGCGCCTGCTCGTGTTCGGCGCCATCGACCACGCCGCCGCGGTGGCCGAGATCGGACGCTTCCTCGGCTATCACGTGACCGTGTGCGACGCACGCCCCGTGTTCGCCACACCCGAACGTTTCCCCGCAGCCCACTCAGTTGTCGTCGACTGGCCGCACCGCTACCTCGCGTCCACCCACACCGACTCGTCCACCGCCGTCGTGGTGCTGACCCACGACCCCAAGTTCGACATCCCGGTGCTGGTGGAAGCCCTGTCCAGGCCCTTGGCGTTCGTCGGTGCGCTCGGCTCCCGCCGCACACACCGGGAACGGCTCGCTCGGCTGCGCGCGGAGGGCGTCCCCGAGGCCTCGCTGGCGCGGCTTCGCTCCCCCGTCGGCCTCGACCTGGGCGGCCGCAGCCCCGCCGAGACCGCGGTGTCGATCGCGGCCGAGCTCGTCGCCGTGCGGCACGGCGGCACCGGCCTGCCCCTGACCTCGCTGACCACCCCCATCCACCGAACCCTGGAGAGTCATGGCACTGATCTTCCTCAACGGCGGCGGCATGAAGGGCGGACCGCTGCACTCGCAACTGCAGGGCACGCCGATGGTGTGCAGGGCGCGGAGTGCGGCCAGGTACCGGTACTTCTCGGTGCGGGGGCAGTTCCCCGCGATGCACGAGTCGGGCTCGGCCTCGGTGGTGGGTGAGCTCTACGACCTGCCGCTCAAGGTCCTGCGCGACCACCTGGTCCCCGCCGAACCGGCCGAGCTGGAGATCGGCGTCATCGAACTGGAGGACGGCAGCGCGGCCCTCGCGACCGTCCTGCGCGACGCGATGGTCGACCCGTTGCTCCATTCAGGTGACATACGAGACATCTCGTATCTGGGGGACTGGCGGGAGTTCCTTCATCGCGAGGGGTGAGGGAAGTGGCATCGGGGGGTGCCACAGGCAAGGGGGAGTTGCCGCAGGCGGCGGGTCCGGTTCCGGCCGGGCCCGCCGCGGGGGATCCCGCGTTCAGCGTTCCCGGCCGCGCAGCAGCCCGCGTTCGTACGCCACCGCCACCGCCGCCGCCCGGTCCGACACCCCGAGCTTCGCGTAGACGTGCAGCAGGTGGGTCTTCACCGTCGCCTCACTGATGAACAGCGCCGCCGCCACCGCCCGGTTCGTCGTCCCCTTGGCCACCAACGCCAGCACGTCGAGCTCGCGCGTGGACAACGGCTCCAGCGCGGGCTCCCGCACCTGCCCGAGCAGTCTCGTGGCCACGGCGGGAGACAGCACCGCCTCGCCCGAGTGCGCCGCGCGGATGGCGCGCTGCAGTTCGTCGCGCGGGGTGTCCTTCAGCAGGTAGCCGGTGGCGCCCGCCTTGATGGCCGGCAGCACGTCGCGGTCCGTGTCGTAGGTGGTGAGCACCAGGACGCGGCACGGGTGGTCGCGCAGCCGTTCGATCGCGGAGACGCCGTCGGAGCCCGGCATGCGCAGGTCCATCAGCACCACGTCGGGCGCCACGGCCGTGACGACGGCGACCGCCTCGTCTCCCGACGCGGCCTCGCCGACCACCTCGAAGTCCCCTGTGGACAGCATGCCGCGCAGGCCGTCGCGGACCACCGGGTGGTCGTCGACGATGACCAGGCGGATCACGCGGGCACCCGCGCCGAGATCGCCGTGCCCGCGCCCGGTTCGGACTCCACGAACAACGCGCCGGACAGGCGGTGCACGCGGTGGCGCATCGCGGGCAGGCCGAAACCGCCGGACTGCGCCGCCAGGTCGAAGCCCACGCCGTCGTCGCGCACGTCCAAAGTCACCACGTCCTCCATGTACGACAGGGTCAGGCCCACGCGGGACGCCGAGGCGTGCTTCGCCACGTTCGCCAGAGCCTCCTGGGCGGTGCGCAGCAACGCGACCTCCACCTCCGGGTGCATTTCGCGCACGGCTCCGGTCAGCGTCACCGAGATCGGCACGCCGTTGTGCTTGGACCAGCCCGCCGCGACGTCGTCCAGGGCCTCGTGCAGCGCGGCCGAGTCGAGCGCCGGTGGTTGCAGGGCGTGCACCGAACGACGGGCCTCGGCCAGGTTCGAGCGCGCCAGTTCCGCGGCCACCGCCACGCGGCGTTCCCAGTCTGTGCTCGTGGCCGCCGACAGTTGCGTGATGATGCCCGCCAGGCCCTGCGCCAGGGTGTCGTGGATCTCGCCGGCCATGCGGTGCCGTTCGTCCTGCACCCCTGCCTCGTGCGCCTGCACCAGCAACTGGGCGTGCAGGCCCTCGTTCTCCTCCAGGAGTTCCTTGCGCAGCCTGGACTGTTCGGTCGTCACGTGGCCGACGTAGGTGAAGGTGCACGCCACCACCACGAAGATGAGCAGCAGCAACCAGAACGCCGCCTCCTCCCCCGCGGGCGGGTAGCCGCCGAACAACGACAGCGTCGCCAGCCCCGCCGTCAGCGCCACGACGAAGAACATCCAGCGGCCGCGCAGGACCTCGCTCGCGTGGATGTAGACCGCGTACGACACCGCGCCGAACCAGTGCTCCTGCAGGCCGAGCACGCCGTAGAACACGACCATGCCGCCGACGAACACGGCCATGAGCTCCGGCCTGCCGTGCCACGCGGGATGCAGCGTGAACCACCACAACATCCACACGAAACCGAACGCCACGACGCCGTACGTGAACCACCGCTCCGCCGCCGACTGCGTGGTGAAGATCGAGTACAGCACCGTCGTCACGGTCAGCACGAAGTACGGGATGACGCGGGCGATCGAGACGAGCCTGCGCTCCCACCTGTCCAACGCGGCCATGTCCACGAACTACTCCCAGCGGAAGGTCTTGGCCGCGACGGTACCTGCCACGAGGCTCACCAGCCCCATGATCGCGAGATGCCTCCAGTCCGGCGCGGTACCGAGCCACGCCTGCTGCAACGCCTCCACCCCGGGAGGCGTGTACGAACCGATCGCCTGGATCACCGAGGGCAGCATGAACCGCGGCAGGTACACGCCGCCGAAGAACATCAGCAGCATGAACACCACCGTCGCCCAGCCACCGGCCGCCCGCGCGCTCGGGGCCAGGGCGGCGATCACCAGGCCCAACGCGAACGTGCCCGCGCCTCCCAGCAGCACGGCACACGCCAGGCCGAGCGGATGGTGAGGCAGGTCGACGCCGAAAACGACGTACCCCACGAGCACAAGGAGCAGCACCGACAAGATCACCGCGACGAAGTTGACCACCATCTGCCCCGCCAGCAACCGCGCCGGGTGCATGGGCGTCGTCGACAACCGCCGCAGCACGCCCTTCTCCCGGTAGGTCGCGACGACGGCGGGCAGGCGCTGCAACCCGATGAACACCAGCGTGAACACGACGAGCGCCGACATGTAGCTGTCGATGAACCGCTGACCGCCGAAGTTCGCGTCGGGTGTCCGCAACGCCGGGATCGCGCCCAGCACCAGCAACAACAAGCTGGGGAACAACACCGCGAACAGCGAGTTCAGCCGATCGCGCAGGAACAACCGCGCCTCGATCTCAATGATCTTCAACATCACGACCCCCGGTGAGTTCGACGTAGGCGTCGTCCAGGGAGACCTGGTCGACGCGGAGCTGGCGTGCCACGACCTGTCGCCGTGCCAGCAGGGAGGTCACCGCGTGCACCAGGTTCTCCGACCCGCTGACCACGAGCTGTTCCCCCACCGCCGACACCGAGGTGACCTCCGGCAGCGCCTCCAGCAACGCCACGTCCAGCGCGACGGACGGCACGAACCGCACCCGCGTGGCACCGTCCACACGCGACACCAGCGCGGACGGCGTGTCCAGCGCGACGATCCGCCCGTCGCGGAACACCGCCACCCGGTCGCAGAGCCGTTCCGCCTCCTCCATGAAGTGCGTGACCAGCAGGATCGTCACGCCGGCCGCCCGCACCTCCTCGATCACCGACCAGGTGTCCCGCCGCGCCTGCGGGTCGAGCCCCGTCGTCAGCTCGTCCAGGATCGCGATCCGCGGCGACCCGATGAGCGCCAGCGCGATCGACAGCCGCTGCTTCAGCCCGCCCGACAGCTGCCCGAACTCCGACTTGAGGTGCGAGGTCAGTCCCAGCCGCTCCGACCAGTCGGCCGGGGACGGGTAGAACGACGAGAACAACTCCAGTGCCTCGCTGACCCGCATCCGCTCCGGCAGTTCCGAGTCCTGCAACTGCACCCCGATCGACGCACGCACGTCGGCCGGCCGTTGCCCCAGCACCGACACGTTCCCCCGGTCGGGCGTCCGCAGCCCCGACACGCACTCGACCGTCGTCGTCTTGCCCGCGCCGTTCGGCCCCAGGACCCCGAAGATCTCCCCCTCGGCCACCTCGAACGACACGGAGTCCACCGCCACGCGGGGCCCGTACCTCTTCCCGAGGTCGCGCACTTCGATGATTGCCATGCCCCCAGCCTCGGAGAACGAAGCGCGAAGATCATCGAACGACGAGCGCGACCTGGATCAACCGATCGGTTGATGCCGTCAGTCAGCCTGGACCACAACGGTTCGCAGCGCGACGGCCACGCGGGTTACGGGTTCGGCCAACGGTCCCGGCAACCGCGCCAGCAGCACCCTGCGCTGCTCGGCCGGTCCGCCCCGCACCGGCAAAACCCGCACCCCGGCGGGCAGTACCTCGGTCAGCGACGTGGGCACCGTCGTGATGCCGAGGCCCGCCCCGACCAGGTGCAGCTTCGCCAGCCAGTCCCGTGCGGTGTGCGCGACCACGGGCCGTTCGTCCAGTCCTGGCCACACCCCCATCACCCACGGATCACCGGGCCCGGCGATCCAGCGCTGGCCCCGCAGGTCGGCCACGTCGATGTAGTCGTTGCGCGCCAACGGGTGCGTGGACGGAACTGCCACGCGCAGGCTGCGTTCGACGAGGGTGTCCACCTCCAGCGCGGGGATCTCGTCGTCCGGGGCGCGGAACGGTGGCGCGGAGCTGATCAACGCGATGTCCACCGTGCCGGCACGCAACGCGCGCACCAGCGCCGGTGTGCTCCCCTCGCGCGTGACGACGGTGATCGACGGATGCGTCCGCGCCAGCGACTGGAGCGCCTGCGGCAGGAGCCAGGCGCCGGCCGTCGCGAACCAGCCGAGCCGGACGGTGCCCTCGTCCTCCGGCAGCCCGGCGAGCTCTCGGGTCCCGGCGTCGATCTGGTCGACCACGACGGCGGCGCGGCGCAGGACGAGCCGACCGGCCGGGGTGAGCCGCACGCCGTCGTGCCGCCGCTCCAGCAACTCCGCGCCCGCCGCCCGTTCCAGAGCCGCGATCTGCCGGGACACCGCCGACTGCGTGTAGCCCAGAGCCGTCGCCGCCGCGGTGAGCGTGCCCCGCTCCGCCACCTCGCGGAACACGCGCAGAGCGACCAGGGACGCATCGGTGAAGGCCATGACGTATACGCATACCTCAGATGAGATTCTCTCGCTACCCGCATACCTCCGACCGGCCTAACCTGGAGGTCGTGATCAAGACTCAGTTCGGATTCAGCAGCACCGCCGCCGAGGTCGCCGAGGGCGTCGACCTGACCGGGAAGCGCGTGGTCGTGACCGGCGCGGCGTCCGGCATCGGTGTCGAGACGGCACGGGCGCTGGCGGGCAGGGGCGCCGAGGTGACCCTGGCCGTCCGCAACGTCGCCGCAGGCGAGAAGACCGCTCGGAACATCGGGGGCGACGTCCGCGTCGCGAGGCTCGACCTGACCGACCTCGCGTCCGTCGACGCGTTCGTCCGCGGCTGGGACGGCCCGCTGCACGTGCTCATCGCCAACGCGGGCGTCATGGCCGTCCCCGAGCAGTACACCGAGCAGGGCTGGGAGTGGCAGTTCGCCACGAACCACCTCGGCCACTTCGCGCTCGCCACCGGTCTGCACCCAGCGCTCAGGGCCGCCGGCAACGCCCGCATCGTCGTCGTGACGTCCACCGGCCACATGCTCTCGCCGGTGGTCTTCGACGACGTCAACTACTCGTTTCGCACCTACGACCCGTGGACCGCCTACGGCCAGAGCAAGACCGCCAACGTCCTGTTCGCGGTCGAGGCGACCCGCCGCTGGGCCGAGGACGGCATCACGGCGAACGCGGCCATGCCCGGCGCGATCTTCACGAACCTGTCGGCCCACCTCGGCATCACGGAGGCCGACGTCGACCTCTCCACGATCAAGACACCGGAGCAGGGCGCGGCGACGTCGGTGCTGCTGGCCACCTCGCCACTGCTGGAGGGCGTCGGCGGCCGCTACTTCGACGACTGCGCCGAGACCCCGACCGTCGACCGTCGCGACGAGGCCCCTCCCCTGCACGGCGTCGCCCGCTACGCCGTCGACCCGGACAACGCCGCCCGCCTCTGGACGTACTCCGAGACCCTCCTCGCGAAGGCGTGACATGACCGTCGCACTGGTCACCGGCGCCACCCAGGGCCTGGGCCTGGCACTGGTCGAAGGGCTCGCCCAACGCCTGGAGCCCACCGACACCGTCTACCTCACCGGCAGGAACATCGACCGGATCACCGACGCCGTGCGGTCGATGCCCGGCGGCGGCGCGAGGATCCGCGGCGAACTCCTGGACGTCGCGGACCCCGGTTCCGCCGCGAAACTCGCCGCACAGCTGGAAGAACGGCACGGCGGCATCGACATCGTCTTCGGCAACGCCGTCATGCGCGTCGGCCCGGACGACGATCCGCGCGCGATCATCGACACCTACACCGAGGTCAACAACTTCGGCACCACCAGGCTCCTCAGGGCGTTCGCCCCGCTGCTGAACGACAACGGCAGGCTGATCGTCGTGGCGAGCTCACTGGGCACGCTGCGCCAGCTCGCGCCGGTGCTGCACAGGAGGTTCACCGGTCCGTCCTCTTTGGACGAACTGGACGGGCAGATCGTCCGCTGGCGCGACGAGGTGAAGGACGGCAGGGCACGGGCCGGGGCGTGGCCGGGCTTCGTGAACATCCCTCCAAGATCGGCCAGGTCGCCGCCGTGCGCGTGCTCGCGCGGGAACGCCGCGAAACCGACCTGGCCAGAGGAATCCTGATCGCCGCGGTGTGTCCCGGAATGATCAACACGCCGACTTCCGCGCTGTGGTGGGACGTCAGCACCGCCCCGACCGCGAATCAGGCCGCGACGGCGTTGCTGGATCTGGCGCTCGATCCGCTGAACCCGGGGCACCACTGCGAACTCGTCCGCCACGGCGAGGTCGTGCCGTTCAGCTGATGGGCTTGTCCAGCCCGTGCACCACCTGGTCGAGCAGCGTCCGGATGACCGCCTCGTTGTGCTCGGTGCGCCCCGGCGTGATCATCCGCGACGTCGCCTCGACCATCGCGTGCACGAGCATCGCCCGCAACGGCGCGCGCTCCACCCCGGCCGTCTTGAAGACCCCGACCAGTGGCGCCAGCAACCGTTCGTGCTCGGCGCGGATCTGCTCGCGCGACGAGTCCGGCAGCGTGTGCGCGGACAACGCCACCACCGCCCCGTGGCTGCCGTCGGTGATGATCGCGAGCTCCGTGCGCAGGTACGCCTCGATCTTCTCCGGCACGGACGACGCGCTGTTGACCGCGTCCTCCAGCTTGTCCGCCCACTCCGGCAGCGCGTCCGACACGATCGCGGCGACCAGTTCCTCGCGCGACCGGAAGTACTCGTAGAGGCTCGGCCGCGACAGCCCGACCCGTCTGGCGAGCGACGCGAGCGTCAGCGCCTCCGCCCCCTCGGTCGCCACGATGTCGCGCCCGGCGTCCAGCAGGGCGCGCAACCGGTTCGCGCGGTGCTCCGCCACGGTGTCTGCGCTGATCCTCGGCACATCGGGATCGTATCGCGCTTGATTTCCCGACGGGGAGTTGGAATAGTTCCCGACAGAGCGTCGGGATCACGGAGGCCAGCATGTTCATCGCGACCAACCGGATGTTCGTCAACGCGGACATGTCCGAGGAGTTCGAGCGGTACTTCCGCGGCAACATGCGCACCCACCTGCCCGGAGTCCCCGGCCTGCTGCGCAGCACGCTGCTCAAGCCGACCCAGGACGACCAGCCGTACGTCTCGGTCAACGAGTTCGAGTCCGAAGAGGCCTTCCGCGCGTGGGTCGCCTCCGACGCGTTCCGCGAGGCGCACAAGGGCCATCGCACGATCGCACGCCTGGTCACGGGCAACGAGCCGGAGCGGTTCACGCACGCCGAGGACATGGTTCTCCCGCGCCAGCGCACCGAATAGGCGATACTCCCCCAGGTGGGGGACGTCCGCTTCTTCGTGCTCGGCCCGCTCGCGGTCGAGGTGAGCGGGCAGCCGATCGCGCTGCCCGCAGGCCGCGGACGGGACCTGCTGGCGCTCCTCGTCGCCCGCGCGAACGAGGTCGTCCCACTGCACGAACTCGGCGACACCCAGGCAGTGCGCACCGCCATCAGCAGACTCCGGCGGGCGCTGGGCGAGACGGACTTCATCCGCACCTACGAGACCGGGTACCTCGCCCACGTCGCCGACTCGGACCTGATCGACTTCCGCGCGCTGCGCGACCAGGGCCGGCACGCCGAGGCACTCACGCTGTGGCGCGGCGACCCGTTCGAGGGCATCGACGCGGTCAGCACGACCGCCAGGGAACTGACCCGCGAACGTGAGGCCGTCGAGGCGCTCGTGCCGGTGCCGCGCCAGGTTCCCGCACCGCTGGCCCAGTTCGCCGGCCGTGACCGCGAACTCGCCGCGTTGCGCCGGTCCGGCCCGGTGACCCTGCTCAGCGGCGTGGGCGGCGCCGGCAAGACCACACTCGCGCTGCAATGGGCGAACGAGGCCGACTTCCCCGCCGGCGAGCTGCACGTGAACCTGCGTGGCTTCGACCCGACCGCACCCGTGCGCGCCGAGGACGCCATCCGCGGTTTCCTCGGCGCGCTGGGCGTGCCACCGGACAACCTGCCCGCGGGCACCGACGAACAGGGTGAGCTCTACCGGACGTTGTTGCGCGGCAAGAACATGCTGCTCCTGCTCGACAACGCCCGCGACGCCGACCAGGTGCGTCCGCTGCTGCCGGACGACCCCGCCTGCCGTGTGGTGATCACCAGCCGCAACCGGATGGACGACCTCGACGGGACCACCAGGGTGCGGATCGACGCGTTGAGCCACGCGGAGGCGCAGGAGGTCCTGTCCCAGCGGATCGGCGCCCGCGCCACCGCCGAACCCCAAGCCCTGTCGAGGCTCGCCGCGTTGTGCGGTGGACTACCGCTCGCCCTCGCGATCGTGGCCGCCCGCGCCGACCCGCAGCACTCGCTGACCGCGCTCGCCGACGACTTCGCGAACGACGACGTGCTCGACTTCCTCGACACCGGCGAGGAGACGACCAGCGTCCGGTCCGTCTTCGACTGGTCCTACCACCGGCTTTCCCCTGCCGCACAACACCTCTTCCGCCTCCTGGGCGTGCATCCGGGCCCGGACGTGTCCACCGCCGCGGCCCGGAGTCTCGCCGCGGGCGTTCCCCCGTTGACCGAACTGGTCGCCGCCAACCTCATCACCGAGACCAGGCCGGGACGCTACGAACTGCACGACCTCGTCCGCGCCCACGCCCGTGACCTGGCCGGCGAGGCGGAGGGCAGGGAGGGGCTGCACCGGCTGCTCGACCACTACCTGCACAGCGCCCACCACGCCGACTCCGAGCTGGACACCCACCGCCAGCAGCTGATCATCACCCCGCCGGTCGAGGGCACCACACCGGAGCGCCCGCACGGCAACGTCGCGAAGTGGTTCGCCGTCGAGGCCGATGTGCTCATCGCGCTGAGCACGACCGCGGCCAACGAGCGGTTCGACGTCCACGCGTGGCAGCTCCCGTGGTGCCTGACCGTCCACATGGACCGGTCAGGCCGCTGGCACGAGTGGATCACGGTGCTGGATTCCGCCCTCGCCGCGACCAGACGGCTCGGCGACGACCACGCCGAGGCCCGCCTGCACCACCTGCTCTCGCACGCGTACTTCCGGCTCAGCGACTCCGCCACCAAGATCGCGCACCTGGAGTCCGCGCTGGAGTTGTACGAACGCGCCGGCCTCACCGACGGCCAGGCACGCATCCACCGCAGTCTCGCCGGCTTCCGCGAAGGCACGGGCGAGCTCGACCAGGCGCTGCACCACGGGCAGCGCGCCATGGCACTGGCCGCGAGCGCGACCGAACTGGCCGGCGCCATGAACCAGGTCGGCTGGTTCCACGGCCTGTTGGGCCGGCACGACGAGGCCCTGGACCACTGCCGGAAAGCCCTTGCCCTGCACCGGACCGGCGGCGACCGGCTCGGCGAGGCCAGCACTCTCGACAGCATCGCCTACAACCTGCACCACCTCGGTGACTTCGCCGGCGCGATCACGCACTACCGGGAGTCGCTGGAGGTGTTCACGGCCATCGGCGAACAACTCGAAGTCGCCACCACCCTGGTGAACCTCGGCGACACCCACACCGCCACCGGCGACCACGACGAGGCCCGCCGCGTCTGGCAGGAGGCCGTCGAGATCTACGACAGCCTCAACCACGCGGACGCAGCCCAGGCCCGCGCCCGACTCACAGCTCCGTCAGCAGCTTCTTCATCCGCTTGATCTCGTCGTCCTGGGTGGCCACCACGTCGTCGGCCATCTCCTCGACCTGGACGTTGGCACCGGCCCCGCGCACGTCCGTCGCCATCTTGATCGCACCCTCGTGGTGCTTGATCATCAGCTCCAGGAACATGCGGTCGAAGTCCCTGCCGCGCGCGGCACCCAGCGCGGTCAGCTGGTCCTGCGTCGCCATGCCGGGCATCGAGCTGTGGTCGCCGTGCGTGCCGATGGCGTTGAACGTGCGCTGCCACTGCTTCATGGCGCCGATCTCGGGCTCCTGGCTGAACCGGATGCGGTCCGCCAGGCCCTTCACCGTCTCGTTCTGCGCGCGGTCGGGGGCGAACCGCGTCATCGCGAGCGCCTGCTCGTGGTGCGCGATCATCATCGCCACGTACTGGCGGTCGGCGTCGTTCGGCGGCGCCTGGGTCACCCCGGTCACGTCGGAGAGCGCGACCGTCGGCGCGGAGCCGCCGGGAGTGTCCGGCGCGATGATCGGCGGGGCGGGAGGCTCCGACGTGCAGCCCGCCAGCAACGCGATCGCCGCCGTGATGACCAAGACCCCAGAACGCATGCTTCGGACAATACATCTCACCGCGCCACGATCTTGGGCCTCTCGACGTGGCATACCAGAGTGACGGTGCGAAATCGGACAATCACTCCATGACGTCTTTCCAGCCTTTCGGGTGTGCGCAAAAAGCGCAAAAACCTCCGAAAGACGCTGGCCCTTAGCAAGGCGAAAGGGTGATACTCCCCCTCACCAACCCGTACCGAGGGGGTACAGCTGTGACTTCACGCGCAACGGCCTGGCGGCGCAGAGCGCCGTTGGCGGTTCTGGGGGCGCTCGCGCTGACGCTGTCGACGGTGACCGCGTCCGCGAACGCCGAGCCCGACCTGCCTGCGGACGGCAAGGGACTGAGCGAGGCTCAGCTCGAGTCGCGCGCGGAAGGGTCCGCCGCTCTTCCGGGCGTCGACGAGATCAGCCGCAGTCGCAACATGGTCCCGGTCGCCCACCTGGACAAGCAGGCTCCGCTCAGCTCGACGCAGACGGACATCGCGTTCCAGGACCACTACGCGTTCGTCGGCAACTACGACGGCTTCGTCATCTACGACGTCCGCAACCCGAAGAAGCCCACGATCAAGAGCCAGGTCCTGTGCCCCGGCTCGCAGAACGACATCTCGGTGTACGGGAACCTGCTGTTCCTGTCGACCGACTCGTCGCGCAGCGACAACTCCTGCTCCAGCGTCTCCCAGCCGGCGACGATCAAGGAGTCGTGGGAGGGCATCAAGGTCTTCGACATCAGCGACAAGGCCGCCCCGAAGTACGTCGCGGCCGTCGAGACCGCCTGCGGTTCGCACACCCACACGATGGTGCCGAGCAAGAACAAGAAGGACGTGTACCTCTACGTCTCTTCCTACTCGCCCAACGCCACGTTCCCGGACTGCCAGCCGCCGCACGACAAGATCTCCATCGTCAAGGTCCCGGTGAAGAACCCGGCCGCTGCCTCGCTGCTCAAGGCACCGGTCCTCTTCCCGGACGGCGGCAACCCCGGTCGCTCCGGCGACATCGAGACCGGCTACACCTCGGCCACGAGCGGTTGCCACGACATCACCGTCTACCCGCAGCTCGACCTCGCGGCCGGCGCATGCATGGGTGACGGCGTCCTCTGGGACATCTCGAACCGCGAGAACCTGGTCGAGATCAACCGCGTGCAGGACGACAAGAACTTCGCGTTCTGGCACTCCGCCACGTTCAACAACAGCGGCACCAAGGTCGTCTTCACCGACGAGCTCGGTGGCGGTGGCGCGGCGACGTGCAACGAGAAGATCGGCCCGAACCGCGGCGCCAACGGCATCTACGACATCGTGGGCAAGGGCAAGAACCGCAAGCTGGTGTTCAAGTCCTACTACAAGATCCCGCGCATGCAGACCGACTCGGAGAACTGCGTCGCGCACAACGGTTCGCTGATCCCGGTGCCCGGCAAGGACATCATGGTGCAGTCCTGGTACCAGGGCGGCATCTCGGTGTGGGACTTCACGAACTCGAGCAAGCCGCGTGAGATCGGCTTCTTCGAGCGCGGCCCGATGCCGAACAACAGTTCCGGCGGCACCTGGTCGACCTACTGGTACAACGGCTACATCTACTCCTCGGAGATGGGCCGCGGCTTCGACGTGATCGACATGCGCGACCCGCGCACGTTCATCGCGAAGCTGTTCCGCACGGACGAGCTGAACGTGCAGACCCAGGGGAACTTCTACCGCGGGTAGAAAGCTCCCATCCAGAAGGAGTCCAACTCAGATCAGCGCGGCTGCCGGCGTTCGGCAGCCGCGCTGACTGCTGTCAGGACCAGGGTCACCGCGACACCACCGAAGACCGCCCACACCGGGTTGCCGACGTCCATCGCCCACGCGGCGACCACGGCCGTGAGCCCGTAACCGGCGCCCGTGACCGCGTACATCATCGAGAACCCGGCCGCGTGCGCGCCGACCGGAAGCCGTTCGCGCAACGCCAGACTGCGCGTCACCAGCACCCCGGACTGGAACAGCCCGGCCGCGAGCAACGCGCCCGCGATGCCCGGCAGGTTCGGGAACAACGCCAGCGCGCCGACGCACGTCGCCGTGACGACGAGCAGCACCAGACCCTGTGTGCGCAACGATCCCGGCCACGGCCGCAGCCCGTACAGCACCGCGCCCAGCGCGCTGCACGCCGCGAACCCCATGAGCAGCGGCCCGATCCAGCCGATCGCGATCCCCCGGTGCTCCAGCAACGCGGGCAGCACGAGCTCGGCCACCGCGAGCTGCGCCAGTGCCGCCGCGCTCACCAGGTAGATCGGCCACGCCGACGCCACCACGTGCGGCTTCGCCGTGCCCGACCGCGACGTCACGTGCCCGCGCGGCAGGATGAACACCAGCCACGCCGCCACGACGACGAGCGACACCGACACCACGACGGGCGCCCGGTGGTCGACGCTCAACGCCAGCACCGTGACCAGCGCGGGCGCCACCGCCCACACCACCTGCGTGATCATGGCGTCGAAGCCCATCGCCTTGGGCACCAACGAGTCCGGCACGAGCCCGAGCAGCATCGCGCGCAACCCGCCCGGCGTCGTCGACGGCCCGGCCCCCGCGACGAACGCCGCGATCGCCAGCACCGTCACGTTCTGCGTCAACGCGAGCGTCGTGAACGCCGCCGCCCCGACCACCAGCCCGATCGACAACTGCCCGCGCATCCGCGACGGGTCGAGGAAGAGCCCGAGCAGCGCGGCACCGAGGATCTCGCCCAGCACGTAGACGGCGACCAGCGACGCGGCCAGCACGTACCCGCCGGGCAGCCCCCTCGTCAGGAACACCATCATCAGCGGCGTCATCGACATCGGTAACTTCGCGGCGACCGTCACCACGGCGCACGCCAGCACGTCCCGGTTCGCGAGGTCGCGGTACCCGGCAGCGGAGATCGTCATCTATTCGCCCAGCTCCTGGAACAACGTCAGCTGCAACCCGGCGGGCGCTTTCAACCGCGCGTTCAGCGAGTTCCACGGCGTGCGCGTCGGTTCCGCGATCACCTCGGCCCCGGCCGCTTCCAGTTCACGGGTGGTCGCCGCGGAGTCGTCCACCTCGAACGCGACCCGGACGTGCCCCGCGACGCGCCTGCCGACCTCGACGGAGTCGATGAACTCGGCGTGCGGCGGGTCGGTGAGCTCCAGCGTGGCCCGGCCGGCCTCGAGGATCGTGACCCGCCCGCCGTCGGACGCGAACGCCGCCCGTTGCTCGAGCCCGAGCACGTCTCGGTAGAAACGCAGGGCTTCGTCGTAGTCGTCGGCGGTGACGACCAGGCGGAGTTCACGGACACCGGTCATGGCGACGATCATCGCACCACCGGTGTCAGAAGGACGAGAAGACGCGAAAGTGCCTCACACCTCGACGCGGTGATCCTGCGTCTGCACCAGCCGCGTCGCGACGCAGAGCACCAGCGCGATCCCCGCCGTCACGTGGATCGGCGCCGGCCCGAACGTCGCCGCCAGCACCGCCACCGACCCGAGCGGCAGCAGGTACTTGCGCACCCCGGACTGCCCAGGACAGTCCTGCACGTACCAGACGCAGAGGAAGAACACCGCCAGCGGCACCGTCGTGAACGCGGCCACCGTCGTCCCCGGAGCGTGCGAGATGTGCAGGTCGTAGTCGACGCTGGCGGCGAGCCCCGCGCCGAGCGCCGCGATCGACCCGAGGATGAAGAGGTGCGCGTAGCCCCACAGGAACGCCTTCTTCAGGTTGTGCAGGTGCGCCGGTGCCTCGAAGTAGATCCACCACACCGAGAACACGATGACCAGCGAGGCCGCGGCGAGCGAGATCAGGTTGACGCCGCTGTCGAAGCCCTTCTGGAACGCCAGCGTGGCCGCGAGGATCGACTCGCCGAGCACGATCAGCGTGAACAGCCCGTGCCGCTCCGCGATGTGGTGCGGGTGCCAGGTCGTGGCGCCGGAGCGTTCCGCCCAGGCCGGCACCAGCAGTTCACCGATCATGAAGAGCACCCACAGCGCGACCTGGAGCGACGGCGGCGCGGCCACGACCCACAACACCCACAGCACCTGCATGAACGCGATGCCGCCGGCGTAACGCCGGGTGCAGGTCTTGTGCTCCGGGTTGTCCCGCGCCGCCCGCAACCAGTGCGCGACCATGCCGAGCCGGATGACGACGTACCCGCCGACGACGATCCGGTAGTCCTGGTGCTCGAAGACGGCGGGAATCCCCGCCGCCACCACGAGCACACCGGCGATCTGGACCATCGTGATGACCCGGTACAGCGTGTCGTCGTTGTCGAACGCGCTGGCGAACCAGGTGAAGTTCAGCCACGGCAGCCACAGGGCGAAGAACGCCATGCAGAACGCCAGCACGCCGGCTCCGACGTGGTTCTCGGAGACGGCGTGGTGCAACGAGGCGGCGGCCTGGGCGACCGCCACCACGAAGCTCAGGTCGAACAACAGCTCCAACGGCGTCGCGACCCGGTGGGCCTCCGCCGTGTCGCGCGCGAGGAGCTTCTTGATCATCCAGGCACCACCATGATCCGTGATTCGCTGAGGTCGAGCGCGACCTGGGACCCCGGCTGGTACGCGGCGGCGGTGTTGGAGGGCTGGTCGATGCGCAGCACCTGCTCCCCCACCCTCACCGAGATCCGCGTGACCGGCCCGAGGAACGACTGGGTCAGCACGTCGCCCACGATCTTGCCACCGGCGTCGCCGTCGTGCGCGGAAACGCCGATGTCCTCCGGCCGCACGATCAACCGGACATCACTCCCGGACGGCTGGTCGTGCGAGACCGGAAGCGTGATCCCGTTGACCACCACGGTCTGGCCCTCGGCCTTGGCCTCCACGGAGTTCGTGACGCCGACGAACTGCGCCACGAACGCGGTCTTCGGCTCGCGGTAGACCACGGACGGGGTGTCGAGCTGCTCCAGGCGTCCGTGCGACATCACGCCGACCCGGTCGGAGACGGCGAGCGCCTCCTCCTGGTCGTGCGTGACGAACAGCGTCGTCATGCCGAGCTCCGTCTGGATGCGACGGATCTCGTCCCGCAACGAGACGCGGACCTTGGCGTCCAAAGCGGACAGCGGCTCGTCCAGCAGCAGCACACGCGGCTGGATCGCCAACGCCCGCGCCAGCGCGATGCGTTGCTGCTGACCACCCGACATCTGGTGCGGGTAGCGGCCGCCCAGGTGCGCCAGCCCCACCAGTTCCAGCAGTTCGCCGGCCTTCTTGGAGTCGGTCCTGCGCATCTTCAGGCCGAACGCGACGTTCTGCGCCGCGGTCATGTTCGGGAACAGGCTGTAGGCCTGGAAGACCATGCCCATGTCCCGCTTGTTGGCGGGAACCTTGGTGATGTCCTTGCCGCCCACGGTGACCGTGCCCGAGTCGGACGTCTCGAAGCCCGCGACGATGCGCAGCGCCGTCGTCTTGCCGCAGCCCGACGGGCCGAGCAGCGACACGAGTTCACCCTCGGCCAGTTCCAGGTCGAGGCCGTCCAGCGCGGTGTTGTCACCGAACGTCTTGCGCAGTCCCTTGAGTACCAGGTGACCCATCTTCACTCCTCGACCACGGTCTGACGGCGCCGTTGGCCGACGTAGGAAAGTGCGAACAGAAGGACGAACGCGAAGATCAGGCACAGCAGCGACACCGCGATGGACACACCCGCGTTGCGCTTGCCCAGGAGGTTGACCTGCACCTGCAGCGTGTCGAAGTTGAGCAGCGAAGCGATCGTGAACTCACCGAGCACCAGCGCCACGCTCAGCAGCGAAGCACCGATCAGCGCGACGCGGATGTTCGGCACGACGACCTTCCACAGCACCGTGAACCACGACGCGCCGAGGCTGCGCGCGGCTTCGGCGAGCGTCTTCAGGTCGATCGCGGAGAGTCCGGCGTCGACCGCGCGATAAGCGAACGGCAGCACCAGGATCGTGTACGCGAACGTCAACGTCAGCGGTGAGTCGCCGAGGAAGTAGTTCACCCACGCGTAAAGCGGCGCCATGCCGACCACCAGCACGATCGCGGGGATCGCCAGCGGCAGAAGGCACAGGAACTCCACGAGCCGTTGCAACTGCGGGAGCCTCAACCGGATCCACGCCATCGTCGGCACGAGCAGCACCAGCATCAGCACCGCACTCGTGACGGACAGCAGCAGCGAGTTGGCGAGGGCTTCCATCAGCCCTTCGTCGTCGACGATGGACGTCCACGACTCCAGGCTGCGGGTGTCGTTCCTGCCACGGGTGGAGAACTCCGCCATCGCGATCAACGGCAGGACGAAGTAGACACCCAGGACCAGCAGGATGATCGTGCGCAGGACGCGCTGCTTGACTAGCGAACCCACTTGGCCACCCTCTTCTGCAGCAGCACGTTGACGCCCATGGCGATGCTGACCACGATCACCATGCCGAGGCCGAGCGCCTTGCCGAGGTTCTCCTGGCCCAGCACGACCTCGCCGGTGAGGAACCCGCGGATCTGCAGCGGCACGATCGGGCTGCCCTGCGAGACGAGGGCGGCGGCCGTGGCGTACGCGCTGAAGGCGTTGGCGAACAACAGGAGCAGCGCGCCGAGGAACGGCGGCGTCAGGATCGGTCCGCCGACGTGCCGCCAGTAGGTCCAGCTCGTACCGCCCAGCGACGCGTTGGCCTCACGCCACTGCGGGCGCAGGCCGTCGAGCGCGGGCAGGAACACGATCACCATCAACGGGATCTGGAAGAACGTGTAGACGAGCGTCAGGCCGGGCAGCTCGAAGAGCCACGCGCTGCCGGCGAACAGGTCGATGCCAACGTTGTCACGCAGGAACTTCGTGACAAGACCTTCGAAGCCGACCGTCGCGAGGAACGCGAACGCCAGCGGCACGCCACCGAACTGGGCGAGCACACCGCTGCCCGCGACGACGGTCCGGCGCAGCATCCCGTCGGGGTTGCCGACCGCGATCGCCCACGTGAGCAGCGCGCCGAAGATCGCGCCGATGACCGCCGTGAGCGCGGAGAGTTCGATGCTGCGCACGAACGCGTCGAAGACGACGCCAGTGAACAGGGTCGTGAGGTTGTCGAACGTGAAGGCGCCGTTCGAGTCCTGGAAGGCGCCGACCAGCACGAGCACCGTGGGGTAGACGAGGAAGATGCCGACGAACGCCAGGAACGGCACCGCGACGAGCCAGGCGGCCGCAGATGGCCGACCGGCGGCCCCACCCTTCTTGGGGGCGGGACCGCCGGGCTTTGCCGCCGCTACGGGAGCGACTGAGGTCATCCGATGGCCTGCGCCCAGGTCGCGGTCAGGACGGCCTTGGCCTTGTCGGCCTGGGCCTGCGTCTGGAACACCTGCTTGCCGTCGGTCTTCGGCAGCTTCTCCTTCGCCGCCTTGTCCGCCTTGTCACCCATCTTGTCGAGGCGCACCGGGCGGGCGAGACCCTGCAGGTAGAGGTTCTGGCCCTCGTCGGAGTAGAGGAACTCCTGCCACAGACGCGCGGCCGCGGGGTGCGGCGCGTCCTTGTTGATGGCCTGGTTGTAGTAGCCGCCGATCTGCGCCTCGGCCGGCACGACGACCTTCCAGTCGAGCTTGCCCTTGAGCTTCTCGGTCTGGGCGGCGTTCGTGTAGTCCCAGTCGATGACGACGGGCGTCTGGCCGGACTCGATCGTCGCGGGCGACGGGTCGACCGGCTGGAAGTTGCCGGCCTGCTTGAGCTGCTTGAAGAACTCGACACCGGGCGCGATGTCGTCGGCGGAACCACCGTTGCCCAGCGCCGCCATCACGACCCCGGAGAACGCCGCGCCGGCCGCCGTCGGGTCACCGTTGAGCGCGACCTTGCCCTTGAACTCGGGCTTGAGCAGGTCCTTCACGCTGGTCGGCGCGGGCACCTTCGCGGCGTCGTAGCCGATCGACATGAAGCCGCCGTAGTCGCCGTAGTACGCGCCGTCCGCGTCCTTGAGCTCCGCGGCGATGTCGTCCCAGGTGCTGACCTTGTAGGGCGCGAACAGATCCTTGTTCGCGAGCGCCACGTTCAGCCCGAGGTCGAACACGTCCGGCGCGCGGTCGGTGCCCTTGAGCTGCTTGGCGGCGTTGATCTCCTCCTGGCTGGAGGCGTCCGGCTGGTCGGACTTGACCTCGATGCCGTACTTCGCCTTGAACGCCTCGATGACCTTCTCGTAGTTGGCCCAGTCCGGGGGCAGCGCGATGACGTTGAGCTTGCCCTCCTTCTTCGCGGCCTCGACCAGCTTGTCCATGCCGCCGAGCTCACTCGCGGACTTCGCGGTCCCGGCTGCGCCGGCCGGCGTCTCCTTGGCGGGCGGGGCGCCACAGGCGGCCACCGCCAGCACCAACGCGCCGACGCCAATCAACTTCGTCGTGACGTTCCCTCGCTTCAGCACCAGCGGAGGATTGGCTCGGGATGCTTTCGTTGTCAAGCCAGCCGCGCCGGTTGAGACCTTCTCGACTCCAACCGTGAATTCGCGGGGTGTCAGAGGTTGCCGCTGAATGCTTTCCGAGCTTCGGCGAGGTGCCGCGCCGCGATCCCGGTGCTGGACGAGCGCGGTGGTCGACGCTCGTCGTTTGTGGACGAACTCCTCCCGGCGCATGCCCCGGCCCCGTCCGTAGGCTGTGCGGGTGCGCCTGATCATGACCCTGCTCGTCCGCGACGAGGCCGACGTCGTCGCCGCGATGATCGAACACCACCTCGCCGCGGGGGTGGACCTGGTCGTCGCGACCGACAACGGCTCGGTCGACGGCACAGTCGAGGTCCTGGAGGCCTACCGCGACGCGGGCGTGCTCGAACTGCACCACGAACCGGCGCAGGACTACGAGCAGGGCCGCTGGGTGACCGCGATGGCCCGCCGCGCGGCCGCCGCGCACGGCGCGGACTGGGTGATCAACGCGGACGCCGACGAGTTCTTCTGGCCCGCCTCCACCTCGCTGCGCGACGACCTCGGCGCGGTGGACCCGGCGTTCGGGGTGGTGGAGATGCGGCGCGACAACCTGGTCGCCGACCCGTCCGCCGACGGTGGCTGGATGCGGCGGCTGGTCCTGCGCGACACCGCGTCGTTGTCGCCGCGCGGCACCAGGATCGGGCCCAAGACCTGCCACCGCGGCGATC
Source organism: Streptomyces sp. ID05-26A (assembly GCF_033794685.1). Taxonomy (NCBI): domain Bacteria; kingdom Bacillati; phylum Actinomycetota; class Actinomycetes; order Kitasatosporales; family Streptomycetaceae; genus Streptomyces; species Streptomyces sp. ID05-26A. The sequence continues at coordinate 203,390 of NZ_JARAYZ010000007.1, forward strand.
CGGACGTCACCGTCGACCAGGGCAACCACGGCGTGGCCGGCCCGCGCCTCGGCCCGATGACGACGGCCGGCATCGACATCCTGCACGTGCCGGACCGCGGCTACGACCAGTACGAGCGCAAGATCGCGAACGGCGGCGCGGCCTACGCGGCCAACACCCGCCTCGATCCCGGCGTCGGCTGGCACTGGCGCGAGGACTACGAACGCCTCCGCGACGGGACGCTGCACCAGACCTACCTGAGCCGTCAGCCCGACGTGGCGGCGGGACTCGCCTCGGGGGTGCTGGTCGGGGACACCAGGCTGCGCGACCGGTTGAGCGCGCTCGACCCGGTGGTGCCGTGGGCGTTGCGCGCCGTGACCGGCGCCTGATGGTCGAATCCGCAGAAACCTGTTCGTATTGGAGGCATGTTCACCGACGAAGAGATCGCCTACCTGCGCGAACAACCCCTGGCCCGCCTCGCCACCGTCAACGAGGACGGCCAGCCGGACGTGGTGCCGGTGGCGTTCGAGTACGACGGCGAGTACCTGTGGGTCGGCGGTGCGGGTGACCAGGTCAGGACCACCCGCAAGTTCCGCAACATCACCGCCGGCCGTCGCCAGGTGTCGCTCGTGGTCGACGACCTGGTCTCGTTCACCCCGTTCGTCGCGAGGGCGATCCGGGTCTACGGCGTCGCCGACGACCCGGCGGACCGCGTCGGCCTCGTCGGTCCTGGCGTCTACAGCCGCATCACGCCGACCCGTGTCTGGGCGTGGAACATGGCGGGCGAACCGGTGGGCGAGACCTGGTACGAGCCTCGCCGCTCATGACGCCCGGCGCGCCGAGCACACCGCCGCGCTCCCCCACCGCGCCCCGTAGAGCAGGCCGGGCAGCAGCCGCCGGAACCGCAGGTGGATCTCCCACGCCCGGTCCACCGCCTGCGCCATCCCGGGCGGTTCGGCGTCGGACCGCTGCACCAGCACCCCGTCGAACGCCCGCACCAACCGCTTGCGGTCGTGCTCGAACCGCACCCGCAGGTCGAACAGTTCGCACGGCCGTTCGGGCACGTGCAGCACGCACGGGTGCATGGCGTCGCGGTGCGACATGCGGTAGCGGATCGCGAAGTCGTGGGTCACGCCGCGCGCCAGCGGTTCGGCCGGGATCAGCGTGAAGCCGGGCCGGCCACCTTCACCGCGTTCCTGCAGGGTGCCGCCGTAGAGCAGGTGCACGTCCACGTCGCGCCGCCGCACCGGGAAGACCGGCGCGAAGTCGAGCGAGTCGACGCCGTCCTGGTCCGCGACGATCTGGTAGCGCTCCAGCACCTCCGGCTGGCCCTGGTCCAGGACCACCGCGACGCTGAGCTCCGCGGTGTGCCACCCGCCGTCCGTGCGCGGGGACGTCGTGGCGGCGAGCTCGGCCAGCTGTTCCACGGCCTCGTCCACGCGCCGCCGCACGGTGCGGGAGTCGCGGTCGATCCGCGCGGCCACCCAGGTGACGCGCTCCTGGTAGAGCGGCTGCCGGACGTCGGCGATGAGACCGAACGCCGCGCGCGCCGCGAGCTGCAGGTCCTCCGGGAGCTGCTCGACCAGCTCGGTCAGCCGGGTGACGAGCTTCTGCTTCGCCGCGACCGACCCGTCGGCGCTGGTGATCCCGCAGGCGGCGGCCAGCGACGGGCCGACCCTGTCCGCGATCCGTCCGGCGTGCACGCCCCGTCCCTTGCGGAGGGTCTTCAGCTCCCGGACCAGGTTCGTCATCATCTCCCGATCTCCTCCCGTGCTCTCTCACGTGCGGCGGAGGCAGGTTGCGGTGCGTGTGTGGACGAGAAGTGGACACGCCGTGGATTCCTCACACGTGCTCCGCTCGCAGGACCGTCCGCGCGACCGAAGAGGCCAGCGCGTTGCCCAGGCGGACGCCGTCGCGGCCCAGGAAGACGCGTGAGGTGCCGATGCGGCCGAGCGTCGGCTGGTCGACCGCGCCGAGCCCGAACGCGATCATCTCCGGGCACGACGCGGTGGCCGTCAGCCGAGCCAGTGCGGCGGGCCAGGCCGGATCGGTCGGCCTGCCGTCGGAGACGAAGAAGATCATCGGGCGGCGCACCCGCATCCGTTGTTCCTTGAGGGCGTGCACGTCGCGTTCGATCACGGTGCGCACCAGGGTGAACGCGGACCCGAAGTCGGATCCCGATTCCTGGCGAGGGCGAATGATTTCCGCCGGATCGAGCGCGGGCAGCAATGGCCGCACGACCAGCGGGCTTTCCGCGAAAGCGACCACGCACAGCCTGATCTGCGCGGACGCCCGCCGATCCGCGTGCACCACACCGCGGAACTCGCGCATTCCGGCGTTGACCTCGTCGATGTGGTCGCTCATCGAGAACGACACGTCGCACACCAGGTAGCACGGCAACACATCGGACACCATGACGTGCACCGTTACCGGATCGCGTTGATCAAACGTGGACAAAAAGATGATTCCCTGACACGCGGAAGCGACCTTGCGCGACATTCCACCCAGACGGAAGCTTCAGAGCAGGAGGCGGCGTGGAATTTCGAATGCTGGGTCCACTGGACGCGTGGCACGACCACGCCGCCATACCGTTGGGGGACCAGCAACAACGCTTCATCCTCGTCGTGCTCCTGTTGAACGCGAACAAACCCGTGTCACCCGAACGGATCACCGAGGTCGTCTGGCCGGACAACCCGGAACGCCGGACGCTGGTACGCGGGTACATCAACAAGCTGCGCAAGGCGTTCGACGGCACCGACGTGGAGATCGAGCGAACGGCCACCGGATATTTGCTGCGCGTCGACGACGACCAGATCGACTCGCTGCGCTTCGACCGGCTGCGCACCGAAGCCGCCCAGGCCCTGCAGGACAACGACCAGAGGCGTGCCGTCGCGTTGCTGCGCGAGGCGGTGGCGCTGTGGCGCGGCGACTTCCTGGAGGACATCAACATCGATCGGATCGGCGGGACCGAGGTGATCCCGCCGGACGAGGCGTACCTCGACGCGCTCGGCGACCTGGCCGAACTGGAGCTCGTCACCGGTGACCACCGCTCGGCCCGCGACCGGATGCGCCGCGCCGTCCGCCTCCAGCCCGCCCACCAGAAGTACACGGAACTGCTGATGCGCGCGCTGATCGCGGGCGGCGACCGGGTCGGGGCGATCAAGGCCTTCGACGCCGCGTCCGACGCGCTCGCCGACCTGGGCCTCGAACCCGGAACCGTGCTGCGCAACCTCGCCGAACGCGCCCGCCGCGGCGAACCGGCGAGCTCGCTGCCGTCCCGTCCGGGTGGTTTCACCGGCCGGGCCGGGGAACTCGACACGATCGAGGCCGCCGCCGCGGGATCGAACGAACGCCGCGCGGTGTGGATCAGCGGCACGCCCGGCGTCGGCAAGACCGGACTCGCCGTCGAGGCCGCGCACCGCCTGCGCCACCGCTTCCCCGACGGACAACTCCTCGTGGGGCTCAACGGGTTCACGCCGAACGTGGCCCCGATGTCGGTGTCGGAGGCGTTGACGCAACTCCTGACGGAGCTGGGCATCCCGCCCGAACAGATCCCGGACACCGAGGGCCGCAAGGCGACGCTCTACCAGACCCAGCTCTACGGCACGAAAACGTTGGTGGTGCTGGACAACGCGGCGTCACCCGAACAGATCCGCCCGTTGCTGCCCGAGGCAGGCGACTGCTTCGCGATCGTCACCAGCCGCAGGATGGGCGAGCCCGACATCAGCGAACACGTGCGGCTCGCGCCGATGCCGCGCGACGACGCGGAAGCGCTGTTCCTGACGCTGACCGGACCGCGCGTGCACGGCAGGTCGAAGGCCGTGGCCGGGTTGGTGAAGCGCTGCGGCTACCTGCCGGTGTCCATCACGATCGCCGCGGCCTTGCTGCGCAAGCACGACCGGTGGTCGCTCGACCACCTGCTCGGCCTGATGGACGACAGCGGGGCCTGGCGGGAGGGCACCGCCGCCATCCACGCCTCCTACCAGCAGTTGGACGACCAGCAGCAACGACTCTTCCGCCTGTTCGGCCACCTCCCGGGCCCCGACGTCGACCTGATCGGCGCTGCCGCGCTGGCCGGCCACGACGTCACCGCCACCCGCAGGCTCCTCTACGACCTGCACGAGGTCTGCCTGCTCGAAGAGGTCGCGCCGGACCGCTACCAGATGCTCGACTCCGTCAAGGAGTTCGCCGCCACCGACGGACCACCGGCCGACGCCCTGACGCGCCTCCTCGACTTCTACCTCGTCACGCTGGCCGACGCCGTGAGCGTCGCCTACCCGTTCGACCGCCTCGCGCTGCCCTCGGTGAACCGCGAAAGCCCGCTCAGACTGCGGTTCGCGGTGCCGGACGACGCGTTGGCGTGGATCACCGCCGAGCGCGACAACCTGATGGCGGCGATCGGGCACTCCGGACCTGACCACGCGTGGCTGCTGGCCGCGTTGATCTGGCGGCACTTCAACACGACGAACCGCTTCGACGACTGGATCGACGCGGTCAAGACCGTGCGCACGGACGACGACTACAGCCAAGCGTATGTGCTGCAACGCCTTTCCAGCGCCAACGACAGGTGTGGCCGGCACTCGGAAGCGCAGGAGCTGGCCCAGCAGGCGTTGCGGCGCTGGAGCCGGCTGGGTGATGTGGCAGGTGAGGCGGCGGCACTGACCGCGCTCGCCATCTCGTCACTCCAACTCGGTGACCACGACGAGGCGCTGGAGCACTTCGAGTCCGCACGAGCGAAGTACGAGCAGTGCGGCGACCTGCGCGGCCGCGCACACGCGTTGAGCATGCTCGGCTATCTCAACGAACAACACCAGCGCTACGACATCGCACTGACGCAACAGGAAGAGGCCGTCAAGATCTCGCGGGAGATCGGGTTCCAGCAAGGCCTCGCCCACACGTTGAACAACCTGGGCGCGATCCGGCAGCACCTCGGGATGCTCGAAGAGGCCATCCCGAACCACCTGGAAGCGCATGACATCGCTGTCGAACTCGGCGACGCGTCCGTGGCCGCCTTCGCGCTGACCAACATCGCCGACGCGCACCGGCTCTCGGGCAGGCTCACCGAAGCGTTGCACCACAACAACATGGCGGCCAAGGCGGCTATCGGGTTGACCGACCCGGACCTGAACGCGAGGCTCGACCGCGACCGGGCCGCCACCGTGCGGGACACCGGCAACCCGTCCGGGGCGTTGCTGCTCTTCCGGTCTTCACTGGACATCGCGACCGGCGCGGGGAACCGCACCAACCAGGCGCACGGCGAGATCGGCGTCGCCCGGATGCTGCACGAACTGGACCGGCACGACGAGGCGGTCCCGCACTGGAACGCCGCCGAAGCGTTGTTCCGCGAGCTCGAACAACCCGAAGCCGAGGAGGTGCGAGTTCAGCGGGCAGCGTTCACGTGCGCCTGCGTCAGCGGTGAGTGAGCAGGCGCTTGAGTTCCGGGTAGACCTCCTGGACGGCGCCGTGGTTGTGCCACCGTCCCAAGGTTCTCGCGAGCTGCCGCAGGTCGGTCCGCACCGTCGCGGAGTCGACCTGCGCCGCGTCGTCCAGCACGGGGGCGAGCGTGCGGCAGCTCTCGTCCACCTCGCCTGACAGCGCGTACGCGAGTGCCCGGCGCGTGCCGAAGCGGGCCCGGGAACGGCGGGACGTGGCCGGTATCAACGCGAGCTGGCGGTCGAGCACGGCCGCCGCCTCCCCGTTGAGCCCGAGGTCGGACAGCGACCACCCGCGGGCCAGTTCCAGCGGATCGGGCGCGCTGGAACCGAGCGCCGGGTAGGCGCTGTCCGGGTCGACGGCCTCCATCAGGTGCGCGGCCCGGTCGAACGCGCTCTCCGTCCCGTATCGGTCGCCGGCGAGCGCATGTCCCTGTGCCTCACGCCGTGCGGCCAGCGCGAGCACCCGCGACCCGGCGCTGCCGATCCACTGCGCCTGCTGGGCGAGGCTGATCGTGGAGACCGCGTCCTGCCGGTAGAGCGCGAGCCCGGCCTCCCGCACGAACGCGTAGGCGGCGATGTCGGGATCGCCTGCCGCGCGGGAGAGTTCGGACGCGTGCCTCGTCCACCACAGCGCGTTCGGCTCGTCCCCGGCCTCCTGGCACATCCAGCCGGTGTACTCGGCGATGCGCGCCGCGAGCCGCAGCAACCGCGTGCCGACCGGCCCGGTGTTCTCGCGCGCCATCCCGTGCACCGTGTGCTGCAGGGCTTTCAGCGGTTCGACGAGCACCAGCGGACTGGTCCGCAGCCCGAGACCCTGCAGCGTCTCGAACGACGCGCGCATCCCGGCGAGCACCATCTCGTCCGGCACCGACCGCGCCCCGCCGCCCCCGAGCGGCGCGACGCCGAGCATCGTGCCCGCGCCGAGCATCGTCCCGGCGACCAGCACCTGTCTGCGTCCGCTGGAGGCCGGCCGCATCGCCGCCTCGACCAGCACACCTCCCACCTTCAGCACTCCGTCGCACAACCTGGCGACCGTCGGGGTGGGCGGTTTGAGGTCGTTCTCGATCTTGCTGAGATAGCCCTTGCTGTAGTGGATCAGCTTGGCCAGCTGCCCCATCGACAATCCCGCGGCGATGCGATGCCGGCGCAACAACTCACCAAAGGTCGCGGCCACGATTACCTCCCCTTCCGGCGTGTTCCGAGTACATCATCCGAACGTGCGCGAGGCAATCGCCCCGGCCTTGCAGAAAATAGGCCGGGGCGATTTCACGAGTGGCTCAGCCGTGCCACACGTTCCCGCCGCCGTCCTGCGTTTCCGTGGTGGTCGTGGTGGGGGGCGGCGGCGGGTTGTCGTCGGCGTTGGCCGCGACACCACCGGAAACGGAGGCCGCGATGGCGATCGCGGTCAGGAGCGTGGCGGCGCCGGCGGCGACAGTGGACACGATTTTGGACATGGCGAATCCTCCGAAGGTGATCGGAATTGATTTCCGGATTTCGCCCGCTCTCTGCGGGCTCCCTTCGAGCATTCGTCTTCGAAAAGCGTGAAACCAGGTGTTTCCCGTTGCCCACCGAGGTGGTCAACGCGTCCACTCCTCATCCACTTCTGGTCGACAACCCCGGTGAATGCTGCGCGCGCCCGGCCGCCGGCCGGAACTCACCGAGGAGGTTGGAGTGACCGAACCCGCGACCTACGACATCGCCGTGTCGTTCGCCGAGGAACAGCGCGCCGTCGTCGACGAGGTGGTCGAGGCGTGCCGCCAGCGCGGCCTGACGGTGCTGGAGGGCAACGACCTGCCGCAGGCCCAGGTGCGCTTCCTGGTGCCGTTCGTGTCCACAGTGGACGACCTGGTCGACCGCGACCACGTGGTACCGGTCCTGACCGGCGAGGCGCCCGCGTCGTCCGACGTGATCTACCTGCGCGCGGACGAGCACCTGGTCGACGCCCTGGTGGCCCGCGTAGAGGCGGCGGAAACCGCAGGCGAGGAGCGAGCCCTGGTGACGGACCTGGCCACGTCGCACAAGGAGCCGGCCCCCGCCCCGAACGCCCTCCGGCACCTGGCGGAGCAGTTCGCCGCAGCCTCACCCGCACTGGCCCGCCGCGGTCTCACCGGCACCGTGCACCACGGCGACACCACGATCGCCCTGCGCGTCGAACGGGAGGGCGACGCGGTGTACGCGCTGCAGGTCGACAGCGACAACGAGACGGTGAACTTCGTCGTGCTCGGCGGCTCCACCGAGCAGCTTCCCGTGCTGTGGCAACGGATCGAGGACATGCTCACCGCACTCTGACGACAAAGGGCGGTGCCTCGCGGCACCGCCCTTCGCTCACTGCCTGGCCCTCTCGATCACTTCTTCCAGCCGCAACGGACTGGGCGGGTGGTGACTGAGACACAACGGCGCCCGCATCCGCCGGAACCCGAACGTGTCCCCGGTGACGTAGAACTGCCCGCGTTCCAGCCGCGAGATGTCCGAGATCGAACTCCCCTTGGCCCGAGCCATCTCCGTGGCCGCCGCGATCTGCGCCGGACTGTTCAACCGCCCGAAGAACTGCGTCGTGGCGTTCCCGGTCACCTGGTTGTGCACACCTTTGGGCGCCTGCGTGGCCAGCAACAACCCGAGCCCGTACTTCCGCGCCTGCGACGCGAGCAGAATCGTCGTCCGAGTACTGGCCGAAGCACCACCGGACGGCGCGATCGTCTGCGCCTCGTCCATCACCATCAGCCCGCCCAGCGGCCGATCAGCGGCAGGGTTCCGCTTGATCCAGGCGAACACCTCCAGTTGCAACTGGCTGATGAACCCCTGCCGCTGCTCGTCGGACGGCAACCCGACAAAACTGACCACCGAGATCCGCGCCTTCTTCCCCACTGAAGGCTCGAACAACACCCCGGGATCCGTCGCCTCACCAGTCCCGGCGAGCAACGGATCGTTGACCATCGCGGCCCGCAGCGTCTCGGCCAGATCAGCCGCGGTAGCAGTCGCGGAAAACAACTTGCTGACCCCGTCCGGCAACTCGGCCAGCAAGTCCACCAGCCCGTTCAGATCCCTGCGATCACTGCGCGCGTAGTGCTTCAACGCCTCCTTGAGCACAGCCCGCCCCCGAACAGCGAACTTCGTCTCGCTCGCGATCCGCGCATGAGGCACCAACCGAGCCACAGCGGCCTCGACAGCGGCCTCGAACTCGTCCTCATCCCCCCGAACCAGCGCGAAGTCGGGCAGGGGATGAAAACTCAAGGGCCGCCCACCGGCCCGCCCGGGCGTCCACACGACCACCTCGGTGCCGGCGAGGTACTCAGCGGCCAACGCCTCGTCCCCGCCGCGCCACTCCCCCGGCACCTCGGGCCAGGCATCACCCAGCCGCGCCAGGTCGTTGTTGGGATCGAGCACGATCGCCGAAACCCCTTGCAACGCACACTCTTCGACGATCCGCCGCAACAACACGGTCTTGCCGCTACCAGACCCGGCGAACACGATCGCGTGCTTGCGCAACGACTCCAGCTCGATCCGGATCTCGCCGTCCATCCCGAGCAGGATCGCCCCGTCAGCCCGCTGGGGTTCCTGCTTCGGCGTTCTCGGCCGTGGCGGAGGCCGGGTCTCCTGGTGGCTGGCCGCGGTCCGTTCCTGATCAGGCAGGACAGACCTCAGAAACGTCGTGCTGCTGGCAGGCTTCCGCGCCACCAGCCAGGCAAGCAGCTGATGCGTCTGCACCGAACAGATCTCCTTGAGCGCGCTGAACGTCCGCAGATCCTCGTCCGTGATGTCGACGCACCGCCCACCCGCACTCTCGAGCTCGGCGACCAGACTCCGCGTCACCGCACCGGTCCAGCCCTTGGCCCCGTTGCGAATGATGATCAGATGCCGCCCCCGCGCCCCATGCGTTCCCTCCGCGGCAGCACGAGCCTCCCGAAGCTTGCGCAACACCGTGTTGCCGTGACTGACCGCGATGAACCGCAGCCCCCACCGCTCCTCGGTGTCCAGCTCCTCGTTCACCGTGAGCCGCAACCCCGCGTGCAGCCCCATGTCGTCGGAATGAGGTTCCGGGTGCCACTTCAGCTCGTCGTTGCCCACCTCGGTGATCCACGACTTCAACCCCGCGAGCAACAAGGCAGGCACGAGCTCGTCCTCGTTGCCGGACCTGATGTCCGCGGCGGCGATCCCGGCCGCCTCCTTCAACCGTGCGAACTTGGCGTCGAACTCCGCCATGTAGTCCGGTTCAGGCCCTGCCTGCACCGGCGGCGCCACCGGATCGGACTGCACCGGCTCGTCGAACGAGCCCAGTTCTCTCAGCTCGCCGTACAAGCAGGACTCCGCGTGCTGGTGCACCCGCTTGAGCAACTGGCGCGGCGTGCGATTCGCCCAGTTCGCCGGATCGAAAGCGCTCGGCGCCACCGGCCACGTCGGGTGTGGCGGCACGATACCGTTGCGCTGATAGATCACACCGAGCCACTTTTCGAGAAGTCTCCTGCCGATCTCCGGGTCGGCGATGGAGGCCAGGATCGGCGTCGTGGTGAAGCGGTCCTCGACGGTGTCACTCGCGATCGACTTGAGCATCAACCACGTGTCGATCAGACAAGCGACGACTGTGATCGTGCGCCTCGTCGTCTCGCGGAGCTGCATCAACCCGTCGGAGATGTCCGCGATCTCCTGCACCAGCTGCGGGTTCGTCACCTGCTCTCCGGCCTCGTCCTGGCCCTTGTTGACCAGCGTGTCGAGCTGGTCGACGGCGATGACGCAGGGACCGGTCATCGCGAGGACGCGAGAGATGTCCCGCACCAGGGTGCGCGATGGGCTCGCTTCCCCCGGAAGACCCCAGCGACGGCGTTCGTCCCCCGCGTCGTCCAGACCCTTGAGGTAGGAGCGACCGATGTCGGAGTGCTCCGAGGCGTACAACACCAGCGCCCGGATCGTGTCACCGCACTCCACAGCAATGCGACTGTCCACTTTGCGCAGTCCGCTGAGGAAAGTTCGCAGGTGTTCGGGCGTCAGTGCTGCCTCTCCCGCGACCGCGTTCGCGACCTCCTCCGGCATGTCCGCGCCGAGACACAGCTGGCGCAACAACACGGTGAGCTGGAGCTCACCGTCATCGTTGGCACGACGCAGCTCGCTGCGCATCGCTTCGGCCACATCGTCCCAGAACGCCATCCCGGACGTGACCTCGACGAGGAAGAAGTAGCCGCCCTGCTGCTGGACCATCCTGCGCACCGAACCCAGTAGGTGCGTCTTGCCGACACCCTTCTCGCCTTGCAGGACAAGGCCTCCGACGCTCGGCCCGATGCTGTCTCTCGCGTCGGCGATGCCCGCACGGAGACGATGCACAGCCCTGGTGTGCAGACCGTCGATGTGGAACGGGGAGGCGTGCCAGACGTCATCGGGAGTCTCGGCGGAGTTGAACCGCAGGACGGCCAGCGCCTCACGCAGGTGCTCGGTCATGATTCCTCGATCGCCATGAGGTGTTTGTCCTCGCCGCCGATCCTGATGGCGGCGGCGTGGTCCTCGTCGGTCAGCGCCTTGCGGTTCGAACTGGGAACTAGATGTGTGTCTCCGGCCTTCACCATCTGCAGCAGCGTCTCGTCCACGTCGTCGCGCTCGGCGCCGAGCCGCGGACGGATCTTGGCGAGCCGGACCCAGTCCTGGTAGCCGTCGCCCAGCTCCAGATACACCTGCCGGATCAACTCCTCCAGGGTGCCAGTGCGCACAGCCTCGGCGAACAGTCCGCGTTCGACGAGGAATCGCATCACGCGGCGCAGCACCGCGGTGTGCACCCGAGCCAGTGGTCCCATGCGCGACGGAGCCTCGCCTTCGCTGAGATCGTTCCTGCACCAGGCAACGCCCTTGTCGGTGATCCGGTGAACCAGTCGCCTGCCTTCCTTGGACGTCTCGATGAGGCCGTCGTCGTTGAGCGCTTCACGATCGTCGCGCCCCAGCTCGATCCGGTAGTCCTTCAGCAGCTCCACGTTCGAGATCACTCGGTCTTCGAGCATCAGCTGGACCAGTGCAGCCCTGGCGCTGGGTGCGTACGTCTCCGGCATCACGCCGCCCTTTCAGTCGGTGAACGCGTTGATTCGTCGTTCGATGCGGGCGAGCAGCGTGCTCGCCTCGGTGCGCAGCCGTGCCGGCACCTTCGCCGCGGTCCCGTTGCGGTGCGGCTTGCTGAGCAGCAGCAGGTCGGCCGAGCGGTCGCGGAGCAGGTCCATGTCGCCGTCGTCGAGCGCGCCGGCCATTCCCCTGACGGTCTCCTCGACGAGCGCGAACCTCCCGGCGTACGGAAGCTGTTCCGGCAACTCGCGCAGTGCGGCCTCAGCGCTCCTGAGGGCTTCCTCGTCCGGCTCGGTCTCGGGCGCGGGTGTCGCCTTGATCAGGTCGTGCAGCTCCCGTGCGACCCGCACGGGCCTGATCGCCGGATCGAATTCGAGATGGCGGAGGTTGCGCAGGAAGCCGGGCAGCAGTTCGCGGTCGGTGCCGCGGGTGAGCAGGCAGAACATCTGCCGCTGAGCGCCGTCCGGGCCCAGCGTGCGGCGCACGAACCGTTCCGCCTCGGTGAGCTGCCAGCGGCTCAGCTCGCCGGCCACCACCAGGCACAGGTGCTCGGCGGTGTCCGCGGCCTGCTCGAGGATCCCGGGATCACCCGACACGGACCGGTCCGCCTTGATCCCGAGCAACCGCAGCTCGGTGATCAGCTCGGATCCGGTGCGCCACAACGTCCGCGGGCTCGACACCAGCACGTCCTGGTCGAACTTGCGCCGCCGCGACCGTGCCGCCGTCACGTAGGCGTCCCGGTTGTCGGCCAGCAGGTCGGTGCGGTCGAACTGCTGCGCGATCACCGCGGCGACCGTCTCCAGCGCGAAGGAGATCTGGTCGGACGACGGCTGCTGCTCCTCCAACACGGGCAGCAGTTCGCCGAAGCTCCAGTAGGAGATGTAGGGGACGGTGACGTGCCGGAGCATCTGCTCCGGGGTGACGGACTTGACCAGCCAGTTCCGGAACAGCGGGGCAACGACCTTCGCGCACTTCTTCTGCCAGGTCTCGGCCCGTTCGTACTCCATGCGGTTGTCGAGCCGGGACAGCACCGGCATCACCTGGTGGCGTGGCCGGTCGTAGGGCAGCCGGTCCCTGGCCTTGTCCGCGAGGTGCGCGACGCCGACCACGTCGTTGAGGTTCTGGTCGTTCGCGGTGAACACGACGACCAGCCGGTCGGGCAGTTGGGCGGTGCAGATGCCGGCGATGTCCGAGACGCCGGTGCGGCTGTCGATGAGGACGAAGTCGTACTTGGCGATCCACTGCTCGCGGTACTCCTCGAGGTGGGCCGCGAACCCTCGCCGGTACAGGTCCTCCCAGTCGAGCGCCTGCATCCGGCTCGGATAGGAGGCCTCGAGACCGCTCTCGTCGGCACCGCCCGCCGCGATCAGGTCGAGAACCCCGTCGACGTCGACTTTCACCTCGTGAGTGGCAGGCGTTCGCACACCGGCGTGGAATTCCTGCGCGATGTCGACCACACCACTGCGCGGCCATTCGGTCAGATGCGGTTGGAAGTAGAGGTGAAGGCCGGGCGCTTCGAGATCCCAGTCGACCACGAGCACGCGATAACCCCAGCGCGCGAGCAGGACGGCGGTGTTGGCCAGGGTGAAGCTGCGTCCGACGCCGCCTTTGTAGGAGTAGAACGTGATCACGGTTCCGGTCATCAGACGAACCTCGGTAACGGCGGTGGCGGGATGACCACCGGGTCGGGGCGTTCGACGATCGGCCAGCTCGGATCCCACGGGGGAACCTGCTTCGCCAGCTGCACCAGATCGCGCGCCAGCACCCTGACCTGCCGGCAGAAGGCGAGGTAGTCGACCGAGTCCTGGTAGACCGGATCCGGGTGCGCGTATTCCTTGAAGTCCTGCCAGGAACGCATTCGCCCGACGTCCGGGAAATTGTCGGAATCCGAGTAGAGGATGGGGTAGATCAACCCCTGGGAGATGTCGGCACCGGCCAGCCCGAGCATGGCCTCCCGTGCCCGCATGCTCTCCAACTCCGCCATGCACCAGCCCGACTCGAAGTACGGCGGGGTCAGCAGCTGGATCATGATCTTGCTGTGCCGCAGCGAGTTCTCCAGGTTGTGCGCCCACTCCACGGCCCGCGGCATGGTGCGGTCCATGTACACCTTCGGCGCGGGAGCGCACTCGTCAGCGAGATACTCTTCGAGCTTCTTGTAGAAGTGGGTCAACAGCCATTTCTGCACACTGCCCTGACGGCTGTAGCTGATGAAGAAATCGTACTTGTAGGACACAGCGCACAACGGTAGATGCGCCCACGGCGTCAATAAAAGACGAAAAAGTGGGCATTTTCAGGGCTTCAGACCAAAAAATGGACAATAACTGGCCTTCTGGATCCGGCCCGTAACGCCGAGAAGCCCCCGATCATGATGATCGAGGGCTTCCGGCGCTTGAGTGGACGATACAGGGATTGAACCTGTGACCCCTACCGTGTCAAGGTAGTGCTCTCCCGCTGAGCTAATCGTCCGAGCGGATGACGAGACTCGAACTCGCGACCCTCACCTTGGCAAGGTGATGCGCTACCAACTGCGCTACATCCGCGTCGCTCCCCGGTTTCCCGTGGCGCGAGAGGAACTTTATCCGACACTCCCCGGAAGTTCCAAATCGGCTGATCTTGAACCCAGGTCGCCCACTGTCGGGGGTCCGGGGGCAAAGCCCGCCGGGCGGGGTCTGGGGGTTGCACCCCCAGAAAACACTGCGGGACGAGCCGGTTCGCGCTTTCCGCGAACACAACTCGCCCCGAGGTCCGAACATGGACGATACAGGGATTGAACCTGTGACCCCTACCGTGTCAAGGTAGTGCTCTCCCGCTGAGCTAATCGTCCGAGGCGGAGACGGGAATCGAACCCGTGTACAGGGCTTTGCAGGCCCTTGCCTAAGCCACTCGGCCACTCCGCCAGGAGCATGACCCCACGGCTCGTACGCCGTGGAACCACAGAGCGGATGACGAGACTCGAACTCGCGACCCTCACCTTGGCAAGGTGATGCGCTACCAACTGCGCTACATCCGCTTACATCACTGACTTCATGATGTTGAAACAAAGCTTATACGAGAGGTTCAAGCGGGTTTCACCGGGGGTGCCCGCATCGCCTTCGCGGGCCCCCTACCTCGGACTATTCAGCTCAGGTCGTTCGAGATGAGGTGCGTGAGCGCCTCATCGACGTTGACCCACAGGTGCTCGTTGCCCGGCACGACGACGTCGTAGGTCCGATCGAGGAAGTCGGCGAGTTCCTGGGCGGACGCCTCGAACATGGCGTGCCCGGAAGGCGAGCTCAGCTCGATCACGACGACCTCGGGGTCGTCGGCGGCGGGGCGGATCCGGACGTCACCGTCGCCGGCGTCGGCGATGAGTCCGTCTGCGAGCAGGTCGCGGGCGTACACCCACTCGACCCAACCGGCGCGGCCGGTGCGGAACGCGGCGACGACCGCGTACGGGTCCTTCGTGTCGTATCGCAACTCCACTTGAACCGGGACCGCAGGGGTCCTCGGTGCCAGCAGGTCGAAGACCGCTGTCGAGCGGAGCGTCACGTGATCGTTGCGCATCGTCGTTACCCTCTTCTCCCTTCCCGGTCAATGAAACGACCGAGCACCTTAGTTGTGACGTGCATGTGGCGAGGAACGCTCGCGAATCGGGTGCAGATCACCCCATCGGGTCAGCTCGACTCCGTAACGCGACCGCGTGCACGCGCTCCGTGGCCTCCTCGCTAGTTAGCCGGGGTTCAGCGTCTCCCATCTTGCTGGGTCTAACCTGAACCCGGTACCGGCTGTTGCGCGAATGTTGGACGTGAGGACATCTCTGGTGGCTGACTCGCCCGGCCCAACCGTCGCGTCGAGCGACGGCCGGCCGACCGATTTCGAGCTCGTGCAAAGACTCGCACAGGGCGATCGGTCGGCGTTCGGTGAGCTGTACGACAGGTACGGCACACCAGCATATTCGCTGGCCAGGCGCATCTGCGTGGACCCGGAACTGGCCGAGGACGTCGTCCAGGAAGCCTTCCTCGCGCTCTGGCGGCACCCCGCCAGGTTCGACCCCGCCCGCGGAAGTTTCGGCACCTGGTTGATGACTTTGACTCACCACCGCGCGGTGGACGCCGTACGTAAAGAGAACACTCAGCGTCGTCGGACTGTTCCCCTCACCGACGATGCTTCCCCTCCGGTCGAAGGTTCCGACCACGCAGCGTTGGTCAGCGTGGTGAGCGCCGAGGTCAGAGCGGCCCTGCACACGCTGCCGGAAGAACAGCGCCAAGTGATCGCGCTCGCCTATCTGGGTGGCTACACGCAGTGCGAGGTGGCAAAGCTGACAGGCGTCCCGCTGGGGACTGTGAAATCGCGCACGTTCGCGGCGATCAGACGCCTGAGAGGCACGTTGGGGAACTTGTGGGCCGGAGAAACCGGCGAGACGACAGGAGTTCACCGGTGAACGGCGACCTGTGCGCTCAGGAGGAGCTCGCCGTCGGCTGGGCGATGCACTCCTTGGAGCCCGACGAGGAAGCACTGGTCCGCGACCACCTGCCGACCTGCGCCACGTGCAGGAGCACCGTGGAGGCGACGCAGGAGGTGCTGGCGGGCATCGGCGGCGCGGTCCGCCAGGAACAACCACCACCCCGCCTGCGCGCGAGGCTGATGGAACAGATCGAGCACATCCCCCAGGAACCACCCGCACAACACACGCCACGCCACGCGGCCCCGATCCCGCTGCGCCCGCAACACCGCCGCCGCACCGGCCGCGTCCTGCTGGCCGCGGCGGCAGCGCTGGCCGTCCTGGCGGGCGCCGGCTACCTCGGCGTGCGCGTCAACCAGCTCTCCGGCGAGGTGGCGGCCTCCGAGGCCCGCACCAACGACCTGAACAAGGCCCTCTCCCTGGCCGCGGACCCGGCCACGAACAGGGCGGTCCTGCGCACCGGTTCAGGCGACGAGGTGGCCGTGGTCCTCTCGAACCCGACCTCGGGCGCCGTGATGCCGACGAACCTCAAGCCGAACGACCAGGGCCATGTTTACGTAGTTTGGGGCGCAAGTACGAAAGCGCCGGTACCGTTGGCGGTGTTCGACGTACGTGCCGGTTCGACCGACCCGCAACTGCTGGCCTGGTCCTCCGACGCGCACAAGCACACGACCTTCGCGGTGTCGCTCGAACCAGGCCGCCAAGCCCCGCCGAAACCCTCGGAAGTGCTAGCGGGCGGCCAGGTTGCACCCGCCTGAATCCCAACAGGATGATCGACACATGACGAAGCCCGACGTGAAGCCCGAAGAGCACAAGGGCTGGCGCCACTGGTTCCACAGAAACCCGGCGCTCAACCTCGCCTACCGAATCGGCGTGGGCGTGATCGGCGGCCTGGTGCTGGTAGCGGGCATCATCATGATCCCGTACCCCGGCCCGGGCTGGCTGGTGGTCTTCGCGGGCCTCGCCATCCTCGCCACGGAGTTCGAGTGGGCGGGCAAGGTCCTGAAGTTCGCCAAGCGCTACTACGACCGCTGGGTCGAGTGGCTCAAGCGCCAGCCGTCCTGGGTCCGAGGCCTCGTGATGGCAGGCGTCTGCGCCATCGTCCTCGTAACCTGCTACTTCCTCAACGTGTTCGCGCTGGTAGGCGGCTGGTTCGGCGTCGAGTGGAGCTGGTTGCAGAGCCCGATTTTTGGTTCTCGTTGATGATGTTGTAGGCTATGGCCACACCGCGAGAGCGGAACAGCAAGACAACAGAACACGGGCGTTTAGCTCAGCGGGAGAGCGCTTCGTTCACACCGAAGAGGTCACTGGTTCGATCCCAGTATCGCCCACAGTGTGTTTTACCTAGTCAGACGGCCTGTCGATGGATTCCATCGGCGGGCCGTTTGCGTTGATTGGGAGCAATTTGGGAGCACGGGCCCAAGAACACATTTCCCGTACCTAAGTGTTCACCAGGCTTCGTCCCGGCCTTCCATGATCCACGACCACCCGCCGTCCAACTCCCAGCGCAGCTGCAACTGCGCCAGCATCCGGCTGATCATGGCCTCGGTCACGTGCGAGTAGCGGTCGTGGACCTCCCTGCGCTTGTGCCCAAGCCGCTCCAGTCGCAGCACATGCGGCACGTCCTCCTCAGTGAGCCAGGTCTCGTGTGTGTGTGGCGCTGGTCATGGAAATGCATCCCTTCCTTGAGCGGAGCCCAGTCGAGGGCTTCATTGCCCGCGAGAGCCGGCAACCAGACGCGCTGCCGGAAGTTGGACCGACGCCGCCACAACGCACCTCGCGCACCGGGGAACACGAATCGCGAGTCGGGGTTGCGCTCGTGATGCGCCAGCAACTCGCGCACGAGGAACGGCGGCAGGTGAACGTCGCGCGCGCTGGCCGGGGTTTTCGGCGGGCCGAGCACGAGCTTCTGTCCTCGAACCTCGTGCAGCGCATCGAACTCCGGGTCCACCGCGATGCGCGGGTTCGAGTCGAGGTAGGTCCTGATCCACTGCAGGCCGGCCAGCTCGCCCCACCGCAGACCGGTGTAGGCGGCGGTGATCGTAAGCAACCCGTCGTCGGGATCCATCCTCCCCGCGAGCGCATCCACCTCGTCGGTGCTGGCGTGAGGCCGCTCTGGTGAATCAGCGAAGGCGATTCGAAGCTTCCTGCACGGGTTCGACCCGATCAGCCCTTCGTCGACCGCCTCGCCGATGATCTGAGAGAACAACACCAGGACGTCCTTCGCGCTCTGTCCGCGAGCTTCGACCGCAGCGTCTTGTTGACCCACCCCTTCACCCTGATCCGCTCGATCTCGCCAAGCCGGTGCCGGACCAGAACGGCAGGATGTGGTTGCGCAGATGCGAGCCGTACGTCGACCACGTCATCAGGGTCACGCTGTGCGCATCCGCCCACTTCCGAGCCCACTCGTCGATCGTCATCTTCGCCAACCGCGGATCAGCGAACCGCTTCCGGCGCTGATCCGACTCCACATCCAGCGCGCGCTCCGCCGCCGCCGCGCTCGGGTAGCCGTTCTCCGAGTAGACAGTTCGTCGTCGAGCCGATAGCGGACGCGCCAGTCACATCCATTTTGCTCCACCCAAGCCATCATTTCACCCTTTTCAGGAAGTTCCCCGAATGCACCGAAACCGATACATGCAGATGAAAACTCGCTCCTCCACAAAGGGAAAACTAAATGTGTTCTCCACCTCCGAAGGCGCTGGCGACCTTCTTTCAGCGACTCATTTCAACGTTTCGCCTGCGAGTCCCCCGAACCGAAGAACCGCGACTGGGCGCCGGCAACCGCACGACATCAGAGACGATCTACTGAAGGTTCTCGACGGAGAAGCGCAGATGCTTGCCGAGGAAAGTGCACGACACGGCCCTGCGCGCAACGCGACGCCGCAGCCAGGACTCCGGTACCTGCAGCAGCGCCGCAGCCTGTGCGGGCGCGAACAGGATCGGTACTGAATCGGGCGCCTGATCGCCCGCTGACAACCCTGCGCCGCCAGGACAATCCGGCACCCGTCAGCGTCGGACGCGGCGGCCACAGGGCCCGCAAAAGTTGAATACATCTGGGTCGGCACAGTGCCCCCTTGGGGATTGGAAACGCTCACCGAGAGGCGGAGCGATACTTACATCCCTTAACTCCGCGAGAAGGCCCAGCAAGGGACATGACCGCAAGGACTTCTTAGTCAGCGAGCATGTGTCGACGTGAGTAGCCAGGACGATCTTCGCCCCATGCGCGCCCGAGCACGCATTGCGTGCCAGCTGCACGACACCATGCCTCTGTCAAGCAGAGGAGCACGCGCGTGTGCAGATCTATAACGACACACTCACGAGATCATGTGATCGGAGACACAGGCAGCTACCATGCCCTCCATGCCGGCCGCCGAATCTATACAGCAGAAGGGGATCGACGGCGTCGATTTCGCCAAGCGGTTCCTGGAGAGCACCACGTGGGTCGAGCTGCCCTTCGACTCGTACCACAACGCCGGTGTATGTACGCTGCGCCGACTCGACGACAAGGTGAAGCGCTACGACTTGTTCGGCTTCATCCATCGCGATCCCCCAACGCCCCTGTATGTCGAGGTGAAGGAGTACGAGTCGACCGGCGGTAAACAGCCGGCCGAGTACTGGGAGTTCCTCGCCAACGCGTACAGCATCACGGCCAAAGACCTCAAGGACGGCGAAGACGTTCGCCGGGAGTTCATGTGGATCACCCGGCACCCGTTCGAACAGACCCACTGGACGAAGCTGACCACTGCCGACCGGATCAAGGCCGCGCTCGAGAAACACCCTGAGGCGCTTAAAGATGAGGAACTCGACGTCAACCTGTTGGGGACGGTCGCCGACCGCCTCTGGCTGCTCGTAGTACACCAGCGTCAGGAGGGGCTCATGCTCAGCCCGGAGGAACTCTCGATCGTCGAGAGCAAGCTCAACCGCAAGGGCAAGAAGTGAGCGCCCGCGGCGAAGCCGTGACGGAGCAGATCCGCCTAGCAATGGAGTCGAGCAATCCGCGCGACATCGTCAGCGGAGTGAAAGAGGCGGTAGCCAACGAAGTCAGCTCGCTGAGCCCTGACGCCAAGGTCGTCCTCACCCAGTACTTCAACCACACCTACATGCCCGACCTCGTTGTGGAGTGGCAAGAGGCCGGAAAGCGAGACCACCGGCCCATCTTCATCCGCAACCAACTTCGACCGTCCACGGCAGACGAAGTACGAGCGCTCGCTACAAGCGAACCGATGATGGTGTCGATCGGCCCCTCCCTAGAGCCGTCCGGAGGCGCCGAGAACGTGCGCCGACAAGCCCTCCAAGAGCAACGTGTCTTGGTCACCGATGTCGCAGCGCTGTCCGAAGTGGCGACCCCCGCAGGTTTCGAAGAGTCCCCAGGCCGCGCCAAGGAGCCTTTGGTTCGCCTCGTGCAGACCAACCTCATCAAAGGCGGCCGAGGACTGCTGACGCTCGACGACGCTGCGCTGCTCATCCGAGGCGCGACCCCGACAGCCGACGATGACGGCATCAGCCAGCAGTTCCTCCAGTCGTTCCAGGAACGCACCCGCGACACTTTCACCTTCGAGGCCGCACTCCGGCTGAACCGAGCCGCGGAACTTCTCCACTTCGGCTCGTCGGCGTCCGATGGTCTGGACGCACCTGAGTCGACTGGGCAGATGTCCGATACCGAACTCGCGGTTCTGCTGCCGTACCTGCTTTCCGATCCAACCTCCATCGCCAAACCTGCGCTATGGACCCACATCGGCTCGATGATGTCCCTCGAGCGACTTGAGGCCATGGCGAACATGCTCGTAGGCGTGAACGTCAGTCCCTTGGTCGTGCCAAACTCAACGACCTGGACAGCCAAGCGGGCACAGCTCGTGATCGACGGCGAAGCAGGCCAGGACGACGATCCAAGTGCTGATGCCGCGGTTCAAGCCGACGACGCGCACGACCCACCGGTCTGGCAGGTAGAGGGCCGGAAGTACATCACGGCCAAGGTGGGTCGTTGGAAGGTCAACGTGACTTCCGACGCCCGACGCCTACAAGGACGAATCGACGGAACTGCCGCGCACTGGGATGACATCGCGGCCCTCCTCTCAGACTTCGCTCTCGACGCTGTCGACCTCCGCGGCATATCACGACGTATCCAAGTCAGCGCAGAGGAAAGCGGCGATGTCAGCCGCGACATCGGCCTGATCCGCGGCTCCCTCGACGACATCTTCCAGGTCCCCAAGGTGAAGATCCGCCGAATCGGCGACGATCAAGACGCCAGCCTCGACACCGACTTCGGCGAAATGACGGTCACAGCAACCAAAGCAGCATCGATCGCTTCGGTTGTCACAGCACTGAACCTGCTCGCGCACCGCTGGCCCGCCGACTTCTCAATGTTGATTGGATCCCAAGCGCCAGTGGAGACGGAGCCAGAACCTGACGACGCTGGCTGAGGCCAGGCAAGGAGCAGCGTGCATCACGATCAACACGAACAGGACGCTCAGCACGACGACCAGGCACACAACGCCTGTCCGAGTCGTCGCGGCAAGGCGCCCTCCACTCGGCACGATCGCCAGGACAAAGGTGCTCACGGAACACCATTTCCCTGCACGCCGGTAATCCCGTGTGGACGTTGAATGATGCCGTCAACGCCGCAGGTCCCCGACATGACGACCAGTTCCGCTTCCCCTGATGCACACCGCGCAATGTCGTAGCGTGATGCCCACCAGTCCGCTGTCTCCCAACAACAGGACAGCGGGACCGTCCTCTTCGTGCGTCTCGTGAACCATCCGCACCTCAACACCCTGGGCAGGACCTAGCCGACCTTCTCGACGGCCAGAACGAAGGCGGCGACCAGGCCGACCCCGCCGCCCACGGTGAGCACCCACGGGAGCAGCCTGGTCACAATCGAGGCCTCGGTCGAGGTCACTTGGCGAGTTCCTGATCGATCACAGCCTTCAGCCCGTCGTAGCTCGGTCGGCCACCGAACTTGGTGCCGTTGATGAAGAACGTGGGCGTGCCCTGCACTCCGACGGTGTTGCCGTCCTTGCGGTCCTTGACCACGCGTTCGAGGGTGGCGGGATCGTTCAGATCGGCCTCGAACTTCGCCATGTCGAGCCCGAGTTCCCGCGCGAATCCGACGAACAGCTCACGCTGCAGGACCTGCTTCTCGCCCCATTCGGCCTGGGTCTCGTACATCCGCTTGTACATCGCCTCGAGCTTGTCCTGCTTGCTCGCCGCCTCCACGACGGTCGCCGAAAGCTCGGCGTTGCGGTGGCTGGGAATCGGGAAGTACCGCAGCACGAACGTCACGCGGTCCCCGTACTCCGCGCGCAGCTGCTCGACGCCGGGGTAAGCCGCACGGCACGACTCGCACTCGAAGTCGAGGAACTCGACGAGAGTCACCTTCGCGTTGGGGGCGTCGTTGAGCTTGTGGCTGTCCGGCCGGACGAGCAGTTCCGCAGGAGCGGCGGCGACCGGCCCGGCCGCCTTGGTGGATCCGGCCTGCGGCTGCGGCGCCGACGGGCCGTTGAGCTTGCTGAGCAGGATGAAGCCTCCGACCACCACCACAACCACGGCGATGATGATCAACGAAATCCTGGCGTTCTTGGTCATGACGGCATACCTCTGTACGGTGCGAAGAGTTGGGAAAGATCAAGCGCTGCCAAGGCCGAGGCCCGGCACAACGCGATCTATGTCCGCAACACGCAGAGCTGGGTGAGCCGCACTTCCGGACGCCGATCCGGCGCCCTCCACAACACCGGCGCGGATCCGGCGTTGACCAGGAACAAGCCAGGAAGTCGAAGTCCCGCAACGGCGAGCAGCACGGCCAGCAGCACAGCGAGGCAGGCTTCCGGCACGCCCCCAAGGCCTTCGAGCAGATCCGCTGCGCCCACGGTGGCCGGGGAGTCGGCGAGGACCTGAACACTCGAGACCGTGCACTGCGCCGTCAGGACCACATCCCGTTCACAGGGCGTGCCCTGCAGGAGTGCGATCCCGACGACCAGAGCGAGCACGGCGAAGACGCGCACGAGACTCACTCGCGCGATCTTCCGCATCGTGCTGGCGCCGGGCACGCGCTCCAGGCTAGCGGGCCGAATCAGCACGCGTCGCAGCAGCCTGAATCGCCCTGCTTGCTCGCCACCGTCAGGTTCAGTGCCTGCGGAGTGCTCGGCGTGATCGCGGTGACCTCGGGCAGCGGGGTGCTCTTGGCCGCGCGGATGGCGTTGAGGATGACGAGCACTTCCGCGGACTCGTGCACGAGCACCACGGTCGCCAGTCCCAGAACCCCGAAGGCTGCCAACGGAATCAGCACACCGATGATCGCCAGCGACAACCCGACGTTCTGCAGCATCACCCGGCGGGCGTGCCGCGCGTGCGCCAGGACCTGTGGCAGGTGACGCAGGTCCTCGCCCATCAACGCGACGTCCGCGGTCTCGATCGCCACGTCCGTGCCCATCGCACCCATCGCGATGCCCACGTCAGCAGTTGGTCAGCGCCGGGGCGTCGTTCACGCCGTCGCCGACCATGGCGATCTTGCAGCCGTTGCGGAGCTGACCGATCAACGTGGCCTTGTCCTCGGGCAGGAGTTCGGCGTGGACGGTGGTGATGCCCGCTTTGGCGGCCAGAGCCGTTGCGGTGGCGGTGTTGTCGCCGGTGAGCATCGCGGTGTCGATGTTCAAGCCTCGCAGGCTGCTGATGACATCGGGGGCCTCGTCTCGCAGCTCGTCGCGGACGGCGATGGCACCGAGCAGAGCCCCGTCCCGTTCGAGGAGCACGACGGTCGCTCCGTCTTGCTGCAGCCGGTCGACATCGCGGCGCAGCGCGCCGGCATCAATCCAGCCGGGCTTGCCCAGCCGCACGTCAACGCCGTTCAGAGTTCCAGTCAGGCCGTGACCCGCAACGGCGGTGACGTCATCGGCGGCCGGCACGGTGTCCGTGGCTTGCAGGATCGCGCGGGCCAGCGGGTGCTCGCTGCGGGCTTCAAGCGCCGCAGCGGCAGCAAGTACCTGCTCACGGGTGCTCCCGCCGGCAGGCAGAACGTCGACCACGCGCGGAGCGTTGCGGGTCAGCGTGCCGGTCTTGTCCAGCGCGACGGTGCCGATGCGGCCGAGCTCCTCAAGTGCGGCACCACCCTTGACCAGCGCACCCTGCCTGCTCGCCGCCCCCACGGCAGCGACCACGGTCAGCGGAATGGAGATCGCCAGCGCACACGGCGAAGCGGTCACCAGCACGACCAGCGCACGTTCCAGCCACACCATCGGGTCGCCCAGCAACGCACCGAGCCCGGCGATGAGCACGGCCAGGATCATGATCGCCGGAACGAGCGGCCGGGCAATGCGGTCGGCCAGCCGTTGGCCAACCCCCTTGCGATCCTGGGCCTCTTCGACGATGTGCACGATGCGCGCCAGCGAGGAGTCCGAAGCCCGCGCGGTGACTTCGACCTCGATCGCGCCACCGCCGTTGATCGCGCCGGCATGCACCGCGTCGCCGGGTCCGGCCTCGACCGGCACCGACTCGCCGGTGATCGCGGACAGGTCGAGGTTGGTGTGGCCGGTACGGATGATCCCGTCGGTCGCGGCGCGTTCACCCGGCCGCAGCACCATCCGGTCGCCGACCACGAGCTCGTCCGGCGCGACCTGCAGCTCCGTTCCGTCCCTCAGTATCGAGGCGGTCGGGGGGACCAGCCCCAGCAGTGCCCGCAAGCCTCGGCGGGTGCGGGCGATCGCGTAGTGCTCCAGGCCTTCGGCGATCGAGAACAGCACACCGAGCATGGCGGCCTCGGTGATCTGCCCCAATGCCACCGCGCCGATCGCGGCAATGGTCATCAAGGTGGCCACGCCGATCCGGCGGCGCAGCAGGCTGCGTAACGCTCCCGGCACGAACGAGGCCGCACCGACTACCGCCGAAGCCAGCGTCAGCCCGTTGCCCACGAGCTCAGCGCCCGTGGAACCAACCCACCAGCCGACCGCCAGCAGCACGGCCGCGACAACGGCCAGTTGCAGCTCACGAACCTGCCACCAACTCGCCGGCCCCTGGTCGCCGTGGTCGTCGGCCTGCTGATCTTCTTGCGTCGTGGTCGTCGTCGGGCGCGGTTCCTGTGGCCCGCAGCACTCGTCAGCCACTGCTACCCCTCCAGCATTCTGCTGTCCGCCAACACAGGCGCGGACTCGTCCAAGACCGCGGCGACCAACGCCCGTCCACGCCCGGTCAGCGCGTACATCACCAGCCGGCCGTCCCGCCGCGACGACACCAGCCCGCCGATCTTGAGCTGCCGCAGGTGGTGCGAGGTCAGGTTCTGCGCCGCGCCGACGACCCACGAGGCGTCGCACACGCACAGCTCCCCGCCGGTCAGGAAGGAGGCCGTTGATGGTCTTCATGGCATTGCGGTAGTTGTGCCCTCCCAGCTGGGAGACATGTAGTCAACCTGGCGCTCGCGGGACGACCACGCCGGGTGAGCCGACGAAGCCGCTTCGGAGAGCCGTACTGAACAGACCGTTCCTTGTCATCGCTGCTGCGTAGACGCCGAACGTGAATGGTCCGCTTGCCGGAACTGGGTCGAACTGGCTGAGCACATCTGCACCAGAGTGCTCACCAGGCTTCATCCCGGCCTTCCATGATCCACGACCATCCGCCGTCCAGTTCCCAGCGCAACTGCAACTGCGCCAACATCTGGCCGATCATTACCTGGGTCACATGTGAATACCTGTCGTCAACGTCCTTGCGCTTGTGCCCCAACCGCTCCAACCTCAGCACATGTGGCACACCATCTTCGACGAGCCATGTTTTGTGCGTGTGACGCAGATCGTGGAAATGCAATCCCTCTTTGAGAGGAGCCCAGCCGAGCGCTTCATTGCCCGCGAGAGCTGGAAGCCAGACGCGCTGACGGAAGTTTGACCGCCGCCGCAACGCACCCCGCGCGCCGGGAAACACGAACTTCGAGTCGGGGCTGCGGTCGCGATGCGCCAGCAACTCACGCGCCAGAAACTGCGGCAGATGAACATCGCGGACGCTGGCTGGGGACTTCGGAGGACCGAGCACGAGCTTCTGCGCTCGAACCTCGTGCAAGGCGCCGAACTCGGGGTCCACCGCGATACGCGGGTTCTCTTCCAGGTAGGTCCTGATCCACTGGAGGCCAGCCAGCTCGCCCCAGCGCAGGCCGGTGTAGGCGGCGGTGATCGTGAGCAGGCCGTCGTTGGGATGCATCCGTCCCGCGATCGCATCCACCTCGTCGGTGCTGGCGTGCGGCCGTTCCGGCGAATCGGCGAAGTTGATCCGCAACTTGCGGCACGGGTTCGACCCGATCAGCCCTTCGTCGACCGCCTCACCGATGATCTGCGAGAACAGTACGAGGACGTCCTTCGCGCTCTTGTCCGCGAGCGTCGACCTCAGCGACTTGTTCACCCACCCCTTCACCTTGATCCGCTCGATCTCACCAAGCCCCGTGCCGGACCAGAAAGGCAGAATGTGGTTGCGCAGATGCGAACCGTAGGTCGACCACGTCATCTCGGTCACACTGTGCGCGTCCGACCACTTCCGGATCCACTCATCGATCGTGGTCTTCGCCAACCGCGGATCAGCGAACCGCTTCCGCCGTTGATCGGACTCCACGTCCAGCGCGCGTTCTTCAGCCGCAGACCTGTTTGGGTAACCCTTCTCTGAATAAATGGTTCCGTCGTCGAGCCGATAGCGAACACGCCAGTCGTAACCATGCTGCTCAACCCAAGCCATTACCTCTCCCCCAATCGAGCAATTTCGAACGCGCCAGAACTGCACATCCACATGAACGCTCGTTTCATCGAAAAGGGCAAGCTAGACGTGTTCGTGCAGCGAAAGACGCCCAGTTCTTTCTTGCGGAACTCGTTTCGGCGTTCCGACCCGCGCCTCTAACGCTGGATAGCTCTGACAGACCTGTCCACTGATTCAGCAGCGTCACCGCCGGCGCTTCGGTGGCGCGGCTCTATCTCGTGCCGCGCGCTGTGCCGAGTCCACGACAGCTCGCAGATTTGCGCGCGAGAACCTCAGGTGCTTACCGACGTACGTAGCGGGAATGTGGCGCCGGCTGGCTTGTCGACGAAGCCAGGATTCCTTGACTGCGAGAATCTCGGCGGCTTGGGCCGGCGTGTAGAGGAGCGGCAGTTCTTGCGGATGTGAGGCGTCTTGAGGGGCTGACGCTTCTGGGACTCGTCGTGCCAAGTACTCGGACTCGACATCTCGCGGCGTCTGACGAGTTGAACTGATGCGAGTGGGACGGAAAGCGGACATGTCGAAGCCGTTCTGGAGGAGGTGGAGCGCGGGATGGCGGAGCCACGCGAGCGGGGCAACTGCCTTCACGAGACCTTGAGTTCGGGCATCGTTGCCGAAGTAGGAGCGCTGGTCTTCCGCGAAGCCGAGCACTGTTGGGCAGCCAGTGACGGCTGAAAGGTGTAAGGACATGGCGGCGACGATCCCAACTTGTTCCGCACTGCTCGCCGCTGCAGCAACGCCGTTGCCTGTGTCGGTCGAAGCCTGGTTGCGTCAGATCGAACAGCGTCGCGACCGGCGGGTCGTTGGGTTTGCTTGCAGACTCAGGCTGCTAGTTCGACGTAGCCGTCGTCGTCATTGGGTAACGCGGCGATGGCAGGGTCGCCGGACCGACACGACCACGGCGAGCACCCATCGGGGTCTCCCTCTTCCGCCGCGTCCGTTGCTGCGTCGGCGGCCGAGTCGAGGACGATCGAGCGCAGATGCCTTGCGCTTCTCGACTTGGCGGGTTGGTCCAGGTCAACCTGGTCGAGTGGGATGCAGGAGCGGTGCAGGAAGTACTGGCCGTGCAACGCCTGGCCCTGGGCATTCGCGCGTGGGTTTCCGTTCCGGATGGCGCGGTCGAACTCAATCGCCTCCGCCCAGCCGTCCGGATCGTGGTCACGTACCCAACGCCACCCTGCATTGCCGTGGAACGGGCACCCCACACACGCACTCTTGACCGTCTCGCCGAAGCCTCGTTCTGAGAGGAACTCCATGCACCGCGCGCGGTCGAAGTCGAGGTCGATGAGAGGGAAGACGTTCCTCAGGAACCGGAGTCCGGAGTCCTTGGCGCGCGTGAACTCGTCGGTGCTGATGCCGATCGCTTGCTCGGCGTAGACACCGCTCGGCACTCGTCTCGGATGCGGATATCCGAGCAGTTCTCGCGCCGCCTTCTTCAACGGCGTGATCTTGTACTCCGAAGTGCACTGCCTGCGTGCGAGCCCTTTGCTCCCGTCCGGGTTGCGAGTGTGCAAGGGCATGGACACGAAGCGGTGCCGGGGATCGAGTGCGTCGGTGCGGATGTTGCCGGCCGAGACGTGCCGTACCGGAATGCCGTACTTCTCGACGTGCGCGGTGAGCCGTTCGAGGTTCGCGTACACCGCGCGCGGTTCCCAGCCCGTGTCGGCGAACAACGCGACGTCGAAGGGCGGTATCGCGCCCTCACACGCCAAGAGCAGAACTGTTGTGCTCTGCACTCCGGCGCCGAGGGACAGCAGCCTCAAGGTGGGTGGGGTGCCAGCTGCCTTCGGGTGTGTGGTGGTCATGCCGCGGTCACCTCCTGCCCTGTCTGTGGCCGGTGATCGGTGTTGATTCTGATGCCGAGGAGTTCAGCGAGGTCGTCCAGCAGCAGGCACACGGCGTGGGCTGCTTGCTGGGGAACCACGCCGTTGCCCAGTGCTCGCAGTTGGGCGGTGCGAGGCAACGCAATGTCTGTGACCCAGCCCTGTGGCAGGCCCATGAGATGCTCGACGAAGGCCGGAGCCAATACCGGGCGGCCGTGTTGTCCTGGTTGGGTTGGATAAGGCGCTGGCCTGCCGAGCAGGCGTTCCCATCGCTGCACGGCCAGGGCGTACTCACCCCAGTCCACGACTGCGTGCGCGGCCGATGGTGGTGCGGCGAACTCGGTGGCGGAGTCCTCTTCGGACGCTAGACAGTGCCGTTCGGCGTGGCGCGGGTCAGCAGTTGGATGATCGCCGACGGCAGCATCAGGTCGCCCTTGGAACCGCGTTGCGCTGGACAGCCTTTGGTTCCGTCGGTCGCTCGCGGTGTCGGCAGGAGGACTGTCGGCCGCCTCGTTGCGTGGTTGCTCGGCGTGGCCAGGGGCTGCAGGAGTCGGCACTGATCCGTCAGCGATGGGCCACCGTCGTGGGTGCAGTGGGTGGACGCTTTCGCGTCCGACGCCGTGGGAGTCGACAGCAGCCTGACCGCGATGGACAACGGCATGCCCATCCCGTTGCCGTTGATCCCGCGTGCGCGGTGCTTCTCCCGGCGTTGCAGCCAGAGGCTGGGATCCTCGCCGTCGTTCGGGTTGATCGCCGTCGGTGTGGGCAACAGCTTCACGTCTGCGTTCACCGCATCGTGGAGGCTGACCTGGTGCCCCAGCGCGCGGCGGCGTGTCGGGTCGGCCGCACCTCGGTGATCGCCATCGCGTGCTTGCGGAGTCGGCAGCATTCGCGGCGACGGGAGTGCGGGGCCAGGCGAGCAGGAACACGCGTTCGCGTCGGTGCGCGCAGCCGACGTCGGCGGCGCGAACGCTGCGCCAGAGCGCGTCATACCCTGCTTCGGCCAGGTCGCCGAGTACACGGTGGAGTCCTCCGTTGCGCCAGCGAAGCGCGGAGACGTTCTCCAGCACGACCCTGTTGACTGCACTAACGAGCCGATCATCCACAGTGGCCTGATCATGGGTGATCTCCCGACGGTGCAGCGGAGGTTGTTCGTGCAGAGCGTGGGACCGGGCGTGAGTCGTGATGTCGCAAGGCTGCGGCTGCCCGTGGTGGGCAGCGTGGTGACGACCGAACAGGTGGGGCTGCCGTTCGCGGTAGTCGACGCCGCGGGCAGGATGGTCGAGCCGATCTCGGAGTTCGTCCGGGAGATATCGGCTGGGGACATGCCCGACTCGTCGTGCCGCTCGTATGCCTTCGACTTGCTGCGCTGGTGGCGGTTTCTGGCCGCGATCGGGGTGGAGTGGGACCGTGCGCAGCGTGTGGATGTGCGGGATCTGGTGCTGTGGCTGCGGCAGGCGCCTAACCCGCAACGTGCCCGCACTCGGCCGGGCGCACCGCTCGCGGGCTCGGTCAACCCGCGGACCGGTAAGCCCTACCTGGCCGCGGGGTACGCCCCGCGCACGATCAACCATCAGCTGTCGGTGTTGAAACAGTTCTACGACTTCCATCTCGCGGCGGGACGCGGCCCGCTGCTCAACCCAGTCCCGTCCGCGGCGCGCGGCGGCACGAGGCCGGGCGCACACGGCAACCCGCTGCACGAGTTCATGCCGCACCGACGCGGCGCTTATCGGCAGAAGGTGCCCGAGCAGGCGCCGCGCGTGGTGGACGACGCGTTGTGGAACGAGCTGTTCGCCGCGATGACCAGTCACCGAGACCGGGCGATCCTGGCGACCTACATCTCCAGCGCGGCACGGGCCAGCGAGCTGCTCGGGATGTGCTGCGGGGATCTGGACTTCGGCCGGCAGACCATCACCGTGGTCGGCAAAGGCACCCGTGTCCGGCAGATCATCCCGGCGTCGCCGGACGCGTTCGTGTGGATCCGGCTCTATCTGGCCGAAGGGCACGCCGCTCCCGCTGATGCGCCGCTGCCCGTGGACGCGCCGTTGTGGGTCACCTTGCGTGGCCGACATCGGCCGCTGACGTACTCGGCGATGCGGGCGGTGCTCAACCGCGCCAACGACAAGCTCGGCGCAAACATCACCCTGCACGATCTGCGGCACACCTGCGCGGCCCGGATGATGGCCGACCCGGACATGGCAATCACCGACGTGCAAGCTGTGCTGCGGCACAAGAACCTGGCCACCACAGGCCTTTACGGCACCGTCGGGGTGAACGAGCTGATCACTCGGACGCTGGAGCATCACGCTCGCCGCGCTGACCCACCGCCACCTCGGCCGCATCCGGCCTACGACACGACGGACCTGGCTGTGCTGTTCGGCGAGCAGACCGGCTGAGCGATGACGACGGGACATCTGACCACCGCCGTGCGCAAGACGCCGGCCACCGCGCCCGCACCGGCGCGGCCTGTCGGCGACCGGGCCGAGCTCGGCGCCTGCCGCGCCGAGCTGCGCGACGCCGAGTTCGAGCAGCTGGTGGCGTCCAGCCTGCGCGTGCTGCCGGAGACAGATCGCGATCGGATCAACCGGCGCCGGGCGGCGATCCGGGCGGTCACCACCTGGCTTGCAGCGTTCGAGGGCCAGACCTGGCAGCAGCGCTGGGTCGCCAGCGGGATCGACGGATCCGGGCGTGCCTGGGCCGAGGAACCTAATCGCAACCGCCGTGCCCGGCTGATCAAAGGCACCGAGATGCTGATCTGCTGCGGCGTGCTGCACCCGGACTACCCGTGGCTGCTCGACACCGGCTTCATGTCGTTGTTTGGCACCTACCAGCGCACCTGCGACCCGGCCGGGTTCGCCCGCGTCCGCGACGCTCTGCGCGCCCAGGCAAGCCGGGACGGCGTTGCGCACGACGCGCTCTATCACCTGGCCCGGATCCGCATCGCCACCGGCAAACGGCTCGAGGACGTCAATGCCGAGGACGTCCTGGACTGTCACTACGCGGTCCGGGCCCGCCGCAAGCCGGGCACACCGAGTGAGGCGTTGTGGCGTGCCCTGCACGGCTTGGGAATCATCACCGGTCCCGCACGACTCAAGGCGGCCATGAGCCGTGGACAGCTGTCGGTCGAGGAGTTGGTGGACCGGCATCGTCTGGCCTGTCGGCCGGTGCGGGATCTGCTGGTGGACTACGTGCGTGAACGCGCCCCGGCGATGGACTACGGGTCGCTGTCCAACCTCACCCACTGGCTGGCCGAGCTGTTCTGGGGTGACCTGGAACGCCACCATCCCGGCATCGACTCGCTGCGGCTTCCGCCCGATGTCGCCACCGCGTGGAAGCAGCGCATCGCCACCCAGCCGGACGGTCGTCCGCGCGGCGAGCGCTACGGTCTGCTCACCGCGGTGCGGGCCTTCTACACCGACCTCAACCAGTGGGCCTACGAAGACCCCGCCCGCTGGGCGGTCTGGGCCGCGCCCTGCCCGGTCACCAAAGCCGACCTGGCCGCACGACGCAAACACAGGGCCCAGGTCACCGCCCGGATGCACGCCCGCACCCGCACTCTCGCCGAGGCGTTGCCACACCTGGTCACCACCGCGCGATCCCGACGAGAACACGCCCGCGCACTGCTTGCCGCCGCCCACGGGGCCGAGTCCGGCACCGTGCTCACCATCAACAACGTCGGCTACCGGCGCATCGCCAACCGCACCATCAAAAGCAACCGCATCCTGGTGCAGGCTCTCACCGGCGACAGCGACCGCCCGGCGTTCAATGCGATCAAGGAGGAAACCGAGGCGTTCTGGGCGTGGGAGGCCATCGAGGTGCTGCGCTTGTCCGGCTGCCGGATCGAGGAGGTCATGGAACTGACCCACCTGTCCATCCGCCGCTACACCCAGCCCACCGGCGAAGTCGTGCCCCTGCTGCAGATCGCTCCGTCCAAACTCGACGCCGAACGGGTCTTCCCGATCTCCCCGGAACTTGCACACGTCCTCGCGCAGATCATCGACCGCGTCCGCGGCAGCGACGGCACGATCCCCGCCTGCTCCCGCTTCGACACCCACGAACGCGTCTACGGCCCGCCGCTGCCGCACCTGTTCCAACGCTCCATCGGCTCCGGCCACCAGGTGTTCAGCCCGGAAACCGTGCGCCACTGGCTGGAACGCACGCTGGCCCGCGCGCCGCTGCACGACACCGACGGCACCCCGCTGCGCTTCACCCCGCACGACTTCCGGCGCCTGTTCGCCACCAACGCGGTCAACACCGGCCTGCCCATCCACATCGCCGCGGCCCTGCTCGGCCACCGCAACCTGAGCACCACCCAGGGCTACACCGCCGTCTATCCCGACGAGGTCATCCGCACCTACCAGGCCTTCATCCACACCCGCCGCGCCGAACGCCCGACGGATGAATACCGCGAGCCCACCCAGGCGGAATGGGCAGAGTTCGAACGGCACTTCACCCTGCGCAAGGTCGCCTACGGCAATTGCGACCGTCCCTACGGCACACCCTGCGTCCATGAGCACGCTTGCATCCGCTGTCCCATGCTGCGCGCCGAGCCCAGCCGGCTGCCGCTGCTGCGCGAACTGGAGGACAACCTCAACGAGCGCATCACGGAGGCTCAGCAACACACCTGGCTCGGCGAGGTCGAAGGACTGCGCCTGACCCTGACCGCGTTGCGCGACAAGAAACAACTCGTCGAACGACTCACAGCCGACGGCATCACCGACACTCCACAAGCGATGAACTGATCCGCACGCACCGCCCATCACAGCGAACACGAGCAACGATGTCGCTGTCCCGCTTCGCCAGCTTGACAAGTGCAGAGAACACAACGCTGGTCGTAGTATCCGAATGCCCTCCACGACGTTGGTCCACAGTCCACTGCGTGTGCCTTTCTCGATGCCCGCGCGCCGCCCGGCGGCGGAGATGTCCTGACAGGGCCAGCCCGCGGTCAACACGTCGACCGGCTCCACCGCTGTCCAGTCGATAGCGCGGAGGTCTCCGAGGTTCGGCACGCCGGGCATGCGCGCGTCGAGGATCTGGCGGATGTGCGGGTCGGGGTCGGCGCACCAGGCGATGCGGCCCCCGCCGAGTGCGGCGAGCACGCCGAGGTCCAGCCCGCCATAGCCAGTGCAGACGGATCCCACGACGGGCCCCAGGCTCTCGGGAACGCGCAGCGTGTGCGGTAGGGCTGTTATCACCGTGCCCGGCGTGGGCTGTGGTCCGCGCCGGGCACGGTGGGGCGGTGCGTTCATGCCGCAACGCCCTCGGGTTCGGCGCGAACCCCACTGTCCACCCTCGACAGTGACCGCGTCGCGACACCGGGTTCGTGTTGAGAACGCTTGAGTTCGCGTGAACTCTGGGGCATGAGTGGTGTACGGAACACGAGCACGTCCTCGTGTGCGATCAGGTGCAACGGGAGCCCGGCTTCACGTTGTTTGCGGATGAAGTCGCGCTGGAAGAAGGAGCCCCGCGCGACGAGGTCGTGCTCGGCAGCGCGCGCGAGCAGCGCGACGCACCGCTCGACCGAGATCAGGCCGGCGTGCAGTCCGCAGGCCAGGATCTGCGAGGGCAGGTCGATCAGTTCGGCATGTTCTCGCCAGGGCCGGATGGTGATGGCGATGTGCCCACCAGGCCGAAGGAACGGCACGAGTCCGGCGAGGATGCGAGTGAACCCGGAGAGCAGCCGCTGGTGGCCGATGTTGGCGAGGTTGCCTCGGTCGAGGGTGTTGCCGTAGAGGTGGTGGTACTTCTGAATGCCTTTGCCCGGTGTGACCGCGACCTGTCCGTGGGTGGAGGGCCCGTACGGCGGCGAGGTGACCACGAGCGCGGCCTGCCCGAGGTACTCCGGCGGCAGGAGCGTACCGATCTGGCGAGCGTCGCCATGGAACACCCGGCCCTCGTGCGCCACACCGGCCTGGTGGGCGAGGACGAGGTTGGCGCGCGCGACGTCGACCCAGTGCGGTTCGTACTCGATGCCGGCGGCGCGGCGTCCGGCGTGCACGGCTTCGACGAGAGTGGTGCCGATGCCGCACATCGGGTCGAGCACCAGGTCGCCCGGCCGGGTGTAGTGGGCGATGGCGTGCGCGGCGACAGCCGGGAGCATCTTGGCCGGGTGTGCGGTCGAGTCGGCGACGTAGCGGCCCTTGCGCTGGGCGGCCGGGGAGGTCTGCGCGGTCGTCCACACCGACACTGCAGGCTCCCGCACTGGGCTGGCCGCGGCTCGGGCAGAGGCCGTGCTGGTGGTGCCGTCGAGGTCAGCGGGGCTGCCGATGACCGCGTGCGGGACGAGCCGGGCCGGGTCGTTCGCCGGCTTGCCCGCCTGGGGCGGAGCCGGGATGTCGGACAGGGTGTGCGGGGCGCGGTCGTCGGCCACGGGCGTGCCTTCCGGACGGTGGTGTGCGGGCTCAGCGGGGTTCGGGAACGGCACGCTGGTCATCGGATGACTCCGCCCTCGCGCGCAGCGTCGCCGGGGCTCAGGCGAGGCGGTTCGTGGTCGTGCGGCTGGGCGAAGACCAGGACGTCGGAGTGGATGCGCCGATGGGGTTCGGGCAGCCCGCGCACGACCGCGCGGTGACGGGCGCGGGCCTCGTTCTCGGCCGCCGGGCCGTCGGGATCGGTGAGCGGGTCGTCGGCGAACCGGCCGCCGCGCACCGGCGCATGCAGGGCCACGATGTGCTGCAGGTAGAGCAGGTCAGCGTTTTGCGCCGAAGCCACGACCGCGCCGGTCGGGTCGACCAGCTCACCCGCAGACCAGTCACAGTGAGTGATTACGACGAGGATGCCGCCGACCCGCAGCAGCCGGGCCGCGACCAACGCCACCAGATCGCTGAACCGGTCGCCGCCGTACTCGGGACGCAGACTCGTGATGATCAAGTCGGTGTCCGCAGCCGCATCCTGGACTTCTCCAGGGAGCTTGTGACTGAGGCTCGAGCGCGAGGGCGGGGCGTCGGTCACTGCCGTGTGGTCGAGGTCGGCCCAGAACGGTCGCGTTCCCGGACCGGTGGCGCTCGGGTCCGCCGCGACGTGCACTACGCGACCGCTCCGGCCGAGCTCCTCGACGGCGGCGAGCGCGTCGGCGAGCGCGTCGGCGGATTCGGCCTCCGGGGCGTGCTTGAGC
Organism: Streptomyces sp. ID05-26A; assembly: GCF_033794685.1. NCBI lineage: Bacteria > Bacillati > Actinomycetota > Actinomycetes > Kitasatosporales > Streptomycetaceae > Streptomyces > Streptomyces sp. ID05-26A. The sequence goes on from NZ_JARAYZ010000007.1 coordinate 238,928, forward strand.
ACCACGTCGGCGAAGACCGGCGTGCGTTGCGGACGGTCATCGGGAGACGTTTGCGCGCTCGGCCAGGGCAGAAGCGCGACCTGTCCGCCGGGCTTACTGAACGCGTCGACGATCTTCTCGATGAACGGTGCCGGCCAGGTCGCGTCGAGGTCGATCGGCGCCGGGCCGGCCGTCCACACCGTCGCCGGGGCGGGCGTGGGGGCCGAGCCGCGCGACCGGGCACGGACACTTGGCGCGCCCGGTGTGGCGGGGCTGATCCTGGTGGTGGACGGGGCAGTCGGATAGGGGCGGCGCTCGGCCTCGGAGGCGATGGCGGTGCGGCTGTTCGCCGGGCGGGTGGAGTCGTCGCGCCGCGTCGGGCCGTGTCGACGGGAACGGTGCGCGGTGTGGTCTGACTGGGGCATGGATTCCTCGCAGGAGCCGTAGGGGTGCACCTGGTGATGTGGCGCCCTCGTACACCCCTCAACTCCGAAATTTGGCCCGTTTTTCAACACTGCGTACCCGACTTTTTCGGGAATTTTTTGACCCGGCAGCCCACGAGGCTGCGAGCAAAGGCCCTCGCGCGCTGCGCCCGCGCGGAGAACCGGCGAGCAGCCTGCCGAGAAAAGCAATGAGGCCAACTTGGGCAAGTTTCCCTGCAGGGTTCGAGACGTGGGCCTGTACTGCCTCTTGGCGGCGTTGCCCCGCCACCGGAGCGCCACCACAACGCCACCAAGACCTCGTCTCAGCAGTTCGATAGGCGTCTACCGTGATCATCAAACGATCTTGACTGAGGCTGCCGATGCGCAACCGGCTGATCTTCGTGGCGACTTGAGACGATCACCCAAGATCATCAGTGGCGTTGTTGTGGCCTTTTCGTGGCGGTCTGGTGGCGTTTTGGTGGACTTTATTTGAGTTCCTTGCGTGGTCGTTGTTCTCCGATCACACAAGGAGTCTGGACATGGTCTCGCGTCACGTTTTGAATTGCGTTCCTCTCGGGCGGGATTCCCTGCCTTTGGATGCCGCCCGGACGGCGTTTGAATGGCTGGTCGCCGGGCCGAGCCCGGCCTGTGTCGAGGGCTGGCGTTTCCCAGGTCTGCCCCGGCGGCAGGTGCCCCTGGACGAGCTGCGGGACCTACTGCTGGACCCGAAGCTGCCGATGGCGACTGTGGACCCGGTCTGGGTGCATCTGGTAACCCGCTCCCGCGACGAGGGAGATGCCGCGACGGTGTGCTGCGTCGGGGTCGCGCTGCCCGCGCTGTTCAGCATCGCCGCCGAGTTGTGCGCACCGTTCGCCGACGATCACCACGACATCCACGCCGCGATCCTGACCGGCTTTCTGTCGGAGCTGGCCACGATCGACCTCACCCGGCCGTGGGTGATGTGGCGGTTGCGGTGCGCCGCTCTGCGCGCGGGACATCTGTTCATCCGGGACGCGCTGGAACGCCCGATGCCGTCGGATGAGGACTTCCATTCCAGCGAGCCGACCTCGCCGTGGGGTCATCCGGACTTCGTGCTCGCCCGCGCGGTGGCCGAGGGTGTGATCACCGGCGAGCAGGCCGAGCTGATCGGCGCCACCCGGCTGGAACCGGAGTACACGCTCACCCAGGCCGCCGCCGACTGGGGCGTGAGCTACAAGGCCATCGAACAAGTCCGCCGCCGGGCCGAACACCGGCTGGCCGCGTGGTTGTCCGGGCAGGCCCCACTCGATGACCCCAGCGACCGCCGCGACCACGACGTGGAGATCCGCGCGGTCAACGCGGCGACCATCACCGCCGCCGCCCGTGAAGCCACGCGTCCCTCCGCACCTCCACACGACGAGTCACACACGGTGACCAAGCTCGGCGGAAAGTCATCGAAAAAAGTTCGGGGTCGCGTGTTGAAAAACGCCCCGAAATCCGGAGTCGAGGGCTGCGGGAAACAAGCAGCCGCTCCCGCGCAGACCGCCTCGCCCGCCCGACCGACCGGGACCACCCGGCGGCCGGCGGACCCGACTCCGGAGGATCTCAATGCGTGTGTCAAGCAGCAGCCCGCGGCGTGATCGACGCGATCGGCTCCCACAGTCGGTTGTCGCGCAGCAAAGCCCACAGAACATCGACCAGGCGGCGCGCCAGGGCGACCATCGCGCGGGTATGCCGTTGGTGCTCGGATCTCTTGCGTTCGTAGAACGCCCGGGACGGGCCCTCGGTGCGAGTACTGGAGAACGCCGCCATGTAGAAGATGTGCCGAAGCCGCCGGTGGTAGCGCTTGGGTCGGTGCAGCACGCCGCTGCGGTTTCCCGAGTCGTGCGGGATCGGCGCGAGCCCCGCGTAGGTGGCCAGCTTCGCTGGGGTGGCAAAGGCCCTGAGGTCGCCTGCGGTGATGGCCAGGAACTCGGCGCCGAGCACCGGTCCCATGCCGGGCATGCTCTCGATGATCTGTGCCTGCGGGTGTGCACGGAACCGTGCGGTGATCAGCTTGTCGAGCGCGTTGAGCTGCCGGCGAAGGTTCAGCAGAGCACTCGCCATCTGGCGGATCAGGTCCTCGGACAACGCCTGGCCAGGCAAGGCGATGGTCTGCGCATCGGCTGCGGCGCGGGCCTTGCGCACGACGCTGGCCGCGCGATCCGCGCGCACGTGGTGGGTGGCGAGGTGCGCGGTCAGTTCGGTGTCGCTCGCGCGCTGGATGGCCGCAGGTGTGCAGTACTCGAGGACGAATGTCAGCGCGGTGCTGGTGGTGTAGTCCAGTGCGGCTTCCAGTGCCGGGAACACACCGGTGAGCAGACCGCGCAGGCGGTTGACGCCGCGGACCCAGTCGGCCGTCAGATCTTCTCGTTGCCCGGTCAGCAGGTTCAGCTCGACGATGAGTTCCTCGGGCACGGCCAGCCGGGTCAGGTCCCGGCGCATCCGTGCGGTCTGAGCGATGACGTGTGCGTCCTTGGCGTCGGTCTTGCCCTCGCCAGCGAACGCGTCGCTCATCCGGTTCACCACGCGCGCGGGCACGTAGATCACCGGTTGCTCGGTGGCCAGCAAGAGAGCGAGCAACAGCGCGGCAGCGGCCGAGGTCAGGTCGATCGCCCAGCGCACATCGGATGCCGTGTCGGTGGTGCGGCCGATGAGCTCGGTGATCGCGGTCTGCTCGTTGGGCACCCGATGCGACCACACCACGGTGCCCTCGGCATCGACGGCCACCGCGTGATGGAACCGCTTGCCCACGTCGATGCCCACCCACAGCGGGCCTGGTCGTGCCGTCATCCGTTGCCACCTCCGGTCTCTGCTGAACAACCCCACGGACGACCTGTCGGCAGACCCCTAAGTAGCGACTCGGCGCAGCACATCTCAATCAGCGACCAGGGCGTCCAGAGCGACGAGGCGGCCATCCTCCGGGAGCCACGCCATCGGCAGTGCCGCGATCAGCCACACCCCGTCGCCCTGGGCATCCAGGGCTCTTCCTCCCTGAACATCAACAAACTTAGGGGTGCCGCGATGCGCCTGACCCATTCCCTCATTCACCGCTCACCACGTCACCACGCTGGCGCCCTGCGCCCTCGCAGCCGACCCGTCGCCGAGTCCCTCCGGCGGTCCCACCGAGTCCGACGCACGCGCTCGCACGCCGCGCGGTCGTGCACCGCTACAACCGCAGTACATCGGATGTCTTCGGTGGTAGTGGGAGGGCAGGCCTGTCTGCGACGCACACTCGTGGTGCTTGCCGGTGTGGCGGTTGTGATGCTGGTCGTGCCCGTCTGGACTGCGCACGCGAAGAGCGTCACGGTGCTGGCCGAGGTGGCGTCGGTCGACCAGGTCCTGACCAATATCCGCACCTGGATCATGGGCATTCTCGCCCTGCTCGCAACGGTGTTCCTCACCGTCGGCGGGGTCCGCCGGGTGATGGCCGGCGGTGACCCCGGCGAGCACGAGAAGTCCAAGGACTGCTTCAAGGCCGCCGCGATCGGCTACAGCCTGGCCGCGCTCGCCCCGCTGGTCGTCAGCGTGCTCAAAGGCATCGTGGGGGCGTAGGACAATGCCCGCGACCACGCCTCCGCCGCGCCGCGCATCGGCTCCCGCGCCGCGCCGACTCTCTCGCACATCCAGGCTGCTCGGCGGAAGGCCAGACGAAGACCGTCCCCCTGCTGTCAGGCCAGGTGCCTTCCGGCGGCGCGCGGCGTGGCTGCTGCTGGCCGCGTTGCTGGCGCTCGTGGCCGGCGCGGCGGCCGTGGCAGCGGCGCAGCCTGGCCCGGTCGCGCCGAATCCGTGTCTGTTGCCGGGTCCACGGCCTCTGCATTGCCTGACGGATACACCCTCGCCGTCGGCCACGACGACCGCCCGACCCTGCCTCGGGCCACTGCCGTGCCCGTCGGCCACTACCGGCACGGTATCGCCCACAGCACAGCCGGATCCGTGCCGTACTGCCGCGTCGGGGCGACCGCTCCCCGTCCCGTGCCTGCCCAGTGGCACTACGTCCGTCCCTGCGTCATCGGTAACAACCACGACCTCGTCACCGGTCACGACATCAACGACGACGCCACCGGTGCCGCCGCCGAGCTCTCCCAATGGTTCGTGTGGCATCACCGACATCGGCGCCTGTATGGCCGATGGCATCAAGAGCTTCTTCTGGGCACTGGTCGTGGCCGCGCTCAACTCGCTGTTGCGGTTGGTCGCCCAGACGCTGCTGGCCACGCCGACGCTGGATCAGCTGCCCCGGATCGGTGAGCTGTGGGAGTCCTCGCGCGGCATCGCGGTCTCCAGCTACGCGCTGCTGATCATGGTGGCCGGGATCGTGCTGATGGCCTACGAGACGTTGCAGGCCCGCACCACGATCCGCCAGACCGCGCCCCGCATCGTGGTCGGATTCCTGGCCGCGAACCTGTCACTGATCCTCGCCGCGAAGGCGATCGAACTCGCCAACGCCCTCTCGTACGCGCTCGTCGGCGGAGGCGTCGACCCCAGCGGTGCGGCACAGACGATGTCCGCGTTGCTGACCAACACCGTGATGAACTCGATCAACTCGGCCGGGTTGTTCGGCGTGCTGATCGCGCTCGGACTGGTCGTCCTTCTCGTCTCTCTGATCGGCACCTACATCGTGCGTATCGCGCTGACCGCCGTGCTGGTCGCCGGAGCACCGCTGGCGCTGAGCTGCCACGGCCTCGAGCACACCGAGGGCATCGCCCGCTGGTGGTGGCGCGCCTTCTTCGGAGTACTGGCCATCCAAATCGGACAGTCCCTCACGCTGATCACCGCGCTGCGGGTGTTCTTCTCCGAAGGCGGCTTCACCTTCCTCGGGCCCACCCCGGACGGCGTGGTCAACCTGATCGCCACGGGCGGCCTGCTCTGGATCCTGGTCAAGATCCCCAGCTGGGTCATGGCCCACATCCAGCTCGGCGGTGGCGGGCGTTCGCTGATCGGCTCGCTGGTGCGCGCGTTCGTGGCGTACAAGACCTTCGGCCTCCTGCGCGGCGGGAGCGGTCGTGGCAGCAGGTCACGCCCGGCCGGCGGCGGTGTACCACCTCAGGGAGGAAGCAGCGGTCGTGGTGGCGGACCGGCGAATCCCTACTCCCACACCCGCACTACCGCCAGCGGGCAGTACATATTGCCGCTGCCTGGACTGCGCCGCAGCCGCCCGGTGGCCACGCCCGGACCTGCTCCCGCGTCGAAACCATCTGTCAAGCGCGGACGCCAACTGACTCTGCCACTCGGAAGCAACTGGCCGCAGAACAACCCAGTCCTGGGACGCAACGGCCAGTACCGGTTGCCGCTGAACGTCACGCGGGTCAAGTCGACACCCCCGCCACCGGTCCCGCCCAGCCAGTCAGGAAGTGGCGGTCGCCGTCGTAGCGGGCAGCAGCTGGAACTGCCGTTCGACCCGTACCGGGGTAACCGGCCGGACCGCTCCGGGCAGTACCCGCTGCCGCTGGACGGCGTGCGCCGCACACCGCGTCCGCCGAGCCCGGCACCGGCACCGGCGCCGCCTCCGGCACGGGCACGCGGAACACAGCCGGAGCTGCCGTTCGACCCGTATAAGGGCAACCGGCCGACCCGTTCCGGGCAGTACCCGCTGCCGCTGGACGGTATGCGCCGCGTGCCGCCCGCGACACCCACACCGGCGCCACTACCGCGACCAGCCTCGCCCGCAGGCCGGCAACTCCGGCTCCCGCTGGACCTTCCGAAACCACCGCGGCGCACCTCGCCGCCACCACCCACTCCTGGAGGTACGCCGTGAGCTCGGTGCGCATTCCCGCTGACGTCGATATGGCCGACAAGGTGGTCGGCCCGTTGACCGCCCGCCAGCTCGCAATCCTCGCGGTGACCGGTCTGGTGCTCTACGCCGGGTGGATCGTGACCCGCGCGGTGCTGCCGCTGCCGGTGTTTTTCGCGCTGGCTATCCCGGTCGGGGCGGGCGCGGCGGTCGTCGCGCTCGGCCAGCGCGACGGGATCTCGATGGACCGGCTGCTGGTCGCCGCGATCGGTCACCGCATCCGACCACGTCACCAAGTGGCGGCCCCTGAGGGTGTCCGGCCCGCGCCAGCATGGCTGACCGCCCAAACCACCGCGACAAGCGCGACCCGGACGGAGGGCTCCGGCAAGAACAGTCCTGCCGAGACAGTCAGGAACTCTGCGCCGGTGTCCGGGCAGATCTCGCCGTCGGCGTTGCGGTTGCCCGCCGAGGCCGTGACCGACACCGGCGTCGTGGACTTGGGTACCGACGGTCTGGCCGTTGTCGCGGTGGCCTCGACGGTGAACTTCGCGTTGCGGACACCGTCCGAGCAGGAGTCTCTGGTGGCCAGCTTCGGCCGCTATCTGCACAGCCTGACTGCCCCGGTGCAGGTGCTGGTGCGCGCCGAACGGCTCGATCTGTCCGGCCAGATCGGCGAGTTGCGCGAACGCGCGGGCGGACTGCCACACCCGGCGCTGGAGGCCGCCGCGCTCGAGCACGCCGACTACCTGGTGCAGCTCGGTGAGCAGACCGATCTGCTGCGCCGCCAGGTGCTACTGATCCTGCGCGAGCCGATGGGCGCCGCCGCACCAGCTGACGGGCTCGGCGGCCCCGGCCCGCTCGCGGTGCTGGCCTCGCTGACCCGCGGCACACGCCGCGGGCGCGGCGAGACCACCCAGGCCAGCGCCGCGACGCGGCGAGCGGCGGAATCCCGGCTGGTGCGCCGCTTGAACGAGGCGATCGAGCTGCTCGCGCCCGCCGGGATCGTGGTGACCCCGCTGGATGCCAGGCAGTCCACCGCCGTGCTCGCGTCGGCGTGCAACCCGGACACGTTGTTGCCGCCCTCGGCGGCCCTGGCCGGTGCCGACGAGGTCATCACCACCGCCGGCAGCGCCGACCTGACCGACGGTGACCTCGGCGACGACCACCCGTTCTGGCAGGCCGACCACAGCGCGGCCGACACCGGAGAGCACGAACCAGACGACGAAGACGACGGCTGGGACTACGAGGACGACGACTTCCCAGAGAGGGGACGGGTGTGATGACTACCCGAACACGGTCCCGGTGCGGCCAACGCCGCCACAACCAGCGGGCCGCCAACCAGCGGGCCACCGCGTTCACCCCGGACGCCCTGTCCGTCGGCGCCCGGCACCTGGAAGTCGGCACCGAATGGGTCTCCAGCTTCGCGGTGACCGGGTTCCCGCGTGAGGTTCACCCCGGCTGGCTCACACCGTTGATGACCTATCCCGGCCGGTTGGACGTGGCGCTGCACGTCGAGCCGATCGACCCGGCCACCGCTTCCGCGCGGCTGCGCAAGCAGCTCGCCAAGCTCGAGTCCGGTCGGCGGCACACCGCCGAGCACGGGCGCCTGTACGACCCGCAGGTCGAAGCCGCGACCGAGGACGCCTACGACCTGAGTTCTCGCGTGGCTCGGGGTGAAGGCAAGTTGTTCCGCGTCGGGCTATACCTCACGATCCACGCGCCCACAGAGCGGGCGCTGGCTGATGAGGTGGCCGCGCTGCGCTCGCTCGCGGCGAGCCTGCTGCTCGACGCCAAACACACCACCTACCGAGCCTTGCAGGGCTGGGTGTCGACCCTGCCGATGGGCCTGGACCTGATCGGGATACGCCGCACCTTCGACACCTCCGCGCTCTCCGCGGCGTTCCCGTTCACTAGCCCGGATTTGCCTGCGGCCGATCCGACGTCGGTGGCCGCGCCGTCCGGCGTGCTCTATGGCTATAACGTCGGATCGCAGGGGTTGGTGCACTGGGACCGGTTCGGCGCGGGGATGCACAACCACAACTCGGTCATCCTCGGCCGCTCCGGTGCGGGCAAGTCCTATCTGGTCAAGCTGGAGTTGCTGCGCAGCTTGTATCGCGGGATCGAGGTCGCGGTCGTCGACCCCGAGGACGAGTACGCCCGGCTCGCGCACGCGGTCGGCGGCACGTATGTCCACCTCGGTGCTGCGGGTGTCCGGCTCAACCCGCTCGACCTGCCTATCCACACCCGCCCGGATGGTCACCGCACCGCGCCCAAAGACGCGCTCGTGCGCCGGTCGTTGTTCCTGCACACCGTCATCTCCGTGCTTGTCGGCAGCGAGTTGCAGGCCGCCGAGCGGGCCGCACTGGACCGGGGCATCGCCGCCACCTACCAGTCGGCCGGGATCACCTCAGACGCCCGCACCTGGACCCGGCCCGCGCCCACTTTGCGGTCCTTGCGCGATCAGCTCGCGACCGCGGGCCAGGCCGGCGACCGGGCCGGGGCCGAGCTCGCGGCGAGGCTGCATCCCTATGTGGAGGGCGCGTTCAAGCAGTTGTTCGACGGGCCGACCTCCACCACACCCGAAGGTCACCTGGTGGTGTTCAGCCTGCGAGACCTGCCCGACGAGCTGAAAGCCATTGGCACTCTGCTCACGCTGGACTCGGCGTGGCGGCGGGTGTCGAATCCCGCGATTCGCCGTCCTCGCCTGGTAGTGGTGGACGAGGCGTGGCTGCTGATGAAAGACCCGTCCGGAGCGGACTTCTTGTTCCGCATGGCCAAAGCCGCCCGCAAGCACTGGGCGGGCCTGACCGTCGCGACCCAGGACACCGCCGACGTGCTGGGCAACGATCTCGGCAAGGCCGTGGTCGCGAACGCGGCGACCCAGATCCTGCTGCGGCAGGCGTCCCAGGCCATCGACGAGATCACCCAGACCTTCGATCTGTCAGCCGGGGAACGACAGTTCCTGCTCTCGGCGGAGAGGGGCCAGGGATTGCTGTCGGCGGGAACCCAGCGGGTCGCCTTTCAAAGTGTTGCTTCGCCGAGCGAGAACTACCTGGCTACAACCGCGCCCGCAGAACTCGCCGGGTATGCCGCGGACGCCGACCCCACCGGCGAGTCCGACGACGAGCAGTCCTTCGTCGATCTCGGCTTCGCCGACCAGCAGGCGTACGCGGCCGAGGGCGACGAGCTCGGGTCGTTCGGTGCTGAGGACGACATCGAACTCGACGCCGCCTGACGCCGGTCGTCTCGCCGCTGATCGAGCATTCCCTACTTTCTTGGGAGAACTTGTGATGGTTGCCTGGCTTCCTGCTGCACTCACCCACCCCGAGCTGTCTGCTCCGCTGGTTGCTCACGTACTCGCGCGGACGGGCCTGGCTGACGGGTGGCTTGGTGACTACCTGCGCGACCCCGGCGGTGCGCTGCTATGCCTGCTGGGCCACATGCGGGCGTGGGCGGTCAGGTGGGGACCGGTCGTCGCCTCTACGCTCGCGATAGGCGTCGCGGGCGTCGTGATTGGCCGGCGCCGGTGGGCGCGGCGCTGCCACACCAGGCTGCTCGCCGAAGCCCGTCAGATCACCGTGCTCGCGCCGCCCACAGTGGATCCCGCGGGCGGCGAGGCCTTGTGGTCGAACCTCGTCGGGCTGCTGCGCCCGGCCTGGCGCCGGTGGTTCACCGGGCAACCGCACGTGGCGTGCGAGTACGTGTTCTCCGAAGCCGGTGTCGCCATCCGGCTGTGGGTGCCCGGCGTGATCCCGCCCGGCCTGGTTGAACGCGCCATCGAGGCCGCCTGGCCGGGCGCACACACCCGCGTTGGTCCAGCCCACCTGCCCCTGCCGCCACCCGAGGCCGGGCAGCGGCGGCTGGTCGTCGGCGGTGAGCTGCGCCTGGCCAGGTCCGAGGCGCTGCCGATCCGCACCGACTTCGGCGCTGACCCGCTGCGCGCGCTGATTGGCGCTCCGGTCGGACTTGGCCGCGATGAGTACGCCTGCGTGCAGATCCTGGCCCGCCCGGTCACCGGCCGCCGGGTCGCCCGAGCGCGGCGTTCCGCGCGCCGGGTACACACCGGCCGCTCCACCCGAGTGGCCGGCCGCCTACTCGACCTGATCACCCCCAGCGCGGCAACCGGGCGGGCGCGGAACACGACGAAATCCGGTGCGCCGCATACGGATCCGCAGACCGCGCTGGAGTACGCGGCGCACAACCGCGCCATCGTCGCCAAGCAACGCGGCTCGCAGTACGAGACGGTCATCCGCTACGCCGTTGCCACCCTCCTGCCGGCCGACGCCGCCGAGACCGAGGTCCGCACAGCACGGGACGTCGCCCGCGGCCGAGCACACGCCCTCGCGGCGAGCTTCGCCTCCTACACCGAGTACAACCACTACACCCGCCACCGCCTGCGCCAACCTGGCGTCGTGCTGGCCAGGCGTCGTCTCGGCACAGGCGACCTGCTGTCCGTGGGTGAGCTGGCCGCCGTGGCGCACCTGCCGATCGATGAAGCGATCCCCGGCGTCCAACGCGCCGGAGCCCGCGCGATCGCACCGCCACCCGGCATCGCCACACCAGGACCGCAGGCCAAGCGAATCGGTGTCACCGACACCGGCCACGAACGCCCCGTGGCGCTGCGCGTCCCCGACGCACGGCACCACCTGCACGTCATCGGCGCGACCGGCTCGGGCAAATCCACCTTGCTGGCCAACATGATCCTGGCCGACGCCGAAGCCGGGCGAGGCATCGTGCTCATCGACCCCAAGGGCGACCTCGTCACCGACGTGCTCTCCCGGCTGCCGAAATCGGCCGGCGACCGCGTAGTGATCTTCGACGCCGACTCGAAGTCCCGACCACCGTGCCTCAACCCCCTCGATGGCGGAGAAACCGACCTGACCGTCGACAACCTCGTCTCGGTGTTCCGCCGGGTCTACTCAGCGTTCTGGGGTCCGCGCACCGACGACGTGATGCGCGCCGCTTGCCTCACCTTGCGCAGCCAGGAAGGCGTCGCCACTCTCGCGGACCTACCCAAGTTGCTGGCCGACTCTGCCTTCCGGTCCCGGGTCACGGCCGGGGTCACCGACTCGGTGTTGCGCGGGTTCTGGTCCTGGTACGAGGAGCTCACCGATTCCAGTCGCAGTCAGGTGATCAGCCCGCTGATGAACAAGCTGCGCGCGTTCCTGCTGCGGCCGTTCGTGCGCGACGCCATCGCGGGCGGTCATTCCACAGTGGACATGTCCAGTGTGCTTGACGGCGGGATCTGTCTGGTGCGTATCCCTAAAGGCTCGCTCGGCGAGGAGACCACCCGGCTGGTCGGGTCGCTGGTGGTCGCCCGCACCTGGCAGGCCACCACCGCGCGCGCCCGCACTCCGCAACGCCAGCGCAAGGACGCCTCGCTCGTAATCGACGAGTGTCACAACTTCCTCCACTTGCCCTACCCGATCGAGGACATGCTCGCCGAGGCACGGGGGTTCCGGGTCGCGATGACCCTGGCGCACCAGCACCTCGGGCAGCTTCCCCGTGAGTTGCGGGAAGGCATGTCCACCAACGCACGCAGCAAGATCTTCTTCAACGCGAGCCCGGAGGACGCGCGCGAGCTGTCCCGGCACACCACGCCCCGGCTCTCCGACCACGACCTGGCCCACCTCGGCGTCTACCACGCCGCCGTCCGGCTTGTCCTGAACGGGGAGGAGTCACAGCCATTCACCATGCTCACCCAGCCGCTCCCACGCGCAATCCCCGGCCGCGCACGGGAAATCCGCGGCATTGCCCGACGCGCCTCGCGCAGCCATATCCCAGGTGTCGTCACGCCCGCATCTGGCCCGCAAACCCCATCCCGGTCTCCACGGCGTCCCGCCACCACCTCAGAGCACACACGGCCGGCCAACGGCGATCGCCGAGAACAGCTCGGCGCTCGGGCGCGCAACGCCGACCCGCGCCGCCAGCAACCATGACCCACCCTCCCCCGCGCCCCGCAGCGGACGAAAGCCCTTTTCGCACAACAACCTCCCGGAGGTTCATGCCATGATCACCAATCCCACCAGGCAGCGAACCCTTCGAGGCCACAAGGCAACCCGGCCGACCCCTCGCGCGGCGAACAACGCCGAGCACCAGGCGGTGCTCGCGGGCCGGTTGACACCGAGGGACCGGTGGATCATCCGGATGCTGCACGAACACCGCGTGCTCACCGCCCACCAGATCACCGCACTCGCGTTCCCGTCCTTCAGGTCCGGCCGGATGCGACTGCGGGAGCTGTTCCAGTGGGGCGTGGTCGACCGGTTCCAGCCGTTCATCACCTCCGGCACCGCGCCGATGCACTACATCCTCGCGCCCGCCGGGGCCGCGGTGCTGGCCGCCGAGGACGGCTTGGACGTCAAAGAACTCGGTTACCGCCACGACCGCGCCTTCGGCATCGCCCACTCCCTGCGACTCGCGCACACCGTCGGCGTCGCCGAGTGGTTCACCGCCCTGGTCGACCGCGCCCGCCACACCGATCCGGCCGAGCACACCGCGCTGGGCGCATGGTGGTCGGAAACCCGCTGCGCCCGCCATTTCGGGGACCTGATCAAACCCGACGCCTACGGCCGCTGGACCACTGGCGGCAGGGACGTCGAGTTCTTCCTCGAGTACGACTTCGGCACCGAGGTCCTGGCCAAGCTCGCCGGGAAACTCACCGGCTACGCCGTCCTCGCCGCGGCCACCGGCATCACGACCCCGTTGCTGGTGTGGCTGCCGACCTCGCGGCGCGAGGCCACCGCTCGCCGGCTGTTGCAGCGCGCCTGGCGCGAGCTCGACGACCCGCGCTCGGTTCCGGTCGCCACCGCTGCGGCCGAACTGCTCGACCCTGAGGCCGCGCACCCCAGTCCCGCCGACGAGGTCTGGATGCCCCTGGGCACCACAGGCACCGCCGGGGGCGGCGTGAGCGCGCGGCGGGAGCTGCATCGGCTGCTCGACGCCTGGCCGCACGTCTCACCTCCCAGCGCCGACGAGGGCAGTGAGCCGACGCCGGGGGCAGACGTGTCGCTGCCGCTGACGGCCCCCGCGCCCGCGCCAATGCCGCCCAAACCCATCTCACGCGTACCGAGCACCGGCAGGCGGTGAACACCCCATGATCGTGAAGATCGGTGCCGCTGTGATCGCGGCGATCCTGGTGATCTCGATGCTGATCGCCGGTGGGGTGTCAGGTGCACTCTCGGCGATTCTCGGCGGCAGTGGCCGGCCCAGCGCGACCGCGCTGTCAGACATCCCCGCCGACTACCTCGTCCTGTACCGGGCGGCAGCCGGGGTGTGTCCAGGACTGGACTGGTCGATCCTCGCCGCTATCGGCAAGGTCGAGACCGACCACGGCCGCTCCACCCTGCCCGGCGTGCACAGCGGCGAGAACTTCGCGGGCGCGGGCGGACCGATGCAGTTCCTCGCCCCCACCTTCGCCTCGGTGACTTCCCGGCACATCATCCCGCCCGGCGGCCAGGCCCCACCGTCGCGCTACAACCCACACGACGCCATCCACGCCGCCGCCCACTACCTGTGCGACTCCGGTGCCCGCGATGGCAAAGACCTCTACCGGGCGATCTTCAGCTACAACAACGCCGACTGGTACGTCCGCAAAGTCCTCGACCAAGCCGCCATCTACACCCAGGCCGCATCCGAGACCGCTGCCGCGTGCACCGCCTTGCAAACGGCCAGTGATCTCGCGGTCGCGCCCGCCGCGCTCGTAGCCGTGAGGTTCGCCTGCGGAGAGCTCGGCGAGCCGTACGTGTGGGGCGGCGACGGAGACGCCGAGGGCGGCTGGGACTGCTCAGGCTTGACCAAGGCGGCCTACGCCGCAGCGGGAATCAAGCTCGAGCGAGTCGCCCAAGACCAGTACAACATGGGACCACTCGTGCCAGCCGGATCAGCGCTGCAGGCGGGAGATCTCGTGTACTACGGGCCCGGCACCGCGAGCATCACGCATGTGGGCATCGCCATCTCGCCCACCCACATGGTCAACGCACCCGAACCCGGCACCGTCGTACGTATCGACAAGATCGGACACCTTCTCGCCGCCACGCGTCCCGCATCCCGGCGGTCACGAAGCTGACGGGCGCTCGCCGCCGCTGTTCCGTCTTGCCGCACTGCAGCGCCCTGTCGGCGCAAGATCGACATTTCACGGCGAGCCAGCTTCGCGCGCAGTCGATAAGCCGTAGTGGCTACGTTTGGGCGCGGTTTCCGGCATTGGGGTCGTCCGGACATTCATGTCGTCGAGGGCGCTGGCGGCTGCGCTTGGCCGGGCTGCTCTGGTGCCAGGTCTTCAGGTCGCCGCTGCGTGGCTGGCGGGGTGGTGCGGTTGCGGTGTTGATCCCAGAGTTCGGCCAGGGTGTGGTTGTCGCTGACACGTCGCCACGTTCGCCAGCCGTCGTTGATACGCCCATGGCAGCAGGCGCGAATGGCCGCAGCGGGCGTGAGAAAGCGGCGTCCAGCATCGACTTGGAGCTGACCATCAGCGAGCACGTACGCGGTGTGGACGACACCCTTGCGTGGCTGGACGTAGCGGAGTTCGTCGCCGGCGCACAAGGTGCCGTCGGCGACCATGTCGGACAATTGCCGGTCGTGCGATGGTCGCTGGGCGGGAGAGCGCAGGGACCGGCTCATTCTGATCTGGGACAGGGGCACGCCGTCGCGGGCGCGACACCAGTAGTGCCAGCCGTTTTGGTGTGGATAGCCGAGCGAGGTCAGCGCGCCGGACGGACGGCCGAACCAGCGGCCGTCAGGCAACTGGATACCGCCGTCGACAACGTGCGCCTCGTAGCGGACTCCCTCACCCGGACGCGCGCACACCAGTTTCTCGCCGTCGTGAAGCCTGCCCGCCGACACCAGGTCGCGCAGCACCCCGAACCGGCCACTAACGCTTGTCGGTGAAGCTGACTTGACCACGGGGCCTGCGTCGCATGCCATGAGCCGGATGACGGTGGCGGCAATCCGATGCGGCCAATCAGCATTCATCCCGGTCCATGTTCCAGCCTGCTCCCACCGGCCTCCCCGCGCGACCAGTACGTGGACATCGACGAACGACGAGATGTCGTCGGCAGACGCGGTGGCTGCGGTTCGCAGCCGCACCACCACGTCACCGTCGTGGGCGCGCGCATCGGGTTGCGCGGTCAGCGTTTGAGCGGCGAACAGCGCGAGCTGCCCGCCGTCGATCGCTGTGTCTGCGGCGATCACCTGAAGGCCCCACAGGCCGCAAGCCGGTGGTGGCGCGACGGTGCAGCCGTCGGCGACGATCACCACGGCGTCGGCGGGCAGTGCCTCGCGTTTGCGCACGGCGGCCGTGTCGATGGCGGATGTTGAGTTCGCAATGGTGTGGCAGGTGGTGGACACGGCTGCGCCGGAGGCGCCCGTATCGAACGGATCTGGCGCGACCGCGTTGGTGGCGATGGACATTGTGCTTCCCGCTCTTCGGGTTGTGGCCGGGTGTTGTATGGGAGACAGGCAAGGTCGAGGGCCCCGCCCCGCCGGTACAGCTGCGATGTTCGCGGGGACTGGCCGTGGGCATGGCTGGTTGCGGGTTGGGCGGAGCTCAGTCCGCGCAGGGGAATCGCAGAAAGTTGACTCCGTCACGGTCTCGTGCGCGCCTAGGGTGGCGTCGCCACCAAGGCGTCGCACTCGCCCGCGATGACCAGGTGGCGCCTGTAGTGCGTGCCCCATGACTGGCGGCTGGAGTGTGCGCGACCGCTGGTGGATCAGGAATTGCCCTTCACAGCTGGTGGTTCGACCCTCAGCAAGGTGGCGGCTGTATCGGAGAGTTCACGGCCCACCACGTCCGGGTCGCAGCCCACCTTCGCAAGACGGGCCCTGATAGCGGTCTTGGAGCGTCCCATGCGCACGGCGAGACCGTTGATCCGCTCCACGGCACCACCTTCGCCGCCGGGTTGCAGCCATGCTTCCCGCAATTCGTCGTCGAGGGATTGTTCCCATGGGCTGTTGGCGTTCGCATGTCGGCTGGGTTGGCGTCCCAGGCGGGTGTGCGCGCTGAGGACACGCACGATGAGCTTGCCGATCGCGGCACCACCCTCGACGGGCAGACGAAGACGGCCGTCGGCGACGACTTCGCCCGACTCCGTCTTTCCGAACAGATCGAACACCAGAGACTCTTCTGAGTCGACGGTTACCGACAGTCGGTAGCTGACATCGCCGAGCTCCGTCTCGTTGTAGTAGTTGGATGTCATGTCTCGCCTCCTGCTGTAGTTCTCGGGAAGGGCGAGCCAGGTGTGACTCGCCAAGGGAATGGTTGATCACGGCAACGGGCCTCGTGGGGGGTTGTGCCGGGTTGTCAACGCGTAGATGTCATGTAGGCGATCGACTGGGGTTTCGCGTACACCGCGTGCTGGTTCGATCCGGTGGGGACGCAACCCGTTCCGACGGGTGACTTTTGGATCGAGCCCGGGCCAGGAGCCGTCACCTGGTCTGCATCATCGCCCCGACGAGGGTGGCCGAGCTGTCGCCGCACTGCACATGAACGTCCTGCAGGAAACGGGCATCACTGGGTTGGTCGAGGTCGACCTCGTTGTAGTGGCTGGCGAGCTGGAACACCTGCGCAACGATGTGCGCGGCGATTCCCGAGATAGCGTCGCTGAAGTCGGTTTCGCAGGTGAGGGTGACCCGCAGCACCGGCACGTGGCCTGTGTCGTCGGCGGTGACCCTGAACTCGGCGTCGGCGGGCAGCATTCCCGTCGCTCTGCACGTTGTGCAGGTTCTTGGTCAACCGGGCCGCGATCTCCTCAAGGGGCAGGTCGGCGGTGTCGGTGTGGTGGTCGCCCGTCAGCCGCCCACGATCCGCGGTAGTGGTGTCGGTGTTCATAGCGGTTCCTTCGCTTGTCGGGCGCAGCGACATTCCCTTTGCCTGTAAAGGGAATTGTCGTGTTGTTCGATGCGCTGTCGTGTACATGTCCATCCACGCTCGCTGCGTCGGCACATGTCAAGCGGCGTGGTGTAAAGGACCGGATTGGGTTACCTGAACAACATCGACCGGGACGTGTTCACGGGTGTGACTACATGCGACGGTGGACGCAGGGAGTTGTTGCGAGTCTGCGACTTGCGCGACGATGCCAGCGACGGCTTGACCTCAGGTGTAGGTCCCGCTCGGTATGTGGCACAGAACTATCCACATTGGATCTGTTGCGTCGCGTCGTGGAGCGATTCGACTTGACGTCGTTGCCTGACGGAAGCATCAATGGTGGCAAGCCGGGCTCGGTCACCTGAGTTCCGCAGGCCCCTGTTGAGGAGAGAGCGCACAAGGGAAGCAGGTCGGGACGCAGTCAATCTCAAGCTGCGGAAACACAGTCGTTCCGGCCCAGCAGGTGCCTGGAGATACAAACGCCGGCCGATCGGCTTTTCGCTTGGAGAAGAGGGAGTGCAGTGCCTGGCATGAGCGCCTGTCGCCGCAACCGTGGCGCGCACAAGGTGGACGGTGATCATTTTGATGATGGTTTCTACCGGGCTTACGGGTTCAAGCGTGGATACGGCCGTGCCCACAACGGCAAGGGCGATGGGCGTGTCCGGCGTCGGCTTGTCCGCCGCAGGCAGAATGTCATCTGGCGTCGTGGCAACAGCTGTTGATTGCGGCGCCAATTCTGCGGAGAACCGTCCCTGCACTTTTGTTGCGCGGCCTGGTGGTTCGCCTAATTCCTCGTTCATCTCTCGTCGGCGGCGCGCACCGGGCCATCAGCAAGCGGCTAGACCCTGCCGGTGACAGTTGCGGCCCTCCACTGGACGGGAATGCCCGGTTGCCGCGCGACCGTCTACACGAGACGGACGTCTTGTTGGCTGGACCGCTTGACTTCTTGGGGCGAAGGAAGCGTCCATAGTCGTGTAGCCCGAACACACCGGCAGCGCACCGGGGGCCACGCCACGCTCCGGCCGGGGCATGACCACCACCCGATCCAGGTACGCGAATCGAGGGACGTCATGTCCAGCAAGACCCGCACCCGCAAAATCAGCTCTACCACCGGACCTACCGGATCTGCCCGGACGCTGCAATCGGTTCCCGATCAGGCTGCCGCCGCCGCGACGGATCGCACGGACGCCGAGGACAAGCTGTGGGAAGCGTTGCACACGATCCCGAACAGCACCGCCGCCGACCTGTCCCTGGCGGCGAAGATCGGGAAATCGACCGCCCAGAAGATCCTCGCCAAATGGGCCGACGACGGCAGCGTCGCCCGCGTCACTGGGATCGCCAAGGGTGGTCGGCGCGCAGCCGACCTGTGGGCAATCATCGCTGCGGACACGCCTCAGAGCGACCCGGCTCCAGAGGACCCTGCGGCGGCAGATGACGACGTGACAGGCATGGCGGAGGCCGAATCCGACGCGCTCGCCCTGCCGGTTCCCGGTGAGGACACCACGGTTGACGAGGACAACTCCAACCTTTTGGTCAACGCGCAGCCGATCGACGCCGACCCTGTTGACGCTGAGTCGGTCGATGTGGTGTCGGCGATCGCCCAGATTGAAGGCACGCCGGAGACGGACGACGATGTGACCAGTGCCGTAGAGACCGGACCGGTCATCACCGACACCGCAACCGCTGACGACGCGGCGCCCGATCACGACCACGCGGCGATCAGGAGCGATGCGGTGACGGCGGGAGAGAAGAAAGCAAAGCTGCCGTCCGGCGCGCTGAGGGGGATGGTCGAGGATTTCCTGACTGACCACGCTGGTGAGGAGTTCGGGCCGAGCGCGATCGCGAAGGCGTTGGGTGGGAAGTCGTCGGGTGCGGTGAGCAACGCGCTGGACAAGCTGGTCGATGACGGCACGGCCGTGAAGTCCAGCGAGAAACCAAGGCGTTTCGCCCTCGCCTCGGCGCAGCAGGCGGCTGTCGCCGCGCCAACGAATTAGCCGCGTGTCGGTGTCCGACCGGCTCGTGTCCCGGCGATGGGTCGCTTGCGATCCCGCCGGGACACGCCCCGTTCTCGCCGTCGGATGTCGACGGGGTGCTTCCTGTCGCCGAAGGCCTGCTCACGCCGAGCCGAGCTTCGCCGCGACAGGTGGGTGGCGGGCTCAGGTGATGTCGACCGCGATCGGCACGTTGGGGCAGTTCGCGGCCTGTTGCGCGAGTACGGCTTCTTCCTTGTTGTCCACGGTCAGGCCCCAGCGGACCTTCACGCTCACCCAGTCTGTGATGTAGCCGCACTGTGCTGCGACGTACGGTGGCAGCCAGGTGCTCGGGTCTTGGTCGGCTTTAGACCGGTTCGAGCGCGCGGTCACCGCCCGCAATGCTCGAGGCTCGTCGAGGTCGTTGGCGTAGTCCTCGCGTCGTTTCGCCGTCCACGCATAGGCACCGCTGTCCCATGCTTCGGCCAGTGGCACCATGTGGTCGATATCGACGCTGCGGGCATCGGAGACGTACTCGTCGTCGTAGGACGAGTACCAGAGTCCGCCGGTAAGGGCGCATTTCGGGCCGACCTCGGGTGCGACCGCGGCCTCGGCGATCAGCACCTCGGCTCGAGTGCTGCATCCGTCGTGGTCCGCGTCGGTCCACAGCTTGTACTTGTCGCGCTGGTAGCCGTCACGGATCTCGTCGGCGACGGGCAGCGCGGCGACCGCGTCGCGAAGCGGCACGGCCGTGGCTGAGGGCGACGCGGCAGCCATCGTCGGGGCGGAGGTGACCGCAACTCCTAGGGTCGCTGCGACGATGACAGCGGCAAGTCCCGGCATTCTCAGAGGCTCCTGCGCGAAGGGGAAAGGGAGACTCGCCGGCCGCGAGCCCCTCGAGGGGTTTGATCGCCGGCCAAGTGCACTCACACAAGGCGCCAAGACCGCGCAGGCACGACGGCGCTACGGACACTTTCCGCTGTCTGGGTGGAACTTTCAGCCGGGTGAGCGACGTGGTCCACAGCACGTGAACGAGCGCGTTTCCCGGGGTGGGGATCACACCCAGGTCAGCCGATGACCACTGCCATTGATGAACCATCCTGCGCGGGACGTGACCTTCGGGTACGGGTGCGGCGCTCAGGACGGACTTGACGGCCCATTGTTTGCTAGAGAAGGCCGACCGGCGACTCCTGGTCGTCGGTCGGGTTGAAGGTGCGTACGGAGCTAGTTCGGAACGATCCATTGCCGGGAGGCGGGGTCCCAGGTCGCTTCGAGGTGCAGCCGGAGCAGGTCAGGCAGTCCGGGAGCGATCATGAAGCCGAGCCGTTCGCAGTCGGCGTCGCCCGGCCATCGGCCGGTCCACGCGTCGATCACGCAGTTGTGGTCGTGCGGGCAACTGAGCTGCTGCAGGCCGGTGATCAGACAGCGGGCGACGTCGCACCCGTCGAGGTGCTCCTCGTCGACCCGCGCCTCGCAGTCGGGACACTGTTCCTGATGTGGAGAAATGCTGCCGGGTGCCGTCACCGTGTGCTCCCCGCTTCCGGCATGGCGGCGGGCTGGCCAGGCTGGCATGAGCCGTCGCACATTTCCGTGCCTGCGGTCGCGAGGAACGGGCAGTCGTACCGGTGTGCTTTGGTGAGCAGCACACTGCCGCCGGATAGCGGCACGATGCGAAACGGGCCGCCGTGTTCCTTGGCCCACCGCACCTCGTCGGGCGTGATCACGCGTTCTCCGGTGTCTCCGCAGGCGAGGGCCAGCAGCGTGCCCATTATGTCGAGGGACTGCTGTGGAACGCTGGTAGTGCTGGGCATGATCGCGGTGACACGCTGGATCAGGTCGTCCGCGATCTCGTTCAGTTCGGCCTTGGCGTTGACACCGTAGGGCTCGTCGGTGTGCTCGAACCAGTGGTCGCTGTGGCTGTGGGCGAGCGCGGTCCAGGTCAGGTCGGCGCTGAGGATTTCCGCTACCGCCCAGGAGTCATCGGGTATGAGACTTCGCTTCATCCGTACCTGCACGGTGTGTGGGCCGAGATGCACGATCCGGGTGTAGGTGTAGGAGGAGCCCCTGTTCACGCCGAAGTCCTCGTCGACCGTTGTCGCCGTAAATGCTGTAGTCATCACGTTACCTTTTCTGTCCTATGTGGATTTTGCTGAAGATGGTGGAAGGGTGAGCAAGTAGACGGCGTCGCCGTCGTGGCTGAGTTCGACGGGTTGTCCGTCGATTGCGATGTGCTCACCGTTCGCGTCGACCACGCGCCACCCGGACTGGCGTACTCGGTCGGCGCAGTAGTAGCTGCCGATCAGGATGCCGTCGCGGGTGACGGTGCCGTAGAGAACTTGCTGTGCGTCGGCGGGATCGGCGACGACGGACGTGACCACGCAGCCGTTGTCCTGGAACGTGCGGATGACGATCTCGGTGGCCTCATGTGGTGACACGGTGTTCCCCTCCTCCAGGGTGTGGGGCGTGCGCGGATTCTGGCGACACGAGTGAGTCGTCGATCGCCGATGGCGCGAAGGTGCAGCCCGGTGCGTGCAGACAGTCGTCGCGGGCCTCGACGATGGGCGAGAGAGGCTCGCCGCTGCGGTCGAGGTAGTCGCCGAGGTCGGCGAGGCCGGCGACGTTGACGACGGGGATCTCGGCCCCGCAGTCGGGACAGAGGTCGAGTAGCAGCCACGCTGTACCTGGGGGCGTGTTGTCAGGGATGAACCGCCACAAGCGCCCGGTGAGGTGTTCGGTGACTGTGATGAGGTCACCGGGGACCGTGCCTTCTCGCGTGCGGTGCTCCCGTTGGGGGTCGTCGGTGACGATGACGCTGTCCACATGTACCTGCAGTGCGGCTGCGATGGTCCGGGCGACGCAGGCACGGCGTGCCCACCTGTTCCACTGCTCGGCGGAGTTGTTGCGGCACAGGAACCCGTCGCGGTCGGCTTCGCGATGAGCACGCGCGACTCGCACCGCTCGTCCGGCGAGCCCGACGATTCCGTCTGGCGTCCTGGCGCTCATGAGGTACTCCTGCGGGCCGTGTCGGCTGGATCCCGAAGGTCGGACTCGACGACATCGGCCGAATGAGCCCGGCCGGTCGTGATTTGGGCTCGGCCGTCGGTGAAGGTGAACACCCAGTCGGTGTGGCGGCTGTCCGGTTGTAGCCATGGCCAGCCGTCGCGCGGGTGGTAGCTGTAGCAGAGGTCCTCCTCCGCCCACACGTCAAGCAGTTCGGTGATGGCGGCGGTGTAGGTGAGCGCGTCCGTGGCGTCGAGTGCCCTCTGTCCACATGCGATGGTGCGGATGGTGTCGGGATCGGCGGCGCCTTGCAGCGAGCCCAGCCAGACGGTGCGCTGGCCTGCTGCGTCGAAGAAGTCAGCCTTCGTGCTCATGGTCTCCCTCGGTCCTCAGGTGGTGGGTCGGTGGCGTTGGTGGCAGTCGTGGTGGTCGGTCGTCGGACATCGCCTCCTGTTTGGTGGCGGTGGGTGTGGGGTGGTGTTCCTGGCCCCGAACCGGTTGCGGGTGTTAGCGGGCGGTTCGCAGGGCGGCCGTGGCCGCGCGTCCGATGGCCTGTGCGGTGGCGGTGGGTGTACTCAGGCGGTGCACGGTGACGCCGTCAAAGGGGTTGTCCTTGTCGTTGCTCGTCAGCCACAGCACGGCGCAACCGGACGCGAGCAACCGGTCGACTTGTGTGCGTCCGGCGTCGCGTTCGTCAGTGCCGTAGTGGCCGTCGGACACGATCACCAGCAGGCGTGCCGCGCCGGGGCGGGACAGTCCGAGTGCGCCGTCGAGTGCGGCGGTGGCAGCGGCGACGTCGTGGGAGTTGTCGTTGGCCGCGAATTCGGTCACGAGGTTCGGGACGGTGCCGGGGTGGGTGATGGGGCGGACGTGCGCGCCGTAGATGACGGTGGCGGTGGTGGCGGGCACGGTGGCGTGATGTCCGGCGTGGGCGAGCATCCACGCGGTCGAGGCGACCGGGTGGCGAAGCTTGCTCATCGAGCCGGACACGTCGCAGGCGATACCCAGTCGCAGCGGCGGGACAGGTGTCAGCAGCCGGGTGGTGCGGGTGAACGGTTCGGCGGTCACGGTCGCCCCGGCGGCGCGCTGGGCGTCGGCGGCGAGTGCGCCGCGCATCCGCAGCCGTCCAGGCGGGGTCGGGGAGGTGGACTTGACTGTCGCCCGTTCCCGGACCCCGGCGGTGGACAGGGCACGGCCGAGCATGCGGGCGGCGGTGCGTTCGTCGGCGGTGGGTCGGCGGGTGCCCGCCGTGGCGGTCGTACCGAGGCCCTGGGGGTTGCGGTAGGCGCCGGAGAACACCGTGCGCGCGGTCGCCTCGCTGGCTTCGAAGGCGGCGTCCTCGGCGGTGAGCTGTGCCGCCGCGATGTCGGCGGGGTCCTGTGGCGGTTCCTCGGCCGCGACCGCGAGCGCGACGTTGGCCAGTGATTGCGCGAGGGCTTGCGTCAGCGGTGAGAACACTCCCGCCTCGTCCGGGTCGCCTGACGCCCCAGGGTCGGGGTCCGGGTTGTCGGGGTCGGTGCCGACGGCCTCACACCACCGCCGCCCGAGGTCGATCATCGTCTCGGCGTCGTCGTCGGCCGTGTCCAGGGCTTCGCGCCACAGCGCGCGCAGCTCGCCCAGCAGGTCCGCGCCCAGGATGGTCTCGATCACGGTGGCGATCGGTGCGGTTTCGGCGGTGGTGAGGATGCCGCCGTCCACCCGTGCCAGTACCAGCGCGGCGGTGCGGGCGGCGTCGGCTGTGGTCATCTGTGGCGCACGGGCGGGGTCGGTGGCGTCGGTGTCGGCGAGGATCAGGTTGGTGGCCGAGGCGCGCAACCAGTGCCGGTCGTCGGGGCGGCGGCGTACTTGCGCGGCTTCCATCCGCGGCTCTTCCAGCAGCATGGCGGCCTCGAGCACGGCGGGCGGGGTGCCGTCCGGGGGTTCCCACACGCTGTGTTTGGCGTGTCCGCACTCGTGGGTGAGCAGTCCCCACGTGGTGGCGTAGCGGGCACGGTCGGACAGGTCGGCGGGGTCCACGGTGGCGGGGTCCACCCCGAGGTGCTCGCCGTCGACCTCGATCAGCGCGCGGGCAGGGTAGAAACACGCCGGGGCACCCCCGCCCGCACCGGGCGCGATAGTCACCAGCAGGTCCTCGCGGTCGGCGATCATGTCGACCTCGTCGGCGAGTGCGGCGGACAGCGCCAGCCAGTCGGGGTGGTCGGGGAGTCCGGCGGTACCGGTCGCGTCCGGGTCGGCTACGAGGTGCGTGGTCATGGCGAGGTCCTTTCGCGACACTGACAGGGCGTGTTAGATGCGGGCGCCGAGGGCCAGGGGCGTCACGGTGGTGCCGAACGCGTTCTTGACGGCGGCGGCGACGGCTTTGCGGTCTTCTTCCGGGGCGACACCAACCAGGTTTCCGGCAGCGGCGTTCACGCCAAGCACGCCCGCGATCTTCTGGAACGCGATCAGTTCCCGCAGTTGCGGTGCCCAGCCGATCTCGCCCTTGGCCTGCCGGGTGGCGAGGTTGCGGGCGGCCTTGACCGCCCGCTTGTCGATCTGGAGCTGTGCGGCGAGGTCGTAGTCAGTGGACACGTGGACATGTACGGAAAACCGCGACGACAGAGCGTCGGTAAGGATCGCGCCGTGCACACCCGGGTTGTGTCCGGCGACCACGTAGAACCCTGGTACTGCATCGACGACCTCGCCGCCGTTGGCCTTGATGATGATCTGACGGCGCCCGTCCATCGCGGGGTAGACCACAGCGAGCACGGTCGGCGGGATCAGCGTGGCGTCGTCAATGAACAGCGGCACGCCTTCGCGCATCGCGCGCACGAGTGGGCCGTGTACGAACACGTAGCGGCCGTCGTCGGTCTGCGTGTACTCGCCGACGAAATCGGCGACGGTGGTGTCCCCATCGCCCTGCACGGTCAGCAGGTCCGGGAAGGCGGCCTCGATGACCGACGTCTTGCCCGTGCCGGGCGGCCCGTACATGAGCGCGGAAACTCCGGCGTCGCGTAACCGCTGCAGCGCGGTCACATCCGGCATCCCGGACAACATCCGGGGGTGGTACTCCATGCCGTTCGCCCGTTTCACCGGACCGGTCACCCCACCCACCACTGAGGTCGTGGCCTTGCCCGCACCAGGCGACGCGGGGCTGGCGACGGGCGCGGTCTTTGGGGGCGGGGTGGTCGCGGGCGCGGCGGCGGTCGCCACACCGGTGGTCGGTGTCTTCGGGACCGTCGGGCGTGGGGTGCGCGGCGGGGCGGGGGTGATCGTGGACGCGGCGGCGGTAGCCGTGCTCGTGGTTGCCCGGTAGGTCAGCGGCGCGGCCGAGGCGCGTTGAGCTTCTCCCTTGTCCGCCAGTGCTTTGCACGCGTTGCCCACCGCGCCCGATGACCGGTCCAGGGTGTGCGCGATCGCGCGCGGGGTGAAGTCGGTGCCGGGTGCGTCGGCGAGAACTTTGGCGACCATCGCGCGGAGTTCACCGTTGCGCAACCGCGACACGGGTCCGGTCGCCGGGCTGGTGGCGGCCGTGCCGGACGATGCCGGGGCGGCCGTTGACGTGGCGGGCGTGGTCATCGCGGGCGTTCCTTTCGACCTAGTGCGGGCGGGATGATGCGGACCGTCAGGCCGTCAGTCGCGGTGTGAGCAGTCGGTCCGGTGTGCGCAGTCGGTCCGGCGTGCGGGGTCGCCGTGGTGTTCGGCGGGTAGGTCGTCGAAGCGGGTGTCGTTGTCTGGGTCGAGGTAGTCACCGACATCGGCCAACCGGGCGACGCGTGCCATCGGCACGATGCCGCCGCATCCGGGGCATTCGTCGATCAGCAGCCACCGTTGGTCGGGTGCGGTGAAGTCCGGCACGAACCGAAAGACCTGGGAGGTGGCCGGGTCGGTGATCGTGATCAGGTCACCGTGGTGTGGCCGGGAGATGCCGTAGCGTCGGTCGGGGTCGTCGATCACCGCCACGGTGTCGCGCGGGACCTCGAGCCGCTCGGCGATCTTGCGGGCCGAGACGTCGCGGCGTGTCCAGTCCGGCAAGTCCTGGGGCGGTAGTTCGCGCCGACGGCCGCGATGCTGCGGCGGTGTCGGGCCTCGGTGATCGCGCGGGCGACCAGACCACGGGGTGCGGTCGTCATCGTGACCACCCCAGGGCGTTGACGGCGAGGTCGGGCAGGTAGCCGACCTGGGCGCGTTCGCCGAGCCACACGACCGGCGGATCGGCATGTTCGGTGCCGTCGCCTTCGGCGTCGTCGGGGGTGCACACGACCGGGCCGATGGTGTACTCGAACGGGTTGCCGGGTTGCGCGGCCCATCGGATCGGGGTGGCGGGGTCGTACTGCGCGAGCGCGGCTTGCAGGTCGCCGACGGTGTCGATCTGGTTCGGCCAGACAGCCATGACGGTGCCCTTCCGGTTGAGCTGTAGGGGTTTGCGGTGCCGGTTAGTCGAGGGGTTCGCCGTGGTCGTGGTTCCATTCCGGGGTGCTGACCTCGACCACGCGCAGCAGGCAGTGCTGGCGGCGATCGTCGCCCGCGTCGTCGCGGTACCGGGCGATCACGTTGATGTATGCCGCGCCGTCGGGACCGTCGTAGATCTCGACGTCGAGCCGGTTGGGGTCGGGCAGGTCGGTGTGGCTGGCGCCGCTGATCAGGTCGCGGATGCCGTACACGAACTCTGGGAGGGTCAGCCCGGGATCGGTGGCGGGTGCGGTCATGACGGGCCTCCGGTTATTCGGTGTCGTCGAGGTAGGTGGTGACGCCGTCGGTGTAGGCGGCGGTGTAGTAGGTCGCGACCGGGGCGAACCGTTGTGGCACATCGGGTTCCGTGTGCGGGTCGCCGCCGTAGGCGTCGACGTAGGCGGCGTGCGTCCAGCCATCGTGGTATCCGGCTTCGGTCGCTCGTTCGCACAACGTCGCCGGGGTGGCCGTTGGCGTGGCGGGTGTGGTCATCGCTGGTGTCCTTTCACGCATTGCGGTAGCCCGGAACCGTTACGGGAGTTCGGCGGGTGGGGGTTTATGCGGCGGTGGTGTAGTGCGTGATTTTTTCGTCGTCGCCGTCACCTGAAATCGTGCCGACAAGATGGGTGTAGCCCATCGCGCGCAACACGGCGGCGGTGGCGTAACCGCCGCAGTTGCGACGCGTCCGCGTGCGCGGGCCGTGCGGCGTGTGGACCGTGACTTTCCGGCCGTCGAACGTGACCGGGTAGCACATGACGGCGGTGCCATTCTCGATCGTTTCAAACGGTGCGGTGCCGGTGGTGATCATGACGTTCCCCGTTCGTGCGTTGGACATGGCTCGCGCCGGGTGTGGTATTCGGTTTGTTTCCGCTTCCCCCGGCGGTAATTCAATTATTACTCTGCCACGTGCCGCGCGCAATAGCACTAGCCGTCTTTTCGGGACCCTTTTGGGTGATGATTGCCGCCCGCATTGTGGTGCAATATAAAACCGTACGGTCACAATTCCGAATGTCTTGCGCCGATTTCCGCAGGTCAGAGATTCTGGGCGCGCGCCGGCCGTCGCGGACGGAAATTCCAGGCGACGCACAGGGAGTGACATTGCGGGGAAATAAACGAAATAGAATAATAAGGAAGGTGGGTGGCAGTGAAGGTGAGACCAGGGCGAGGGGTGGTCACGGAATGGCGGTGGAGACAGCGACCACGCAGCCCGCGCCGATGTGTCTACCGGCTTGCGGGCAAGCGAGTCTGGGATACCAGCGGATCCCCCTGCGGCATCGATGACCAGCATCTCCGCAGTCCGCAGAGGGTGGTCCTCTAACCTGACCCCCCGTATGAACCCCGTAATGACCCCCCGTATGAACCACCAATGGAAGGCACTGTGCGTGCAGATGATCTTCCCTGCCACTACTTGGCGTGACATTCTGCGACGGTGTGACGTAAGCCGGAATACGGAGGGCTGATTCCGCCGCCCTGCCGGACGACGAAAAGCCTCGTTACTCCGGAGCGAGTGGGAGGCCAGGGTCGACTCCTGCGGCAGCACTGAGCAGAGGCGGGCGCTCGAATAGGAGCCGTAGGGATTGTGTCGCTGAACAAGAGGGCGACGGGTACGGCGCGAGGACTCGGCCGGCACTGTTGCGCATGTGAGTGCGACAATGAGGGGTGAGGGGTTTCTTCGGGATGTCCATGACCCGAGGCGCCGCGTCGGGGCAAGCGGGAACAGGCCACACTGGTCACGACGATCTCGGGTGGCCTCGCATGACGAGAAGGAATTCTTTCCACGGCCAGCTCGTATTCCATCGAAGAAGAATATCCGGACAAACATCCCGACCTGCAGAATAGCATTCCTGGCCGCACACCGAAAAAGATGACTATCGAAGTAACTTTGTTGCACGACCTGCGCGCAAAGTCTTTTCCGGGCACGGTCACGCACTCGTTGAAGGTCGAAGCACTGGAGTTCTTGACGCTGGCCGAGGCTCTGGTCGTCCCGCTTGGCGCGCACCCGGAACTCATCGCGCACGCTGCGCCGTACCGCTGCCGGATTGGCGGCGAGGTAGTCGCACTTACCGGAATTGCCGAGTTGGACGAACTCGGTCCCAGCGACGGCGAGGCCAGCGAACAGGGCAAGCCTGCGGGCACGAACTCGGTCCTGGCTGTGGTCGTTAGGCCCGTGCCGTCCTGGCGCCGTGTCAACTGGCCGTGCTGCGATCACGTGTGCCCTGAGCGTGTGAACTCGCTGGGCCGGCCGGCTTGTCCTCGTGGCGTTGTCCCAGCTGGGCTGCCAGGCCGCGAGCCTGTGGGGTCGGTGCGGCGTCGAGTTCGGCCAGCCGGGCGGTCAGCAGGGTCAGTGTCCGCGGGATGGCGTCGATCTGCCCGAGCCGTTCCTGCAGGCGCATGATGTCGCGGTAGAGCGGCTCGTTGTGCGGGTCGAATGCCCGCGCGACCTCCAGCAGGTCCAGGGTCTGTTGCGGATCGGTGTCGACCAGTGCGCGGGCCAGCGCGGCGACGGCGTCGACGGCGTCGCGGCGGATCGCCTCGCGTACGGACTCGATCCACTCGTTCGACATGTCTTCTGCCAGTGTTCCGCCGTAGGCGTTGACCACGTCCCAGAGGGCGTCGATTCGGGCGTGGTCGGTGGTGGCGGCGCGGCGTGCGGCGACAGCGTGAGCGAAGCGCCGGTAGTCGACGCTTACCACCGCGGGGTCGAGTTGGTAGCGGCCGTTGCTCGTCGAGACGATGTCGGTCACCGCTCCGTCGGTGGCGGCGGCCAGTGCGGTGCGCATCCGTGCCAGCGCGGTGTGCAGGGCGTTGGTGGGGCGGGCCGGCGGGTCGTGGCTCCACAGCGCCGAGACGAGCGGGTCGCGGGTGACGCCGTCAGGGTGCAGGGCGAGAAATACCAGCAGTTCCTGGGTTCTGGGCTGCAAGGTTCCGGTGATCTCCCGGGAGCTCGTGGCCGGGTGAGGCTCGGGGTGCCAGTGCACGCGCAGGCCACCGAGCACGGTGACCGTGATCTGCGCGGCGTTCGTGTCGTCCTCGTGGTGGGTGGCGAAGGTCGGCGGTGTTGCGGCCACGGGTTCGGTGTGTCCGTCCGCAGGCGTCGGATCATCGGTGAGTGCGCCCGGCTGTGGATGTTCTTTCTCCGCACCAGCGACGTCCGCGCGGTCCGGTTTGTGCTGTCGCTCCCGCAGGCCCTGCGCTGGGCTGGGATCGAGGATCTCCGGCTGGGTGTCGGAGGGTGCGGGTTGCGTGGCCGCGGCCGTGACCTTCAGCTCGATCTCACTCGTACTGGAGGGGCGGGTCTCGAGCGGGCCTTCCGCGCTCGGCGCCGTGTGATCGTTGCCGACCGGTGGCGTGGCCGCGACGGGCGTGTGTGGTGGCGGTGGCAGGTCGGGAAGGTAGCTGGTGTCCGGCGGGTCGGGCTGGGGTTCGGCTTGGTGCAGCAGTTTAAGGAGCTGGGTGGTGTCGTCGCCGCCGAGGCGGAACATCTGGGTGCCGCGCAGGGCTTCGCCCAGGCCGGGGCCGGTGGCCGAGATCGTGCCATCGGCGCGGACGTAGCAGGTGACGCCGGGTTGCCACTGGCCCAGCAGCAGCCCGGTGACACCGAACGGCGTGCCGGTGTCCAGGACCGCCTGTAGCCGCGGGTGCGGTGCTGGTGGCTGTGCGACCAGCACCAGCGGCGGGCACCTCCTGTGCCCGGCGCCGGTTTCACGGCTGGTGGTGGCGCGCACCAGGATCTCGGCCTCCACCGCGTCCAGCGCGCTGGCCAGGTCTCGGACGACGCGCACTGTTGACGGCAGGTGCAGGTGGCGCGCGTCTCGCCCGAGCATCGAGACCAGGTCGCCGGCGGGGACGATGACCACTGTCCCCGCCGACGTCGCCAGGTGGCGTGGTGAGGTGGTGAGTGCCGTGATCAGCAGGGCGCGGGCCGCAGCGGGGGCGCCGGCGCCGACCAGTCCGAGGCCGCGAGTAGCGGCGAGGTCGAGGGCGATCTCACGGCTATCGCGGACACCGATTCCTGGCGTGAGGGCCGCGGTGCCGCCTGCACCGGCCTCGTGTGCGCCCACCATCAAGGGCGGCGCGGCCGGGCCAGGCCGCGAGCGTTCGTCGTCGTCCGTCTCGTCTTCGTCGAGGTCGATGTCGTTGTGTGTCTCGGTGCGCAGGTGTGCCAGGCGCAGCTGATAGACGACCGGGGCGACGGGCAGGTCGTCGCGGTCGCCGCTGCCGGGCCGGTATTGGCTGCGATGGCGGCGGCGGGCGAGCATCAGCGTCGCGCTGACTGCGGCGGCCAGTCCGAGACTGACGAACAGCTCGGCGCCCCATCGGAAGCCGGGTTCGTCCGCCGCCTGCGGTGCTGGGGTGCGGCTGGTCGCGGACGGTGGGGCCTGAGGCGTAGATGGCGCGGGTGAGGCGGGTGTGGACGGCTGGAGGCTGGTCGAGGGCGCGGAGGAGGCCGATGGCGGGGCGGGAGAGTTCGGGGCCTGATCGGCTGGCGGCGGCGTGGGTGCGTGTGCCTTGTGTGGCAGTGTGAGCTCCTCGCCGGGGAAGATCAGGCTGGGCTGGGTGAAGGCGTGCCCGTTCGGTTGCGGTTTTCCTTTGTTGAGCTCGAAGATCTCCGGCCAGCGGGCGCCGTCGCCGAGGGTGCGTTGCGCGATGCGCCACAACGAGTCGTGGACTCCGTCATGCGGTGCCAGCACGACCACCGACTCTGGCCGCGTGGAAACATCACCCGCCCCGCCAGCGGGCGCTACCGAGGGGCGGTCTTTCAGCGCCTCGGTGCCGGGTGTGGGGTGGTGCCAGGCTGGGGCGGTCGCCACGACCGGGGCTCCGGCCCCGAGCGTGGCCGACAGCGGGGCGGACGCCGCCAGTGTGAGCCGGTTGCCCAGTACCGCCATCAGAATCGTGCCGATCAGAGCACCCGCCAGCGCCTGCGTCGGGCCCGCGGCGGAGAAATCGACGGACCGGGCCGCGTCGAACCCGCGCCGGGCCAGATCCACGGTGCAGGCCACGACGTCGAGAGCGAACGCCGCCCACCAGATCCAGCACGCGCAGGCGATGCCATCCAGCACGAACTCGGCCGTGATCGGGCTGAGCACCACGACCTGCAGTTCGGTCCAGGTCAGAACGTGGTCAGGCAGCGGCCAGCCGACGTAGTGCCACAGCGCCCACGGCACGCCTGCCGTCAAGGCCAGTAGCGCCGTCGCGGCAACTAGACCGCGCAGCACACGGCCAGCGACACGGATTGTGCCGACCAGTCCCCGCCGGGCACGCCGGCCCGGCGTCGGCGAGGGAGCTGACCCTCTGCGGGTGTGGTGCGGCTTGGAGGTCACGGCTGGCTCGTTTCCTTGGCTGTACAGGCCTTGTGCGGCCCGATGCGTCCTGTCCTGCGGGTGAGCACCGGCCTTGCTGGGATCAACCCAGCTCGACCGGTTCGGAGGCCGTCATGTCGCGTCCGCCGTGACCAGTTGCGGTGGCGGGACTGCCTGGCCGTTGGTCGTTGTGCTCCCGGCGGACGGCTCGCGGCTCGGGTCGTCGGGCCTGCTAGCGGTGAGCGGCTTCTTCTTCGCACGAGCCGGTTTGGAGGCGTTGAGCCATCCCGTCAGGACAGCCGGCCGGATGCTGGTGAACCGCGACAGCTCGTCGATGTCCATGACGTCACGCGAGCCGGCGATGACCTCTGCGAGTTGCCGGTCGAACTCCTCGACCTTGCCGGCGTGGATCGCCCGTTGCCGGGCGAGCTCACCGACCTGTTGCGCCGCAGCGGCTCGCCGCTCCCGCCGAGCAGTGTCGGCTTCCTCGACTCGGCGCCTGATCTCCTGCGCTGTCGCGATATCGGTCGTGGTCATCGTGGTCTCCCCTTCTGTGCGGATGCTGCGGTGCGAGCGATGAGGCCCCTGGGCTACGGGGGTGGGTCAGGGTTCGGCGGTCGTGACGCCGCGCTGAGGATGCGCGCTGCCCTCGCCGTGGACCTGCAGGCGCGACACGCCGATGAGTCCGAGTAGCTGGGTCGGCTGGGATGCCGTGACCGTGACGGTCACGGTGTTCCCGGACACGGTGACGGTGCCGGACGCGCCGACGCTGCCGAGGTAGGAGCGGGCCTCGGCCGCCGCCTGCGCCGGAATCAGGTGAAGCTGACCGCTGGCGCGGTACTGGGCGAGGTCAAGGGCTTGCGCGCCGGCGCGGGCGGCGGCCTCGGCGTGGCCGTTGGCCTTGACCTTCGCTGCCAGCGCCAGACCACCGTCGAGGCCGAGCCCGGCGAGCGCCAGGAGCGCGAGGGTGATCGTCACGACGAACGCGCTCACCTGCCCGTCGTCCGCACACAGCCGCACCCGCCGTGCCAGCTGATTCACCGAGGTCATCTGCCGCTCCTCCCAGCAGCCACGATGGCGCCGGACCTGTATGTGTCCACCGGCTCGATCGCTGTGGCGGACAAGCGCTTCTGGCCTGCGCCGAGCATCAGGGCGTCACCGAGGTCGACGTCGCAGCTGACGGTCACGGTCACGGAGCCGCCCGGCCGAAGTCCTGCGGTAGCGATGTCCACGGCCACGGATCGGCAGGTCACCCCCGCCGAGGCCAGCGCGGCGGTCGCGGTCGAGCGTGCCCGGTCAGCGGCGCGGGCACTCGTGCGCTCGAGACTGGCCGCTCTCGCCGCCTGGTGCGCCACGTCATTGATCCGCAGCCGTGCGTCGACACCGCGGTGCACGACCACCGCGACGAAGACCAGCAGCATCACCAGAAGCGGCGTGACCAGAACGATCTCGCTGCTCGCAGAGCCCCGGTCCTCACACCACCACGACCTGCGGCAAGGCGACCTACCGCACGACGCTGTCCGTGCGGCGGTCATGGCGTCACCGCCGCGGGTAGAACGTCGTGCAGTGCGGTCAGGTGCGCGAGCAGGCCGCCGGTCCGGGTCGTGGCCGCGGCGTGGTGCAGCCGCCGGTTGGCTTCGCGGATGTGTGCGGTGGCGAGGGTGAGCCGGGCTATGACCGGCTGCAGATCGTCGTGTGCCGTGGGCGCCTGGTACAGCGCGAGCAGCACGTCCCACGCCAGCCGGTGAACAGCGTCCAGGTGGGCGTGGCCGATCCACGGCGCGGCGGGCCCCGAATGGCTCAGGTGTACCGCGTCGATGATCTGCGCGGCCAGGGCTGCCGCAGCCACCGGTCCCCGATCGAGGAAATCGGCGCCACGGAAGAACCATTCACCTCGCCCGCGATCGGTGCGCCATGCAGCCGTTCGAGCCGACAGGTCATGACCGAACCGCAGATAGTCGTAGCGTGCGATCAGCACCGCGACCACGACCAGCACCGCGCCCGCCACGACGACAAGAACAAGCATGGGCCGGTTGGCCACGCCGATGAGCAGCGTCAGCACCCCGCCGAGTGCATACAGCCCGGCATCAGGCAGCAGGCAACGCCACACGGCACGGCGACACAGCCGCTCACGGGCCAGACCGGGACGCCACAGCACCGGTTCGGTACCGGAACTGAAGCTCCCGTACCGCACAGGAGACTCGTTCATGTGACACTCCCGTCCTCTCACAGCGCCACGCTGTTTGATCCTTTGTGGACATCTGATAGGTCGATCGGTTGCGCTCGGGTGTCCGTCCCGGTGTGGGGGCGACGCCGCTGGATCCGGGTTGGGCCTTTCAGGGACTCGCGAACCCGTTGACTTCAGTCGAACCGTTCGACGGGACCCAGTGCTTCGGCATGAACCGGTAGCCGCAGGAACGGAACAACGGCTCTCGTGGTACCGGTGATCCGCACGGATGCCGACTCGGTGGTGCGTTCGGCATTGACGCTCGCGCCGGTCAGCGGGCCTCGTGCGAGCTGGTCGAGTAGCTGCTGCGCGCTCGCCGTGCCCGCCGCGACAGTTCCGTTTTGTGCTCGGGTGACGGCAAGTCCTTGTGAGGCGGCGGCTTGCGCGATGTGGGTGGCGTGCGACCACAGCACGAACTGCACGATCGTCAGTAGCACCAGGAGCAGCAGCGGTGTGTAGAGCACGAGATCCGCGCTGGCCGCGCCGCGATCGTCCTGCAGAATCCGCTGCAGGAAGCGACGATGCCGGACTCCAAGCCGACAGCTGCGCCGTTTCCAGCCGTTGTGGGAGTCCTGAGTGGGAGCGGTCAAGTGTGCCATCGGGTGCTCACAGTTCGATGCTCGTGGCCTTGGCGATCACCTTGGCCACGATGATTCCGAGCACGAGGACTCCGGCAGAGATGAGCAGGGCGGTGATCAGTGTCGTTTCGCTCACGTAGCCCGCGCTGGGGTTGCGGCGCAGCAGGTCGATGCGTGCTCGAATCATCGTCCACATCATGCTCAACTGGTTGATCGTCATTGTCTTCTCCTTGTTCTATAGCGAAAAACGGAGCTTGTGCCTCGGCTCAGAGGCCGTTGATCACTTGTGTCAGTGCCGGGTAGGCGACGTAGCCGAGGAAGCCGAGGAATAGGCACATGACGGGCAGCGCCATGCGTTCGGTCGCGGAGTGGGCTTCGGCTTCGGCGTCGGTGAGCTGTCGCGTCCGCAAGGCGGTGGCTTTCGAGGCCAGGCTCGCGCGGACCTTGGCGCCTTCGGTGCCGGCCAGGCTGACCGAGGCGGCCAGCTCGACCAGCTCCGGGATGTCGAGCTCGTCGCCGAGCTGCCGCAGCGTGGCCCACGGGGTCGTGCGGGTCAGTCGTGCTGCGGCCAGTGCCCGCTGGATGTGGGTGAACGCCCAGCCGTGACCGACCGCCGCCGAGTCGTTGAGCGCGCTGTCGACGCCCGCGCCGCCCGCCAGCGTGATCCACACCAGGTCCAGGAACGCCGAGAGCGCATGCCGGAACGCGGTGCGCAGCCTCGCCGCTTCGGCACGTGCGCGCAGATCGGGCAGCTCGAATCCGATGGCCGCCAGGACGAGCCCGGCGATGATCGGGAACTGCCAGCCGATCGGCAGCCCGAGGACGGACAGCCCCAGCAGCAGGAGCGCGGGCACCACCAGTCCGGCGAGAGCGAAACTGGCCTTCTCCGCCAGGTGGGCGCTGATCGGCCGTCCGATGACCACGAGGTCGCGGCGCAGCCGCTCGCCGGGCAGCCCCAGCGCGCGCAGCGGCGCGACCGCGGGACTGCCCAGCCGCGCGGCCCATCCCGTCCCTTCGACGACCGCGATCGGCGGCGGTGCTGGCGCGGCGGTGACCCGCGCCAGCACCACGCCCAGCGCCGGCCGAGGCGGAAACACCGCGAACGCCAAGGCCCACAGGCCGAAACCGAATCCAGCGCCCAGAACCAGCGCGGTCGCCACGGCAGCCACGTCACACCTGCCCCTCGGCGACCGGACGGGGACGCTCCCCCATCGGCGCCTGGGCGGAGGCCAGCAGCCGCGGCGACTGCGCGATGCGGGTAATCCGTGCCAGCCAGGCGAATCCCACCGCGAACAGCAACCCGATACCCAGCAGCACCGCTTGCCCTGTCGCGGAGTCGTAGGCCGACAAGTAGGGGCGGTTGAGCAGCACCACGGCCACCGCGAACACCAGCGTGGTCCCCACGATCACCCGCACCGACGTGCGCGTGCGCGCTCGACCGGCCTCCACCCGCATCCGCATCGACACCTGTTCCCGCGCGGTCTGGGCGAGCGCGCCGAGCAGCTCGCCGAGCTGGCGGGCCTGCTGCTCGCAGGCTTTCACCAGCGCGGCGATCACCAGGTCGCCGGTCGGGTCCGCGAGCTCGTCGGCCAGCCCCCGCAGCGACGGCGGGAGCCGTTGCCCGTTCTCGAGGCGATGCGCCAGGCCGGCGACCTGGCCGCGGATCGGGGCCGGTGCCAGTGGCGCGGTGGCGAGGATCGCTTGTTCCAGACCGGATGCGGCCGACAGGGTGTCGCGCAGCATCTCGGTCCAGGTGGCGATCGCCTCGACCTTCGCGACCCGGTGCGCGTGCTCCGGGTCGCGGCCCAGAACACGCGGCAACGCCCAGCAGGCCATCGCGGCCAGGACCGCGCCGACAACCCAGCCCGTCGCCACGCCGGCCGCTACACCGACCGCGAGCGCGACACCGAACCGGATTCCGATGCGCTGACGTTGTTCGCCACTGCGCGGTCGCGCGCGCCACAGGCGAGGGCGTTGTTCGACGCCGTGCCAGCCGATGACGAACAGCAGCGCTCCCAGCCCTGTACCGAGGCCCAGCAGGACGGCAAGTCCTTGGGCGGTGCCGAGGGAGACGTTCATCGTGGCCACCACCCGTCGGGCTGGTCGAGCACGACAGGGTCGAGTCCGGCGGCGGCAAGCTCGTCGAGGGTGTCGGTGCGCAGCGCGCCGGCCACCGGGCGAGCCCGGCCGTCGCGACCGGGCCGGTAGACCTCGTTGGAGACCACCAGGGGTCCGTCGGCGTCGACGATCTCGCGGATCGACGACACGACCCTGGTGGTCCGGTCGCTGCCGCGGCCCAGGTGCACCACGAAATGCACCGCGCTCGCGACCAGCAGCGCGGTGGACTCCAGCGACAGCCGCTCGGCGCCTTGGGCGGCGTAGGAGGCAAGGCGGGTGAAGGCGATGCGGGAGCTGGAGGCGTGCAGGGTGGCCATGGATCCGTCGTTGCCCTGCGACATCGCGTTGCACATTGGGATGACCTCGGGCCCGCGGATCTCGCCGACGATGACCCGGTCCGGCGACATCCGAAGGCCCCACCGCACCAGCTCGGCCTGGGAGACCGCGCCCTCGCCCTCGACGTTCGGCTCGCGTGACTGCAGCGCCGTCACGTCGGCGTGGATGTTCGGGTCGCGTTCCAGGCCGAGCTCGAAGGCGTCCTCGATGGTGATGATCCGCTCCAGCGGATCCATCTCCGAGGCCAGCGCCCGCAACATGGTCGTCTTCCCGGCCGCGGCACCGCCGGTGATCAGGATGTTCTTGCGGGCGCGCACGAGCGCGCGCAGGAACTCCCGCAGGCCGGTGTCGATCGTGCCGCGCTCGCGCAGCTGAGGCAGCGTGGCGGTGAGGTAGCCGTGCCGGCGGATCGACAGCGAGGTCACCCCGTCCGCGGTCAACCCCATCACCGCGAACAACCGCTCACCACCCGGCAGCTGAAGGTTAACCGCGGGAGAACCGTGATCGAACCGCCGTTCCTGGCTGGACGCCCGCGCGGCGAGCAGCCGGACCAGATCGGTGAGTTCGTCGTCGGACGCGGCGATCGGCGCGACCGGTTCGCGGCGGCCGTCGGTGTGCTGCACGATCACACGGTCGAAGCGGTTGGCGTTGATCGTCTCGATCGTCGGGTCGTCCAGCAACGGCTGCAGGCCCGCCATGCCGAACATCTCGTTGAGCACCTCGACGACCACCTGGCGCTCGACATCCGGCGCGACGAGAGGCCGGTTGGCCGTAAGTTCACGCTCGCTGTGCCTGAGCGCCGCGTCAGCCAGGATCGCCTCGCCCAGCGCGCGGCGGGCCGACGGGATCATCGCGGCGCCGCTGCGTTTCTCGTGAGCGTCTACCTGGCTGGGCAGTTCGTCGGCCAGCACGACGCGCAGGTGCTGCCGGAGCCCGTCGCGCGCGGCACGATCGATGTCCTCACCAGCATCGTCGCGTGGCACGGTGGGCGGACTGCCGCCCGCTGTGGCGTTCCACATACCGCCGCCGGTAGGGCTGGTGCCGGGCTGGTGGGGCGGTGACCACGGCTCCTGGCGGGGCAGCGGCGGCACCGACCTGAGATGCCCGTTCACGGGGTGAGTCATGACAAGACTCCTCTCCAGGAGTGCTCCTGCCCGCCGGACTGGTCGTCTGCGGGAAGCCGTGGTGTGACAGGGAGTTCGTGGGGTGGGCCGGTGGCGGTGACGAAACTGAGAGTGGGTGCCGCGGTCCTGGGGGCCAGCTCGGCGGCGACCTTGTGTGCGAACCGGCCCAGCGCGGAGTGCGACGGCCGGCTGCGGCGCCACCGTGATCGCGGTTGCCGTCCACACAGGACAGTGGCACCGTGTGGGTCGTGCGGGATGCGGCCCAGCGGCATCACGCCGAGCTCGCGGCCGACGTCGGTGGTGGCGTAGCCGTCCCCGACCAGCAGCAGCATCGGCCGGGGTGTCCAGCGCGCGGCTGTGGGCAGTCTGCGGGCCAGGTGCGCGAGATCGTCGGCGTGGGCGCGGCTGAGCAGTACGAGGGCGTCGGCCTCGCGGACGATGTTCATCGCCGCGGAGGCGTGATCGATCCGGCCGCAGTCGGCGATCACGACGACATCGGGCCTGTGCGCACTGACCCGGATGAGGCCTGTGGCGCAGGGTGAGTCTGTGGTGAGGGTGAGCAGGGCACCGCGGGTGAGATCCGCGTCCGGTGGCGCGGTGACCGCGAGCAGGCCTCCTGGTAGCGCTTGGGTGTGCTGCCACAGCAACCCTGGGTCGGCGCTGCCCCGTGCGGCCGCGGCAAGGCTGAGCAGGCCGGGCGAGGACGGCAAGCAGAACCGCGTCGCAATGTCGCCTCCGGACGGATCCGCTTCGACGAGCACCGGCTGCGTGGGAGCCGGCCAGCGGGCGGCCAGTGCGACAGAAAAGGTCGTCACACCCGGTGAGCCTTTGAAGCTGACAACGGCGACCAGCATCACCGGCCACCTCCCGCTACGAGCACGAGCGACAGCTGGCCGACCGGCACCGCGGCGACCTGACCGGCCGCGGCTTCCGCGAGTTGCACCGACACCACCGTGACCTGCTCGTTGGGCGGCGTCGCCACGCTCGTCACCACACCCGACCACGTGCCGCTGCCCTCCGCGGAGGGAGTACGCGGCACGGATCCGCTCGTGGCGCCGGACACGAACACCACGGCCACCCGCGCTCCCGGCCCGACTTCGGCAGGAAACTGCCCGGACTTCAACGCCAAGGACACGATCGCCTGCCCCGCCACGGGAACCGCGGAGGAGTCCACCGCGTGCGGGGTGAGCAAGGCACCCGCGGGCAGGCTCACCGACATCGTCTTGCCCACCACGCCGGCCGCCTGTCCGGCGTCCACGACCAGCACGCCCGCATCGACAGCGACCTTGACGCGCCGCAAATCCTGTTCCACCACCACATGCCCGACCGTCACCTCGCGGGCGAGCGCCAGCACCGGCCGCTGATCGTCGGTGGCGAGCGAGATCCACAGGAACGCTCCCGCGCACAGACCTGGGAGCAACAAGCCGAGCACCAGGTAGGGACGGTTTCGTCGCCTGCCGCGCAAGCGTGAGACGTTGCGCTGCTTGCCGCTCATCCACATTCCACTGTCTGATGTGGATTGACTCGTGACGGCTTGGCCGTCGGTGACGAAGGTATTCATGTCGCCCTCCAAAAGGCATGGGAGTAGTGCGCCGCGTCGCGAATGAGCATCAGCGAGCGGTTGAGGGAAGGGGGTTCAGTTGAAGGTCAGCGGGACCCGTTGTTCAGGGCGTGTGACTCAGCGACCCGGAACGTCGTGGAGTTCGTGGTGGTCAGGTCCGGGAAAGTGCCGCTCTGGCCGGCGCCGGACCAGCTGACGGTCCAGTGCACGGTGGCTGACACGGCGAAAGCCTGTCCTGGCTCATGAGCGGAGGAGCGGCGATAGGTGTGCCCGCAGTCGGGCGAGCTCGCTTTCGGGTCGGCATCGGCCTGATACCGGGTACCGGGCCCGGTGCACGTCACGATGGTGCCGTCCCCCATCGACCAGCTGACCGTCACCGGCGTCGCGACCGCGGTCACCGACACACCCGGCACCGATGCGGTTGCGGCCGAATCCGTCCACCCCGCGGACAGCCACAGCCACGTGGGCAAGTGCACCAGTTGCGTCCCGGACGGACTGGCCGTAATCGTCGGAGCAGGCAACCGCAACTGCTTGCGCGCCATCTGCGCGACCTGCTCCGGACTCAACGTCGGCGGCGTGCCCGCACCCGCGGGAACCCACACCGGACCGTGCGAGTCAGGATCCTTACCGTCGGGACTGCACAACACCATGAACCAGCCGCCAGGTTCCGGCGACGGGCCGCTCGGTGCGGGATAGTCCACCGGCACGTACCGACAGCCGAACTCGCTCTCGGTGGCAGCGCTGTCGTCGTATGTGCCTATCGGCTGCTGGCCGTTGAGGGTTGGCCGGTTCGGGCGCGTTCCCGCCGCGATGTCGCACGCCGCTGAAGGGGTCTGGATACAGTCGACGCTTCCGTAGCCACCGTCCCCGGATGCGAACGCGAGTGGGGCAGCAGATGTAACCCCCGTGAGTGCGAGGGCAGCGACGGCTAGGGCGTGCCGGGTTGTCAGTCGCATGATCCCACCTCGTGCACCCCGAAATCGGAAACCTTCCACACGCCATCCAGCTGCTTCTCCACGATCGCGTCGATCCGCTGACGGCCACCAGGCGTGTTGCCGACGCGCTCACCGTTGTCGGCTCGGTACTTCAGCGCGTTCGACGAGTCGCTGCAATCACGGACAACGACCTTTTTCGGGTCTACCGGGGGCTCCATTGAGGACACACTGGTGTCGTGGGTCGGCTCCCCTTTGGTAACGACACCACGGTCGCGGTCACGACGAAGTCCGTCGGTGAGTTTGTTGAGGGCAGTGCCGACGGCGTGCTGGCCCAACGTGGGGGATTGCCAATCCGAGGTGCTGCCCGCGGAGAAGAAGACACTCCACATCTTCAGATAGACGGCTACAGCCTCGTTGCGTGCGGCGTCTGCCGGGTTGATCGCCGAGGACGGCGGCAAGGCCGTCGTCGGCGCCTTCGTCGTCGTGGCCGGCGGGGCGCCGCAGGCTC
Organism: Streptomyces sp. ID05-26A; assembly: GCF_033794685.1. NCBI lineage: Bacteria > Bacillati > Actinomycetota > Actinomycetes > Kitasatosporales > Streptomycetaceae > Streptomyces > Streptomyces sp. ID05-26A. The sequence goes on from NZ_JARAYZ010000007.1 coordinate 280,027, forward strand.
CGAGCAGGACCAGCATGCTCGCCGTGATCACCAATCGTGTCGTGGGGTTCACCGCGGCCTCCAAACCGGGAACTTAAACAGTGGTGCCGAGGCGGACCCCGAGGGGGGACGGGGTCCGCCTCGACCGGCGCGCCCGGCGTACATGGGGGTGTGCGGGCGCAGGTCTTTTCCGAGAGTGGCAGCAAAGATGAGGGCGAACAGCGCGATCGCGTGCAGCAGCGTCGGTAGTGCCCCGTACAGGATCGCGGGATCGTCTTCTCTGAACGGCAGGCACATCAGGAGGCCTCCGCTACATCAGCAGCATCGTGCAGACCGGTGCGAAGACCAGCGCTGGTCCGAGGGGGATCTGCAGTCCTTGCCAGTAGGCTCTTCTCGCGCGCAGCACACCGAAGGTGACCGCGCCGAGTGCGAGCGCTAGGCCGAGCCCGATGGCCACGTGCGACCAGCTGAACCAGCCGAGGAAGAACGCGACTGTGGCGGACAGGGTGACGTCGCCGGCACCCCAGCCCTGCGGTGACACCAACGCCATCGTCACCGTGACCGCGAAGACCGCCGCAAGAGCACTGCCAGCCCTCAGTACGCGTCCGGCACCGTCGTGTTGGACGAGTGCGGCGAGACCGAGCTGGATGACGCCTCCGCCGAGCAGTGTGCCGACCAGGATCTGGGGAAGCCGGTGGCACGCCCAGTCGATCGATGTGAGCAGTAAGCCCATGATCACAAGCCACGAGATCGCGCCCGCTGCTGCGGGCTGTCGCTCGGCGACCTCGACCAGCGCGAGGCTCAGCAGCGCGCTTGCCGCGAGCATCGCCGCCCATTCGCTTCGGACAGCTGGACTCCACGACAGTGGCTCGCGCAGCGCCACACAACGGCCAACAACGGTGACGACGGGGCCCGCAACCGCGCCGAGAAGGCCATAGGTCAGCCAGAGCGACATTGCGCCTCCTGTGACGAGCGCAGAATGCGAATTCGTTTCGGATGACCGACGAAAGTTGTCGTTCGACCGGGTGACTTCGTACGCGTGGTTGCGTGGAATACGTGACGTAGCAACGTGTCGTCTGCATACCCTCACCTCCTCGGACCTGCTGTTTCCACTGCTTGTGGTCAGTTGACAACGTTCAGTGTTGGCAGGTTCAAGGGGGAACCGCTAGGGGGGAGCTGTATCGCGATGAACAAGAGACAGAAGACAGCTATCCACACGACCGGGGGGTCGAAGAATGAACATATCCAAACGAATTGCCAGACGTTCGGTCGGCGAATGCGTGAGTTGCGTGATGCGCAGAAAAAGTCGCTGACCCTGCTCAGTGCTGAGTCCAGCGTGAGCCGGGGCTATCTCAGCAACCTCGAACACGACCGCAGCGTACCCAGCCCCGAGGTCGCCGCGGCGATCGACGATGCGCTCGGCGCCAGCGGTCGGCTCGTCGAGCTTGTCGTGCCCAAGCCCCGTTCCAGGGCGACGCGCGAGCGCGTGCGCCCCGCGCAGCTTCCGGCTGCGGTACGCGGCTTCGTAGCGCGCCGGGAGGTGCGCGAGGAGGCCGAGGCAGCCTTGGCCGTGCACGAGGGCGTGATCGCCATCGACGGCCCGGCCGGCGTGGGCAAGACAGCGTTCACGGTCACCTGGGCGCACGAGATCGCTGCGGACTTCCCGGATGGTGTGCTGTTCACCGACCTGCGCGGCTACGCCGCCGGCCCGCCCGAAGACCCCGCGGTCGTGCTCGGCGCCTTCCTGCTCTCACTCGGCGCCTCCCCGTCGGAAATCCCCAGCGACCTCGGCGGGCGGGCGGCCCTATATCGCACCCTGCTGGAGGGCACCCGAACCTTGGTGGTGCTGGACAACGCGTTCGACGCCGAGCAGATCCGCCCGCTGTTGCCAGGCTCGGCAACCTCGCTCGCGTTGATCACCAGCCGCAGCCGCTTGTCGGGTGCGGTCGTGCACCACGGCGCGGTCCGCCTCACCATCCAGCCAATGAGCGCGACCGAAGCGCACGAGCTTCTCAGATCGGTGATCGGGCCGCGGCTTGACGTCGACCCCGCCGCGGCGCGCGCTATCGCCGACCGGGCCGGACGACTCCCGCTCGCCCTGCGCATCGCGGCCGAACGCGCCAACTTGACGCGCAACACACCGCTGAGCGCGCTGGCCGACGAACTCACGCGGCGCCAGCCGCTCGACGTGTTCGCCGTCGACGACACCCTGGCCGTGCGGACGGTGCTGTCCTACTCCCACGACGCGCTGCCCGCAAAAATGGCAACGACGTTCCGGCTGCTGGGGCTGCATCCCGGTGGGCCGATCCGTATCGAGGCCGCGGCGGCGCTCACCGAACTCCCACCAGAGTTCGCACTGGGCCACCTATCAGCGTTGGCCAGCGTGCACCTGATCGAGCTGACCGCCAAGGATCAGTTCGTGATGCACGACCTCGTCCACTCCTACGCCCAAGAACTCGCCCTGGAGCACAATCCGCACGAAGCCAACATCGCCGCCCTCGATCGGCTCATCGACTCCTACCTGCGTACCGGAGCGGCGGCGACACGACTGCTCTGGCCATCCCGGCCCCGGCGTCCACCAGACCTGCCCAGCCACAACCTGACAACGTTGACATTCCGGCGGCCTGCGGACGCTATCCGCTGGTTCGAGGAGGAGCTGCGGTTGCTCGTTCGGCTGGTCCGGTGCGGAGCGCAGTGGAACATCACCGCCGTGGCCTACCTGCCGGTGGTGATTAACGAGATGCTGTTCCACCGGCGCGCCTGGTCCTGGTGGGTGCCCGCGTTGCGCGACGCGCTCGCGATGGCGCGCCGAGGTGGGCACCGTGATGCCGAGGCGTGGATGCTGGAGACACTGGCCGATGCCGGAATCGACGCGGGCGACGCTGCCTCGTCGATCGAGCTCTACCGGGAGGCGATGACCATCCGCGCCGAGCTGGGTGACCGCAGCGGCATCGCCGCGGGCCATGTCGGCCTCGGACGGGCCTACTGCCAGCTCGGCGACTACGACACCGCGATCGCGCACTGCGAGACCGCCCGCCAGATCAGCGACGACGCAGGCGACAGCTGGGAGCACGCGGTCGCGACCGCACACCTCGCGATGGCAAGAGCCGCCTGCGGCGCCACCACCGACGCGCGCGAGCTACTCGAGCTCGTCAGGAAGAGCCTCGACGAGACCGAGGACTTCATGTCGTCGGGATGCGCGTCGACCCTGCTCGCCGGCCTGGCTGAGTCGACGGCCGAGTACGACCGCGCTCTGCGGCACCTCGACGATGCTCTGGAGACGTTCAGCCACGTCGGTGATGTGTGGAGCCAGGCCCACGTCCACAGTCGCATCGGCGACCTGCAGGCCGAGCGCGGCAATCAGCACGCCGCCCACGAAGCGTGGTCTGCCGCCGCGGAGCTGCTCAACGGCAACATCGAGCCCACCGCGACGCGACTACGCCAGCAGATGATCAACAGCTTGAAGGAGGACCAGTAGTGCGCCAAGCGTTTGCGGCCCTTCCCGAACTGGCCGGCACGCTCGACACCGACCAGGACGCGCTGCGCTGGGCCGCGCACGACTACGGCGGCACAGTCCACCACCTACCCGCAGCAGTGCTGCGCCCCGTCTCCGCGGCCGACATCAGCATCGTGGTCCGGTACGCCCGCGAGCACGGCCTGCTGGTCGTGCCCCGCGGGCAGGGCCACTCCACCGGCGGCCAGGCTCAGGCGCCGGGTGGCGTGGTGATCGACATGAACCAGCTCAACGGCGTTCACGACGTCCGTCCCGATCGCGTGGTCGTCGACGCGGGTGCGCGGTGGAGCGATGTGCTCCGAGCGACGCTGCCTCACGGCCTGACCCCTCCGGTGCTCACGGACTACCTGGAACTGACTGTCGGCGGCACCCTGTCGGTCGGTGGCCTCGGCGGCGCGAGCCACCACCACGGCGCGCAGACCGACAACCTCCTCAGTCTCGACGTCGTGACGCCCAGCGGCGCCATCGTCTCCTGTGGCCCGGACGACAACCGGGAGGTGTTCGACGCGGTGCGCGCCGGCCGGGGCCGCAGCGGCATCATCACCCGCGCCACCGTGTGCCTTGTGCCCGCTCCGGACACCGTGACATGGCACAAACTCCACTACGACACCGTCGACCAGCTCATCGCCAGCCAGCGGCACCTCGTCACCACCGGCGCCTTCGACTACGTCGAAGGACAGCTCAAGATCCGTGACGGGCAGCGTGTCGCCGAGCTGGAAGCGGTCACGTTCACCGGCGTCTCCGCCGGCCACGGCCGCCTCGACAGTCTCGGCTTCCGCGACGCCAACACCCGGACCGCGAGCTACTGGGACTTCGTCAACCGGCTCGCCGACGGCGAACCCCTCCTGCGCAACGCCGGGCTGTGGGAATCTCCGCACCCGTGGTGCAACCTGCTCGTGCCGAACACAGCCGCGGAAGAACTGCTGCGCCACACCGAAAATGACCTCAGCGCCGACCTGTACGGCGACTTCGGCCTTGTTCTCGCCTACCCGCTGCGCACCGACCACATCACCACACCACGGCTCATGCTGCCCCACGACGACATCGTCTTCCTTGTCGCGGCGCTGCGCTACGCACCAGCGGGCGCCCCTCAGGTCGTGGCCGCGATGCACACGGCAAACGACGTCCTCGTCACCAAGACTCTCCAGGCGAGCGGACGGCTCTATCTCGATCCGCTGCCATAGACCGTCTTCTGTCTCGCGTTCACCGCGATACAGAAGACACCTTTTCTGTTCACTGTGGACTCCCAACACTGAGTTGAATCAACCACTTCAACGCAAGGGAGTCCCCGTGAACGCGAACATCGCCCGCGCTTTCACCGCAGCAGGCATGCTTCTCGCCGCGACAGCCGTCGGCATGATCGACACCCCCAGCAACACCGCATCCGCGATCTCTCCTCGACCCTGCGGCTTCTACTCGCTCGACCTGCCGCAGGGCGAACAGACCGGCGGCTACGTGCACTGCGGCGACGGCTTCATCCTCATCAAGTTCCACTGGAGCACAGGAACCACCGGGACGTCCTGCATCCCGCCCTGGGGCAGCCGTCCGTTCTTCAAGGATGGACCGCACGAGATCGTCAACGCCTACTACGTCACCACACGACCGAACCTCACCGGCCCGCCCGGCAACCAGATGTGTTCGACCGGTCAACCACGAGCGTGAGAACAGGCGCGCCGCGCACCTACTCCGCAGCGCGCCCTCACTCCACAACAAGTCGTGATAGGACTCAATCTTCCAACTACGCCAACACTTGTTGATGAACCGTGGTTCGCGGCTACCACCGTCGCATCGCACCCTTCCGCCATCACTGCTTGCGGCCCAACTGAGCGAAAGTCCCCTACCGCTCCTCTTCCAAGCTGCTGATCACCTGCTCGCGTAGTCGCGTGGCGGCGGGCTCGATGTTGCCGGTGAGCAGCTCGGCGCCCGTAACCCGCGCGCGGCGTGCCGCCCGATGATCTCCGCAGTCCGCATGCAGAGCACCGAGGCGGCTGTGGATGTGCGCCTGGCTCCACACGTCGCCGACGCGGCCGAAGATCCTCAGCGCATCGTCCAGGTGCCGAACGGCCAGGCCATGTTCACCGACCGTCTCAGCAAGTTTTGCCTGCAACATCGCCACACGTCCCGACGACATGAGATCCCCGGCGTCGTCTAGCGCTGCTCGCGTCGCGCTGAGCAGATCGCGTGCCTCTCCAACCAATCCGAGAGCAGCGCGCGCCATGGCGAGATGCGCGGTCGCCACCGAGTACTGCCACATGTCGTCGACTTCGACGCTGATCTTCCGCGCGTTTTCGCAGTGAGCGATCGCGGCGTCGTAGGCGCCAACCTTGGAGAATGCCTTGGCGAGCCCCACGTGCCCGATAGCGAGCCCTCCGCGGTCATCCAGCTCGGTGCGGATGGCCATGGCCTCCCGGTAGAGATTAATCGAAGCCGCTTTGTCGCCGGCGTCGATGCTCGCGTCGCCCAGCGTTTCCAAGATCCAGGCTTCGGCGTCTCGGTGGCCACCTTGGCGGGCCATCGCGAGCGCCTCCCAAAGCACGGGCATCCACCAGGACCATGCACGCCGATGACACAGCATCTCGCTGATCACAACAGGCAGGTAGGCAACAGAGGTGACATTCCACCGGGCTCCGCAGCGCACCAGCTGGACCAGAAGACGCAGCTCCTCCTCGAACCAGTTGAGCGCTTGCTCCGGGTCGCGGAACATCAGTGTTGTCAGGTCGTTCTTGGGCAGACTGAGCCCCCTTCTCGGACGCGACGGCCAGAGAATCCGGGTGGCAGCGGCACCGGTGGTCAGATAGGAGCGGACCAGTCGCTCCAGGGCTGCGGCGTTGTCTTCGTGCGAGTTGTGTTTCCGCGCGAGTTCGAGGGCGTATGAGTGGACAAGGTCGTGCATCACGAACCTGTCCTCGGTGGTCTGGTCGAGCAGGTGGATGCTGGCCAGCGCGGACAGGTGGCCCAGTGCTTGGGAAGGCGGCTGGTCCATGAGAGCCGCCGCGGCTTCGATTCGAACCGGTCCGCCTGGATGCAGGCCCAGCAACCGGAAGGTATTGGACATCTTCGGGGGCAACGCGTCATGCGAGTACGACAGGACGGTCCGCACGGCAAGAGTGTCGTTGACCGCGAACACGTCCAGTGGCTGGCGTCGAGCAAGCTCGTCGGCGAGCGTCCGCAGGGGTGTGGTCAGCCAGCGGCTTGCCCGTTCCGCTGCGATCCGGAGCGCGAGGGGAAGCCGGCCAGCCCGATCCGCGATCACCTGTGCCGCGTCGAGGTCGGTGTCGATGCGGGGCCCGACAACCGACCGAAGAAGTTCATGCGCTTCGTCGGCGGTCATAGGTTGCACGGTGATGCGCACGGCGCCTTCCCGCACCACCACACCGGCCAAGCGGTTGCGGCTCGTGATCACCGCCAAGGACAACGCTGAACCCGGCAGAAGCTGCCTGACCTGTTCGTCGTCAACGGCGTTGTCCAGCACCACCAGCGTCCGGGTGCCCGCGAGAAGGGTTCGGTACAGCGCGGCCCGTTCTGCCAGGTTGCTCGGTATGCCCGACGGCGCGATACCCAGCGAGCGCAGGAACCCGCCGAGGACGAAGGCCGGGGCCTCGGGCGGGTCGGCTGCATAACCGCGCAGGTCGGCGAACAGGACACCGTCGGGAAAAGCGTCGGCGATCGAGTGCGCCCAGGTCACCGCGAAAGCAGTCTTACCGACACCCGCCGGACCGTCGAACGCGATCACCCCCGCGTGCGCCGCCAGCGCCTCTTCCGCTTCTTTGATCAGCTCGGTTCGAGGGGTGAATCCGCGGATCGCCACGGGCAGCTGGTCTGGACGCACGCGATCTCGCGCTAGTCGAGTGCGTGGCTTGGGTGCGGCCAGTTCGATGAGCCGACCGCCTGCGCCCAAGGCGGCATCGATCGCGGCGGCGATCTCCGGTCCCGGCACGCTTCGGTCATGCTCCAGGTTGCCGAGATAGCTCCTGCTCACGTTCGAGTCCGCGCTGAGCGCTGCCAAGGACTTCTGCTGCTCCGCGCGAAGCGTGCGCAGTTCCTGCCCGAACGTCTGCGGATTCGCGTGCCGGCTTCCGCTCATCGAGACGCTCCTCCCCCGGCGGAACCCCGAAGTGCGTCACAAGGAGGTGCGGTAGCCAGCAGCATCAGTCGACGCCGCACTGGCAGCGGGAAAGCCTTCACAGAGGATGTTCGCCGAGCCATGTCGATCCCCGATCGCGTTCGAGGGCAGCCCACGACTGCCTCACCGCTGCGTTCTAGGGATCAGCTCGATAGCGACAAAGCCAACCCAATCGGAATAGTCCGATTGGAGTAGCCTAGGTAGGGGTGCCGATCACGTCAACCGGAACCATGATTCGCAGGTCATCGCCGCCGGGGTCGCATTCGCTCATGCAGTCGTTCCAGTGCAGGCAGCAAGTCCTGGTAGTGGCCGCCGAGCAGGCGTGCAACGACAGCTACCAGACGTGCGTCCGTCCCGACGAAGACGCGCGCCCGACGGCGTTCAGCTCCGCTGAGGATGGTCACCGCCGCCTTCTCGGGGTCGGTACGCGCGACGTGCTTCTCGAAGCCTCGGATCACAGCCTCACGGTTCTCCCCTGCCGCGAACAGGCCGTTGCGCACGATCGAGGTTCGGACGCCTCCCGGGAAGACGCACGTCACCGACACGTCGCTGCCAGCCGCGGCGAGTTCTTGGCGCAGCGCCTCACTGAAGCCGCGAACAGCAAATTTCGATGAGTTGTAGGCGGTGTACTTCGAGGTCGCCACCAGACCGAACGCGCTGGAGAACGTGACTATCCGGCCACCCTCCGAACCGGCGACGAACGGGAGATGGGCCTTCACGGTGTACATCGATCCCCGCCAGTTCACCGCCATCACCTGCTCGATGTCCGCCACGTCGGAGTCGAGCAGGCTGCCACGGTGAATGATGCCAGCGGCCGCGAACACGGAGTCGACGCCGCCGAGCTCGGAGTTGACCGCGCTCGCGGCGGCCCGCATCTCGTCCCAGTCCGTCACATCGATGACCTGTGCCAGCACTCGTGCGCCGTGCGCTTCGCAGCGTGCGACCGCGCCTTCCAAAGCGGCAGCATCGCGATCGAGCAGTGAGAGCCGCGCGCCCCGTCGCGCGAGCTCAATCGCCAGCGCTCGCCCGATGCCCGCACCGGCCCCGGTGATCACCGCGACCTTGCCCTCGAAGCTGCTCACGAACCAGCACCTTTCCCGCGGCCGGCAACTCAGCCGACCATTCCACGTTCAGGCTCGGTCAGGGTGACCAGCGCTGCGGTGGTGTGTTGATCAAGCGCCATGAGCGCAGCGGAGACGGCGACCTTCATCCACCCTCCGTCCTCGGAACGAACCCGCAAGACGCCTTCGGCGCGTCCGCTCACCGCGAGGTCGTTGGAGAGGCCGACCGCTATACGCAGATCAGCTCGATGAACAGCTGGGCGATGCGGTGCACCGAGCGTCCAAGCCACGCCCGGCATGGGGTTGTCGAGCCATTTCAGCAACCGCATCGTGCGCAGGTCGACGATCGCACGCCAACGCCCAGGCGTCGCTTCCGCTGCGAGTACCTGCTGCGCGAGAAGGACCGGAATGGGCGGAGGCGCGGCCGGCACGCTCTCCGCCGGGCCGATGTCGTGGGTGATCCCCCGGACGATGAGCTCAACCCGGCCGTTGGGCGCCTTCACCTCGACGCACCGGCACGCGAAATGCACCGCACGCCGAACACCGTCGTCCCGGTTCACCGTCCACGTGGCCAGGTGCTCCGCACCCGCTTTAGCGTTGACGATGAGCGCCAATGCCTTGGCCTCGTCCGAGTTCGTCTGCAGTCGCTGATAGGTGAAGAGCTCAGCCAGGTCGTGCTCGTTGCGCCACTTGTCGGCCCTCGTCCCATACAGCCGAAGCAGATCATCCGACCTGCTGCTGACGTGCCGGCTGAGGTTGATGTGCCATGCACCTGCCGCATCACGTACAGGAGGATCCTCGTCGAGCGGCCCCACCCACACGTGCACTCCGTGAATCACGCCACCGTAGGTCTGCAGCGGGTGGGCGATCACCCGCCGCTTGCCGACTGTCGTTCGAGCCTCAATCGCCTCGCGGCTCTGCACTACGCGCACGATCACACCCTGGACATCGGGCAGGAACGGGCCGCGACCGAGAACCGACCGAATCGACACCATGTTCTTCGGGCTGCTACCGGCCGCCAGCACCGTCGGCTCGCGCCGGAGACCACCGAACGTCTCGACCAACAGCCAGTCAGCCGCCATCGCCTCGTCCCCCGGTCGAAGATAGGCCTGCTCAGGCACACTATCTTCGCCGCAGAAGCAGCGCTTGGAGCCCCTCCAAGATGGCAACGAAGCGGCGATATTTTCATGCCGCCGAGTGAATCGTTTAGGCGGAATGATCATCGTCAGCGTGACCGCTGCCGCTCACCCAAGTCGTGAAGGCGGCCCAGGCATCCAGGTGCAACGCCATGCCGCGTTACTGCGGGGTTGAGGAGCCGCGACCACCGACCCGGTCAGCTCCGAGCCGGATCTCCACATTGTCTACGCCTACTACGAAGGGTGGACCACTGGCGTTCGGTCGATGCGACTCCGCTATGAACAGGTACATGCCACCTGTTCCAACTCAGCTATCGCTTGGACAATGAGTTCGAGCGACTCGCCTGCGCCCAACGCGACGTCCTGCAGGCTCGCGAACCGCTGCGCGCACCGCTCGGTCAGCCCCGGCTCCTCGACGTATTCGCCCTTGATGAACGTCTCCAGATACGCCACGTCGTTGTGCTGCCGATGCGGAAACCCCAGCAACGTGAACGGTGATCCCATCGCCGGATACGTTCCCGCATCGCGCGGCACGACCTGCACGCTCACCGCCTCGTGGTCACTAACCTCCATCAGGTGCAGCAGCTGCGCCTTCATCACCCGCGGCCCGCCGATCGCTTGCCGCAGTACCGCCTCCGGGAAAACTGCGTGGACGGTCAGCGGGTCCCTGTCATTCAGGCGTGCCGCCCAGGCCTCGCGCACCATCGCCAGCCGCGCTGTCCGCACCGGATCGTCGTTCTGCATAACCCAGCTCGTGTAGCCGGAAAGTTGAAGCACCGTCGGAACAAGGTCCGTCGTGAACACTCGTAGCGAGGTCGCCTCGTACACCAGCTTGACGAAGTCCTCCGCCGGATCGAAGTCAAGGCCGTTGTCCTGCACGCGTACGCGCGCTTGTTCCGCGTGCTGCACGCGAAGCAGCACTGCCTGCCATTCCGGGGTCGGCACCTGGTAGACGTAGCCGAGCGCCATGACGTCCACGGGCGCCGACGGCTGCACCGCGTTCTCCATCATGGACAGCTTGGCACTGCTGAAGCCCACACGCTGACCGGCCTCGGCGAGGCTCAGGTCGCGCCCGGCACGCCATCCGGCCAGCTGCCGCCCGATGGCGCGTTCAAGCGTCGTGGCCCGGAAATCCCTCGGCATAAGGAGATCACCAGCACTGAAGTCTGTTGATCATGTCGAGTGATGCCTGCTCGCACAGGCTCACTTCATCGAGTTTGTCAGCAACCGCTGTGTAGCCGGCGATCGAATCCTTCATCTCCACGAAGGTCTGTGAGTTCAGGGCTTCCAGCCAGACCACAGGCTCGTACTTCGGGAACTTCAACTGCGTGAACGCCCCAGTCATCCCGGCATGCGCGCCGACCGAGGCAGGCACAACCCGGATCTTCACGTGCGACCAGTTCGCCATCATCGTCAGGTGAAGCATCTGCTCGGCCTGTACCGCAGGCTCCCCTACTTGAAGCCGCAGAGCGAATTCGTGGATGAAGAAGGTGCAGTCCAGACGGTCGCGGAGCAAGTCCCTCATCTCAGCCTGCACACGCAACCGTTCGTCGATCTCCTCCTGCGGCACGGTAGCGGAAGCGATCATCAGCTCACGCGCGTAGTCATCGGTCCGCAGGAACACCGGCAACGCGTGCGGTTGCCAGTCGATCAGCTCATTCGCCATGGCGACGTGAGCAAGCACGGTGCCTGGCCGGATCGGCGCGGACTTCCCGTACTGCTGCCACCACCCCAGCACGTGCCGAGTCGGATACAACGCGAGCAGCCGATTACGCTCAGCAGCCTCCGGGCGGCATACGCTCAGCAACACCGCAACTTCCAGTCTGCTGAGGTACACCTTGCCGTTCAACACCTCCGAGACCTTGCTCTCGTCGCAATCGACCAGCTCGGCAACCTGACGCGAACTCAGTCCCGAGCCTGCAACCACCGCGCGCACACCCTCACCGAACTCGCGCCCGCGTGTGGTGGAGACCCTTCTTGGCATGTCATTCCCTTACGCTATTAGGAATATTGGTCCTAAGAGGACGAGCGGAGTCTGTGGCTCTGCGGGCCAGAACACTTGCGCGCCGTCGCCGCCACCGTGACCGCGAGGTGCACGTCGAGCAGCATCCGACACGGCGCCGCCACCCGACGCCAGAACGGTCCGCTCCGACACTTCTCGCAATAGCCGTTCTCGTCCGCCTGATGCCCCTCCGCAAGTGCTCGCAACGCGGCGACGATGCCCGGAACGTCCTGCCGCATCACGGCTAGCGCCGCCCCAGCGTCACCGTCGACCGCGACTCTCAACACCCGCTCGAGGTGATCATCGAGGTTCCGACGAAGTCCTCCGAACAACACGTGGTTGCTCATCCGCGACCTCCCTCTAGGACTAACTGACCCGAAGGCCTGAGCCGTTCTCAGGGTTGTGGCTGCGACTGCCCGCTTCGCAGACAACGTCTTGTGACAGAGCCAGGGCCACTGCGCAACGAAACGCGCGCAGCCCTTGATCCGCAGCGTTGATCTCCTTGCACTCCAAGGCCGACGTCACGACTACCGCCGCGCGCGCAAGCACTGAGGCCTGCGCGAAGGTCAGTTTTACGACCACGCAAACTGTTCCCGTTGGTCCCGCCATGCGCGCGCCTCCACTCGTCGTTGAGGCAGCGCCACGGCCGGGCCGGGGAAACCCATGCCGTGGCGCGCCCCGCTCGCTGGGATCGGATAGCGGCAACGCCATGCGTGGAGGGAACAAGGGCCGGCAACAAGGCCCGGTTCCCGGCGTGCCGCTCAACCAGCGAGCGCCTTGGAAGGGTCCAGTCACCCGTGAGGCAGCGGGATCCGAGCTGGAAATTTTCGATATCGGAGATCATCCGCCACCTTCCGTCACATAGGCCCAGCTGAACGTTTGGCATCGCCAGTCTATAATCCGATATCGGAATCCGATAATGCCCCAATACGGTGATGGTTGCCCTGCTACTGTCCGTAGTACCCGTGTCGGGCCCGATGCTCTGTTCAGGAGGTACACGCATGGCGTCCGCAGAGATGCCAGCCTTCATCCACAACATCCAGTGCGGTCGACTGCTCGAAGCGCTGCGTGGCGAACGCACGCAACGCGAAGTCGCAACGGCATGCGGATGGAGTCAGCCGACGCAAGCCGAACTGGAACGCGGCCAGAAAAACTTCACGACCGAACTCCTGCAGAAGCTTCGATCCGTTCTGGGTGGCGAAGCGGCAACCTGGACGCAGATCGCGCATCACGCCGAACTCGGCGCCGCCCAGGCGAAGAAGTCCGACCTGCGCTGGAAGTTCAAGTCCGAGGCGATGCGCAAGCTGGTCGACATGGACCGCACCGCAACCTTGATCCGCAGCAAGGCGAGCATGCTGATTCCGGGTGTGCTCCAGACGCCCGAGCTGATGCGCTACCTCATGGAAGCGGCTGGGCTCGCCGCTGAAGAGATCGATCGTCTGGTCGACCTTCGTGTTCGCCGCCAAGACGTACTCGCCAACACCGACCAGCGCTTCGAGTTCATCGTTGACCAGGCAGCGCTGGCTCGGGTCAGCCCGATCTCGGACACCACCGGGATCTGGGCAGGTCAGCTCACCCGCCTCGCTGAGGTTGCGGTGTTGCCGAACGTGAGTCTCCGGTTCATACCGTTCAGCCACGGCTTCTACGAAGGTCAGGAAGCCGACTACCAGCTCGCCACATATCAAGCTGAACCGGAGCTGCACCTCGTCTACGCTGAACGGTACGACGAGCAGGCGGTCCTTCATGACCCGAAGATCGTCAAGAGGTACCTGGACCTCTGGCGCGTGCAGGAAAAGATCGCACTTGAGTCGGATCAAGCGCTGAGCTTCCTCAACTTCGTGGGCGGGCCGCTGCCGTTGTGACGGTTGGTGACGGCAACAGCGGAAGGAACGGCTCACGAGATGAACGGGCCATCAGTACAACCCGATATCGCGTTCACGCCATGGTTCAAGTCCTCCTACAGCCAGCCCAAGGAGAGCAACTGCGTCGAGGTCAGGTTCGGAGCTGACCAGGCAGGTGTACGTGACTCCAAGGCTCCCAGCGGAGGTCAGCTCGCTTTCGGGACAATCGCGTGGGGCCAGTTCAGGTCCTGGGTGAACGGACCTCAATCGGAAGCAGCCGAGCTCTGACCTGTCCGGCTCGACCCGGCTACTGATCGGGTCGAGCCGGACGTACCTGCCTCGAACGATCTACTGATTGCCCAGCGCTGGAGCCCCGGGCGACCAGGTGGCGTGATGAACCGAGAGCCCGGCCTCTCGCAGTTGGCTGACCACGCGGGGATCGTCGTCCACGACCAGAGCGATCGTGCGGTGCCGTCGAAGCTCCAACAGGCGTTCCAGCTTCACCAACCGAGCCGGTCTCTTGTCGCCGTGCGGCTGCATCAACAGCTCCCCCACTGGCAAGCCCTGTTCGACGAGCCAACTACGGGTCAACTCGGCCAGTCGCACGGGTCGGCGTCGCTAGTCGCGAAGTCACGGGCGATCTGCTGCCTGACACATTTCGGCCCGCCTTGTACCGCAGGCAGGGCCGAAATGGATGTCGTTGATCAGCGCTCGCGACCGAGCAGGATGTGCGGGTATCCGCGCTTGACCTGCTCGCCGAGCTCGACATCAAGCTCGGCGATGAACTGGTCGAGGTACGCCAGTGCCTCCTCGGGCGTCTGCGCCCCTGTCTCCGCCTTGTACTCGAACTCGACGAACGTCCCCGCGCCCTCGACGTGGTCGAACGCGATCTCAACGTCGTCGAGGGTCCAGGCCTCGCGGGTCTTGTTCACCGTGACCAGCGAGGTGAAGCCGAGAGCTTTGAACAGGCGGCGGACCGCTTCAACGTCACCGATCGAGGACTCGAACTCGTCAGCGTGCGGACGGCCGGTGGGCCAGAGCTTGTAGTTGACGGAGGCGTTGCCGTCGTTGTCGGTACGCACGCGCAGCCACTCAGAGATCGCTTCAGGCGCGGTGAAGTCGCGGTGCGGCGCGTTGTAGTAGGCATCGACCTGATTGGTCGGTTCGCCAGTCTTGGCTCCGCGGTCGACTAGCTTCTCTTTGAGGGCGTCCGGGGTCGGCAGCACGAACTTCTTCTCGACCTCGATGTACTTCACTTCAGGTCGCCTTCCTCGTGGTGGGGTGCAGGATTGTCCGGATCTCGGCGAGCTCATCGTCGGTCAACGGGTCGCCGAGGCACGTGACGTTCGTGTCGATCTGTGCAGCGTGGCGGAAGCCTGCGAGCACGATCGAGTCGGGTGCGTGGTGCAGGGCGTAGCGCAGCGCGACGCGGGCCAGCGCTGCAGGGTTGCGCCCGAAGCGATCACGCAGCGGGTCAAGCCTGCTGGCCGCAGCACTCAACGCCTCTGGGGTAAACGCTCGGTCGGTACTGCGGTGATCAGTGTGGCTGAACGTCGGCGGCCTGTCAGGGTCGTAGCCGCCGAGGAGCACGCCCTGGCCGAGTGCCTGCTTGATCAGCACGCCAACGTCATGCCGGCGAGCGAATTCGAAGATGTCGGTCTCGTCGGGGCCGTAGAGCGGGCTAAGCAGGTTGAACCGCGCTTGAACGAGATCGGGTGCGATCTCCTCGAACAGCTTGAGAAACCGAGCCGACTCTGCGGAATGCGGTCCGTCGCCATCGGCCCACTGCTCGGCGAAGACGTGTGGCGCTCGCATTCCGATCGCGCCGATGGTGCCGTCCGCGTGCCAGCCGCTCATGAGCTTGACCGCGTCGCTCAGGTACTGGTCGTTCTCGCCGAAGTCGGTGCTGTGGAAGAAGTAGGCATCAAGGCGGTCCGTGCCGAGATTGGCCAACGTCGTAAAGAGTTGGTGGCGCATCTGGTCGGGGTGGTACGGGTGCAGGCCGGTGCCAGCGAAGTATCCGACCTTGCTTGAGAGCACGAGTTTGTCGCGACCAACCTCACGCACCAAGCAGCCAAGGAGGCGTTCCGAGCGGCCCAGGCCGTAGACGTCCGCGGTGTCGTAGAAGTCGACCCCGAGCTCATGTGCCTTGAGCAGAGCAGTGAAGGCCTCGTGCGGGTCGACGCCGTCCCAGCCGATCGGCACGCCGTTGTTGGTAGCTGGACCACCGATGGTCCAGCATCCAGCGCCGATCGTGGCGACTTCCTTGTTCAAGCCGGGAAGCACCCGACGTTCCAGGGTGGGCAAGGTGGTGGTTCTCCTTGTCAGGTTCCGCACGGGTCGCCGGCGTTGATGAGCGTCCACTCGTGGTTGCGGGTCCAGCGGTCGTGCTCACGCGCCAGGATGTCGCGCTGCTCAGGGGGAAGGTCGTCGCACACGGCGGTAACCATTGGTTCGAGCGTGGAGCGCAGGTGGCGGATCATCGTGTCGACCACCGCGGCGCACACCTCGTCAAGCTCTTGCCGGTCCTCGACATCCATATCGGTGGCTTCAAGGGCGTTGAGCATGCCACCTAGCACCAAGTAGGCCGTCTCTTTGAGTACGCGACGCAGGTCGCGCACACTGCGGTAGGCGGGTCCGTCGAGGATCTTCTCCAGGCTCTTGAGCGTGTAGTCGAGCGGGAAGTTCCGGTCGATCCACAGCTGCGACCAACGGGCGAGAATTCCGATGCGCCAGTCCTTGTAGCGGGCATCGACTCGGCCCATCGACGGATCAGTTCGACCGGTGAGGCCCTCCTTCTCCGCCTGGCGGGTGTAAGCGGCGCCGATCAAGCACTCCATCCCGACCAGCATGTAACTGATTCCGGTGTGGAACGGGCGGCCGGTCGTGTGCTCGGCGACCCACAGGTCGCCGCGCACGCCATCGACGATCTCCTCCACCGTGAGGTGCGGTTGCGGCTTCATCAGTAGGTCGGTGCGGCCCTGGAACTCGTAGGTCGCGCGGAGCTCATCCGCGGACATGAGCTGGTCGAACGTGATGTAGGTGAACCGCGGCGGTACTCCCAGCGCTGTCAGCGTGCGAATCGCCAGGGCGTTCTGCTCCCCTGTCGTCTCCTTGTTGAACCGCGCCAGGATCGAGGTAACACCGGATTCCACCCCGAATAGACAGCGCCGCAGTCGGCGGGCGACGAGGCCGCGCCACATTGCTGCCCTTTCCCTGTGCCAGGCGTCGTCACGGTCCAGCCGCACAACCTGGTCTACACGGCAAGAGGTCTCCCAGGAGAAATCCGCCTCGGCCAGCAGGTCTGCGGCCAGCAGCGCACGGGGCACCGCGTCCTCACCCCTGCCGATGAACTCTTCGTCCACCAGGTAGAGGGTTCGGCTGCGATGAGGGTGCCGGTCGAAGACCGCACCGATCTCCTTCAGCATCCAGGGCATCGACTCGGGGGTTGCCCCGAACCACTGTCCTTTATGGCCTCTGGGACAGAAGGAGCAGAAATTGGTGCAGCCCCTGCTGAACTCCAGCTGCGCGACCCCGTTGCAGGCGAGTGTTCGGTCGAGCAGATCAAGCTCGGGCAGGATGTCCTCCTGCGCAAGATTGGGCACGATCGCGTTGCGGCGGCGGCTGATCGCCATCACTCCCTCGCCGCGCACCGCGCCTGTGTAGCCCGCTCCTCGCACATGTCCCAGATCGAGGTCGTTATGCCAATGCGCAAGCACGTCGGCGATGGTTGCCTCTCCCGCCCCGCGGCTGATGATCAGGTCGGGGTAGCGCTCCAGCAGCATCTTTTCGTTGCGCACAGTGAGACTGCCACCGGCCACCAACATCGTCGGGGCTTCCAGCTCCGCCACTGCGTCCAGTAGCTCGGTCATCAGATCGTGCTGACCGAAGGTCGCGGAGATCCCGAGGATGTCGACCTGACCGGAGGCGACTCGCTCGGCAATCTGGTGCAGCTGCGCACCGAGCTGCATGTCCATGAGCTCCACCTGCCCGAGCAGCGCAGCACGGGCGGAGCGGGCAAGGTCGGAGATCGCCAACGGAAACCGCGGCAGAGGGAAGTATTCGGGGTGGTAGAGCGCAGCCAGTAACAGCTGCGGCCTCTGCAGCCGGTACTGAACCTCCACGCTGACCTGCGCGGTAGAGATCCATTCGCCAGGGGTGTCGAGAAGAAGACCGTTGCCGTGCGTCCAATGTGGCCAGTCGCGACCAACGTGAGGACGACCAGACAGGTCGGCTACCGTCCACGAGCCGCCTGCGGGCTCGTGCTCGATCAGCACAAGTCTCCGATCCAGAGTCCCCGTCACAACAACAGCATGGTCATCCCCCAGATGGTCCTTGAGGACACGCTGGACCGCATTGGGATCAGCCAGATCGACTGTCCACAGTGGCGATCGCGATGCAGGCGTGTGGTTGATGACGTTCCCAACGGCGTACATCAGCCGGTCGCGCGGCGTCGAGAGCCGGTCGCGCATCGAAACCTCCGGTGTGAGCAGGGTTGTTCAGGGCAGCCGAGATCGCCGGATGCCGCAGACACCCGTGGTGTGGTGGAGATGGAGAGGCGGAGACGCGCCGCGCAGGCGAAGGGGTGGCGCGTCCCCGCGATCTATGTGACCGCCAGTGCGGGGTAGGCGGCGAAGATGGTGATCTCGCGCAGGCTGGCGCAGCGAGCGTGCAGCCTTGTCACGACTGTTCCTCCAAGCGATGTCTGGAGGTCTCAGCAATGGATTCGGTGCCGTCGATGATCGCGGGCATCACGATGGTCTCGGCAGCAACGTCGTAGCCGCCGGGCCAGTCCCAAGCGGCGCCCTCCTCGTTCCACTTCAGATACAGCGGCCGGCCTTCGGCGACGGCGTTCTCGAGCAACTCGGCGACGGTCATGCCCCACTCGTTGCCCTCACGGAAGACGTGCTGGGCGACCAAGGCCGTCACCGCCAGCGGTGGTCGTTCACGGTCTCGCCGACAGCCCGCAAGCACGGGACGCAGAAGTTCCCGTTGGACGACTTGCCCGCCTTCTCGATGTTGAGAACCAGGTCGCACATGGCGTCCACCGTGCCGTCGCCAGGACCGGTGGTGTCCGAGACGGCGTGCGAGAGGTTGTCCATTGGATGAACCCACCAGGCGTGCTTGCTCACCGGTTCTCCCGCGCCGCGCCGCGACGGCGACGAGCCGACGTGCCATAGGTCGGAAGGCTGGTTGAGCGCAGCGCCGCCGAAAGCCGGTCACGGGCGGCCAACCAGCCCGGATCGGTCGCGAGCGCAACGAGTCCCACTGTGCCATCGGGTGAGCACGGCGGATCGTCGGGTAGCAAGGACATGGTCAACTTCCCCGCTTCGGGCTCGGTTTGTATGGGTGGAAGACGGCGAGGTCGGCTCACGGGGGTTGCCGGCCTCGCCGCCGCTGAAGGGCGGGCACACGACGGAGCGCGAGGCGCTGGCCCACCGCGCTCAGAACGTCGCTGCCCGCCAGGAACTCCGGTACCGCGCCCGCGTTTCCCGGAGGTGTAGCCGACGAGCGGGCGCCGTTGCTCAAGGCTTCGTGCAGCAGCCATACCCGTCACGTCCCCATCTCGTGGAAGTCGGCATGCTGGTTGGGCACTATCAACACCTGCCGAGTAGTCGCGTCGATCCGATCGAGCCTCAAACTGATCACCAGCGCGTTGGTCGAGAGGTGGCCCAGGGCGGGCAACACGAGGTCGACTCTGTCGCGAGTCAGGTACTCGATCAGCTCCAGGAAAGCCGGGCAATCCACGAAATTGTGGTCCTGCGGGCAGTCGTCCTCGATGTTGTGGACCAGCTCATGGCACTCGCGTTGGCAATAGTCAGTGATCGACTTCAACCCATGCGCGCTCTGGAAGGGCGTGCGAGCGTGGACGTAGCCGATAACTCGCCTTCCACCTGGCGACCGTCTTGTACTGGGCTCGACGAAGACCGAATCGACCGTCATGCTGTGGCCTCCTTGGCGCGCTCGCCACCGAAAGCGCAATCAACTACCCGCAAGGCCGTGGCCCACAACGCGCGTCCGACCCAAGCGCGAACCACGTTCCACCCAGGGTTCATGAGCGAGCGCCGGAAGCAGGCGTTACAGCCCGCAGACGCATGAGCGATCCAGCTGACGCAGGTGATCGCTGAACCGAGTACACCGAACATCGCGGCCATCCAAAACCACGTCACCGGTAGCACCTCAATCCTGCGATTCGCATGCTGATCTCCTCGATTCCGTGAAGCTTGACCTAGATCAGAGTGCCCCTGAGCTGCGGAAACGTTCAGCCATAAAGTGGGTGCCCTCGTATGCCGAAGTTGCATAAGCGGGTAGGTTGCAGGCGCGTAGCGTTAGCGGGCTGCTGCGGCATGTAGTCGGGGAACGCAGTCGGGGAGCGATCCATGAACGGTCACGTCAGCAAGCGCTGGTGCCGCTGCGGCACGCAGCTTTCCCGTGACAACCGTGGTTCGACCTGCACCGCTTGCACGAAGAGGTTGGCGGAGTTTCTCGGAGGACCTCCAGAGGTTGATCGATCGTTTTGGGACGACCCAGCGATCAGCCGAGCGCTGCACGCGCGACACATGGGCCAGGTCGTCCGCGCATATCGAACTCATCCCGATCACCCGGCAGACATCAACCAGGACACTGTGTCGGGATGGCTAAGCATGAGCCAGTCTGGCTTGTCACGGCTCGAAGCCGGCAAGCCAATCGCGAAGCTCGATCAGCTGATCCACATCGCGGGGGTGCTTGCTATCCCCGCGGACCTTCTGTGGTTCAAGATGTCGCAGCCTCGAGGAAATCGCGGCCTTGAGTCACAGCCTGCTCTCCAGGTCGCCTATAACCATGTTCGCGGTGTCGCAACCGCGACATTTGATACTGACTTTGGCTGGTTCACCGCTCCACCGGCAGGCATCGTTGCGCGTGTTGTTGGTGCTGCCGACGTCGCGACGTTGCGAGCCATGACACGAACGTTCCGTCAGCTCGACAACAGATTCGGTGGTGGACATGCCCGGTCAACCGTAAGTCATTATCTCGTCGGCGAGGCAGCGCCATTGTTACGCGATGGCCGGTTCCACGAGGGTATGAGGCGCCAGCTCTTCGGCGCGGTCGCGGAACTCAACCAGCTTGCCGGATGGATGGCCTACGACGTCGGGGATCTCGGTTCTGGACGCAAGCATCTCCGCCAGGCACTCCAGCTCTGCCAAAATGTTGGAGACAACGCGCTCACCGCTGAAATGCTGGCTGGGCTGAGCCACCATGCGGCGTTCTTTCGTGCGCCGATCGTGGCCGTCGACTTGGCGCGGGCAGCGCGCGACAACGCTGCCAGGACCGGTATCGCCGCCCTCATGGCTGAATCTGCGGTAATGGAAGCTCACGGACTTGCGCTGCGACACGACACGAGCGGATGCCTTGCCGCGCTCGGGGATGCAGAGGCGTCATTCTCGTCGACAGGGCCCGATATACCAGAGTGGTTGCGGTACTTCGACGCCGCATACATGGCTGCGAAGTTTGCGCACTGCTTCCGAGACCTAGGCCGACCGAAGGAAGCAGAGCGATTCGCCAGGCGCTCCTTGGAAATGACCGACGGATACGATCGCGGGCGGCTGTTCAACACAGCATTGCTCGCGTCGATACTCGCCGATCAACAGCGGGTCGAGGAAGCATGTGAGGTCGGCACCGCGGCCTTGCACATGGCAGGCAACATGAACTCAGTGCGGACGGTGACATACCTGAAGGACATAGGTCGCAGGCTCCACCCATTCCGTGCGGAGCCTGCGGTGCAGACGCTCTACGTGGAGATGGCAGCGGCCGGCATCGTGCTATCCGAACGCAAGGACGTGAAGTAGGCCGACCTGGGCGGCGGCCCCGATGATCTCCCTCTTCGCGATCATGTCCTTGATCGCAGACAGCGGAATCCAGGCCACGCGCTCGGACTCGTTGATATCAGCTTGCTGTCCGGTGTCTTCCGCGCCTTCCGCGAGGTAGATCAGATTCTCAAAATCAGCCGTTCCCGTGAGTGGCTGAAATGTAGTCAACAGGCGCACACTGCGAGGCTTCCAGCCCGTCTCCTCGACGGCTTCACGCTCAGCACAGGCAGCCGGGTCCTCGTTCGGGTCCAGGTAGCCGCCGGGGAGCTCCCAGGTCCACTGGTCCATGATCCAGCGATGCCGGTAGATCATCAGTACGTTCTCACGAGCATCGTCCAAAACCAGCGTCATGACGGCCTTGGGCATCCGCAGAACCCATTGCTCGAAGTGAACACCGTCTGGGAGCTCAACATGCGCAATGCTGATGTTGAGCTTGCGAGTATCGTCCACGAGGCGTTCTTCGTGGATCGTCCAGCGCGTCGTTTCGGCGGAAGTGTTCTCGGCGGTCACACCACGAAACGGTACCGGCGCCGTGGACTACGGGGTGCCTCCGACCGTGGCCGAAGACTCCTCGAACAGGCGGCCTTGAAGACTAGCTCCTGGCTAGAGCCCTTCCCGTGACGGATCTTCATGCGGTCGAGTTCCCAGGCGATCCTCGACATCCCGATCACGGCCTTGTCCACCGATCACACCCGAAGCTTGATCGACACAACCGCCTGGCCCGGCCGCCAAGACCGGATCAAACCTGGGTCCTCACGCAAATCGCGAGTACCACCTTCTAGCAGTGACTCATCGGACTAACACCAGCTCACGACGCTTGAGGCTGGTAGGTCAGCCGGGTGAGACGTGCCCAAATGAGTGTTTCAAGGAACAGGAATACCGTACGGTCGTACCGCAGAGCGCTGTGCGGGGCGGTGAGGACACGATGGCGGGTGTCGAGTCAGATGACCAGTACGGGCGATCTCCGAAGATCAAAGTAGGCAACGAGCTGGCCGGATCCACTGTCAGCGGGGGCGTCGTCCAGGCCGGCGTCATCCATGGAGACATCAATCTCGGCGCTGGCCCTGGCTTCGAACCTCGTGTGCCGCAGCAGCTTCCGCCCCCGCCTACACATTTCACAAACAGGGAAGCAGAGTTGTCGGCGCTGGATTTGCTCCTGGATCCGGTTACATCGCGGTTAGCGCCTGAGGTTGTTGTAGTGACAGGTTTTGCCGGTGTCGGCAAGACGGCGCTGACGTTACGGTGGGCCGCCGCGCATCGCGATCGGTTCACGGGTGGGCAACTGTTCGCCGATCTGGCGAGTGTCGTGGTGGTGGAGCCAGTATCGGTGTCACGCACGCTCGGCGCGTTCCTGCGGTCTGCGGGCTTCCCGCCGCATCAGATTCCGGCCGATGAGTCGGAGCGCGCGGCGTTGTGGCGTTCGTGGACGGCTCAGCGGGCGGTGTTGGTGGTTCTCGACAATGCTCATTCTGCGGCGCAGGTACGTGGGTTGATCCCCGGTTCGGCAGCGAGCGTGGTGCTGGTGACCAGCAGGAAACGATTGGCGGGCCTGGCACAAGGTGGTGCGCGGACTATCGAGGTGGTGCCGCTGGATTTGCGGTCGGGACTTGAGTTGCTGCGCCGGTCGATCGGGGGACCTCGCGTTGAACGTGAGCCTGATCAGGCGCGGCGGTTGGTGAGTCTGTGCGGCGGTCTGCCGATCGCGGTGTGTGTCGCGGCGGCGCAACTGTCGTCGCGACCGGTGCGGTCGATCCAGGGGGCAGTACGCGACCTGTCACGGCGAGGCTCGCGGCTGACCGCGCTATCGCAAAGTGAGGAGCTCTCGGTGCGCGCGGTTTTCGACTCGTCCTTCCACGACCTTCCCGCCGAGCCTGCCCGGTTGTACCGGCTGGCCAGCTTGCACCCAGGGGACGCTTTCAGCTCTCATGCGGCGGCGGTGCTGGCCGACGCTCCGGTCTCCGTGGTGACGCGGCTAATAGATGTCCTGGTGGACGCGAACCTGCTGCAGGAAACCAGCGAAGACCGCTACCAGTTTCACGATCTTGTTCGGCAGCATGCTCACGAACAGGCAGAGGCAGCCGGCGAGGCCGATTCCGCCGCGACGGCGCCAATGCGGATCTGCGAGTGGTATCTGCGAGCGGCCCGGGCCGCGGTATTGGCCGCGACAGGATTGCGGCGTCGCAAGGCGTACACGTTCACTACGACTGCGCCCACGTTCGCGCTTCCGGAGGAGTTGGAGTCGGTGGACGGGAGTTGGGCGTGGCTCGATGTGGAGCAGGGCAACATCGTGGCCGCGTTGAAGTCGGCGGGCAGTGCGGGGCGCCCCGAGCTGGCCTGGCATCTCGCGGACGTGACGCGGCCGTTGCTGCGTGTCCGCAAGGATTTCCAGCTCGCTCAAGAGGTGGAGCGCGAGGGCTTGGCCGCGGCGCGGGCGTGGGGTGAGAGGCGGGCTGAGCGGAGCATGCTGAAACGGCTCGCCCGCTCCTGTAGTGAACTGGGTGACTACGCGCAGGCAGAGGGGTACGCGCGGAAGGCGTTGCGGCTTGCCGAGGCCGACCAGGACTCCCGCGGAGCCACGAGCGCACGCAAGGCGTTGACGCTGCTTCTGGTCGATCAGGGCCAGTATGCCGAGGCGGAGAGTCGGCTGCGGGAGATCGTGGACTCCTATCGTGCGCTGGGGAGGATTCGCAGCCGCGCCACGACTGAGATCACCTTGGGCGCGGTGCTGCTGGCGTTGCGCCAGCCTGCCGAGGCGGTGCCGTTTCTGGCGTCGTCGGTCGAGTTGCTGAGCGATCTTGATCCGCCCGACGAGTACAACCTGGCGCGGGCGCGCGCACAGCTGGGCCAGGCACGTGCCGCCCTCGGCGATCTCGAGGTCGCGGCCGCGCTCCTGGCAGCGGCGCTCGCCGTGCTGGTGAGGCTCGGCTCGCGGTTTGAACAGGCGCTGGTCCACGAGGCGCTAGCCGATCTCGATCTGGCTCGCGGCGACGTCTTTGGGGCGCGTCGGCATCTGACGACGGCAGCCACTCTTTTGCGCACCTTGGGGTCCGTGCAGGCGGACCGCATCGCGGACAAGATCGAGGGTATGGACAGCTGATCTTCATACAGAACAATGCTTCTAGACCCGGTGCACGGCCGGCAACCCTTGGCTGCGAACAAGGTGGGGAAGCATGGTTGCGGCGTCGCGAACATCGTCATCGGGCCCGGCTCCAACCTTCCAGCCTGCGGCGAGACATCCGTGGCGCAGGGCGTCCACCGGATTGCCGCCGAGCGCGTAGTGGTGGGCGAACGTGGCGAGCAGCGTGTCCCCAGCACCGCTGGTGTAGCGGACCAGCCGGGGCGCTGCGGCGGTCACGTGCCATACGGCACGGTGGTGGTGGTGGAGCCCGATAAGTGCTCCTGCGGCGCCCATGCCGACGATGACAACCGGTGTGCGGTAGCGCGACCACAGTCGCCGGATCCAGTCGCCAGGCGAGCACGGCAGTTTCTCGTGCGAGCACGAGAGCACGTGTGCGGCTCGCATCCACTCCTCGTTGTGCCGGGACTGGACGGTGTCAATGACGTGCAGATCGGTGATGATCGGTATCGCTCGATCGGCCGCGGCGCCGACCAGCGACCTGGTGAAGTTGATGTTGGACAGCATCGCGAAGTCGGCGCCCCCGGCCGCATCCAGCGCGTGAGTGAAGACCTCGGTTGGGTAGCGGCGGTTCACGGCATCGCGTAGGTCAGTGGCTCCGCTGCGTGTACCGGTCCGGTCGTAATGCACGACGGCGCGCGGTTGAGCGTCGCACACCTGGGTGACAGGCCCGAGAAGCCCTGCGCTGCGCAGTCCTGCTTCGGCTAGTTGCCCGGCGGGATCGCGGCCGATGTAGGTGGCGAACAGAACGTCGCTTCCCAAAGCCTGCAGTGTGTTGGCGATGGTCCAACCGACGCCGGATAGGCGCAACGCGATCTGTCCGGGAAGGCGGCGGCTCGATGTGAGCGGAATCGGAAACTCGTCTACGGGGACGGCGAGACGGACGTTGATGATGCCTGCGACGGCGATGCGGGGCATGGCGTCATCTCCTGTGGTGTTGGCGGTGCGTGTCGCCGTCCGCCGTGGTGACCGTGTGCACGAGACGAGTGGCAGGCGAATGTGATGGCGTGACAGCGTTGTCGCGCCGAGTAGAAGGAGACAGGCAGGGACGATGAGGACAAGGGTGGGCCGCAGAGTGACGAGCTGAGCCGTGATCACTCACTCTTGTCTCTGCGGCACGGCGACAGGTTCGAGCTGGCGATGCCGTCCCGGCTCGGGAAGGCAGAGCTGGCGGTAGATCGCGTCGCGGAGTATGCGGACCGCTTGATCTGGTTTCGATGTCACCGCTGCCGTGATCGCGGCATAGTCGTCTTCGCCGAAGTGATCGGCCGCCGAGTGGAGCTGCGGCTCGATGGGGTCTGTGAGCCGCAGGCGTGGAGCGCGGTCCGCGAGCAGAGCGTTGGCGGACAAGGGAGCTACGTCTGTGCCCAGACCGTCCACAGTCAGCACGGGTACGCGAGCGCATGCCGCGTAGACCGGAATGGAGCCGTGGTCCCCGATCACGATGTCAGCGCCGATCACCGCGGCACGCCAGTCGACCTCGGGTGTCAGCACGGTCAGCCCGGCTCGCCGGTACTCCGACAGCCAGGCCAGGACTTGACGTTTGCCGTGCCCGAACCACACGCCAGGATGCAGCAAAGCTGCAATACGAAACTTGCGATTGTCCAGTTGCTGCAACAGCCGCGGCATGAGTTCGGCGCTACGCGCAAACAATGATTGCGCTCCCCACGTGGAGGCGATGAGCACGAGTTGCTGGTCGTCCTCCACACACAGCGCCTCACGGTACAGCTTGCGCAGATGCATGCTCGCGAGAAGCTTGTCGTAGCAAGGATCCCCAGCGACAAGGGCCGAGCTCAGAGCTTCCGGGCACTGGGCTCGCAGGATCGACTTGTGCGCATTAGTAGACAGAACAAGGACATCGGCGAGGACGCGTCCGTCTCGCGTGAGGCGCTGAGCGTCCAATCCGTACACATAGCGACGGGCACGCGAACCCTTACCGGTCGCTTGCGGCGCGAGCTTGCCGTAGCCGGCGCCGTGTGGAAGCACGATCCGCGGCGCGTGGATCTCGCTGAGCCCGCCGTAGGACGCGGTGATAGCGAGGTCGAAGCGTTGCTGGATAGCTTGCTGCCACGGAACGACCAGGGCTCCCAGGGACCTCAACCAGTCGATGACGCCGGAGTCGAACACGTCCGGCGCCGGTGTGAAGACCACCTGAATGCGTTGATCGGTCTCGATGTGTTCGACCACGTCGAGCAGCCGCTGGCCGCTCGGCAGCGTGTGCACGACGACGAGCACCGTACGCAGCCCGGCCAGTGTGACCCAGCGTTCCGCGCCTACACCTATCGGCACCCTGACCCAGCCCGCTTCTCCCATTGCGCCCCCTTGTTCCTCTGGTTGTCCCCTCTGGATCGAAGAGTCCTGGCCTGATTGGACTGAGCGGTTGCAGAGCGCTGGACAGCTCGTTGGACACCCTCCAAACCGCCCACTAGGAGTAATTTCGTCTTTTCCTAGCGTGATCATCGCTGGTCGCGGCTACTGTGGATTGGGCGTTCATGCGGCGGGCACGGTGAACAGCTGGGCATGGAGAGGGGGTCTCGCATGCAGATCACGCTGCTGGGTGAGGTCGGCCTCGTGCTGGACGGCGAACCTGTCGTGTTCACCTCGAGCAAGGAGCGCTACGTGCTCGCGGTGCTCGCGTTCATGGCGAACAAGCCCGTCAGTGTGACGACGCTGATCGACGCCGTCTGGGACGTACCCGCCGCCCCGGACAAGGCGCACAAGAGCTTGCAGAGCTACATCAGCAGGATCCGCGGGAAGTTCAGGACCGACGACATTCCCGCAAAGATCGTCTTCAGGACCGAGTCGTACCTGCTGGAGATCGACCCGATCCTGGTGGACTACCACCGCTTTCTCGACCTGCACGCGCAGGCACGCGCTGAGGTCGACCGTGGCCGTTTCGAAATGGCAGCCGCACTGTTCGATGACGCGTTGCGCCAGTGGCAGCACACGCCGTTCACAGGCCTCAGCACGCTGTGGGCCGACCGGCGCCGGCAGGCCATGAACGGCGACCATCTCACCGTGCGCTGTGAACGCCTCAGCAACGAGATGCGCTTGCACCGCTATGAGCTCGCCCTCAAGCACATCGAGGAGCTACTGGAGGACGATGAGCTCAATGAACGGCTCGTGCGCCTCAAGCTCGACGTCCTCGCCGCTTTCGGCACGTATCGAGAGATCACCGACTACTACCGCAGCGTCTATCGGCGCACGGTCGAGGAGTTCGGCGTTCCGCCGGGCATTGATCTCAACGAGCACTACGAGCACATCATCAACCTCACGAAAACACCGAAGCCCCGCCCTGCAGAGCTGGTCGACGCAGACGGCGTCGTCACGAGCGCGCCCCTCATCGCAGGGCAGGTGACGGCTGCGCGGCCACCTCGCCAGCTTCCGCCAGATCTGCGTGATTTCATCGGCCGCGCGGAGCAGCTGTGTGCCCTCGACGTACTCGCTCCCGCAGACACAAGCCTCGACGACTGCATACCGATCGCCGTACTGCACGGACCGCCTGGGATCGGCAAGACCGCGCTCGCTACTCGCTGGGCGCACCGAGCGGCCCACCGCTTCCCCGACGGCCAGGTCTTCTTCAACCTCCACGGCCACGGTCCCACCCGACCAGCGGACCCCGCCGAGGTGCTGGGCAATCTACTCGTCGCCTTGGGCTGCCCCGCCGACCATCTCCCGGCCACCTCCGCGGAACGAACCGCGCAACTACGCACAATGACCGCGGACAGGCGCCTGCTCATCGTGCTCGACAATGCCGCCGGCTCCGAACAAGTCCTTCCCCTTCTTCCGTCCAGCGCCAGCTGCATGGTGATCATCACCTGCCGCAGCCGGCTGCACAGACTCGTCCAGCAGACCGGCGCTCACGACATCGACGTCCGGCCGCTACCGCCTGGCGACGCGCAATCCCTGTTGGCCCGGCTGACCCCCAAACGCAGTGACAGCACCACCCAACTCGACGAGGCACTCACGCTGCTCGGTGGCTTCCCGCTCGCGGTGCGCATCGCGGCCAGCAGACTCAACGAGTACCACGCGACACCGCTGCACGAGCTGGTCGGTTCGCTGCGTGACCGGCTGGCTGATTGGAGCGGCGGAGACGGTGACTCCCCCAGCATCAACGCGCTGTTCTCGTGGTCCTACAACCAGCTTCCCCCGGACGTACAACTCGCGTTCCGGCACATCGGCGTCCACAGTGGACCAGACTTCGACACCGCCGCCGCCGCGGCCGCCTCCGCGTTCCAGTACCCGGATGCCCAGAGAACCCTGGAACACCTCGCGGCAACCCACCTGGTCGAGCCCACCGAGCTTCACCGATACCGCGCACACGACCTGCTCCGCGCCTACGCCACTGGTCTGCTACGCCAACACGACGAGTACGACGACGCGCTCGATCGGCTCATGGATTGGTACCTGCACACCGCCAACAACGCCGACATGACACTCGCACCACGCAAAGATCCACTACCGCTGTCCGCTCCCGCCGCGGCAGCTCATCCGCTCAGCTTCCGATCGGCCGACGCCGCGATCGCGTGGTTCGCCAGCGAGTGCACCAACCTCGTCGAAGCGGTCCACCAAGCCCATGCCGCCGGCCGACACGGACTTACTTGGCGGCTGGCGGCAGCGACTCGTGATCAACTGGGGCGACACGCCCGCTACGGCGACAGCAAAACCGTCGCCTCGCTCGCTCTCACCTCAGCCCGCATCGCACAAGAACAACGAGGAGAAGCCGCAGGCCTCAACGACCTGGCACTGGCACACCTGCACATCGGCGACATCGCCGAGGCAGGCGCGCTGTTCTCCCAAGCGCTCACTCTGGCCAGGAACATCAAAGATCATCACACCGAGGCGACCTGCCTGCACAACCTCGCCGTCTGCCATCGCAACACCGGCGAACACGACCACGCCCTCGACCTTTTCCACCAAGCACTGCAAGTCCGGCAGTCCACAGAGGACGTCTATGGGCTCGGATTCACCCACCACTCGATGGCGCTCACCTACAGCGCCACACAACGGTACGACCAGGCCGAGCACCACCACCAACTCGCGCTCACAACCTGGGCACCCATCGCCTGCGAGTACGGCAAAGCCGTCACTCTCACAGCATTGGCAGATCTCCGGCTCGCCACCGGCGACCCGCTCCGCGCCATCGACTCCGCCAACACGGCCCTGATGATCCACCAGCCCGCGAACGACGTCCTCTACATCATCAAGACTCAGCTGACCCTCTCGAGGGCCTACGCCGCGATCACACGCTTCACCGAAGCGAGTCACTACGCGAACAACGCGCTCGAGCTCGCCCACAAGGCAAACAACACCGCGTTGATCGCCGACGCGCTACACGGCCTCGGTCACGTCTATCAGGCCTCGGGGGAACACGACTCGGCCAGAAAGGCATGGGACCAGGCCCTCCAGCACTACAAGAGCATCAACTCTCCGCATGAGTCGGCTGTTGCACAGCTACTGGACCTGACTCCATAGTCGACCCCGCACTCCAGCCCGATGGTGATGACGTGGATGAGCGCGAGAGCGGCGCGTGCGATCGCGAGTGATGAAATGCAGATCTGCTATTTCCCTG
Organism: Streptomyces sp. ID05-26A; assembly: GCF_033794685.1. NCBI lineage: Bacteria > Bacillati > Actinomycetota > Actinomycetes > Kitasatosporales > Streptomycetaceae > Streptomyces > Streptomyces sp. ID05-26A. The sequence goes on from NZ_JARAYZ010000007.1 coordinate 310,238, forward strand.
AGCCAACGCAGCGACAGAGAGACACCCGTATGCCCTGAGCCCCAGATCCCGATGCTCGTCCTGGCCGACAGTTTCACCACGCGGGCAGCGGCACACCAAGCGTGGCGCAATCATCCCTAATCGCGCTACGTGCGACGCCGCCCTCAACCTCGCTCAGAACGGAGGCTCAAGCTCACCCGTTCCCGCTTGCAGGTGTGCGCGTCAGAGACGAAGTGCTGAACCGCGATCGTCTGAAGGCCATAGGCGCTGAGCACGCAGGACGCCAGACCGAGCCACAGCGTCGGTGCCATACGCACCGCGAAAGACACTTCAGCAACAACCAGGCCGTCCATGCTCAACCCGCGCGTCGGCGCTGGCTGATCAGGGCCGAACCCGCCGACGAGCCCGCGCCAGATCGCGTCCAAATCTACTCACACAGGCTTAGGACCGTCCTGGTAGCCGTGGAGAGCCTCCGGAGCGAACACCACGGTGTCCTCTGACTTCTGAACGCCCTCGACGCCTTCGGACTCCTGAGGCGCATCCGCCGTCTGCCGGATACTCAAGAACTGGCAGATAGGCACCGTGCCAAAGTCTGGAACGGTGAGCTCATAAGAAGTCAGCCCTAGCCAAAGTTCGGGCGCCATGCGCACGCGCAACGGCACCTCGGCCGCGACGAGCCCGCTCATCCGCGCCCCGTGAACCGACGCCAGCGGCTGGTCCGCAGGCGCACGTACGGCGCGCGCAACACAGCCGCCAGGTCGACGTTCTTCCGATTGGGGCCGTCGTGGACGTGGACCAGCGACTCCCGCACACACCGCACATCATCGAACATGTATTTGATCCCGCGGTATGGTCGAGACTGGACGCAACTCAACGGGCCCGAGCCACCCGCAAGCGCAGTCGAGCAAACCTACGCTGGGCCGTTTTGGAGAAGTTCACAGCACGCGACGGACAACACCGTTCGAGCGAGTGGTTCAGTCACGCCATGTGGCGAGCGACCAGGGTCCGTCTATCCAGAGTTGTACTTCGGCGATCGGGGCTCGGGCCGCGATCCACAAGCGCCAGTGCCCGTAGCCGAGCCACTTGTCACCCGACTTCAACTGGTTGAAGGTGTCGGTGTTCTTGGATCGAACGACTACTCGCAAGCGCCGGGGCCCATCAACGCGATCGAGGAGGCTTTCGTGGTCGTCGCGTAGTTGGTAGGTGCCGCCCTTGCCAGCCGGACCGGCGGTGCCGACGGTGCCATGCAGTGCAAGGGGGTGCTGATCGACAAAGGCCTCGTCGAGGTGGGATGCGATGGCTGCGGCCTCGGTGGTGCTGCGGCAGAAGTGAGCCCACGTGATCTTCATGGCCGCGTAGCGAGCACGGAACCGCCTGGCGGCATCGGGATCGTTGTCGAAGTCGCGCAGCAGCCGAACGATGCGGGCGGCGCTGCCGAGTGCGGGTGTGAGGGTGCGGTCCGAGGTAGAGACCTGAAGTCGGGCCTGTGGGCGTCCGGCGCCGCTGGGTGGCAGTTGGTCCGGTGGCTCGATCTTGTCCGGGTCCGGCAGGCGCAGTTCGTAAATTTCGCCCTCGCGGACGATCGTTCCGCGGCTGTCCCGGATGAGGTGGTCGGCACGGTTTTTGAAGTCGTAGCGGCAGCCAGAGTGGTGCTCCCCGTGCTTGGTCACCGCGTAGTGCGCCATGACCTGGGTGACGCCGCCACCGGGTGTACGACGTGGATGCGATCGAGTTCCCACGACTCCGACTGCGCAACCGCCACAGGTCAGCGGCTTGTGTGCCTCGTACGGTGGCGGGACCACGTCGATTGCGGCTCGCGCGTGAAGCAATCCACGAGTATCTCGTGCAACGGGAATCCCGACTCGGTCAGCCATGCCTCTTTCCTCTCGTCCGGCTGTGGTTTGGGTTGAGTTGCCTGCCGCTGGCGTCGTCGATCATCCACTGTGGGCACCCCGGCGCGCCTGGGCAGTCAAGACGGGATCGCGTGCACCATCGGCGGGTACGGGCGCCCGACCGGTGTCGAGTCTGGTGTCCGGACGCCATCGCCACGCTGGCATGACCGGCAGGCCGGCTCGATGCGATGCACACCGGGCGAGCCGATCGCGAGGCTTCTGGCTCGACCCCACTCGTCGGCGCGCGTCCCTGCGCCCACTCGATGAACGTCAGTCACGAGCCATCGAGCTAGCCCGCAGGCGTGATCGCCGCACGTCATGGACAGACACGAAGTGGCCGCGCCGGCATCAGACCGGCGCTCGTCTCAGCCGCCCAGCTCATTCGTGTTGGGGGCGACTGCGGTGCTCCGATCGGAACTCGTTCCACCTGTCAGACATGACGGGGCCGACGAAGACCGTGCTGCGTGCGTCGGCGATCGCCCGACACAGGACCTCGTCGCCGTCAACACAGTCGAGGTCCCGGATGACCGCAACCAGCCCGACACCGACAGCTGGACCGTGCGTCACGATGAAGTCAATCAACTCTCGATCGCGCGGCAGCCGAAGCACGTCATCCGCGTCGTCGATGCCGAACACAACTCCAGGACGCTCCGCGGTCGGGCTCGGGACGTTCTCCGACGCGGCCCGCCCTTTGACGATCCTCACCGCCGCTTCGAGGTTTCTCACTGTGTCCGCGACGTTGGTCGCGATCCACGCCGGAGTATCTACCGCCTGATCCCAGAAGCGATCGAAGCCGTGCTCGTTGCGCAGGTCGGACGGGAAGATGCAGAAGAACCCGGATCCGACCGCCTCCATCAGCACAACCCGCAGCACGTTGGACTTCCCGTCGTCGCCGTCACCGAATATCCAGACGTGATCGACAACGCCGGTTTCCGGATCGTTGAGCCAGATCCGCTCGGCAGCGCCGGTCATCGTTCGGCCGATCCTGATGGTTCCGGTCGCGACGTTGTAGAAGTTCCCACCAGGGTGTAGGACCGTACTGTCGAAGGCGGTCGCCAGATCCCGAATCTGGACGACCGCCTCCGCGGCCGTCGCACCGGTCAGCCCGGCGAGCTCTATGGCCAGGAGGCGCTCGAATCACTCTCTGAGCCCGATCTTCGAGCTCCGCCGACGCCTGCAGCCCTTCCCACGCGAGGACGTCGAACACTCCGAGGTTGGCCAGCGCGGTGAACGCGCGATCCGCTGAGGCGACCGTGAACGTTCGGCACTCGATCGGACCTTCTTCTCCAAGTTCGCGGTCATCCGGCTCGCCGTCGGCCCGACGGGCCCGCCTAGCCGGTGACAGACTCAGAGCAGGCCCGCGAGCGGTGGGCGATGATGTGTCCCCGTGGAGCCGATTGGGGGAACTCCACCTATTCTCACAGCACTAGCTCGTTGCCGTCGATCATCATGACACGATGCGACAGCGCTCCGACGAGATCAGCTACAAGGTGCTTTCAGCACGAGCTATCTGGTTGGCAGCCGCAGTGACGCTATTGAGTGGAGTCGGCATCGCAGTGTGGCTGCTGACTTCCTACGGGAGCGGCGGCGACCAGCAGCGTAACCAGCTTGATGCCATCAGGACAGCCGGCACCATCGTGGTGGGTACGGGCGGTGCCGCCGCGCTGCTACTGGCAGCCCGGAAGCAGCGGACCGCTGAGATCACGCTTAAGCAGAAAGAACGGGACCAGGCGGACGTTGCCCGCACCCACGAACTACAGGAACGGGTCGCGTTAGCGAACGAAGAGGACGCTGCACAGCGGCGAATAACCGAGCTCTATACCAAGGCTGTCGAACAGCTCGGGTCAACGCAGGCTGTGGTTCGACTAGGTGGCTTGTACGCGCTGGAGCGGCTCGCGGAAGAGTATAAGACGCACAGAAAAACGATCGTAAATGTTCTCTGCGCATATCTTCGCATGCCTTTTACACCGCCATTGCAGTCGGCCCCATTAGTCGATTCCCAGCAAGAACTCCAGGCTCGACTGACCGCACAGCGCATCCTCGTCAAGCACCTGCGGCCGTCGGAGATTTTCTGGGAAGGCTCATCTCTAGACTTGAGTGACGCCACGCTCGTGGGGTGGGATATGCGGGACTGCGTGGTGCACGATGCCATCTTCCCTAGGGCTCGGTTCATCGGCGACACTTCTTTCACCGGAATTCAGGTAGCCGGGTCTGCAGACTTCACGGAATCGACTTTCACGGGCGATTCCTGGTTCAGCGAGGCTGCGTTCATTGGCGCCGGGAACTTCGAACAGGCTACCTTCGAGGGCGATGCGTACTTCGACTCCGCAACCTTCCCCACCGATGCGTCGTTCGACAACGCTTTATTCGCGCACACCGCTTCGTTCCGACAGTCCGTCTTTGCAGGTACATCTTGGTTTTGCGAGACGAGTTTTACAGGGCGCGCAATATTTGAATCAGCCGAATTCAGGGGTATTGCAGCGTTCAACGATGCCGTCTTCACCGGCTCCGCAAGTTTCATTCAAGCGAACTTTCACCTGATCGCAGGATTCGGCGACACGCTGTTTCACAGCCACGTCCAATTCTCGAGGGCTCGCTTCGGTCACCACGCATGGTTCCGCATGGCCAGATTCGGTCGGACGACATCGTTCGATCTAGCGGTGTTCGCCGCAGACCTATGGCTTGCGGGCGCGGCGTTCTCCGATGATGTGTGGTTTCGGATAACCACGCTCGCCGGCGAAGCCAGCTTCGAGAACGCTTCCTTCGCCAGTCGACCGGACTTCAGCACGGTACGGCTGCGCCGCCACGAAGGTAACCGCACCGTGTGGCCAGTCAGCCCGAGTGCCGACCGGTAAGTGCACACTCAGGTTGTCAGTCGGATCACTCTCCGCCATCCCGCTCCGACAACCTGACCGGCCGCTTCAACTTCATCAACCGTCCTTCTATCAGCGCGGCCCAGGCAGGGCACAAGTCGACGTCGTTACCCCTCTTCATCTGGAAGTTCGGCAACGAGACGGCGCACCGACTCTACGACTTCGGAGTCCCCAAGGAGTTCTAGACGATGCTCAGGCGCCTTGGAATGCCCGATCTTGACCCGCGGGCACTCCTCGCCGCCAATCACATAGACATAGTCTGCTTGCACGCTCGTGCTATCTACCGATCACCGTTGGCTACTACGAGTGTGCAAGATAGCGGTGGGGTCCGACAGAAAGATGAAACGCCAGACCAGACCATGTTCCTCAGCAATCACCGACCTCAACGAGGCCCTTAGTAGCCGGATCACCACGTAGGAGTACAAGAGGCAATCACGAGAGGCATGAAACCTACACGGATGAGGCGTCGATCCATGCCCGCGGACCTCGCAACGCACGCCGCAGGCAGACACTCACCGAAGGACCAAAACCAAGACCCGATTCCACGGCAGGCTAACGTCACAGCACGCCCGCCTGGTGAAGCACAGCCAGAGTTACGACGCTGACGCCGGTCCCTGCCGCCAAGGCAAGCCTGAGCACCTTATATGCAGCAATTCGTTCCTCGTTGCTCGCTGCCGATACGGCCTTGTAGCCGGAGTAGCCGACGAGCAGCGCATAGACAGCGCCGACACTAAAGATCAACGTGTCCTTCATGGACGGTCCCTTCAACCCAATGCGGCAGGCGTTGAAGGGGGACTAGCTGCGGTTATCACCAAGCGCGTTCACATCGTCACGATGCGTCTACGCATAAGAAGGCGACCTCGAAGCTCCCCACGCCCAATCCTGCCAGACGACAGCAGTCCGGGCGCGTGACCCCCTTCAAGCCTTTGCAGTGTTGGGCAGGAACCCGACAGGATGGCGGGACCGATCGCCGATCTGTGGATAAATCGCCATCTGTGGACAACTCAATTTGTGCAGATCAAAGGCTGCGCAAGAGGGGCTACAGCGCCACCGCCGGGGATGTACGACGTGTAGACCTGGTCGGGCTAGCCGCGAGGGTGCGTCATGCCCGGTCCCCCGGCGCGGTTAGCGACTTGCTGCGGCCGTCCGCACGGGGTCGATCGCTGCGTTAGTTCTTGCGCCAGCTGCCGTCCGGCGAACGGTCGGGCATGTGGCTTGGGTGCCGAAGCTGGCCGGTCGCGCCATCGCCGAACCATCCGGCCCACCGAGTCACGAACTCGTCCATGTCGCCGACTCCCAGCGGGGTGAACGGCCACGCCAACTGCCACTCGGCCATGCCGGATCCGATCGCTTTGGCCGCGTGCTCGCTGGGATCTATCGCGAACGGATCAAGCCGACCACGCTTGGGGACGTGCGCGGCGACCATGAACGCCGTCTCGAACCACTGGAAGTAGCCGGTCTCGTGGGCATCGCAGTACCACAGTGAGTGCTGACGGCCTTCGTACTCGAACCGGCTTGGGGGGATCCGGATGGTGACCTCGGCGTGCGCGATCACACTGAACGCCGGCGGCTGCCACTTGCCCCACGGGTTCGCCGAGGTCGCTGTGGCATCAGAGATGCTCAGCACGGCGTCGCCCAGATTCAGCGCCCAGCCGCCGCCGATAGAACGCGCCTCCGCCGAGGTGAGGGTGGCGTCGAGTGCCCTGCCGTCGCCTATGAGGCGCATCTGCCTCGCTGTGGGGGCGGCGTCGAGCACAGCCTCCTTGAACATCGCCGATACCCGGTCCAGGTTCGCCTTGGCCGCGGCGAAGAGCTCCTGTCTGCTCTCCGCTTCCGTGCGAGCTCGTGACGCGTCGCGGGCCGCTTCGCCGCGGCGGATGGCCTCGGCGCGGTTGGCTTCCTGCAGACGAGCCAAGCCACCGGCGGGTATCTGCTGCTCGATCTTCGTCAGCCTGGTCACCACGTTGGCCGGCCTCGGACGAGCCGCCGCAGCCTTGGTCAGGCACTCCTCCACCAGCGCCGCCAGCAGCGCCGGAACGGCCTCCAGGTGGGCCGGCATCTCCTCAAGGTGCTGGCGCCGCACCTCGTCGTCCGTGCCGACGAACGGCCGCTTGCCCGCCAGCAGCTCGTAGGCGATCACGCCCAACGAGTAGACGTCGGTCACGCTCGTCGCACGCTCACCACGCCACCGTTCCGGTGCGACGTACGGTGGCGAACCCGCGTACTTGCGCGTCACCGTCGCGGTGGCGGCGTCGGCATACCGGGCAATGCCGAAGTCCGCCAGGCACCAGCGGTCCTCCAGTAGCAGCACGTTCGCCGGCTTGAGGTCGCGGTGCACCACGCGGCCGTCCAGGTCGGCCAGTGTCTCGGCGATGTCGGTCAGGATCGATACCGCCTCGGCCGTGTCGAACGGCCCGCCGCGCTCGTCGAGGTGCTCCTTGAGGGACTTCTGCGCGCGAGACATCACCAGCACCCAGTGGTTCTCGGTCTCGCCCTGGTCGATCACGGGCACGACGTGCCGGACACCGGACAGGTCGTTGCCGAACAGCGCTTCGCGCTCCGCACCCGGCTCTTTGGGGACGAGCTTCGCGACGGCCTGCTCACCCTGCGCCGACGTCGCCTCGTAGACCTGGCCGTAGCCGCCTTCCCCGATCCGATCTCCGATCGACCACTCGTGGTCGCGAAGCTTGACCTGCATCGGCATGACTTCCTGTTCGACGAAACCGAAAGCAGCAACGCTACCGGGCACCCCCGACACATCCGGACGGGCGACGTGACACCCCCGAGGAGGGGGGCCCTGCCCGCCGTTGGCAGCACCGTGACAGTGGCGCCGGGTCCGATGGGCGGCGCGCACGTGTAGTACGGCTGAGACTCAACCTCAACGCTTACTTCTCAGTCGACCTGCTCCGTCGCGGCTTCCCCCTGCGGATGCCCTGCGACAGCTTGATGTCGCAGCGCCGACAACGGCAGCCCGAGAGGCGGCGCTTCCCAGGCTCAGAGCGCGAGCCCGAGCGCCAATTGCGTCCGACGAACGACAGTCCAGGTTCGATCCAAGCGGCAAAGTGATCGGACATGTTGTCACTTGAGCGGTTCGATCGACGTCAGCCCTGTGGAGGTACTAGCCATTTCCACAAAATTCGAACTGACTCCCGAGCAGTGGGTGCCCCGCTCACCCGGCTGCACAACAAGCAACTTCCCGAACTCGAACTGCTGGACTGGGCGGGCGGGTCTTCCCTCCGCGCAGTTCATTGAGCCGGTACGGGATCAATAGGTGTCGGTCGCGCTACGCGGATCACGCTCTGGGCTCGGTCTTCGAGCTTGGCCGACACCTGCTGTCCCTCCCACGCGAGGACGTCGAACGCGCCGAGATCGGCCAGCGCGGTGAACGCACGGTCCGCTGAGGCGACAGCGAACGTGCGGCAACCCTGCTGATAGGCGTAGCGCGCGTGGCTGATCAGTGCGAATTCGGCGGCGTTGTCGTGCTGCTCTACCCGCCAGGCCGCAACACCCAGCTCGGCGAGCACGCTCACGACCGTGTCTCCGACCGGATCGGCTTGGGCGTAACTGGCCAGGGCGTGGTGCACCGGCCCGACCGCCTGTAGGAGGGCGTGGACCTTCGCACGCAGGATGCGCGAACGCACGTGGATCGTGCCCACGGCGTTCTCCAGGTCGATCAGCAACACGCGGTCAGAGGCTTCCACCCCACGGATTCTGCGACCCCCACCGCGTTCCGGCACGGCAAGTCCCCGACCGGGTGACCTGGCGGTGGTACCCGTGACCGCACCGCACCCACGCCGATGAACGCCCAGCTCTACACCGCACAGCAGCGCATCGTCCGCGCCGTCGCCAATCATGCACAGACCGCGTGGCGTACTTCACCGCTGACGAACTGCCTCTGCTGCGGCCACCCCTTCCGGTGCCGCGCGGGGTGTTCTGAATCTGGACGTAGCCGCCGTGTCGGCCCAGGTGCTCACGCCGGCCGCCACGACCACCCAGCCCACGCCGACGCCCACGGGCCAGAGCACCGCCTCGGTCACCGCGATCAGCACGTTGATCACCCCGGCCGCCAGCAGCGCGCCCACCGCCAAGACGAGCACGGTCCGCGCCCAGGCACCCGAACACGACCCCTTCCTCCATCCCGTGCCCCTTCCACTACTCGCCGGTATAGGGGTGTATCGCCTGGTGAGCGGCACGGGTTACGTAAAGGACCTTGCCCATGGCAGGACCTGAACAGCTGCAGATCCATTCGGCGCTGATGACCGGGCTGAGGTGCGATGCGGAACTGCGCGGTACCCTCGCCGTGACCAGGGCTCCCGTTTCACCAAACGGGAAGCCGCGTAGGGCGGAACGCCAAAGACGTCCCAGCTCGGCACCACGCCCTGAGAAGTGGCTCACCACCCACTCCAGCTCCACCCGCTTCGCCGAGTAGAAGCGGCTACGCAGCCTTACCACCTGCACAAGACCAAGACCAAGACCCGAATATGACACGTCACCGCTGGCCACTCGGGGCCGGCGCAGGTGGAGTGTGCGTTCGGATGCCTTGGTGGACGACGGCCCTTGGCGGCCTGATTGGTGGGCGCGGGTTCCTGACCCGGACGGTCGACTGGTGGGACAACGCCGGTCGACGGAGGTTTCTGCGCGAGGTTGTGAAAACTCACGGCCCCGAAGGCGCTCTCACTGTCGCGCGGGCAATCGCGATTGCGGAAGGACGCGCTGACGTCGGCGAGCCTGGTCGTCCTTCCCCTACAGATCCGCCGATCCAGGCGACCGCCGCTCGCGAACAGCCGAAAGCGATCGCGCCTGTGGACCCTGCACCTCCCGACGTCTCCGCCGAGCTGACACCTCCGTACAACTCCGCCGAGCCGCCGCTACAACCCGTTCCGCCTTCAGATGCATCCGCACCGCTGAGTTAGTTGGCTCGCGCTGGCTAGGCAGAAGAAGCGCTCAAGAGCCGCCAAGGGCGATGCCGCCATCCGAAGGAGTAGCGGATCTAGCTGCCACCATTACAGAAAACGCCATCGGCTGAGATGGCGCTGCAGCAGCTTCATGATCACGAACTATGTGGACTCCACACTGAACGGCAGCCGCTGTGCCTCATCAGGCGTAGCCACGATTTCGTCAACCATCGTCAGGAGCTTCAGCAGCTCGATCGCGCACGTCTTGTCATCGCGCCGCACGAGCATCGTCACCAGACTCAACTGTGCCGTAATGCCAGTTACGTCCGTACGGCCGTGGAGTTGATGGCTAAGCTCGACGATCTCCCGGTATACGTCAACGACGTGCAGTCCTCGCTCACCTCGGTGACCAGCGAGGCCAAATCGAGTCGGCACGCAAGCTGATCAGCGTTCTCCCGCTGTCCGACGCAACGTGCAAGATCGCCACGGACATGATGATCAGTGCCGGATATCACGCGATGCCGCGCCGGTACGCGCTCGGCTGGACAAAGACGATTTCGTTGACACGCAGGGACGTCAGCTCACGCCGTGGGAGTCCGTGGCTGGCGTGCTGTGGGCGTCTCCGAAGCCACCCAAGGAAGACGGCGTGGCGGTGGGCCAGTTTCCCGGGGCAAACCTATCGAACTTCCAGGGTCTACAAGGAACTCGTTGTGCACGACCTCGGCGTCGTCTTGATGGACGGTGAGGCCGAGGTGACTGACAAGGCCACTGCCGACGGGCTGCGCGGACTGCCCGCCGAATACGGCGTGCGCACGGGCGGCGGCCGAGCCGGCCAAGGAACAGCCCCCGGCCTGACCACGAAAGGGATGGTGGCCCCGGAGAGCAGTCTCCAGGACCACCGGGCACGCCGAAATGGCGGCTGGCATTGGGGCGTCAATCCGGTACGCCGCTCAGGCGAATTCTCGCCGTGCTGGGACGGGCGCCACGCCATATCCGCCCCGTGGCCGTCATGCTGCTCGCGCTCGCCATGCGCCTACGGGAGGCGAACAACCTTAAACGAGCCATTAACCGGCTGTTAGCCCGATCGGGTGACGCGATTCGGACAAAAGTGATCATTGAGGGATGCTCAGGGGTGTGGAGCGCGACCAAGCCTGTGACCTGTGCGATGACACGGGCACGATGACCTGGCAGCAGCCGGTGCCCGGTCCGGGTGGCGCGCTGTCCTTGACCGAGATGAGGCACCCGTGTGTGAACGGCTGCGCGGGTTGGTTCAAGCTTCCTGCCGCCGAACGCGGCACCGTCGTTGATGCCGGCGCGGCCGAGGTGACCGAGGCGGGCAACGTCGCCGCCGCCAACCTGGACCACCGCACCGACTGGTCCCGCCCCGCGCCCCCCGATCTGACCGGCTGATCGTCTCTGCGGGTGGTGGTCGCGTCACCACACCCGCACCAGCTCCGCTGGCCACCGCCGATGACGTACAAGCCCGCACGGAGCAGAAGCCGAACGCGCCCGCGTCACGGTGCTGTGCGCGGACGCCTCCTCGATGGTCGACCCACCGCCTGCCACGGCGGTACGGAGTGGTTCAGCGCCGCCGCCCTGCGTGCGCTGGCCACTCCACCGGAGGGCCTGAGGGAGGAGGCGATCGGCGGGCACGCCCGCACGCTGGCCCACGACAGCAGCGGCTTGTACTTCACACCCGATGAGCTGGCACTTCTGCGGCCACCGATACCGGTACCGCACGTGGCCTTCTCGACCTGGATGTAGCCGCCGCGTCAGCCCAGATGGTCACGCCGGCCGCGACGCCCACCCAGCCCACGCCGACGAACACCGGCCACAGCACCGACTCGGTCACCGCGATCAGCACGTTGACCACCCCGACCGCCAGCAGCACCCCCACCGCCAGCACCAGCACGGTCCGCGCCCCAGCGCCCGACACGTCCCCTTCCCCCATCACACACCTCATCCCTACCTGCCAGTAGGTGATGTATCGCCTGGTAGGCGGTACTGGTTACGTAAAGGACGTAGCCCATCGCAGCTTCCGCACCTCGTGACCCTCGTCGATCCCTGGAAGTCGAAGACCAGTACGGCAACCCCAGCCCCGCACCCGACTACGGCCCCGCCGCACCCCGCCGGGACGTTCGCGGTTACGTGCAGCCGCACACCAGCACCGAACCCGTCGAGACCGGCCGTCAGCCGAAGATCACACGCCGGCGACTGTTCACCTATGCGCCGGTCGGCCCGCAACAGCCATCGAGATCTACCACCGCCGGCTCTACGTGCCCCGCGTCGAAGTCTCCGAGACCGCCGATGCCGTGGACCAGAACCCAAGAGGCAAAATGGGGCCTCACGTTCGCCGCGCTCTCCCCTGCCTCCGGAAGACCCTCGCGTTCTGGCTGACCGACGATCCCGCCGTCCTGTTCGCGACCCCACGACCACGGCGACCAACACGCTGAACTGATCAGTCACCTGAGCTCAGTACGTTCGCCGGGCGGGTAGGTCAAGTTCAGCCTCCGCCATCACCACCAGCGGCTCCCACACGAACAGGTGAATAATCGCCTCGTCTCTGGCCTTTGTCTGCACCTGGAAACGAGCAGATGAACCGCGCGGCTATTCCGGTGGCAACAGGCGTTCGACGGCGATTGCCAGGCGCTGGATGACCGCGGCGCGGTCCTGACCGGTAGCCCCGGCCACCATGTCGATCAGGATGCCGTCGAGCAGCAGATGCACACCGGCTTGGCGGCTGCGCGCCTCGGTGTCCCAGGCCAGCATGTCGTCCAGGACCTGCCGGTCCGCCGCCGGCAACGGGGTGCGGATCGTCAGGCGCAAGGTTTCCGGCTGGTTGACCTGCGCTACCGCCTCCATCGCCTGCTTCGGGTCGATCCCAGGTTCGTGGGTGATCGTCAGCGCCCGCAGCCAGTCTTCCGCCATCGCCCGCGCGGACAACTGCGGCAGCCCAGGCCGTTGAACTTCCTGCTCGTTGCCCATGTCGTCGCCGCCGAGCCGGTTCCGTCGCCACCACCACATGGGGCTCACCGTAGGCCCGACATAGGAAGGTCCGGCGCGCCTGGGGGGGTGCGGGCCGGACCTTGTTCCGAGCATCGCACAACCTTGTCCAGGGTGCTACACCGGTCCGCAAGCACCCGCCATCGCCGAGCGAATCTCGCTTCGCGCTGGGACACTGCGCCAGCGAAAAGGTGCAGGTAGGAGTCGTGCGGGTGTCCGCGTCCGGCGGATAGTGCTGGCTGTGCCGCGGATCAGCGGTAGCCGGTGAGAAACTCCCGGCCGTCGACACAAGGCCTGACTCCTGTGCCGACGACACGACCGACTCGTTTTCGGCAGCGCCGCCGAACCGCCAACCACCTCGCCGTGAGCTCGCTGCGGGACGCTGTGCCTGCCGAAAACCTCATCCATGCAGGTGACAGAGGGTCCACAGAGACCCATGCGCGGATGCAGTCGTGATCATGCCGCTGCGGATGAGCACGGCATGATGACCAGCCATGCTGCCTCGACTGGCCTACCTCAGCGTGACCAACGCGTTCGCCCTACTGCGCCTGCTACCCATAAGCGACCAGGACAAGGACATGGAGATCCTCGTGCTACGGCACCAGATCACCGTCCTGGAACGCCAACTGGGCAAAACTCAACTTCGGTTCTCCCCCGCCGATCGAGCGTTCCTCGCGGCGTTGCTGCACCGGCTCCCGGCGAAAGTGCTTCGTCAGTTCAAGTTGCCGGTACGCCCGGAAACGGTGCTGCGCTGGCATCGAAACCTGCTCGCCCGCAGCCACGCGGCCAGATCTCGCCCCAAACGCCCCGGCCGTCCACCGACCGTGCGCTCGATCCGGCTCCTGGTATTGCGTCTGGCACGGGAGAACTCCACCTGGGGCTACCGCCGTATCCACGGCGAACTGCTCGTACTCGGCATCAAGATCGCCGCATCCACGGTGTGGCAGATCCTCAAGGACGCTGGCATCGACCCGGCACCCGATCGCACCTCCACCACCTGGGCAGACTTTCTCCATTCCCAGGCCGAAGCCCTGCTGGCCTGTGACTTCTTCGAAGTCGCGACCTTGAGCGGCACCCGCCTGTACGTGCTCGCGGTCATCGAACACAGCAGTCGCCGGATACGCGTTCTGGGCGCCACGGCGCACCCGACCGCAGCGTGGGTCGCCCAGGCAGCGAAGAACCTCGTGATGGACCTCGAAGACGCGGGCAGCTCCGCACGGTTCCTGATCCGAGACCGCGATGGGAAATTCCCTGCCCTATTCGATGCCATCTTCGTCGATGCGGATATCCAGGTTGTCCTCAGCGGAGTCCGCATTCCGCGGATGAACGCGATCATGGAACGCTGGATCCAGAGCTGCCGCCGCGAACTCCTCGACCGCACCCTCGTCTGGAACCAACAGCATCTGCTCCACGCCCTGCGGGAGTACGAACAGTTCCACAACACGCATCGACCCCACCAGGGCATCGCTAACGCCCGACCCCTACACGCGCTCCCACATCCGACCACCGATCAGACAGCAGTCACCCAGCTCGACATCCGCCGACACCAGCGACTGGGCGGCATCCTCAACGAGTACCACCATGCTGCTTGACCTGCACGGACGGCATTTTCGGCAAGCACAGGATCGAGCAGGGCGTACTGCTGTCGAGCATCTCGGTCACGCTCCAGGAGACCCTCGTCGGGTTCGTGATCGGCGCCGCGCTCGGCCTGGTCGTGGGGTTCGTGCTGGGTACCAGCCGCACTCTGAGCGACATCCTCAGCCCGATCCTGGCCGCGCTCTACGCGATTCCCCGGCTGGCCCTGATCCCGCTGTTCATGCTGTGGTTCGGTCTGGGCTTCGGCTCCAAGCTGGCCCTGGTGATCACCGTCGTGTTCTTCCTGGTCTTCTACAACACCCACAGCGGTGTGCGGGACGTGGACCAGGAACTGGTCGGCGTGCTGAAGGTGATGAAGGCGAGCCGCTGGCAGGTCCACACCAAGGTCACCATCCCGTCCGCCATGACCTGGATCATCGCCGGCCTGCACGTGTCGGTGCCCTACGCGCTCGTGGCGGCGGTGACCGGTGAGATGGTCGCCTCCAACCGGGGCATGGGGTACCTGATCATCCGCGCGTCCGGGCAGTTCAACACCGCGGGTGTGTTCGGCGGCATCGCGGTGCTGATGGCGCTGGCCCTCGTGCTCACCGCCGTCGTGCACTGGCTGGAACGCAAGCTGCTGTCCTGGAAGTCGGAGAAGACGGCCGGCGGCACAGGCTGGTGACCAGGGCCGAGCTGCGGGCGATGCTGGCCGCCAGCGCCCTGCTCGGCGGCGCGGTCCTCGTCCCGTTGCTGCTCGGCGCGCTCGCCGTGCCGATGCAGCGCGAGCTGGGGTACGGCGACCGGGATCTGGGCGCGGCGGCGGCACTGTTCTGGGCCGCCACCGCCGTCAGCGCTCCGCTGGCCGGGCGCCTGGCCGACCGGCTCGGCTGGCGGACGGCGACCCGCTGGGGCGGTCTCGCGGCGGCGACCTGCCTGCTCGCCACGGCGGCGTGGACGGAGTCCTACGGGCAGCTGCTGGTGTGGCTCGCGCTCGGCGGGATCGTCTACGCCTTCGCGTCTCCCGCCTCGAACCTGGCGCTGGCTCACGAGGTGCGGCCCGCACGGCACGCGCTGGCGTTCGGGCTCAAGCAGTCGTCGTCCCCGGTGGCCTCGGTGCTCGCCGGGATCGCCGTCCCGCTGGTCGCGCTGACGGCGGGGTGGCGCTGGGTGTACGTCCTCGCGGCACTGCCCGTCCTGCTGGCGGCGGGCGCGGCGGGCAGGACGACCGGAACGGCGGTGCCCACGGCGCCGGCGGGACGGGCGGGCGGTTCCCGGCGGATGGCCGCGCTGATGGCGGCGGCCAGCCTCGCGACGCTCGCGACCGGTGCGCTGACCACGTTCTCGGTCCGCACGCTCACCGAGTCGGGACTCTCCGCCGGCGCAGCGGGCCTGGTGCTCGCGCTGGCGGGCGGGTCGGCCGTGCTGGCACGGGTCGGCGCGGGCTGGCTGGTGGACGCGAGAGGGCTTCCGCCGTTGCGCGCGGCGGCGGTGCTGCTGCTCGCCGGAGTGGCGGGACTGGTGCTGCTGTCGGCAGGCAGTCCGGCCACCGGGATCGCGGGGGCGATGCTCAGCGCGGCGGGAGTGTGGGGCTGGCCCGCGTTGCTGCTGGTCGGCGTGGTCGCGCTGCGGCCGGCCGGTTCCGGCGCGGCGACGGGACTGATCCAGTTCGGCACCGGGGTGGGGGCGTCGGCCGGTCCGCTGCTGTTCGGCCTGCTGGTCGAGCAGAGCGGCTTCCGCGCCGCCTGGCTGGCCGTCGCGGTGGCCGCGACGGCGGGGGCGTTCGTGATGTGGCAGTCCGCTCGCTGAGAGGAGCCTTGTGATGGTCGAACGGGTGGAGCACACCGCGCCCGCCGCCTGGGACGCGGAGTACGACGTGGTGGTGGCGGGCACCGGCGCGGCCGGACTGACCGCGGCCCTGGTCTCGGCGCGGGCCGGCCTGTCGGTTCTCGTGCTGGAGAAGACGGAACTGGTGGGTGGCACGTCGGCGGTGTCGGGGGGAACCCTGTGGATCGGGGCCAACCACCACATGCCGGAGGCGGGGGTGGACGACTCGGTCGAGGAGACCCGCGCCTACCTCGACGCCGTCTCCCGTGGTCTCGGCGACCCGGCGTTGCTCGACATGGTCGCCGAACACGGCCACCGGATGATCGCCTTCCTGGAACGGGAGGAGGGGCTGCGGTTCGAGCCGTTCCCGTCGGTCGGCCCGACTCTCGACTACCGTTTCACCGCGCCGGGAGCCAAGCACGGCGGGCGTTCGCTGACCCCCGAACCGTTCGAACTGTCCCGCTTGGGCGCCTGGGCCGGCTCGCTGCGCCAGGGCACCACCGCGGCCTGGGTCACCGACAAGAAGGCGTTCTACCGGAACCGCGCCTATCTGAAGCGGCCGGAGGCGGGCAGTGCCCTGCGTCCCCTGGCCGACGGCGTGGTCGGCGCGGGAGCCGCGCTGGTCGGAGCGCTGCTCGCGTGCTGCCTCGAAGCCCGCGCGGACGTCAGGGTGAACAGCGGCCTGGAAGCACTCGTCGTCGTCTCCGGCGCGGTCACGGGCGTGCGCGCCGCGTCCGTCGGCCGGGTCCGCGCACGGCGGGGCGTGGTGCTCGCCACCGGCGGCTTCGAGTGGAACGAGGAACTCAAGCGCAAGCACCTCGACCGCCCGCTGACCCACCCGGTCAGCGCGCCGGTGGCCGACGGCGACGGACTGCTGGCCGGCCAGGCCGCCGGTGCCGACGTGCGCGGTCTCGCCGACGCCTGGTGGACCCCGGCCATCGACCTCGGTGGCCACGAGTCCCCGCGCGGCGGCGGCACGAAACACATCATGTGCCGTGTCGAGCGCGGCCTGCCGCACGCGATCATCGTGAACGCGCACGGCCGCAGGTTCGCCAACGAGGCACTCAACTACTACGACCTGCCCGAGACCTTCGGCACGCACAGCAACGGCGCCCCCAACCTGCCCGCGTGGCTGGTGCTGGACCAGTGCTTCCGCGACACCTACCCGTTGGTGGGCACGGCGTCCGACGGCCTCGCGGAACCCGACCCGTCCTGGCTCGTCCAGGCGGCGAGCCTGGAGGAACTGGCGGAGGCCATCGGCGTCCCCGCAGACGCCCTCGGCGAGACCGTGACGCGGTTCAACCACTTCGCCACCACGGGGGTCGACGAGGACTTCGGCCGGGGATCGACGAGCTGGGACCGGGAGTGGGGCGACCCCGGCCACGGCCCCAACCCTTCGTTGGGAACGCTGGAGAAGCCGCCGTTCTACGCCGTCCGCCTGCACCCCGGCGCCCTGGGCACCAAGGGTGGACTGCACGTCGACACCACGGCACGGGTCCTCTCGGCGGCGACCGGCGCTCCGGTGCCAGGCCTGTACGCCGTGGGCAACGTCGCGGCGGCGGCGGTCCCGTGGGGGTACGCGGGGCCGGGGGCAACCCTGGGACCGGCCCTCACCGCCGCCTACCTGGCCGCGCACCATCTGGCGGGCCGCACACCGGCCTGATCGTGCGGACGTCCTGACGCACGACGGCATCCCTCGACGAGATCGATGAACGTCCCCGAGCGCTTCGCCAGGCTTGCGGCCGCCGGCCGCAAGCCTGAACGCGGATCAGGTTGGCTCGCTCGGCAGCTTCACAGAGCAGCGAAACGAGCAACGGGAAGAACTCTCGACCAACCAAGGCATCGGCATCGCTCAGTGGCGACAACAGGCCGCCCACCATCACTTTCACATCCCGCTCCTGATATGCCCCACCAGGCAACTCTACCGTTTTGCCAGCCCATCACTTGTTTCCTTCGTAACCCGACACCGCATCGACACCGTCAGGTCGGTTCTTCGCCTTGGCCGCCGTGTCATGTGTCTTGTCCGCCGCCGTGCCGTTGGCGATATCTGGTCTGGACCTCGACACTCACGCTGAAGCCACCGAGGTGCGCCGAACCGCGTTCGCCCGCTGCGAGAACGTGGACATCTCCGTCGAGTTCACCGGTCCTGCCCCCGCGTCGGCGTGGTGGTGCGTCTGGGCGGACCAGTTCGAGGGGGAACCGGTCCATGAGGAACGGGTGTTGGTCCAGAACGGCTTCATCCGTAAATACCTGCCGTCTATTGAGAACACAGTCGTCGGCTTCCGATGGCGCTGGTCCTGAAACGCGGCACGCCGCGAAGGCTCCGTCCCACAACAACTTCGAATACCGACTCCGCACATTCCGCCGCCCCGCCACGGCGTGCAGCGAGTACGTCTGATCCTCGACTGTGCCAGCCGCGCCTGCCTTGGTCTCGACATCCAGCTTGCCGCCGGTGCAGAGCATCGGCGGCAGCCGCTCCGACACCTCTTCGCTCGCGTAGGCAACGATGCCCACGCTGAGCGCCTTGCCTCCGCTCGAAACGAAGACATGGCGGCCGTTGGTCTCGACGGAGTTCACCTCCGAGACCACGAACCCTTGGTAATAGCTGCGAGCGGTTCGGGCTTCAGCAGGTCAGGACAACCCGACTTGACCTTGTAGGTGAGGCCGGCGGGCACGGCGGTGCCATACGCAGCTGCACTACCGGGGCCAACGTCGTGGCTGGTGCGGCCGCCGTTGCGATCCTTGTTGAGCGCGGACGCCCAGCGCTGCGTGCAGATGCGGATCACCAGCGCGGCTGTTCCAATGATCTGTTGCGGCTTCCGATCGACTCGCCGACCGCTTTCCTGACGGCTGCCTGGCACTCGACCTGCGCGGAGTCGACGAGCAACCGGTCGCCGCCGCCACTGCGCTGGAAAGGATGTTGACCGCGCTCGGCGTGATCCCCGACCGGCTGCCTGCCAAACTCACCGAACGTGCGTCGCTCCTCCGGACGCTGCTGCGGGATCGGCGAATGCTTGTGCTGTTGGACAATGCCGCCGACGAGGAGCAGGTGCGGCCGCTGATCTGCACCGACGAGCACGGCTTGACGATCGTGACCTGTCGGCGTGTGTTGGCGGGGCTCGAGAACACGCGCAGGCTCACACTGAACGTCCTGCCAGAAGAAGACTCGGAGGAGTTACTGGCATCCATCGTCGGCACAGAGGTCGTGCGCGCAGATCCTACGGCAGCCCGCGAAATCGTAACGCTGTGCGGAAACCTACCGCTCGCGCTGCGGATCGTCGGCAACCGCCTCGCTACCAGGCGAACGTGGTCTCTCACGTACCTGGTGCGGCAACTGCGCAACGAACGGGTGCGTCTGGACTCGTTGTCTGTGGGGGACCTGCACCTGCGGTCGGCGTTCGAGGTGTCGCTGCCCAGGCTGACCCCCGCTTGCGCAGCGCGTATTCCGGCGTCTTGCGCTCATACCCGGTGCGACCCTTGGCCCTGACCTCGCCGCTGTCGCGGCAGACGTGTCACCACTGGAGATCGGCGCGGCGCTGCACGAACAGGTGAGCGCGTCACTGCTGACAGTGACGCCTGAACCGCAACGCCTGCAGTTCCATGACCTGATCAGACTCTTCGCCCGCGAGTGCCTCGCGCAGGACCAGAAGGCTGACCAGATGCGCAAGGCTTTGTACGTCCACGTCCTGGGCGTTGGCATTGCGGCTGGCCAGTGGTTCTTCCCGACTGTCAACCCGACGCCTGCCGACAGCCCGTTCGTTTCGCAACACGAAGCAGCGGCATGGCTCGATCGAGAGACAACCACTGAAATGACCGGACTCACAGTGCCACCAAGGCGGTGAGTAGCGGAACGGATTCCGGCACGGATAACCAACCGCTTCCCCCATATCCAGGACTACGAACGACTACACCACTACGAGGCAATGATTCGATGGCGGATGGCCCTGCCCACATAAACGCATGGCGAATCACAAAACCTTAGTCCAGAAGCAGACGCATAGACCTGCGCCCAGCCGCATGAATACCGACGACGCGAATCCACGCAGCCTGATCAACCATCGCGAGGAGCACCAAAAGACGATCTGCGCCACTATCTCAGCGAACAGGGCCGTTTCCTGCCTGCAGCACCAACCTTCACGACCGTTTCCGCACAAGGCCGCCGAGCATCTCCACTATGGTCGCCGTCGCGACCACGGCGGGGACGGAAAGCAGCAGCCCGCTCCATCCAAGGATTGCGACCGTAGCGAACGCCGGGATTGTTGCCACCGCAATCAGCAGAGCGACCCGGCAAATAAGTTCGCCAACGGATCGGTCGGCCGAGCCCTCTGCGCTCAACATCGCTCATCCTCCACGAAAATTTCTCACACAGGGATCTCACCCTAACCACGATCGAGCCAGTTTTGACGAAAAACTACCCGATCGCACCAGCAATAATGCCCGGACGAACCACTCAAGCGATTAACACAGAAAAATGTGCGCGAATGTGCCCTTGCAAGCCGCGACGCCGAATCGATATTCTTGACGCGTTCGCAGCTCAGGCACTCGCCTCTTCCAAACAGTGCCTCGAGCCTTCCTGGAGACCGGTCGCTACGAACCCCCTCCCCCGACCGTGGCGACCGGTCTCGCTTCACGGAAGTCGCCGGAGATAGCCACAAGATGGCCAACAGTGCGAACCGCCTGCGCAGGATGACGATCGCCGGGCACATTGGACGTTCGGCCCTGATCGCAATCGCGATCTTCAACTTGCTGCCGCTTTCGGCAACAAGTCAGAACCAGATCCTCCTGCTGCGGCTACTCCTTCCGGATCGCCATGTCCAGCCTCGTTGCCACGCCATAGAGGCCGCGACGACTGCCGCGCTGACGACAAGCCACGCCCCTCGATGTTGAGCACCGACCGCCAGCACATTCGCCTCCTTCTGCACCGAACCCGAAGCGATCAGCTCGAAGATCTTCAACAGATTGATCAACAGTGTCATGAACACGGTGAGCAGCACCGGGTCCAGCAGCGGCACGATATCGCGCTTGAACACTTGCCACTCCGTCGCCCCGAGGCGATGAACGTGATCGCGAATCCGGTCATGATCCAGTTTCACGAAGAGATGACTACCGGCGTGATCAGCGCAGGCCCGATCAGGACAAACCTCGAACGGTAGCGCGAAGTCATCTGCCGGCAACCGCACCGAGTACTGGCCGGAAGCCAGGCCCGAAGCGGTGAATAGGCCGTCGTCACCGGTCATCACCTTTACCACGATCTCGCCGCCGCGCAGCAGATCGACGGTCAGCCCTGGCAGATCCCGTTCAGCTGGGTCGTTCTGCCCGGCACAACCTCCTGCAGACACGTCCGGCCAGACCGCACCACTCACTTCGCTCAAGCCAGCCTGCGGCTGTGGCAACGCCCGTGCGTGCTCCAGCACGTCCTTGACCGAGAACCGGACAATCGGTGCGAGAAGCGCACTGCCCGGCGAGACCAATGCGAGCGAACCTCGCCTCGGGCGGGCTCAAACCCGGTACGCAGGCGAGCGCCAGGACAAGTCGACGGTGCAGCGAACATATCGCTGCACCCAGCTGTCCCTGGACATCCTCGAACGATTCATTGCCAACCAACTGCGCCTGATCGGCGACGAGCCGCCGGTGCTGCGGTCGCGGAGCCGCTGCGCCAGGCAACGACCCCTCAAGGTTGACAGCACACAAGCTCGGTCTTCCTCGTACACCCTCAGCAGTCCGCGGCCCCAGGACATGCCTTCCCACCTGCCCGAATGCCTAAGTTTCGGATTTTAGAAACTCTGGAGACCCAAGGCGCATGGTGATGGGGTGAACGTCACCACCAGAGCCGAACCCGACTGGCCAGCAACCTCGCCGGGCCGGTTCCGCCGATCCGGAAGGTGTGAGCACGATGGACCATCCGTCTTCTGACAACGAGTGGGAAGCTCGAATCGCTCGTTGGCGCCGAACTGCCGCAGCCACGATGTCCGATCACTGCTGCCTTCCTCCCCGCGACGTGTGCGACGAGTGCGGAGACGAATGGCCCTGCTCACCGGCCCGAGCTGCCGAACTGGTACTTGAACTCTGACGAACGGCGTCTCATGGACAAAACTTGCACCCATCGCGCGGAGTTCACGCTCCTGGACGAACACGGTGGCGCCAGACCGATCACCGTCGACATGGCCTACCGTGCGAGCGACCCCTTCGCGGTCGAGCTCACGTTGACGCTTCAGCGGCTGCGACCAGTGAAGTGGCTGGTCGCACGGTCACTGCTCACTGAAGGCATGCTCGAACCAGCAGGAGCCGGTGACTTCCGGCTGCAACCGCTATCGCGTGGGATCATCTCCGTCGAGCTGCTACCACCCAACGGGCACGCATTGCTTCACGCGCGCGCCGAGGATCTTCTTCTTTTCCTGGCCAAGACGTACGCCCTGGTCCGCCCCGGCTCCGAACAGGTAGACATCGACGAACTAATCATCAACCTGGTGAACAGCCAACAATAGTTTCGGCCCGAGAGAACCGGCCATGTCCATTCTTGACTGTTCGGGCAATGTTCGTGTTCATCTGATCACGGACACCTGATTCGCGCAGAACAGCGGGCTAGCGTCTCAACACGTGGCTATCTCCAGTGGGCGTCACTGGAGGCGCTGCTTCAGGTGAGGAACAGGTGTCGGGCCAGACGGGCCTGGACGCCAAGCTCTCCCCCGGCGAGGTGTTGACACGCGTGGCGCATCTGTCGATCAAGCTGCTCGGGCCGGTACGAGCGTTCAGGGACAACGAGCCAGTCGACCTCGGCGCCCCTCGGATGCGCGCGATGCTCTCACTGCTTGCAGCACGCGCGGAGCAGGTGGTGTCACGCAACGAGATCATTGACGGGTTGTGGGGCGACACCGCTCCTGCCAGTGTCGACAGCGCGATCTACACCTACGTGTCGTCGCTGCGCAGAGTGCTCGAACCGGACCGCACCCGGCGTTCCGACCCAACTGTGCTGGCTTCTGCTGGTTCGGGCTATGCCCTCCGAATCGATCGAAACGATATCGACGCGCATCGATTCGAAACATCCGTCGACAGCGCGTACCGCATGGAGGCGAACGGCGCGCTCGCCGAACTGGACAGGGCTTTGGCCTTGTGGGAAGGCGAACCGCTCGACGGCATCGCGTGCCCGTTCGCCGATGTCTACCGCGTCCATCTGCTTGACCTGCGGCTCGCGGCCCGGCAGAAGCGGGCTGAGCTCATGCTCGACGCGGGGTTGGCCGAGCACGCTGTGCCCGACCTCGACATGCTCGTGCGCGAACACCCGGCACGCGAGGACATCACGGCGCTGTTCATGACCGCGCTGTACCAACTGGACAGGCGTGACGAGGCGTTGGCGACGTTCGCGCAAGCACGGTCGCACCTCGTCGAAGAGCTCGGAATCGAGCCAGGGGCGGAACTCACCAGCCTCTACGAACGGATTCGCTCCGAAAACGGCCTTCCACCGCCACGGCAGTCCACCGAAATCGCTGCGACGAGGCCGATGCTCGTCGGCAGGGCCACGGAGGTCCGACCGGTGCTGGACGCGATGGAGAGGTTGCGCGGCGGACGGGGTGGATGCGTCTGGCTCGATGGGGAACCCGGCATCGGTAAGACGGCTCTCCTGACCTCCGCTACCGACATCGCTGGGATTCGTGTGCTGTCGGCGACCGGCGACGAACTGGGGCACCGCTTCGCGTTCCGCTTGATCCTGCGGTGTCTCGGAGTGAGCGCCACATCGACCGATCCACGTTGCGTCGCGGCAGCACGGGACCTGGACACCCTCCACAACGTTCCTTCTCCTGGCGGCGCCTCCGACGCCGAACTCGTGGCCGTCGATCGCCTCGTCGATCTCGTCGACCAACTCTGCGCGGATCAGCCACTCGCCTTGGTGATCGACGACGTGCACTGGGCCGACGAGGCCAGCGTGCTGGTGTTGCACCGCCTTGTGCGGCTGACCGGGCAACGGCCAATACTGTTGTTGTGTGCCTCAAGGCTCGTTCACGGGGAACGGCTGTGCATCCGGCTGCGCCGTGCGTTCACTGCCGCCGGCGGCGATCACATCACTCTCGGCCCACTCTCGCCTGACGCCATTGCGGAACTCGCGAGCGGAATCGCGGGAACGGAAGGCATGGGGCTGGGCCGAGCGATCACCCTCGCCGGAGGTAACCCCCACTACCTCGAAGAGGTGGTCCGGTGCCTGCTTGCCGACCCCACCTGGGCAGGGGTTCGCGGCGGCGAGATCGCCCGCGATGCGCCGATCCGGCTGCCCCAGTCCTTGACGGCCTCCCTCACCAGACACCTCGACACGCTCTCACCGGGCACCGTTGAGGTCCTCCGCCACGCGTCTCTTCTGGGGGCGGAGTTCTCCATCAAGGAAGCAGCCCTGGTGATGACCCGCCCGATGAGCACCCTGATGGAGGCGATCGACGAGGCCTGTGCAGTGGGTTTGCTGACGAGCGCGGGAATCAATCTCGCCTTCCGGCATCCGATCGTCCAGCTGTGTCTGCGCGAGTCGACGCCGTCATCGGTGCGAGAGGCCATGCATCACGACGCGGCGACCGCCCTGCTGCGGATGGGCGCACCACCTCACAAGATCGCCAGCCACATCGTCGCGACTACCACGATGCCGAACGTGGTGGTGGTCCCGTGGCTCATGAGGAACGCGGAGAAACTGCTCGAATGCTCAGCTGAGGTGCTCGCCGAACTGCTGACGAGGCTACTTGCCAGTGCGGCTCTCGAGGGTGGCGAACGGGAGAGCTTCACGCTGGTGCTCGCGCGAGCCTTGTTCCAGCTCGGCCGCCCCGCCGGAGATGCCGCCCAGCAAGTACTCGCCCGCACCCATGACGCTGCCCTCACAGTCGAGATGCTGTGGGTGCTCGCCCAGGAACGTCACCATGACGGCGACCTCGATGCCGCGACCGGTCTCATCACGGAGGCCTTCGACGAGGCGGATCAGACAACATCCTGGCCGGCGTTGCTCCATGCCAAGAAGGCCACGATCGCGGCCGACGCCGGCGATCTTCCCGTCGCGCTCGACTCGGCCGCCTCCGCGATCCAGCACGCCTCCGACGACCGTGCGACCGTCTTCGCCGAGCACGCGATGTGGTGTGTTCGCACAGTCCAGCGCGACCACCTGACGTCGCTGTCCCACATCGAACGGGCCCTGGCCGCCGCAGATCGACTCGGCAACGCGAACCACCTGAAGGCCGGTCTCGCGGAGAGTCAACGGTTCTCCCTGCTCAACCTCGAACGTGATCCTGGTGCCGCAGACATCGTCCATGACTACCAGACTGGTCGCTGGCGTCGCGTGTTCGACTTCGCGGACACCTCGTCCGGTTCACTCGAGCTGAGGGCGCCGGGATTCACAGTGACACCGCACGCAATGGCGTCCATCATCTCCGTGCGGCGCAACGATCACGCTGCCGCCTTGCACCATTTGAACATCGCGACCGCGCGGGGGCCGAGATCGGCGGCCGTCTTGGAACACCACGGCATCCCCACGGTGGCCCTGGCTCTTGTGCACGAACTCGAGGGCAGCAAGGAGGACGCGCTCACCACGCTGCGGTCCCTTCTCGACCAGGAGGAGACGCCGGTCGCCCGCGCGCAGTGGCTGCCGCTCGTTCTCCGACTCGCGCTCGACCTCGGCGCCGCCGACGTGAGCCGCCGTGTCCTGGAACTTTGTGACGTGGAGGCCTCGAAAGAAGTGGTTCCCGCCGGAGCATTCGTCGCTCACGCGCGATGCCGCGGTCTTGTCGACCGTGATGCCGCACTGCTCCGTACTGCGATCGACCACTGCCAAGGCGCCGGCCGGTGGCTCGATGCGGCCGAGGCAACGGAGGACATCGCGGTCGTCCTGGCTGAGGTCGATGAGCCGCAGGAGGCGATGGCCGCGCTACACCAGGCGATTTCCGCCTACGAGGAGCTCGGCGCGACATGGGATATCAGTCGGGCGCGTGCGCGGGTTCAGCAGGCGGCAGCAGGTCCGGCAGGCGCCGACGCCCACACCGACGACAGTTCCCCGGCAAGGTGATGACCGGACTCATGCCGTCGTCACACCGTTAAGCCGGGTCCGCATACGTTTGAGATCCCATCTGGCATGCAGCTCACCGTAAATGACGGCGGCCTGCCGCGCGGCGGTCCGGCATTCGTCCGCGTTCCCCATCGCCTGATGAACCACCGCGAGATCCTCAAGCGTGTACCCCAGCTCCACCTTTCTGCCCACCTGCCGGTAGTGCTTCGCCACGGACGCGAGCTCCCGCGCGTCGGAGTCCACCAGCGCGCGGCAACGCCGTGCGGCGGCGGAGGCACGTGCCGGCGTCGGTTCCATCGTCGCCTCCGCCTCGCAGGCCTCCACCGCCGCCAGCGCGGTCTTCGTGTCGCCGACTTCGAGGGAAAGCCGTACGAGGTCGGGCAACCACTGATGCCTCAGCATCATCTGCGCGTACTTGGTGTCGAGGATCGTCGCCAGCACGGCGATTCCGGCGTGCGGATCACCCGACCGCACAGATGCCAGAGCGCGAGCGGCCATGAGGAAGTCGCAGTTCTCGCGATCGGCGGCCGTCACCAGCGGTAGGTTCAAACCGGCTTCGAGGTGCCCGTTCAGCGCAGCATCGTCATCCTGGTGCACCGCGATCAACGCTCCCACGCCGTGCATGAGGAGCACGGGACCGCCTTCTCTCAGTCCGAACCCGGTGAAGGTGGAACCGCCGATGACCCGACCGAGCCTGGCCGCGCACTCACTCCAGTCGCCGAGCCAGAAATGGTGCACCGCCGCAGCGACGTGCAGTCCCGCGTCCGGAGCACCCCTTTGAGCGGCGATCTCGAACGCGAGGCGCAGCGTCTCGCTGGCGTCGTCCAGCCGATCGAGACACTGCAAGGTGAACAGGCGGTTGTCCAGTACGACGAGACGAAGGTCGGTCAGGCCCACGTCGGTCCCGATCACCGCCAGCGCCCGGTCGAGGTGTCCCACGGCGCGACCGTAGTCACGGCGTACCGCATCGACTTGCCAGAGCACCTCAAGGGACTGCCCGATCGAGAACGGATCGTCCGCTCGTTCGCCCTCCGAGATGCTCTCCCGCGCGCTGACGACCGACTTGTCCAGGTCACCGAGTCCTGCCCGCTGCACCAGCGAAAGCAGGGACAGCAGCCTTCCTCTCCAAGGATCGGGCAGTGCCGGCTCCGCGAGTGCGGTTTCGATCTCCGTGATCGCTTCCGCAGCGCGCGACGCGCGGTAAGGCAGATAGGCGAGAATCCATCGCATCTCAGCCGCCTGGTGCGGGTCGTCCAGCAGTCTGAGTGCCAGGCGTGCGCGCTGTTCGGCTTCGGTGTCGCGGCCGACGCGGAACAGCGCGCTGCTCAGCTGTGCGGCCAGCACTCCGCGGTGGACCTCGGAAGTGTCGTCCGCATCAAGGGCACGGCGCAGCAACTCGATGCAGACCACAGGAGCCTGGTAGGTCAGGGCGGGCGCGGCTCCGGAAAGCCATTCGACCACCCACTCGCTCGTCTCGCCGGACGCGAGCACCTGCTCCGCCACGAAGCTTGAGGTGGCACCGGATCTGGCGAGCATCTCGGCTGCCTGGTGATGAAGTCCGATCCGCAGCCCCAGCGGCATCCGCTCGTAGATCGCCTGCCTGATGAGCGGGTGCCGGAAGGCGAGCCGGTTTCCCGCCTCGCGCAGCACGCTGCCCGCGAACGCCTCCTCGATGGCGGGCAACAACGCGGACACCCCGCGCTCGCTGACCGTCGCGAGATCGGTGACGCTGAACTCGGTTCCCAGCAACGCGGCCCAGCTCAGCACGTCACGGGTCTGAGACGACAGGAAGTCGAGGCGCATGGAGACGGCGGCGACCAACGAGACCGGCACGTGCTCGAAGGTCGCCGAACTCACCTCCGCGGTGCCTGACTCGATCCGCACGGCCTCGTCACGGAGCAGGATGTCCGCCATCTCCCGCAGGAACAGCGGGTTGCCCGCCGCACGTTCGACGATCCTGCTGAGCTCCGCGCCAGGACGCGCGCCGACGAGGTCGCCGATCATGGTGTCGACGGCCTGCTCGGTCAGCGGCGCGAGGTCGAGCACCGTGCCACCCGCCGACGTCATGGCCAGGCGCAGCTGAGTCACCTCGGCCCTGGCAGGAAGTGGGCGAGCGGCGCAGATCACCAGCAGTGGCAGATGCGTGGTCAGCGAGCACAAGCGATGCGCCACCTCCAGGCTCGCCTCGTCCGCCCACTGGACGTCGTCCAGGACGATCACGAGCGGGCCTCTGGCGCAGAGGTTCTCGGCCAAGCCGATGATCTTGTCGATGGTGCCGAAGATCGGCAGCCCGCCGCCGAGGGACACGCTCTGCGCGTCGTCGTGCACCGACCGCCAGATGGCCAGCTTGTGCTCGTTCGAGGTGTGCGCGTCGATCCCGAAGCAGTCGAACGCGAGATTCAGCGGAAACCGTTGTCCCAGCTCGTCCGCGACGGCCTGCGCGCGTTGGCACGACCTCGCCGCGGCGAGTGAGAGTGCCGCGCTCAGCAGCGCGGACTTGCCGATCCCCATCTCGCCCTCTACCCAAATGGCCGATCCGGTTCCTTCCGCGACGTCCCACACCGCCGCTCTCACGGCCGCGAGTTCCTCCACGCGACCGAACAACGCGAGAGACTCGTTGTCGTCTTCCGCCTCCGACGGCGCGTGCGGGATCGCGAGATCGCGGTCGTCGGACAGGATGCGCTCGTGAAGCTCGCGCAACGAAGCGTCCGGCTCGACGCCCAGTTCGCTGATGTAGAAGGTGCGCGTGGAGCGGAAGAACTCCAGTGCGTCCGCGATCCTTCCGCCCTCGTACAACGCCCGCAGCAGCATCTCCCGCGGCTTGTCGCGGAACGGGTTCGCCGTGACGAACGCGGTGAGCTCGTGTACCGCCTGATCCCACCAGCCGATGGCCAGCAGCGCCTCCGCGCGGTGCTCCACCATCGAACGATGCGCCTCGACCAGCCTGCCGCGCTCGTGCTCGGCCCAGGGGCCGGGGACACCGGACAACGGCTCGCCCCTCCACAAGGCCAGTGCCGCGTCCACTGTCTCCAAAGCTGCCGCCGGCGACTCGTTCGCGAGCTGGGTCCTGACGAGAGCCTCGGCGTCCACGAACCGGAAAGCGTCGACCTGATCGTGGTTCAGGCGCAGCAGGTAGCCCGCGCCCTCCGACAGCAGCAGAGTCGACGCGTTGCGATCGCGCTGCGGCTCCAGCGCCCGTCTCAACGCCGAGATGTGGGTGTGCAGAATGCCCCGGCCCGACACCGGCGCCACGTCTCCCCAGAGCCCGGCGACGAGTTCGTCGGTCTGCACGACTCTGCCCGCGCGGAGCGCGAGCATGGCGAAGATCGCCTGGGCCTGACCGGAACCGAGCGCGACCTCCTGACTTCCCCGCCACGCCCGCACCGGTCCGAACACCTGCACCTGCGACAACAACCCACGCTTCACCGCGCGCACGGACATAAGCGTCCTCACGTTTCTGCTCCACTGGAGACTACTGATCCAGTGCCTCGTTATCGAGGATCACGAGCAGAGTGTTTCCAACGCCGGGGACGGCAGCGCCGCCCATCACCGAGCACGCACGGGCCATCACCCGTCGCGGCCGGACGAACCGCCGACGCAGACCGTCCACGCGGCGCCGTCCGATCGGCGCGGCTCGTCGTGGGAGCACACCAGCACGCCGCCGCGCCCAACCCTTTCAGGCCGAGCGCGGCGGCGTATTTCTCAATCACCCCTGCTGTACTTGCACTTGCTGATGTAACTCACTTCACCCTGATGACCAATTCGCCTTCGTCACTTTCTCTCGCGCAGCCACCTCATTTCTCGATCATCCACGGAAGTCGGAAGCCGTCGCGTGTCGTTCGACCGGCATGGTGCCCACCCGCACCCACTGCGCCTGGCCGCGGCGCCGGTACACACTGTCACTCCTGGGAGGCCGGCTCCTGCTCGGCGCCATCCCCGCCCATCAGCACACCAAGATCAGCCAAGAACCAAGAGTCGATCAGACCGTCATTCCCGCTTTCGCACGCTTCACTCATGTCACGAACCTCTCGCCGCAGCAGTATCCGACTGACCGA
Organism: Streptomyces sp. ID05-26A; assembly: GCF_033794685.1. Classification (NCBI taxonomy): domain Bacteria; kingdom Bacillati; phylum Actinomycetota; class Actinomycetes; order Kitasatosporales; family Streptomycetaceae; genus Streptomyces; species Streptomyces sp. ID05-26A. The sequence continues at coordinate 340,364 of NZ_JARAYZ010000007.1, forward strand.
ACCGCACCTGACTCAGATGAGTCCCGCTCGCATCGCGTACGCCACCGCGTGAGCGCGGTTACGCAGTTTGAGCCTGCTGGTCACTCCGTGAACCACGTTCTTCATCGTCCGCTCCGAATAGCAGAGCTTGTCGGCGATCTCTTCGGTGGTCAGGCCATCCGCCATCAGTCGAAGCACGTCGATCTCCCGTGGCGTGAGCCCGGCCGAGTTGAGGCCCAGCGGAGCGAGAACCTCCCGCTGCAGCTTCCCGAGGTGCTTGATCAACGCACCCTGCAGTCGCGAGGGAAGGGCGCCGGCCCCGCCCACCGCGGCCCTCACCGCGTCGCCCAGCCGCTCACCCGTCACGGTCTGGCAGGGCACGATCGCCATCACCCCGCACTCGACGACGGTGAACAGCTCCTCCTGCGTGATCTCCTTGATCACCAGCACCACCGGTGTACCACCGGTCTGGGCCGCACGCCTCAGCGACAGCACCAGGTCCGGCTTCAGGCGATCTGCCGAAAGCACCAGCACATCAGCGGCTTCGTCACCCGGCCGATCGGTCTCCAGCACGTGGATCGCCTGTTGCGTCCGCAACATGCTGGCCAGACCGGCTTCACTGACCGGATCGGCTGCGCGAACTCTGACGCGGACTTCCTTCACGGCCGCCTCCCTCACCTGGTTGAGCTTCGCCTGTCTGGCCTGGCTGACAGGTCCAAGACTGCGATCAGGTTCTCCAGACCTTCTTAAGACGCGGACCGGAGGACTCAACGCGCTGATCAGAAGACTCTTCCGGGCTCAAGTCCCGTCAGCTCGGGCACGCAGGTCCACGTCAGCGGGGCGCGACACCAGTTCCCCGATTCAAAGGGCCGCCACAGCCTCACGCCGCCCTACCCCAGCAATCCAAACCCGACCCGGGCGAGCCCTCCGCCTCGGAATCCTCCGGACCACACAAGCTCAGCAGGCAGCACAACGCGTTGCCCCATGGCTTCGCTCAGCAATGACATCGCCGCCATCGGCGGACAACAAAGGCAACACCGGGAACAATTCGGGCACACTTCGTACAGCTCGTGAGCTCCCCTCGCGCCCTCTCAAACGAGATACGTCGCCAGCACAGCGTACGTACGCTCGCTGTCCGCCTCCGCACCTCAAGCCCATCGGAGCAGGCACTTCTGCCGCCACCGCAACACATCGACGAAATCGTTCGCACTCAACAGACCTTCTGACGTCAAGCTGAGGTTTGGTTGATGCAGCCTTGATTCTCCGGGAGCATGGGCGTAGGTACTTGATCTGTCCGCACGCGAATGTCGCACTCTCGAACATCCGACGTGTCGGCGTCTCCGTTCTCCCTTCCCGCTTGGTGATGCTGTTTCAGCGCGTGCTGAAGCACGTACGTCGACAGGAGCCGCATGTCCGATCTTCACGACTTCACCGCCGAGGACTTCCAGCGGGACGTCAGCAGGACCGCCGCCGCGATCGGCGCTCCCTGCGACCCGCACACGGCGTCGGACGTCTTCACCGCGTTTCCCGAGCCGTTTCTCTCCGGTTCGGTTCTGTGGCGCAGCACCGATCAGGCACAGGCCCCGCTGTCCTACCGGATCTTTCCCACGTCACCGATCGACACCACCGAACGCGCCCTCGCCGCAGGCCTTCTGCCCGCTGATCACCCTCTGCTCCCACTGGCACGGGCATGGGGCGGGTTGTACGACGGCAGGACGCGCCACTCGTGCTCGTTCGACTCGGACTTCGGCCTGACGAAGACCTGGTTCTACTTCGGCACCAAACGGCCGCACGACGAGATCCTCGGTGCCCCCGGCGTCCCGGCCGTGCTCACGAACCGCATCGGCGAGTTCGCCGAGCTGAACCTGCGACGGATCAGCTTCGCCGCCGTCGACTGGCGACAGGGATCGGTGGTGCTGGACTTCGACATCGACGGATCGCTGTCCCGTTCGGACCTTGATCGCCATGTCAGGCTGGCAGGAGGCGCGCCCGTCGATCCGGCCACCGCCGACACCGTCGTCCAGCACATCTCGCGTGACTACTGCGTCGCGCTCGGGGTCGACGCCACCACCGGCAAGGCGTTCGACGTCGGGGTCTCCGTCCTCGACGTACCCGTCGAGACGTTGCCACCGTTGCCGACACGGCTCACCGGCTTCTTCGGCGACATTCCGGTCAGTCGCAACGAGTTCACCGTGTTCGGCTGGTCGTTCGGCCGCCACGGCACCTACCTCAAGTCGGAACGGCAGTACGCGGGGGACATCCGCGCCGTGCTCGACACGTGGGCCAAAGAAACCAACTGACGAACCGAGATCCGGTTTCATCGAGGAGAAGACCGTGACGAAATCCGCTCAGGCCGCAGACAACCAGTTTCTGCCAGAGGCGACCTTCGACAACACCGCCGAGGAGCGTACGTACCTCAAGTCGCGCCTGTGCGCGGCGTTCTGGCATTTCGCGAGCCTTGGTTTCGACGAGGGCATCGCCGGGATCATCACGGTGCGGGACCCGGAGGACACCGGGACGTTCTGGACCAATCCGATCACGGTGCCGTTCGCGCACATGACGCCCGACCAGCTCATCCGCGTCGACGGGGCGACCGGACTCACCGTGGAGGGAAACGGCGTCGTCAACCTTCCCGCTTTCTCCATCCACGCCGAGATCCACGCGGCGCGCCCGGACACCCAAGCGGCGATTCACCTGCACACCACCTACGGTCGCGCCTATTCGAGCCTCGGCAAGCTCCTGGAACCCATCACCCAGGACCACACCGCGTTCTACGAGGACCACGCGATCTTCGACGACTTCACCGGCATCGTGTTCGACCGCGTGGAAGGCAAGCAGATCGCCGCCGCGCTCGGTGATGCCAAGGGCGTGATCCTGCGCAACCACGGTCTCGTCGCCGTCGCGGAGACGCTCGACGCCGCCGTCTGGTGGTTCACCATCTTCGACACCTGTTGCCACATCAGCCTTCTCGCCGAGGCCGCTGGTGACCCGATCGCGCTCAACGACGAGGTCGCCCGGCTCACGGCCCAGCAGATCGGCAACCACCAGGTCGGCTACGCCAGCGCGCAGCGGTTGCTCGCTCGCGCCATCGACGCCAGAACTCAGGCGGGAGGTCGTTCGTGACCGCTGGGAGCACGCTGGGGACCGACCTGTTCTCCCTGAGCAACCTGGAGCTCGTACCTGATCCGTACCCCACCTACTCCGGTCTGCGACGCACGGACCCCGTTCACCACTCGTCCATGTACGGTGGTTCCTGGGTCATCTTCTCCTACGAGGATGTCGTCGCACTGCTCAAAGATCCTCGCCTGACCAACAACCGTGCCACGCTTCCCATCAAAGCTCTCCCGCCGGAGCAACGCCAGGAGTTCGCGGACATCGTTCCTGTTCTGTCCCGATGGGTTGCCTTCTTCGACGGTCACGAGCACCAGATGCGCCGGCGCCACATGAACGCGGTGTGCGACCTGTTCTCCAGGGACCTCCTGGTGCCGGTCATCCAGAACGCGATCGACACTCTCCTGTCGAGATGGTCCCGCCGGCACGACCTGATCGAGGAGTTCGCGCGCCCGCTGCCGTCGATGGTCATCACCGAGTTGCTCGGAGCTCCGCGGCAAGACCACGAACAGCTGGCGAAGTGGTCCGACGACATCGCGTATCTCTTCGGTGCCAGCGCTCTCGTCGCGGACGACCTGCGCAGGGGCCGGCGTGCGATCCACGACTTCGCCGACTACCTGGGAGAACACGCCCACAACGCGATCCGCGGCCATCGTCCGACGATGATCACGAAGCTGGCCGAGGAGAGGACAGACGGTTTCCAGTTCCTTCTCAACGAGGCCTGCGCGCAGGGAATGCTGCTCATGTTCGCAGGCCTGGAACCGACCCGCTACCTCATCGGCAACGCGGTGTGGTCGTTGGAAGACCACCCGGAGCAACGGCATCTGCTGACGGAGAGCGACAGAAGCCTGCACTACGCGGTCGAGGAGTTCCTTCGCCACGACAGCCCGGTCCAGTACATCGGCCGCATGGCGGCGGAAGATTTCATCTACAAAGGACACAGGATCGAAGCGGGACAGCCGGTGCTGCTGTACATCGGTGCCGCGAACCGTGACGAGAACGCGTTTCGCGATCCCGAGAAGCTGGATCTCAATCGTCAGCACAACGCGCACCTGTCGTTCGGCCGTGGCACCCACAACTGCATTGGAGCCACTCTGGTCCGAGTACAGACCGGGATGGCGCTGCGCGCGCTCGCCACCCGCTTCCCCGCGTTACGGGTGGCACCCGAGGTGCCACCCGTGTACAACACCAACCTGGGGTTCCGCGGGTTCAGCTCACTGACAGTCCATACCGGACTCTGATCTCAGCCGAGCACCTCGTCGGTGTCGTAACCGAAGATCCAGTCGAAGTCGTCGCCCAGCGAGCCCTCGCGCAACGCGGCGTCGCGGGCACGCTGGTCCACTCCGTCGGCAAACCGGAAGGTGGCTCCACGAGCGGAGGTCAGCCGATGTACAGCAGCGACCCGCTCTGCCCGAACGGTCTCGTACCGCCGCAACGCCGACACGAGATCACCGCCTGATCTGTCGAGACAGGACACAAGAACGGCGGCGTCCTCCATCGCCAGGTTCGCGCCCTGTGCCAGGAAAGGAGGCATCGCGTGCGCCGCGTCCCCCACCAGGGTGATGCGTTGTCCCGGCCACCGTTCCAGCAACGGCCGGTCGAACAACGCCCACTTCGTCATTCCGGGTGCGGCGGAGATCAGTCTGCCGATGTTGTCGTGCCAGCCCTCGTAGGGCTCGCGCACCACGGCGGGATCGGCGAGCCTGGACCAGTCGACGTCCTCCCACCGCTGTCCGTCGGCGCTGGCACTGATGTAGAACGCCTCGCCGCCACTGATCGGGTAGGCGACGAAGTGGCTGCCGGGACCGGCCCAGATCGTCGCGTGGTCGTCACGCAGCACACTGGTCGCGGGGCCGGCCGGGACGATACCCCGGTACATCACGTTCTCGGTGTAGACCGGGCCGTCACCGCACAGGAGCGTGCGCACGGTGGAGTGGATTCCGTCGGCTCCGACCAGCACGTCACCATCCCAGGACGATCCGTCCGCCAGCGAGACGCGTACCCCGGACTCGTGCTCGGCGACTTCCGTCACCTGGGCTCCGAAGCGGACCACACCGTCCGGCAGCCGATCCAGCAACGCCCGGTGCAGATCCGCGCGGTGCATCGTGTAGTAGGCGGCATCGCCGTTGCCTGCCACCGGCAGCAACCCCAGCACCTCGTCGCTGTCCCAGCGGCGCACCGCGATGGCGTCGACCGCGCAGGCCGCCGGTCTGAGCTCCACGCCCAGCCTGGAGAGGACGCGCGCGCCGTTGGGAGCGACGTGCAGGCCCGCTCCCTCCGGATGCGGAGCGTCGGCGGACTCGAACATCACGCACTTCCAACCGGACCGCACCAGGTGCAGCGCGGTGACCAGCCCCGCGATTCCGGCTCCCGCGACGAGAACCGTCCCTCGACCACCTGGCGACATCTGAATCTCCGCTCCTTTGAGGACCAAACTGAAAACTACACCTCTATGACAACAAGAAGCCATACGCGCCAAGGAGATCCGATGATCAGCGGAGATCCGCTGTCGCCGCCGCCACAGTTGTGGTGTGCTGACGAGCCCAAGCTCGTTGTTTACTGGGGAGCCCGGTTCCCGCCCCGCGCCGAGCGGACAGTGGCCACGCACTACGGAAGGGCCGACGACATGCCTCCTCGACAGTTCATCGGGCGTTTCACACCATCGGCGCCGGCCGTCGTCATCCGTCCGGTCGTGGCGGAGCCGCGGGCGAACGCGACGGCGGCACGCTCGTCGTCGCCCGGACCCACCACAGAGGACTCGTTCCAGCGCCGCAGCCGGTCGCGTGAAGCGCCGTACAGGGCACAGAAGGGCGAACACCGTGTCCAGTACGCGTGAAGCGTCGCGGTCACCGAGGCGATGGATGCGACCGGGCGACTGGTTCGACCGCAGGATCAGCCCCTATCTGATGATCGCGCCGTTCTACGTCGTCTTCGGCGTGTTCGGACTGTTCCCGCTGCTGTACACGGCCTGGGTCTCCCTGCACGACTGGCATCTCATCAACGGCGACGAGGGCTTCGTCGGACTGGCCAACTTCGCCGAACTGTTCAGCGACCGCGACTTCTACAACGCCCTGTTCAACACGGTCAGCATCTTCCTGTTGTCCACCGTGCCGCAGCTCCTCGCCGCGCTCGGCCTCGCGGCGCTGCTGAGCCGCCCGCTGCGCGCACGCACCGCGTGGCGAGCGGCGGTGCTGGTGCCCAACGTCGTGTCGGTGGCGGCGGTGGCGCTGGTGTTCAGCCAGCTCTTCGGCAGAGACTACGGCATGATCAACACGATGCTCGGCGCTGTTGGCATCGACCCCGTCAACTGGCAGTCGAACAGGCTGACCGCGCACATCGCCGTGTCCGTGATGGTCATGTGGCGCTGGACCGGTTACAACGCGTTGCTGTACCTGGCCGCGATGCAGAGCATTCCCAGGGAGCTGTACGAGGCGTCCACTTTGGATGGCGCCTCACGCTGGCGTACCTTCTGGTCGATCACGGTTCCCTGCATTCGTCCCACGATCATCTTCACCGTGGTGACCGCGACCATCGGAGGCCTGCAACTCTTCGCGGAGCCCCAGTTGTTCGACGTGTCCGGTGTCAACGGCACCGGCGGAAGCGGAAGGGAGTTCCAGACGTTGACGATGTACCTGTACGAACACGGCTTCTACCTCTTCGACGCGGGATACTCCGCCGCGATCGCCTGGATGCTGTTCGGTGTCTCGCTGCTGTTCGCCCTGGTCAACTTCGCACTGGTGCGCAGGATCGCGAGCGGTGACTGAGAATGCGCGGACGGCCCGGGTTCATCACCTACGGACTCCTGCTCTCCATCGGAGCGGCGTCGATCTTCCCTCTGTACTGGTCGTTCGTCATCGCGTCGCGGGACAACTCGGCGATCGCGGAGAAGACGCCCGTGCTGGTGCCGGGAGGCAATCTCCTAGCCAACATCGGCAGGGTGTTCGACACGGTCGACTTCTGGCTCGCGTTGCGGAACTCGCTCATCGTCTCCGGGACGGTGACGCTGTCGAACGTGATCCTCGCCAGCATCGCGGGCTTCGCCTTCGCCCGGCTGCGTTTTCCAGGCCGCAACGGGCTATTCCTGGTCGTCGTTGGCACAGCTCTGGTACCGGGGCACCTCGGCGTGATCCCGCTGTACCTGCTGGTGAGCGACTTCGGCTGGTACGGCAGGCTCGAAGCCGTGATCGTGCCCGCTCTCGTCGGCGCGTTCAGCGTGTTCTGGATGCGACAGGCATGTGAGGAGGCTGTCCCGCGCGACCTCGTCGATGCCGCGCGGGTCGACGGATGCTCTCTCTGGCGGGCGTTCTGGCACGCCGCGCTTCCGGCGATCCGGCCACAGGTGGCGGTGCTGGCGATGCTGACGTTCATGGCGACGTGGAACGACTTCTTCTGGCCTCTCGTCGTGCTCGACCCGAACGACAGCCCGACCGTCCAGGTCGCCCTGTCCCGTCTGGCCAGCGGCTACTTCACCGACTACTCGCTGATGCTCACGGGGGCCACGATGGCCGTGCTCCCCGTACTTGTCGCGTTCGTGCTGTTCGCCAGGAGGATCATCGACGGGATCATGCGGGGCGCGATCAACGGCTGACGCCGCCTGGTACCGGACATCCTCCGTTCGCTTTCGGCGGTGACGCACGAAACAACGGAACGCGTGACTGGAAACCAGTCACGCGTTCCGTCACGCCGTGAAACGAGAAAGGCTCGTCACCGCTTCTGCCAGCGCTGCTCGTCGGTGTTGTTGCAGTTGAACGAAACCGCGACGGACGGCTGGATGGCGTGGGCGCAGAGATCGCCCTGGCCGGCCGTGGAATCGAAGTGCGAAGCCCGCAGCCTGACGTCGGACCAGCTGGTTCCGACGCCGTCCACAACAGCCCTGTTGCTATTCACGCCGCCCAGAGGGCCTGTTTGCAGCGCAGGGTAGCCAACCCGCCACTGCATCAGGTAACGGAGGGTGGCCGCGTTCCTCAGCCTCACCTGCTCGTGGCCGTCGTAGGACCGCGTTCCGGTCCACGTCATCAACCACCGCTGGTAGTTGTTGTTCCCGTTGCAGGGATTCATGTACACGTCGCCGGCCGCGTTGCTGTCCAGGCAGTAGCCCCGGTACTTGATGCTCTCGAACTGCACGTTTTCGTAGGCCTGAGCTGCCGGTGTCACCGCCATGAGCGCCGCGAGAGACGCCAGTGCGACAGCGAGGACTCGAAGCAAGCGGCGGGGCTTGAAGCCGTGGTGACTCATGACGATCTCCCAAGTTGGGCATGACAAAGGGGGAAGGCACTTAATTGGGTGTATCGGCGTACATCAAGGCGATGTTAAGAACCTAGACCCAAACGGACTCCCGACCGGCCCCAGGTTCACCGATACGATCAGAAGGGCCACCAGGTTTGCCCGACCACCCCTGAGACATCATTACTGTTCGACATCGGCCGCGGTCCGAACCGCCCGGAATCAGGAGACCGGCGACTTGTCCGTTCCCCAAGGACTCCGATATCGCTCACAAACAATTGAGGGCACCGTCAGGAACAATCGGGCACATACTGTGCGCGTCACCCCCGGAACTCACCTCGATGCCAATGGGACTGCTTAGCGTCGCGGCATGAAGCCCTTCACGACGACTTTCAAGCGCACCGCCGCGGCCGCCGCGGCGGTCCTCTCGCTGTCACTGCTGTCCGCGGGCACCGCCCAGGCGGTCACCCCTGGCAAGATCAAGCTGTGCAACAGCCGCGACGCCGGCATCTCCGTCCAGTTCCTCGACCGCGGCGGCCTGACGCTCACGCCGGTCAGGTACAACTACGCCAACTGCGTGCTGCAGCCGATGTCCAGTCGCGGCCCGGAGAACGTCGCGGTCTCCGCCATCATTCCCGGCTCAGGCACGCGGCCCATCGGCACCACACGGATCGACATCCGCAGGGGCGTCCAGATCAACCTGACAGCGGGCAGCAACCCCGGTTTCCTGGTCAGCCAGTCCTGATGCGACGCGGCGCGAAGCCGGAAGGCCATCGCGTCGCACGACCGAACAGGTCGGCTCACCACGTGACATCGTCACGTCACTGATCGTGGAGGCTCAGCCTCCCTCTCAGTCGGCGGCCTCGCGCGGTCCCACCCTCCCGACACGCGCGGGGGCCGCCGGCGTGACAGCCCGGTCGTGAAATCGGCGGCACACCGCGCCGCAATGGTCGATCCGCACCGGTCCGGCAGGTTGAATGCGTGTTGTGAGCACACAGCCCAACTCGGCCCCCACGCGGTCCTTCGGCGAGAGTCTGCTGCGCTACCGCAGGGCGGCGGGCCTCTCCCAGGCGGATCTCGCCCGCACCTCCGGCATGAGCGTGCGAGCGTTGAGAGAGCTGGAACGAGGCAGAGCCGCCGCCGCTCAGGAACGGTCCGCCGAGCTTCTGGCCACCGCGCTCGGACTCACGGGTGGCGAGCACGAGTCGTTCATCATGCTCGCCAGAGAAGGCCGCCGCCGTTCCACTCGCTCCAGACGCAGGACGATGCTGTACTCGCTCCCATCGACCCCCAGGCTGGTGGGCAGAAGGTCAGAGCTCGATCGACTCTCCGAACTGGCGGCGCGGGGAGGCGGCGTCGTCGTGGTGGGAGCTCCGGGTGTCGGCAAAACGACACTCGCCGTGTCCGCGGCCAACCACCTGGCGGACCGTTTCCCCGACGGGTGCATCGCGTTGGACCTTCGCGGCATCGACGATCAGCCCATCGCCCCGGCCGAGGCACTGGAGCGGATGCTGACCGCTCTGGGGGTACCATCCAGCCGCGTCCCCGCCGAGACGAGCGAGCGCAGTTCGCTGTTCAAGGCGCTGACACGCGAGAGGAAGATGCTGGTCGTCCTCGACAACGTTCTCGACGAGAAGCAGGTCGCTCCGCTGCTTCCCGGCTCGGGAACCGCCTTCACGATCGTGACGAGCCGGCGTGTCCTTACCGGCCTGGAGACGGCCGCGACGCTGCCCCTGGACGTCCTGACGGCCGCCGACGCCATCGAGCTGCTCTCGGTCGTCGCCGGTGAGTCCGCGGTGCGCCGCGAGTTGAAGGCGGCGCACGAGGTCGTGGAGCTGTGCGGCAGACTCCCGCTCGCGGTACGCATCGCGGCCAATCGCCTGTCCACCAGCAGGCAGCGGTCGATCGACGACCTGGCCCGCCAGCTCGGCAACGAGCGCAGGCGCCTCGACTCGCTGGCCGCGGGAGACCTCAGCCTGCGTTCGGTGTTCGAGGTCTCGCTACGGCGACTGTCGCCGGGGGCGCAAGCCCTGTTCCGCCGTCTGGCACTCATTCCGGGAGCGCACTTCGGCCCCGAGCTCGCGGCGATCGCGGCCGGCGTCCAGGAAGACGAGATCGAATCGGCACTCCACGAACTGGTCGCCGCTTCGCTCCTCACCACCACCTCGGCGCCACCACGTCACCAGTTCCACGACCTGATCAGACTGTTCGCTCGTGAACACCTGCTGGCCGACGAGCCAGAAGCGCAACGGCTCCGGCTGTATGACGATCTGTGCGCTCACGTGCTCGCCAAGGGCGCGGTCGCGGGGCGGCTCTTCTTTCCCGACTCGAAAGGCGTGGCGGACGACTCTCCTTTCCGGTCCCAGGCGGACGCCGCCGAGTGGTTGGAACGTGAAGCGACCAGCTGGAGGGCAGTCCAGCGCAGCGCTGCTGAGACCGGCCGGTTCCGAGAGGTGTTCGACTTCACCTGGTCGGTGAACCGTTACTCGCTCGGCAGAGAGATGCAGTACGACTGGGGCGAGATCTTCGGTATCGGCCTCGCCGCCGCCAGGGAGCTGGGCGACCAGACCGCGGAAGTCGACATGCTGACGCAGCTCGGCTCCGCCCTCACCTGGAGCCGCTCCGACTTCGACGGTGCCGTGAACACTCTGCGCGAAGCGCTCACGCTCTCGGAGAAGATCGGCTATCACCGGGGTACCACCGTCGTGAACGCGAGCCTCGGCATGGCGTTGATGCGCGTCGGTCGTCTTGATGAGGCAGTCGCGTACAACCAACGCGCCTACGAGATGTCGGCGGGCTACGAGTTCTTCGATGTCAGGTTCTGGATGACGCTCGCGTTGAGCACGATCTTCGAAGCGCAGGGCCAGTTCGAGAAGGCCTTAGCCCTGCATCGCCCGTTGCGGGCTGAAGCTGAGCGCAGCTTCGGTGACACGAACGTCGAGACAGCCCGCCTGGTGACTCTGCTCGTGACCACGCGCAGTGGGGCCTGTTTAGCCGGGCTGAGCAGGTGGGAGGAAGCAGCGAAGTCCTTCCACGAAGCCAGAAAGCTCGCGTTCGTCAAGGAGGCCGGGTACGGAGGGGAAGCGGAGCTCGCACTGCTGGAAGGCACCGCCTGGAGGATGGCGGGAGAACACGAGCACGCACGCACGTGCCTGCTGCTCGCCCGCGACCTGCTCGACGGCCCTGCCTGGGAGGAGGACAGGACGCGAGTCAAGGCGGAGCTGGCATTGCTTGAGAACTAACGGGTTTTTGGTGGTCGCGCTCAGGTCGGTCAGCCGCGCTGAGCGCGGCCTGACTCACCGGCATTGGTGACGGATCTGCCCTCCTTCCGGGTCAACAGTGCGCGTCCTCACCACGGACTCACCGAGAGCGAAAGATCTGCGAAAGCAGGCCTCACGCGCCTTTCCAACGGCCTGCGGCGCGAAGATGAGCAAACGGGCACACCTGACGTGACGCGGTACCTCACGATGCGAAAAATATTGAGGCCGGTCGCTTCTGCCCAGACACTCCCAAGGAGATGCGATGGCGGTGTCACGCATCAAGCTCATCGCGTTCCATGATTGGAAGGGGCACCCATGAAGCTCGCTCTCACGAGTGTGGCTCGCATTACCAAACGCATTTCCGTCATATTCGTGCCGTTGCTCGCACTGTCTCTCGTCTCGGCGCCTGCCCAGGCCGCTCCGATGTACGGCCAGTTCCGCAACATCCAGACCGGCGGATGCCTTGACAGCAACCTCAGGGGCGAGGTCTACACGCTGCCGTGCAACAGCACCGTGTTGAACCAGTACTGGGAGGTCGAGGTGACAGGAACGCGCGCGCCTGACCGCTACTACCAGGTGAGGATCAAGAATGCGGCCACCAACCGCTACCTCAGCCAGTTCTGGCACGTCCCGACGAACCCTTTCACGGCACCCACCTTCAGGCCCACTCTGACGACCCAGCCGAACTCCTCCGGCGACCAGGCCGTTTTCGACGGAGTAGGAGCCGGCTGGAACAAGGTCTCGCTGCGATCCACCAAGGGAAACAGGTTCGAGCCGCTCTGCGTCGACAGCGGCGGCATCGGCGTCGCCTACCCGCACATCTGCAACGGCGGAACCTGGCAGAAGTGGGAACTGATCAAGCGCAACCGCTGAACATCCGCACGAAGCGAGAAATCCAGACACAAGAAAGATTGGCGCTCGATCCGGAAGGTTCTGGATCGAGCGCCAATCTCGTTTCCACCGAATAGTCGTCAGGTCCCGTGCGATCTCCGCGACACCGCGTTCCCGGAAATCAGCGAAGACGGCCTTGCCGCAGGCGAGGCACGATCACCCCACTGCGGTGAGCCCCTCGATCCTCGACGTCACCACGACCGGAACAATCGAGTGCAGGTCGGCCGCGGCCAACGTGCGGGACGCCGCCGTGGTGGCCAGTCTCTGTGCGAGCTGATGGGCGTCCCAAGCGGTGTGATCGCCGCCGGACACCAGTCCGCGCAGCGCCTCCACCACCTCGTCGGGCACCCGGTGGCCACGCCGGACCAGTTGCCGCACGGTAAGAGCGGTCAGCTGGTCAGCGTCGTAGTCGCCGAAGTCCCATCGCTGGGCGAAACACTCCGCCAGCCCAGGGGCGTACTGGCCGAGGCTCGCGACCGCCGTCTCCTCGCCGGACAGCACGACCACGGGGCCTGCCTGGTTGGACCGGACGATCTCCACCAGCGCCTCGACGAGTTCCACGCGGAGATCACGCGAGTCGGTGGCCCAGTCGGCGTCCGCGTCCAGGAGGAGGACACCGCCGTTCGCCTCGTCGAACGCGGAGGCGACCAGGCTCGCGGCCTGCCCAGGCCAGCGCGGGCAGAGGTCCTGCCCGATCGTCAGCCTGACGAGCTGGCCACCTGGCACCAGCCGCAGTTCGGCGAGGCTCTGCGCGTACAGCGCGGCGATGGCGCGACGCCCCATCCCCCGCTTGCCGGCCAGCACGGTGTTGGCCTGCCTGCCCAGTCCCTTGTTGCGCGTCTTGAGCACGCACAACCGCACCAGCACGCGCCCCACGGCCTCACGGACGTCATGCAGGCCGGTGAGGCCGGTGATCCGCTGCCATCCCAGGGTCGCCTCGACCGCCCCTGCCGGGTTCACGTCCGCGTCGGGCAGGTCGGCGCGTGGTTTCGCCTCGCCCAGCGCCGCCAACTCGTTTGCCAGGTCCAGCGCGGTCAGCCTGTTCAGCTCGGTGTCCTTTTCCGGCGGCTGAAGTGCGAGCCTGGACGCCTGGTTGCTGACCATCGCCTCGAACAGCTTCCGCGCGACGCGACCGTTGCCGAACGTGTCGTTCTTCGGCACGCGCTCGTAGTAGTCGCTGAGCGCGCCGACCGCGTCGTCGGTCAACTCGTAGTAGTGCTTGCGGCACAGGTTGGTCGTGATGGTGACGAGCTCGTCGACGCTGTAGTTCGGGAACTCGACGGTTCTGGAGAACCTGGATGCCAGACCGGGGTTGGACGACAGGAACTGTTCCATGAGCTCGGAGTACCCGGCGACGATCACCACGATCTCGTCGCGGTGGTCCTCCATCATCTTCATCAGGGTGTCGATGGCCTCCTGGCCGAAGTCGGGACCACTTCCTCCCGACTGGCTCGACAGCGTGTACGCCTCGTCGATGAACAGCACGCCGCCCATCGCCTTCGTCACGACCTCGGCGGTCTTGATGGCGGTGGAACCGATGTACTGCCCGACGAGGTCGGCCCTGGCGACCTCGATCATGTGTCCGCGAGCGAGGATGCCCAGTTCCGCCAGCACGGCGCCGTAGAGCCGCGCGACCGTCGTCTTACCGGTTCCCGGAGGTCCCGCGAACACCAGGTGACGACTCATGGGCGGCATGGGCAGTCCCATCGCCTGCCTGCGCTGCGTCATCTTGATCAGGTTGATCAGCCCGAGCACCTCGTGCTTGACGCCGTCGAGGCCGATCAACTCGTCGAGGTCGGCGAGTGGACCGTCGAGCGCGGCACCCATCGCTCCGCCGAGCGACTGGCTGCCCGGCGTCTCCTGTTCCTGTGCCGCCGACGGCGCGAGGCGCGGTCTGGGCTCCGGCTCGGCGGAACGCTGCCGTTGCTGCTCGCCGGTGGAGATGCCTGTCACGGACAGCCGCTCGTGCTCGACCGCTCTGCGCACGGGACTGCCACCGCTGCCGGTGATCGTGCATTCCGCGACGGTGGCGGGTTCCTCGGTGTCGAGCAGGACTCCGTCTCCCGCGCTGCCGACGATCTCGCATTCGCGGACATCGCCGCGCGATCCGCTCAAGAGCTGCACACCATGACGGCCTGCCGAGCGCACCCTGCACCGGATCACCTGCACCACGCCGCGCGCGCTCACGGTGATGCCGTCCTCCGACGCGCCGACGATCTCACTGTCCTTGATGGACAGACGCGCGTCTTCCGCGCGGATTCCGCCGCCCTGGAAGAAGGTCGACGCGAACTCGCCGTTCGCCCCGCCCACCAACGCCACGAGGTGCGTGGCCGTTCCCGTGACACGGGTGTCGGTGACGTCGCCTCTGGCCCCTTCCGCAAGTGACAGGCCGAGTGCGTCGCCGACGTCGATCCGCGCGTCGGCGAGCACGAGCCGCGACTTGCCCTTCACCAGCACCGCTGGTCCTGACTCCGGCTTGGCGCGCAACCCTTTCAGCCTCACCGAGGACTCCGCGTCGACCAGGACGGCGCCCTCCGACGTGCCGTCGATCCGCAGCGCTCCGAACTGGGGCGCCGACGCGGCGTCCACCAGCACTCCGATCGGGCTGCCGTCGATCCGGCAGTCGTCCAGCCGGGGAGATGCCCCGCCGGTCACGTAGACAGCGGTGCGTCCCGCTCCGGAGATCCGGCAGCCACGCAACATCGGGGTGGCGCCATCGGCGATGTGGATCGACTGGGCACCGGCTCCCGTGAACTCCGAGTCGGTGATGACCACTTCTCCCGTGCTGCGGACGTACAGGTCGAGGCTCTCGCTTTCGCTCACCCTGACCTCACGGAGCTTCGCGTTGGACTCCTGCTCGACCACGAGTGCAGGCTTCGCGGAACCGACGACCTCGCAGTTCTCGACCAGCAGCCGGCCACGGCCGTTCACGCAGATTCCGTTGCCACGCGCCCCTCGCACGGTGACGTGCCGCAGTTCCAGGCACCCGTCTTCCGCCACGACGATGCCGGACGACGCCGCGTTGACGACCTCGCAGTACTCCGCCGTGCTCGGCAGCGACGAGGTGACGACGATGCCGACACCGCCGTCGCTCGTGACCGTGCAGCCACGCAGGACGGCGCATCCCTGTCCACGCGCGAGCACCGCGGCCCACGACGCCGCCGACACGCGGCAGTCGTCCAGGGCTACCTCGCCGTGGCGGATGTCGAGCGTCGCGTGGTCGCCGTCCTCGCCCGCCAGCACCAGCCCGGAGAACTGGGCCGCGGTCGCCGCGACGACGACAACGCTGCCGGTGCGGGCCACCACCTCGACGGTGCCTGGTCCCTCCTCCGCCGAGATCGTCACCATCCGGCTGACAACGAGGTTCTCCTCGTAACGGCCGGGCAGCACACTGATCGTCGCGCCGTCGCGGGCCTCCCGCAGCGCCGCTCCGATCGTCGGATAGCGTCCGGGCCGATGAGCGGAGACCACCAGCAACTGACGACTCATCGCCCCTCCTCCTGTCGGATGGTCCGGACGAGGCCCGGTAGCGTGCCGAACCTGGGCGCGGCCTGGAGCGGCACCCGCACTTCGCCTGCCGCGTTCGCGTGGGTGTCGATCTGCCGGCGAAGAGTGTTCACCGCGAGCTCGTCCAGCGAGGCCCGGTTGGTGTCGACCTGACCGTTCTCGTCGATCTCACCGGCCGCCAGTTCGCGCAGCAGCACGAGGCCGCGCTGTCCCGCCTTGGGTTCGACCAGGTCCAGCACCTTGAAGCTGGTCCCCGGCACGAAGAGCACCCTGTCGCTGACCACGGGCGATTCGGGTTCGAGCAGCTTGGTGCGACGCGCGGTCATCGACCACAGCAGCACGTCCACGTCGTGCTCGGCCTGCTGGCGGGCGCAGGGAGCCGTCAGCGCGTTGACGAAGCCCCACTCGGTGATGAACTGGCGGTCGCGATAGATCTCCCATTCCCTCGGGGTCGGCGACGCCGCGAACGTGGTGGCGCCTCGGTGCGAGGGCAGCCTGCTCAGGCCGGACACGACACAGCGCGCGAGAGGCACGTGGGGTCCGACCAGCCCGGTCCTCAACGGCAGATCGACGTTGTCGCCCTGCTCGGAGAGGTACAGCCGGATCGCCACGGCGTCGGTCAGCACCTCACCACCCGAACGCTCGATCGCGCCCTGGAAGCCGGGGTGTTCGGACAACACACGCATGACCGAGTTGGACATCGCCGCGTACTCACGGCTCAGCGTGCGCCGCAGCCAGGCACGTTCCTCGTCCATGCCCCGCACGGTGATCAGGGCCGCAGCGCTCGTCGCCGGGGTCGGCTGCAGCGCGGAGACGAACGCCGCTTCGCGGGGTTCCGCGACCGTGTCGTCACCGATGACCGGCAACGGTGTGTGCCCGGTGACGTCGACCGGCTCGTACTTGACGGGCGCCGGCTCCTCGGTCACGACCGGGCTCGCCGCGGTCCCCGGCCTGTCCGACGCGACGACAGGAACCTCCGCCTCACGCGTCTCGACCAGGCGCGTGAGGATCGGCGGCTCCGCCGTCTCGAACGAGACGGCGGGTGCCGGAGTGTCGATCTCGGGGAGGGCGATCGGGAGATTCGGCATCTCGAACGGGTTGTAGGGCGCCTCGTGCTCCTCCGCTTCCGGCGACTCGGACTCGTTCATCTGGCCGAACGCGGGCATCGGTGTGACCTGAGCGGGCATCACACCGTCGAATCGCATCGTCACGGTGTCGAGCGACAGCACCTCTTCGCGCGCGACATGCTCGTGCGCGCTGTCCGGCGACACCGACAGCGGCGCCTGTGCCACGTCCCTCGTTCGGTCCCTGATCTCGATCCGGCGCTCTGTCAGGGAATCCGCGCGCACCAACCGGCTCAGTTGCCTCGTGGGATGGTCGAGGCGGCCGATCACGTCCTCGGCGAGCTCACGCAGGTGCGGTTCCCCCTCCTCGAAGAGCACCAGGTGGCGAGCGGCGTCAGGCTCGGCCGACCGGACCGCGGCGGCGTGCCCCACCTCGTGTGGCGGGCGCAGCCACAACCCGGACTGCACGACCTCCAGCACGACGTGCGGCGAGTACTGGTACACAGCGGGCCTGATCTCGTCGATGCCGATGAACGGCCTGCGGTAGCGAGCCAGCACGGGAGGAGCGGCCTGCTGTCCCGGTTCACCGGGGCGATAGAGCACCTCCTCGACCATCGACCTCCACCCCAGACCGCCGTCCAGCCGCACGGTGTAGATGTCCGGCTCGAAGCGCGAGCCGACGGGAACTCCGGTGAGGCAAACGATCTCCTCCCCCAGCGCGTCGGCGATGGCCTGTCCGTGCGTATCGCCGCCCGGCACCGTGATGGGTCCGAACTTCACGAAACGCAACTTGTCCCGCAGGCTGGGCAGCGTCCAACTCCAGAAGCGCAGCACGTCCTGCATGGTCACGGGCGGGGCGCCCGCGCATCCGATCACGACCACGCACACGCCTGGCTGGCACGGGACCGTCTCGATGAGCTGTCTGCGGTGCGGGCGCAGGATCTCCTCCGGTCCGCGTGGCCGCAGCCACACACCCCCAGGCAGCGGTTCCGCGACTCCTCCCGCGCTGGTCGGCATCACGTCGACGAGAGCCGACACCTCTTCCCACTGCGGGCGGGGAAACCTCTTGCCGTCGAGCTTCGGCAGCTTGCCTGGCTGAAAGCGCATCCATCCCGTGCCCCAGCCGGAATCCACGAACAGCGTGCCACCGGCTCCCGGCAGGACGGAGCCGTCCGGTGCGATGATCGTCCGCCCGAGCCGTTCGGAGAGCCACTGTCCGGCGAGCGCGGTGGTCTCCCTCGGACGTCCGCCGATGATGAGCCGGAGCCCTCGGCGCTTGCGAGGCAGCAGTCTGGCGGCCTGTTCCCACACCACCATCGAACTCTCCGGCGGCAGGTCCACCACGACCAGTTCGTGCTCGGGGTCGGCAGCCAGGCCCAGCGCCAGGTCCCTCGTCTCGTTGCGCAACGCGTTGCGCGGATGGACGACGAGCGCGTTGCCGATCTTGTGGCCGATCATGTCCCGATCGTCGTCCCGATCGCGGTCCCGGCGCATCGTCACCAGACTCATCTCAGCCACGTCCTCTCTCCACGACAGCCGCCGCGCTCCGGCTCAGCACCGGACCGCTCGGAATCTGTGCCAGCACCTCCGCGGCCATCGGCCGGACGGCCGCGCCTCCGAATCCGAGAGCGGACACCGCCTCGTCGTCCGCGAGCCGGTACTTGAACCCTCGATCAGTGATCAGAAACCGGTCCGGCTTCGCACCGGTGCCGGTCGGTAGTGGCGACGACGCCACCAGCAGGCCGGAGCCAGGACTGAGGTAGGCGCCGGCCTGCGCGTTCATCCCCGCCCCCGCGAACTCGCGTTCGGTGGTGACCGGAACGCTGGAGAACACGGTGCCCCGGCTTTCCTGACGAAGGCAGAACGCCCTGCCTACCGGGGGAACCGACCTCGCCGTGACGAGATCGGGAATCCGCTTGGTCAGCGAGGTGTCCGCTGATCTGGGCGCGGCCGTCATGGCCGCCACGTCGATGTCCACCGCGGTCTTTCCCTTGGCGACGGTGAGCAGCACGGCCTCCGTGCGGGACAGCGGCGCGAGACCATCGGGACGGAGCACGACGAAGCTCTCGGTGCCGTTGCCGGCTGTCTGCCTGAACACGGTGCCCACCTGCCGCGCCTGACCGGCGATCTGCGCGGTACCGGAACTCTGCACGGGCGCCGGTCCGATCTCGGGACCGTCCGGCAGCGACGACAGCCAGGCGGCCGGAGCGGCCGGGGGCGTACCGGCTCCCGCCCCGAGCGCGATCGGAACCGAGGCGGACGCGAGCGGCAGCTTTCTGCCGGACCACACGAAGTACTGGCGGCCGGCGGCGTCCGCGACCCAGAGGTACTCGTCCTCTCCCAGCGCCGTGCTCCTGGCGCCCGCGTCGGCGTTGAGGCTCAACTGTCCCGCTCCGCCGACGCCTGCCGTCTGCGGGAGGCAGAGCAACCACGGGGTCGTGACCAGCGAGCTCGCCGGGGGCACCGGGTCGGGCGCGTTGGGAATGCCGATCGGGGCACCGCGCTTCAGTCCGCTGAGCGACGCGCGCGAGATCGTCTCGACCGTCGCGCCCGCACCCTTGAGCAGCATCGCGGAAGCGTGGTTCGCCACCGGGAACAACGTGCCGTCGTTGTAGACGAAGCGCGTCCCGCTCTCCTTCTCCACCAGGATGGCGTTCGGCTTCTTCCACGCGGTGCTGCCACCGGGGCTGATGAGTCCGTACACCCAGAACCCCACGCCGACCAGCAGTGCCACCACCAGTCCGAACACCAGGCCGGACAGGGCTCTGCGGGCGGGCGCCTCACTGTAGTTGGTGTCGCCCAGCAACAGGGCGGCACTCATCCGGCCGACCAGAGTCTGATAGGCGTGGACGTGGTCCTTCTTCGTCTGCACGCCGCGTCACCCAGCCAGCCCGCGCGCCCAGGCGAACACACCGAGCAGGTGCAGGATCAGCGGCACCAGCGCGATGCAGGTCAGGTTCTCCACGACGTCGCCCATGTGCGGCCAGATCGGCAGCATCCGCCGATGGGCCGGGCGCAGAGCGGCCGACACCAGCAACAGCACCGCCGCCGCCATCCCGAGCACGCCGAGCAACCGCGACATGTCGTTCATGCCGGACAGCATCGTGAGCGCGGGAAGAACCGCGCCCCACGTACCGGCGAGCGCGAACGCCGTGCGCTGACCAACGTTGAGGAACTCGCGTGAGCGCAGGAGAACCAGCGCCGCGAACAACGCGCCCACGGTGTGCGCGACCCACGTCTGCTCTGCCATCAGATACGGAAATCCGGCGGCGAACACGACGGACGAGCCGATGGCGAGAACGCTGAGGTAACTGTCCGCGATTCCCGTCTGTTCGATGAGCTGCGCCGCGGGCATCGGCTCGACATCGACCTTCAACTCTTCCGCCGTGCGCGGCAACTGCGGCCCGCGAAGGCGCGCGGCTCTCGTCGCCAGCTTCGGGGAGAAGAGCAGCAGCACGTAGCACACGGACATGACGATGATGGCGGTCTGAGGACCTGACAGGCCCGTTCCCAGGCTCAGCGTGACCGCCGCGATGACGGCGACCCCCGCCATCGCCGTCGCGCCGAAAGGCACGATGGGCAGAGTGCGGGCCACGAGCCGCTGGAGGGCCAGCAACGCGAAGGAAGCCCCGGCCAGCACGCCGCCGCCGACGAGAACTCCGCTCGGTTGCAAGGCGATCGCACCGGCGACACCGGCTGCCACGAACGTCCCCGCGAGGCCTGCGAAGATCGTTCCTCCCACGCCCAGCACGGCGGCGAGCGCGCGATCGCCGATCGTCCTGGCGACCAGAACCGCCGCCACCAGCAGGGTGATGCCGATGACCCCACTCGTGGCGGACGCGACACTGGCGCTCTCGTTCTCGAACAACGACACCGCGATCGCGCCGAGCGCCGCGCTCGCCAGACTCAGGAAGAGCCTGCGGTTGGCTTTCTCGTTCCACCTGTCGCCCTGCCGGTTGACCGCGGTCGCCATGCCTTCCGCGACATCGTCGAAATCCAGCTCCGGCAAGGGATCGGCGGCAGGCGACAGGTAGAGCAGCTCGCCGTCGAGCCAATCCAGCGTCTCAGGGGTGCCGTCCGCCGCGAACGGAGCGTCGCCGAGTCGCTGCAACACCCACGAGCCGTCGGTCGAACCGCCCGCCGGGCCGTCGCCGTCGCGCACCACATGACGCATCAGCGTGGGCAGCAGTGCGGACACCGTGGTCGACGTGGGAACGGCGAGATCGGCCCGCCCGTCAGGACCGACCACGGTGACTCGGCAGAGTTCCGCTGACACGGACATCGTCATCCACCTCCTTCCACTATCCCGGTCGACACCAGTTCGTCGTCTCCTGGCATCGCGGTCACCGGCACGTAGCCGGTCTGGATCAGCTTGGTACCGCGGCGGGTCACGAGCTGGGCTCGTCCCGGTGGCAGAGTGCGAGGCGCTGCCTCTCCGAGGAACTTGCCCTCCTCCTTGGGATAGGAGAACAGCAACGCGGGCGTCCCCAGTTCCCACAACCGGCGCAGGACCGGGTCCATCATGGCGCGGATGCCGTTGGCACTGCTCCGCGCCACGATGAGGTGGAACCCGATGTGGACTCCCTGTGCCATCAGGGGAAGCAACGACTCCAGCGGCGTGGACATGCCCATTCCCCCGCTGGAGAACAACTCGTAGTCGTCGACCACGACGAACAGTTGCGGGCCTTCCCACCAGTCACGCCTGCGCAGGCGTTCCGACGAGATGTCAGGACCGGGCACCCTCTTCTGCAACGACACGGCGGCCTTGTTCGCCATCTCGGTCAACGCGTCGGACGCCACCACCTGCCCGACGCGGTACTCCTCGGGAACCATGCCGTCGAGGTCCCTGCGGGAGTCCGCCACGAGGATCTTCGCCGCGCCCGACTCGTACCCGGCCACGATCGACCTGAGCACGAGCCTCAACGCGTTGGTCTTCCCGGTTTCCGAGTCTCCCAGCAGGAACAGGTGCGGGATGGTCCCGAAGTCGTGCCACACCGAGTTGAGGCGCTGCTCGTCCTGACCGAGGCACACCTTCAGGTCGCCTTCCGGCTTCGGCAGGTCGACCACCGGCAGCTTGGTGGGGAGCAGCCGTACGCCAGGAGCGCTGCGGCCAGGCCAGAACGTCCTGATCTCCTCCACCACCGATTTCGTCGCGGCGGCGAGGTCTTCCGTGTCGCTCGCGCCGTCCAGGCGCGGCAGGGCGGCGAGGAAGTGGAACCCCGTCGTGGTGAGGCCGCGTCCCGGCTGGTTCGGCACGGTCGCCGCCTTGCGGCCCTTCACCTCCGACTCCATCGCGTCGCCGAGACGCAGTTCGAACCGGGTACCGAGAACGTCACGCAGCCACGGCCGGATCTCCGACCAGCGAGTAGAGGACACCATCAGGTGAATGCCGAACGACAGTCCCCTGGCCGCGATCTCGGTGAGCGTCGTCTCCAGGTCGCTGTAGTCCTGGCGCAGGGTGAACCAGCCGTCGATGATCAGGAACACCTCGCCGTGCGCGTCCTGGATTCGCCCTTCCCGCCGGGCGGCGCGATAGCCGGCCATCGACTCGAACCCGTGCTCGGCGAAGGCGGCTTCACGCGTCTCCATGACGTTGACGACCTCGGCCACCGTTCGCACCACTCGGTCGCGTTCCAGACGGGTGGCGATGGAGCCGACGTGCGGAAGGCCGCTGACCGACGTGATGCCGCCGCCACCGAAGTCGAGCCCGTAGAACTGCACCTCGTCAGGAGTGTGCGTGAGCGCGAGACCGAGGATGAGGGTGCGCAGCAACGTCGACTTGCCGGACATGGGAGCGCCGACGATGCCGACATGACCGTCCGAACCGGACAGGTCCGCGATGAGAAGGTCACGCATCTGCTCGTAGGGCAGGTCGACAAGCCCTGCGGGAACGCGAAGCCGTCCACGGGCGGTGTCGTCGTCGACGATCATGCCGAGCTCGGGATGCGGCACGATGCTCGGCAACAGCGAGTCGAGGGTCGGCGACTCCGCGAGAGGCGGCAGCCACACCTGGCGTGCGGCGGGCCCGACGCCTTCCAGCCGGCCGATGAGCACGTCCGCCAGGCTCGGTGCATCCTCAGTGGACTCCTGCTCGTCGCTCTCCTGTTCGTCCTGTGAGGACTCGGGCTCCACGGTCACGATCTCGTGCGCACGCGGGCTCGGCTGGGTGTAGAACGGCACGATCTCGGTCGCGGCCAGTTCCGTCGTACTCCTGTCCCCCGACGGAGCCGTGGTGAGGCAGGGGCCGGACACGTAGGCGCCCTTGAACCTGGTGAGCGTGGTGGTGTCGACCTTGAGGTAGCCGTTGCCAGGGCCGGAAGGAAGCTCGTAGGCGTCCGCCACCCCGATGACGCTGCGAGACTCCATCGAGGAGAACGTCCGCAGCGCGACCCGGTAGGAGAGGTGTCCTTCGACCCGGTGAATGCGGCCCTCGTCAAGCCGCTGGGAAGCGAGCAGGAGATGCACGCCGAGGCTGCGTCCCAACCGGCCGATGGACACGAACAGATCCATGAACTCCGGCTTGGCGCTGAGCAGTTCGCTGAACTCGTCGACGATCACGACCAGCGTCGGCAACGGCGGCAGCTTGCCACCGTTCAACCGCGCCTTCTCGTACTCGAAGAGCGACGAGTAGCCGCTGGCGCGCAGGATCTCCTGGCGCCGGGTCATCTCGCCGTTGAGCGAGTCCTGCATCCTGTCGACCAACGGCAGCTCGTCCGCGAGGTTCGTGATCACCGCGGACGTGTGCGGCAGGCGGTCCATGCCGATGAAGGTGGCGCCGCCCTTGAAATCCACCAGGACGAGGTTGAGGACCTCCGACGAGTGCGTGGCCGCCAGACCGCACACCAGGGTGCGCAGCAGCTCACTCTTGCCGGAGCCGGTCGCGCCGATCAGCATTCCGTGGGGACCCATGCCCCCCTGCGCGGATTCCTTGAGGTCGAGCTCGACCACATCGCCGGACTCCGTGACGCCGATCGGCACCTGAAGCCGCGCCCGCTGGGGCGACTTCTGCCGCCACTGCCCCTGCACGTCGAACGTGTGCACGTCACGGATGCCCAGCAGCGTGGTCAGCTCGAAGTCGTTGTCGAACGGAAGATCGGCGACGTCGACCGTGCCACCGGTACGTTTCGGAGCGAGCAGGCGGGCGAGTGTGTCGGCCTGAGCCATGGTCAGCACGTCGCTCGTGGCGGAGCCGGTCTCGCCTCCCGCGGGGAAGGTGACCTCTCCGTCACGGCAGGTCAACCGGAGAACCTTCTCCCCGCCTGGCAGCGCGCCCGTGGCGTCGAGCAGCACCGTGTTGCGCAGCCCCGGTCCGAACAGCGGCGAATGCTCGGGAATCGTGGCGAGGTGCGCCACGATCACGATCAGTGGTTCCGCCACTCCCGGCAGCGCGCTCTTGTCGTGGTCACCGCGTTCGAGCACCTCGGTGCCGAGCAGATCGAGCAACTCGTCGTGATCGCAGGTCAGCATCCGCAACGGACCGGCAGCGTCCCTGGCCTCCGGGTGGGCGCTGTGCGGCAACCACTTGACCCAGTCCCATTCAGCCTGGCTGGACGGTGAGGTGAGCACGGCGACGCGCAGCTCGTCCGGAGCGTGGAAGACCACCATCTGAGCGATCATGGAACGCAGCAGGGCCGCGGCTTCTTCTCGCTCGCCCGCGAACTCGATGCTCGTGAAGCTCCGCAGCCCGACGGAGACCGGGATACCGGTCACGGTCCGGTACGTCTCGGCGAACCGGCGCAGCGAGATCGCCGACAACGGTTCCAGGTCCTCGATCGGCTTGGTGGACGGCGGCGTGAAGGTCATGGCCGCCTGCTGGCTGCCGAGCCCGATCCTCACCCTGCCGAAGTCGTCGTGACTGCCGCGCCGCTCCCACAGGCGCGGACTGCCGGCGAGCGACCACAACCAGGCCGGATCGGGGTTGTTCCACATGACGGCGGCGCGCTGCTGGTTGCCCGCCTCTCGCGCCCTGCGGCGTAGCTGGCTGACGTAACGCAGGTAGTCACGCCGCTCCGAGTTGAGTTTGCCCTTGCGGTCAGCGCCGCCGCGCACCAGCTGACCGATCGCCATCGCCACCATGCCGAGGCCCATCGCACCGGACATGATCAGGATGAACGGCCCGCCGGAGGCAGGACCGGACGAGAAGACCAGGACCATCGCCACCGGGGCGATCGCCATCGGCAGGAACGTCAGCACCGAGGAGAGGTCACGCGGGGCAGGCTCCGGCATCACCGGGGGTTCCTGCAACTCCTCCTCGCCCTCCGGCATCGCGGGCCCCTCGGCGCGAAGACCGCGCCGCACGGTGAAGGTGCTCATTCGATCACCCCCAGCGTCGTGGGCCTCGGCCCGCCGGCCCAGGCTCCGTCATCCTGCTTGAGCAGGTCGACCGCCCTGCGTTCGGTCTCCTCGGCCTCCTCGTCCTGCGTTTCCTCGTCCTCTGGCAGGTCCCCGTCGCCGGTCAGCGCTTCGGCGCATCCCTCGCCCGGCTCAGCCTTGAACGGTCGTGGCACGTAGTCGCTGGCGTCGAACCGGCCAGGCAACGATTCCGCTTCGCCGTTGTGGCGGGAAGCGTGGCTCACTCCGCGCTCCCACACGGTCGACTCGCGGAGCGTGTAGTCCGGGGTGGAGGCTTCCCTGTCCGCCTCCTTGCCACGTCCCTTCAGCAAGGCAGAGGCCGAGGCAAGACCGAGCAGACCGGCGCCGACCTCCCATGCCGAGAAGTCCTCGTCGTCCCCGGCCGGCCGCACGACAGCGACCCGGTCCGATGGGGGCGCGGACACGGCGTCGGGCACGAACGGGTTCTCGATGGGCGCGCCGGGACGCACGTCGATACCGGCACCGGCGCCAGGAAGGCCGACGGCTCGCCTCTCTTCTCGTTGCTCGTCCAGCTCCGGCGTCACTGGGGTGACCGGATCGAGGTAGGGGTCGACGTGCGACGCGGTCCACTCCGGCAGCACCGCGTCCTCGCCGGACCGCGTCAGGGGTTCCGTGTTGCGCTGCGGCGGCTCACCCGTGCGTCCCGAGTTGACCGGAGGCACGCCCAGAGGCAGGGAGGGAACGATGCCGGGCACGGGAGACAGGTCGTTCGCCGCCAGCGAGGACCAGGACTCTCGCTCTCCCGGCGTCTCGGCAACCCCGCCGAGATCACCGAAACCAGAGGAAACCCCGCTCTCCCAAGGCTCCACCTCACCGCCCAGCAGACCCGACGCGTCCGGCCGATCCCCACCAGCACCACCAGAACCACCCGGCGACATCGGCGGAGCCATCGGCGGCATCATCGGCATACCACCCGACTGACCCGAGGCAACCGCACCCTCCACAACAGACGGAGACCACGCCTCACGATCACCAGGCCGCTCCGCAACCCCACCCGGATCACCAAAACCGGACGGAACGTCACCCTTCCAAGGCTCCACCTCACCACCCAACAGACCCGACGCGTCCGGCCGATCCCCACCAGCACCACCAGAACCACCCGGCGACATCGGCGGAGCCATCGGCGGCATCATCGGCATACCACCCGACTGA
>NZ_JARAYZ010000007.1:367021-411384 GCF_033794685.1 Streptomyces sp. ID05-26A
CCCAACAGACCCGACGCGTCCGGCCGATCCCCACCAGCACCACCAGAACCACCCGGCGACATCGGCGGAGCCATCGGCGGCATCATCGGCATACCACCCGTGCCGCCGCCGCTCAGGCCAAGTCCAGGCTGGTCGGTCGTGCCGGGAGTGTTCGTCAGCGGATCACGCAGGTTCGAGGTGTCCAGGTTGGGGGCGGGCGAAAGGCTGCCAGGCGCGTCCACCGCACCCGGCGGCTCCACCGGGTTGAACGGAGTGAGCTCGGGTGTCTTCCCTCCCGCACCGCCACCCGTGCCACCACCGGAGCCACCGGGAATGCTCGGCGGAACCAGCGGCGAGATCGGGTTCACCTTCGGATCGAACGGCGTGATGCCAGGAATCGTCGGCGGCGTCACGCCGCCGATCTGACCGCCCCCGGAGCCGGTATCGCCGGGTCCTGGCAGCGTGGGAGGCGCGGTCGGGTCCAGCTTCGACAGATCGGGGGTACGCGGGTTCGCACCGCTCGGCGGTGCGATGGACCCGAACGGCGTCGGCGTGGTCAGCGGCGGTGTGGTCGGCGTGAACGAGCCAGGAGCGTCGACCCCTCCGGGGCCGGACAGGTTCGGCGGTGTGACCGAGCCGAGGGTGTCCGGCGGGGTCAGGGTCGGACTCGGGCTCGGGGTCAGCGAGTCGAGGTTCGGGCTTGGCGTCAGCGCGTCGAGGTTCGGGGGCGCCACGGTCGGAGCGTCGGTCGGGCTGTCTCCCAGCTTGGGAGGTAGGGGCGACGTCGGCGGCGGCTCGATGACCGCGGTGTTGGGCGGGTCCTCGATGCTGCCGCTGGGGGGAGGTTGCGTGGTGCCGGTCGGCGGAGGAACCGTGCTCACGAAAGGAGGACTGTTCTTCGGGGGACCCGTTTCCTCCTCCGTTCCAGGACCGCTCACCGTCGCGGGAACGTGCTTGGGCAGGCCGCCACCCGTCTCGCCGCTGCCTCCACCCGTGCTGCCGGGCGGTCCGGACGTGGCGCCACGGGGAGCGCCGACCGGCGTCAACGTGGTGTCGAAGGTGGTGTGCTCGTACTTCTGCGCCAGGGTTTTCAGCACCTTGCGCATGTCGTTGGTCATCGCCTCGACGACCCTGGGGAACTTGCTGACCTCGACCAGGCCGTTCGGCAGGGTGACGTCGATGGCCTGGCTGTGGGTCCTGGCCGAGGCGTTGTGCAGGAACGCCATGCGCCTGACTTCGCTCGCGTAGTGCAGGTCGATCGCGTGGACGGACTGCCTGGCCCAATCGAGGTACTGCCCTGCCTGGTGCAGTTGGAGCGGCACCGGACCCAGCTGAGCGGCTCCTCCGTCCAGCTGCGTCGCATGGTTCAGAAACGCCTGGGCGAACTGGGTCATCATGATCCGGAACGCTGTGGCGGCCTCGCCCTTCCAGGGCCCGTCTTCTCCCGCGAGTGCTTCCGAGTGCTTGGCGAGCGTCTTGCCGATGGTGCGCAGCACGGTTTGCACCTCAAGGAAGGTGACGGCGGCGCTCCACAGCGTCTGCGGGTCGGACGGGCCATCGACGAGATCCTCACGCGAGGTGGAGGAGACAGCGGCTCCGTTCCAGATCGAGGCCTTGATCGCCTTCCAGTCCCACTTGTCGTAGTCACCCCTGGTGAGACCGTCCTGCTCGGAGCGCGCGATGAGCTCGCCCTGCGGTCCGACTCTGAACCCGTTGGGCGCGTTGCCCTGGTCGTCGGGAGGGCTCGTCGGTTGATCACCCATGGTGAGTTGCCTTCGCGTGAGACAGGGCCGGAACCGGGACTGGTTGGAACGACAGGTGACGAATCAGATCGTTGGCGAGGTCGTCGTCGGCGGAGAGGTCGTCGTAGTAGGCGGCGACGTCGGGCCACCGGTCGTCGTCGGTGGCAGCGTCGAGGTGGGAGGGGCGGACAGGACATCTGCTCCACCGACCGCCTTGGTGATCTCCGGCCTGGCGGCGTGGAGAACCTCCAGAAGGTCATCCCCTGTCGCCTTGTTCAACTCCTCGGAGTTGGTGACGGTGAGCGCGAACGCCTCCAGGTCATCCGCGCTCAGTTTGAAAGCGTGGATCGCCTGAACGACGAACTCCCTGGTTGACCCGTGAATCGAAGGAGAACCGTTGACACCGACCACCTTCGAGGTCAGCTCCTTCGCGTCGTAGAACCCACCAGGAGCCAGCCGCACGCCGTCCAGCTTCGGCAGCAGCCCGCGCAGCCAGCCCTCGAACGTCCTGAGATTCCCGGCGAAATGCCGCAGCGCGTCGGTGTTCACTCGTATGTCGGTGCCACCGCCCTCGCCAGTGGTAGGCGATCGAGGCGGCTGGTAGACGCCCGCCAGACGGTCGTCAGGCCGCCCTTTCCACTCCCCCACCGACTCGTTGAACCCGCCGGTGTATTTGTTGGGCACTGCGTTGTTGTAGTCAAAGCCCACAATGCGCTCCTTGTTTGTTCCGTCGAGCAATCGCTCCGAGACGGCAGAGCGAGCGACCGTGATGCCGCACAGAAGCGGCATCACGGGCTCGCCGGATTCCTCAGCTGCCCCAGCGCTTCATTCCGTTGCGCTCGGTCATCGCGTACTGGACGCCGATGTCGTTGAGCGCGCCCTTCACGCTTTCCAGCGTCATCGGCATACGAGCCGCCGCGGCGTCCCACTGCTGCTTCGCGCTGACGTAGCTGAGCTTGGCTCCGTCGGACCAGTCGTACAGAAGCTTCTGCACCTGGGCGTCCATTCGCTCCAGCTCGTCCCTGAGCTGCTTCGAGACGGTGGCCATGTGCTGACAGAAGGCGTCAGCCTGGGCCCGGTTGAACGTGTAGGTGGTCAAGTCACTGTCCTTTCAAGGGATTCGCCGGCCAGAGTCAGGTTCGACTAGAAGCCGTCGAGGCCAGCGTTCGCACCGACCGGAAGGGACGTGGCGATGCGAGCGTTCGCGTCCTCACTCGCCTGGATTTCCTTGCTGTTCGTCTGCATGTCGGCGGCCATCTGACCCAACAGGCCGTTGATCGTCCTGCAGTCCGCCATCCACCGCGCCACCGCGTTCTGGAACGCCGTGGCGGCATTGCCGGTCCAGGTACCCGAAAGATCGACCAATGCACGATGAACGCTGGTCGCGCTCTGCTCCGAGAAAGTCTTGGTGCTGAGGAAGTGCTCAGCAGCCTTGTGCATTCCCGGCGTCGTGGTTGACACAGTTCCGGACATTTATCATCTCCTTTGTCAAAGCTGGAACAGACGACGGGTTGCACCGCCATGTCCAAGCCCACCACGAGAATCACGGCTGCGGCAGCCCCTCCGCCACCCAACTGCCCTTGAGGTCCCCCCGCCCGGCACGTTCACCCTTGCCCGAACCACGGGCGCGAATAGTTCCGCACGGCAGCGACCACGGGCGCCGTAACACTGGGGAAACACGAAAACACGAACAAAACGACAACGGCCGACCGAGTCTGAGCAGATGCTCAGGCTCGGTCGGCCGACGGCTTGGCCGGCACGGAGCCGGATCGTGCCGATGGCGGGCAGGCGACATCGAGGCGCGACGACGTTCCCCGCGCCGCCAGGAGAGTCGCGAAGGGCTCAGCTCTGGCCGGAGACGCCATCCTCAGGAGCGCTGCCCGTGGGAGCGCTGCCTGCCTCGTCCACGGCGCTCTCCTGGAGCTCCGGCAGGTCTACGACATCGACGACGGCCCCTGGGGGGCTCCACGGCGCCACCTGGAGATCGGTGGCCTCCTGATGCTCCGCGTACAGCTCAGCGGCCCGTTCGTCGTCCAGCATCAACGTCTCGCGGATGAAGTCACCGGTCAGGCGTACGGCCGCGGGACTTCCGGGGTTGAAGAACACGTCGATGCCATCCGCGAGCAGCACGACCAGTTCCTCCAGGTCGATCCGCCGCCAGTCCGGCGCGCTCACCCGCTGCCGGTGCAGTTCGCCGGTGGCGATGACGACACACTGAAGCTGATCGGGAGAGTTCATGATCAGCGGGCGGCCGTCGCCGTTCATCGCGATGTCGAACAGGGAGTCCCGCAGCATGAGCTGGATGTGCTCGGCCTCCGCCCGTTGCTGCATCACCAGCCTCAGCACGGCGTCCAGCGGGTCCGTGGGCGATTCGGCGTCCGATGGCACGTGTTCGGGATTCGCGCGGAACTTTCCCAGGGTCCCGTCGCTTTCGACGGGCCACATGCCCACCACGGCTTCGATCGGCGGCGTCTCGTCCTCTGTCTTCGGGTGCCACGCCGGGTCCATGAGGAGGAACCAGTTCTCCATCGCACCAGCTGGTTCGGTGTCCTGCGATGTGTCGGTCACGGTGTCCATGACGATTCCTCGCTCCTCAGGATGCAGGTCCTCCAGGAAGGACAGCGGCTGGGCCGAGTTTCCCACGGGGCGGGAACCACTGCCGCACACAGTGCACGACCACCCCGCCACAACTGCCTCTACTACCCGCCGTCAGGGATTGCGTCTCATTTCGAGCTCCCGGCGTTCGCGCCGAGTGCCGAGTGCTGATGCGCAATACCGCGCCCTGGGACGCCCTCAACCCAAGAATCGTTCGCGCGACTCGCGGGGGCCGGACTCTGCCAAGCCACGGCTATGGAAGGAGCGTCGGGTCTCCCCCGGCGGAGCTCGCGAACGACCGCAGTTCCAGATCGCTGATCTCCACCCGAATGCTCCTGGTCTCATCCGCTTCCCACATCGCGAGAAGGAACGCGTCGGAGTGGAGCTGTGTCAATGGCGAAGTCGCCTGGGACATCACCACAAGACGCACGGGAACCCGCGAGTTCGACACCTGGTTGCGGAAGGCAGGCGACCTGAACACCACCTCGGCGAACTCCTCGCCGCCAAGCACCTTGCCGTCGACCAGGAACCCGCGGCCGGCACCGGTCACCATGACCTTGAACTCCTTCTCCCCTGTCGCGGGCAAGGACTTGTACAGCGCTTCCCACAGCGGCGTGTCCCACCGGACGCCCTCGTTGAAGCTCAGCCCGCCCGCCGCGTTCTCCGACGGCGGATGCCCCTCTCCCCTGCGGGAGTGGGAAAGCGCCTGGAAGGCTCCGGCCACTTCGTAGGTCCAGGTATTCAGATACTCCGACTGCTCCTCCGGCTGCGACTGGGAGAACTCGGGAATCGCTTGCAAAGCCGACTGACCGAGTTCGGCGTGCGGAACGTCGACCTCCACGAGAGCCGACACGTCGGTCCCTGCCGCGGACTCACTCGTCGCCGTCCGGATCGGGATCAGCGAGAGGTCGAACTCCATGCCCACGGCGCGGTACCGCTCGGCACTCGCCATCAGCGCACGCAGCAACTCGTGGCGCACAGCCGATGTCCCGGCGGTCGCGGGGTCTTCCAGCCTGCGTCGCTTCCCTCTGCCGTACGCGGCACCGTCGCGCGTGCTCCCCCGCGCCTGGATGCTGACCGAGGGCAGCGGCGCGCCATTGCGCAGTCGCCACCACACCACCGGAACAAGAGCGTCCGCGACAGCGCTCAGCTCACTCAGCGCCGCCTGATCGACGCTGGTCCCACTCCGCCCGAGCGACATGGCCACGGCGTCGAACTCACTGACGACCAGTGCGCTCAACGGAACTTTCGGCGGGACGGTGCCGGGCTGGGCCGACACCCGGAGATATGAGCCCCCGTCCGTCACCGCCAGTGACTGGCCTTCCCCGAAAGTGACCTTGCCGGTCGCGGCGAAGACAGGGCTCAGACCACCGTTCCAGGCTCGGGCGAACGAGGCGGCGGCACCACTGTCACTCTGCCCGGAATAGGACCGGCAGGCGAGCAGGATGACAGCCGTGTCCGCATCAAGATGAGCATCGACGAAATGTCCGGAGTGCCGCACGATAGTGGCCAGAGTCGCACCGGGAACAGTGAACCTGTCGCCTATCTGCAACGGATGATCCGACGTGAGCGCTACCGCCATCCCTTCGGGAGAGCCGTGCGTCTCAATCAAGTAGTGCGACTTCACGCCATCATTCCACGGCGTCAGGTAGTGAACGGCACGAAGCAGCGGGGTGCCGTCCTGACCAAGTCCGGCGTCTTCCACCTCGCCGTAAATCATCGTGCTGGCTCCACGCTTTTCCTGCCAGACGAGCGCGTTGTAGTAGGCGTCCTTCATGTCGGCCGCGAAAGACAACCCGGAGGTGTCGAGACGCTCACCGACGACGGGGCGAAAATGAAATACCGCACCGGAGCGCTCCGGATAGGCTGATTTCGCGTGCAGGATGAACGGGGCGTGGCCGGAGTGAATCCTGCCGCCACTTTCAAGGGTGATCGCGTCCTGCGCCGTCAGCACATTCCGGTGATAGGTGAGTGCGAGTAGCTCGTTCGCGAGCTCGTCCGCATCGGGTATGGCTCCGTCGAGTGACGCGAAGGCGATCGGCTTCGCCAGTGTGCGACTCAGGCGTGAACGCAGCCCACGATCAGCCCTCAGCACCCTGGCCAACTCGGCTGCGGACACCGTTATGCCCGCACCGTCCACACGCTCGACGTGATAGCCACGTCCACCGTTTTCCAGTGCGGCCAGAATCAGGAACGGAGGACCCACGCCCGAATCACCGGTCTGCTCCGCGCCGAACGGAACCTCCACCGACGCACTTCCGTTCCAGTACGAGTACGTCCTCATGGTGCGCGACCTGACCGCCAGACCCCACCTCGTCGCCGCCGCGAGCTTCGACCGGTCGCCGGGTGAACGCACGAACCACGCCACCGTCTGACCAGCAGAGTTCAGCAACGCGTCGGTCTTGAGATCCCCTGCCCGCAACACCGACACCAGCGTCAACCCCGGTTCGCCTCCACCATCACCGAGCAGACCGTCGGCCCCGGCCACCGCCCCCACCGCGAACACATCGCGGAAGTCCTTACCCACCCTCAACTCACCCGCGAAATCAAACCCCAGCCCACCGAAGTTGACCCGCTCACCACTACGCGCACCCACCAGTACCACCGGCCGTCCCGGCTCCGCCATCAACGCACTCTCAAACTCGGCATTCCCGCGCAACAACCGCGCCAAAACACCCCCACCCACCTCATGAACAACCCCGCCCTCCCCCGCTACCTCCGCGAACGTGCCATCCACCGAATCCACGACCACAAACAGCGGAGTACGGCCGCTCAACCGCGCCACGTCGTCGACCGACACCGATCCGGACGCCACCGCATCCCTGAACAACACCATCCGCCGTGCCGACTCCATCGACGACGGCACACCGAACACCGAATCCATCACCAGCATCCGCACGCCCGATGGCACGCTTTCCCCCAGTACCCGCCCCACCGGAACACGGGGAACAGGCCATCCGTCCGCCGCCTCCAACGGCCCCTCATAGTCGTAAACGTGCAACGACCCCGCCAGGCCCAGCAACGCTTTCACAAACCTCGCGTTCACCATGTCGCCGGACGAACTGTCCGCCCGAGAAATGAACAACAGCAACGGCGGGCGCTTCACCCGCCTCAGCACCAAACTCCCGAACAAACTCGACCCGAACACCAGCCGAGCCGCTTCCTCGGGAGACAGGAGCCTTCTCATCCCGTTCGTCACCGACAAGGCGAGTGACCCGTTCCAGTTCTCCAGGTAGAGAGGCACTGGCCGCACCCGCTGACCCGTCGTCGCTGGCGCCCACTCCCCGAGCGTCCACTCCTCCTTGGAGGTCCGGTCATCGTGGACGGCGACCACTCTGAGACTCTCGTCCGCGACGGACCGGCTCAGGCTCGCCATGACGTCCCAGGCCTGGTTCGTGGCAACGGACCCCATGCCGACCACGGTGCCGTTCCGCGAGTACAGCGGCTTCCAGGTGATCGACTCCGGCAGGAGCCGGGTCTTCACGGGCACGAAGTCGTCGAGGCTCGTCGACGCCTCCACGATGCGCGGTCGTTCCGGAGACCCCAGCGCGTCGGCGAACGCCCGCACCTCGGAGTGGTCCGCCGCCGTCGTCCCTGCTCCGTCCCAGACCAGGCGCACCGGTACCGTGGACTCCCCCGCGTGCTCCTGGAAGTGGGGAGACCCGCTCACCAGTCCGGCGAAGGCGACTCCGCCGAGCGGTGATCCGTTGACCAGGAACTTCCCTTCCCCTGCCCGCACGAAGACGTAGAAGGCGCCCGACTCACCGGGTGCGGACGCGTAGAGAGCCCGCCAGTGCGTGTCTCGGGAACCGTCGCCGACACTGTCGAAGCTCAGTCCGCCCGCCACACGCCCGTTCGGCTGATGGCGCACCGCCCCGGCGAACTCCGGCGGATCAGCGCTCGTGTCCTCCACCATGCTCTCTGGTGAGCTGAGCGGGAACACGTCCTGCGCCTGTTCGATCGGTGCGGGACCTGGCTCGGTTCCCGGCATCGACCTCGACGCGGTGCGGCGCTCCAACGCCAGAGGAGGAGGTGGCATGAGTTCCGACCTCTCAGGCTCCGCTCCGCCTGTCGTCACCGCTCCTTCGTCTGCCACCCGCTCTTCGTCGGGTGACCCGGAAAATCCGGCAACATCACCCTGTCGACCGTCAGGTCCTCGTCCCGCATTCCCAGCAGACGCCCGATCGATCGCGCCAGGTCACGTTCGCTCATGTTCCTGGGCCATGTCACCTGGTCCGGCAGGTCCCCGGTTCCGGTGGTGATCGACACGGTCGCGTCCGCCGCCTCCTGATCGTCGGTGAACTCCACGGTCACGTGGAGTTGTTCACCTCCGGGGAGCCGGCGCCCGTCGTTGAGCATCTCCTCGACGCCCGTCAGTGCCCGCTGTTCCATCTCGGGGTCACGATCGGCGACGTGCAGACGCACCGTCAGGTCCTTGACCCTGACACCGTTCACGTTCAGGTCGCGTACTTCGTATCCGATCGGCCCCGCCAGGGATCGTGGCGATCCCGTCTCGGATGAGGTGACCGCACGAGCGTCGTCACCACCGCGCATCCGCTCGGACACGGCCGTGCGGGCGCGTACCTCCGCGATCGCCGAAGAGGAAACCGGCGAAAGACCCTCGTCGGTCGACACGGTCCCGCCGCCGGACTCATCACTGTCGGCCTCTTCGCGCCCCGTGTTCGTCCCGGACGCCTCGCTGGTAGTCGACTCCGGACGAGGCGGGAGGACGACCTCGGCCCACCGAGGACGCGACAGCAGGTCTCCTGCCGAGCCCGTGGCGGAGTCCAGGTCCGACTCGAACACCTGAGTCGAGACCTCACGGGCCGGGCCGCCGGCGGCGAGCGCGGTGCGGAATCGCTTGATGCCAAGCGATTCCACCTCGGTGCCGCGTCGAGGCACCACCACGAGCCTGACCGGTACCGACACGTCGGCGGCGTGATACTTGAACATCGGCGAACTCGCCGCCAGCCGAGCGAGCTCGGTGCCGTCGATCAGCTTGCCGTTGACCATGAACTTGTTGCCGGAGCCGGTCACCATGACGACGAACTCCTTGACACCGCCGTCCGGCAACGAGTCGTACACAGCCTCCCAGTACGGCTTGTCCCACCGGACGCCCTCGTTGAAGCTCAGCCCGCCCGCGGCGCTCTCCGACGGCGGATGGCCTTCACCCCAGGGCGAGTGGGAGAGCGCCTCGAACGCCACGAACAGGCGCTCGGTCCAGAGGTCCTTGTAGTTGCGCTGCTCCTGGGTGAGCGAGTTGAACAAGGGTGCCTGTGTGAGCGCTGTCTGGCCCAGCTCCGCGGCGGGCACCTCGAACGCCACCACCGCGGACGCGGCCTGGCCGACGACCGAATCCGCGGTCTCCAGCCGGATCGGGATCAGGGACACGTCGAAGTCGATGCCCGCCGCGCGATACCGTTCGACGCTCTCGTTCAGCGCCCTGGTCAGCTCGCCCTTCGCCGCAAGCGCCTGCTTCTGTCCCGGCACCTCGCGCCTCCACCACCGGCGCGCCTTCCAGAAGATCGAGCTCTTGGAGCGGCCCTGACCGGTGATCGTGATCTCCGGCAGAGCAGCTCCGGTGCGGAGCCTCCACCACACCACCGGCACGAGCTGGTCAGCGGCGGAACGCAGCTCGGCGCCCCCCTGGTCTCCGATCGTCTTGCTCGACTTCCCGAACGACAGTGACACCGTGTCGATCTCGTCGACGACGAGATCCTTCAGCGACACCCTGGGCAGCGCGCTCTTGCCGTGCTGCGGCACCGACTCGAACCTGTTCCCCAGTCCACGGGCGTGCACCGCGACGCTTTGGCGTGTGCTGACCGTCGACAGCGCGCCGAACACACGGATCTTGCTCGACTTCCACGCCTTTCCGAAGCCGGTGGCGACGTTCTCCTGGCCGTCCTCCACCCGCGCGTTCTGGTTGCACTGCATGAGGGCGACCCAGGAATCGGGATGGGGTTGCGCGAGCTGGTACGACGCGGACGCCCCCACGATCATCGCCAGATCACGCCCGCTGACCTGCACCGAGTCACCGAGTTGCAGCGGATGTTCCGTCTTCAGCGCTGCCGAGGACGTGGTCGGGCTGCCGTGGCCGTTGACGAACCACGGTGGCACGCCCGCTCCGCTCCACGGCGACAGATACGGGGCCACCCGGAGAACCGGCTCACCCGCCGAGTCACGAGCTCCGGTGTCCACGACCTCCATGTGGATGCGCAGCGTCATGTCCGTCGTCTTGCGAGCGATCGAGGCCCGCTCGAAGACCTCCTGGTGGTCGAGCGCGAAGAACTGGCCGTAGGTTCCGACCTGCGCGCTCGTCGAGGGCTGACTGAAGATCAAGCCACTCTTCTGCTCGAAGCTGAGCGCGTGGACATGGCTCTCCACCTGGCCCTTGCCCATGTAGATCACGCCGTCGGGCCGAGGAGTCACCGCCTGTGCCGGGACATGAACCTTGCGAAGGTACGCGCCCTTCGCCATCTCCTCGGTGAAGTCCGCGATCGCGGGCACCGTGCCGTCCTGCGACACCAGCACGATCGGCAGTGACTTGTCGGTGCCGAGCAGTTCGCGCAGTCTCGGGTCGCCTCGCAGCACACCGGCCAGCTCACCGATCGACAGCACCTGTTCCGCGCTGTCCTGCCTGCTTGTCCGAATACCTCGCTTGTCGTGTGTGAGCCCCACGAAGATGACGACGGGAAGCTCGCTGGTGACCCCGCGGTAGCCCATTTCGAACGTGCCGGAACCGTCAGTGAAGCGGTATTTCTTCCGCTGGTCGCCGACAGCGTTGAGCGCCCACTTCTTCGCCTCTTCGAACTTCCGCCTGTCGCCGGGAGACCGTACGAACCACGCCACCATCTCCCCAGCGGAGTTCAGCAACGCATCCGTCTTGAGATCCCCTGCCCGCAACACCGACACCAGCGTGAACCTCGGTTCGCCCCCACCGTCACCGAGCAGACCACTGGCCCCTGCCACCGCCCCGGCCGCGAATACGTCGCGGAAGTCCTTGCCCAGCCTCAACTCACCCGCGAAGTCGAAGCCCACTCCACCGAACTTCGCCCGCTCGCCGCTCCGCGCGCCCACCAGCACCACCGGCCGCCCCGGCTCCGCCCTCAACGCGCTCTCAAACTCCGCGTTCCCCCGCAACAACCGCGCCAGCACACCCCCGCCCACCTCATGAACAACCCCGCCCTCTCCCAGCACCTCCGCGAACGTGCCATCCACCGAATCCACGACGACGAACAACGGATTACGGCCGCGCAACCGCCCTACGCTGCCAACCGACACCGATCCGGACGCCACCGCCTCGCCGAACAGTTCCATCCGCCGCGCCGACTCCTCCGACGACGGCAGACCGAACACCGAACCCGAACCCGTCACCAGCAGCCGCACCCCTGACGGCACGCTCTCCCCCATGACCCGCCCCGCCGGAATCCGGGGAACAGGCCACCCCTTCGACACCTCCAACGGCCCGTCGTAGTCGAAGACGTGCAACGAGCCCGCCAGGCCCCGCAACGCCTCCACGAACTTCGCGTTCACCGCACCGCCGGACGAGCCGCCCTGCCGAGAGGTGAAGAGCAACAACGGCGGGCGCTTCACCCGCCCCAGCACCAAACGCCCGAACAAGTCCGACTCGAACACCAGCCGAGCCGCTTCCTCGGGAGACAGAAACTCGGTCATCCCGTTGTTCAGCGGAACGGCGAGGAAGTCGCCCTCACTGTCCAGCACAAGAGGCACGGGCCGGACACGACCGCCCGTCGTCGCCGGCGCCCACTCCGCGAGCTTCCTCTTTCCCCCGGTTCGCTTGCCGGCGGCGTCGTACGTCTCGATCATCCGCAGGCTTTCGTCCTCGACGTGCGCGCTCAAGCCGCCCAGCGCCTGCTTCGCCTCGTCCCCCGACGCGAACCCCATACCGCGTTCGGCGCCATCACCTCCGATGATCGGCACCCACTGGACAGACTTGGGATGCACGGGGACGTGCACGGTCCTGAAGTCGGCCACGCCGTTCGAGAACTCGACGTAACGCGATTGTTCGGGCGTGCCGAGAGCCTCGATGAACTTCACAACCTCGCTTTCGGCCGCCGTGTCGTGCCGCGGCCCTTCCCAGACCAGTCGCACCGGAACCGTGAAGCCACCGGCGTGTTCTTCGAAGTGCGGCGAGCGGCGCACGAGCCCGGCGAACGCGGTGCCGTCCAGCAACGAACCGTTGACCAGGAACTTCCCGTTCTTCTTCCTGACCAGCACGTGGAAGGTGTCGGCGTCGCCACGCAAGGACTGGTACTGGACCCTCCAGTGGATGTCGTCGGACCCGTCTCCCTCGCTGTCGAAGCTCAGGCCACCAGCCGCGTACAGCCCCGGTTCGTAGGTCACCACACCGGGATGCTCAGCGGTGCGCTCGACCAGCGTGAACCCGGCCGGTCCCCCCTGCGCGGAGGAGTCCGTCGTGTCCGACCCCAGTGCGAGCGTCATCTCCACGTCGGAGTCGGGGTCCGGTGAGTCGATCGGTCCCGGCGCGGGCTGGCCGTCGTGCGCGAGTTTCGCGAACTTGGCGTTGACGGCCGCGATCCTGGTCGTGTCGAACTTCGGTTCGATGGCCTCCAACTCGCTCTCGCCGAGATCCTCGGCCGACAGGAGCGTTGTGATCAACACGGTCGTCGCGGGTGTCCGGTCGAGGCTGCCGATCTCGATCGTCACGTCCCCGAGCGTCAGACCTCGTCCCAGCCTGCCCCTGCGCGCCCATTCCACGGCCATCTCGTTCTGCAACGCCGAAGCGACGAGGTCCGCCACCGCCATGCTGCCGCCGGCAACCGTCACGAAGGGTAGTTCGGCGCCGTTGCGCTTGCGCCACAACGCCGCACGGGCGATCCGCTGCCCGAGCCTGCGGATCTTCTCCGCGTCGCCCTCCGACAGGCTCGGGTCGATGTCGGAGCCGAAGAAGACCATCTCCGGCTCGATCCGGGAGGCCGCCAGGTCCGCCAGCGGCACATCGTCCTCCGGTCGTGGCGTTGGCGTGCCCGCCTCGCTGAAGAACGCGCCCGCGTCGATGTCACGGCCTCCGCTCAGCCCGATCATGCGGACCTGACTGTTCGCGGCGTAGAACCGAGGAGTGCCGTTGATCAGTCGCCGCAGCCTGGCCTGACGTGCCTCGGCCCGCACCCTGGCGGCGAAGGTGTCTCCTGCGGGCTGGATCGCGTTGACCCTGCACGACTGAAGGACGACAGGCCTGTTTCCGTCGACCTGTGCCCGCCGGTAGACGTCGCTCGCGAAGTACGCCTTCGCGGCCGTCGCGCCGTCGAGCACCACCTCGTCACCGAGTTCCCCTGGCCGGTCGGTCTTGAGGGCGAACCGGAATCCGGTGGCGTTCGCGTGTCCCATGAAGAACACGGGCGGGTTGTCGTCTCCTGCCCACGGCGACAGATACGCGATGGACCGGGTCCTGCTCACCTGGTTGCCCTGCGCGTCCGTCTCCTGCGTCGTCAGCGTCTTCAAGTGGTACATCTGCTGCGCCGCGTTGTCGTTGTGCGCGCTCATGTGCATGGTGGTCAGGTCGTTGGCCTTCACGGGGGCGTAGGCCACGAAGGAGCCGGAAGGTCCGCCGCGATGGACGCCGTGCAGCACGACGTCGGCAGGCCCCGGTGTGGGGAGCGGATGCTCGATCAATCCCTGATCTGTCAGCCTGAGCCTGCCGTCTGCCTGCCAGCCATCGGCCGGCGCCGCCTCGAACACGGACAGCCGGTGTCCGCTCGCCATCAACGCCTGGGCCAGCCGATCCCCGATGCCGAGCACGCCGTTCGGCGAGATCAGCAGAATCGGCTGCCTGTTCGCCAGACCGCGTGACCGCGTGAGCATCGACAGGCCCGACATCATCGCGGCCAGTTCGGCCGGAGAGACGAACAACGGCTTGGTGTTCTGCGGCGCGCTCTTCCCTCCGTGGCGCAGCGCGTGGAAGCCGTCCGGACCCGAGTCCACGAAAACCACGAGCGGCGGCATCGTCAACGACGACCGACGAGTCCGCGCCCGACCGTCAGGACCGACGATCTGATACTCCGCCAACGTGTCCAGCGTCGCCTTCGACGTCCACAGCGCCGCCTTGTCGTAGCCACCCCTGTTGCCGGAACTCCAGACGTACATCCCCTGGACGCCGCCCGGCCCCGCCGGCAGCACGCTGAGCGCGAGATCGCCATGCCTGATCGTCGACACGTCCTCGACGTCGACATCGGCGAGTGTGACAGCACCCCCGAGCAGCGGCGCCGGATCACCGGTCGTGGCGAGTCCCTGTCCGAAGAACCCTTCCTTCCTCAGCGCACCGGCGACGTCGAACGCGAGCCCGCCCGGTCCTGCCAGTTCTCCCGCGCGGCGTCCGACGACCCTCCACGGCCGTTCGGGATCATCCTTCATCGCCTGGCGGAACTCGGGAACCGTCAGCAGCATCTCGCCGAGCCGAGTGCCGTCGACCTCGATCAACGCACCGGACCGGCCGCGCAGTCTGGCGAACCTTCCGTCGGACGAATCCACCACGATGTAGAGCGCGGTGCTGCCCGACGTCCGGCCGAGCGCGGACGTACGGAGCCGGGCCACGGACTGGGCGAACGCCTGGACCGCCCGGGGCGTCACGTCGGCTCCGGGGAAGCCGAACACGTTCCCCAGGAACAGATGCGCGATATCGGCGACGGGGGGCAGCGGCGCCGGGGTGAACTCCGCGTTCCAGCGGACGGCCAGCGTGCCCTCCACGATGCCTGCTCGCCCGGCGTAGTCGAAGCTCTGCCAAGGGCTGCGGCTCAGCGCCCGCATCGCCGCGAGCAGGTCCGCGTTCGTCCGCTTCGCCATCGCCATCTTCTGCTTCGCCACCGCCAACTGCTGGGCAGTCGGGTTGGCTCCCGGCGGATCGACGCCCATCGTGGAGGTCACGAGGAGCAGCGTCGGCAGCACGCCGCCACTGGTGAAGGCCGAGAAGTGGGATGACCCGAGGATGAGCTTGGCGGTCTCCGCAGCGGGGACCCTGAGCGTGATACCGGTGTTCAGCGGTACGTCGAAGGTCGTGCCGTCACCGGTGAGCAACAGCAGCGCGACGCGACTACGAGCACCGTCCGCCGACGGCACCCAGACCTGGTTCACGGCGCGCCGCTGGCCCGCGCCGTCGCCGATCTCCTTCATGACCCTGGTCTGGAGGTCGGCGGTGAGATGACGGCTGGCCTGCGCCAAGTTCTGCTTCCGCCGGAGCTCCGAGTCGAAGGCCATGCCGAACATCTGGCCG
The DNA here is from genome assembly GCF_033794685.1 of Streptomyces sp. ID05-26A. Lineage (NCBI taxonomy): Bacteria > Bacillati > Actinomycetota > Actinomycetes > Kitasatosporales > Streptomycetaceae > Streptomyces > Streptomyces sp. ID05-26A. Next base: position 382,586 of record NZ_JARAYZ010000007.1, read on the forward strand.
TCGACGTCGGTCATCGGAATCCAGGAGACGTCGTCGACCCTCGGAGAGGTCGCCCTCGCGATCCGGCTGCCCGACAGCGCCCGCGCCTGACCGTCCTGCCCGATCTCCAGCGAGAAGAGCGCGGCCTCGACGAGGCGGAAAGGTCCGTGACCGCGCAGCGCCTCTCCGAACCGTTGCGCGAGCTGCCCTGCCCGCGCCGCGTCGTTCAGGTTGAGACCGAACAGCCGCACTCGTGTCCGCGCGTCCGACGTGTTGGCGGCGAAGTGCTGCGACGAGGCCACGATCGCGGCGAACGCGTCCGCGTCGACCAGGCGGTCCGCGATCTGGAAAGCGTCGCCGTTCTGGAGGGCGAAGATGTCGAAGGGCCTGTCGGCGTCTCCGGGGGTCGAGCCCTCCAGGTGAGTCCAGCGCGCGGTGGAATCGTTGGTCCAGTTGTATCCCAGTCCCCCCGCCTTGCTCGGCGACGAACCGAAGGTGTCGACGAAGCCCTGCCTGCCGCGCCGCACCAGGCCACCCCAGCCAGAGCCGCCGCCACCGTGGTCCCGCGCGTCAGGGGTGAGCTTGGCGAAGGCGGTGTCCACTTCGGCCACCGCGTCGTTGCTCTTGGTCACCGCGAGGTTCCGCAACGCCCGCTGACCGACGTCCACCGAGGGGAGAGTCACCTCGATGGTCGCCACCCGCGCGCCTCCTCGTGGCACCGCGTCGCCGATCACGTCGATCTTGAGATGCGCTGGGTCGGTGTCGAGCCCGTACTTCCGCAGCACCGCGAACTCGGCGCGCACCCGCGCCATGAACAGGTCGTTCGTCGCGTTCGCCCGGTCGAGCCCTGCCCTCGCACCGCGCGATACCGTGCCGATCGTGCCGAAGCCGGTGATCTTGACCCGGATCGGACCAGCACCGTTCGCCGCGTACCAGACCGCCGCGCGGGCCACCCTGCGAGCGGTGTCCGCCACCTGATCCCGCTGGTCCGCGAGCAGCGTCTTGCTCCTGGCGGGGAAGGACACCGTGACCGGATTGATCGCGTCGGCCGCGAGGTCGGCGAGCGGCAGTGGCGGCAGGGCGCCTTCTGTCCCCGCCAGCGCGGGACCGCCGTCCTGGTCGGCGACGAGAAGACCGTTGCCGGAGTGGACTCGCAGGCCTGACGTGAACCCCACGATCCTGGACGGCGTCTTCCGCGCGGACCGCAGGCCGGCGTCGAGATCCCGCACGGCGCCGGACTGGTTCACCGAACAGGCGAGCAGCAGGACGGAGTGCTCCTCGCGCGTGCCTGCCCGCTGGTAGGCGGCACCCGTCGACACCAGCCTCGACATGGTCGCGCCACCGATCACGACCGTGTCGCCGATCTCCCACTTCCTGCTGGTCGGCAGTCCGACGACGAACCCCTCTGGGGTGCCGTGGCTGTCGATCACGTACGGCTTGCCGCCCCCCGCGATCGGGCTGAGGTACGCGACGTACTCCGTCTCGGACGGCCCGTTCTTCCTCGACGCCTCGGTGACCTCCTCCCGGACGTAGTACCGCCTGCGCGAGGACATGCTTCGCGCGGTCCGGGACATTAGATACGTGTCGACCGGCGAGCTCGGGAAGTACTGACCGTCCACCGCGCGCAACGACGTCACCCTGGGATGCGTGACGATGTCGGCCGCGGTCAGTTCGGACTGGTTCGACGCCTCGTGGATGGCGAGAGCCGACTCCCTGACGGTGATGGTGCCGTTGGGCCTGAACGTCAGTCCTGCGGTCGCCGTGCGCAGGGTCCGCCGGAACCCGCCCTGAAGCAGCGAATCGCGTACCTTGTCGCCGTCTGTCACGCCGCCGTCCGGCGACGCGAGGACGATCGACCGGCCGGCACCGTCCGTGCCGAGAATCTCCCTGAGCCGGGGGTTTCCGCTCAGTACCTTGGCCAGCTGTTCCGACGTCAGCGGCACCGTCACGCCGTCACGGCGCTTGCCTCGGAAACCACCCGCGCCCGATCCCGCGATCAGGAAGAGCGGCATCTCAGTCCAGTCCGCGTCACGCACGTCTCGTGAGCCGTCAGCAGCCTCGACCTGGTAGGCGCGCAACTTCTCGTCCGTCGCGTGGAGCGCCCACTCCTTGGCCGCCTGGTAGTCGGCGTCGTCGTTGTCCGCGCGAACGTAGAGCGCGACCGGATGGCCGTCGCCGTTGTCGAGCACCTCGACGTCCAGGTCTCCGTCACGCAGGCCGGACACCAGGGCGAACTCCTCGTCCTGGTCGCCGCGAGACTCGGGAGAGGCCCACGAGTAGACATCGCGGTAGATGCCCGCTTCCTGCAAGGCCGCGGCGAAGTCGTGGGCCGCGTCCCCGAAGTGGGGGGTCGTGACGCTGTGCGTCGTCACCAGCACCACCGGCCGGTCGGGATCCGCCGCGAGCTCACGCCGCACCACCGGGTGAGTCAGCACCATCCGCCCGAAGTCGGCGCCGCTGAGCTCCAGCTCCCGCCCTCCGTGCAGCGCGACCCGGAAGTGCCTGCCATCCGGCGAGTCCGCCATGACGTACAGCGGACGGCGACCGGTCATGGCGTCGGGTTCGAACCTGCCCTCCCGCACAGCCGACGTGAGGTTGCGCAGTCCAGGCAACTCGTGACCGGGCAGCGGGAACGCGAACACGGAGCCGGTCGACGTGGCGATCGCCGGACTCACCGATTTCCGGACAGCGGCCGCGTTCAGGGAGAACTTGTCGTTCTTGCGCGAGGAGAACGTCTGCTCGAACTTGGCCCCCTGCGGCACGCGCAGGCTGGACACCGTCGCGTCGTGGTCGGCTGGTCCGGCGTAGGCGGTGATCCGACGCGGTCCTCCCAGCTCGCGCAGCCGCGCCTGGAACCTGCGGTTGGCCTCGCTGGTGGAGGCGTGGTCGGCGGCGGGATCGTTCGTGATCAGCAGGACGTCCGGCTGCCCGTTCCCCTGCTGGAACTTCGTGAACAACTCCGACTTGTACGCGAGCTTCGCCATCTCCTCCGGCGAGACCCGGACAGTGCCGTCACCGCGCAGCGGAACGACGAACTCCTCGCCGTCGGCGTCGAGCAACAGCTCGAACGGCCGCTGTCTCGCTCCGTCCGTCGTGTCCGCCCACAAGGCGATCTTCGGCCGGACGTCCGTGAGGCCGCCCGCCTCGGTGTGTTCCTCAAGGACGAGACGGACACTCTCGTCGGTCCCTTGACTCGCGTTCAGGGCCGTGCCGCTTGCCTGACGGGCCTCGGTGTCGAAGCTCGCACCGAGCAGGCTGCCGTCCGCGCGGTACAGCGGCAGCCAGGCCACGTCGTCCGGCTGGATCTCCGCGACTCGCTGGAAGCCGTTTTCGTGGTACTTGCTCGCCTCGACGAGGCGGAATCCGTCCTTGCCCCGCAGAAGTGCCGCGAACTGGCGGACTTCCCTGTGCCGAGGGTCGACCCCGACGATCCGCACCGGCACGGATGAGCCCGCCGCGTGCTGGCGGTAGTGAGGCGAGTTCTTCAGAATCTCCAGCAGAACTCGCGGGGACACCCAGGAACCGTTGGCGTACAGGCCGCCGCTGCCTGGCGTCAGATAGAGGTAGAACGGCTTTTCGTCAGCCGACGCAGGGGGCACGGCCGCATACCGGGTCGTCCGCGCCTCGTCGTCAAGATCGACATAGCCGCCCAGGTCGAAGCTGAGTCCTCCGGAAGCATGGGCCGAAGGCTCGTGCACGGCGGCCGGGGTCTCCGTGATCCTGGCGCGCGCCATCGGCTGGGTGCGGTGCGGCGTGCCGCCCTGCCAGGCCGGCTGGGCGGGCGGGAGCGCCAGTGTGGCGAATGCCCTGTCGAGCTTCTCGATGGTTTCCGGTGTCTCGCTGTCCTTGGTCCGCCCCTGCACCTCGGCGATCGCGGCAAGGCCAAGCTCGTGCACGGGCAACTCGACGCTGACGGTGGCGTGGCGGCGCGCACCGGGCGGAATGAGGAGATCCACGAGGTCGACAGCGACATCGTCGACGCCGAGCCCCCGCGCGAGCCTGCCCAGTCGTCCCCACTCCGCGACCATTTCCGACCTGATCGCGGCGTAGGCGCTCTCGGACGGCGATTCGCCCAGGTCGTCGGTGTACCCGTTGACGACGAGCTTGGGCATGCCGGCACCGTTGAGCGCTCGCCATGCCGCCGCTCTCGCCACCTTCCGAGCAAGCGAGTGCAGCAACATGGTTCCGAGATTGCCCAGCACCCCTGTCGCGTCGAACTTCGTGTCGACCGAGTCGATGTTCGCGGCGGCCAGGTCCCACAACGGAATCCCGTCGTCAAGCGAGTTCCCGAGCTGTCCCACCGCACGGAACGTGGACGCCTTCACGCTGCGGACCGAGCTGTTCGGAGAGACGAAAACGGATCTGTCGGTACCGACCACCTCTGGCCTACCGCCGTGGACAAGCCTCCAGTGACGGGAGAACAACGCGGCGGCGGAGCCCTCTCGGCCCGGACTCACACCGTCCGCTACACACACCGACAGCAACACCGGCATCTGCGGGTCCAGCCCGGCCATCTGGTAGAAGCCGCTCGCGTTCAGGAGCTTGGCCGCCTCCTTGCCTCCGACCACGACGGAGTCGCCGACCTCCATCGGGTTACCGGTCGCGAGCCCGAGCACGAAGCCGGTCTCCGTCCCGTGACCGTCCCAGACGTAGGCGGGGAGGTCCCCGGAGGCGTTCGGCGACAGGTAGGGAATGACCCACGCGTACTCGATCACCTGTCCCTGGGCGTCCTGCTTCGCGGACGCCACCCGCCTGAGGTAGTACTGCTGCCTCACTTGCTGGTCGTTGCGCGCGGAGAGAGGCATCAGCCAGGGATCACCCGGATCAGAGGGAGCGATGTGCCCGGCCCCGCTCTGCCAGGAGTCCTGCCTCGGGTACCACATGATCTGGTCGGCGCGGGGAGCCGGTGGACGATGGGCCACCAGGCGCCTGCCCCTGACCGTCAGTTCCCCGCCCGCGTCGAGCGACAGGCCATGCGGAGCCTCGAAAAGCTGCCGGGACACCCCTCCGTCCAGCAGAGCCTCGACGATCGCCTTGCCGACAGTCGTCCCGCTTGTCGTCGAGACGAACAGGATCGGCCGGTGCGGGGAGTAGGCCAGCATCCGGCGGAACTGCGGCAGAGTCGCCAACATCTTCGCGAACCGGTCCGGCGACAACCGCACCGCCATGCCGTCCTTGCGGATGACGGGGATCTTGCCCTGGTCCTCCGTCACGAACACCAGGATCGGCAGGGTCCACGCTGGCCAGTCTGACGGCTTCAGCGCGGTCAGGTCACCGTGCGGCAGTTCCACCCGGTGCTGGGCAAGCGATGCCGGAGTGACCTCCCTGGCCCATGCCGTGACGTAGGGCATGTCCGCGTTGCTGCCGTCTCCGAAGAAGTACAGCCCGAGCGTCTCCCCGGCCGCGCCGAGCAGGAAGTCGACTTCGAGGTCTGTTCCTCGCAGGTTCGACACGCGGGCGAACTCGACGTCCGAACGGTCTTCTGGGGCGTCGGGATCTCCGATCGGCGCATAGACGTCACCGAAGAAGCCAACCCTGCCGCGCAGCTCACCGGCGAACTGGTATCCCAGTGAGCCACCGGGTACGGATCGTCCCGCGTCGCGAGCCAGCAGGACCACCGGGACGTCCGGATCATCGTCCAGCGCCTCGGCGAAATCGGGAACCCTGAGCAGCATCGACGCCAGGTCTGCGCCGCTCACGTCGTACTTTCTGCCGGCCCGTGACATGACTCGCGCGTAGGTGCCGTCAGGCGAGTCCACGACGACGAACAGTGGCTTCTTGCCTCGCGTGCGGCGCACCGACGTCCAAGGACCATCGAGGTTCGACATCCCGCTGTCCACCTCGTCGGCGAGGTCGGCGATCCGCGCGGACGCGCCACTGTCCGCCGGGAACCCGAACACCGACGGCGTGATGATCGTGAAGACTGACCGAATCGACAGCGGAGGGCCAGCGTTGACGACGGCGTTGGGGGGAAGGATGAGTCCAGCGGTGCCGTAGGCCAGCCTGCCCGCGAACTCATGTGTCTGCCAAGGCTCACCGTTGAGCCGCTGAAGAGCGTCCGCGAAGTCGGCCACGGTCCGCCCCTGACCGCCGTCACCGGGGTCGTCGCTGAGCAGCAGGAGCCGAGGTCTCGTGATCAGGGAGCGGTAGGGCTTGAACGCCGTGGAGCCGAGCAGCAGCTCCGCCATCCTCAACGGAGTCGCCGCGGTGGCGTGCCCGCCAGGCAACGGCACCATGAACACGCCGTCCCTGCTGCTGAGCGCGACCAGCACGGGGCGAACCCTGGACCCGAACGTCTCGGGCACCCATGCCTGCCGGGTGAGCAGGACGCGCGTGGAGTGAGGCACTTCCTCGTAGATCAGCCGCAGCGCCAGATCGGATTCCACCGGCTTCAGCCGTCGAGCGATGGTCGACAGCGGTTCGACGTCGAACGCGAGCCCGAAGTTCTCGCCGGTCGGACCCGTGAACGCCGTCCACTGGACATCGTCCGGCTCGATCACGGGCACAGGGAGATAGCCGATGTCCGGAACCGGAACGATGTCACCGTTGCTGTCGGCCTCGACCTGCTGAACGGCCAGCTCCGCGTACCGGAACGCGTCGGTCGGCCCCCGATCCGCCTGGAGGAACTGCATGGCCATCTTGTGCTCCGAGGGGATGGACCGGAGCTTGTCCCGGTACGTGCGGCCGACCAGCCTGATCGGCACCGAACGATCGGCGGCGTACGCCTGGAAGTGAGGCGACCTCCGCATGGCCTCGGCCAACTGGGTGCCGTCCACCAGCTTGCCGTCGACCATGATCTTGTTGCCGGCCCAGGTCACGAAGACGTAGAACGGAGGAGGCCCGATCCTGGTCAGCTCGGTGGCTTCCTCCAGGGTCGCGTACACCCGCTCCCAGAAGGCCTTGTCCGTGCCCAGCCCCGAGTCGTAGCTCAACGCACCGGACGCCACGATTCCCGCCGGCGGGAAGACGTCCGGCAGCACCGCGAACACCGGGGAGCCGCCACCCGACGAGTCGGCCGCCGACGCGACGTCCGACGACTCGTCCTCCGACGACTCGACGATCGTCCCCTCCGGCGAGTCCAGCAGGAGGACACCGGGGTCCGACTCGCTGCCGGAATGAGCCCTTGGGGACGACGTGCTGTGCGCCAGCCAGGCGTCCGTCTCCTTGAGGCCACCGGGACGAATCCGGACCTGGTCCTCACCGAACCGGGCGGCCAGCCTCCTGGCCCTCGCCAACGCGACGTTGTTGCCCTTCACCCCGAGTTCGCGGGCCAGCACCGCGCGGAAGGCGGCGTCCGAGACGACGAAACCCTGCGAGACCTTGTCCAGCAGCGTCCATCGCTGCGCAGGAGTGAGTCGCAGGAGGTACCGCTGAGCACGGTCGACCTCGTCGGTCCAGGGAAGCTCCGGCAGGCCATCGCGGTGGATCGGCGGTCGAACGTCCTCTGTGGACGCCGCGTCGGGCTCGTTCAGTCGAGCATCCGGTGCGTCGCCTGTGGCAGACGGCGAAGGCGCGGCGTCCGTGGTGGACGGCGAAGGCAGGGCGTCCGCCACCGGGTCCGCACCGACGGTCTCCGTCCGAGGCTGCGGCGCGTCGTTCACGAGCTTGGCGAACGCCGTCTCCAGCGCGTCGACCTCGGCGTTCGCGATGCCGTTGAGTGGCCCGGTGATACCGGCCACCGCGTCGGCCCCGAGCGCGTGTCCAGGCAGGACGACACTGATTCTGGCGAACCGCCTCTGGTGGGGGCGCCCCTCGACCGTGACAGCGACATCCGTAGGCAGAACCTCGCGGCCCAGCCTCCCGAGTCGCGTGAGTTCAGCGGCCAACTCGGCACGGAAGACCGCGGCGACCGGTTCGGTGGAGATCGTCACCTCCGGCAGGTCGGCTTCGTTCCGCTGACGCCATGCCGCCGCCCTGGCGACCTTGCGCGCGATCTGCCGTACCCGCTCGGCGTCTCGTGCCAGCAGTTCGTTTCCTCGCCAGGACAGCTCGACCTCGAGCGGATCGATCCGATTGGCTGCCAGGTCCGAGAGTGGCACCGACCCGCCGCCATCGCCGGGGGAACGGTCGGCGTCGGCCAGCGAGCCGCCTGCCGTGACCACGACCGGCTTACCAGGAAAAGTCATCATGACCGTCTCGGCGGCATAGGTGACGGCCTTCGCGCTGACGGCCTTGTTCCACTCCTTGCCCAGGGCCTTGGCGTCGCTTTCGTTCTTACCGGCGCTCACCGCGTCGGCCATGCAGAACACCAGCATGATCGGGCGTTCCCGGTCGGGACGCGCACTCATGTACGCAGAGGTGCCGTACATGACCCTGGCCGCGTCGCCGCCCCGGAGCGTGACACTGTCACCGAAGTGCAGAAGTGAGTCGGTCTTCGTCCTGAACTCAAGGCCATCCACGTCCCCGTGGCCGATCTGCACCCACACGGCCTTGTCGGAGTACGCGAAGGGCGTCAGGTACGGGGCGTACCTCGCGGGCACCTCGCCGCCGTTCTCGTCCTTGGTCGCCGGCGAGATCTCCTTGAGGTAGTACAGGTGCCGCACGGCACGGTCACGGCGCGCTCCGGCCGACATCCATAGGACGTCGTTCACGTTGTTTGGGAAGAACTGCCCGTAAGTGCCCAGTTTCCCGTTCGCCGACGGGTACGACACGATGTCGTCAGGCCTTGGAGGAGGCGGGGTGAAGGTCTCCAGCCTGGACCCGTCCACCTCGAACCAGCCGGGGCCGGTGAGCTGGCCACTCGCCAGCAGATGAACGTTCCTGCGGAAACCCCCCTGGGAGAACACGTCGGTGAACGTCCGGCCGTCGGCTGACGACCAGCCCGGTGACACGACCACCAAGGGACGATTGCCATCCGCGGGCAGTAGCTGGCGCATCCGGGGATCGGCCCTCAGCACCTTCGCGAGCTGTTCGGCCGTCACCGACACCGGCCGCGTGTCCTCCTGACCGCTCTCGTCCGTACGGCCGTGACGCAGTCCGTGCGCTCCGGACGGACCGGATTTGAAGATCACGAACAGCGGCATGACGCCGGCAGGCCAGGGCGTGCTCTCCTCGTGGGTGCCGGTCTCGTCCGTCCGGTCGTAGGTCCTCAGGCTGGTCGCGGTGACGTCCTCCGCCCAGTCCCTCGTCTCCTCGTAGTCGTCCTGATCCCCTTCGCTTCGGACGAACACCGCGACCGGCTTGTCGTACATGTTGTTCAGCACGTCGAACTTCAGGTCACCGGCTCGCAGCCCGGACACCAGCGCCCATCCGTCGTCCGAGTCCGGCGACGGGGCGTACACGTCGTTGAAGATCCCGGCCTCGTGCAACGCCCCTGCCAGCGCGAAGCCGACGTGACCTGTGTTCAGCTCCCGACCGGCCGCGTGGATGCTGAGCAGCACAGGACGATCCGGGTCGGACTCCAGCGCGTGGCGGAAGGCGGGATCGGTCAGCAACGTCTGACCGAACCGGTGTCCGTCCAGTTCGTAGGTCACCCCGGTCGACGACCTGACCAGGACCACGCGACCGTCAGGCGAGTGGGCGGCGACCAGCAGGGGCTTGCGCCGTCCCGACAGGTGCGAAGGCCGCCGCACGACGGAAACACCGCGCTGCTCCTGATCAGCGAGCTCACGCAGCGACCGGGCCTCGTCGTCGGTGGCGGGGAACCCGAGCACCCTGCCAGAGGCCACCCTGTCGATCTCGCTCACCGACATCGAGCCGGTCTTGGTGATCTTCGCGCCCAGCGGCACGACCAGACCCTTCGACTCGAACTCGAGCTCGCCCACGTAGTCGTAGCCAGGCCACGAGGTCCCGTCCAACGCGCGCAACGCCTCCCGCAGATCGGCGCTGACGGTGCTCTGATGGTCCCGGTCGGTGTTCTCCGCGCTGATGAACAGGAGAAGGTCTCCCCGAACCGCCTGGCCCTTCAGCTTCTGGTACGTCGGCGACTCGAACACCAGCCGTGCCATCCGCGCTACCGGAACGACCGCTGACCGGCCGTCCTTCAGCGGAACGACGAACTCCCCCGCGCGCATCGCCAGCACGATCATCACCGGCCGGGCTCGATCGCCCAGGGCAGAGGGCGCCCACGGAGGCATCTCCAGCGTCGCCGGCTCGGAGCGATCGGAGACGTTGCGGCGCCTGCCGATCGCGCTCATGATCGCGTTTGATCCGTAGAGACTCAGCGAGTGGTTGAGGAACGCGTTCCTGTCGTCACCGAGGACGAGAGCCAGACCGAAAACAGGATCGTCCGTGTGCTCAAGGGGAGTCCACGACACCTCCTGGGAATCGAACTCGACGTCCTGAACGGCGTTGTCGGTCGCGGTCACCGTGACGAAGTCGCCGTCTTCGACGAAGGCGACACCCTCGTCGTCCAGCCGCAGGTCGCCGGTAGCCACCTCGACCACACGAGGCGGCCCGTCGCCGTTCAGCTCGCGGGTGAACTCCTCCACCTGGTCGAGAAACTCCTCCAGATCCTCGATCTCCGAACCGATCACACGCAACGGCACCGAACCGTCGCCGGCGTACTGCTGGAAATGGGGAGAGCTCGACACGATCCGCGCGAGCTCGGCGCCGGTAATCAGGCTGTCGTCGTGTGCGAACCCTCCCTCCGTCACGGACACGAACACGTAGAAGGGCGCGGTCGTCAGGCCGTGTTCCGGCAGGGACTCGTACAGCTCGTCCCACACCCTGGCCTCGCCGTCGTCTCCCGAGGTGAGGAACAGCGCGCCCGACGCCGCGGTCCCGAGCGGGTCGCGAACGTAGGCGTTGCCGAGTTCGCCCCCCGGAGCGACCTCGTTGTTCTTCCCGGTCTCGCCGGTGACAGGCGAGTTCGCCCGGTCCAGCTCGATTTCGGTGGCCAGTGAGCTGGCGTCGACCGGGCTGACGGATCGTGCGTTCTCTCGCGGCGAGGCGTCGGACCATTCCGAGCCGTCAGAGCCGTGAGAAGAGCCACCACGGGCCAACGTGCGGGGTCCGTGCTCCAGCCACGGCGTCTTCGGCCCCGTGCCGGTGGTGCTGCCCCGCTCGACGCCGCGCAACGTGATCCGGTCGGCGCCGAACCGCAGTGCCAGCCGCTCCGCCTTGGCTCGCGCGGCCTCCTCGCCCCGCACGTCGAGCTCATGACCGAGAACCATACGGATCTCGTCGTCCACATCGGCGATCTCGTCCACGATCTCGTTCAGCATCTCCTGCTGCAAGAACGGCAGGTTGGCCATGTGGAACATCGCGGCCTCGAACTGATCGGCCCACGGCATCTCGTCCGTCTCGGCCCCGACCGGCGGTTCCTCGATGCCAGGCGGTTCCTCGTCGACCGGCGACTCTTCGTCGTCGAATACCAGCGGCTCCAGGTTCGAGCGGTCCTCGCTCTCGTTCCAGACCGGTATGGTGATCGCCTTCCGCGCGGAGACGTCGATGAGCGTTCCGTCCGGACGGAACGCGGACACGTGCACCTCGTAGATCGGCAGCCTGTCCTCTGCGCCCGCCAGCCTGATGTCGTCCTCCGCGAGGCTGACGTCCCCTGTGTTCGGGTCGACCAGAAACACATCGCCGTCGTGGTTCAGGACGTTCCACACCCACTCGACCCCGTGCACCGAACGGCCGAACACCAGGGCGCTCGCTCCATGCCCTGCCTCACGAACCTGCCTCGTCACCTCCGAAATCGCGTCCGTGCCCACACCGACGTACTGGGGCTGGGAACCGATCCGCGACTCGAAATGCTCCATGCCGAGCGAACCACCGGCGAGCACCGAGAGCGCGGGACGCGGCCTGCCGGTGAAGGTCTCGTGGACCGCGATCACGACATCGAGGAGATCGGGCTCGTCGCCACCGCGCTGCTTCTCGCCACGGACCAGCCTCGCGAACGACCGTGGGTCGGCATGAAGCGTCCCAGGCGGGACCGCGGCCTCCAGCGCGTCGCTGAGCTGTGGCGGAGGAAGCCCCGTGCGCGGCAGGGTCACCACGTCCAGCAGCGGGGGGATGATCGAGTCGACGTTGTACTGCGGCCGAACGTCGGCCACTTCGAGAAGATCCTCGATGAGGTCCTGTGGTGGCAGGGTTTCGTGGTCAAGGTGCCACATGGCGGCGAGGTCCGTGACCTCGCTGACCATGGTGGTGGGCAACGCGCCCTGGAACTGGCCCGACCTCGCCACCGCCTGCCTCGCCACCCTCAGCGAGGTCCGCAGCGTGTCGCGGTCGACCTCGCTCAGGTGGGCATCCATCATCGCAACGACTGCGGGCCACGTCAGCGACAACGAAGTTACCTGGTCATTATGGAGGTACTCGGCAAAGAGCTTGCGCGCCGGCTCGTCCAGCATTCCGAACTGGTGGAGGAAGATCCAGCGTTCCGCCCACGTCGCGTCCGCTTCCAGCCTGCTGAAGTTCGCGTTCACCTGGTCGGTGAGCGACCACAGCCACAGCCCGAGCTCCCCTTCCCTGTCACGAAGCGGCTTCCAAGCCGGACCGGCGACCTTCGGCGGCCCCGCGTTCATCGGCGGCCCCGCGTTCCTCGGCGGCCCCGCGTTCATCGGCGGCCCCGCGTTCCTCGACGGCCCCGCGTTCATCGGCGGCCCAGCCTGCGCCAGCGTCCGGTTGATCTCCATCGGCGCAGTGTTCGGCTGCGGTCCAGCGGGCTTCGGTCCGGCGACCGATTCCGCCGGCGTGGCCGAACGCCGCAGACCTGACCCGGAGGACGTACTGAGCCCGGACGACTCGGTGGTGGGGAAGAAAACCCCGGCGTCCGCGCCGATGGCGGAGGAGATCGGGATGCGGACGTGCGCGTCCTCGCCGGAGTCGGCGCCCTCCACCCCTGACACGCCGTCGTCCTCGTCGGAGAGGAACTGCGCGCCGACGTCCACCTTGAGATCCCGAGCCCAGGTGGCGAACTCGTCCAGGCTGAGCGACGCGGGGTGCGTGTACACGCTGTCGTTGAGCACGAACGTGCGGCGGGCGTGCGCCGTGCTCGCCTGGACGAAGACGGCATGGTTCGGAGTGGTGAGCAGCACTCCTCGTGTGTCGGCCACAAGTTCCCAGAACTCGTTCATCGACTTCGGGGTCTCGATGACGCTGCTGAGCGGCTTCACCATGGACCGGAACTGCACCAGGTCGCGGTCGCCGAACCGTTGACCATCCGGGTCCGCCGCCAGGTGGCGCCGCAGCTTGTAAATGTAGGCGAGCCTGCTGACACCGCGAAGCCTGCGGTGTGGCCGATCGGCGAGGAGAGGCCACGACAGCGCGTTCACCGTCCAGCGATCGTGGAACAGCTTGCGCGTCAGCACGGCCGGCTCGGCGTCCGACAGATCGGCGGCGGCGAGCTTCTGCATGACGCGGCCCCACTGCCCGGCCAGGTCACGCCACTGCCGCCGTACCGCCGGGTCGGACTGGTCCAGGTCCACGAGCCTGATCGCGCGCTGTTCGATCAGGTCGAAGGCCTGCTTCGCCTCGCTGGCCCGCTTGACGACCATGTCCTCATAGGACCGTCCGAGAGCACGATCCCGGTGGGCCTTCGTTTCCTCGTCCGTCTCGGCGAGCGAGCTGATCGTTTCCTCCGCCGTGCGACGACCGAGGTACAGCAGGCTCGCCAGCGTCGGAACCGTGTTGCGCAGGGCCGAGTCCATCGAGGCGACGGAACAGGTGTTGAGGAAGTACTGCTCCTCGTTTCCGGTGGTGGCGAACAAGGCCTCCTTCATCGCGGCGGGATTCCGCTCAAGCCGGGTGAAGAGCGGATCGCTTGCCATCGCCGCTCGCGCTGACGGCGCCAGGTTCACCAGCCCGAGCCGTGCCAGGCGCACGGCCAGCGGTTGATGCGAGGGAAGGGAGATGTTCCGCACCGGAGATCCGATGGCGTCGAACGGGTTCGCGCCCACCGCGAGCAGGTCGTTGATCTCGGTGAGCAGTTGGGAGAGCCTGCGCTGGGTGATCGGCTGAATCGCCTGCCGGTCGATCTCGGTCCCCCTGCGGGTACGGGCGGACCGCTGCTGTTCTCTGGTGGGCACGAGGCTCGCGGCCAGAAGGGCGTCGTTGACCAGGACACGCACCCGCACCGCGAGGTCGGCGTCATCGAGCCTCGCCAACGACGCGTCCAGAGCCGCGAGGTGGGCACTCGTCTCGGAGGGAAGGCCGCGGTACTCAAGCCGTCCCTCGCCGGCCAGCTCCTCGAACTGCGCCACCATGAACCGCGCCTGCTCGTCGTTCAGCGCGAGACTGGACGAGATACCCCGCATGACCTCGCCGTAGCCGTCGAGCGCCCGCTGAGACGGTGTCACGTCCTCGGTGTCCGTCCGGACCAGGACCATGTTCCGGCTGCCCCGCGCCGAAATCTCGTTCCGGACGGTGATGTCGATGTTCATCCGCGCCTGGGCGTCGGGTGGCATCAGTTGCAGCTCCGCCCGCAGCTCCCGTTCGATCTCACGGCGGACCTGCGCGGTGCGCTTCGGCACGAAGACGTCCAGGAGCCGCCGCACACCGGTTTCCCTGTGCCCGATCACGGTGATCGTGGGGGCGGGCAGTCCCCTGGCAGCCCTCGCGTTGGCGTCGTAGATGGCCCTCTGCACAAGCTTGCGGATCTTGCGCTGTTCGCCTGCTCGCAGGCTGGTGCGCATCCGCTCGAACCGCACGGCCACCGTGTCGACCTCGGACTCGATCTGCGGAAGGAACGACGGAGACGTCCGCACGCTGCCATCGCTGTTCTCGGTTCCATCGCTGTCCGAGCCGGTGTCGCTCCCGTGCTCGCTCGGCGGGAAGGACAGCGCGCGCGTCTGTCCGGAGCCGTCGCCGCTCTCGCTCCCCGCGCTGTCTTCCGTTCCAGCGACTCGCTGGAAACTCAGCGCTTCCGTCGCCACCTCGATCGGCCGCGGGGAACCGCTGTCCGGCAACGCCTCGGCGAACTCCCTCGCCAGCCGCTCGGGTTCGGTCGTCTCGTCTCCGAGCAGCACCAGGCGCACCGGCGTCGTCGGAACGGCGATTCCGGTCCGGTACAGGGGCAACCGGCGCAGTCGGTACGCCAGCTCGGCACCGGAGTCCTCGAAGTCCTGCGGTGCGGCGACCACATAGAAGGGCTTGCCCTCCGAGGGTGGCGGAACGTCGTTCAGCGCCCGTGCGCGGATCGCGTCCGCCCAGGTGCCCGCCGACATGACCACGCCTCCTGCCGCGGTCGGGGTGGGGCCGTGGGCACTGATCGGCGGCGGCGAGGGCAACGGCTGTGGTGTGGGGGAAGCCGCGCTACTCGCGGCAGGCGAAGCTCCCGCCGGCGGGAACGCCAGCTTGGCGAACGAGCTTTCGAGCATGTCGAGGTCGAAGTCGGTCAGCCACTTGGGGTCTCGGTCGGACACGAGGTTGACGGCGTCGAACCCGAGGTCGTCGTCGGGGAGGTCGACGGCGATCGTGGTGTCGGCCTCCCCGCCGCCGACACCGCTGTGTACCAGGACGTCGTCGGGGGTGAGGCCCGCTCCGAGGCGGCCGAGCATCGTCCATTCCTCGACCAGCGTGCCGCGGAGCTCCTGTTCCGCGTGCGCGTGATCCTGCCCGGTGATCGTGACCTCGGGAAGAGCGGCCTCGTTGGTCTTGCGCCACGCGGCGGCGCGCGCCACCCGCCGCGCGATGTCGCGCACACTCTCCTGCTGCGCCGGAGTGGGAGAGGACAGGTCGACGGTGACCGAGGGGATCTCCTTGGCCGCCAGATCGGCCAGAGGCACGTCCACCGGGGAGCCACCGTTGAGGACGTAGGAACCGCCGTCTTCCACGGTGTAGTAGGTCCGCTTCATGCTCGCGAACATGCTGACCAACTTGGTTCCCGCTGAGGAGACGACCGTGTCGGACCCGACAAGTCGTCGCCATTCCGTCAGATGCCGCTGCGCGGGACTCTCCGACATGGTCGGCGGAACCTGGCCGACTGAGCACACGACCAGCTGAAGGTTGGCGTTCCGCGGCGGGGTCACCTTGAGAAGACTGCCGCTGGCGAACATGAGCCGCGCGGCATTCTCACCGTTCATCGGGACCGTGTGCCCCAGGGCGAACGGCCTGTCCGTCGACAACGCCAGAGCGAAGCCTTTTTCCCTGGGAAGACCGTGTCCCTGGAGAAGCCACACCGGGGCGTCGATCACGGCCAGCGGCATGAGATACGGGCTGAACCTCGCCGCCGATGTCTCCACGCCGTTGGCGTCGACCACGGCAGGAGAAATCTGCTTGAAGTAGTACGCCGTCGAAATCGCGCCCGTCTGGATCTTGGAGCGATTCATGGGCACCGAAAAGTCGGACTGCCTCAAAGGAAAGAACTGTCCGTGCACGCCGAGCAGGGAGTCCTTCAGCAGCCCTGAAACGAACCGCTTGGGTTGCGGAAGCTCCGGAGACACCGAGACCAGTGCCCCGCTCTTGACCTCGATCCTGCCCTGGTCGGTCAGCGACCACCCCCCGTCCAGCGTGTAGACGTCAACCCACAGACCTCCCTTGACCAGAGACTGGCTTACCACGGCCCCGTCGACGGCGGTCCCGCTGGGCTGGAGGAACACGACCGGCCGGACGTCACCCTCGACCAACGCGTCCTGAACACCGAGGTCCGCACGCAGCACCTTGATCAGCGACTTCAGCGGAACGGTGAGCGGCAGGCCGTCGTACCGATACGCCTGGAACCCGTTCGCCCCCTGTTCGGCGATCACGACGAACGGCAGCGCGAGATCACCGTATTTGGTCCAGTCCGCCTCCTCCGACCGGACGACGCCATCCGGCCCGGTGGAATTGATCAGCTTCACGCTGTCGAGCGTCACGTTCCACGCCCACCTCTGAGCCTCCCGAAGGCGGTTCTCGTCGCCGGGATACCGGACGAACGCCGCGACGGGCGTGCCCTCGGCATTCCTGAGCAACCAGGTGACCAGATCACCGGCTCGCAACCGCGACGCCGAGACCCAGCCGATCTGCCCTGGGAGCGCGCCGCCCTTCAGCGCACGCCTGGAGTACACCTCGCCGAAGTAGCCTGCCTGGCGCCGCAACGCACTCGCGACCTCGAAGTCGACATCCCCGAACCCGATCTTCCTGCCGCCTGCCGGCATGTCCAGGACCACCGGGCGTCCTTCGCGCAGCCCCTTCCGGAACGCCGGGATCTGAAGCAGAATCGCGCCAAGATGCCGGCCACCGATCTCGTGCAGACGCGACGTGTTGTTCACGCCCGCTCCGTGCATGGTCGTCACCACCGCGAGCTTGCCGTCGACGGTCTCCACCCTGACGATCATCGGCTCTTTGGCCGGTCCCTGGGTTCCCTGGGACAACAACGTGAGAATCTCGCTCAGGGGAGCTTCCGCGCTCTCGGCACGACGAGCACTCGCGGGCCCGCTGCTGAAATTGAACTCAGATCCGTGGATGAGAGTGCGGACGGAGTTGAGCGGCAGCGCGGCACTGGTAGCCACCTGAGCGTCGAGCTCGAGTTCGAGCCCATCACGATCGAAGACAAGCTCCCCCTGATAGTGGTGTATCTGCCACGGACCGCTCAGTTTCGCAAGCGCGGTCATCAAGTCCACGAGGGCAGTGTCGGACGCGACACCTCCGGAGCCGTTGTGACGGACGAACAGCAGCAGTGGTGGCCGCCGCCGCAACGCGGCCACCCGCGCGAACATCGGGGAACCGAGGAGCAGGCGAGCCATCTCCTGCCCGGACACCTTGCGGAAGCGCCTACCGTTCAGTTCGAGGTTGAAGTACTTCCCCTCCGCGTCGACGTCCAAGACCACCGTGAACGGACGAGTCGCCGCCCCCTCGGTGTGCTGAGCCCACATCTGCGGCTTCAACGTCCGATTGTCGAGGCCGTGGTACCGGCTGCGGCGCTCCCACACGGAACGCATGAGGAAGTCGGGGTTCTTGGCTTTCAGTCCGAAGCTCATGACGCTGCGCGCCATGTCAATTGGGCCGGCCGACAGAACGAACGGCGCGGACTGCCGTGTCTCCGCAGTGATGGCCCACACCACGTCGACCGGCCGGATCAGCAGATCCTCCCAGAGCAACATCGTGACGACCGGCTCGCCGGCGGGACCGGTACCCATCTGGGCGGTCGCCTGCAACGCGGTCACCTGCGGCGCCGCTTCGCGCAACCGCTCCAGGAACCTCCGCGCCGCCGCGTTCGACTCGCCGGGAGTCCCTGGGTCGGCGGCGACCAGCTCCACCGCCGACTCGCCGGAAGACAGATATGCCTGGAACGCGGGCGAACTCGCCAGCAGATCGGCGAACTCGGCTCCGTCCAGCAGCTTTCCGTCTACCCGGAACCGATCCTGCTCCATCGTCGCCACCACCACGAACGAGGTCCGCCCGTCCGCCCGCACCACCTGGTAGAGCGCGTCGTAGACGGCCTGGCTCGTCCCCCCGGGATCGAACCCGATGCCACCAGAGTCCCCGGCCGCGGCGGGGAAGGTGGTGACGCCAAGGCCCAGCCTCACCCTCAGCCGCGACGCCAGCGCCACCGCCGCAGGCTCATCGTGCTGCACCCGTTCGGCGGCGACGAGCGTGCGCACGTCGTCCCACTGCCGCGTCAGCTCAGGCGTCAACTGGCCGGGAAGCGGCAGAAGGCGATCCGCTGTCTCCCACGCTTCCCGCCGCTCGTCCGGCGACGCCCCGGCAAGCACCGAGGAGCCGTGCGCCACATCGTCGCGCCAGCCCAGGTCGTGATCCACGACGGGTCGGCCCCACGGGTCCTGCACGAGGGCGTGCACCTCGGCGTCGTCCGCGTGGGCGTAGTCGCCGGCCCGTGTCACGGTGCCGTGCTGCGCGTTCACCACGTAGACGGTGCCGTTGTGGTTGACGACGTTCAACGCGAGCAACGCCGCTGTCGGGGAGCCGTCGAGCACCACCGCCGACGAGCCCGGCCCGAGCCGCCGCACCTTGTCGACCACGTTCTCGAACGCGGCCTGCCCCTCGCCCACGCGCTGCGGCCGATGCCCGACCCTGTGCTCCATCATGTCGTGCGCGGCTTCGCTCCCGACGGCCTTGGCGTTGGGCATCGGCGCCGCCACCCGCGGTTCCCCGTACCACGTTTCCCTGAACGCGACCGCCGCATCGGCACCGTTGGTCTGGCGTCCCGTCTCCGCGAACACGGAGCCGTTGATCAACCGGGCGAAGGAGTGTGGATCGGCGAACCTCGTGCCGCGCGGGACGGTCGCGAGAAGCAGATCCCGCAACTGAGTGTTCGCCCTGGACATCGTCAGGTCACGGCCGGTCTTCAAAGGCTGCGGCGGCCGCGTCGCCGGTACCCCGATGCCTTGGGAGGCGGCGAACTCCACGATCAGCCGTTGTGCGCGCTCTTCTCCTCTGGAGAGGGTCCACCACGTGACGACATCACGGAAGTCGTCCGCGTTCTGCCCTTGCAGCGCCGGCGCGACGGCGGCGGCGTAGTGGTGGACCGCTTCACTGTTGGCGAGCCAGTCGGTGTAGTCAGCGGGAAGCTGCGCGACTCGTTGCTTGGCGAGACTCACCACGTCGTCCCAGGAAAGCAGACCGAGGTCGAACTGTCCATTGTGGAGGTCGCGGGCCAGTGAGGCCAGCTCCACGCCGGTCATCGACACCAGCCGGTCGTGGAAGTAGGCCTGGTCCAACGCGCTCATCGCACTGACGCGCGTCATCAAGGCGACCCTGGCGTTGGAGGTCAGCGAGTCGAGCCAGGCGCTGGCCCTGGACAGAGGCGCGGACGCGAACTCCAGCCACGGAGCCCTGATGCCCCAAGCCCTGGTGATCACAAGCTCGGGCCGTCCGGTGGGCGACGGGCCCACGGGTTTCTCGTTCAGCGCCCACAGCACCTCCTGCACGGCGTGCTCGGCGTCCAGCGGCTCCCCCACAGCGGTCGCCCATTCGGCCAAGGTCAGCGGACGGCCGGGGCTGACCTCGGGGTCCAGCACCAGATGCCCGCTGCCGGTTTCGATCGTCAGAGCGGAGTGGCTCGTCGCACCGATCAGGAAGACCCGCCTGATGTCATCGGCACCGAGGTTGTACAACGCCTCCATGCGCAGATGGAGGTCGGTCTCGCTGTCTGTCCCGGTGATCGGCACATCGGCCAGTGCGGCGAGGTATCGCGTCACGTCACCGGCGTCCAGAGGCGGCGGTACCGGCACTACCGGCCCCGCCTGGCCGGGAGGAGCCGGGACGGGCGCGGGCGTCTCCAGGGCGACCTCGCCGATCATCTGGTGCAGCACGTCCGTGAACCGGGGCGGAAAGTCGGGCTCGCGTACCAGCAACGAACCGTCGTCGCCCGCGCGGTAGAACCTTCCCATCAGCGTCTTGTCGACATCGACGCCGTCCACGGCTTCCGGTCGGCCGTACTCGTCGACCAGACCGATCATGTGCATGAACTCGTGCGCGCCGAACACCGGCGGCTGGTCAGGGTGCCAACTTGCCTGGTCGACCTGCGCCAGCGCGGTCTTCGTGAAGCCGTCACCGGTCGGCAGCAGCGTCACCCTGTGAGGTGTCGCGGCAGGCTCCGCTTCCGGCTTGACCAGACGGAACCTCAGCAGGTCGCCGTTGGGCAGCCGGAGTTTGCGCTGGTTCAGGTACCGGGTCACTCCTCGCTGCGCGTTCCACCACGCCGCCTCGACAACGTCCTGTCCGTGCTCCTGACCACCGACGAGGTCCACGACCACGGTGATCTCAGTCGTGGGAACGGCGCTCTCCACCGCCCTTCGCACGATGAACTCGGACCGCTCCACCACGGGCACACCGACGTGCTCGATCCGGCCGGGCATCCCCGGTCGCCGCACCGTGCGCACCTGGCGCGGCAGCGACCTGATCCGGCCACGCGAGTGCGGCGTGGCCTGCGCCAGCTGGCCACGCCCGTGCTCGGCCGGCCGACTGGAGGACCGGTCCTGGTCCACCGCGCCCGGTGCCAGCACCCCCTCGTTCAGGCCGACCGGCACCGGAGCGTGCGGAAGCTGGATCTGGTCGGTCACACTCGACATCCAGTCGGAGTCGCCCAAGTCGAGTGCGGGTAGCACCGGCGTGTTCGTCCGCACCGGAGCCGCCGGAACCGATGGCACGGCAAGGTTCGCGGCCGGCCTGTCGGCCCGCGCGATCGGCTCCGTCCGTGTCGGCGGGGTGGCGGGACCCGATGTCGACCTCGCGGGTGCCGGGGAAGCGCTTCCCGCAACCTCGTGGCCGCTTTCCGCGGCGGGTCGCGTGCCGCTGGACGAACTCTCGTGCGCCACGGGTGTCGCGGTCGCCTCAGGCGTCGACGTCACCGCGGGCGTCGCGGTCGCGACGGGCGTCACAGTCACCTCAGGCGGCGCGGTCACCTCAGGCGGCGCGGTCGCCCCAGGCGGCGCGGTCGCCCCAGGCGGCGCGGTCGCCCCAGGTGTCGCGGTCACCTCGGGCGTCGTGGGCGTCTCGTTCGGCTGAGTCTCCGGTTCCTCGACGATCGACGACAAACCCGGCTTCGCACCGGCGCTCTGGCCTGCCCGCCTCGACTTCACGGAGGCTGGCTGCTTCTCCTCAGCCGCCGGACGTTTCGCGGCGGGCTCGCCGGTACGCGCCTCCTCTGCCTCGTCGCGATGCAGGCCGGCCACCTTGCGGTCGTAGTTCTCCTTGGCGTACCACCATTCGCGCGCCTCTGTCTCCTCGTTCTGCCGCGCCACCTCCAGCTTGTTCAGAGCCACGAGGAACTCGCGCAACCGCTCCAGGTCACCGCCGCCCGGTGCGAGCTCACCGTCCACTCTGGTCAGTAGGTCCGACTTCGCCCGCAGGTCCGTCTCGGCCTCCGCCAGGGCCGCGCGTCGCCGCGCTCGTTCCCCTTGCGCCTGTCGCCAGAGTTTCGTCGACGTCGTCCAGCGAAGCCGGACCGTCTCCGCGACGCTGTTGTTGAACTCGACACGCAGTCGCGCCACATCGGCGGTGCGCTGTTCGATCGCGGTGGCCAGCGCGTCGCGCTCGGCCAGGCGGAACGCCCGTTCGCGGGCGGCGTCACCGAGCGACCGTTCCAGTGCCTTGCTCTCCGCTTCCGCGCCGCTCGTCTTCTGGTTGGCCTCGAACCACGTCTTGCCCTTCGCGGCGAGCAGCCTCGTCGCCGCGGCCAGTTCCGGCGGAAGTGCCTTCCCCGTGATCTCCTCCGCCTTCGCGTCCAGCATCCGCACGGCGTAGCCGTCGTACACCGTCAGATCCCGATAGACCGGCTTGATCCTCTTGAACCGCCTGGACTGGACCTTGGGCGCGGGGACACTCGATCCGTTGTCCTGCTCCACCTTCGCGGCGCCGGTCGACGGCACGACACGACGGCCGAACCTCGTCACCTTCTGACCACCGCGCGAGATCATGGCGAACGGCTTGGTCCACGTCCTCGGCCTCACGGTGCCGGGCGAACCGCCGTCGGTGACCGTCAGTTTGGTCAGCTGGTCGGCGACTCCGCCCGCCAGCTTCCTGGTTCCCCTGACGAATCCGCTGTTCCTGACCTTCTTGACGGCGGGATCAGCCTTGAGGGCCTTGACGAAGTTCCTGACGCGGTGCGTCGGCTCCTTCGTCGTCGACAGCGTCGGCTTCACGACGATGCGGATGTCCGCGTCGGTCAGCAGGACACGGGACAGCTTGTCGTCGGGCGCGATCGTCCACGGCATGAGCGGATCGAACATCCGAACCGGACCCATGTTCCTGGTGCTCGCGACCTTTTCGGACTCCGGTCCGTTGTAGATCGTGACCTGACGGTGTGCCGCGCCTGACTTGTCCGCGAGCGGGCTTCGCTGTGACGGCTTGTCCGCGGCCTGGTCCGCGCCGCTCGCGGCGCGACTGTCGGGGCCGAGGACGTTGCTCTCGCCTCCCGCACCGTACGGCGATACGGCCATCACGTCGGTGGCGTGGCCCGTGAAGAGCTTCGTCTCCTCCCTGAGGGACTTCATGGCGTACGACTTGATGTCCACCGAGGCGCTGGTGCTGGCGAAGCGCGGGTCGCGCAGCCTGATGTGGATCTCCAGATCACGACCGAGCTTGCCGGGCAGCGGGACCTTGAAGTCGCCGTCGACGGCCGCCGTCAGTCCCGCGCGGACGTTCGTCACCGTGATGCTCGATCTGATCAGCCGGCGCAGTGCCGCGTCGACCTTCACCCCGGACTGTGCCAGGGCTTCCTCCGCCTGACGCCGAAGCACTTCGATGTCGCCGAAGTAGTGCTCGGCCCAGTAGCTGGTGATGTCGGGCAACTTCACGACGTTCTCGTCGGGAGTGCCGGAACGCCAGTCTCGCAGAGCCTCGTCGGTGAGCTTCGTCGCCGGCTGGTCCGGGGTGATCTCGGCATGCCCGAACTTCGCTCGCTTCGGTTCGGGGAACGTCTCCTCCGCGAGCTTGTCGAGGCTGACCTCCCTGGACACGGGCAAGGACGCGAGGACCTCGCCGTGCCGCTCGACCTTCAGCTTCAGCTCCAGCGTGGCCGGGTGGCTCACGGCCGGTCCCTTGAGCGAGCCCGCGTGGGTGTACTTCGACGCGGTCTCAGCCGTCGCCTTGGACTCCCGGATGCCGAAGACACCCTCGATCCCCTGGCCCGCACCGACCTGCCCCTGAGCGCGACCGTCCTCTGTGGCCGGTCCCTGTTCCTCCCTGATGGCGAGTGCGGGACGTGGGGAGAGGATCGTGGTCAGCAGCGTCCGTGCCCGGCTCTTGACCGACTTCGCGCCGAACTCCGCGGTCACCGTCGACTTGAGCTTCGTGAAGAACTTGACCACGCCTCGTCGGGACGTCCCGGCGATCTTCCCCTCGATCACCAGATCGTAGGTGCGCCCGCTGAACCTGTCCTCCAGGCGGACCGGTTCCAGTCGTCCGCCGTTGATCAGGCTGTTCGCCATGCCGTGCACGTCGGACAGGACCGCCTTGATCCTGGCGGTGTTGGCGTTCTTGGGATCGAGGGCGCTGTCGGGCAGCAGCCTGGCCGCGAGCTCCGGTCCGACCGCCGGGTTCTCGCCCAGTTTCCGCCTCAGCGCGGCGATCTCGCCCGAGAGGTCGACCGGCTCGATGGCGCCGCCGATGCCGAGCGACTGCTTCTCGACCTTGTCCTCGCGCAGGGAGTAGGGCACATCGGTCTTGCGAGCGGGGTGCGGAAGGACGGGCTGGGTGTCCGCGACGGGTTCGCCGACGGCGAGTTCTTCGAACTGCTTCTCGGTGAGCCAGACCAGCGCGGACTCCGGCAGATCGACGACCTCGCCTGCCGTGGCCGGTGCGTCCTGCTCCATCGAGAGGCTGAGGTTGCTCTTGTGCCGGGCCTCGGCCGTGACCGTGGCCTCCAGGTCGACGCGCGCCAGGATCATGCGCTGCGGCGGTGTGCCGACCCCGAGCTTCTCGCCACCCTTGAGGTGCTGGCCCTCTGCCTGTCCCCTGCTGGAACTGTAGGGAGAGACGACCCACACCAGGATTCCTCTGGGCGCGACCTCGTTGTTCCCCGCGCCGGCCGTGGACGTGTAGTCCAGGTTCGTCACGATAGGCACGAAGACCCCGTAGACACGCTTCTGCGAGCCGGAAGCACTCAAGGCCGTCTGCTTGGCCCAGGCCTCGTGTTCGCGGAGGAACTCGTGGAACTGCTCGCTGCTCGGCTGCCGCGCGGACAACGTGGCCTTGAACGAGACTCCCAGTCCCGCGGTCAGGTCCGCGAGCCGCCGCTCGTGGTGAAGCTCGGCGGGGCCGATGACCGTCGTGGTGCTGAGCAGCATCGTGTTGTTCTTCAGGACGTCGACCGACAGCCGATCGTTGAGGGCGAGTCCGAAGTTGTGGTTGCGAGACCGCACGACCGGGTCGTTGTCCGCGGCGGTGCTGAGCACGTTCTCCGCGCTCTCCCTGAGAATCCGCACCGCCGAGGACGAGAGGCTCACGACACGGACGTCGTCGAACGAGCGGGACATACCCGGCTGGAGCGCGAGCGGGGGCTTGAGGTCGTCGCCGCCGAGCGGCGCATTCGGCTTCGCCGCCGGTCCGGCTGCGAGCAGATCCGGGTTCGGCTCGGTGAGCAACGTCTCCGGCAGCAGGAGGCGCACGTCGAACGTCACGGGTTCGGGCGTGGTCAGCGGAACGGTCTTCGGAACATCCCTGCCAGGGCTGCCGGGGATGAGTTTGCGCAGCGACCTGACGCGCCGTTCCGTGAAGTCGATCTCGGTGTCGATCGTCAGCCTGGTGCGGAACTGGCGAAGCTTGAGGTCGCCGAGCTTGCCGTCCTTCGTCAGCGTGTCGGCGGCCTTGATCTCGACGTTGCGCTTGGAGGTCTGCGTCAGGCCCTGCCCGGTGAGCTTGGACCGGCCACCGCGATACCCGAACAGCAGCACGAGGAAGGCTGCGGTGGTCTTCGAGTTCTTGAGCGGCATGAGCGCCCTGCCCTGCGGGCCAAGGCCGAACTCACGCTCCTTGGCCTGCTCGAACTCACCAGCGCCGACGATCTTGTTCCGGTACTGCTCCCTGGCGGTGACGTCGTCGAGGGGATCTCCCTCCTCGATCTCACCGAGCCGTCCCCTGAGGATGATCGTCTCCTGGCGCACGTGTCCCCAGGTCGTCCTCTGCAACGGAATGTGGAGGCCGTTTCCGCTCATCATCTGTTCGACGAGCACCTCGATCTCCCGCTCCGACAGGTGATCCCTGATGGCGGCACCCGTGGCGATCGCCTCGGCGAACCGGCCCGTCAGCCTCGTGAGATCGGTGTCGGTGAAGTCCTTCGCGAGCCGGTAGCGGTTCTGCTTCTCGACTTCGCGGTTCGCCTTGATGTTGGCCCATACCTTCGCGAATCTCGACTGGTCGAGGTACCACCCCTCCTCCAGCGGCACCTTCGGCAACTGGGTCAGCACGGGCTTGAGCGCGTTGTAGAGCAGCTCGCCGCTGTTGACCTCCTCCAACTGGCCCAGCAACGCGTCGCCCAGCTCGAACTCACGCGGCCCCTGGGTGGTCCTGTCGGTTCCCGTGCGGAAGGCGGGGGTTTCCTCCGTCTCGACGATTCCGTACTGGACGGCTTTCCGCTTGCTCGTCCACTGGTGAGCGCTGACCACGTTCTCCAGCTTCAGCGGTTTCTTGCCCCGGTTTCCGGCCTGACGCACCTCAAGGTCGTAGACCATCTCGTAGCGAACCTGGTCGCCGTTGATCTCGATGCCGTGCTTCGCCGCAGATGACTGCTCGTGGCCTGTCGTCGTGTGCTTTTCGACGGTCATGTCGTAGGCGACGCCACCGCCGATGTTGACCAGGAACTTGGCGTCGAACCCGACACCCTTGTAGCCGTTCCAGCGCAGCAGGCGGCCGATCCTGGCCTTCGTCGAGAACTCGTTGTGGTGGTGCGAGCGGTTGATGACCGACATCTTCTCGGTGCCGTTGACCCGCACCCACCGGGCGACCGCGCGCATTTCGAGCTGGGTCGACTTCTTGCGCCAGTTCCTCTTGAGCGGGTCGCCACCCTGGAAGATCTGGTCGGAGCGCACCCAGCCGACCTCGGGGTTGTTGTCGCCGTCGAACACGGCCATCCGAGCGAGGTTGCCCTTGATGTTGCCCTCGTTGAGGAAGTCCTGCACGACCTCGCGCCCCTGGGTGCCGACGGCGACCGCACCCTTGTACTTCGGCCCGAGCATCTCGATCACCTGCTCGGGGATCGACCTCGAAGCCGGATCGTCCTTGCCCCTCGTGATGGCTACCGACTCCACGGCGATGCTCTTCGGCGGTAGCTGCCTCACCGGGCGGATTCCCATCAACTCCAGCACGGCTTCCTGCCGTTCCCGCTGGGTCATGGCGGGGTCCACGTCGCTCAGGGACTCCTTGCCGGAAAACACGTCGTGAACGCGATCACCGGCGATGTCGGACGAGTGCAGATCCGGAGACAGGGCCAGGACCGTGTTCGCGTCGTCCTCGGTGGTGACCGGCAGACCGGACGCGCCGAGCACGGGCAGGCCGGTGTCGATGTGCCGGAGCGAGAACTTGATCCGCATCGGAACGTCGACCTCGTGCGTCGACGAGAAGAACGTCATCATCGAGCCGGCCACCTCGCGCTTGCGGACGCTGGTGACCTGCTCGTCGGGCATCGCGGAACCAAGGACCTGGTCCAGG
Organism: Streptomyces sp. ID05-26A; assembly: GCF_033794685.1. Lineage (NCBI taxonomy): Bacteria > Bacillati > Actinomycetota > Actinomycetes > Kitasatosporales > Streptomycetaceae > Streptomyces > Streptomyces sp. ID05-26A. Next base: position 409,535 of record NZ_JARAYZ010000007.1, read on the forward strand.
GTGACGAAGCCGGGCAACCCGGTGAACTGACCCATCGCGGTCGCCTGGAACGAACGCTGGTGCGTGGCGTCCGTGGCCGACCTGGTCTTCGCCTTGGTCTGCATCCTCAGCGTGTAGGAGGCTTTCCTTCTGACCTCGATGTTGTCCCAGTCGAAGGCTCCTTCGACCCTCAGTTCGTACTTCACGCCGTCGCCCTCGACGCCGATGGGAAGGCCACCATCGTGCAGCGCGATGGACGCGAAGTTCTCCAGGAACGGAACCAGACCGTCCTGTCCTTGCCAGGACTTGACTTCCGGCAGCATCTTCTTCAGCTGATGCCTGAGGTCGAGAGCCGGACCCGACAGCTTGGTCTTCTGCTCGGCGGTCCCGAGCGAACGGCTCTGCCGAAGGTAGGCGGGCAGGCTCCTGCGAATCTGTTCCTCGGTGAGCACGTTGCTGGTTCTCGTCTTGCCGCGCCGGTTGTGGCCGTGGACCACCTCCTCACCCTCGAAGTCCCGCGAGGGATCGGGGTCTGCACCGGAACCACCGATAGCGCCGGAGGACTCAGTTCCACCGCCGTAGACCTTCGGCAGGATCGTGCCGGGATCGACCTCCGGGGTGACGACGGTGTCCAGCGGATCTGGCTCTCCGATGTTGAGCGCCAACACGTCGAGGTAGCGCTGGGACATCGCGACCTTGGGAAGCACAGGGCGGCCGTCACGGTCCCTGGTGACATGCCTGCCCATCAACGTGTCGTCGAGGTTGAAGCCCTCCTGCTCCGCCCCCGTCGAGTCCTCCGTGTACTCGTCTGGGAGGCCGAGCATGTGGTTGACCTCGTGCGCGGTCTGCGCCGGGAACTGATCTGGCCTCCAGTGGTTCTGGTCGATGACCTGATCGCGGCCGAGCACCACGGTGTGATGTGCCGGTTCGCTCGCCGAGACGGGAACGACGCGGACGCGGATCAGCTCGCCGGAGGGCAACCGGAGGTTCGGCTTGTTGTGGAACTCGTCGACAGCCCTCTGGGCGTCGAGGATCGCGCGGTTCCGATCGGCGCCGCTGACATCTCCCTCCGTGGCGAAGTTGATGCGAACGGTGAGCTCGACGACTCCGTCGGGTCCCTGGCCGGCGCGTCGCACTTCGAACGCCGATCTCACGACGGGCGTGTCGTCCAGCGCGCCAAATCGCGGCACCGCGTGCCGACGCCCGCGCTGCGCCGCAGGAGCGCCAGCGAGACGTTCGCGTGAGTAGCCATGCGGAGCACCACCGAGCGCAAGCTCCGGCGCAGCGGCGTCCCGGCCGAGTTGGCCGGTGTCGGTGGTAGGTGAGTCGAGTCCGAGCGCGGGTCCGATGGGGATGTCGCTCTCGTGCCTGAGCGGCAGTCTCGCCGCGGTAGCCGTGTCGGGTTGGGCTTCGGCAGGCTGGGTCTCGGCAGGCTGGGTCTCGGCAGGCAGGGTCTCGGCAGGCAGGGTCTCGGCAGGCAGGGAGTCCTGGGCCAGGCTGTCGTGCCCAAGCGTGTCGGGGGCAGCGACCGGCAGGAACCCTCCTGTATCGCCGACAGCGAACGGCGCGGGCGTGGCCTGGAAGTTCGTCGGCGGTGTGTTGCCGTTCGATCCTTGTGGCCGTTGTGGTGTCGGTGTGGCTGGGTTGCTGGTGTCGGTGCGTGCCGGGTTGGTTTGCCCAGTCGGGTTGGTGTTGGTGACCGGCGTGCTGGTGACCGGCGTGCTGGTGACCGGCGTGCTGGTGACCGGCGTGCTGGTGACCGGCGCGTTCGTGACCGGCGCGTTCGTGACCGGCGCGTTCGTGACCGGCGCGTTCGTGACCGGCGCGTTCGTGACCGGCGCGTTCGTGACCGGCGCGTTCGTGACCGGCGT
>NZ_JARAYZ010000007.1:411481-411643 GCF_033794685.1 Streptomyces sp. ID05-26A
GGCGTTCGTGACGGGTGTGTTGGTGACGGGTGTTGCTGGGGGTGTGTCGAGGTCGGGTATGTCGGTGACGGGCGTGGTGGTGACAGGCGCGTCGATGGTGGGCGTGTCGGTGACGGGCGTGGTGTTCGGCGGGGGCAGGACGGGTGCGGTGACCGGTGCTGC
>NZ_JARAYZ010000008.1:0-254205 GCF_033794685.1 Streptomyces sp. ID05-26A
CCCTGCGACGCGCGCGGCCGCGTTGGCCGGCTTCGTCGGCGTGGTGATGGCACTCATGACTTCCGCTCCCAGAACGCCGGACCCACAGCCTCGATGAAGTCACTGCGGGCTACCAAGTATCCCTCTTCGTCCACAGTGATCGGAAGCTGCGGAAGAGGACGGGTCGCCGGGCCGAACCGCGGCTTGGCGTATTCGAAGACGTCGAACTGCGACTGGTGGCACGGGCAGAGCAGCAGACCGGTCTGCTGCTCGAACAGCGACGTCGGGCAACCCAGGTGCGTGCAGATCTTCGAGTACGCGTACAGGTCACCGTAGTTGAACTCTTCCTGGCCCGCCCGCTTGGTGACCGGCTGGTTCGGGCGCAGGCGGATGAGCATGACCGGCGCGTCGGCCCGCTTGAGGGCCGCGACCAGGGCGTGCTCGTCGTCGCGCTCGGACTCCCGGAACGGGAACACCGTCTCGAAGCCACCCGGCTCGACGTCCTCGGGACGCACCAGGGAGACCTCGTGGAAGTTGCCGGTGTGGCGGCGAAGGTAGACCTTCTCGCCCTTTTCGGCCTTCCAGCCGGTGTGCCACAGCGAGTTCTTGGTCTCGCTGTCGGCGTGCGGGTTCTTGATCAGCGCGCCCAGCGGGACGGCCGCCACGCCGAGCCCCAGCACGCCGGCGCCGAGGCCCGCGGTGCGCTTGATCAGGCTGCGGCGGGCGATGCCGCTGCGGTCACCGGCGTCGGCGAGCTCCGCGACCAGGGTGGCGCGGTCGACCTCGGCCGACGGACCGTCGTGGCGCTGCTGCACCGCGAGCTCGTCCGGGATGAACTTCTTGGTGTAGAGCAGCGCGCCCACGCCCAGGCCCACCACCGACAGACCCAGGAGCAGGCCGATCAGCGGGTTGTAGAGCATGTGCAGCAGGTGGCCGTGCTCGTTCGAGGGGGACTCGTACTGCCACGGCCAGAACAGGAACACGCCGAGGAAGGCGAGGCCCGCCACCGCGGAGATCATGAACCACAGCGCGACCGAGCGCTGGGCCCGGCGCTCGGCACGGGTGCCGGGGACCGGGAACTTCTCCTCGTAGTGGACGAGCTCGACGCCGTCCATCTTCGTGCCGAGCTTGACGAGGTCGTCCCGGCTCATCTCCGCGAGCTCTGCCTCGCTGGGCAGCTCGATCGGCTTGTCGCCGCTCATGCCTTGGCTCCGATCCAGAGGGTCACGCCGATGAGCGCGGCGATACCCACGATGAACGCGATCATTCCCTCGGTGACGGGTCCGAACCCGCCCAGGGGGTTGCCGCCGGAGTTGTTGTTTCCGTCGGTGACCGACTTGACGTACGCGATGATGTCTTTCTTCTCTTCCGGCGTGAGCTGGCGCTCGCCGAACTTCGGCATGTTCTGCGGGCCGCTCAGCATCGCCGTGTAGATCTGCTCCTCGGACACCCCGTCGAGCGCCGGCGCGAACTTGCCGGACGACAGCGCGCCACCACGACCCGTGAAGTTGTGGCAGCTGGAGCAGTTGAGGCGGAAGAGCTCGCCACCGCGTGCCGGGTTCTCGCCGCGCAGGGCCTCACCGGTCTCGGAGGGCTTCTTCGGGCCCTCGCCGCCGTTCGCGTCGATGTAGGCCATCAGCGCGTTGATCTGCTCGGGGGAGAGCTTCGCGGGCTTGCGGATGGCCTGCGCCTCCTGCCGCGCCATGGGCATGCGGCCGGAGGAAGTCTGGAAGTAGACCGCGGCGTCGCCGACGCCGATCAGGCTCGGTCCACGGTCCTTCACACCTTCGAGAGACTTGCCGTGGCAGCTCTGGCAGGTGTTCAGGTAGATCTGCTCGCCCTGGCGGACGAGGGCGTCCTGCTGCTGCGCCTGGGCGGTCTGCGCCTGGGGCGCGAAAGCGGCGAACAGCATGCCGGCGCTCAGCAGGCCGAAGCCCAGTGCGAGCAGTCCGGCGACCCGGCGACGCAGCTTGGTGCGGGCGCCGCGGGGGCGTTTCGTCGTGGTGGTCATGGTGTGCGGCAACCCTTGCTGTCAGTTCGGGAGCTCGTGGCTGGGGAGCAGGTCAGGGCACGATGTAGATGATGGCGAACAGCCCGATCCACACGACGTCGACGAAGTGCCAGTAGTACGACACGACGATCGCGGAGGTGGCCTGCGCAGGCGTGAACTTGCTCAGCTTCGTCCTGATCAACAGGTAGACGAAGGCGATCAGTCCGCCGATGACGTGCAAGCCGTGGAAGCCGGTCGTGAGGTAGAAGACCGTGCCGTAAGCCGAGGACGGGATCGTGGTGCCGCTCTCGACCAGCTCGATGTACTCGCCTGCCTGCCCGCCGACGAAGATCGCGCCCATGATCAGCGTCACGATGTACCAGCGACGAAGACCGAAGACGTCACCCCGCTCCGCCGCGAACACGCCCCACTGACAGGTGAAGGACGACGCGACCAGGATGATCGTGAAGACCGACGCGTAGGGGATGTTCAGGTGCGTGGGAGGAGGAGGCCATGGCCCCTCGTTCTGGGCCTTCACCGTGAAGAACATGGCGAAGAGGCCAGCGAAGAACATGAGCTCGCTGGACAGCCAGACGATCGTGCCGACGCTGACCATGTTCGGGCGGTTCAGCGAGTGCACGCGCTGGCCGATTGAAGGCGCTGCCGTGGTCACGAGCAGCATTATTGCCTGCGCTATTTCCGTCCGCCCATCGGGTCCTGGGCAGATCATGGGTCGGCTGGGTCACACGCAGGGTGATCGCGAGGAGATCAACGAATGGGCTTGCTGGGCCGATTGCGGGACTTGCTGCACCGACAGGACGAGCCGGCGTTGTCGATCGACGACCCGGACCTGGTCGTGGTGGTCGAGGCGTTCGACGCCGTGGAGGCCGATTCGGCCGCCCTGGCCCGTTCCCCGCGGTGGCGCGCGGACGAGCTCGCGGTGCTCCGGCACCACCTGCGCATCCCCGCTGATCAGGTAGAACGTGCGCGAGAGCTGCTGAGCCCCGACGGCTGGGTGCTCGTCGCCGGTGACATCTCGCACGCCAGCCGGGTGCAGAAGCTGGACGCGTTGCACTGCGCTCAGGAGCGGTCGCGGATGGCCTCGCTGGCGCAACGGCTCGGCGGTGACGCGTTGGGCTGGGACGCCCTGCAGAAGGCGCCCGAGCCGGCCCGATAGCATCACGGCGACCTTGGTCACTTTCTGGTGGCCGCAGTCGGGCAGTCGCAAGCGGAGGATCGAGAGATGAGCACGCAGACCACGAAGATCCTGGTGTTCAGCCACCGGCCCGAGGTGCGTGAGACGATCATCACTGCGGTCGGCCGCCGCCCCGCGCCGGACCTCGCGCGCGTCGAGTACGTCGAGGCCGAGGCCATCGCGGACGTCCTCTACGAGGCGGACAACGGCACCGTCGACCTGCTGATCCTCGACGGCGAGGCACAGCCGACCGGCGGCATGGGCCTGTCCCGCCAACTCAAGGACGAGATCACGAACTGCCCGCCGATCGTCGTCGCGGTGCGCCGCAAGGACGACAGGTGGCTCGCGACCTGGTCGCAGGCGGACGCGGTGCTGGTGCACCCGCTCGACCCGCTGGCCGCCGCCGAGACCGTGGCCGAAGTGCTGCGGGGCTCGGCTGTTCCCGTCGTCAAGGGCTGAGCGCCATGAGCCAGCGCACCTGGCCCTCGCTGCTCAACCGGCTGCTCGACGGCGTCGACCTGACCGCGGACGACACCGCCTGGGGCATGGACCGGGTGATGTCCGGCGAGGCCACCGCGGCGCAGATCGCGGCGTTCATCGTCGCGCTGCGGGCCAAGGGCGAGACGCCGGAGGAGGTCGACGGCCTCGCGACGATGATGCTCGAGCACGCGAACCGGTTCACGGTGGACGTGCGGGCGACCGACATCGTGGGCACCGGCGGCGATCATTCCGGTTCGGTGAACATTTCGACGATGGCCGCGATCGTCACGGCGGCCGCGGGCGTGCCCGTGGTCAAGCACGGCAACCGCGCCGCGTCGTCGCAGTGCGGCACGGCGGACGTGCTGGAGGCGCTGGGCGTCGCGATCGACCTGCCGGCCGAGGGCGTGCGGGAGACCGTGCGCGAACTGGGCATCGGGTTCTGCTTCGCGCCGGTGTTCCACCCCGGCTTCCGGCACGCGGGCCCGGTGCGGCGTGAGATCGGCATCCCGACGTCGTTCAACCTGCTCGGCCCGCTGACGAACCCGGCGCAGCCCACCGTCGGCCTGATCGGCTGCGCGCGGGCGGCCGCGGCACCGCTGATCGCCGGCGTGTTCGCGCGGCGCCGCAACACCGCGCTGGTGGTGCGGGGCGACGACGGTCTCGACGAGATCACCACGACCACCACGACGTCGGCGTGGCTCGCGCAGGACGGCGTGGTGCGCACGGAGACCATCGACCCGGTGGTGCTCGGCGTGAAGCCCGCGCGCGAGGAGGACCTGAAGGGCGGCGACTCGTCGGTCAACGCCCAGGTGGTCCGCGACCTCGTGGCCGGCAAGACCGGTTCGGTGCGGGACGCGGTGCTCGTGAACGCCGCGGGCGCCATCGCGGCGCACGGCGGGTTCTCCGACGACCTGCACGCCGACCTGACGGCCTCGCTGAGCCGTGCGGCCGACGCCGTCGACTCGGGCAAGGCGGCGGCGCTGCTCAGCCGCTGGGTAGAGCTCTCACAGGCTCTGAAGGGCTAGCGAAGCGGTTTCGGTCACGCGTCGTCGCCGACGCGTGACCGTGCTCGCACGACCGCCGCATCGGCGTAGTCCGAGCGAGTGATGGGCCCGAGATGCGCCTCACGTGGTAACGCCGTGGTTACCCCCACCTGGAATGCTGGAGTCATGGCCTTCCTCTACCCGGTGATGAAGCACGTCGTCGCGCGCACCGCCCGTCTCGTCTACCGCCCGGTGGTGGACGGTCTGGAGAACATCCCCACCGACGGCCCCGTCATCCTGGCGGCCAACCACCTCAGCTTCATCGACAGCGTCGTGATCCCGATGGTCGTGCCGCGCCGCGTCTCGTTCCTCGCGAAGGCGGAGTACTTCACCGGAACCGGCCTGAAGGGCTCGCTGTCGCGCAGGTTCTTCTCCTCGCTCGGCCACGTGCCGGTGCACCGCGGCAAGGGCCGTGACGCCCGCGCCGCGCTCGACACGGCCGCCGAGATCCTCGCGCGCGGTGACGCGTTCGCGATCTACCCGGAGGGCACGCGTTCGCTCGACGGCATGCTGCACCGCGGCCGCACGGGCGTGGCGCGCATGGCGCTGGAGTCCGGCGCCCCGGTGATCCCGGTCGGCATCATCGGCACGGACAAGGTGCAGCCGGTCGGCAGCAGGTTCCCGAAGATCGTCCCGGTGACGGTCCGCTTCGGTGAGCCGCTCGACTTCAGCCGCTACGACGGCATGCAGGACTCGCTGCCGGTGCTGCGCAGCGTCACCGACGAGATCATCTACCGCATCCTGGACCTGAGCGGCCAGGAGTACGTCGACGCGTACCAGAAGACGCCGGAGAAGGCCCCTGCGACCGCGGCCGCGTAACTCGCGAGACACACCGAAAGCCCTCCCCGCCTGGTCGAGGCGGAGAGGGCTTTTCGCGTTCTATGCGCTGTGTCACAGAAACGACCGAGGCCCCCTCCGGCGTGGAGGGGGCCTCGGTCGTGAACTGTCTGGATCAGTCGTGGTTCGGGCCGGTGTGGTACTCGAACACCAGGCCGCCGACCGCGATCAGCACCATGACCACGGCGATCACCAGCAGCCAGACGTGCCAGAACGCCAGCGCGACACCCGTGGTCGCCGCCGCCGCGGCGAGACCGACCGGCCAGTACGAGCCCGGGCTGAAGAAGCCCAGCTCGCCGGCACCGTCGGACACCTCGGCGTCGGGGTTGTCCTCCGGCCGCACCTCGATGCGGCGGGCGACGAACCGGAAGTAGGTGCCGGTGATGAGGGCCAGGCCGCCGGTCAGCGCGAGCGCCACCGTGCCGGTGGGCTCGACGTGGCCGGTCGCCAGGTGCGTCCAGTAGCCGTAGACGACGGCCATCAGGAACGAGAAGGCCATCACCAGGTCGAATACGCGAGCTTCGATCTTCATCGCGGGGCGTGTCCCTACTTCTGGCCCGCGCCGGAGGCCTCGCGGGCCGTCCGGTCGGTGTTGAACGGGGTGGTCGTCGTGGCCAGCGGTGAGCACCACTCGTCACAGTTCACCTGAGAGAGGGCCTCGGCCGTGGTGTACGGCTTGCCCGTCTTCTCGTTGATCTCCTTGCGGAGCTCGATGTACTTGTCGAAGTCGGCCTGCTCCAGAGCGCGGACCTCGAAGTTCATCACCGCGTGGTACGAGCCGCAGAGCTCGGCGCAACGGCCGACGAACGCACCGGGACGGTCGATCTGGTCGACCTGGAAGACGTTGTCCTGGTTGTTCTTCTCCGGCATCGGGAAGACGTCGCGCTTGAAGTGGAACTCCGGCACGAAGAACGAGTGGATGACGTCGGTGGAGCGCAACTTGAACTGGATGCGCTTGCCCGCCGGCAGCACCATGATCGGGACCTCGCCCGAGGTGCCGACCGTGCTGACGACGTTGCCCTCTTCGGTCTTGTGGTCCGGGTACTGGAACTCCCAGTTCCACTGGAACGCGATGACGTCGACGTTCACGTCCGGCGTCTTCGACTTGTCCGTGACGTAGTTCTGCGTCACCGCCGTGAAGTAGAACAACACCGCCACGATCACCGTCGGCACGACGATGAGCACGATCTCCAGCGGGAGGTTGTACGCCGTCTGACGCGGCAGCTCTTCGGACTTCTTGCGGTGGAAGACCACCGACCACAGGATCAGTGCCCACACGATGACGCCGACGATGAGCGCGGCGACCACGGACCACGTCCAGAGCTCGCGCATCTTCTCGGCCTGCGGCGTGACGGCCTGCGGCCATCCGAAGCGCAGCACCTCGTCCGTGGAGCAACCGGTGGCCCCGATACCGACCAGGCTCACAAGCCCAGCGGTCTTCACCAGCCGGGATGCCCTGGTGCCCTCCTTCAGGCCCACTGCTCGCCCGCCTCCTCGTTCACAACTACTGGCCATGCCAACGGATCAAGCGGGAGCGTAGCCCAGCGCAACCGCGCTCACCCCTCGGGGGCACCGCCGCTGCGGTGCAGTTTCGGTCACACAAAGCCTCTTCGGCATACTGAGGACTTCCCCGTGGTCTTCTCCTTCGTGTTTCTTGAGAGGTGCGAGAGCCTTGTGCGGCCTGGCAGGACTTGTTTGCCCCAGCGAGACTGAGGCCGAGAACGCCCGTCCGGCCGTGGAGGCGGCGCTGCGCTGCATGCGGCACCGCGGGCCCGACGAGAGCGGCACCAGGCGCGTCGACGAGGTCGTGTTCGGCTTCAACCGGCTCGCCATCATCGACATCGAGCACTCCCACCAGCCGTTGACCTGGGGTCCGGCGGAGTCGCCGAGCCGGTACACGATCAACTTCAACGGCGAGATCTACAACTACCTGGAACTGCGGGCCGAGCTCACCGAGAAGCACGGCGCGGTCTTCCACACCGACGGCGACACCGAGACGATCGTCGCCGCGTACCACTACTACGGACCCGCGGCGATCACGAAGCTGCGCGGCATGTTCGCGTTCATCATCTGGGACGCCGAGCGCGAGATCCTGTTCGGCGGCCGCGACCCGTTCGGCATCAAGCCGCTGTACTGGGCGCAGGGCCAGAGCGGCGTCGCGTTCTCCAGCGAGAAGAAGATCCTCCTGGAGATCGCCTCCTCGATCGGCATCGCGCCGAAGATGAACGTCAAGGGGCTGCAGCACTACCTGACGCTGCAGTACGTGCCGGAACCCGCCTCCCTGCACGACTCGATCTTCCGCGTGGAGTCGGGCCACTCGTTCACGCTGGTCCCGGGCGAGTCGCCGAAGTTCGAGCGGTACTTCCCGGCGCACTTCAAGGTCCGCACGGTCCGCGACGAGGCCGAGGCGAACGCGCTGTACGACGAGATCACCGCCGCGCTGCGCGACTCGGTCGCCAAGCACATGCGCGCGGACGTGACGGTCGGCTCGTTCCTGTCCGGCGGCATCGACTCGACGGTGGTCGCGGCGCTGGCCAAGGAGCACAACCCGGACCTGATCACGTTCACCACGGGGTTCGAGCGCCAGGGGTTCTCCGAGGTCGACGTGGCCGCGGAGTCCGCCGCGCTGATCGGCGTGAAGCACGTGGTCCGCACGGTCAGCGCGCAGGAGATGATGGACTCCCTGCCGTTGATCACCTGGTATCTCGACGACCCGGTGGCCGACCCCGCGTTGGTGCCGTTGTGGTTCATCGCACGTGAGGCGCGTCAGCACGTGAAGGTCGTGTTGTCGGGTGAGGGCGCGGACGAGCTGTTCGGCGGGTACACGATCTACCGCGAGCCGTTGTCGCTGGCGGGCTTCGAGAAGGTGCCCGGCGCGCTGCGCAAGGCCATGGGCAAGGTCTCCACGAAGATCCCGCACGGTGTGCGGGGCAAGGACTTGCTGCGTCGTGGCGCCCTGACGCTGGAAGAGCGCTACTACGGCAACGCGCGCATCTTCCTCGACGACCACCTGCGTCAGGTGTTGAAGACGTACGACCCGGCGGTGTCCCACATGGACGCGACGGCCCAGCCGTACCGCGAATCGCAGGCGTGGGACCCGGTGACGCGCATGCAGCACGTCGACCTGTTCACGTGGCTGCGCGGGGACATCCTGGTCAAGGCCGACAAGATGACCATGGCGAACTCGCTGGAGCTGCGCGTCCCGTTCCTCGACCCCGAGGTCTTCAAGATCGCGTCGCAGATCCCGAGTGAGTTGAAGATCACGAAGGACACGACGAAGTTCGCGCTGCGCAAGGCGATCCGCGACATCGTGCCGGCGCACGTGCTGAACCGCCGCAAGCTCGGCTTCCCGGTGCCGATCCGGCACTGGCTCAAGGACGAGATGCACGACTGGGCCGTCGACATCGTGCGTTCGTCGCAGACCGACCAGTACATCGACAAGACCGCGGTGCTGCGGTTGATCGAGGAGCACCGTTCGGGTGTGCTCGACCACAGCCGCCGGATCTGGGCGCTGCTGGTGTTCATGATCTGGCACGGCATCTTCGTCGAGAGCCGCATCCACCCGGTGGTGCCGGAACCGCACTACCCGGTCAAGCTCTAGCGTTCGTGAGGGCCCCTCTCCGGAGGGGCCCTTCGTGTTATCGGCGGCCTTGCGCGCTGCAGATCGCGTACGAGCTGACGACGGTCTCCGGGGACGCCATGAGCTCCAGGTAGCGGTCGAACTCGTCGTCGGTGAGCGGGAGCTTCGCACGCACCAGGCGCGCGGTCGTGGCGAGCAGGCGGCAGCCCGCGGAACCGCCCTCCCACTCCCGCACCTCACGCGACCCGCTGACGTCGTGGAGTCCCGCGTCGAGCAGCGACCTCTCGATCCGGGCGCCCCACGCCAGTTCGGCGCCGGCCTGGTCGAGCAACGTCAGCAGGGCGTTCTTCACCCGCATGATCAGCTTCGCGTCGTCGGGTGCCGCGGCGAGGACTTCGAGGGGCAGGCAGTCGAACTCCTCGAGCACGAGCCAGCCGCCGGGGCGCAACGAGTCGCGCAGCTTGCGCAGCACGAGTTCGCGGGCGGGCAGGTAGAACAACACCAGACGGGCGTGGACCAGGTCGAACGCGTTGCCCGGCAAGATGCCGGACACCACGTCGTGCTCCAGGACGGTGACGTTGTCGCGTTCCTCGAGCCTGGTCACGTCGATGTCGGTGACCGTCACGTACCCGGACGGGGCGACGACGTCGGCCAGCCAGTTCGTCACCGATCCCCCGCCACCTCCGACCTCGAGGCAGCGCCAGCCGTCCGAGACACCCAGCTGCTCGACGCGGGCGAAGGTGCCCGCGTCGAGCAGTGAGCTCAGCGCGTCGAACTTAGGATCGAGCGACTCACCGGTGTCGCCGAACAGGTACGTCCCCATTGTCCGATCATGGCAGGACGGGAGCGATCTCCTCAGCGGCTTCTGCACCAAACGCGCCACGAATGCGAGCGAGCGCCGACTCGCGCTCCAGCACCCACTCCTGCGTGCCGACGGTCTCGAGCACCTCGACGGCGATGAACGAACCGAGCTGAGCTGAGCGTTCGATGCTCAGGCCCGACGTCAGACCGGCGAGGAAGCCCGCGCGGAAGCCGTCGCCGACACCGGTCGGGTCGGTCTTCGCGACCTCGGGGACGGCGGGGACGTGCAGCGAGAAACCGTGGCGGTCGACGATCTCGACGCCCTTGGCGCCGAGCGTGGTGACGCGCTTGCCGACGCGGGCGAGGACGTCGGCCTCGGTCCAGCCGGTCTTCTGCAGCAGCAGTTCCCACTCGTAGTCGTTGCTGAAGAGGTACTCGGCGCCCTCGACGAAGGCGCGCGCCTGGTCGCCGTCCATGCGGGCGAGCTGCTGCGACGGGTCGACGGCGAACTTGTAGCCGCGCTGACGGCACTCCTCGGCGTGCCGGAGCATGGCCGCGGGGTCGTCGGGGCTGATGACCACGAGCTCGAGGTTCTCGACGCGGCCAGCGATCGGCGCGAGCTCGATGTTGCGCGCCTCGGCCATCGCACCCGCGTAGAAGGACGCGATCTGGCACATGTCGTCGTCGGTCGTGCAGACGAACCGCGCGGTGTGCGCGACGTCGGACACGTACACGCCGGAGGTGTCGACGCCGTGCCGTTCGAGCCAGGAGCGGTAGTCGTCGAAGTCCTTGCCGACGGCACCGACGAGCACCGGCCGGACCCCGAGCACACCGAGGCCGAACGCGATGTTCGCCCCGATGCCACCGCGGCGGACCACGAGGTCGTCGACCAGGAAGCTCAGTGACACACGGTCGAGACGCTCCGCGACCAGCTGGTCCGCGAAACGACCCGGAAAGTGCATCAGATGGTCGGTCGCGATGCTGCCGCACACGGCTAGGGGCACGTCGGCTCCTCTTTTCTTGTTGCGCTACGTGACAAGTCACCCGGACGAGTACCGCCGAGAAGACTACTGTTTGGTAGGGCTACCGCAGGTCAGACCGTCGTCATACGGTCAGAAAGTGACGATCCCAGAGGCCAGCACGATGAGTGAACTGATCGAGGACTGCGCGCAGCTCCCGTTCGCTCTGACCCACCCCGAGCACCCGCTTCCCGCCCCGCGCGCTGCCGCGCCCTGGCAGGTCGACGAGCGGTGCGCCCACCAGGTCGAGGGCCTCGCCGAATACGGCGTCTAGCTTCCCGGTCCGTCCTGGTCGTACCTGACGAATTTCTGGTCCGCACGCGGAGAGGCCGCGTTCCCATCGATGCGGGAACGCGGCCTCTCCGCGTGTTCGCCTTAGTGGAACGAGTCGCCGCAGGCGCAGGACCCGCCGGCGTTCGGGTTGTCGATCGTGAAGCCCTGCTTCTCGATCGTGTCCACGAAGTCGATGACAGCACCCTCGACGTACGGGGCGCTCATGCGGTCGACGGCGACCTTCATGCCGTTGAAGTCGACCATCGCGTCACCGTCGAGCGCGCGCTCGTCGAAGAACAGCTGGTAGCGAAGGCCGGCGCAACCACCGGGCTGGACGGCGATGCGCAGGTGCATGTCGTCGCGGCCCTCCTGGTCGAGCAGCGCCTTGGCCTTGACGGCGGCCGCATCGGTCAGCGTCACGCCGTGGCTGGGCGCCTCGGAGGTCGAAGCGGCATCCTGAGCGGTCGTCATGGCTCTCCTAAGAGGTCCTTTGCGGGCGGTTCACCCATCAACAACACGGGCGTGCCCCGCCTTGTTCCACTACCCATGGTCCCACAACGGCACCTCGTGACGCCCCGGGTGTCGACTGTCACGTGGACCACCTTCGAGCCGGCCGATATGTCGGTGCGCTCGCTGGGGGCGCTGATGGTGATCGCCTGGTGTGCGGCTGGTGATCGCCGGGGTGCTGGGTGGGCGGTCGTCAGGCTGGTTGCCGGGCCGGTGGCTGGGCGGGTGTCTCGGCTGTGCCTGGGCGGTGGCTGGGCTGGTGTCCAGGCGGTGGCTGGGCAAGTTGCCGGGCGGTGACTGGGCTGATGTCTCGGCTGTGGCTGGCCGATCGCCAGGCAGGTTGCTGGGCTGGTGGCTGGGCTGGTGGCTGGGCTGGCCTCTGGTTAGAGGGAGGGTCTAACGCGACCACTGCCGGGCGACGTGTCCGGCCGTTGCAATGACACTTTTGCGGGCGTCCGCAATCGACTTGTGCACAGAGCCGACGTGCTCGGACACCGAGTAGGCGGCGTGCACGCCCGCGGCGCCCATCTCGCGGCGGCCGACGGTCACCTGGCCCGCGATGGCGAGGCACGGGATGCCTCGTTCGGCGGCGCCGCCCGCGACGGCGGTGATGAGCTTGCCTCGGAGTGACTGCCAGTCGAAGCTGCCCTCGCCGGTGATGACGACGTCGGCGTCGTCGAGGGCGGCGTCGAGGCCGGTGAGTGCGCGGACCAGGCCTGCGCCTGACGTCACCGTCGCTCCCAGTGAGAGGAGTGCGGCTCCTAGGCCGCCTGCCGCTCCGGCGCCCGATATATCGGATACGGGCTTGAGGACGTCCATTGCGGCGAGCTTGGCTTCGAGGCGTTCGACGGCTTCTGGGGACGCTCCCTTCTGCGGGCCGAACGTGTGTGCGGCGCCGTGCGGGCCGAGGAGCGGGTTCTCGACGTCGGAGGCTGCCACCAGCGATGTGCCGGTCAGGTCGACGCCCGCGTCCGTCAGCGCGGCGAGCATGCCGGCGCCGCCGTCTGTCGTGCCGGAGCCGCCCAGGCCGACCGTGATGACATCGTTGTCACCCGCCGCTGCCGCGATGAGCTCGCCGACGCCTCTTGTTGTTGCGGTCTCGCAGGTTTGCGGGCGGAGGTCCGCTGGGACGAGGTGGAGGCCGCAGGCCTCTGCGGACTCGATGTATGCAACTCGTGCACCGTCGGTGTGCACGCTGAGCCAGCGGGCTTCGACCAGGTCGCCCAGCGGGCCGGTGACGCTGATATATCGGATATCACCGCCCAGGGCGGCGTGCAGGACGTCGACGAAGCCGGGGCCTCCGTCGGCCAGCGGGCGTTGGGTGACGACGTCGTCGGGCTTGGCCTCGAGCCAGCCGGTGGCGATGGCGTCGGCGGCCTCGCGGGCGGTCAGGGTGCCGCCGAAGCAGTCCGGAGCGATGAGTACGCGCACCTCGCGAAAGGTACAGAAAACCCGCTGCCCTACCCTGATGGTGTGAGGTTCTTGCGCCGCAACTCCGACGACACCGCCACCGCTGAGGCACCCGAGTCCGGTGCCGAGCTCGCCGAGCCGCTCGACAGGGGGCGCACGGCGGCCAAGGGGAAGGCGACGCCCAAGAGGCGCGAGGCGCAAGGCCGGCGCACCGGGCCCGTTCCGGCTCCTCCCCGCACGCAGCGCGAGGCGTTCAAGCGCATGCGCGGCAACAAGGTGAGCAAGGAAGAGCGCCGTGCCGCGGCCACCGAGCGTCGTCAGCGCATGATGGCGGGCGAGGACAAGTACCTGCTGCCGCGCGACCGCGGTCCGGTGAAGGCGTACATCCGCGACCTGGTCGACTCGCGGCGCAACCTCATGGGCCTGTTCATGCCGCTCGCGATCCTGGTGTTCGTGGCGCTGCTGACGCCGTCGCTGGCCGTGCAGCGGTACGCGACGCTCGCGACGACGTTCATGCTGATCGCGATGGTCATCGAGGGCATCGTGCTCGGCCGCCTCGTCACGAGGAAGGTGCGGGCGAAGTTCCCGACCGAGCCGATCAAGGGCCTGTCGATCGGCTGGTACTCGTTCATCCGCGCGAGCCAGATCCGCAAGCTCCGCGTGCCCAAGCCGCGTGTGAAGCCGGGCGACGCGATCAAGTAACCGAGCGGTGCGCGAGAAGCAGCGCAAGCTGCAGCTGCCGGAGAGGCTCCGGTGGGACCACAACGCGTGGTACCGCCGGTGGCTGCTCCGGCAGTTGCCGTCCGGGGCGAAGTCCGCTCTCGACGTCGGCTGTGGCCTCGGTGAGCTGGCGCGGTCGATGAGGGCCGGCGAGGTCACCGCCATCGACGCCAGCGCGCGCATGATCGAACGGGCGGGCGCGACGAGTGACGAGGTCCGATGGATCCACGGTGACGTGCTCACCCACGACCTCGGGCGGTACGACGTCGTCACCGCCGAGGCGAGTCTGCACCACTTGCCTTTGCGAGAGGGTCTAACTCGTCTCTCCGAACTGACCAGGCCGGGCGGGCTGCTCGTCGTCGTCGGGCTCTACCTGACGGCGACGCGGGCGGACAAGGCGATGGAGCTCGTGACGTTGCCCGCGAACGCCCTCGTCGGTCTCGCGAAGGCGACGCGCGGTGATGGCGGGAAGCCGCACGACCCCGAGATGCCCGTCGTGATGACCGCTCCGACCTTGAACGAGATCCGGGCGGCGGCGCGGGAGATCCTGCCCGGGGCGCGGGTGCGCAGGCGCCTGTTCTGGCGGTATTCCATGGTGTGGCACGCGCCCGAAGTTCATTAGCAGCACGAACGATTTCGGTTTAAGCTCGGATGTATGAAGTTCCGTCGACTCGGCCGCAGCGGCCTGTCCATCAGTGAGATCTCGTACGGCAACTGGCTCACGCACGGTTCCCAGGTCGAGGAAGAGCAGGCCCACGCCTGTGTGAAGGCGGCGCTGGAGTCGGGGATCACCACCTTCGACACCGCCGACGTCTACGCCAACACGGCCGCGGAGTCGGTGCTCGGCCGGGCGCTGCAGGGGCAGCGCCGCGAGTCGCTCGAGATCCTCACCAAGGTCTACTGGCCGACCGGCCCCGGTGGTCCCAACGACCGCGGGCTCGGCCGCAAGCACGTCATGGAGTCGGCCAACGCGTCGCTGAAGCGCCTGCAGACCGACTACGTCGACCTCTACCAGGCGCACCGGTACGACCACAGCGTCCCGCTCGAGGAGACGATGCTGGCGTTCGCCGACCTCGTCCGCCAGGGCAAGGTCCTCTACGTCGGTGTCTCCGAGTGGACCGCCGACCAGATCACCCGCGGTGCCGCGCTGGCCCGCGAGCTGAACGTGCCGTTCGTGTCGCACCAGCCGCAGTACTCGATGCTGTGGCGCGTCATCGAGCCGCAGGTCGTCCCCGCGTGCGAGCGCGAGGGCATCAGCCAGATCGTCTTCTCGCCCATCGCCCAGGGCATCCTGACCGGCAAGTACCTGCCGGGCGCCGACGCGCCGGAGGGCTCACGCCTGGCCGACGCGCGGGGTTCGCAGATGATCTCGCGCTGGATGCGGGACGACGTGCTCAACGCCGTTCAGCAGCTCAAGCCGATCGCGGAGGAGGCCGGCATCACGCTGGCGCAGCTCGCCGTCGCGTGGGTGCTGAAGAACCCGAACGTCGCGTCCGCGATCATCGGCGCGTCGCGTCCGGAGCAGGTCGTCGAGAACGTCAAGGCGATCGACGTCGAACTCGACGACGACGTCCTCAAGCGGATCGACGCCGTGCTGGAAGGCGTCATCACCGACGACCCGAGGCTCACCGCCCAGGGCTGATCTACTCGATCCTGTTCTCATTGGGCAGGGTGCAGGCTCATCGGGCCGTAGACCTCGGTTCCCGAGTGCAGCAGCGTGACCTGTTCGACCCCGGCGTCGAGCAGGTCACGCCACCCGGCGCTGAACCACTCCTCGGCCTCGGACTGGTCGGCGAACATCACATCCGGGCCCGCGACGTCGCGTCCCTGTGCATCCTGGTAACGCCAGCGGTATTCCACGGACGAAGGCTAACTCTCTTGTCACGTCGCACGCTCGTGCTCGGTGGAGCACGTTCGGGCAAGTCAGCGCATGCGGAAGGTCTGCTCACCGAGCCGATCGTGACCTATGTCGCCACCGCCCGCCGCTACCCGGACGACCCCGACTGGGACGAACGCATCGCGCTGCACGTCGCGCGGCGTCCGTCCACTTGGCACACGGTCGAGGCGTCCGCGCCGGCCGACCTGCCCGCGTTGCTCACCGCGACGCAGTACGAGGACCCGCCGATCCTGGTCGACGACCTCTCGACCTGGCTGGTCGGCGTCCTCGACGACGCCGGCGCCTGGGAGGGCGACGGCACCGACGCGATCACGCGCGCCGCCGACCAGCTCGTGCGTTCGGTCGCCACGTGCCGGGCCCGGCTGGTGCTCGTGACGGCGGAGGTCGGCCTCGGCGTCATTCCGTCGACGCGCTCTGGCAGGCTCTTCCGCGATCACCTCGGTGCGCTCAACGCGAGCGTGGCCGAGGTGTGCGACGACGTCACCCTGCTCGTCGCCGGCATCCCGTTGACACTGCGTTAAGGAGCGACCAGGTGAGCACCGAGTTCCCGTCGGTTGAACCGCCGGACGAGACCGTTCTGCGCGAGGCCGAGGCCCGGCACGCGGTGCTGACCAAGCCGGTCGGCTCCCTCGGCAGGCTCGAGGAGCTGGGCAACTGGATCGCCGCCTGTCAGGGCGTCGTGCCGCCGAAGCCGTTCGTGCGGCCGCGGGTCGTCGTGTTCGCGGGCGACCACGGCATCACCGCGCAGGGCGTGTCGGCGTTCCCGAGCGAGGTGACCGGCCAGATGGTCGCGAACTTCATGACCGGTGGCGCCGCGGTCAACGTGCTCGCGCAGGTCGCCGGTGCCACGGTCCGCGTGGTCGACATGGCCGTCGACGCGGACACCCCGGCGGCGGTCAGCCAGCACAAGGTCCGGCGTTCGTCGGGGTCGATCGACCGCGAGGACGCGCTCACCCGTGAGCAGTGCGAACTCGCGATCGCGGCCGGCCGCGCGCTCGCCGACGAGGAGGTCGACGCGGGCGCCGACGTGCTCGTCGCGGGCGACATGGGCATCGGCAACACGACGCCCGCCGCCGTGCTCATCGCGTCGCTGACCGGGTCGGAGCCCGTCGCGGTCGTCGGACGCGGCACGGGCATCGACGACCAGGCGTGGATGCGCAAGACGGCGGCGATCCGGGACGCGCTGCGCCGGGCCCGCCTGGTGATCAGCGACCCGGTCTCGTTGCTCGCGACGGCCGCCGGCGCGGACATCGCCGCGATGGCCGGGTTCCTGGCGCAGGCCGCAGTGCGCAAGACCCCGGTCGTGCTCGACGGCGTCGTCGTCGGTGCGGCCGCAGTCGTCGCCGAGGAGCTGGCGCCGGGTGCGCGGGAGTGGTGGGTGGCCGGGCACCAGTCGGCTGAGCCCGCGCACGCGATCGCCCTCGGGCACCTCAACCTGAAGCCGCTGCTGGAGTTCGGTATGCGGCTCGGTGAGGGGTCCGGTGCCGTGGCGGCGCTGCCGCTGCTGATCGCGTCGGTGAAGGTGCTCGCGGAGATGGCGACGTTCGAGAGCGCCGGCGTCACGAACCGGGAAGACACGACCCGGAACGACACGGCCCCCGAAGACACGGCGCCTGAGGACACGGCTCCCGAGACCCAAGAAACCACGGCCCGAGAAACTACGGCTGGGTGAAGCTCGCCTTCTCCTGGCTGACGGTCCTGCCGCTGCGCGTCCCCGGTATCGAACACGGGGTCGACCGCAAGGCGGCGGGGCGGGCCATCGCGTGGACGCCCGTCGTCGGCGTCGTGCTCGGCGCGTTCGTCGTCGGTGTGCTCGAGCTGCTGGCGATATCCAATATATCGCCGCTCGTGGCCGGCTTCCTGGTCGTCGGCGTCGTCGCGCTGTGCACACGCGGTATGCATCTCGATGGATTGGCCGACGTCGCCGACGGGCTCGGGTGCTACGGACCGCCGGAGCGCGCGCTCAAGGTCATGAAGGACGGCGGCGCGGGGCCGTTCGGCGTCGTGTCGCTGATCGTGGTGCTCGGCGCGCAGGCCGCCGCGCTCCCCCACGCCCACTGGGGTGTGGTGCTGCTCGCGTTCGCCACGAGCCGGGCGGCGTTCGGGATCTGCTGCCTGCGCGGTGTGCCCGCGGCACGGCCTGAGGGGCTTGGTGCGCTCGTTGCGGGTACGCAGCACCCGTTGGTGGTCATCGGCACGTGGGTGGTGCTCGCTGCGGCGGCGGTTCCGCTCGGGTGGCGTGCGGTCGTCGCCGTCGTCGTCGCGTTCGCGCTCGTGTGGCTGCTGGTGAAGCACACCGGAAAGCGTTTCGGCGGCATCACCGGTGATGTGCTCGGTGCTGCCGCCGAAATCGCGCTTCTGGTCGTGCTGGTGATCGCTTCGCTCTAGGCCTTGAGGGTCGTCATCCAGCCGTGGGTGTCGGCGGCGTGGCCGTGCTGGAGGCCGGTCAGGCGCTCGCGCAGCTTCTTCGTCACCGAGCCGGTGCCGCCGTCGGCGATGTCGAACTCGCCACCGGCGTGCTTGACGTGGCCGACCGGCGTGATGACCGCCGCCGTGCCACAGGCGAAGACCTCGGTGAGCTCACCGGAGGCGTTGGCCTTCTCCCACTCTTCGGTCGAGATGCGGCGCTCCTCCACGGACAGGCCGAGGTCGGAGGCCAGCGCCAGCAACGAGTTCCGGGTGATGCCGGGAAGCAGCGTGCCGGTCAGTTCGGGCGTGATCACCTTGTCCCCGAAGACGAAGAACAGGTTCATGCCGCCCATCTCCTCGACCCAGCGGCGTTCCACCGCGTCGAGCCAGACGACCTGGTCGCAGCCCTTCTCGGCGGCCTGCGCCTGCGCCACGAGGGACGCGGCGTAGTTGCCCGCGAACTTGGCCGCGCCGGTGCCACCGGGGGCCGCGCGGACGTACTCGGTCGAGAGCCACACGCTCACGGGACGGACGCCGCCCGCGAAGTAGGAGCCGGCGGGAGAGGCGATCAGCACGTAGAGGTACTCGGACGCGGGTCGCACGCCGAGGCCCTTCTCCGTGGAGATCATGAACGGCCGCAGGTAGAGCGACTCCTCCTCGGCCGCGGGCACCCAGCGGTCGTCGACCGCGAGGATCTGCCGCACGGACTCCAGGAAGAGCTCGTCGGGGAGTTCGGGCATCGCCATGCGGCGGGCCGACGCGCGGAAGCGCTCGGCGTTCGCCTCGGGGCGGAAGGACGCGATCGAACCGTCGGGCTGCCGGTAGGCCTTGAGCCCTTCGAAGATCGCCTGGCCGTAGTGCAGCACCATTGCCGCGGGGTCCAGTGCGAGGGTGGAGTACGGGCCGACTTCAGCGTCGTGCCAGCCCTTCTCGCGGTTCCAGCGGATCGTCACCATGTGGTCGGTGAAGTGCTGCCCGAAGCCCGGCTTGGCAAGTACTTCCGCTACGCGTTCCGGGGTCGCCGGGTGCGGGTGGGAAGTCCGGGTGAAAGGCAACTCGCTCGTCATGTGAGCACGGTAACCCGCTGGTCGGGATACGGAAAATCCTCTTCCCAAAACTCGGACGTCCTACTAAGTGAAGCTCGATAGAGTCCCCGGCCATGACCGAGCAGGAAAGATCTTCCAAGGGTGCCGACGTCCGCACCGTCTTACAGGCCGCGCTGCTCGTCCTGGGCACCGGCATGACGCTTCTCGACGGCTGGGTGCTCGGGGGTGTGGGCGGCGTCGTGGGGGCGGTGTTCGCCGCCGGCATCTTCCTGGTCTGCTACTGGGCGATCGTCAAGGAGAAGCCGTCCAACAACGGCCGCGTCATCGGGCTTGCGGTGTGTGTTGCCGTGACGCTGCTCGTCTTCCTCTCAGTGACGCTGTCAAACCAATGAGTCCGGTGCCGGCTCCGAGCCCCGCGATGGAGATCAGCATCGCGGGGATCGGCAGGCTCATGGCGAGCAGCACCGAGAGCCCGAGCCCGAGACAGGCCGTGCGCATGGGCCACGTGCGGTCGTTCTGCAGCAGCACGCGAGCCGACGCGTTCGTGAAGGCGTAATAGAACAACGTCCCGCAGGCCGCCACTCCCAGCGCCGTCCCCAGCGGCATCAGCACGACGGCGAGCGCGGAGGCGAGCACCACGACCAGCGACAACGCGCCGGACCTGAGGCGGGTCGGCAGGTCGCCGTCCTCGGTCAGGCCGGTCAGCGTGCGGTGCGCGGACGTGAGGACGAAGTGCAGAGCGGCCACACCGGCCACCGCGGCGGCGATCTGCACCAGCGGCACGAGCGCGGCCGAGTCCGCCGCGACGAGCGCGTCCCGCAGCGGCGCCGGAGACAACGCGAGGCGCGCGCTACCGAGCTGACGGAGCACACCGGCGCCCACGGCCAGGTAGACGAGGAACGACAGTCCGATCAGGACCGGGATCGCGATCTTCAGCACGGCCACCGGGTGCGGTTTCTCGCCGCGGTGCGGGGCGGTGATGCGTTCGAAGCCCGCGAACGCCATGAACATCAGTCCGGCGACGCCGACGAGTTCGTTGACGGTGCCCGCCTCGCCTGCCGACGGCACGGGCTCGATCGAGAAGCTCGCCGCGACGACCAGCCCCAGCACGACGAGGACGACCACCGACACCAGCACGCTGACACCGGCGGTGAAGCGGAACCCGGCCGCGCCGAGCAGGGCCGTCGTGACGACGAGGACGAGCGCGCCGACCATCGGCTGGCCGGGCACGACGTACGCGCCGAACATCAACGCCACCGCCGCCGCCATCGCGCACCGGCCGAGCAGGTGCGCACTCGCTGTCATCCTTGCGGGCCACACGCCGAGCTGCGCTCGTACGTATCCGTAACCGCCGCCGATGTCCGGGTAGGCCCGGGACTGGTCCGCGGTGGAGAAGGCCGAGCACAGGGCGGCGAGCGCGGAAATGGCCAGCGCCGGGAGCACCCACCAGCCGGCAAGGCTTGCCGCTGGGGCGAATCCGGCGAAGACCCCTGCTCCGAGCACCGCGGGAAGACCGAGCGCGACCGTCGTGACGATCTCGCGTGGCTTGTGGGTCACCGGTACACGTTCTCAGATGCGGCATCCGGCCGTAACCACCCGGTCGACTGATGCGTGAAACGGGCGAATCGCCACTGTGCGCAACTGTCAACGTCACGGATTGCGGCGAACGTGGCGGGGCTGGGCATTGGTGGGACAGTCCGACCTTTAGCATGAGTCACGATTCCGAGCCCCCGATCGCACAACCCTGGAGCAGCACGTGACAGCCCCGAAGCTGGCCCTCACCGAGGGTGACCTGAGCACCACCGCCGCGGACGCAGTCGTCGTGGGCACCCTGCAGGGTGCGGACGGTCTGGAGCTCGCCCCCGGTGCCGAAGCTGTCGCCGCCGCGTTCGACGGCGCGCTGCTCGACGTGCTCGGCACGCTGCGCGCGTCCGGCAAGGCCGACGAACTGGTGAAGGTGCCGACCTTCGGCAAGATCGCCGCCCCGCTGGTCCTGGCCGTCGGCCTCGGCAAGTCCGCCGAAAGTGGTGTCAGTGAGGAGCAGGTGCGCCGCGCGTCCGGTGTCGCCGCCCGCGCCCTGGCCGGCAAGAAGCGCGCGATCAACACCCTCGCCGCGCTGCACGTCGGTGCGGCCGCCGAGGGCACGCTGCTCGGCGCGTACTCGTTCACCGAGTACAAGTCGGACAAGGGCGAGGGCGCGGTCGCGAAGGTCGACCTGCACGCCGCCGGTTCCAAGGAGAACAAGGCCGCGCTGAAGGCCGCCGTCGCGATCGCCGAGTCGGTCGCCATCGCGCGTGACTTCATCAACACGCCGCCGAACGACCTCTACCCCGCCTCGTTCGCCGAGCGCGCCGCGAAGCTCGCCACCGGCGCCGGTCTCGACGTCGAGATCCTCGACGAGAAGGCGCTGAAGAAGCAGGGCTTCGGCGGCATCCTCGGCGTCGGTGTCGGCTCGACCCGCCAGCCGCGCCTCGTGCGCATCTCGTACAAGGGCGCGAAGGCCACCAAGAAGGTCGCCCTGGTCGGCAAGGGCATCACGTTCGACACCGGCGGCATCTCGATCAAGCCGGCCGCGGGCATGGACGAGATGACCTCGGACATGTCGGGTGCCGCCGCGATCGTCGCCACGATGGTGCTCGCCGCGAAGCTCAAGTACCCGCTGGAGATCATCGCGTCGATCCCGATGGCGGAGAACATGCCGTCCGGTGACGCGTACCGCCCCGGCGACGTGCTGACCATGTACGGCGGCAAGACCGTCGAGGTGCTCAACACCGACGCCGAGGGCCGCCTGATCCTCTCCGACGCCATCGTGCGCGCGTGCGAGGACGGCCCGGACTACCTGATCGAGACCGCGACCCTGACCGGCGCGCAGGTCGTCGCCCTGGGCAAGCGCACCTCGGGCGTCATGGGCTCCGACGAGTTCCGCGACCGCGTGGCCGCCATCGGCACCGCCGTCGGCGAGTCGGCGTGGCCGATGCCGCTGCCCGAGGAGCTCCGCGCGGACCTCGACTCGCGCCTGGCCGACCTCGCGAACGTCACCGGGCACCGCTGGGGCGGCATGCTCGCGGCCGGTCTGTTCCTGCGCGAGTTCGTGGCCGAGGGCGTGCAGTGGGCGCACATCGACATCGCCGGTCCCGCGTTCCACACGGGCGGGCCGTACGGCTACACCTCGAAGGGCGGCACCGGTGTTCCGGTGCGGACCATCGCGGCTGTGCTGGCGGACATCGCGGCCAACGGCTGAGTCCTGCTTTCGCAGAACGGGCGGAGATCCCTCGGGGTCTCCGCCCGTTCTGCGTCGTCAGGGCCAGGGAAGGACCGTGAGCTCGGGCCACTGCTCACTCCACCGGGCCGTCTTGGTCTCGTAGACGTGGCGGGGCGCGAGCACCGGGTTCGGCCGGACGACGAGGTTGAACACGTCGGACAGGCCGTGCGGCGCGTAGACCCGCCACCGTCCGTCGGCGTCTGTGCGGATGCCGACGCAGCACGTGGTCGCGGCGAACGAGTCGATGGCCGACTCGGTGGACTTGTGGGGCGGGCACGGCACCCCGAACTTCTCCTCGTACCAGAGGTGCACGCGGGCCTCGTTGCGGATCTCGACGGTCGCGGGCACGCCGGCGAACCGGGCCGAACCGGCCTGGATGACGGCGTCCTCCGCCTCCCAGGACAGGTCCGACGCGTCGAAGTAGAACAGGTCGTAGTCGAGGACGCCCTCGGTCGCGGGCCGGCCGGTCACGACGTTCCACACCGTCTGGAACACGCATCCCGCCGTCAGGTACCACCCCGGCAGGCGCAGTTCGGACGCTCCGGCCAGGACGTCGGTCAGCACCGTGTTGCGGGTGAGGATGCCGCGCAACGCCTCCACTTGTTCGTCGACGAACAATCGTCCTAGCTCCACGTCCACACCCATTTCTCCCGGATTCCCGGCGGCCTCGCCGTGCGTCCGGGAAATCCTGCCGAAAACCGCCGCGGCCGCGCTGCCGAAATTTCCCGGCACCGCCGTGCCGACACCTTTGCAACGAGTGTTTTGCAGACGAAGTCCAAAGACTCATTGCTAGGGTGCAGGTCAGAGGGCCCAGCCGAACTGATATATCGGTTGAGCGAGCTCACGCGGGCGAGGGTCGCGCCGGGAAGCGTGCTGATGTGGCTAGGTGTTCGGGCCCGATCAGAGGAGTATTTCCACATGGGGACGCATCACTACGAGGCCGATGTCATTTGGACCGGGAACACCGGGAACGGGACTTCCGGGTACAAGTCCTACGAACGCGCGCACGAGGTTCGGATCGAGGGAAAGGAGACGATCCTCGGGTCGTCCGATCCGTCGTTCCGGGGTGATCGGAGCCGGTACAACCCGGAGGAGTTGCTCGTCGCGTCGCTGTCGCAGTGCCACATGCTCTGGTTCCTGCACCTCGCGTCGGTCAACGGCGTCGTCGTCACCGGCTACCGCGACCACGCGACCGGCACGATGGCCGAGCACCCCGACGGGTCCGGGCGGATGACCGAGGTGGTGCTCAACCCCGTCGTCACCGTCGCCGATCCGGAGACCCGGGAGACGGCTCAGGCGTTGCACGAGAAAGCGCACTCGATGTGCTTCATCGCGGCGAGCGTCAACTTCCCCGTGCGGCACGAACCGACCGTTGAGTGAAGCGCGGCGCGTGAGGGTCGGCGCGTGGAGAGCGGCACAGTGTCCGAAGAGGACTCAGCCGTTGCCGAGCTTCTTCTGCCGCGCCGTGTAGTCGCGCATGCGCTTCGGGTAACCGACGATGCCCGCGTCGTAGATCGGCATGCCGAGCTTGCGGGCGAACGACTTCGCGGCGTCCGGTGACGCGACCCGGCGGCGGGTCCACTCGCCGTCGTGAGCGACCAGGACCACAGTGGTCTCGGTCACCGTCGTCTTCGGCTCCACATAGGCCTCGACGCCGTGGCGGCTCTTCACCCACTGTTCGAGGTGACTCGTGTCCTGGTTCGAGGCGGTGCGCAGCACACCTGGGCGCGGCTTCCTGCGGAAACGGTCGAACAGCCCCATCGAGCACCTCCTGTGCTTCCTTCCACCATGGTGCCAGGTAAGGGTGTTATGAGTAGGTGAATGATCAGTACCGGGTCGTGGTGTTCCATGCCGGATCACCGCGCTTCGGCAACTAGTGACAAGATGGCCGCGTACCTCGCGCGCACCCGCGCGTAGTAAGTAATCCCGAGGAGATCCGAAGTGACTTCGCCGGAACTGGAGTCGGCCCACAACGCCGATCTCGTCATCCTCGGCGGCGGTTCAGGTGGCTACGCCTGCGCGTTCCGCGCGGCTGAGCTGGGCCTGTCCGTCGTCCTGGTCGAGAAGGACAAGCTGGGCGGCACCTGCCTGCACCGCGGCTGCATCCCGACCAAGGCGCTGCTGCACGCGGCCGAGGTCGCGGACAACGCCCGCGAAGGCGACCAGTTCGGCGTGAAGTCCTCCCTCGAGGGCATCGACATCGCCGGCGTCAACTCGTACAAGGACGGCGTCGTCTCGCGGCTCTACAAGGGTCTGCAGGGACTGGCGAAGGCCAACAAGGTCACGTTCGTCGAGGGCGCGGGCACGTTCGTCGGCCCGAACACCGTCGAGGTGAACGGCCAGCGGTACACGGGAAAGAACGTGGTCCTCGCGACCGGTTCGTACGCCCGCAGCCTGCCCGGTCTGGAGATCGGCGGCCGGGTCGTCACCAGTGACCAGGCGCTCAACCTGGACTTCATCCCCGAGAAGGTCGTCGTCCTCGGTGGCGGCGTCATCGGTGTGGAGTTCGCCAGCGTGTGGCGTTCGTTCGGCGCCGAGGTGACCATCGTCGAGGCCCTGCCCCGTCTGGTCCCGGCCGAGGACGAGTACGCGTCCAAGCAGCTGGAACGCGCTTTCCGCAAGCGCGGCATCAAGTTCAAGACCGGCGTGAAGTTCACCGGCGCCACCCAGTCGGACTCGGGCGTCTCGATCACGCTGGAGAACGGCGACGTCCTCGACGCCGACCTGCTGCTCGTCGCGGTCGGCCGCGGCCCGAACAGCGCCGGTCACGGCTACGAGGAGGCCGGCGTCAAGATCGACCGCGGCTTCGTCGTCACCGACGAGCGCCTGCGCACGAACCTGCCGAACGTGTACGCCGTCGGCGACATCGTCCCCGGTCTGCAGCTCGCGCACCGCGGTTTCCAGCAGGGCATCTTCGTGGCCGAGGAGATCGCCGGCCAGAACCCGAAGGTGATCGACGAGGCGGGCATCCCGCGCGTCACCTACTGCAAGCCCGAGGTCGCCTCCGTCGGTCTCACCGAGGCCGCCGCGAAGGAGAAGTACGGCTCCGCGGAGGTTTTCGTCTACGACCTCGCGGGTAACGGCAAGAGCCAGATCCTCAAGACCGCCGGTGGCGTGAAGCTCGTCAAGGCTCCCGACGGCCCGGTCGTCGGAATCACCATGGTCGGCGAGCGCGTCGGCGAGCTCATCGGTGAAGCACAGCTGATCTACAGCTGGGAGGCTTTCCCGGAGGACGTGGCTCCACTGATCCACGCCCACCCGACCCAGACTGAAGCCCTTGGCGAGGCGTTCCTCGCCCTGGCCGGCAAGCCGCTGCACGTGCACGGCTGACCGATCCCCACACAAAGTCAGCCACACGAGAGCACGAGGAGTCAGCGAACAATGGCCTTCTCCGTCCAGATGCCCGCACTCGGTGAGAGTGTCACCGAGGGCACGGTCACCCGGTGGTTGAAGCAGGAAGGCGACCGGGTGGAGGTGGACGAGCCGTTGCTCGAGGTGTCCACCGACAAGGTCGACACCGAGATCCCGTCCCCGGCGGCCGGCGTCCTGCAGAAGATCGTCGCGCAGGAGGACGACACCGTCGAGGTCGGCGGCGAGCTCGCGGTCATCGGTGACGGCGAGGCCGCTCCGTCCGCGCCCGCGCCCGCCCCGGCCCAGGAGTCCGCTCCCCAGGAGCAGGCGCAGCCCGCGCCGCAGCAGCCCGCCGAGGAGGCGCAGGAGGCCCCGGCCCCCGCGCAGTCCGGTGGTTCGGCCGAGGGCACCGACGTCACGATGCCCGCGCTCGGTGAGTCCGTCACCGAGGGCACCGTGACCCGCTGGCTCAAGCAGGTCGGCGACAGCGTCGAGGTCGACGAGCCGCTGCTCGAGGTCTCGACCGACAAGGTCGACACCGAGATCCCGTCGCCGGTCGCGGGCACGCTGCTCGAGATCAGCGCAGGTGAGGACGAGACCGTCGAGGTCGGCGGCAAGCTCGCCGTCATCGGTTCGGGCAGCCCGGCTCCGGCCGCCGCTCCCGAGGCCAAGCCCGAGCCGAAGCAGGAAGCCCCGGCTCCCGCGCCGAAGCAGGAGGAGGCCCCGAAGCAGCAGGCGCCGGCTCCGCAGGCCGCTCCGGCCCCGCAGGCCGCTCCCGCTGCCGCCGCCCCCTCGGGCGACGACGCGAACGGCACGCCGTACGTCACCCCGCTCGTGCGCAAGCTCGCGTCGGAGAACGGCATCGACCTGGGCTCGCTCAAGGGCACCGGCGTCGGTGGCCGCATCCGCAAGCAGGACGTGCTCGCCGCCGTCGAGGCCAAGAAGGCCCCGGCTCCGGCACCGGCCGCCCCTGCCGCATCGGCCGCCACCGCGCCCGCCGCTCGCACCGCCGCCCCGGCCGCGGTCGACAACTCGGGCAAGCGCGGCACCGTGCAGAAGCTCCCGCGCCTGCGTCAGATCGTCGCGCAGCGCACGCGTGAGTCGCTGCAGGGCTCGGCCCAGCTCACCCAGGTGTTCGAGGTCGACGTGACCAAGATCGCCCGGCTGCGCAACCAGGCCAAGAAGGCGTTCGAGGCTCGTGAGGGCGCGAAGCTCACGTTCCTGCCGTTCTTCGCCAAGGCCGCCATCGAGGCCCTCAAGGCCCACCCGGTGCTCAACGCGTCGATCGACGAGGAGCGCAAGGAGGTCACCTACCACGGTGCCGAGCACCTCGGTCTGGCGATCGACACGGAGCGCGGCCTGCTCAACGCCGTGATCCACAACGCCGGTGACCTGAACCTGTCGGGCATCGCCCACAAGATCGGTGACCTGGCGGCGCGCGCCCGCTCGAACAAGCTCACGCCGGACGAGCTGGCCGGTGGCACGTTCTCGCTGACCAACCTCGGCAGCAACGGCGCCCTCTTCGACACCCCGATCATCCAGCAGCCGCAGGTCGGCATCCTGGGCGTCGGCGTCGTGAAGAAGCGCGCGGTCGTCATGACCGACGAGGACGGCAACGACACCATCGCGATCCGCTCGATGATGTACCTCGCGCTCACCTACGACCACCGCCTGGTCGACGGTGCCGACGCGGGCCGCTTCCTCACGACGGTCAAGAACCGTCTCGAGGAAGGCGCGTTCGAGGCCGACCTCGGTCTCTGATCCCGCCTGAGCGGCACTGATATCCGATATATCGGATGTCAACCAGCAGTGTGACCTGAAGGCCACCCCGGTTTGCCGGGGTGGCCTTCGGCACATCCTGGGACCGATGTGCGACGTGTGGCTGTGCAGGCAATGACACAGTGGGGAACGATCTACGTATGCGAGTCGTCATCGCGGGATCGTCAGGACTGATCGGCACGAGTCTGGTGGCGTCCATGCGCGCCGCGGGCCACGAGGTGCTGCGGCTGGTGCGCCGCAAAGCGGCGGCACCGGACGAACGAGGCTGGGACCCGTACGCCGGTCGCGTCGACGACGGGACGTTCGACGGCGTCGACGCCGTCATCAACCTCTGCGGCGCGGGCATCGGCGACAAGCGCTGGGACGACGCCCGCAAGCAGGTGCTGCACGACAGCCGGGTCGTACCGGCCGAGGTGCTGTCGGCGGCGTGCGTCGAGCACGGCGTGCCCACCCTCGTGAACTCGTCGGGTGCCCACTTCTACGGCGACACCGGCTCGCGTCTCGTGGACGAGGACGCGCCGGGCGGCCACACCTACATGTCGCGGCTGACCCAGGACTGGGAGGCCGCCACGTCCGTGGCGCAGGAGGGTGGCGTGCGGGTCGTGCTCATGCGCACCGCTGTCGTCATCTCTCCATCGGGTGGTGTGTTCGGCCGGTTGAGGCCGGTGTTCCAGTTCTTCCTGGGCGGCAAGCTCGGAACGGGCGAGCAGTTCTTCCCGTGGGTGTCGCTGGACGACATCGTGTCGGCGTACCGGTTCGTGGTCGAGCACGACGACGTCCGCGGGCCGGTGAACGTCGCGGGCCCGGCACCGGTGACGAACACCGAGTTCACCAAGGCCGTCGGAGCGGCGCTGGGCCGGCCGACGCCGTGGACGGTGCCCGCGTTCGCGTTGAAGGCGCTGCTCGGCGGCGAGATGGCGCAGGAGCTGCTGCTCAGCGGTCCGGGCCTGACGCCGAAGGTGTTGGAGAGCCACGGGTTCCACTTCCTGCACCCCACGCTGCCGGCCGCACTGAACGCGGCGGTCGCATGACGCGAGCGGTGGCGGCGGTGCTGGTCGTCTCGTGGATCCTGGTGGGACTCCCCGAGATGACCGGACTCGACGTGTGGGTGCACGACGAGCTGCCGCGACCGGAGTGGCTGCGTGCGACGGCGTTCGTGGTGAGTTTGGTGCTCGGACCGACGATCGGCTGGGCGTTCGCGGCTGTGTTGTTCGTGCTCGCCTGGAAACGGCGCGACCCGCGGTTGTGGAAGGCCCTCGCGCTGCACGGTCTGTGCTGCGCGACGCTGCTGACGAGGTTCCTGTTCGACCGGGTCCGGCCCATCGAGTACCACCTGCCGAGCTATCCGAGCGGGCACACGGTGGCGGTCGCGTCGGTCGGTTTCACCCTGGTCGTCCTGCTGAAACGGGGCGTGCTGTGGGCGGTGCTCGCGGTGCTCGTGGCGGGGTTCGCGAGGATCGTGCTGGAGATGCACTGGGTCACCGACGTCGTCGGCGCGGTGCTGGGTGTGACGGGCATCGGGATTTTGGCGGCCATGGCTCTGGGGTTGGTAACGTCGGGTCGTGAACTCGTGCCGGACCTCGTCAGACCCCGTCGTCATCCGTGAGCTGGGGCTCATCGACTACATGGCGGCGTGGGACCTCCAGAAGGAGATCGCGGAGGCACGCGCCGCCAGTGGCGGCCCCGACACCCTCCTGCTGCTCGAGCACCCGCCCGTCTACACCTGCGGCAGGCGGACCCTCGAAGAGGAGCGCCCGCGCGGGGGCAGCACCCCGGTCATCGACGTCGACCGCGGCGGCAAGATCACCTGGCACGGTCCCGGCCAGCTGGTCGGGTACCCGATCGTCAAGCTCGCCGACCCGATCGACGTCGTGGAGTACGTGCGGCGGGTCGAGCAGGGCCTGATCGACGTCTGCGATCAGCTCGGCGTGCACACCGGCCGGATCGAGGGCCGCAGCGGCGTGTGGCTGCCCGCCGACGACCGCGGCCCGGAGCGCAAGGTCGCCGCCATCGGCATCCGCGTGCAGCGGGGCGTGACCATGCACGGCTTCGAGATCAACTGCAACGCGAGCCTCGACGCGTTCGGCGACATCATCCCGTGCGGGATCAAGGACGCGGGCGTCGCTTCTCTCTCGCACGAGCTGGGCCGCGACGTCACCGTCGCCGAGGTCCTGCCGCTCGCCCGTGACGCTGTGCTTGCGGCGCTCGACGGAACGCTCCCCCTGTCGGACCGCACTTTGACCCGCACTGGACCCGTCGCGCCGGGTATCACCTTCGCTAGCATTCCGTAGCCCTGCGGCGGGGAGTCGCGGGATTTCGGAGGAGGGTGCGTCGTGAGGTTGTCCCGACGCCAGTTGTTCACGGCTGCCGGAATCACGGCATTAGCGTCCACGGGGTTGTCAGCAGGTTCGGTGGCGGTGGCCGCGCCTGTCCGCACGTGGGCCGGTGAAGTGCAGGTCAGCGAGTGGGAGCAGTACCACCTCGGGCTCGACGGCGGAGCACACCAGAAGGCACTGAGCGCGCTGGGCATCGCCCATCGCGACGGCGTCCGCGCCGACGAGCAGTACCTGCTGGTGCCGGTCGAGTCCGTGCGACGGGCCGCGCTGGAGTTCGGTGACCACGCGGCCGCCGACGTGCTGCGGGCCCGGTTCGACCTCGACTCGCCGTCGATGCTCGGACGCGGGCTGAAGCTGCTGTTCGGGCAGGACGGGCTGGAGAAGCGCTACTTCGACGACCCGGGCCTGCAGTTGCGCTACATCGGATACAGGCGGCGCCTCGCCGACTACGTCATGCCAATGCCGGCCGCGGTCCGCAAAGCGCTCACCTGATATCCGATATATCAGAGCTGCCACATTTCAGAGCTGAGGAGCGACGTCCGACGCGATCTCGGTGATGTGGTCGAGATCGGCCAGGTCCAGGACCTGCAGGTACACGCGCTGTACACCGGTCGCATCCCGCCAGGACGCGATGCGGTCGACGACCTCGGCGGGCGTACCGGCCAGGCCGTTCTCCTTCAACTCGCCGACCTCGCGGCCGATCGCGGCGGCACGGCGGGCGACGTCGGCGTCGGTGCGGCCGACACACGCGACGAGCGCGACCGAGCGGATGAGCTCCTTCGGGTCGCGGCCGATCTCCTCGCACGCGGCGTCGACGCGGGCGAACTGCTCGACGGCGGCGTCGATGCCGACGAACGGCAGGTTGAACTCGGTGGCGTAGGACGCGGCCAGCGCCGGGGTGCGGCGAGCACCCATGCCGCCGATCAGCAGCGGGACCCGCTCCTGCGCGGGCTTGGGCAGCGCGGGCGAGTCCGTCAGCGTGTAGTGCTTGCCCTCGAACGAGAAGGTGCCGCCGAGCGGGGTCTCCCACAGGCCGGTGATGATCGCGACCTGCTCCTCGTAGCGCTCGAAGCGCTCCCCCAGCGACGGGAACGGCAGGCCGTACGCGGTGTGTTCGGCCTCGTACCAGCCCGCGCCGATGCCGAACTCCACGCGGCCGCCGGACATCTGGTCGACCTGGGCGACGCTGATGGCCAGCGGTCCGGGGTGGCGGAACGTCGCGGCGGTCATCAGCGTGCCCAGGCGGATCGTCGACGTGTCGCGGGCGAGGCCGGCGAACGTGATCCACGGGTCGGTCGGGCCGGGCAGGCCGTCGGCCGAGCCCATGCTCAGGTAGTGGTCGGAGCGGAAGAAGGCGCCGTAGCCGGCGTCCTCGGCCGTCCTGGCCACGCGGAGCAGGTCGTCGTAGCTCGCCCCCTGCTGGGGCTCGGTGAAGATGCGAAGTTCCACGAAGACCAAATCTAGTCGCTGGAAAAGCGCGGTGCAGGTACAGCCGCTCCCTCGGACGTGAACACTCCGCGCGCCACCAGGTGCGGGTGCGACACCGCCTCCTCCAGGCTCAGCACCGGTGTCACGCAGGCGTCGGAAGAAGCGAACACCTCCGACCACTCGTCCCGTGTCCGGGTCAGGAACGCCTCGGCGAAGGTCTTGCGCAGCAACGGCCACGAGTCGCGGTTCATCTGCGCGGGCAGGTCGTCGGCGGACAGTCCCAGACCCGCCAGCAGCAAGGCGTAGAACTGCGGCTCCAGCGACCCCACCGCGACGGAACGGCCGTCCGCGCACTCGTAGATCGAGTAGAACGGGCACCCGCCGTCGAGCAGGTTCGAGTCCGGCGAGTCCTCCCACACCGACTGCGCCTTCATCGACCAGATCATCTGCGCCAGTGACGCCACCCCGTCGACGATCGCCGCGTCGACGACCTGGCCACGCCCGGTGCGCTGCCGTTCCCACAACGCCGCCAGCACGCCCAGCACCAGGTACAGCGAGCCGCCACCGAAGTCACCGACGAGGTTCAGCGGCGGCTTGCCGATCGCGTGCAGCACCCCGGTGACCGACAGGTAGTTGATGTCGTGCCCGGCGCGCTGGGCCAGCGGTCCGTCCTGGCCCCAGCCCGTCATCCGCGCGTAGATCAGGCCGGGGTTGACCGCCAGGCAGTCGGACGGTCCGAGCCCGAGCCGTTCCAGCACTCCGGGGCGGAAGCCCTCGATCACCACGTCGGCCGACGAGATCAGCGACAGGACCGAAGCGCGTCCCTCGGCGGACTTGAGGTCCGCCGACACCGAACGCCTGCCGCGCAACAGGAAGTCGCGGGAGGCGTCCGGCACCACGGACAGCCCGCCGGACGGACGTTCGACGCGCACGACCTCCGCGCCGAGGTCCGCCAGCAGCATCGCGCCGTGCGGGCCGGGACCGATTCCGCCGAACTCGACGACCTTCAGTCCGTCCAGGGGAGACATCAGGATTCGGAGGCCACGAACGACAGGCGCGGGTTGAAGATCGCGCCCGTGGACTCGGCGAGGCCGCGCATCGCCTTGGCGTGGTTGCCGAAGTCCGGGTGGGCCAGGGCCGCGCGCAGGGCGTCGGCGCTCTCCCACAGCGCGATGTTGATGTACGACGCCGGGTCGTCGAGCTGACGCGACAGCGTGTACTGGATCAGGCCCGGCTGCTCGCGCAGGAACGCCGCGGTCTCGTCGAAGGCCTTCTCGAACTCCTCGGGGTCGCCGGTGAGCGTGAAGCGGTTCAGGAAGGTGATCATGCGAGAGCTCCTCTAAATGGTGTCTGGCCAAGGAAAACTCTGCACACCGCGTCTTGAGACGTGCTCAAGGAACGCCCGCCAAGCTCGGCACCATGCGCATCATCGATCTGTCTTCCCACATTGACGCAGCCGCGTACGAAGCGGACCCGGTGACGCACGAGGTGCTCACGGCCGCTCAGGGCGCGGAACACATGGCCGAGCAGCTCAAGGCACGGCTCGGCATCGAGTTCGACGTCTCCGTGCTGCGGGACTCCGAGTTCCTGACGCTGGACCGGATCAGCCTGACCTCCCACACCGGAACGCACGTCGACGCGCCGTCGCACTACGGCTCGAAGACCACGTACGGCAACGGGATTCCGCGCCACATCGACGAGATGCCGCTGGAGTGGTTCCACAACCCCGGTGTGAAGCTCGACGTCCGCGGCCACGGCACCGGCGTCATCGGCGTCGAGGTGCTGGAGAAGGAGTTCGCCCGCATCGGCTACACGCCGAAGCCGATGGACATCGTCATCCTCGACACCGGCGCGGCCGAGCACGCGGGCACCCAGACCTACTTCACCGACTACACCGGACTCGACGGTCCCGCCACGAACTTCCTGCTGGACCTCGGGGTCAAGGTGATCGCCACCGACGCGTTCAGCCTCGACGCGCCCTTCCCGGACATCGTCAAGCGCTACCTGCAGACGAAGGACGAGAGCGTGCTGTGGCCCGCGCACTTCGCCGGCCGCGACCGCGAGTACTGCCAGATCGAACGCCTGGCGAACCTGGACGCGTTGCCGGACTTCGGGTTCACCGTCGTCGCGTTCCCCGTCAAGATCAAGGGCGCCGGCGCGGGCTGGACCCGTGCGGTCGCGCTGCTCGACGACTGAAAACCGGACAACCGTTCCTCAAGTGAGAGCTGAATCACTGTACCTACCTTCGTAGGTATGGAAAACAGCGATTCATGGCCACCAGAGAACGAAGACCACATCGTCCGAGGCATCGACTAGAAGAGCTGCTAAAGGGCCGCCCTCCAGGAGAGGGCGGCCCTTTTATACGTTCTAGACCAGACGAGCGCGAGCGACGTCGACCGTGTCCGAGGAGTCCAGCAACGGCAACACCTGCGAGGCACCGGACCGCACGGCCTTGGTACGGCGCGCGAACGACGTCAGCGTCTGCCCGGGACCGGCTTCCACCAGCAGCACGTCGTACATCGCCACGAGCTCGTTGAGCGCCGGTCCGAAGTAGACGGCGTCGGTCAGCTGACGGGTCCAGAACCGTGCCGACAGCGCGTCTTCCTCGGTCATCAGCTTGCCCGTGTAACCGGAGTACAGCGGCATCTGCGGCGCGCGCGGAGAAGCGCTCCACGACGCCAGCGCCTCGTCCACGGCGGGCTGCATCGCCGGGCTGTGGAACGGCGTCGACGCCGGCACCGTCACGACGATGTACTCGTCCGCTTCCAGCCGCGCACAAACCCGCGCCAGCGGCTCGTCCGACCCGGCCAGCATCGTCTGCCGCGCGGAGTTCACGGCGGCGATCGCGACGTCACCCTCCAGGTAGGGCAACAGGTCCGACTCGGTGGCCGCCACGGCGAGCATGCCGCCGGAGGGGATCGGCACGGCCGACAGCACCCGGTCCCGCACCAGGGACACGGCCTCCTCCAACGAGAACACCCCGGCCAGTGTCGCCGCGACGACCTCGCCCGCGGAGTGCCCGATCAACGCGACGGGCTTGACGCCCCACGACAGAACGGTGCGCCCCAGCGCGTAGTCGACCGCGAACAGCAACGGTTGCGCGCGCGACACGTGATCGATGTCGGCGCCCGAGAGCCAGTCCTCACAGGCGAGTGAGCCGACCTCGCCGAACAGCTCGAACACCTCGTCGATCACCGAGGTGAAGACCGCGTCCGTGCCGTACAGGGAGGCCGCCATCCGCGGGTACTGCGACCCCTGCCCGGGAAACATCAGTGCTACGTCCACAACACGCCTCCAGAAACGGCTCAAGGCCGTGAAGGGGACACCTTCACGGCCTTGAGGCAGGACATCACCTGTACTCGCGGACCACCATGGCGGAGTTGAAGCCACCCTTGCCGCGCCCGAGCACCAACGCGGCCTTGATCTTGCCGTGCCGCGCCTCGTTCAGCACGAGGTCGAGCTCGTACTCCGGCACGGGGTTCTCGACGTTGATGGTCGGCGGGATCGCGCTCCAGTAGATGGAGAGGATCGCCGACGCCACGTCCAGGGAGCCACCACCGGCGAACAGGCGGCCCGTCATGGTCTTCGGGGCCGTCACCGGCACGCCGTACGGCCCGAAGATGCCCTTGATCGCCTCGGCCTCGGCCTTGTCGAGCTCGGGGATGCCCGCCGCGTCGGCGAACACCACGTCGATCTCCGAGGCGTCCATGCCGGCGTCGCGCAGCGCCAGCTCGGCCGCCCGCTTCAGACCCGGCTCCCGCGACGGCATCTTCGAGTCGAACGTCGAGGCGTACCCGACGATCTCACCGTAGATGCGCGTACCCGGACGTCCCGCCGCCGATTCCGGAGTCTCGACGACCATGATCGCGCCACCCTCGCCCGCGACGTACCCGGAGGCGTCGCGGTCGAACGGCAGGTAGGCGCGCTTCGGGTTGTTGTTGCGAGACAGGCAACCCGAGGCCTGGTGGGCTACCCACGCCCACGGGCACAACGAGGAGTCCATGCCACCTGTGAGGGCGAGCTGGACACCCTTGCGCAGCTGGCGCCGGGCGTGACCGATGGAGTCGATGCCACCGGCCTGCTCGGACACCACGACCGCGCCGGGACCGCGCGTGCCGTGCCTGATGGAGATCTGGCCCGTGTTGACCGCGTAGAACCACGCGAACGACTGGTACGCCGAGACGTACTCCGGTCCCTGGTGCCACAGCTTCTGCAGTTCGCGCTGCCCGAACTCGTACCCGCCGGCCGTCGCCGCGGTGATCACCGCGATGTCCGTGTCGGGGATGTCGTTCGGCTGCACACCCGCACCACGCAACGCCCAGTCCGTGCCGACCAGTGTCAGCCGCGTCATGTGGTCCGTCTGCGGCAGCAGGCGACCCTGCAGGTGCCGCCCTGCCTCGAAGCCAGGCACCTCACCGGCGATCTTCGCCCAGTAGTTCGCGCTGTCGAACCGGGTGATCGGCCTGATCGCCGCCTCACCGTGCAGGGTCGCCCGCCAGTACGCGGTCGGCCCCAATCCGTTCGGCGACGCAATGCCGATTCCCGTCACCACCGCCCGAGTCACCGGCCTGCCCCTTCCACCTTCTTGAGCACCATGGCGCTCTGGAATCCACCGAAACCGCTGCCCACGGTCAGGAGCGTGTCGACCTTCTTCTCGCGCGCCACCAGCGGCGTGTAGTCGAGGTCGCACTCCGGGTCCTGCTCGTGGAGGTTCGCCGTCGGCGGGATGAGGTCCTGCTCGAACGCCAGCAGCGAGCCGACGATCTCGAGCGAACCGATCGCGCCCAGCGAGTGCCCGATCATCGACTTGAAGCCGGAGACCGGGGTCTTGTACGCGTGTGCACCCAACGAGCGCTTGAAAGCCGCCGTCTCGTGCAGGTCGTTCTGCTTGGTGCCCGACCCGTGCGCGTTGATGTAACCGACGTCCGTGGCATCCGCACGCGCCTGCTTCAGCGCGATGTTGATGGCGTCGGACATCTCGATGCCCTCGGGGTGCAGGCCCGTCATGTGGTAGGCGTTGCACCGCGAGGCGAAGCCGGCGACCTCACCGTAGATGTGCGCACCGCGAGCGCGGGCGTGCTCCAGTTCCTCGAGCACGATGATCGCGCAACCCTCGCCCAGCACCAGGCCGTCGCGGGTCTTGTCGAACGGCCGGCACGCCGTTGTGGGGTCGTCGTTGCGGGTGCTCGACGCACGGATCACGTCGAAGCAGACCACGGTGATCGGGGAGAGCGGAGCCTCGGTGCCGCCTGTCACGACGACGTCCGCGGAGCCCTCCATGATCAGCTCGGCCGCGTAACCGACCGAGTCGAGACCGGAGGTGCAGCCCGTGGAGACCACGGAGACCGGACCCTCGGCGCCCACCGTCCACGCCAGCTCCGTCGCCATCGAGGACGGCGTGAAGTAGTCGTAGAGGTGCGGGACCGCGTAGGAGGCGTCGACCTCCCAGTACTTGCCCCGGTCGGAGCCGACGATGAACTCGCGCTCCAGCGAGGTCGTGCAGCCGACCGCGGTGCCGAGCGAGACACCGATGCGGCCGGGGTCGAGCTGGTCGAACTCGATGCCGGAGTCGGACATCGCCTCACGACCCGCGACGACCGCGAACTGCGCGGCCCGGTCGAGACGGCGGATCTCCTGCGGCGTCAGGCCTTCGCGCACTGGATCGAAATCTGCTTCCCCCGCCATGCGGGAGCGGTACGGAGACGCGTCGAAGTGCGTGATGTTGCGAGTCGCCGTACGCCCTTCGGACAGCAGTTTCCAATACGCCTTCGTTCCGATGCCACCAGGTGCGACCACGCCCACCCCGGTGATGACGGCGCGACGACTCATCGGACACCTCCAATCGCCTTCTGTGCGGACACGGTCTGCTCCAATCTCGGACAGGGCACGGGAGCGATACCTGTCTCTGCCGAATGAACCGATGGTGAAACGGCCCGATCGAGGCCACCTCGAACGACGGCGTAGGACCCCTGTACGAGGCCGGCCCCCGCATCCGCGGCGAAGAGCTGCTTCGCCGGCGAACCGCCTTCGTCGCGACATCCAAAACCAAGGGGCACACCGGTTTCCGCGACCGACGCGATGATCTCGCCGATCTGGTCCGGCCACAGCTTGCCCGCTGTGTCGTGCAGCAACACGGTTTCCGCCCCAGCCTCCGCGGCTGCCAGAACGACCTCCAACGCGTGTTCGGGGTCGATCAGCCAGCCGTCGAAGAAGTCCCGCGCCTCGACGATCACTCGTCGTTCGGCGCGCACGAGTTGACGCACGGCGTCCCTGACCTTCGAGATGCCGTGCCCTTGGACGACTATTGCGACCGCGGGGGTTTCCGCGGCCAGCAGTGCGTCGAGATCCTCCGCACCACCTGATGCGATGAGGGTGGCGATCCGCAAACGGAGCTCGATCGCCGCCCGGTGATAAAAGGATCGGGCGGGTCTGCCACCGTCGACGAACGTGACGCCGAGCGCGTCGAGGCGCCGCGCCGCGACCAGTCTGTCCGAAATGGACGCGCTGGTGCGGCGCAGCGAGATGTCGTAGAGCTTCATCTAGAACCCCGACAGCAGTACTCGGGAAGCCTCGATCTCGTAGGCGCAATGCCCCACTTCCGAGGGGCAACCCTTGCGCTGGTGCTCGACCGCGGCCTTCTCCAGGTACATGGAGACCACGTAAAGTCCGTTGCGGCTTGCAGCGCGTGCAGCGGCAGTGAGCAAGTCCGCGCCACCCAACCCCATCGCGTCACCTCACCCGTTCTCGGCGAATTCCTTCGCGTGCCGCAACGTCGTGAGGCTGTTCGTGCCCAAGGCGTGGCGGATGAGTTCGCGAGCGCGCTCGATCGTCCCGTCGGCACCCAGCACCTCGGGGATGACCTCGGGCCGGATGACGACGGTGTGGTGCGACGTCGCCTCGATGCCGGCCTCGATGCCGTCGCCGATGTCCTTGAACGTCCACCTGCCGACGTGCGCCGCCATGATCGGAGGCGTGTGCGTCTGCTTGTAGACGATGCCGTCGTACGGGGTGCAGACCCGCACCGAGTGCGTGGTGTGGATCGACCCGTCCGGGCTGCGCGTGTCCATCTCCATGGACTGCACGCCGGTGACGGCTTCCGTGAGGTCCAGCCTTGCCACGTGCGGCAGGCGCTCCGGCCACAGGTCGGACCGGTACAGGAACTCGTAGACGTCCTTGCGGCTCGCGTGGATCGTGATGCTGTCGGAGAACGACAGCACCAGCTTGTCGTAGTCGTCGCCGTACTCGGCCGCGCGCTTCAGTGCGGCCAGTTCGGCGTCGCTGTTGTTGTTGACGGCGTTCAGGATGAGGTCGACCGCCTCGGGCTGCGCCGCGGTGAAGTGGTGGAGCAGATCGACCCGGGTCGCCGAATCGGCGATCGGGACGATCCGCCACTCCCCACCCATCGTCTTCACCGGAGCAGCCGAACGCTCCTGCTCGAACTTGATGTGCAGGTTCGCCGGGTCGAGCTCGCGCCGGGACGTCCACGTGCGCACGTCACCGTTGGCGAACGCGTGCAACCGCAACCGCTCCGTCGAGCCATCCCGTTCGAACACCTCGGCCTGGACCGTGGGTCCGAAGATGTACGGCCAGGTCGTCACGTCCGCGACCAGGTCGTACACCACCTTGGCGGGAGCCCCGATCATGACCGTGTGCGTGGTGGTGTGCGTCATGTCCGTCTCCGTATCCGAGTCGCCGGCGTCAGGCCGCGATCTGTCCGTTGACCTTGTCCAGCAACTGACGCGGCGTCTCGATGTACGCCATCTCGTCGTCGGCGATGGCGACCCCGTACTTGCGCTTGATCAGCGCGACCGTCTCCAGCAGGGCGAGGGAGTCGAAGCCCAGCTCGAGGAACGGGAGGTCGAGGATGTCCTGGCCGGGCTTGAACGAGTCGTCGTCGCCCGCGGCCTCGTTGAGAACCTCTTTGAGGCCCTCGATGGTCAGTGCGCTCACGGCTAGCTTCCTTTCCTCCAGCGGGCGATTCCCGCGCGCCCACGACTGAGGTTGCCACCGCACGCCTGTAAGTCAGTGGAGGGAATCTCGAAGAAACTGTTTGCTGACAAGCAAAAACGGCCCGCGCCACAGTGTGGCGCGGGCCGCTGGAGAATCAGCTCAGGCGAGAAGGCGTTGCAACTGACGGGTTTCGGCGCTGTCGAGGCGTGGGTCGGACGTCAGGATCGCGTGCTGCAACCCCTGCAGCCGCGACGACGGCTCGACACCGAGCTCCTCGATCAGGGTGTTGCGCAGGGCCTTGAACGAGTCGAGCGCCTGCCACTGCCGGCCCGCGCGGAACAGCGAGATCATGTACTGCGCGCACAGGTTCTCGTTCATCGGGTTCTGCACGGTCAGCACGGAGAGCTCCGACAGCAACGCCTTGTGCTTGCCCATCCGCAGCTCGGCGTCGATGCGTGCTTCGAGCACGCCCAGCCGTGCCTCCTCGAGGCGCACGATCTCGATGCCGAGCGGCATGCCGG
This sequence comes from Streptomyces sp. ID05-26A, assembly GCF_033794685.1. NCBI lineage: Bacteria > Bacillati > Actinomycetota > Actinomycetes > Kitasatosporales > Streptomycetaceae > Streptomyces > Streptomyces sp. ID05-26A. Next base: position 39,814 of record NZ_JARAYZ010000008.1, read on the forward strand.
GCCGCACGTCCACGACCGCGGCGCCGCGCCACATCTCCAGCGCCTGGCGCAGCAGGCGGGACGCCGACGCGAAGTCCTCGACGTCGTAGGCCTGCTGGCCCGCGCGGGAGAGGCGGTCGAACTCGTGCACGTCGACGGCCTCCGGCGGCACGTCGAGCAGGTAGCCGCCGTACCGGGTGACCAGCACCTCCTTCGCCGCACCCTCGCCGGACGTCGCCAGGGCGTCGCCGATGAGCTTGCGCAGCTGCAGGATGTAGGTCTGCAGGGTGGTGCGGGCACTGCGCGGCGGACGATCGCCCCACAGCTCCTCGATCAGGGTGGGAACGGACACGACCTGCCCGGAGTGCAGCGCGAGCAGCGCCAGGATCTGACGTGGCTTGGCCGCGGTAGGCGTCACCGAGCGACCGTTCACCTTGGCCTCGACGGGCCCCAGGACCTTGATCTGCATCGCGACCCCTCCTTCGATTCCGAGCACGGGATTAGTCTGCTCGGCCCAACGAGGCGGCGTTAGTGCACAGGCCATCGATGTCAGGTGAGTTCTGCCCGTGCCGGGTATGAAAACTTCATACGAAGGCGCATTAGCCGGTAACTACCGATCCATTAGCGCAGGTCCGCATCATTACCCACAACAATTCATACGCAAACATCGGAGATGCACATGTACCCCACCGTCACCGTGGAGCACTTGTCTTCCGTCACCACCGTCCACGACGACTCCGACGACATGAAGATCTACCGGTTCGACCGTGAGGCCTCGGCGGACTTCACCGTCGACTTCGCCTGGACCTCGTGCAGGCCCGGCACGTTCTGCTCGACCGACGAGGCCCTCGCGGCATGAGACCCGAACTGGCCGAGCCGGACGAGCGGCGCATCGGGTTCCGGCGCCACCTCCGCCCCCAGATCGTGCGGGGCGAGGCCGTCTACCTGATCGGCGAGTCCGGGGTCACCGCGATCCAGGGCACGCACGTCGAGTCGCTGGCGCCGCTGCTCGACGGCACCCGCGACCTCGCCGCCGTGCTGCGCGACCTGCCCGCGGGCCTCACCGAGGACACGGTCAGCCGCATGCTCACCAGGCTGGCCGCGGCCGGTCTGATCGGGCGGCGCTGCGAGGAGGACGGTTCGGCCACGACCGAGGCCACGCTCGCCTACTGGGACGCGGCAGGCCTCGACCCCGCGGACGCGATGACGGCGACGACGACGTCGCTGATCTCCGTCGTCGCGATCGGCGACCTCGATCGCGACGCGCTCGTGGACGCCCTGCACCGCAACGAACTCACGGTCACCTCGGGGAGTGGTGACCTGACGGTCGTGGCGTGTGCCGACTACCTGGCTCCGGAACTCCGTGACATCGACGCGGCCCACCGCGCGGCCGGCCGGCCTTGGCTGCTGGTCAAGCCGGTGGGCGCGGAGGTGTCCGTCGGCCCCTTCTTCACCCCGGACGACGGCCCGTGCTGGCGTTGCCTCGCGGCCAGGCTGTCCGCGAACCGCAAGGCCGAGGCGCACGTGCTGCGCAGGTGCGGGCAGGAGGGGCCCGCGCCGCGGCCGCTCATCGGACTGCCGTCGCTCTCCGCGATGGCGCTGGAGATCGCGTCGGTCGAGACCGCGAAGTGGCTCGCCGGCATCCGCCAGGACGCGCAGCGGTCCATCTGGAGCTACGACAGCCTGACCATGACGGTCACGCAGCACGAGGTGCGGGTCCGCCCGCAGTGCTCGGGCTGCGGTGACCCCGAAGTTGTCGCGCGCAGGGCGTTCGTGCCGGTCGAACTCACCAGTCGCGTGAAACACTCCTGCGACGGCGGCGGCCACCGGTCGTCGCCGCCGCAGGACGTGCTCGACGGCTACCGGCACCTGATCGGCCCGGTCACCGGGATCGTGAAGGAGATCCGCCGCAACACCGAGGGCCCCGAGTTCTTCAACTCCTTCCGCTCCGGCTCGAACATCGCCGCGGGGGAAGGCATCGAGGGACTGCGTTCGGCGTTGCGCGCGGACACCGGCGGCAAGGGTGTGACCGCACTGGACGCCCAGGTCGGAGCCCTGTGCGAGGCCGTGGAACGGCGCAGCGGCGCGTTCGTCGGCGACGAGGCGCGGGTGCGCGGCAGCTACCGGTCCCTCGCGGACCAGGCGGTCCACCCCGACACCGTGCAGCAGTACCACCCGCGTCAGTTCGCCGGCCGCGAGCTGTGGAACGCGGCGCACTCGAACTTCCAGCACGTCACCACGCCGTTCGACGACGACGAGGTGATGGACTGGACTCCCCTGTGGTCGCTCACCGAGCAGCGGCACCGGCTCCTGCCCACCGGCATGCTGTACTTCGGCGCCCCCTGCCCGCCGAGCGTCACGGCCAACTCCAACGGGTGCGCGGCCGGCAGCAGCATCGAAGACGCTGTCCTGCAAGGACTTCTGGAACTCGTCGAACGCGACGCGGTCGCCATCTGGTGGTACAACCGCACTCCGATGCCGGGCATGGACCTGAACTCGTTCCACGACCCGTGGATCGCCCAGAACCGCGAGGTCCACGCGAGCCTCGGCCGTGAGGTGTGGCTGCTCGACGTGACGGCGGACCTCGGTGTGCCGGTGATGGTCGCGGTGTCGCGGCGCACCGGAGGAGAGCGCGAGGACATCATGCTCGGCTGCGGTGCGCACCTCGACCCGCGGATCGCCGCGCGCCGGGCGCTCACCGAGCTCAACCAGTGCATGCCGATGGTGTGCGGGGCCGCCGACCTGAACGGCCTCGACGTCGACGTCCGCAGCTGGTTCGAGAACACCAGGATCGCCGGCCACCCGTGGCTCGCTCCCGATCCCGCCCAGCCGGCGCGCGACGTCCGGGACCTCGCCTACACGCACCGGGCGGACCTGGCGGACGACGTCCGCGCCATCCAGAGCACTCTCGAAGCCAAGGGGATGGAGGTGCTCGTCCTCGACCAGACCAGGCCGGACATCGGTCTTCCCGTGGTCCGCGTGGTCGTGCCGGGCCTGCGGCACTTCTGGTCGAGGTTCGCTCAAGGGCGCCTCTACGACGTGCCTGTACAACTGGGGAGGCTTTCCCGGCCACACGGCTACGACGAGCTCAACCCCATCCCGTTGTTCATGTGACTACCAGAGCGGAGGCGCTGTGGTGCCCACCCAGTCGCACATCCCGGCCGGCCGGCCGCTGTGGTCGTTGCTGGAGGACACGTTCGTCGACGAGGGGACCGAACACCTCACCGTGTACGGGAGGTGGGGGGCGATCGAGATCGCCGACACCAGCCCGCTCGTCCGCGAGGCGTTGCACCGCATGAGCCTCGGCCCGGTGGCGCTCGAGAACATCTCCGCGCTGCACGAGAACTTCGTGCGCTGGAAGACGGGCTCCGGGCCGTGCCTGATCTGGCGCAAGCTCAAGAACACGCTCGACCAACTGGGTGGTTGCGTCGTGCCGTCGCTGGGCCTCAACGACGGGGCCGGGCCCATCCTGTCCGTCGTCGCGGTCGCCCGTGACGCGGTGTTCGCGTTGCCGCACATCGAGGAGGACGAGGTCGTCACCATGCGGCCGCGCACCGAGATCGAGCGGCTCAACGGCGACCAGGCACTGGCCTGCCCCGGACTCTCCTACCAGGTGATCCTGCACAGCGCGCCGGCGACGGAGATAGCGAAGTCGTTGCTGCACACCGGGACCACGATCGCTCAGGTCGCGGATGCGTTGCAGGTGGAGAAGAACCTGGTCGGCGACGTCGTCGCCTACCTCGCCGGGGCAGGACTCGCCGTCGTCCAGAGGCGTTGAGCCGTCGCCATGTTGCTCCGATCGCGGATCGCAAAACGCGAGATTTCCCAGGAAGCGCCCGTATCATGGCCGCGTCCCGACCCTCGTGTGGGAGCCGCTGCTGTGACGCTACGACAGGAACACTCGTCCGTGTCCCGTCGTTTGGCATACGTCGTCATCAGCGTCGTGTTCGCCAACTACCTCGGCAACGCCTTCTCGTACGTGTTGGCGGCGGGCCCGACGCCCGTGCGCATCGCGACCTCGCTCGCCTGCCTGGTCACGATCGGGTTCCTCCAGCTGAGGGTGTTCAGCCGGCCGGGTGCGAACCTGCACTCGGGCAAGGCGTACCTGGCTCTGGGGGCGATGGCGTGCCTGGTGTACGTCCCGTACCCGTTCTTCCCGAACGCCTGGCACGGCATGCCGGGGTTCCTGGCGGGCAGTGCCTTGCTCGTCCTGCCGGGCCGCGTGCGGTGGCTCGTGTTCTTCGCGGTGGCGCTCAGCAACAGCCTGATCAAGGCCCAGTACGTCGACGACCCCGCCCAGCTGGCCTACTACGCGGTGTCGGCGATGGTCGCCGGAATGGTCGTCTACGGCCTGTCCCGGCTCCCGTCGCTGGTCAAACAGCTGGAGACCGCCCGTTCGGAACTCGCCGACCTCGCTGTCTCACAGGAACGGCTGCGGTTCGCCCGCGACCTGCACGACCTGCTCGGGTTCAGCCTGTCGGCGATCACGCTGAAGGTCGAGCTGGCCATCAGGATGCTCGGCACCCACACCGAACGCGCCACGCGTGAGCTCGTCGAGATCCTCGGCATCGCCCGCGAGGCCCTGACGGACGTTCGTGCGGTGGCGTCGAGCTACCGGGAGCTGTCGCTGGCCGACGAGATCGAGTCGGCGCGGTCGGTGCTGATCGCCGCGGGGGTGCGCACCACGATCGAGGCGAACCACCCCGAGCTCTCGCCCCGCTCCCGCACGGTGCTCGCGACCGTGCTGCGCGAGGGCGTCACGAACCTGCTGCGGCACAGCGACGCGACCCGCTGCACGATCACGATCTCCGGCACGGACCGGCTGGCGTCGATCGACATCGTCAACGACGGCACACCCGCGGAGACCTCCGGCGAGCGCGGCAGCGGCCTGACGAACCTCGCCACCCGCACCACCGCCATCGGTGGCTCGCTGCTCGCCCAGGCGACCTCGGACGGCGGGTACCGGCTGCACGCCGAGGTGCCGGTCGACCCGGAACCGGAGAACCCGGAGAAGCAGGCGAGAACGCCGCGCTTCGCGGGGCCCCTGATCGCGACGCGGTTCGCCCAGGTGCTGCTCACCGCCGTGGTCATCGGGTACGCGGCCATGGCCATGACGCTCGTGACGTACTACCCCGTCGGGGTCCTCGGCATCGAGGTCGCGGCCGTCGGCATCGCCGGCACGGTCGCGCTCGTGCTGGGGGTGGTGACTCGTCCCCACCTGCGGCTGAGCCTGCCGCTGCGGGTCGCCGTGCTCGCCGGGCTGGCGGCGTGCGTCTACGTGCCACCGCTGGTGTTCGGCAACCCCTACCTCGCGGGTGTGCCCGGCTTCCTCGCCGGGGCGTGCGCGTTGCTGCTGCCCCGGCGGCCGGGGTGGATCGCGTTCCTCGCCGTCGTCGGCCTGCAAGGGGTGATCTACAGCCTGCTCGGTGAGAGCAGCGTGGCCGTCATGTACGCCCTGATCGCGACGACCAACCACGGCCTGGTGCTGTACGCGCTGACCCGGCTGCGGTCCATGGTGAACCAGCTGCACGAGGCCCGCGAGGAACTGGCGACGGCGGCGGTCACGCAGGAACGGCTGCGGTTCGCCCGCGACCTGCACGACCTGCTCGGCTACAGCCTGTCCGCCATCACGCTGAAGAGCGAGCTCACGCACCGGCTGGCGTCGATCGACCCCGGCCGGGCCCGCCAGGAGCTCACCGAGGTCCTGGAGATCTCCCGCCAGGCGCTCGCGGACGTGCGGTCGGTCGCGTTGAGCTACCGCGAACTCTCGTTCGACGAGGAGACCCAGTCGGCGCAGGCGCTGCTGTCCGCGGCCGACATCGAGGTCACCGTGAAGATCGACGCGTGCGACCAGCTGCCGACGGAGGTGAAGGTGACGCTCGCGACGGTGCTGCGCGAAGGCGTCACGAACCTCCTGCGGCACAGCAAGGCCGAACACTGCGAGATCGTGCTCTCGAGTTCGCGGCACCTGGTCACGATGGACATCATCAACGACGGGATCCCCACGATCGAGCGGCGATCGCGTGACGGCAGCGGGATCGGCAACCTGACGACCCGGGTCCGCGCGCTCGGCGGCGACCTGCACGCCGGACTGACGCCCGAGCACACCTACCGGCTGCGCGCGGAAATCCCGCTGCCGTTCAACTGAGGTCCTCGAAGAACACGGGAACCACCAGGTAGCGCGCCTATCATGCCGCCGTGGCGCTACGGCAGGAACACTCATCGGTGTCCCGTCGGCTGGCGTACGTCGTGATCACCGTTGTGTTCGCGAACTATCTGTTGAACGCGTTCCTGTACGTCCTGGAGACCGGCGCGACCCCGGCACGGATCACCGGTTCGCTCGCCTGCCTGCTCTCGATCGCGTTCCTCCAGCTGGGGGTGTTCTCCCGGCCGGGCACGAACCTGCGGTCCGGCAGGGCGTACCTGGCACTGGGCGCGATGGCGCTGCTGGTGTTCGCGCCGGTGCCGTTCTTCCCGACCGCGTGGGGCGGCATGCCCGTGTTCCTCGCGGGCAGCTGCCTGCTGGTGCTGCCGGGCCGCGTGCGGTGGTTCGCGTTCGTGGCCGTGGCGCTGGCCAACCCCGCCTCCAAGATCCCCTACGGCGTCCCTTCCGTGGTGATGGCCTACTACGTGGCGTCCTCGCTGACCGCGGGCCTCGCCGTCTACGGCCTGTCCCGGTTGCCCTCGCTCGTGCTGCGGCTCGAGAACGCCCGTTCGGAGGTCGCCGACCTCGCCGTCGCGCGGGAACGGCTGCGGTTCTCGCGCGACCTGCAGGACCTGGTCGGCGTCAGCCTCACCACGATCATGTTGAAGGCCGGACCGGCCCGCCGGGCGATCGGCGAGCGGACCGGCCGGGCGCCGGCGGAGATCACCCGGATCATCGGCATGTCCCGCGAGGCCCTGGCGGACGTGCGGGCGGTGGCGTCGAGCTACCGCGAGCCGTCGCCCGCCGGGAAGGCCGGTCCCGCGCCACGCGAGGGCGCCGCGAACCTGCGGTTCGCGCAGGTGCTGCTCACGGCGGTGGTGATCGGGTACGGCGTGATGGCGACGCTCCTGGCGTCGTACGAGATGACCGGCCTCGTCGAGCCCGCCGTCACCGCGGTGAGCAGTGCGGTGATCGGGGCCCTGGTGCTCGGTGCCGTCAGCCGCCCGCACGTCCGGCCGGCGCTGCGCCACGCGGCCCTCGCCGGGATCGCCCTCTGCGTGTACGTCCCGCAGTTCTTGTTCCAGGACCCGTTCCTGGGCGGTGTCCCCGGCTTCCTCGCGGGTTCCGCGCTGCTGGTCCTGCCGCGGTGGACCGGCTGGTCCGTGTTCGGCGCGGTCGTCGTCAGCCAGGGCGTCCTGCAGGCCGTCTGGGGCTTCCCGGCGACCGACGTGGTGTGGGGCGTGATCGCGGCGGCGAACCACGGGCTCGTGCTGTACGCGCTGACCCGCCTGCGGTCGATGGTGACCGAACTGCAGGAGGCCCGGCAGGAGCTGGCGACGGCGGCGGTCACGCGGGAACGGCTGCGGTTCGCCCGCGATCTCCACGACCTGCTCGGCTACAGCCTCTCGGCCATCACGTTGAAGAGCGAGCTCGCGCACCGACTGACCTCGTCCGAGCCCGCCCGCGCCCGCCGGGAGCTCACCGAGGTCCTGGAGATCTCCCGCCAGGCCCTCGCGGACGTCCGGTCGGTGGCGCTGAGCTACCGCGAGCTCTCGTTCGACGAGGAAGCTCTTTCGGCACAGGCGTTGTTGTCCGCGGCCAACGTCGAGGTGACGGTCCGGATGGACGCGGCCGAGCTGCCCACCGAGGTGAAGGTGGCTCTGGCGACCGTGCTGCGCGAAGGCGTCACGAACCTCCTGCGGCACAGCAAGGCCGAACACTGCGAGATCGTGCTCTCGAGCGCACCGCACCTCGTCACGATGGACATCGTCAACGACGGGATCCCCGCCACCGGACGGAAGTCCCGTGACGGCAGCGGGATCGGCAACCTGACGACCCGGGTGCGTGCCCTCGGCGGCGACCTGCACGCTGGGCTCACGCCCGAGCACACCTACCGGCTGCGCGCGGAAATCCCGCTCACAGCATCTCGATGACCGCGCAGCCCCAGCTGTAGCCCGCGCCGACGCCGAACATCACGATCCGCTGGCCCGAGGTCGCCTTGCCCGTCATCACGAGGTGGTCGAAGCTCGCGAACTGGTCGCCGGCGCCGAGGTGCCCGACCGTGCGGCTCCACGACCACGTGGTGCGTTCGGGCTCGATGTCGTACGGGCGCAGGTAGTTCACGTCCAGCCGGCGGCGGCCGAAGTGCGGCAGGATGATCCAGTCCGCGTCACCGATCTTCATGTCGGCGTCGGACAGCGCCTGCTCGACGGCGAGCGCCTGGCCCGCGTTGGCCTTGTTGATGCCGTAGGAGAGCCCGAACTCGCGGCTGAACGTGTGCTTGGCCTCCTCGAAGTCCACCGGGATCCGGTGCGAGAACGGCGCGAGGCCGAACGGCACGTCGCCGCGGTGCAGCGGTTCGAGATCGCTGTCCGCGTTGATGGCCAACGAAAGCAGCTTGGCGTAACCACCGCGGGTGGACAGCACGAGAGCCGACGCGCCGTCGCCGTAGGGCGTTCCGGGGTCGGTCCTCCAGCGGTCGATCCCGGGCAGGCAGAAGCGATCTGAGGACGTGAGGAGGGCGTCCCTGCCGGGACGCGCGATCAGGTACGACACCGCGAGGTCCATCGCGGCCAGGCCACCGTTGGACATCTGCCGGATCTCCAGCGCCAGACAGGAGTTCCGCACCGTCTCGCGCTGGATGTAGGAACCGACCGGCCACAGGTCCTGGCCCTGGTGGTAGGTGGTGGCGTGCAGGATCAGGTCGACGTCGTCGGGCTCGGATCCCGCCCGCGCCAACGCGACCCTGGCCGCCTCGACCGCCATCTCGGCCGCGGACTCGTGCGGGGACACGGACACGGACTCGACGTCCGTCCGCGCGACGAGCTTCGGCTCGCAGTCCCCCGACGCGATCGCGTCCGCGACGTTCAGCGTCGAGGGCAGGCGCACGCCACTGCCGTTGACGAAGACATCCTTGACTCGCACCGCGGTCAGACCTCCTTCAGCGCGCGTGCCACGCGCACGACGCGTTCCGCCTGGATCTGGGCCGCCTGCAGCGCGATCTCGTCGACCGGCACGTTGTCCGCGCCCAGGACGTGTGAGGTGCCGTAGGGGTTCAGGTTCCCGCCCGGCGGCACGATGATCCCGCCGAAGTGGCAGACCATGTTGTAGATCGACACGAGCGTGGTCTCCATGCCGCCGTGCAGGCTGCCGCCGGAGGTGAACGCGCTGTAGACCTTGTCGGCCAGCAAGCCGCTGAACCAGGCGGGCCCCAGGGTGTCGATGAACTGCTTGAGCTGCGAGGACACGTTGCCGAAGCGGGTGGGCGTGCCGAGGACGACGGCGTCGGCCCACAGCACGTCGTCGACCGACGCGACGGGGACGTCTGCGGTCTCCTCCAGGTGCGCCGCCCAGGCCGGCCGGGACCGCCACACGGTCTCGGGCGCGAGCTCGGCCGCACGGACCAGCCGCACTTCGGCGCCGTGCTTCTGGGCCGTGTCGGAGATCTCCGTGGCGATCCGGTGAATCGTTCCCGTCGAGGAGTAGTACACGACCGTCACGTTGACGCTGCGTTCCATGACGCATCCCTTCGCGAGGCAGCTCGGTTCACCCTTGCCGGGCCGCCTTGATGTGGCGTGGAGCGCGACATGAACGTTGGGAGATATGGTGTCGCGCGGAGGGGCGCGATGATCAGGGTTCTGCTCGCGGAGGACATGCACATGGTGCGCGGTGCTCTCATCGCGCTGCTCAATCTCGAACCGGACATCGAGGTCGTGGCCGAGGTGAGCTCGGGCGACAAGATCGTGCCGGCCGCGCGCCAGCACTCCCCGGACGTCTGTGTGATCGACATCGACCTGCCGATCCTCGACGGGCTCAGTGCCGCGTCGACGATCCGCGAGACGATGCCGCAGGTCAGGACGTTGATGCTGACGTCGCTTGGCCGACCGGGGACGTTGCGCAGGGCGTTGGCGGCCCGCGTGGACGGCTTCCTGCTCAAGGACGCGCCGCCGACGGAGCTCGCCGACGCGATCCGCCGGGTCGCCGCCGGGGAACGCGTCGTGGACAGCCAGCTCGCCCTGGCCGCGTGGGACCGCGGCGAGTGCCCGCTGACCGACCGCGAGCTGGAGGTCCTCCGGCTGGCGGCGAACGGCACCGACGCGCCCGACATCGCTGTCGCGCTGTCGCTCTCGGTCGGCACCGTGCGCAACTACATGACGACGATCATGACCAAGCTCAACGGGCGCAACCGGGTGGACACCATCCGCATCGCCGAGGAAGCCGGCTGGCTGTAGGCCGGCTCCCGGCATCGCGGACGGCATCCGTCAGGCTGCCCTCTGCTGGCTCGCCCGCAGGTCGAAGCCCGGCTGGGCCACGATCTCCGGGGTGAGCCGGTTGCCGCCCTCGAGGATCCTCCTGCCCATCAGGAAGTCGATGGGGCGGTTGTACGCCTCGATTCCAATCAACTTGTCATTCTTGAAGCAGAACACCGAGAACCTGCCCTCGGCCGGGTCGCCGACGGTGACCGTGCGGTCGTGGCCGTTGGTGAGACCGGCGGTCTGCAGCTTCACGTCGTACTGGTCGCTCCAGAACCACGGCAGGGCGGTGTAGGGCTCCGCGCTGCCCAGGATGGCCGCCGCGACCGTGGTGCCCTGGTCGGTGGCGTTCTGCACCGACTCCAGGCGGATCAGGCCGCCGGCGTGCGTGCTGGCGAACCGCGCGCAGTCGCCGACCGCGTAGACGCGCGGGTCGACCGTGCCGAGGTGCGCGTCGACGACGATGCCGTTGTCGACCAACAGGCCGGCGCGCTGGGCGACCTCGGTGTTCGGGACGACGCCGATGCCCGCGACCACGAGGTCGGCGACGAGCACCGTGCCGTCCGCGAGTTCCACCAGGCCCTCCCGGACCGCGGCGACGCCCGTGCCGGTGAGGATCTGGACGCCCTCGCTGCGGTGGCGGTTGACGAGGTGCTGGGCCGTCTCCGCCGACACCGCCCGTTGCATCACCTGCGGCTGGGCCTCGACGACGGTCACCTCGTGGCGCAGTTTCCTGACCACGGCGGCGAACTCGAGGCCGATGAACCCGCCGCCGATGACGACGACGTCGAGCCCGATCTGCCCTTCGAGCCGCTGCCGGATCGCGTCCGCGTCGGCGACCGTGCGCAGGTTCAGCACGTGCTCGGCGCCGGGGATGGGCAACGGCCGCGGCCGCGCTCCCGTCGCGAACACCAGGTGGTCGTAGCTGATCGTGCGGGCACACCCCAGCACCGCGACCCGCGCCTGGCGGTCGACCCCGATCACCCGCTCGTTTCGCACGAGCTTGATGCCGTGGTCGTCGTAGTACGAGTCCTGCCTCAGGACCAGCCCGGCGAGGTCGGTCTCCCCCGCCAGGTAGGCCTTCGTGAGCGGGGGCCGCTGGTACGGCGCGGCCGCCTCGTCACCGATGAGCGTGATGGGGCCGCGGTGTCCCTGTTCGCGCAGGGACACCGCGACCTGGCAGCCCGCCTGCCCGGCCCCGACGACGACTACCGACTCGCCGCGCATGTCAGTAGTTGCCCAGCCCGCCGCAGACGTTGAGCGCCTGTGCGGTGATCGAGGACGCGGTGTCCGTCGTCAGGTACGTCACGAGACCGGCGACCTCTTCCGGCGTGCTGTACCGACCCAGCGGGATCTTGGCGTTGAACTTCTCGAGGACCTCGTCCTCGGTGACACCCCAGTGGTTCGCGTACCCCTGGCGCACCCGGCCGGCCATCGGCGTCTCGACGTAGCCGGGGCACACCGCGTTGACCGTGATGCCGGACTTCGCGAGCTCGATGCCGACGGCCTTGGTGAAGCCGACGACACCGTGCTTCGAGGCCGAGTACGGCGCGGCGAACACGACGCCCTGCTTGCCGCCGGTGGAGGCGATGTTGATGATCCGGCCCCAGGTCTGCTCGACCATCTTGCCGGTGCTCAGAACCTCTTTGGTGAAGCGGAAGACACCGTTGAGGTTGGTGTCGATCACGTCCAGCCAGAGGTTCTCGTCCAGTTCGGCGGTGATGCCGCCACCACCGCGTCCGGCGTTGTTGACGAGGATCTCGATGGGCCCGAAGACGTCGACGGCCTTCTGCACGGCCGCCTTGATGTCCTCTGTGGACGTGACGTCGGACGCCGCGCCGTCCGCCTCGATGCCTTCTTCGCGGAGCTGCTTCACCGTGGTCGTGACGTTCTCGGCGTTGCGGGCCACGACGAAGACCGCGTGCCCCTCCTTGCCGAGGCTGCGCGCGACCTCGAGACCGATACCGCTGGTAGCGCCCGTGACCAGGGCGACCCGTCGCTGGCTCATGCTTCTTCTCTCCCTCAGAGTTGCTTCTCAGGCATGTGCACGACGAGCCCGTCCTGCTCCTCGGTCACGGGGATCTGGCAGCTCAACCGGCTGTTGTCCTTGCGCTCACAGGCCGTGAAGTAGAGGAGCTCGTCCTCGACCTGGTGCATCTGCGACAACGGCTTGGTGTTCTCCGGGTCGACGTACACGTGGCACGTGCCGCACGAGGCGCCACCGCCGCACTGGGCAACGATTCCCTTGATGCCGTTGAGAACCGCGCCGCGCATCACGGTGTCGTTCTGGGCAACGTCGACAACGGTCTCAACCCCGTCGTGCGCTACGTAAGTGATCTTTGGCATGGCAGTTCTCCCACGGATCTGCGGCTCGCCGGACGTGGTTCACCTTGGGGGGCGGCGCTTTGCACGTGGTGGAGACCACCTTGAGCGTTCACGAGCCGCTGTTCCAGGGGCGTTCGAGCAGGTGTTGCGACTCTGCGGTGTCGGCGTACACCCACCCGCGGAGGTTCCACCGTGCCCCTCAAGGAGTTCTACGACCAGCAGGTGAACTGGTCACCGCCGTTCGAGGACGGCCTTGAACGCGCGACGGTCGTCGTGCCACGCGACTATTCCGACCCGGACGGACCCAAGCTCACCATCGCGATCGCCCGCCTCAAGGCGACGGACAGGTCCAAGCGGCGTGGCGTCCTGCTGGCCGTCAACGGCGGCCCCGGCGGTGACGGTGGTGACGGCCTCGGGCTGATCAAGCTGCTCGGCAAGCGCGTCCGGACCGCCTACGACCTCATCGGGTTCGACCCGCGCGGGTACGGCGAGTCCACCAAGCTCTACAGCGAGGTGACGATCCCCAAGGCGCCCTTCGACTCCCGGCCGCCGGACTCGCTCTTCCCCCAGCTCGCCGAGGACATGCGGTTGCGCGAACTGGGCTGCGAGAAGGGCGGCGGCGACCTGCGCCCACACATCACGACACGCAACACCGCGCGGGACATGGACCTGATCCGGGTCGTGCTCGGCGAGGAGAAGATCTCGTTCGTCGGGTACGCGTACGGCACGTACGTCGGCGCCGTCTACGGCACGATGTTCCCGGAGAACCTCGATCGCACGGTGCTCGACTCGTGCATCAATCCACAGTGGACGTGGCGCGAGCAGTTCGTCACGCAGGCGGAGGCGGTCTACCGCAACGTCGAGCTGTGGGCGAAGTGGACAGCGGAGCGCGACGGACACTTCCGTCTCGGCAGGACCTCGGACGCCGTCATCGCGGAGATCGAGGCCGTCGTCGAGAAGCTCGAGGAGGGCGACCAGATCCAGCTCCGCACGTTGCTGGACGGCGCGGTCGGCACGCGGTCGACGGACCGGGCGCAGTGGGACTCGCTGGGCTACCTCATCGGCGATCTGCGCACCACGTTGCAGGACGCCAACTACGAGAAGGCGCGGGCGCTGATCGTCGGGCAGGCCACGTGGCGGCCGCAGGACTCCGAGGGTGACCTGCGGGTCGGCGTGCTGGAGGCCATCACGCTGGAGACCTACTGGCCGCAGGACCTGGAGGTCTACTACGCCGACGTCCGCAAGCACCGCGCCCAGCACCCGTACGGGTACGGCGTGCTGCGGGCCCAGCCGTGGGTCGGCGCGTTCCGGACGTTCGAGAGCATCGAACCGCCGACGAAGCTCGCGCAGCCCGGTTACCCCAAGGGCCTCGTGGTGCAGGCGGACGGCGACCCGATGGACCGCGTCGAGGGCGGCATCGAACTGGCCGCGCTGCTGGACCACCCGCTGGTCGTCATCGAGGACTCGGGCGACCACGAGGTGTACGGGTTGGCGGGCAACGAGGTTCTCGACTCGCTGGTCGACGACTACCTCGTCGACGGTGTGCTGCCGGCGAGCAAGCACACCAGGGTTCCCGGACACGTGCAGCGCCCGAACATCCCCAAGGACTAGAAACGGCAAAGGGGCCCCGCACCGAGGTGCGGGGCCCCTTTCGCGTGCTCAGTCCTCCGCGGGGAGGTCCCAGGTGACCGGCAGCTCCCACAGGCCGTAGATCACGGCGCCTTCCTTGCGCGGGATCTCCAGGAACGGCTTGGCGAGCCGCAACGAGGGGATGCGCTGGAACAGCGTCGACCACACCAGCTGCATCTCCAGGCGCGCCAGGTCGGCACCGATGCAGTGGTGCAGGCCGTGGCCGAACCCGAGGTGCTTGCGGGTGCCGCGTTCCAGGATCAGCTTCTCCGGCTCCGGGAAGATCTCCGGGTCGCGGTTGCCGTTGAGGCCGAGGCACAGGATGCCGTCGCCGGCCTTGATGGTCTTGCCGCCGATCTCGATGTCCTCCAGCGCGACGCGCGGGATGGCGGTGTCACCGATGGTCGCGAGGCGCACGAGCTCCTCGACGGCCGGCTCGATCATGCCCTCGGGGTCGTCGAGCAGCAGCTTGAGCTGGTCCGGGTTCTCCAGCAGCGCGGCGGTGCCGAGCGACAGCATCGAGGCCGTGGTCTCGTGGCCGCCGTTCATCAGCAGGCGGATCATGTTGAACAGGTCGCGGCGCGTGTACTCCTCGCCGGACGCGGCGTACTCCGCCATCGCCCGCGACAGCAGGTCCTCGCCGGGCTCCTGCTCCTTCTGCGTGATCAGCTTGTCGACGTAGGCGTTCACCTCGACGATCGCGGCCTGACGCTGTTCGGGCGTCGAGTGGCCGCCGAGCAGACACGTGCCGTGCTCGATGAAGAAGTCGTGCTCGTCCTGCGGGATGCCGAGCAGCTCGCAGATGACCGTCATCGGCACGGCGAGCGAGAACTCGCGGTGGAAGTCGATCGGCGGCGTCATGGTCAGGATCTTGTCGATGTACTCGTCGACGATCTCCTGGATGCGCGGGCGAAGGCGCTTCACCTGGCGGTTGGTGAACGTCACGGCCGCCTTGCGCCGGGTCTTGGTGTGCTCCGGGTTGTCGTAGCCGATGAACGACGTCTCGGTGCGGAACTCCGGCGGCGCGATGAAGTAGAACGGGAAGTTGTCGTGCTTGCGCGACGCGCTGATCCGCGGGTCCGTGAGGAGCTGCTTGATCGTGTGGTAGCCGCTGATCGTCCAGATCCGCAGACCGGACCCGGTCAGCGTCACCTCGACGACGTCCTCCTCGGCCATCTCGGTGTACTGCGCGGGCGGCGTGAACGGGCATGTGCGCTTGTACGGGAACGTGTCCACACCAGGCTCGGTGGCGCTGCTGGTCATCTGGGTCTTCCTCCTAGTCGAGAAGTTGGCTCACGCCAGGTCAGCGCCGCCATCGAGCGTGATGACTTGACCGGTCACCCACGAACTCGCGGGCTCGGCGAAGCGGGTGATCCACGGGACGACGTCGTCGACCTCGCCGGTGCGTCCCAGCGGCGTCTGCGAGGCCTGGAAACCGAAGTAGCCCTCGACCTCCTCGGCGCTCAGGCCGTTGGCCGCGTAGACCTCCGTGCGCACCGCGGCGGGCGCGACCGCGTTGACGCGGATGCCCTGCGGGGCCAGTTCGAGCGCCCAGCTGCGCACCAGGCTGTCCACGGCGGCCTTGCTGGCGCCGTACACGCCACCACCCGGCACCGCGATGTGCCCGGCGTTGCTGGAGACGAACACGATGCTGCCGCCCGGCGAAGTCAGCTGCGGCAACAGCTTGGCGGTCAGCACCAGCGGGCCGACCAGGTTGGTCTCCAGGACGTCGCGCGCGGTGGCGAGGTCGAACCCGGCGACCGGCGTGAACCGGAAGATGCCGGCGTTGTGCACGAGCACGTCCACCTTGCCGCCGCCCAGTTTCACGGCGTCGGCGACCTTCTGCGCGCCCTCGTCGGTCGTCACGTCGGCGACGACGGCGGTGATCGCGGGGTGCAGGGCCACGACCTCGGTGAGCCGGTTCTCCCGGCGGCCGGTGATGATCACGTTCGCGGCGCCGAGGTCGGCGAACGCCAGCGCCGCCGCGCGGCCGATGCCGGTTCCCCCACCCGTCACGACGACCTGCTGTCCGGCAAATGGTGCGTCCGACATGACGCCTCCAGCTTCTTTCCACTCGGTAGGGCAGTCACCGTCAACCCTGCTGGTTGACCCTTGAGTCCAGGTCTAGCTGGGGCGGAAACCCTGGGGAGCATGGGAATCCTTGCGGTGGGCAGGTGGCGCGCACGGGTCGGCAGACCCGGCGGGCACACGGAGAGCGAGTTCGAGTTCGCGCGCGACGGCACAGCGATGCTGGTCGTGGGCGGCACGGGAGCCGGGACGTGGACCCAGACGGGGCCCGACACGTTCAGCTACCGGATCAACGAGGAGTTGACCGAGGCACCGGGCACGATCGAGATCGCCCAGGACGCCGTGCTGCGCGGCGACGAGTTCGTCAGCAACGGCAACGCGGTGGTGCGCCTCGCGAACGGCACGACAGCGCGTGAGGCGGCGATCAGCATCACGGCTCAACGCCTGGGGTGAGAACACCTCGAAGGGGGCGCCAGCTCACACAGGGCGCCCCCTTCTACAACACGCGCGTCAGGAGAACTTGACCGTCACGTTGCCGGTGTACTTGCCCGCCAACAGCGACAGCAACGCCTGCGGCGCGGTCTTGACCCCACCCTCGACGATGGTGTGCGGGAAGACGAACTTCCCCTCCTGCAACCACTGTCCGAAGTGGACGACCCAGTCCTGGATCTGCTCCGGCAGGTGGTAGCAGGCGAACGGGCGGATCTCCAGGTGCTTGGTGATCGCCGTCATCAGGTCGATCCGCGGGTTCTCGGCGCCGTCGTTCTGGTTCGACAGCGCGCCGCACAACGCGAAGCGGGCGTGCGGACGAGCGGCCTGGATCGCCGCCTCGAACTGCTCGCCACCAACGTTGTCGAAGAACACGCTGATGCCGTCCGGGGCGAGCTCGCGCAGCCGGTCGGCCACCGGGCCGTCCTTGTAGTTGAACGCGGCGTCGAAGCCGAGTTCGTTCACCAGCCAGTCGACCTTCTCCTGGCTGCCGGCCGACCCGATCACCTTGGCACCACGGGCCTTCGCGATCTGCCCGGCCAGCGAACCCACACCGCCGGCGGCACCGGTGACGAACACGACGTCACCCTCACCGGCCTGCGCGATGGTCGCCATGCCGTAGTAGGCCGTCGGTCCCTGCGAGAGGAAGTAGACCGGCGACGGCACGTACTGCCCGTTCTGCTTGATGAACTGCTGTGCCGGCCCGGACCAGTACTCCTGCCACGGCCCGAACGACTGCACCAGGTCCCCGACCGCGAGGTCCGGGCTGTTCGACTTGACCACGGTGCCCACACCACCGGCACCGGCCGGCTCGCCGACCTTCCACGGCGGCACGCCGGGGATCTGGCAGTCGGACCTCATGAACTCCTTGAAGGCGGCGGCCACCGACACGTAGTCGACGCGCACCAACACCTCGCCGTCACCGATCTCGGGGACGGCCACCTCGACGACGTCGAAGTGCTCGAGGGTCAGGTCGTCCTCGACGTGCTTGGCGAGCCTGACCTCCCACTGCTTCTCGGGGATGCTCATGGCTCTCCTTGTTTCTGGCCCCACGTGACGGGGAAGGTGACGAGTGAGTGGTTGATCTCGCCCTGGTGCCACTTCAGGTCCTCGTACGGCACGGCCAGCCGGAGGTCCGGGAAGCGGCGGGTCAGGCCTTCGATGGCGATCGCCATCTCCATGCGCCCCAGCTGCTTGCCGAGGCAGTAGTGCACGCCGTGCCCGAACGCGATGTGCGGGTTCGAGGCGCGGTCGATGTCGAGCTGCGTCGCGTTCTCGAACACGTCCTCGTCGCGGTTCGCCGACGACAGCACGAAGAACACCGCGTCGCCCTTGGCGATCTTCTGTCCTCCGAGCTCCAGGTCTTCGGCCGCGACGCGGTGGAAACCGGTGGTGTCGGTGGCGAAGAGGTTGACGTGCCGCAGCAACTCCTCCACCGCGGCGGGGATCAACGACGGGTCGGCGACCAGCCGCTCCCACGTGTCCGGGTGGTCGTGCAGCAACGCCAGCACGGAGTTGGAGATCTGGTTCGCGGCGGTGTCGAAGCCGGCGCCGATGAGGGTGAACGCGAACGTCACCAGCTCCTGCTCGCTCAGCTTGTCGTCGTTGTCCCGCGCGGAGATCAGGTCGGACAGCATGTCCTGGCCGGGGTTCTCGCGCTTCTGCGCGATCAGGCCCATCACGTACCCGGCGAGCCTGCCGAACGCCCGCATCGGCGCCTCGGGGTCGTTCTCGTCGAACGTCGCGAACGCCCGCGCGTCCGTCTCGAAGATCTTGAGGTCCTCGGTCGGCACGCCGAGCAGGTCGCCGATGATGGTGAGCGGCAACGGAACGCAGAGCTTCTCGACGAGGTTGACCGGCCCGCCTTCGAGCTCGACGGCGTCCAGCAGCTCGTCGGCCACCTTCTGCACACCCGCGCGCATCGCCTCGACCTTGCGGACGGTGAACGCGCCCATCACCAGCTTGCGCAGCCGGGAGTGCTCGGACCCGTCCAGCGAGATGATCATCTCGGGTGTGGTGGTCATGGCGCCGCCGACCTGGGGAGCACCCTCAGCACACGTCAACGCGCGGCTCAGCCTGGAGTCGGCGAGCCCGGCGCGGACGTCCTCGTACTTGGTGATCACCCAGGTCGGCGTGCCGGAGTTCGTCTGCACCTTGGCCACGGGACACGTGGCGCGCAGCTCGTCGTACTTGGGGTCCGGGCCGCGGTAGGAGGAACCGCTGAACGGGAACACCTCGTCCAGTTCAAGGGGCAGCACGGGACACCTCCGGAGTATTCGGCCTGGCCTCGCGCCGAACCTTGCTACCCGCACCTCGAAGGTGGCTCGAAACCTGGATGTCGACCGGGAGTCGAGGTTTGGTCCCTACCTTCGCGCCTATGGACACTGCACTCGTGCCGTTCCGGGTCGAGGTTCCCGACTCCGAACTGGCGGACCTCACCCGGCGGCTGGCAGCGACCAGGTGGCCGGACGCGGAGACCGTGGACGACTGGTCGCAGGGCATGCCGCTGGCCTACGCCAAGGAACTGGCCGAGTACTGGGGAAGCGTCTACGACTGGCGCGCCACCGAGGCCCGCCTGAACGCCATCCCCCAGTTCAAGACCGAGATCGACGGTGTCGGCATCCACTTCCTGCACGCGCGCTCCCCGCACGCGAACGCGAAGCCGTTGCTGCTCACGCACGGCTGGCCCGGTTCGGTCGCCGAGTTCCTCGACGTCATCGAGCCGCTGACCAACCCGCCGGACCCGGCCGACGCCTTCCACGTCGTCGCGCCCTCGTTGCCCGGCTACGGTTTCAGCGACAAGCCGACCGGAACCGGCTGGACGCTGGAGAAGATCGCGGCCTCGCTCGTCACGCTGATGGGCCGCGCCGGCTACGACAAGTTCTACGCGCACGGCAACGACTGGGGCTCGTTCATCACGGGCATCCTCGGCCACATCGCGCCGGACCACGTCGAGGCGATCCACCTCGTCATGCCGTTCGCCCCGGCTCCCGAGGCCGAAGTCCAGCTGACGCAGGAGGACTACAAGGGTCTCGGCGCGCTCAAGGAGTTCGCCGCCAAGGAGTCCGCGTACGCGGCGGTGATGAACACCAAGCCGCAGTCGCTCGCCTACGGGCTGACGGACTCCCCCATCGGCCAGCTCGGCTGGGCCGGTGAGAAGTACTGGTCGTGGAGCGACCACGACGGTGACGCGGAGAAGATCATCTCCCGCGACCGGATCCTCGACATGGTCTCGGTGTGCTGGTTCACCGCCACGGCCGCGTCGTCGGGCCGGTTGTACTGGGAGAGCTACAACAAGTCTCCGCTGACGCAGGTAAGCGTGCCGACGGGCTTCTCGGTGTTCCCCGCCGACGCGCGGATGCCCAAGGCGTGGGCCGAGCACCGGTTCACCGACCTGCGCTACTGGAGGGAAATGCCGTCCGGCGGTCACTTCCCGGCGCTCGAGAACCCGGTCGTCCTCGTCGAGGAGCTGCGGACGTTCTTCCGCCTGGTGCGCGCATGACGGCGACGCTGAACAAGCCCGGCACCAAGCTCGGGCTTGTTCTGGCGGTGTGCTGCCTGGCGCAGTTCATGAACGTGCTGGACGCGTCGGTCATGAACGTCGCCCTCCCCTCGATCTTCGAGGAGCTCAGGTTCGAGCGGCACGACCTGCAGTGGGTCAACAGCGCGTACACGATCGCGGTGTGCGGCTTCCTGCTGCTGGGCGGCAGGCTCGCCGACCTCTTCGGGCAACGCCGGGTGTTCTTCTTCGGCGCCACCCTGTTCACCGTCGCGAGCGCGGTCGGGGGCATGGCGACGTCACCCGGCACGCTGATCGCTGCCCGCGGGTTCCAGGGCCTGGGCGCGGCCGTGATGGCACCGGCCTCGCTCACGGTCCTCGGCACCACGTTCACCGATCCGAACGCCCGCGCGAAGGCCTTCGGCTGGTGGAGCGCGGTGTCCGGTACAGGTGGAGCGGTCGGCGTGCTGCTCGGCGGCATCGTCACCGAGTCGCTCGGCTGGCGCTGGGTGCTGCTGATCAACGTGCCGCTGGGCATCGCGCTGGTGACGATGATCCGCAGGGCCGTGCCGGAGACCCCGAGCAACGGCGGCCGCAAGAGCCTCGACGTGCCGGGCGCGATCACCGTGACGATCGGCCTGATGGCGCTGGTCTACGGCATCGCGCAGTCGCACGAGCTGGGCTGGGGTTCCTGGCAGGTCGCCGGTTCGCTCGCGCTGGCCGTGGTCCTGTTCGCGTTCTTCCTGCGCCAGCAGACGGTCTCCGCCCACCCGTTGATGCCGCTGGGCATCTTCCGCAACCGCCAGGTGACGGCGACGAACATCGTGGCGTTCTTCGCGATCGCCGCCCTGTTCAGCACCTTCTACTTCCTGACGTTGGTGTTGCAACAGGTGATGGGATTCAGCGCGCTCGCCACCGGCATCGGCTACCTGCCGTTGTCGATCGGCATCGCGCTCGGCGGGTTCGGCGTGGCGCGGATCGTGCCGAAGATCGGACCGCGGCCGGTGCTGATCGGCGGCCTGCTCCTCGGCACCGTCGGGCTGCTGTGGGTGTCCACAGCGGACGAGACGTCGACGTTCCTGGGCTCGATCCTGGTACCGACCACGTTGCTGGGCCTGGGAATGGGCGCCGTGCTCAACGCGACCACGAACGCCGCGACGTCCGGTGTGCCGCGCGAGCAGGCGGGCCTCGCGTCCGGTCTGCTCAACACGATCCGGCAGATGGGCAGCGCGATCGGCCTGGTCGTGCTCGCGACGATGTCGTCGGCCCGCGCGGACTCGTTGCTCGCCCAGGGCGAGCCGTTGCGGCACTCGCTCGGGTCCGGGTACGGGCTCGCGTTGCTAGGTGCCGCCGCCTTCACCTTCTGCGGCGCGTTGGCGGCACTGGCCGTTCCTCGAAAGAAGTAGCCCGCACAGCGAAAGGCCCCCGGTTGCGCCGGGGGCCTTCGTCGTTCTCAGAAACCCTTGCCGTGCAGGTCGACCGGCAGCGCGACGAGCCGGTGGTTCATGTCGGCCCCCTGCCACTCCAGGTCCTCCTCCGCGACGGCGAGCCGTGCGGCCGGGAAGCGCCGGGTCAGTTCCTCGAACGCCGTGGTCAGCTCGATGCGCGCGAGCGGGGCGCCGAGGCAGCGGTGGATCCCGTAGCCGAACGCGAGGTGCGCGTTGTCGGTCCGGGTGAAGTCGAGCGCGTCGGGATCGGTGAACAACGTCTCGTCGCGGTTCGCCGAGTTCGTCGACACGAACACCGCGTCCCCCTTGGGGATCGTGACCCCGAACAGCGTCACGTCCTCCGTCGCGATCCGCGGCATGCCGGTGGTGTCGTTGGTGGACAACGTGATCCAGCGCAGCAGCTCCTCGACTGCCGCCGGCACCTCGTCCGGCCGTTCGCCGAGCCGCACCCACTCGTCGCGGTGGTGCCCCAGCAACGTCAGGACCGAGCTGGCCAGGTGACAGGCAGTGGAGTCGCCACCGGCGCCCAGCAACGTGTATCCGAGGCCGATGAGTTCGCCGACCTCCAGCTTGTCGTCGCCGATCCGCGCCTCGGTCAGCGCCGACAGCACGTCGTCACCGGGCGCGGCCATCTTGCCGAACACCAGCGCTGCCATGAACTCGCCGAGCTGCTCCCCCGCCGCGGCCGCCAGTTCCGGCGCGTCGACGGCGGCGAACTCGCGGATCAGCCGGGCGAACGTGTCGCGGTCGCCGGCGGGCACACCCAACAGGTCGCTGATCGCGATGATGGCCAGGGGGAACGTGAACCTGCCGAGCAGGTCGACGGGACCTTCCAGCGCCTCCTCGTCCGCCCGGTCCAGCAACTCTGTCACGAGCTGCTGGATTCTTGGTCGCATGGACTCGATCCGGTCGACCGAGAACGCCTGGGAGACCAGGTCTCGCAACCGGGTGTGCGCGGGCGGGTCCAGCGAGATGATCATTCCGGGCGGCGCCTGGAACAGTCCGGGAAAGGTCGGCGCGGCCGGGTCGTAGGACGCCGCGCGGGAGAACCGCACGTCGTCGAGCACCACGCGGACCGAGTCCTGGGTGGTGGCGATCCAGCAGTGACCGCCGCCGTTCGCGGGCAGGCGCACGACAGGACTCGACGCGCGGAACCCGGCGAACTCCGGCGCCGGACCGCGATAGCTGGATCCGGGAACGGGAAAGGAAACCACCGTGCGCTCCTCGACGACTAGGGGGTTGTTTCCGCAGGTTAGGAGCCCTGACCTGAAGCACGATCTAGTGCCGTTCGAGTGACCGGGTGAACGCTGAGCGTGATCAGCCATTCAGGCGAACCACCCACTCCGGGAGATCCACATGACCATCCTCGTCACGGGGGCGCGCGGCAACGTCGGCCGTCGCGTGCTTCAGCGGCTCTACGCGGCCGGTCACAGCCTCCGCGCGTCCGGCCGAAATCCCGCCGAGCTCGAAGTCCCCGAAGGTGTGGAGACCGTCGCGCTCGACCTCAACGACCCGGAGACGTTCGTCGCGGCCCTCGCCGGTGTCTCCAAGGTCCTGCTCTACGCGGAGCCGGACGGCATCGTGAAGTTCCTCGACGAGGCCGAGAAGGCGGGTGTCGAGCAGGTCGTGCTGCTGTCGTCGAACACCGTCGGCCTGCCGGGCGCCGAGAAGGACCCGCTGGCGCACCACCACGTGCTCGTCGAGGAGGCCGTGGTCGCCTCGGGCCTGAACTACACCATCCTGCGGCCCGGCGCTTTCATGAGCAACGCGTTCGGCTGGAGCTACTCGCTGCAGCAGGGCGACACGATCGACCAGGTCTTCCCCGAGGCCCAGGTGGCCCCGGTGCACGAGGACGACATCGCCGACGTGGCCGTGGTCGCGTTGACGGAGAAGAAGCTCCAGGACGAGATCGTCGACCTCACGGGCCCCGAGTCGCTGACGTTCCGCCAGGAACTGGAGATCGTCGGTGACGTGCTCGGCCGCAAGCTCGTGATCAACGGGCTGACGCGGGAGGAGGGCGAGGCGCAGATGAGCAACTTCGTGCCCCCGCCCGTGCTCACCTCACTGCTCAACCAGTGGGAGGCCGCGGTCGGCGTCGTCGCGGACACCGGCGCCACGGCCGAGCGCATCACCGGCAAGCCGGCCCGCACCTTCCGCCAGTGGGTGGAAGAGCACGCCTCGTTCCTTGCCTGACAACGTTGCCGGAGCCGGGATGAGGGCGGCGGACCCACCCCGGCCCCGGTCGCGTGTCAGACTCGGGACATCGTGAACGTGATGTTCGAGGTGCCCAGGTTCGTGCCGTCCGCGAGGAAGAACGTGGACGGGCCGGCGCTGGTGAAGTTGTTGGATCCACTTTGGACGGCGTCCTGGTCGAAGTCGACGTAGGCGAAGTAGGCGCCGTTCTCGTCGTAGACCTTCTCGCCGCGGAACTTGAAGTGGAACTTGTTCACGCCGGTGACCCACCAGGTGCCCTGCGTGGTGGTGTTCTGCTCGTTGGTGACGAACACCTTGCCGTTGGCCTTGAACTGCAGCTGCGTCGGGTGGTCGCCGTCCGTGCGGGTCACGTACCCGGTCCAGTTGCCGACGGGTGTGCATGTCGCGTTCGCCGCGGTCGCCATGCCAGACAAGGCAAGCAGGACCACGGCCGTGATCGCTCCTATGCGCGCGAAGAAGGCCGAACGTTTCGGAGTGAACGTCTGCATCTGTGTGGCTCCTGATCCAGGTGGCGTGCGACGGACGCGCGCAACCGTGGACGACCCCTCTCGACGCAAACTTCAGAACGGCTCGAACACGCCGTTTTCCGGTGCGGCACAAGCTCATCTCGACCTGGGTAACGCAAAGTTTTCGTTACTCATGAGCTGACAGGGAGGACGCCGTGGCCGAACGCGAGACAGAGCTCTGCGAGCTGTTCGGGGAGGTGCTCGGGGTACCGGGGATCGAGCCGGACGACCACTTCTTCGATCTGGGGGGCCATTCGCTGCTGGCGTCGAAGCTCGTCAAGCAGGTCCACGAGCGGTACGGCGTCCGCGTCCCGTTGCGCAGCTTCTACGAGGACCCGACGGCGCGTGCCGTCGCCAAGCAGCTGGACCAGGCAGCCTAGGAGTTCGAGATGCGATGGAATGACCTGTACATCGCCGGTGTGGGCACATACCTGCCCGAGCAGGTCGAGACGGTGGACGACGCCATCGCGGCCGGCCGGTACACAGAAGAGAAGAAGGCCATGAACGGCTATCGGGAGCTGCGGGTCGCCGCTCCCGGTGAGACCGGTCCCGTCATGGCCGCGAAGGCCGGCCTGGAAGCGGTGGAGCGCTCCGGGCTGAGCCCGCTGGACTTCGGCCTGACCGTGCATGCCTCCCTGTCGCACCAAGGGCTCGACCTGTGGACGCCGGCGAGTTACGTGCAGGCCAACACCGTCGGCGGCACCGGGCCCGCGTTCGAGGTCAAGCAGGGCTGCAACGGCCTCATGGCCGCGGTGGACCTGGCCGCCTCGTACCTCTCCTCGCACAGGGACCTGCCGGCGGCGCTGGTGACCGCGGGCGACGCGTTCCACCTGCCCTACTTCGACCGGTGGGCCTCGGAGGAGCAGAACGTGAACGGGGACGGCGCGGGGGCGCTGGTCCTGTCGAACCGGTCCGGCTTCGCCCGGATCCGCTCGATCCACTCGCACGCCGACTCGACGCTCGAGCAGATGTCGCGCGGCTACCAGCCGTGGACCACGGGGCCGTTCGCGGACGGCCAGACCCTGCAGCTCAACAGCGGCGTCGACGACTTCCTGCAGAACGCCGACGTCGACCTCGACGACATGATCTCGCGCATCGGCGGCGGTGTTCGGCACTCGCTCAAGATGGCGTTGTACGAGGCGGAGATCGAGCTCGCCGACGCGCGCTTCTTCCTGCACCAGCAACTCGCGGAGACCATCGTCACGCACGGCATCTGCGGACTGCTGGGCGTCGACCGGGCCTCCACCACGTACGACTGGGCCAAGCAGTACAGCATGGTCGGCACCGCGGACATCGCGATCGGACTCGACCACGTGCTGGCCGAGCGCGACCCGAAGCCCGGCGACCTCGTCGTCCTGCAGTCCTCCGGCGCGGGGTACGTCTGGACCGCGGCCGTGATCGAGATCCTCGAAGTGCCCTCCTGGGTCTGACGAACTCGCGAAAGGGCCGGGCTCACCTTGCGAGCCCGGCCCTTTCGCGTGCGCTCAGACGTAGAGCGACTTCGAGTTCCAGTCCGGTTCCGGCAACGCCTTGCGGTCGGTCTTGCCGTTGGTCGTGATCGGCAGCTCGTCGAGCACGACGAACCCGGCCGGCACCATGTGCTCGGGCATGGTCGCGCGCATGTGGGCCTTCAGCGCCCGCTTGTCCAGTTCCTCACCGGACTTCACCACCCACGCGATCAGCCTGCGGTCACCGCTGGGGTGCACGCGGAGGCTGACGGCGGCGGTGCGCACCTGCGGGTGCTCGGTCAGCGCGTTCTCGACCTCGCCCGGTTCGATCCGGAACCCGCGCAGCTTGAACTGGTCGTCGATGCGGCCGAGGAACTCGACCACGCCGTCCGCGCGCTTCCGTCCCTGGTCGCCGGTGCGGTAGTAGCGCTCGCCGTTCCAGCTACCGCGCACGAACTTCTCGTCCGTGAGGTCCTGGCGCTTCCAGTAGCCGCGGGCGACCTGCGCGCCGCCGATCCACAACTCGCCGTCGGTGCCGTCGGGAGCGGGCTTGCCGTCCACGACGACGACCACCTCGACGTTCTGCAGCTGGGTGCCGATCGGCACGGCGCCGCCGAGGTCCTCGTCCGCGCCGATGCGGTGGCAGGTGGCGAACGTCGTGGTCTCGGTCGGCCCGTAGCCGTTGACGATCTGCAGCTCCGGCACGGCTTCGCGCAGCCTCCGCACGTGCGGCACGGACACCACGTCGCCGCCGGTCATCACGGTGTGCAGGCCCTTGAACGCGTCGACGTCGACGTCGATCTGCCGGTGGAACAGGGCCGCGGTGAACCACAGGACGCTGATCTCGTTGGACCGCAGCAGGTCTCCGAGTTCCTCGGCCTGCACGACGCCGGGCGGGGCGAGCACGACGCGGGCGCCGTTGAGGAGCGCGCCCCAGATCTCGAACGTAGCCGCGTCGAACGCGACCGGCGCGAGCTGCAGCAGCCGGTCGTCCGGGGTGATGTCCACGTAGTTGGGCGCGGTGACGAGGTTGGTGATGTTGCGGTGCTCGACCATCACCGACTTGGGCCTGCCCGTCGACCCCGAGGTGTACATCAGGTAGGCGAGGTCCTCCGGGGCCACGACCGGAAGCTCCACTGTGGACTTCAGACCGGGCGGCGGGACCTTCAGCGTCGTGTAGCCGGCGAAGAACCGGCCGATGACCAGGGACACGTCGGCGTCCGCGAGCATCATGGAGACCCGCGACTCCGGGTCCTCCTGGTCGATCGGCACGTAGGCGGCGCCGGCCTTGAGCACCCCCAGCAGTGCCACGACGAGCTGCGGCGATCGTTCCAGGCACACCGCGACCCGGTCGCCGGGCCGCACTCCGGACTCGACGAGCTCACCGGCCAGGGCGTCCGACCACCTGTCCAGCTCGGCATAGCTCACCGAACCCCGTTCCGCGGACAGCGCCACCGCGTCGGGCGTTCTGGCCGCCCGGCAGCGGAACGCGTCGGTCACCGATGCAGACATGCCCCAGCTCCTCTCGCTTTCCCCCATCCTGCGCAAGTCACCTCGACTCCCCCTCGGGTCACAACTGGCGCTACAGGGGTGTTTGAGCTGCCCGAACAACACTCAGCGCATTCCGCTGCCCCACCCGACCGGAGGCGCATCCCTCATGAACGTCCGCAAGAAGGCACTGGCCGCCGTGGCCGCCGTTGCGCTGGCAGTCCCCGTCGTCGCCGCCGCTGGTGCCACCGCGAAGCCCAACTACGAGAACGCGCTCGTCGGCCGCTGGGACCTCACGGTGACCATCCACATCGAGGAACCGCCGCTGCTCACGCCGCTGTTCTGCGACTTCACCGCCGACTACCAGCTGCACTGCGTGACCAAGCCGGGTTACCCCGACGAGCTCGAGGGCCGTGGCGTCTGGACGGCCCAGAAGGACGGCCAGTTCAGCTTCTGGATCACCCACCACGCCCACCGCGACGAGAACGGCAACCCGGTCGGCTCGATCAACGCGAGCCACCTGGGCAAGATCAGCCCCAACAAGAAGAAGTTCACCACCAAGGCCCACACGTACATCAACATGAACGACGGCACCCCGTGGCAGGGTCCCGTCAACGTCGACGGTGACGCGAAGCGCATCTGAAGTCCTGCAACGCGAAAGGCCCCCTCGCACACGTGAGGGGGCCTTTCGCGTTGACGGAAGAACGGCCCTGAAAACGCCTGAGGCCCCAGGCTTCTCGCCTGGGGCCTCAGGATTCCAGCGGGAGAGAACTACGCCTTGGCGGTGTCCTCAGCGCCCTCTTCGGCACCGTCCTCGGCCGGCGCGCCCCACTCCTCCTGCTTCAGCCAGCGAGGCAGGAAGGAGGCGAGCAGCAACGCCAGCGCGGCGAAGCCGAAGCCGACGTACAGCGTGGTGCGGAACGCGTCCGTGAAGGACTGGCCCGCGGCCTGGTGCGTGTACTTGTCGGCGATCGCCTTGGCCTGCGGGTCGTTCTGCACGGCCGCGCACGCCGCCCCGTCCGGGGTTCCACCGAACGTGGTGGCGGCACAGGTCTGGAACGAGCCCGCGAGTTCGGTGGCCCTGGCGTCGGCGACACCGGCGGCCACGAGCTCCTGGCGGACCTGCGGGGCCAGCGACTCCGCGTTGGTCGCGCCGTTGGAGGCCAGCGGAGCGAAGAACGCCAGCGTCACGACCGAGATGCCGACCGCGAAACCGAGCTGCTGCTTGGTGTTGATCAGGCCGGATGCCGCACCCGCGTCCTCGTGCGGCACCTCCTGCAGGGCGAACAGCGCGATCGGGGTCGCGGTCATGCCGAAACCGAGACCGATGAGCAGAAGTCCGGGGACCAGGCCCCAGCTGGTGATGTCCGGGCTGACCGAGAACAGCAGCACCGCGACACCGATGGCGATCACGACGGCACCGGCCTGCAGGACGGCGCGACCGAACTTCGGCACCAGCGCGATGACCGAGGCCGACGCGGTGATGAAGGCACCGATGCAGAACGCCAGCAGCGTGACACCGGTCCGCAGCGGCGAGAAGCCCAGACCCTCCTGCAGGTACAGGTAGAGGGCCAGCATGAACATGCCGGTGAAGCTGAACATGCCCAGCATCAGCGCGAGGGCCGCGGAGAAGCTGCGGGACTTGAACAGGTTCAGCGGCACGAGGGGCATGCCGTCCTTGCGGTCCTTGGCCTTCTCGTAGGCGACGAAGCCGATGAAGCCGATGACGGAGGCGGCCATCAGCACGAAGCCCCACGCCGGCCAGTGCAGTTCACGGCCGAAGGTGAGCGGGAACAGCAGAGCGGTGAGGCTGACCGTCGCGATCACGACACCGATCAGGTCGAGGCGGATCCGGCTCGGGGCCTTCGACTCGTTGATGTACTTCCAGCCCAGCACGTAGCCGAGGATGCCGATCGGCACGTTGACCAGGAAGATCGTCCGCCAGCTCCAGTCGAAGACGTTCCAGGCGACCAGGAGACCACCGACGAGCGGTGCGATGGTGGCCGCGAGACCACCGATGGTGCCCTGGATGGCGAAGACCGCGCCCTTCTCCTTGTCGGGGAAGGTGACGTGGATGATCGACATGACCTGCGGGACCATCAGGCCGGCCGCGAGACCCTGCGCGAGGCGGGAGGCCACGAGCATCTCGGGGTTGGTCGCGATACCGCACAGGAACGACGTGACGACGAAGCCGAGCACGCCGAGCTGGAACATCTTGCGGCGACCGTAGATGTCGCCGAGCCGGCCACCGGTGATCAGTGTGAGCGCGAACGCGAACACGTACCCGGCGGTGATCCACTGCAGCTGCACGAAGCTCGCGCCCATGCCGTGCTGGATCGCGGGGAGGGCGACGTTGACGATGCTGCCGTCCAGCATGTCCATGAACGTCGCGACGGTCATGATGATGAACGCGATCCAGCGACGCGGGTCGGCCGCTGCCGGCGCGTCAACGACCGGAGCCGCCTGCGCGCCGGCAGTCGCCGACGGCGACTCCAGGTCGTGGTTGGTGTTGGTGGAGGTCACGATTTCTCCTCAGAGGACTTGATTTCGCTGCGCACGACAGGCGATGGCTCAGGACTACTCGGGATGGCGTGAAGCCGATCGAGTTGAACGAGGTCCCACCTCCTGCCTGAAAAACGACTGCCGGTCGATGACCTTCAGGGTGATCCCCTCCGCTTGAGTCCCGGTCAGGTCGCGGCGGAGCGTTTCGCGCGCATGCCGAAGGCCCTGGTGCCGGGGAGGTGGGCACCAGGGCCTGTCGATTCCGGGTCAGCCGAGAACCGACGCCGGATAGGTGCGCACGGACGCGGTCTCGTACCGCAGCGCCACGTGGCTGGAGCAGCTCACCACGTCACGCCAGAACCGTTGCAGCGCACCACCTTCCGCGAGTCCGCTGGTGCCGGCGGCCCGTACCAGGCCGCCCACCGCGTCGACCAGCACCTCGGCGACGTAGGCGACGTTGCGTTCGTTGCGCGCCATCGCCGCCGGGGTGAACTCGCGGTCGTCGAGCACCGCGGCGTTCTGCTCCACGAGCAGCCTCGCCGACTCGACCTGCCCCGACGCGCGGACCAGGTCGACCGCGTTCATCACGGACTGCTTCTTCCCCGACAGCACCGCGATGCACGCGTCCAGTGCCCCCATCGCCGCTCCGACGGCCGGAGCGACGAACGTGAGGCCGCCGACCGCCTGGAACGGGACGTTGTGGCTCGGCACCGGCGACCAGCTGGTGCCCTTGAGCAGATCCACCCGGTCGAACGAGAGGTGCGACGGCACGAAGACGTCGTCCACCACGACCGAATGGCTGCTGGTGGCTTTCATGCCGACGCTGTCCCACGTCTCGAGGACGGTGAAGTCCTTGCGCGGCACCGCGAAGAAGCGGCCCTCCTCGCCGACCATGCCGCACAGCAGGGCCCAGTCGGCGAAGTCCACGCCGCTGACGTAGAGCCAGCGGCCGCTCAGGCGGTGCCCGCCGTCCACGACCGTGCCCTTGCCCATGGGCGGCTGTCCGGTCACGACGAACGTGTCCGGGCCGGACGCCCAGATCTCGTCCTGGCCCTCCCGCGACAACAACCCCGCGAACCGCGACGACAACGCGGACAGCGAGGCGCACCACGCCGTCGACGCGCACCCCTGCCCGACGGTGAACACCGCCTCGGTCAGTTCCGCGAACGAGCCCTGCGCACCACCGCGTTCGGCTGCGACGAAGTGCCGCGCGAACCCGGCCTCGCGCAGTGCCTCCACGACCTCGGGAGCCAGCTTGCGGGTGGCGTCGGCCTGCGCCGCGTGCTCGGCGGCGATCAGCTTCACCTTCTCCGCGACCGTGGCCAGCCCGGTGTTCTGAACACTCACCTCGTCACCTCCTGGAGAAGCGGTTCTACGCGGCCTGGACGGGGAGGTCGCGGTGGATCGTGCGCGACTTGGTGTAGAGCTTGCCGTCGATGCGCACGAGCACGTCCTCGATGGAGAACGTCGGCTCGAAGCTGACGACGCCCTCGGCCGTCGTGCGGGTGACGAGCGACGCGTAACTGACGTTCAGCGTGTTCTCGTCGACCTCTTCGATCAGGTAGTGGTCGTTCCAGTGCCGCACGGCGACACCCTTGTAACGGGGCAGCGCGGCGCTGGCGCCGGCGATCAGGGCCGCCCGGCCCTCGACCTTCTCGCTCCGGTGGGCGTGGTCGGTGACCCCGTCCTCGGTGAACGTCTGGGCGTAGCCCTCCACGTCCAACGCGTCGAGCAGCCGCATCTGCTGGGCGTAGAACGTCTGGACCTCGATGTGGACCGCAACATTGACAGGGGACACGACAACTCCTCGGTCTGCCGGTTTGGCTACCGCGAATATGGGTGCGGGCGCTGGACATCCGGTCGAGTCGTCCTGGTTCGACCGCCGTTCCAGGTGGCGTTGAGACAAACCGGGCACGGTCATCGCTGACATCAACCCTTTTACTCGCGAGGAGGGCCACATGGCCTCAACTCCCGATGTCGCCAAGTCGGTGACGGTCGAGGCGACGATCGAGCAGGCGTTCGCGATCTTCGCGTCGAAGCCGATCGAGTGGTGGCCGGAGTCGCACGTGTTCGTGAAGGACCGTCAGGCGATCACGATCGAACCGTTCGTCGGCGGGCGTTACTTCGAGCGCGGCGCGGACGGCGAGGAGATCGCCTGGGGCACCATCACCGAGTGGGACCCGCCGAAGCGCCTCGTGATGACGTGGCGGGTCGGCCCGTACTGGCAGCCGATCTTCGACGACGAGAAGGCCTCGTTCATCAAGGTGGACTTCGAGGTCGTCGGGCCGACGACGACGAAGGTCACGCTGACGCACGCCGACCTGCACCGCCACGGCGACATCGCCGAGGGCATCCACAAGGCGCTCGACGGCCCGTCACCCGGCGAGACGCTGGAGACGTACGCCCGCGTCATCGAGAAGCACGTCCCGAAAGCTGCCTGAGGATTCTTCAGGCAAGACGAAACGGCCGCCCCAAGCCTCCGGGGCGGCCGTTTCCTCGTGCTGTCTAGGCTCCGAGTTCGAGCGCTTCGTCGTGCGTGCGGTCGACGACGTTCTTGACGTCGACGATCCGGCCGAGCTGCTTGATCAGCTGCTCGACCGTGCGGCCGGGCTGCAGGTCCACCACGACGTCCAGGCGGGACAGATCGCCCCGCTCGGCCGGCGCGAGGCTCAGCGACTCGACGTCGACGCCCCGGCTGGAGAACAGCACCACGATCCGTGCCAGCGCTCCCGGTTCGTTGCGCAGCAACAGGGAAAGCGAATGTCTGGTCATCACTCTTCCTCGTCGAACAGGGGCCGGATGCCCCGCGCGGCCATGATCTCGTCGTTGCCCGTGCCCGCGGCGACCATCGGCCAGACCTGAGCGTCCTGTCCCACCACGAAGTCGACGACGACGGGCCGGTCGTGGACCGCCATCGCCTCCAGGATGGTTCCGTCCACTTCGGACTGGCTCTCGCACCGCAGCCCGACGCAGCCGAGCGCGTCGGCCAGCTTCACGAAGTCGGGGTGGCGCTGGTGCGTGCCGAGCCGGGTGTTGGAGTACCGGCCCTCGTAGAACAGGGTCTGCCACTGGCGGACCATGCCGAGGTTGCCGTTGTTGATGATCGCGACCTTGATCGGGATGCCTTCGGCGGCACACGTCGCGAGTTCCTGGTTGGTCATCTGGAAGCAGCCGTCGCCGTCGATGGCCCACACCGTGCGGTCCGGCGCTCCCGCCTGCGCACCCATCGCCGCCGGCACCGCGAAGCCCATCGTGCCCGCGCCGCCGGAGTTGATGAACGAGCCGGGGCGTTCGTACTTCACGAACTGCGCGGCCCACATCTGGTGCTGGCCGACGCCCGCGGTGTAGATGGCCTCGGGACCGGTGAGCTTGCTGATCCGTTCGATCACGTACTGCGGAGCGAGCATGCCGTCCGTCGGCCAGTCGTAGCCGAGGGGGTAGGTGGTGACCAGGCCGCCGAGATAGTTCCACCAGGCGGTGAGGTCGGTTTTCCGCGTGATGACCGCGGAGAGCGCTGCCATGACGTCGCGGCAGTCGCCGACGATGCCGACGTCCGCCTTGCGGTTCTTGGAGATCTCGGCGGGGTCGATGTCGGCGTGGATCACCGCGGCGTGCGGGGCGAACTCCGGCAGCAACCCGGTGACGCGGTCGTCGAACCGGGTCCCCAGCGCGATCAGCAGGTCGGCCCGTTGCAGCGCGGCGACGGCGGGCACCGTGCCGTGCATGCCGGGCATCCCCAGGTGCAGCGGGTGCGAGTCGGGGAACGCGCCGCGGGCCATGAGCGTGGTGACGACCGGGATCCCGGTCTTCTCCGCGAGTTTGCGGAGCTCGTGCGCCGCGCCGCTGCGGATCACACCACCGCCGACGTAGAACACCGGCCGTTTCGAGCTTCCGATGAGCTGGGCGGCGTTGCGGATCTGCACCGGTGAGAGCACCGGCCGTGCCTGCGCTGTCTGCTTCACCGGCGTGTAGGTGGTGGCGGTGGCCAGCACGTCCTTGGGCAGGTCCACCAGCACCGGGCCCGGCCGCCCCGACGACGCGAGCGTGAACGCCTCGGCGATCACCCGCGGAATGTCGGCCGGGTCGTGCACCTGGAAGCTGTGCTTGGTGATCGGCAGCGTGATGCTGCGGATGTCCGCCTCCTGGAAGGCGTCCGTCCCGATCACCGACCTGTTGACCTGGCCGGT
Organism: Streptomyces sp. ID05-26A; assembly: GCF_033794685.1. Classification (NCBI taxonomy): domain Bacteria; kingdom Bacillati; phylum Actinomycetota; class Actinomycetes; order Kitasatosporales; family Streptomycetaceae; genus Streptomyces; species Streptomyces sp. ID05-26A. Next base: position 73,954 of record NZ_JARAYZ010000008.1, read on the forward strand.
GATCGCCACGATCGGCACCGAGTCCATGTACGCGTCCGCCAGTGGTGTCACCAGGTTCGTCGCACCGGGTCCCGATGTCGCCATGCAGACGCCCACTCGTCCGGTCGCCTGTGCGTACCCCTGGGCGGCGTGCCCGGCGCCTTGCTCGTGCCGCACCAGGACGTGCCGGATCTTCGAGTCGTACAACGGGTCGTAGGCGGGAAGGATCGCCCCGCCCGGCATTCCGAAGATCACCTCGCAGCCGACGTCCTCGAGCGCCTTGATCAACGCACCTGCACCGGTGGTGTCCACGGTTGCTCCCCGAACTGATCTCAGCCCGCGAGCTGGCGCTCCAGCTGGCGAGGCGACAACGGCTTGTCGAGCGACGGCTCGGAGCTCAGGATCGCCCGCTGCAACTGACGCAGCCTTTCGGACGGCTCAAGCCCCAGCTCCTCGATCAGCGTGTCGCGCAGGGACTGGTAGGCCTCCAGCGACTTCCACTGCCGTCCCGCCCGGTAGAGCGCGAGCATGTACTGCGCACAGAGGTTCTCGTGCATGGGGTGCTGCGCGGTGAGCACCGACAGTTCCGACAGCAGCGACTGGTGCTTGCCCAGCTGCAGGTCCGCCTCGATGCGGGTCTCCAGCACGCCTAGACGGCTTTCCTGCAAACGAGTGACCTCCATGCCGAGGCGGACGCCGATCTGCACGTCCACCAGCACCGGTCCGCGCCACACCTCGGCGGCGCTGCGCAGCAGACGGCTCGCGGACTCCAGGTCACCGACCTCGAACGCGCGCTGACCCGCACTCGCGAGCCGCTCGTAGCTGCGGACGTCGACGCTCTCCGGCGGAACGTCCAGCATGTAGCCGCCGTAGCGGGTCACCAGAACGTTCTTCGCGACACCGGGACCCTCCCCCGGCATGGCCGCCTCGATGCGCCGGCGGACCTGCAGCACGTAGGTCTGCAAAGTCGTGAGTGCGCTGCGTGGGGGTGTCATTCCCCAAAGCTCTTCGATCAACGTCGGAACCGTCACCACGTGCCCCGCCTGAAGGCCGAGCAGCGAGAGCACCTGCCTGGGCTTCACCGCGCTCGGTGCGATCGAGACGCCGTTCTCCCGTGCCTCCAGCGGTCCCAGAACCTTGATCTCCATTGGAGCCTCCCCTGCTCTGCGGCGGACGACTTGGTCGTGCCATCAAGTTCACCTGAGCGGGGCTATCGGACGCCACGTATGCCGCCATGACTCTCGGATGGCGAACTACTGCGCACGGCGTGAGAAATTCATATACTCGGACGAACCCAAACCGTCCCGCCCGGTAATCGACCGACCACATGCCGTGACGGCTACTCAGAAATACTCGTCCATTGGCGTGACATTGAGTGGCGAGTCAATGCGAGTTCGCATTCTGAACCGATTCAGTTGCCGTCCCGAACTGCCTTCGCATGTCTAGTATTCGGCCAGGGCGCGCGCCGTGCGAGGTGTTTGACCGGCGTTGACTCGGAGACTTTGCTCTGGAGCTGTTAGCTCTTGGGGGGCACGTGAATGCAACGCCAGCGATACCGAGATACCGCGCGATCATCGTGGCGGTCTTCGCCGCTGTGTGCCTGACCGACCTGACCCGCGCGGTGCTTCTCGCCGGCGAGATCACCGAATTGGCGGTGTCGGTCATTGATTTAGCGGTACTTGTCCTGCTGCAAGTGTCGTATTTCAGGCCGCTGTCCGCACTCCAACGGCACCTCGCACTGGCAGCCCAAGCGGCACTGCTGGTCCTGCCGTACGCCCTCTTCGGCTATTCCTGGACGGGCGTCGCGGGCCTCGTAGCCGGCAACGCGCTGCTGATCCTGCGCCCAGTCTTCGGCTGGTCGATCTTCGTCGCGACCGTGGTCTCGACCGGCCTCGCCCAGACCGTCCACGGCGAGGCGATGATGGCCACCGCGGCCATCGCACTGCTGCTCGCGGGCCTGGCCACGGGCTTCGCCACCCACCGCGACTGGCCCTCACCGGCCCCGCCACCCACCCCCGAGCCGGCCCCGCAGCCCCTGGCCGACACCGTGGTCATCACGACCGCCGCCGTGACCGCCGAACGCGTCCGCGTGGCCCGCGACCTGCACGACCTGCTCGGCTACAGCCTCAGCGCCATCAAGCTCAAGAGCGAACTGGCCCACCGGATCGTCGCCGACCGCCCGGACCACGGCTGGGAGTTCATGCAGGAACACATCGCCGATATATTGGACATCACCCACCACGCCCTGGCCGACGTGCGCTCCCTGGCCCGCGCCTACCGCCCGCTGTCCCTCGCGGACACCTCGGACTCGGCCAAGGCGATGCTGGCAGCCTCGAACATCGACGTCCGCGTGGAACTGGCCCACGACCCGCTCCCGGAGCCGGTGGAGACCGTCCTGGCCGCGGTCCTGTGCGAGGCCGTCACGAACGTCCTGCGCCACAGCGACGCCAGCACCTGCACCATCGGCGTGCACCAGCGCGGTGCCACGATCCTGCTCGACGTCATAAACGACGGCGCCGCCGACCGCACGACCTCAGCCGACTGCAACGGCGTCCGCAACCAGGCCGAACGCATCAAGGCGGTCGGCGGCACCTTCACGGCCCGCCACATCGGCGACGGCTCGTTCCACGTGCACGCCGCCATCCCGGCCGCCCCAAAGCCCTAACCCTTCGAGCCGGCAGCCACCGCCCAACCAATATATTGCCGCCAGTTCGCCTTCTGGTGAACTTCCACGCGGCACCCCTGCCGCGCCGCTCACCCCGAACCCGATCTTCGCGCACCCCAGCCCACCTGGCCCTTAGCAATGACTCGTTGGACTTCGTCGTCAAAAGAGTCATTGCAAGGGCCAGGTGAAGATCAGGATCGCCGCGCCCGGACCGCCCGCCAGATCGCCAGGTGACGACTCAGAACCAGCCGGACTTGCGGGCGATGCGGACCGCGTCGACCCGGTTGCGGGCATCGAGCTTGGCCGTCGCCGCCGTCAGGTAGTTGCGAACCGTGCCGACCGACAGGAACAGCGTCGTGGCGATCTCCATCGCGTCCGCGCCGTCCGAAGCGAGCCGCAGCACTTCCAGTTCCCGAGGAGTCAGCGGGCACTCGTCGGTGTCCCACGCGGAAAGCGCGAGCTGCGAGTCGATCACGCGGCGACCAATTGAGACGCCGCGAATGGCGTCCGCGAGTTCTCCAACCGGAGCATCCTTGAGGATGAACCCGTTGACGCGTGCGTTCAGCGCGCGGCGCAGTGTGCCCGGCCGCCCGAGACTCGTGAGAATGAGAGTGCGCGTCTCCGGTGCGGTGTCGTGGATGACGGTGGCGGCGGAAAGGCCGTCCATACCGGGCAGGTCGATGTCGAGCACCGCTACGTCCGGTTTGTTCTTCTCCACTGCGGAGATGATTTCATCGCCCGTTGCGACGGACGCGACGACCTCAATATCTGGTTCGAGATTCAACAAGGCGACCAAAGCACCGCGGACCATTTGCACGTCCTCGGCTAGTAGCACTCTGATCATCCGACCCCCTTGCTTGCCCCCAGGTCACCATTTCGAGTCTTACACTCGGTGACCATGCAGGACAAGCATTGAGTCCGGCTCCGGCGAGCGTTACTCCAAATGCGCTAGGAGCAATTAATGAGGGTAATCGGCGGATGACTTGGGGTCACCGCGCGCTCACAGATTGCTCAAGGACCGAATCGGCGACCGGGACGGCTCCAGGACTGCACGAGCAGAAAACGGTACAAGCGATTCGGTCCGTGCGGCAGGGTACGAACAACCGACAGAGCCGATCATCGAGGGCGCGTTCAGCGCGTCTCGCCCCAGCGCTCCAGCAGTTCGAGACCGCCGTCGACGGTGATCACCTGACCCTGGATCCACGCGGCTTCGTCGGTGCAGAGCAACGAAACCGCGTTCGCGATGTCCTGGGGCAGGGTGACGCGACCGGACGGGCTCTTGATCGCGAGCCGGTCGACCAGGTCCGGGTCGATGTTCATGGGGCCGTTGTCGACGACGGTGGTGACGACGGCGTTCACAGCCACCTTGTACCAAGCCATTTCCAGCGCCAGTGTGCGGATCACGCCGTGCACCGGTGTCACCGTGTAACCCGCGACGACCACGCGGCCGCCGTCGACGAGCGCCTTGGCGAGCGGCTCCACGATGTTGAGCAACGGCGTGAGGTCCGGCGACACGGCGTGGTGGACGAACACGTCCAGCTGGCCGCGTTCTTCCTTGACCCGGTCGAGCAGGAGCCGCACCGAGTGCTCGTCCTGGATGTTGAGCTGGGTGACGCTCACCGAGCCGGGCTTGCCGGCCAGGACGAGCTTCGCGCGCTCCAGGTCGACGTTGTCTTCGTCGGAGGTCGTGAGGATGACGTGGGCGCCGTTGTCGCAGAGCTTGCTCGCGATGGCGAGGCCGAGCCCGTGCGTTCCCGACGTGACCACTGCGATCTTGCCGTCGAGTCCCAGGCGCGTGTTGACAGGTTCGATCATGATGCTGACCACCTCGTTGTCCGCGTGGTGATCGACGTTCCGCTCGGCCGCTAGGGCCGAACTCGACTACTTCTTGCGCAATCCCTCCAGAACACGCAGGATCGCGCGTTCGACCTCACGCCCGGTGCGCTTCGGATCGGACGAGCTCGCGATGGTGCTGGCGCCCGCGGACAGTGCTCCGAACAGCAGCCGGGCCATGATCTCGACCGGCGCCTCCTCGATCTCGCCGGCGTCGACGAGCAACTGCACAGCCGTGCGGAGCAGACCGAAGCTGAAGTGCTCCTCCGCCTCACGCCAGCGTTCCCAGCCCATCACGACCGGCGCCTCGTGGACGATGATCCGCTGGTATTCGGGCTCCAGGCACTTGCGGACGTACGCGCGCAGACCGGCCACGGCGGTCTCCCACGCGTCACCGTCCGCCGTGATCAGCGCGGTCAGCGACGCGATCGACCGCGTCTCGACCTGGGTGAAGGCCGCTTCGAACAGCGCCTGCTTGCCGCTGAAGTGGTGGTAGAGCGCGCCTTTGGTCACGCGAGCGCGTTTGACGACCTCGTCGAGCGAGGTGCCGGCGTAGCCGCGTTTGGTGAACAGGTCGACGGCGCTGTCGACGAGCGCCTGCCTGGTCGACTCCGAGTACTCGGCGCGTCGTGTTCGCACGCACGAAACGTATCTCACATACCGGCAGTACGTACCGGTGGTATGGTCGTGTCATACCGAGGGTATGCGAGAAACCGGGGGTACGAGACATGGGCTGGACAGACCACTACCGCCGCCGTGACGCGCTCGACGCCGTCCTGAGCGACGCCCGCCGGGACCCGTCCGCGCCGTTGATCGTGGATCCGGACGTCTTCGGCTCACTGCACGAACTGCTGCTGGCACTCGACCACCGCTGGCAGAACAAGCTGACCGCCCGGATGGAGAACGCCGGGCTGAACGGACACGTGGACGAGGACCGCGTCATCGCGGAACTGGCCGCCGACGAGCCGGTGTTGCGAGCCGTACTGGACGCACACCTTTCGCTCAGCAGTTACCGGACGGTAGGAATGACTCCATGAGTCGTTGGACCGAAGCCGACATCCCCGACCAGACCGGCCGCACAGTCCTCGTGACCGGTGCGAACTCCGGCCTGGGTCTGCGCACCACCCAGGTGCTCGCGGCCAGGGGCGCCCACGTGATCATGGGGTGTCGCTCGGTCCAGCGCGGGGAGACCGCGCGACGGAAGGTCCAGGGTTCCGCCGAGGTCCTGGAACTCGACCTCGCCGACCTCGGTTCCGTGCGCACGGCGGCGGAGAAGGTCGAGGCGCTCGACGTCCTCGTCAACAACGCGGGCATCATGGCCGTCCCGAACGGCCGGACCGCCGACGGCTTCGAGCGACAGTTCGGCACCAACCACCTCGGCCACGCCGCGCTGACCTGGCTGTTGCTGCCCGCGCTGAAGCAACGCCCCGGCGCCCGCGTCGTGACTGTCTCGTCGCTGATGCACCGGGCCGGGCGGATCGACTTCGAGGACCCGAACTGGGAGCGCCGCCCGTACAGCCTCCAGGGCTCCTACGGGCAGTCGAAGCTCGCCAACATCCTGTTCGCTCGTGAGCTGGAGCGTCGTTCACCGGACGTGACGTCCATCGCGGCACACCCCGGCATGACCGCCACCGAGCTCACCAACAACATGGCCGACGCGCACAAGTCCGTGGTCATGAGGGTCGGCGGCAGGATCAGCCACCTGTTCTCGCAGTCCGTCGAGATGGGCGCGCTGCCGCAGCTCTACGCGGCGACGTCACCCGAAGCACGCGGAGGCGAGTACTACGGCCCGGACAGTTTCAACGGCGCCCGCGGTTACCCCACCGTCGCCCGCATGACCGCCGCCGCCCGGGACGACCTCGCCGCGAACCGCCTCTGGGAGCTCACGATCAAGCTGACCGGAATCGCTCCAGATCTTCCGTAGGGGTGCCGGCGCCCTCACCCGGAAGACGCCGGCCGGCCCGGTCGTCACCTCCGGGCCGGGAACATCTTCAGCCCTGACGTGTTGTTCATGTTCGACGTGACCTGCGTCAACAACAGATCGTGAACAACGGGCGCTCCACCAGAAGCCCGGTCTCCGCACTTAGCCTGACCAGGGAGTGCGTGACCCCGGACACTTGAGTGCGCAGCGTAGGGTGATGACGTGACTGTGGTACCTGAGGGTCGGAAGCTGCTGCGGCTCGAGGTCCGCAACAGCGAGACGCCGATCGAGAAGAAGCCCCCGTGGATCAAGACGCGGGCGAAGATGGGCCCCGAATACCGGGAGCTCAAGGGTCTGGTCAAACGCGAAGGCCTCCACACGGTCTGCGAAGAGGCCGGCTGTCCCAACATCTACGAGTGCTGGGAAGACCGCGAGGCCACGTTCCTGATCGGCGGCGAGCAGTGCACCAGGCGCTGCGACTTCTGCCAGATCGACACGGGCAAGCCCGCCGACCTCGACCGCGACGAACCCCGCCGCGTCGCCGAGTCGGTCCAGGCGATGGGCCTGCGCTACTCCACCGTCACCGGCGTCGCCCGTGACGACCTGGAGGACGGCGGCGCGTGGCTGTACGCCGAGACGGTCCGCCAGATTCACGAGATGAACCCCGGCACGGGCGTCGAGCTGCTGATCCCGGACTTCAACGCGGTCCCTGAGCAGCTGGCCGAGGTCTTCGAGTCGCGGCCCGAGGTGCTCGCGCACAACCTGGAGACCGTCCCGCGGATCTTCAAGCGCATCCGCCCGGCGTTCCGCTACGAGCGTTCCCTCGAGGTGATCACCAAGGCCCGCGAGTTCGGCCTGGTCACCAAGTCGAACCTGATCCTCGGCATGGGCGAGACCCCCGAGGAGGTCACCGAAGCGCTCAGCGATCTGCACGACGCGGGTTGCGACCTCATCACCATCACGCAGTACCTGCGCCCGTCGCCGCGGCACCACCCGGTCGAGCGCTGGGTGAAGCCCGAGGAGTTCGTCCAGCACAAGGAGACGGCCGAGAAGATCGGCTTCCTCGGTGTCATGGCGGGCCCGCTCGTCCGCTCCTCCTACCGCGCCGGCCGACTCTTCGCGCAGGCGAAGCAGAAGCGCGGCGAGGACCTCCCGGAGAGCCTCCAGCACCTGCTGACGGTGTCGGCGTCCCAGGAGATCACGAGCCTGCTCGCACCTCGTTAGACCCTCTAACGCCAAGCGGGCCGCCCCACCGGGACGGCCCGCTTCGTCGTTTCAAATACGGGTTTCACCTGCGATTTCACCTTTGCAATGACACGTTTGCGGACGTCCGCAAACGTTTTTTGCATAAGCCGTGTGGGCTCAGTGCACGCGGGCGTCGCCCTTCGAGGACGACATCCGGAACTCCACGACGGCCTGCAGGTCGGGCGTGCCGAGTGCCTCGCGCAGGCGTGGCAGGCCCTCGTCGTCTATACGGCGGCGGATCCCCCGCAGATCGGCGTCGCCGAAGGCGCGGACGACGAGGGCCAGGCGTGGAGCGGTGTGCGGGCCGGTCAGCGCGGCCTCGACCTTGCGCACACCGGGGTAGGCGGTGATCTCTTCGGCGAACGGCGCGGTGGCCGTCGCGGTGCTGATGCGGGTGGCGCCCGCCTCGTCTGCCCAGCGCCAGGACACGACCTTGCGGCGCGGGATCTGGGCGGCGAGCCAGCGCAGGCACAGCAGCGCGACCACGACCGCCGCGGCGGCGACCACCCACAGCACCCACGCCGGTGGCAGCGCCGTACCGGGCAGCAGGGAGGCGCCCCGATCCAACTGGGGCACGAGATCGAGGTGGACGGCGACCGCGAGTGCGCCGGCGAGCAACAGGACCAGGCCCAGCAGGCCCAGCACGAAGCGGTTCACGGTGTGCTCCTGAGGGCTTTGACCCGCACCACGACCTGGGGAGGCCGGGCGAGGGCGAACTCGCCGACACGATGTTCGAGCGCCGTGCGGACGGCGTCGCCGAGACCGTCGACCACGGCGCGCCGGGTACGCACCACCGCGCGGACCCGGCGGCGGCGCACCTTCACGGCGGCCGACTCGACGCCGTCGACGACAGCCGCGGACCGCAGGGCGTTGCGCAGGCCGCGCACCGACACCGCGGTGTGCTGGTCCAGAGTCGCGGTGCGCGCCCGTCCGGGCACCACCGCGGCCAGGAGCAGCAGAAGTCCGATGGCCGCGACGACCCCGCCCGCCACGGCCACCTCCCGCGCCGACCACGTCAGGTCGTGCACCGTGCCGACGACGGAGTCGTAGGGCAGGAACGGGGGTTCGCCGAGCGCGAGCTGGACGGCCGTCACCGCGACCAGGACCGACGCGGCCAGCAGGACGAGCGCCGTGAGCGTGGCGGTCAAGGCGCGCCGGGAGCGGCGGGTCACTGGACCCTCCTCACCGGGACCGCCTCCGCGCGCAGGACGCCCACCGACACGTCCACGACGGAGACCCGCAGGCCCGTGAGCGCGGCGACCCTCGCCACCAGGTGGGCGCGGACACGGGCGGCCGTCGACGCGACCGGCGCCGGGTAGCGCAGGTCCAGTCGCGCGTCGAGGGTGGCCACTCCCCCGGTCACCCTCGCGGTGACGGCGCAGTCGAGCACGTCCGGCACCTCCAGAGCGGCACGCCCGGCGATGCGGCCCACCGCGCGGTCCGCGACGGTGGTCAAACCTGGCTGAGCCGAACCTGCTCGGGCAGCACCCGGCTGCGCGGTGAGCGTTGTCGTCATCGTCAGTCCCGATCCCTGCCGAGCAACTGCGCGAGGTCGAGCTTGCCCTCGGCGACCCGGCCCGCGACCAGGCCGAGCGCGCCGAAGACGAGCACTACCAGGAACGCGCTGAAGCCCCCGAACGCGGCGGCCAGGCCGAGCGCGAGCCCGGTCAGCAGGCCCAGTGCGGTGGTGCTCATGGCGTTCCCCTTCACTGCACGCGAGTGGTTTCGGGCTTCTCTTCGCCCTCGTTGTCGCTCGGGATGTGCACGTCGTTGACGTTGATGTTGACCTCGACGACCTCGAGGCCGGTGATCTGCTCGATCGCGGTGATCACGTTGGTGCGCACCGACTTGGCGAGGTCCGCGATCGGCACGCCGTACTCGACGACGAGTTCCAGGTCGACGGCGGCCTGCTTCTCGCCGACCTCGACCGACACGCCCTGGCCCGCGCTCGCGGTCGCACCGGGGATGCGGTCGCGCAACGCGCTCAGCGCACGGGTCGCGCCGCCACCCAGGGCGTGCACGCCGCGGATCTCCTTGGCGGCGAGGCCCGCGACCTTCTGCACCACGACGTCCGCGATGGTGGTGGAACCCTTGTCCGTCACCAGCTTCCCGGCCACGGCGTTGTTCTTCTCCACAGTCTGGACGCTCATCGCATTTCCTTCCTTCGAAGCGGTCACATCTGTAGGACATCGGCTCTCGCCGAAACGTCACGACCCGTTCAGGTGATCGAGGGCACGTTTGTCCACATCGGTCACCACGATTCGCACGACGGCGTCTTCCCATTGCGTGCCAAGGAGGACAGACCGCAACGACTCACCGGCCTCGACGAGCGACAGCGGCAGCCGAGTCGCGACGACCCGGACGCACACCAGTCCGTCCTCGACGTCGACGGCCAGCGTGTCGACGTCCCAGGAGGTCCACGAGCGCGGGGGCTCGGGCACCGACGGCCGCAGCCCGTCGACCTTCTCCAGTGCCTTCAACAACTCCGTCACGATCACCATGCGACGTCCACGATGGTGACGAACACCGACTCCACCTCGACGCCGGTCAGTTCCTGCACCAGCGCGCGCACCGACCGTTGCACGGCACGAGCCACGGCCGCGGCCTGGTCCTGTCCCGAGATCACCACGTCCACCTCCAGCAGTGCGACGGCTCCCGACCACCGCACCCGCACGCCTTCGACCGGAGCGGGCTGCAGCCCCTTGATCTGCTGCCTCGCCTTGCGCACCACAGAACTCACGAGGCCTGCCACTCCCGGCTGCACACGCACCCCGGCGATCTGTTCGGCCGCGTGCACCGCGACCGCCGCCACCGCCGGAGCGGACACGACTGTTTCGATCACTCGCTCATCCTTCGAGAACGTCCGACACGACGAGGTCCAGGCGGGCGAGCCGCACACCGATCCGTGCGGAGGCCGCCGCCAGCACCCTGCGCCGCACCTCGTCGTACGCCAGGTGCGTGACCTGTCCCGCGGTGATCGCGATGCTGAGCTCGACCTCGATCACCGGGTCCGGCAGGGTCGACTCCGGCGCTTCGACGACCCGGCACCCTCGCGCTCGCACGCCGTCGACGCCGTCCGCGGCGTACCGCAGCACCGCCGCGACCGCGCGCGTGCTCACCCGAGCCAGTCCGTCACCGGGCAACGGCACGACATCGGACCGCCGCACGTCCGCGCGCACGGCCGACATCACGCGGCTGACCAGGTCGAACGGTGGCTCGACCTCTTCGCGGGCCATCTCGTTCGTGGCCTCGCGCAACACCAGGAGGCTCTCCCGCACCGCCGCGCAGTGCGGGCACGAGCGCGTGTGCTCGTCCGAGAGGTCGATCGCCTCCCAGACTTCTTCGACGTCCCGCCCGCACGGCAGGACGTAGTCGGACTCGGACGTCACCGCCACGGCGCCATCACCTCCGCGAGTTGAGCCCGTGCCCGCGCGAGCCTGCCGCGCACCGACTGCTGGGTCGTGCCGATCGCCTCGGCGATCTCGTCGTAGGACCGGCCGTGGACCTCACGCAGCACCCAGCACGCCCGCTGTTCCGGCGTGAGGCCGCGCAGTGCGGCTTGCAGCGCGTCGAGCTGCGCGTTCACCTCCACCGCGCGGTCGGGCCGGGTCCGCGGCGCCGGCGACTCGTGCTCGTCGAGCTCGGTGTCGGCGTGCGGCTTGCGCTTGCGCAGCACGTTCAGGCACTGGTTGGTGGTGGTGCGGTAGAGCCAGCCGAGAAAGGCCCCGTCGTCGTTGAGCTGCCCGAGCCGCCGCCACGCGGTCAGGAACACGTCCTGCACCGCGTCCTCGGCATCACCCTTGCTGCCCACGATGCGCAACGCCAGCCGGTACATCGGCCCCTGATAACGACGCACGAGCTGCTCATACGCCCTCATGTCGCCGTCACGTGACCGTGCCACCAGCGTGGCATCGTCGAGTGCGGCTGCCTCGGCCACGCTCATGCGCACACCCCCGCCCGAAATTTGCTTGGTCGCTTGACTGACACGTTCGATCGCGGAACGTCACGCGGTTCCCGGATTTCCCGCCCGTGATCACCCTCACCCGTTTTTCACCCGACAGTGGCGTGACGAAGGCGGGTCGGCGGGTATCGAACTAGCGTCAGATCGAATTCGAGCTCAGGAGGACGCGATGTCGCTGTCGGACAAGATCGGCAACAAGGCGGAGGACCTCGGCGGCAAGGTCAAGGAGACCGCGGGCGAGGCCACCGGCGACCAGCAGCTCGCCAACGAGGGCCGCGCGGACCAGGCGAAGGCCGCCGTCAAGGACGGCGTGGAGAAGGTGAAGGACGCCGTCGGCGGAGTCGTCGACAGCGTCGCCAAGCACCTCAAGAAGTGACGTTGGACGGTCTGACAAACGTGACGTTAGAACCTCTAACTCACGTGAAGCGGACCTCGCCCGCGACGACGCCGTCGAGCTCGCGCACGAAGTCGGCGCCGAACGCGCTGGACGGAGTGTGCGAGCCGGGCGTCACGCCGTTGATCTTGGCGATGGCGCGGAGCACGGAGTCCGCAGTGAGGCTGTAGGCGTTCGGGGTGGTGATCGCGCATTCGACCTTCGTCTGCGCGTCCCACGCCTCGCCGAACACCTCGGCCCTGGTGTTGGCGCGCTTGCGCTCGTCAGGGCCTTTCACCTTGCCGGCGACGGTCTTCGCGACGGTCTGCACGAGCGACGTCTGCAACACGGGCGCGAACACCTGCTGCAGTTGCCCGAGCACACCCGGCACGGTGGTGAACGTCGTGATGTTCGGGATGCCGGTTGACCGGTAAGCGGTGCTCACGTCGCCCCACGGGATGCTGCCGACCTCACGCGGCCCCGACCGGAAGTACGCGGTGCGCCTGCGATGTCCGATGCGGACGCTCCTCAGGTCACCGTTCACGCGGATCCGCCCGCCCACGGCCGCGGCCTCGACGGACGTCTTGGTCGTCCCGGCGCTCGCCCCTCCCCCGACGACGAACGCCAGGTCGAGGTGGGTGGCGGACGGCAGGGCGTCCTTCAGCATCGCGGCGACGCAGTCCGTGGGCACGACGTCGAACCCAGCACCGGGCAACAGCACGATGCCCGCCTTGCGCGCGTCGACGTCCCTCACCCCGATGGCCTCGAAGACGTCGATCTCACCCGTGATGTCGAGGTAGTGCGTTCGGGTCCTCAGGCACGCGTCGACCATCGCGGTGGACGTCTGCGAGAACGGCCCGGCACAGTGCACGACGGCGTCGACGTCCTCGAGGTGCGCCCGCGCCTGGGCCAGGTCGAACGCCCGGAAGTCCAGCCCCAGGGCGGCCGCGATCGGCTCGACCTTCTCGAGCGAGCGCCCGGCGAGGATCGGCCGCTCCCCGCGCTTGACCGCGAGCTCGGCGATGAGACGTCCGGTGTAGCCGTTGGCGCCGTAGACCATCCACGTCATGCCGCGACCTTACCGGCGAGTAGCCCGCCGGGAACCGACCAAAGAGCCCATCAGCAGCAGTGCGCCCAGCCCGATCACCGGCAACCCCCAGAGCAGCCGGCGGTGCCTCAGGTCGGCGCAGATGTCCACATAGGCCGGACTGACCGCGGAGACCGCGGGCTCGTCGAACCCGAGGCCCAGGCTGTTCCCGCACGGGACCAGCGTCCCGCTCGGCGCCTCGACGGCCAGCGTCACGAACAGGATCGCACCCCCACCGAGCAAGAACGCGAGACCGACCACCACGGCGAAGGTGCGCACTGACATGAACAAAAGGTAGGTCTCAAATGGACTTTGGGATAGCCCTGGTCAGCCGCATTGGGGTTGATCCCCTAATCCCCGGCTAAACGCGTTCGGGCCCCCTCGCCGCCGAGAACGCGTAGCGCTGCTCCACACGGCCGTTGCGCGGATGCGGCGCGGGGTCGCCGACCTTGATCCATCCGAGGCGTTCGTAGAGCCGCACGCCCCGGACGTTGTCGACGTAGACCAGCAGCTCCGCCTTCTCGTATCCATTCTTGATCAACGCTTCAGGCAGTGCCCGCAACAACGCCTCACCGACGCCCTTGCCCCACGCGTCGGGATGAACACCGACGTAGTTGACGTAGGCGGTGTCCGTCCCTTGTGGACCTCCAGCCAGGAAACCCACTGCCTGGCCGCCATCCAGAGCAAGCAGCAACAGCGAGGGCTCGTTCGCGAGAGCGCTCTCCACCCCGGGCCGCGCCGCGTCGAGCGACGGCACCTCGTCGTAGCCGTCCCTCACGGCGACCGCGTGAGCCCAGATCAACGCGGCCACGTCGACGTGGCCTGGTCCCCCTTGAATGATCTCCACGATCACCAGCGTGTCAGCGCCTGAGCACCACCGGTAGCGATTTAAGGCTGGCCATGATGTCGTTGTGCGTGATCTCCGGCTGCTCGTCGCCCGAGAAGGCGGCACGCGGAAACCGGCTCGTCAGCTGCCGCAGCACGGTTTCGGTCTCCAGACGGGCCAGCGCCGAACCGAGGCAGAAGTGCGGCCCGTGCCCGAACGTGGCGTGGCCGGTCGTCTCGCGGTCCAGCCGGTACTCACCGGCGTTCTCGTGCGCCCGCGGACACCGTCCGGCGGCGCCGAGGTTGATCAGCAGCAGCGTGCCCTCGGGAACTTCCACGCCGCCGATCTCAACCGCCTCGGTGGTGATGCGGTGCGTGGCGCTGCGGACCGGCGAGTTGTGGCGCAGCGTCTCCTCCACGAGCCGCGGCACCAGACTCGGATCCTCAGCCGCCTTGTGCCACCACCCGTTGTCCAACGCGTCGTGCACAACGTTCGAGATGAGGCTCGCCGACGTCTCATGGCCCGCGACGACGAGAAGGAAAGCCATCGCCATCAGTTCGTCATGACTCAGGTGGTCGCCCTCTTCGTCAGCCTTGGCCAACGAACCGAAGAGCGAACCTGGGTCCAGCGCGTTGCTCGTGAGCAGGCCGTGGAAGTAGCCACCCAGCTCGTCACTCGCCGGCTGCGACACCTCGGGTTCCATCGACATCATCGTCTCGATCAACGCGCGAACCCGCGCCCGATCCCGCGGCGGCAGCCCGAGCACCTCGCCGATGACGTGCATGGGCATCGGCACGGCCAACTCCCTGACGAGGTCGATCTCCTCACCCTCGGGAAGCCGGCCGATCAGCTCCGCGCTGATCTCCTCGATGCCGGGCGCGAGTTGCTGCACCGCCCTGCCGTTGAACGCCTTCACCGCGAGCGCCCTGAGCCGCGCGTGCTGCGGGTTGTCGCTGTTGAGCATGCTCGGCCCGAACAGTCCGGCAAGGTTCTCCTGCGTGCTCCCCAACGCGGCGAGCTGCCGCTTGATCTCGCACTGCAGCCTCGCGCTGTCCTTGGAGAGCCGTTGGTCCGTGAGCAGCTGACGGGTGAGCTCCAGCCCAACGGTGACCACCTGCATCTCCACACCGTTGGGCAGGGTGACGGCGTGCAAGGGCCCCTCCGCCCGTGCGTCGTCCTCAATCCGGTGGTGGTCACGTGCGCGCAAGTCGCCGCCGGTCAACAAGTTCGACATGGCCGGTCTTCGCCTCCGTTTGGATTCGACCAGGACATCTCTTTCGGGACCGTTCTACCGCGCTACCGCAACGAGTCCAATGCGCTGATCGTCTCGACCGAGGGCAACCGCGGCGGCTCGGAGGCGATGGCCTTCCGCCCCAGCACCCACTCCGGCAGGTGGTGCCGCAACGCCGCCCGCCCCTGAGCCGTGATGTCGACCGGCGAGGCCATCCCGTGGTCCAGGCGCTGTTCCCAGGTGATCCACTCTCGGGCCCTGAGGATTTCGAGGTCGTCCGCGTCCCACTGCTTCGCCGGCCGGTGCTCCAGGTACCAACTCGTGGCGCCGCGGTGCACACCGCCCTGCTCCGTCAGGGCGAGCAGCTTGATCTGCTCCTGGGTCACCGTGGTGGGAACGGGCTTGGCGGCCTTGTCCTTGCGCTTCACAGGTGGTCGTCCTTCAGAGCTGGCGGATCCGAACGTCCCCGACGAACTCGGACAAGGTACGGCACCACGGCGGCACGTTCCAGGATCGGCCGCAGACCGGACAACGACGTCCGAACCTCGCCTGCACCGGAGTTCGTCAGCAGATCGCACGCGGCAGTCGCTCGACAGCGATGCGCAACCGAATTCACGAATCTCGGACGACAGTGGTCACGTCAATCAAGCATGACTGCTGGACGCACCGCCAGCGCCATCCGCCTAATGAAACAAATCAGTTCCTTGCAGCTTCGAGGCATCCGACTTCTCAGGACAAGTTTTCGGCACCTGAGTGGGTGAAAGTTGCTCGCAGGTCACGTCAACGCAACGATCACCTGGAGGAGTTCGGAACTCTGCGCATCGCAAGCGCTTGCAGAACGTAAGTATCGGCCACCCCACCATGACTCCGCTTGCACACGAGGCGTGTCACAGTAGAGTGCACACCTCTCGCGACACTACAGTCACGGAGACACGAGGCGTACGAGGCGTAACAGCGACCTTCCGCGCCACGATAGTCAGGCACCAACAACCTCTGGCAGTCGTCGCACCAGGATGGCGACTCAAGATCACTTTCAGTCATGATCACGGCGCCATCCAGGGCAACGCGACGACCTTTAGACAGGAGAAGCCGAGAACCATGGGCGGCGAAGAAGGCGACGAGTAAGCTTGCACCGCAAATAGCCTGTGCGAGATCATGTCCCGCACAGGCTATTTCAGCTGCAGGCGCATGCCGATCGGCGTCGACACCGGAAAGTCACGCGCAGTGAGCGTGAACGTCCTTCGGTCTTCGTCGTCGTGACTGTCCGCGATGGACAGGCTCGCTGCAGCGACGTTGACACCGATCGGGGAGAAGTGGGCGTCATATCCCACCGGCAACACGATCGTGTACTCAATCGACTTGACCGGCATTCGCTTGCTGAACCGAAAAGTGAAGTCGTCCGAGATTCTCTTCGTCATGAGGGGACGACATTTTCCCGGCCATTTTCGAATCACTCGAAGCGTAATCTCTTCCCCTTCGAGCAACGGCGTGTGAAAGTGGACGATGGACTGGATTTTGCGCTCGGATATCCATGACCTGGTCACATGCCACTCCGGCCCGCTGGCGTTGTTGACCGCCAAGTAGCGTGCACTCAACTTGACTCGCTTGCGATACCTCTCCGGCTGATCCCAATGACTGCCGGTGCGAAACCTGATGAAGTAGACCTTCTGCGTGAGCGCTTTTGCCTTGATCGTCAACACTTCCCGCGTGTCGCCGTTCTTCTGGACGTAGATCTTCTGGTTCCACTCCTGAATCAGGATCAGCGGATCCTCGTGACCGTCGAAGACGAAATCACAATATCGAGCAAGAAGCTCTTTATGAATATCGTACTTGTTCTTCAAACGCTTCCGGTCAGCGATAACGAGCAGGATGACAGAGGTGATCACGAAAAGCACGATAACGATCGCCGTGGTCTTGAAAGCCTGCGACGGACCGACCAGCGCCGCGATTATTCCCCCCAGCCCGAGCAGGGTGAGGATCGTTGTGAAAATGGCCGATGAGCGCTCCCGCTCGATGTAGTCATCGAGCCAATCGATGAAACCCATGCGCCCCTCCCCTCGTCAGGACGTGCATGCTCATCGACCGTCAGGAAGCGATCCAACGTGCTTGTCGACATCAAAGTCATGATCTTCAAGGCGCTGGCGGGCCGCACGCCGCTCGTCTTCCGAGAAGAGCACCGCGTACTTCGGATGAAGGACACACGCTTCAACGCTATGACTGAGCTCGCCCGCTTCCCACAACCGGATGAACCCGTCGTGGGTCTGAGGGCCGCCAAGCAGGATCCGGGCAGCTCCGACGCCTCCATGAAGCGCCACCATCTCGATGAACGCCTTGGCGCGGTACTGGATCTTGCGGGCCAGGTAGCGATAGCTCTCGTGCAAGTCGTCCGTGAACTCGCGGGCGAGTTGCTCGGTGTTCGGCACTGCGCCAGTCATCACTGCCACCCGTCGTCGGCTGATGCTCCTATCGGCAGATGGTCTACGTGCGTTAGCTCGTGTTCAGGCCAACTCACATGGACTTTCGTCCAACAGAGTGAATCCCATCAGCGAATTCGGCCACGTGCAAAGCGGCCGGAATCAGGCCGCACGACGCCCGTGCGGATCCATGGAGGCGAATCGGGGCGATCTGGGTGAGCGACGGAAATACGTACGTGGTGGGCGCGACAGGGTTCGAACCTGCGACCGCTCGGGTGTAAACCGAGAGCTCTTCCGCTGAGCTACACGCCCCAACCCCGGCACCGCAAAGCGCAGGGGCACAACTACATCATGCCTGAAGCGAGGCGACGGCCTTCTTCCAGCCCGACTGATCGCGGGCCTCACCCGGCGCGTTCACCTCAGCGAAGCGCACCACGCCGTCCACGTCCACCAGGAACGTCCCCCGCAGTGCCATGCCCGCAGACGCGTTGAACACGCCGTAAGCCTGCGCGACGGCCCCGTGCGGCCAGAAGTCCGACAGCAGCGGGAACTGGTAGCCCTCCTGGTTCGCCCACGCCTTCAGCGCGAACGGGGTATCCACGGACACGCCCAGCACCTGGACGGCCGCGTCCTCGTACACCGCCAGTTCGTCTCGCAGCTGGCAGAGCTCGCCCTGGCAGGTGCCGCTGAACGCGAACGGGTAGAAGACCAGGAGCACGGACCGTGAGCCCCGGAACGACGACAACGTCACAGGTTGCTTGTTGTAGTCGTTCAGGGTGAAGTCCGGAGCTTCCGAACCGACCTCGACCGCCATGAACCCCTCCAGCCAGACATGGAAACCCACGGACGAGTGAACGCCCGTGGGTCAACCCTATGTCAGCTCGACCTCAGCGCTTGGCCTTGGCCGACTTCGGCCACACCAGGCGGATGCCCGCCCAGTCCTCGGCGACGCTGATGTTGGAGGTCTGCGACAGGCCGGCGGTCGGGACCGCTTCGGCCACATCGCTGGGCTCCACGTGGCCGGCACGGCCGGTCTTCGGGGTGAGAACCCAGATCACGCCGTCCTCTGCGAGCACGCCGGTGGCCTCGAGGAGGGCGTCGACCAGGTCGCCGTCGTCCTCGCGCCACCAGAGCAAGACGACACTCACCGTCTCGTCGGCATCCTCGTCGAGGAGGTCGCCCCCGATTCGCTCCTCGACAGCGGCACGCAAGGCGTCGTCAACGTCCTCGTCCCAGCCGAGTTCCTGGACGACCATGCCTGATTCGATCCCGAGCTTGTCGGCGACGCCGAGCTTGCCGGCGTCTTCCGCGGCGACCACGGTTTTCACTCCTCCAACTACGCAAGAGCGACAGCCCTAAGACTGCCGCCAGAGTCCGTTACTCGGGCTAGCGAACACTGTCAGCTACCTCCGGCGCAACTGTTGACCACTTGACACGCCGGAACGGGCACCCCTGTGCGTACACCTACACTGGCATGAGGCACGCTCTACATACCTCTTATCGCGCGCGCGTGAGCGACACGATCCAGAACTACCGACCGGTAGCGATGACGAAGTCGTCGCGCAAGGACAACGATAGGAACGCGTGGCACGGTTGCCGGGCCAGCGCGAAGTACCGCCAACGAAGCCGAGGAGACACCTTGAGCCCGCAGAACACCGGCCCCGAGCGGGTGCGCGTCATTCGCGACGGTCTGGCAGCGCACCTGCCGGACATCGACCCCGAGGAGACCTCGGAATGGCTCGAGTCGTTCGACGAGGTGCTCAAGGGCGGCGGCCAGCAGCGGGCGCGTTACCTGATGTTGCGTCTGCTCGAACGCGCTGGTGAGAACCACGTCGGCATGCCCTCGCTGACGAGCACCGACTACGTCAACACCATCGCCACCGAGCGGGAGCCGTGGTTCCCCGGTGACGAGGAGGTGGAGCGTCGTTACCGTGCGTGGATCCGCTGGAACGCCGCGATGACGGTGCACCGCGCGCAGCGACCCGGCGTGGGTGTCGGTGGACACATTTCGACGTACGCGTCCAGCGCGTCGCTCTACGAGGTCGGCTTCAACCACTTCTTCCGCGGCAAGAACCACCCCGGCGGTGGCGACCAGGTCTTCATCCAGGGCCACGCCTCCCCCGGTGTCTACGCCCGCGCGTACCTCGAGGGTCGCCTCTCCGAGCACCAGCTCGACGGCTTCCGCCAGGAGTACTCGCACGCCGGACCGGGCGGCGGCCTGCCGTCGTACCCGCACCCGCGCCTCATGCCGGACTTCTGGGAGTTCCCCACGGTCTCCATGGGCATCGGCCCGATGAACGCCATCTACCAGGCGCGATTCAACCGCTACCTGCGCGACCGCGGCATCAAGGACACGTCCGACCAGCACGTGTGGGCGTTCCTCGGCGACGGCGAGATGGACGAGCCCGAGTCGCGCGGCCTGCTCCAGCTCGCCGCCAACGAGCAGCTCGACAACCTGACGTTCGTGGTCAACTGCAACCTGCAGCGCCTCGACGGCCCGGTGCGCGGCAACGGCAAGATCATCCAGGAGCTGGAGTCGTTCTTCCGCGGTGCCGGCTGGAACGTCATCAAGGTCGTCTGGGGCCGCGAGTGGGACTCGCTGCTGCACGCCGACCGCGACGGCGCGCTCGTCAACCTGATGAACAGCACGCCCGACGGCGACTACCAGACGTACAAGGCGAACGACGGCGCGTACGTCAAGGAGCACTTCTTCGGCCGTGACCCGCGCACGAAGGCTCTCGTCGACGCCATGAGCGACGACGAGGTGTGGAACCTCAAGCGCGGCGGCCACGACTACCGCAAGGTCTACGCGGCCTACAAGGCGGCGACCGAGACCGTGGGCCAGCCGACCGTCATCCTCGCCAAGACCATCAAGGGCTACTCGCTCGGCCCGCACTTCGCGGCCCGCAACGCGACGCACCAGATGAAGAAGATGACCCTGGACGACCTCAAGGGTTTCCGGGACAGCCTGCGCATCCCGATCACGGACGAGCAGCTCGAGGCCGACCCGTACCTGCCGCCGTACTACCACCCCGGGCAGGACTCGCCGGAGATCCAGTACATGCAGGAACGCCGGCGTCAGCTCGGCGGTTTCGTACCGGAGCGCCGCACCAAGTCCAAGGCGCTCGTGCTGCCGGGCGACAAGGTCTACGAAGGCATCAAGCGCGGATCCGGCAAGCAGGAGGTCGCCACGACGCAGGCGTTCGTCCGGCTCGTCCGCGACCTCGCGAAGGACCCGGAGATCGGCCCGCGCATCGTGCCGATCATCCCGGACGAGGCACGAACGTTCGGCATGGACTCCATGTTCCCGACGCAGAAGATCTACAACCCGAACGGCCAGGCGTACACCTCGGTGGACGCCAACCTGATGCTCGCCTACAAGGAGTCCGAGCAGGGCCAGATCCTGCACGAGGGCATCAACGAGGCGGGTTCCACGGCGTCGTTCACGGCGGTCGGCACGTCCTACGCCACGCAGGGCGAGCCGATGATCCCGATCTACATCTTCTACTCGATGTTCGGCTTCCAGCGCACGGGTGACGGCCTGTGGGCGGCGGCGGACCAGATGGCGCGCGGCTTCGTGCTCGGTGCCACCGCGGGCCGCACCACGCTGACGGGTGAGGGCCTGCAGCACGCCGACGGCCACTCGCTGCTGCTGGCGCACACGAACCCGGCCGTCGTCTCGTACGACCCGGCGTGGTCCTACGAGGTGGCGCACATCGTCAAGGACGGTCTGCGCAGGATGTACGGCGAGAACGCCGAGAACATCTTCTACTACATGACGGTCTACAACGAGCCGTACGCGCAGCCGGCCGAGCCGGAGGGCCTGGACGTGGAAGGCCTCCTGCGGGGCCTCTACAAGTTCCAGGACGGCCCGCAGACCGGTGGCCCCCGCGCGCAGATCCTCGGCTCGGGTGTGGGTCTCCCGTGGGCGCTCAAGGCCCAGCAGATGCTCGCCGACGAGTGGGGTGTCTCCGCGGACGTGTGGTCCGCCACGTCGTACTCGGAGCTGCGCCGCGACGCCGTCGACACCGACCGCCACAACCTGCTGCACGTGGACGCCGAACCGCGCGTGCCGTACGTGACGCAGGTGCTGAAGGACGTGCAGGGTCCCGTCGTCGCCGTGTCCGACTGGGCGTCGGCGATCCCGGACCTGATCCGCCCGTACGTCCCGACCGACATGACGACCCTGGGCACGGACGGCTTCGGCTTCTCCGACACCCGCCCGGCCGCCCGCCGCCACTTCCTGGTGGACGCGGAGTCCGTCGTCGTCGCCACGCTGGCCGCACTGGCCAGGCGCGGCGAGGTCGAGCAGTCGAAGGTCGTCGAGGCGGCCCGCAAGTACCGCATCGACGACGTGCAGGCGGCCGGCCCGTCCACGGGCGACGCGGGCCTCGCGTAGTCACTCGCTGAACCGAAGGGCCGCTCCGCACGCGCGGGGCGGCCCTTTTCACGCCCTGAGAGGCTCTGAGAGGCCTTTCCGCTGCCTAACTCGCCCTCCCCGTCCGCTCTCATGCGTCGTGGTCGTCCTCGGCTTCCTTGTCCCACCTGTCGGCCTGGGCATCGAACCCCTCAACGCACTTGCGAAGCTGGCGGGCTGTGAAAGGCCAGCGATCCTCGATCTGGAGCGCCCAAGCCGCGTGCTTCGCGCTCAGCTCGCGCTCCTGGTCACCGCCGTCGTACACGCCGCGCACCGACAAGCTGTGGTTGTTGGCCGTTCCGAGGACGAAACCCTCGCTGATCCGGGCGGACGCGAGATCTTCCAGGACATCGCGGACGAACTCGGACGGCCAAGCGCCATCGCTGCCATGTGAACTTCCCGCCAGCATCTGGCCGATGTAGATCTCTCCTGCCTCGAGATGATCGGTGCCAGCGAGCAGGGCACGCGACTCGTCCACCCACTGCCTGTGCTCAGGTACGGTCCGACACTTGAACAATGCGATGAAGGCACTTCCCTTGACCGGCTTGACGGGGCCGTCTGAGCGCTCCATGGCCAAGCAGACCAATCTTATGAACTTCTGCGGGTCGGTCGAGATCTGCCGGTACAGAACAGCAGGAGCACGTGTCTGGCTGAGTTCGATGACGTAAGTCAGCTCCAGATCAGCGATCGTGTCTTCATCAACGCCGGAAGCCGTCAGGTGGTCGAGCAACACTCCGACTTCGTGCCGCAGACCTCGATGCTCGGCAGCTGCCTGAAGAGCGCGGACCACCAACGGGTGCGGTGGCATCCACACCTTTCTGAGCACCGCCAGGTACAGAACGCCCACCACGACCTCAGGCCGGTCGCGAGCGATGAGCTCGCGAAGGTACCGCTCCGTACCAGCGTCCTGGGGCACAGCTGTGGTCAACTGCCAGTACATCGCCTGCGCTGCCTGATCAGCGGCCTCGACGAGGTTCAGCACTTCGGTAGAGCCAGGCAACGCGAGCAGCGCGCGTCCCTGAGTGATCGGATCCCACGACCTGAGCCGGTCACCCACCATCTGCAACGCCTCGTGCGTCTGTGACCTCGCCACAGCGGCAAACCAGCCCGATGCCACTTCGGCCGAGGCGTCGTTCCCGTGAAGCAGAGGGAATAGCTCGTCGTGCATTTCGAGGCCCACGACCTCAGCGACCTTCGCACCAAGTGACTGGGCGTCAGTCATCTCTGAAGCCAGCGCTAGGATTCCCTTGACGCCGTGTGCTCCGAGCACTTCCTCGACCACGGCGATCCTGCGCTGACGACGCCGTTCCACGTAGCCCTCGTAGTCGTCGAACGCTTCGAGTGGCATCACATCCGAGTTGAACAGCAGCGCGTGCCGTTCCGGAAGATCGACGGGCTCCAGCCGTGCGACGAACTCCTCCAATCCAGGGGTCTCTGCCGCGAAGTACACGAGATGACCGAGGAGTGCCCACCAGAACGTCATGCGCACGCGGGGTTCAAGGACGTCGACGTCGAGCGCGACCATCGCTTTGACGAGGCTTTGCCTCGTATCCGCCCGGACGCGCGCCAGTCCTCGGACGACGTCAGGCCACCGAGCCGGGTTGGCGGCGGCCATCTCGATCACGCGTGTGGTGAGCAGGGCGTGGGTCGGTTCCCAATCCTCGATCGGGGCCTGCACGAACGGAGTCGGCCAGTCACGGAAAGCCGGACGGTCGGTAAGCGCGTGAAGTCCGTAGTCCTCCGCCAGGAACCTGACGGCGAGCCGCCAGCCGATGGCGGGCTTGCGCCGGAGAACGTCCTCGATCGCGGCGCGCTGCCGTTCGGCGGACGCGACGGTGAACGGCATCAGTGGTAGGAGCGCATCGGCAAGCGTTTCCAGTGGACGGCTCCGGTAGTTGCTGTCCGGATCGGGATCCAACTCGGCAAGACGGGCCAGCGCCCTGACGCCGAGCAGTAGATGTTCAGCCGTCCAGCAGAGCCTTCCGAGTGCCCAGAGCAGATAGGTGTGCGGCGACCGCCCGAATCCACCTGCCGTGTCCGCGAACATCCGTACCAGTACAGGATCTCCTCCGCTCAGACCTTGATCCACCTGGTCCAGGAAGAGCTCAGGAGCTGCCTCTGCCAACAGCGGCAACACATCCGCCAAGGTATTCCACCGTTCTCCCGACGGATCGTCGTTGGCGTGCTGGAGGAGTTCCGCCACCAGCTGTTCCGCACGATCGTCGCCCTGTACTCCTGCCACCGCGATGACCTGGGCGACCCCGTGGCGAAGGTGCTCAGACGCCTCAGCCCCGAACAGGACCGAGATGGCAAGCCGGCGCCAGCGCTGGAGTCCGGCGTCCCCAAGCCTGGTCCCCAGGTAGGCCCAGGCGTCCTGGACGTCGGCGAGCTGATACCTGTTCCCGGACTTGTGCAACAGCGGATCATCGTTGTCCGAGTTCTCGATGGCGAAGAGTTCGATGTCCTCGTACGGCAAGTCGGTCAGCTCTTGCAGGACAAGCTGATCAGATTCGGTGGTCCGCCCCCATGCCCCGGCAAGCGTCAATCGCACGGCCAAGCGCGGAACGGGAGGGGATGCCCAGGACGGCGTGGACCTACCTGGCGTCATCCTGCGCATAAGTGCGCGAACGCTCTTCCTCAGCGCGCCCGCGCACTTGTCGGCCTCGCCACGTGACATGCCGTGTGCCATCAATGCGGCACTTGCCTTGTCACGCGGTATGCGTGGCAGGACAAAGCTGTCATGGCGCCGATCGTCGCGTGAGTCGGCCACGACAAGGACGTGATGTCCGCGTCGCGTGGCACTGTCACGGTCGAGGTCGCTGGAGGTCGTTACGATCAGCAGGGGCTGCAGCCGTATCGCATGGCGCCAACCGTGCTCTGTGTCGGCGAGGACCGCGCGGCGTGCAGGTCCGGTGACGGAGAACAGCGACGCGACGAACGTCAGCGCCTCGTAGGCGGAGGCTGCCGTGATCACTCTCGTCGATGCCGGTCCAGCGAGCCATTCGTCGATCTGCCGGACCACCGTTTCGCGGCCGATCAGGGGGAAGTCCGAGGGGAGCTTCGTCGACTCGACCTGTTCGAGCCACCAGGCGTTCAAGCGACACAATCCGGCGACAACGCCGATCCCCAGTTCAGGCTCCACCTCGATGAGATGTCCCGGAAGGAACTGCAGCCACACGTGCAGGTCACGGTGGCTGAGCTTGGCGTTCTGCCGGTCGACGAGTTCTCGGATGTCTTCCGGCAGCTGGGCTGCCTCGGGCATCATCGTTTCCCGCCCGAAGAGCATCGGGATCAGCTGTTTGCCCAGCCGGAGCGCCTCTGCGATCTCCTTGCGAACCCAGTTCTCTGGATCGTGCAACACCTCGGTGTTCCAGCGCGGCCCGATCACGACGAGCAGCACTCGGCAGCCGCGCACACCGCCGAGCAGGTCGGGCTGGAAGACGTTCCCCAGCGAGATCGAGCGGCTCGACCTGAACACTTCGTCGCGCCCGAACTCGCGCGACAGCCCTTCGTCCAGCGCCAGTGCGGCCTCGTCGCCGTCTCCGACCTGGAAGTTGATGAAAATTCCCGCCACGCTCAAATCCTCGGCAGTCATGGTTCGTTCCGACAGGGGTTTCCCGTTTCCTCTTCAACGCCGCACAGTCGTGCGCACCGGTAGCTCAGCCGGCTCGGTAGCCGGTGAACCCACCGCTTCCTCGAACGGGACCGAACGGCTTTGGCATACCCGACGGGGTGGAAGCACCGCTGCCCAGGTCACCGGTAAGCGGCCAGCACCGTCACGCCGCCGACCAGCCACTCTGCACGCGCGGGGCGGCCCTTTTTCACGCCCTCAGCGCGTACTCGGTGAACTGACCGGCGATCCCGAACCCCAGACGCCGGTAGACGGTCGCGCCGTCCTCAGAGGCCTGTAGGACGGCAATGCGGTGCCCCTCGGCGCGGGCGGTGCGCAACGCGGCCAACGTGATCGCACCGCCGTAGCCGCGGCGACGGTCGCCGGCGAGGGTCGCGATGTTGTAGACCCCGGCGACCCCTGCGTGCAGGAACACCTCCGCCGTGCACACCGCACGGCCCTCCGCGTACCCCACGAGGTAACGCGCTGAGCTGGTCAACGCGTGCGGGGCCGTGGCGGCGTAGAAGCGGCGGACCGTCTCGGCGGGCGGGTCCCAGTTCGCGGCCAGGATCGAGGCGTAACCGGCGAGTTCCGCCTCTGTGGTGACGCGGTGGATCTCCAGCCCTTCGACGTCCGGCTCGGGCAGGGCGGCGTCGGCGAGGTCCATCCACATCGCGGCCTCGGTGTCCGTCGCGTGGCCCAGCACCGAGCCGAGTTCGGCCGGTGTCGACGCGGGACCGACCCACCACGAGAACGGGCGTCCGGTCGCCCTCACCGCGCTCACGGTCTCGGCCACACGAGCAGACACGTCATCCGAGCTGAAGCGGGCCGCCGCGACGATGTTGAACGTGTCGTCGTCCAGGCCGCTGTCCGCGATCAGGAGGTCGTCCGTCACGGTCACGGTCGCGCCGTCGAGATGCCGGTGCAGGTGGCACGCGTGCTCGGCAAGGTTCAGTTCCATGCTCGCCAGCAGGGTGGTGGTGTGGGCAACTCGCTCGTCCTGCATGGCGTCCATCGGACCACGCAAGGGGCCTTAGCAATGAGTCTTTTGCAGACGAAGTTCAAAATCTCATTGCTAAGGCCCTGGTCAGAGCATCCGATATATCAGTTCGACCGATATATCAGTTCGTTCAGCACTGAGCGACGGGCTGCGCGGGCAGGAGCGGGCCGTCCGCTCGGGCGTCCAGCAGCACCGGCACCAACGCTCGCGCCTCCTGCTTGAGCGGCACGATCCGATCACCGCCTCGGAGGTACTGGGACTTGATGCCGTGCAACGCCAGTTCGTCCCGCACCTCGACGTACTGGGCACCGGTCAGCACATAACCGCACGGCGGCGTGGCCACGACATCCGACGGATCCGGCGCCTGGTTGTCGGCGCCCCCGAAGTAGATCGGGCCGGACCGGACCGCACGGGAGGCGGCGTTCGCGGCCTCGATCGCCGAGCGGTTCGAGCCGACGAACGACTGGGTGCCGTCCAGGGCGAGCAGGTGCGACTCGACGCGGTACGCCGGGGTGTTGTCGACGTTGGTCTCCACCAGCAGGCCCATGCCGTGCTTCAACCCACCGGTGTTGCGCAGGATGCGCTCCTGGCCGTCGCCGGCCACCTGGCGGACGGGCTCGCCGGTCACCGGGTCGACGTAGATGCCGTAGACGCCGGACGTGCGGCCGGCGGCCTCGACCGAAGGCCGGACGAAGGAACGGGAGAGCGTCTCGGACAGGTCATGAACACCAGGTGCCACGTTCAGGTTGCG
Organism: Streptomyces sp. ID05-26A; assembly: GCF_033794685.1. Classification (NCBI taxonomy): domain Bacteria; kingdom Bacillati; phylum Actinomycetota; class Actinomycetes; order Kitasatosporales; family Streptomycetaceae; genus Streptomyces; species Streptomyces sp. ID05-26A. Next base: position 101,267 of record NZ_JARAYZ010000008.1, read on the forward strand.
TGGCCACAGCCAGAGGACGTCCTTCACGTAGTAGGGCTCCGACGGGCCGAACTCGTGCAGGTCGTGGATGACGTCGGGCTGCCAGTCGCGGATCACCGCGGCCATCGCGCGGGCCTCGGCGGTGCGCAGGAGCAGGTGGTCGCGGTTGATGTCGATGCCGGCGGAGTTGCCGCGGGTGTCGGCGGCGCGGCCGTCCGGGTTGGCGTTCGGGACGAAGAGGTAGGTGACGGAGGACGAACGCGGCAGGGAGCGCATGCGGATCAGGCACGCCTCGCGGCCGGCGGGTTCGTCGCCGTGCTGGGAGCAGATGAAGAGAACCACCGTGCGCGCGGTGCGGGAGCCCACGCGCACGAGCTGGATCGGGCGGCCCTGGGCGGTGACGCCGATCTCCGAGACGGGGAGGCCGGTGGCGCGCAGGTAGGCCTGTTCCTCGGCCTCGGTGGTCCACTTGCCGGTGAGCTCGAATCCGGTGCGCGGAGGTGGTGCGGCGACGGCCGGAACAGCTACCAGCGACGAGACAGCGGTCAGCAGAGCGATCAACAGTCCCCTCATAGAGGAGACTTTGCCGCCTGTGTCAACCGGCGGGCGGTGCGGTTCCAGTCGAGGAAACCGTGGATCACCAGGCCCGCGAAGATCACGTAGACGAACGCGCTGAAGTACAGGCCCGACTGGATCTGCAACGGCACGCCGACGGCGTCGACCACGAGCCACACCAGCCAGAACTCCACGAGCCCCAGGCCCTGCAGCGCGAACGCGAGGATGGTGCCGATGAAGATCGCGGCGTCCGGCCACGGTGCCCACGAGGCGTCCAGCGCGTCCAGCACCAGCGCGAACGCGACCGTGCCGACGACGAACGCGAGAGCGACCGCGATGCGTTCGCGCCAGGAACCCTTGCGCACCACCACGCCGAAGACCGGGTCACGCCGGCGCGCCCAGGCGTACCAGCCGTAGACGGCGATCGCACCGACGGCGACCTGACGGGTGGCGAGGCCACCTAGGTGCGCCGACATGTACACCGTGAAGAGCATCGCGACGGAGACCAGCTGAACGGGCCAGGTCAAGAGTGAACGGCGCTGCGCGAGGAACACCACCGCGAGCGCCAGCACCTGCCCGACCAGCTCCGTGTACGCGATCTTCTGCCCGAAGATCGTCAGTCCCAGCTCGTACCACACGGTTGTTCCCCCGCGGTTCAGTCGCAGTACACCGGTGTTTCCTACGGTCCCACCATGTCATCTTCATTAGCACTCGCGCTCGTGCCTTTGTTCCTGACAGCGCCGGCAACGCCTGTCATCACACCGACGGTCGTCACGCAGACGTTCGAGGAGCCCGCCGACGCGGACGACCCGGCCATCTGGGTGAACCCGCGCAACACCGAACGCAGTGTGGTCCTGGGCACGCTGAAGGAAGGTGGCTTGGCGGCGTTCGACCTCGGCGGTCGCACGATCGGCGTCTACCCGGCGCCGCTGCCACCGACGCCGGACGCGAAGCCCGGCCGCTACAACAACGTCGACGTCCTCGGTGACCTGGCGTTCGTCAGCGACCGCGGCCGTGACCGCATCCGGGTGTTTCAAGTGGACGAACACGGTGCGAGGGACGTCACGAACCCCGCTGCGAAGCCGGTGTTCAGCAAGACCGAGGCGGAGGTCGACGAGCAGCACACCGCGTACGGCCTGGCCGCCGGCCGGATCAACGGCAAGGACGTCGTCGTCACCAGCCGTCGCAACGAGACCAGCATCGCGCTCCTCCAGGTCGTGAAGGGTCCCCAGTACGACACCAAGAAGATGTCCACTCTGGACCTTCCGAGCACCTTCACCCTGCCGAACGGCCGACAGTGGACCGTGTGCGGCGAGCCCGGCGAGGGTCCGCAGGTCGAGGGCATGGTGATCGACGAACGCACCAGCACCCTGTACGCCGCCCAGGAGGACGTCGGCATCTGGCGCATCCCGTTGCGCGCCAACGGCTTCGGCAAGCCGCAGCTCGTGGACAAGGTCCGCACGTGGGGTGCGCCGCAGAGGTACAACCCCGAAACCGAGGAGTGCGAGGCCGACGGACCGAACCCCGGTTTCGGCGGCAAGTGGCTCGAAGCCGACGCCGAGGGCCTCACGATCGCGAACGACGTGCTGCTCGCCTCCAGCCAGGGCGACTCCCGGTTCGTGGCCTACCGCAAGGCCGACATGAAGCCCCTCAAGGACTTCCGCATCAAGGACGTCGAGCACTCCGACGGCGCCGACATCGTGCTGGGCAAGCTCAACCTGCTCGTCGTCCACGACGGAGAACGCCCCGACGGCACCGGATTCGCGTTCATCAGGTTCTAGTCTGTCCTGATGGGGATCCTGAGCCTGAACGCCCTCAACCGGGCACTGATCGAACGCCAGATGCTGCGCGAGCGCGCCGACACGAGCGCGCTCGCCACCATCGAGCACCTCTTCGGCATCCAGGCGCAGGAACCGAAGTCGCCCTACGTCGGCCTCTGGACGCGACTCCGGGACTTCCGGCCGCAGGAGCTCGAAGTCCTCCTGACCGACCGGGAAGCCGTCCGCATCCTGCTCATGCGCGGCACGATCCACCTGGTCAGCGCACGGGACGCGCTCGGCCTGCGCCCCCACACCCAGCTCAAGCTCGACCGCGAGCTGCAGAGCGGCCCGTTCGCCGCCCGGCTCAGGGGACTCGACTTCGACGAGATCGCCGAAGCGGGCCGCAAGATCCTCGACGACACCCCGCAGGGCACCGCCGAGGCCGGCAAGCAGCTCCAACAACGCTGGCCCGACCGCGAACACACGGTCCTCGGCAACGCGCTGCGCAACAAGCTCGCCCTCGTCCAACTGCCGCCGCGCGGCCTCTGGCACAGCAGCGGCCGGGCGATCTGCACGACCGTCGAGAACTGGCTCGGCCAGCCTCAGGAAGCCATCACCAAAGAAGAGATCGTCCTGCGCTACCTCGGGGCGTTCGGTCCGGCCACCGTCATGGACGCCCAGCAGTGGTCCGGCCTCACCAAGCTCACCGAGACGTTCAACGCCCTGCGCCCGCGCCTCGTGACGTTCCGGAACGAGGCGGGCAAGGAACTCTTCGACCTCCCCGACGCCCCACGCCCCGACCCCGAGACGCCGGTGCCGGTACGGCTGCTGCCCGAGTTCGACAACATCCTGCTGGCCCACTCCGACCGCCGCAGGGTCATCGCGGACGACCGGCTCGGCGTCGTCATCGGCGGCAAGCCCACGGTCCTCGTCGACGGTTTCGTCGTCGCCACCTGGGCCATCACCAAGGACCGCGCCGTCACCGTCGACTACATCGACGCACAGCCGAAGAGCAGGCAGAAGGCGGTCGCCGAGGAGTGCGACCGCCTTCAGGACTGGATCAACGCAACCTAGGCGGCGACGTCCACGTGCGCGCCGTCACCGACGACGAGCCGGTGCTGGCGCGCCGAACCGACGCGGGCCCGGCGCCCGATCAACGACGTCTCGATGCCCGAGACGTTGTGCACGGAGGCCTCGTTCAACACGATCGAGTCGGCGACCCCGGACTCGATGATCCGGCAGTCCGCGCCGATCGACGTGTACGGCCCGATGATCGACTCCTCGACCAGCGTCCCGGCACCGATGATCGCGGGCCCGACGATGCACGACCGCACCACGCGCGCACCCTCCTCGACCACGACGTCACCGATCAGCCGTGACTCGTCGTCGACGATGCCCTGGATGTCGCCCCGCAGGCCCATGAGCAGCTCGCGGTTGCACTCCAGCACGTCCTCGACCTTCCCGGTGTCCTTCCAGAACCCCGAGTACATCCGTGCCCGCACATCGCGTTCGTGCGTCACCAGCCACTGCAGCGCGTCCGTGATCTCGAACTCGCCGCGCCACGACGGCTCGATCGCGTCGACGGCGGTGTGGATCGCGGGGGTGAAGAAGTAGACGCCGATCATCGCGAGATCGCTGCGCGGCTCCTGCGGGTGCTCGATCAGCCGCGTCACGCGCGAGTTCTCGTCCACCTCCGCGACGCCGTAGAGCCGCGGGTCCTCGACCTTGTCCACCAGCACCTGGGCGGACGGCCGCAGCCGGGCGAACTCGTCGGCGATCTGGCCGATGCCCTCGACCAGCACGTTGTCACCCATGTACATCACGAAGTCGTCGTCACCGAGGAACGGCCGGGCGATCCGCACGCAGTGCGCGAGACCGAGCGGCTGGTCCTGCTGGATGTAGGTGATCGAGACACCCAGGTACGAGCCGTCGCCGAACAGCTCGGAGATCTCCTGCGCACCGTCACCGACGACGATGCCGATCTCGGTGATGCCGACGTCCCGCAGGTTCTCCACGACGTACTCGAGCACCGGCTTGTTCGCGATGGGGACGATCTGTCGAGGCAGCGAGTATCCGGCCGGGCGTACGCCCGCGGACAGCACAAGGGCTTTCATAGGTCCTCCACCGCGACGGAACAGTTCGGGTGAGGACGAGGCTCCGTCCGGGCGGTGGACGGAGCCTGGAGAACCCCCAGAACACCAAGAAGGGGCCCTGCGCGTGATGTTTGCGCAGGACCCCTTGCCTGAAGTTAGAGCCTCTAACTCAAGCTAGTGCTACTAGCTCATGGGAGTGCCGGAAGGAGGCGTCTGCATGTCACCCATGCGCCCACCCACCGTCTGCCGCATCTCCTGGGGCATCTCCTGGGAAGCGCGCGGCATCGGGGAGTGGGCCTGCGCCTCGTCCTGCACGCGGGTCAGCCAGCCCTCCCAACGCTGCTGCATCGGGCGGACCAGGCCGCCACCCACGCCGATGATGACGACGCCGGCGACGGTCGCGAGCACGGCGATCAGGACCGGCATGGTCACCGAGATCGCGATGCCCAGCTGGTTGAGGGACGCGATGATGCCGAGCGCCATCACGAAGCCGTAGGTGATGTTGCCCATGATCTTGGTGTACGTGCGCTGGCCCAGCGCACCGGTGACGAGACCCTTGAGCGCGGTGCCGATCGCCGACGCGACGATGACGAGCACCAGGGCCACGACGATGCGAGGCAGGTACGCGATGACCTCGTTGAGCAGCGTGCTGACCGGGTTCGAGGCGCCGAAGACGCCGAACGCCAACTGCAGCGCGATGAGCAGCACGAAGTAGTAGACGATCTTGGCGATCAGGCCGGACGCGTCCATCGACGACTGGCGCATCGCGCCGTTGAGGCCCGACTTGTCGACGAGCTTCTCGAAGCCGACGCGCTTGAGCAGGAACTGGACGCCCTTGGCGAGAGCCTTGGCGATGAACCAGCCGATGACCAGAACGAGCAGGAAGCCGAGCAGCTTCGGCACGAACGTGGCGACCATCGCCCACGCCTGGCCCAGGCCCTCGGTGATTTGCGAGCCCACGGGCCCTCCAATGAACAAAAGTTGCGGTGAGTGAAGTTCAGACGCCGTGATCGTTTCGTGGATCACACCGCTCCACAACTTCGACACTGCTACACGAAAGGGTGGCTGACGTGGATTTTTGTCGCAATACAGTCCAGAGTGGAACTACCGGTGGGGACCGGGGAGAGGGAAGCGCCCGCCACGCTCCGTGGCGGGCGCTTCCACATGTCCGGGCCCGTTCACCTCAGGGCCGGGCGGAGAACCCGCGGCCGTCCAGGTAGGCCTGGATCCCCTCCGGCGACAGCGTCGGAGCGGCGCCTCCCTGACCGTCCTTCGGCACGTCCGGCCTCGGGTCGCCGATGCACTCGGAACTGCTGCCGGGCAACGCCCCGTCGATCAGGTACCGGTTGACCTTGCCGTCGACGCAGGCGTTGCCGCCGTTGTAGAGGCCGTGCTTGCCCTCGTCGGTGACGGTGATCAGGTTGTGCCCGAGCCGTTGCGCCATCGCCGGTCCGCTCGCGTACTGGGTCTGCGTGTCGCCCTCGGACTGCACGACGACGCCGATCGGGTAACCGGTACGGCTGATCTTCACCGGCGGTTCCGGCGGCGTGAACGAGCGGAACGTGCAGGTCATCGGTGCGGCCCTGACGATGCCGAAGCCGTAGGGGTAGCGCTCGCGGAACATCCGCATGTCCTCGTAGTAGAAGCTCACGTCGGTCGGCCAGTCCGACTCGCAGGTGACCGTGTCGAAGACACCAGACCGCAGCTCTTCCAGACCGGTCTTCGCGAGGACCTGCCCCGCCTTGGCGCCCTCCGCGTTGGCGGGCTTCTCGCCCGACTTCAGCTTGGTCACGATCGACGCCAGCTCCGACCACAGTGGACGGTAGCGGGCACCGACGCCCATCGCCCCGTCGAACGAGGAGCGGTTGTGCTCACCGATCGGCGTCGCGTGCACCTTCGCGGCGACCTTCTCGACCTCGGCCAGCACCTCGTCGCGCGACTTGCCGAGCCCGAACTTCTCGTTGCGCTCCCCCGCCCACGTGGCCCACGACTCGACGTCCATCCGGTACGCGACGGCCTGCTGGCGGAACTGCTCGTGCCAGATCCACTCCGGGTGCACGGCCGAGTCGAGGACGCTGCGGTCGAGCCGCTGAGGGAACAGGGTCCCGTACACGGCGCCCAGGTACGTGCCGTAGGAGTAGCCCAGGTAGTTGATCTTCTGCTCACCCAGCGCGGCGCGCACGACGTCCATGTCCCGCGCGGTGTTCGCGGTGCTGATGAACTGCCGGATCCCGCCACCCGACTTCTGGCAGGCCTCCTCGGCCTCGCGCGCCTCGGCCGCCCACTTGCCGAACTCGCTGTCGGCGGGCCGTGACTCCGGCGCGGCGATCGCGGGCGCGGAGCGGCAGTTCAGCGCCGTCGAACCGCCGACGCCGCGCGGGTCGATGCCGATCACGTCGTAGACCTGGGCGAGCTCGGACTTCAGCAGGAACAGCGGCAGGCCGAGCCCGGAGCCGCCGGGTCCACCCGGATTGGTGAACAGCACGCCACGCCTGCGGTCGGCCGCCGCGGCCTTCTTGCGGCTGATCGTCAGGTTGATCCGGTCGCCGGCCGGTTTGGCGTGGTCGAGCGGCGCGACGAGCGTCGCGCACTCCAGTTCGCCGAGGTTTCCGCCGCACGCCGCCCACTTGACGGGTTGCGCGTGGAACTCGGCGAGCGGATCGGGTGGATCGGCGGAGGCGGTCGTGCTCGTGACCAGCAGAGCGACGACCCCTAGAACCAGTGCCGGATAGCTGCGCAAGACGAAACCTCCACGCCGTCCTGAAAGATCTCAGCTGCCCGACGGTATGGCCGTTCAATCGAGCACATGGGTTCTGTCACCCATCCCGGTGATGTCCGCTCGAACGCCTAAGCTGCGGGTATGACCAGCAGCAAGGCGAAGGAGGAGCACCCGCCGACGCTCTCCGCCCGCACCATGCGCAAGATCGAACGCGCGTCGGGCTCGCTCGCGACCGCCAGCGTGGCCGAGATGGAGCGGCGGCTGCCCTGGTTCGCCCGGATGCCCGCCGACCAGCGGGCGAGCGTGCTGCTGCTGATCCAGAACGGCGTCGCGGGCTTCTGCGAGTGGCTGCACGACCGGCAGCAGGCGATCCGGCTGACCGCGGACGCGTTCCGCAGCGCCCCCAAGGACATCTCCCGCTGGGTGAGCCTGCGCCAGACCGTCGAACTCGTGCGGATCGCGCTGGAGCTGTTCGAGGGGCAGTTGCCGGAGATGGCGGCGAACGAGGCGGAGCGCGCGCTGCTGATGGAGGGCGTGCTGCGGTACGGACGGGAGATCGCCTTCTCGGCCGCCACCTCCTACGCGGCGGCCGCCGAGGCGCGCGGCGCGTGGGACGCCCGGCTCGAAGCGCTGGTCGTGGACGGCATCGTGCGTGGCGACCCCGAGGAGTCGCTGCTGTCCCGTGGTGCCGCGCTCGGCTGGGACCCGGCGCTGGAGGCGACGGTCCTGGTCGGCAACCCCGGTGGCGAGGACCCGCCCGCGATCATCTACTCGGTGCGCAGCAAGGCCGCCCGCGCGGGCCGTCCGGTGCTGCTGTCCGTGCAGGGCTCACGGCTGGTCGTCGTGCTCGGCGGCCCGACTGAGACCGGTGAGGACGTGCTGGGCCGCATCGCCGAGGGCTTCGGTGAGGGCCCGGTCGTCGCCGGGCCGACGGTGAAGTCGCTGTCCGAGGCCCATCGCAGCGCCAGCGACGCGTTGAGCGGGCTGCGCGCGGTCGTGGGCTGGCCCGCCGCCCCTCGCCCCGTCCGCTCGCTCGACCTGCTGCCGGAACGGGCGTTGGCGGGCGATCCGGAGGCCGAGTGGCAGTTGGTCGACAGGGTCGCCCGGCCGCTGGAGGACGCGGGCGGCGCGTTGCTGGAGACCGTGGACGCCTTCCTGGAGGTCGGCGGCGTGCTGGAGACGTGCGCGAAAAGGCTGTTCGTGCACCCGAACACGGTCAGATATCGCCTTCGGCGCGTTCAGGAAATGACGGGAAGAAATGCACATGACGCTCGAGACGCACTTGTGCTTCGCGTCGCATTGTCTGTAGGACGCCTAGCGCGCTCCCGTGGCCTGTGGTAGCGAACGACCTGTGACGGACTTCGCACACATCCGTTAGGGTGAGGGCCAAACGACCCTGCGCTACGCTGAGCTGGGCTTACGCCGTGGAGCGTTCACCTGAACGACACTTTTGTAGGGTCTCTACAAATACGATCGCAGTACTTCGTTCTTTACAGCATGGGGTACCGGTGGGTTCACCAGCTTTAGTAATCGGCGTGATCGCACTCCTCGCGCCCGGACAAGGGTCCCAGACGCCCGGCATGCTCACCCCCTGGCTCGAACTGGAGGGGGCGGAGAAGCAGGTGCGCACGTGGTCGGAGATCACGGGCCTGGACCTGGTCCGTCTCGGCACCACCGCGGAGGCCGACGAGATCGTCGACACCGCGATCACGCAGCCGCTCGTCGTGGCTCTCGCCGTGCTCGCGTTCGGTGAGCTGCGCAAGCGTCTCGAACTGCCCTCCGCCGTGATCGTCGGCGGTCACTCGGTCGGCGAGCTCGCCGCGGCCGCGGTCGCGGGCGTCATCAGCGCCGACGACGCCGTCGCGCTGGCCGCCGTGCGCGGTGCCGCGATGGCGGAGGCCTGCGCCCTGGAGCCGACCGGCATGGCCGCGGTGCTCGGCGGCGACGAGCCGGAGGTGCTCGCGCGCCTCGAGGAGCTCGGTCTCGTGCCCGCGAACCGCAACGGCGCCGGCCAGATCGTCGCGGCCGGTCCGCACTCCGCGCTCGACGAGCTCGTGGCGAACCCGCCCGGCCCCGCGAAGATCCGCAAGCTGGCCGTCGCGGGCGCTTTCCACACCAAGTACATGGCGCCCGCCGAAGACGCGGTGCGCGCCCGTGCCGCCGAAGTCGCCGCGCACGACCCGTCGCTGCCGCTGGTGTCCAACAAGGATGGTCAGGTCGTGACCGAGGGCGCCGAGGTGCTGGCGCGCCTGGTCTCCCAGGTCACGAGCCCCGTCCGCTGGGACCTGTGCCAGGCGACGTTCGTCGAGAAGGGCATCGCCGGCTCGGTCGAACTGCCGCCCGCCGGTGTGCTGACGGGTCTCGCCAAGCGTGCGATGAAGGGCACCGCCACCCTCGCCCTGAAGACCCCCGACCAGCTGGAGAAGGTCTCGGAGCTCTTCGAGACCGTTGGAGCCAATAAGTGACGACCTTCCAGGCCCCGCAGGCAGCCGCGGGTAGCCGCATCCTCGGCCTCGGCAGCTACCGGCCCGAGGCCGTGGTGAGCAACCACGACCTCGCCGCTCGCATGGACACCTCGGACGAGTGGATCCGCGAGCGCGTCGGCATCGTCAACCGGCACGTGGCGGCGAAGGACGAGGGTGTCGTCGACATGTCCGTCCTGGCCGCCACCAAGGCGATCGAGGACGCCGGTCTGACCGCGGCCGACATCGGCGGCGTGATCGTCGCGACGTGCACCATGCCGTCGACCATCCCGAACGCCGCCGCGCAGGTGGCCACCAGGCTCGGCATCCAGGCCGCGGCCGCGTTCGACCTGAACGCCGCGTGCGCGGGCTTCTGCTACGCCGTCGCGACCGCGGCGGACATCGTCCGTGCGGGCACGGTGCGCAACATCCTCGTCGTCGGCGCGGAGAAGCTCACCGACTGGATGCACCCCGACGACCGCTCGACCGCGATCATCTTCGCGGACGGCGCGGGTGCCGTCGTGGTCGGCGCCAGCGACACGAACGAGATCGGCCCCGTCGCGTGGGGCTCGGACGGCTCGATGTCCGAGGTCATCCGCATCGACGACCGCGACTCGTTCATCACCCAGGAGGGCCAGACGGTCTTCCGGTGGGCGACGACGCAGGTCGCTCCGGTCGCGATCCGTGCCGCCGAACTCGCGGGCGTCGAACTGTCCGATGTGGACGCGTTCGTCCCGCACCAGGCCAACCTCAGGATCATCGAGGCCATCGCCAAACGCCTTCGCAAGAATGGTGCGCGCGAGGACCTGAAGGTCGCTCGAGACATCGTCGAATCCGGCAACACCTCCTCGGCCTCGGTCCCCATGGCGCTCGACCACATGAGGTCCGCGGGCGAGATCTCCTCCGGAGACGTGGTGCTGATGGTCGGTTTCGGCGCGGGCCTGTCCTACGCGGGACAGGTCGTCCGGTGCCCGTGAGCACCACCCACAGTTTTTCCACCGTTTCAACCGAAAGGGAACTTCAGTGAGCGACAACGTCCTGTCCGGTCTTGCCGAGATCGTCGAAGAGGTCGCCGGCGTTGCCGCCGACGACGTCACCGCTGAGAAGTCCTTCGTGGACGACCTCGACATCGACTCGCTGTCGATGGTCGAGATCGCCGTCCAGGCTGAGGACAAGTTCGGCGTGAAGATCCCGGACGACGAGCTGGCCAACCTCAAGACCGTTGGTGACGCGGTGAACTACATCACCAGCAACAAGTGAGTTCGGGCATCGAGGTCGTCATCACCGGGCTGGGTGCCACCACCCCGCTCGGTGGTGATGTCACGTCCACCTGGGACGCGCTTCTGGCGGGCAAGAGCGGCGTGGGTCCGATGACCCACGACTGGGTCGAGAAGTACGACCTGCCCGTCAAGATCGCGTCGCAGCTCGTGGTGGACCCGACCGAGGTGCTCCCCCGAGTAGAGGCACGCCGCCTGGACCGCTCCGAGCAGGTCGCCATCGTCGCGTCCCGCCAGGCGTGGTCGGACGCGGGCCACGACGACGACACCGTCGACCGCCAGCGTCTCGCCGTCATCATCGGCACGGGCATCGGCGGCGCGATCACCCTGCTGACCCAGGACGACCTCCTGGAACAGCACGGCCTGCGCAAGGTGTCGCCGCTGACCGTCCCGATGCTGATGCCGAACGGCCCGGCCGCGCACGTGGGCCTGGAACTGAAGGCACAGGCGGGCGTGCACGCCCCGGTCTCCGCCTGCGCGTCAGGCGCCGAGGCCATCGCATGGGCCTACCGCATGATCATGGCCGGCGAAGCCGACGTGGTCGTCGCGGGCGGCGCCGAAGCGTGCATCACGGCCATCCCGGTGGCGGGCTTCAGCCAGGCCCGCACCATGAGCACCCGCAACGACGAGCCGGAAAAGGCGTCGCGCCCGTTCGACACGGCCCGCGACGGCTTCGTCCTGGGCGAGGGCGCGGGCGTCATGGTCCTGGAACGCCGCGAGTTCGCAGAGGCCCGCGGAGCCAAGATCTACGGCCGCCTCGCAGGCATCGGCACGTCGGCCGACGGCTACCACATCACGGCGCCGGACCCCGAGGGCGTGGGCCAGTCGCGAGCAATCGCAGCAGCCCTGCGCTCCGGCGGCATCGACCCGTCCGACGTGGGCCACGTGAACTGCCACGCCACCTCCACCCCGGTGGGCGACGTCGCGGAAACCGTGGCAATCCGCAAGGCGATCGGCGACCACCCGGTCCTGACCGCCCCGAAGGGCTCCCTGGGCCACCTGCTGGGTGCAGCAGGCGCGGTCGAGGCCATCATCACGGTCCTCTCGATCCGCGACGGCATCGTCCCCCAGACGCTCAACCTGGACAACCTCGACCCAGCGGTCACACTGGACGTGGTGGCAGGCGAACCACGCAAGATCAAGCTCGACGCCGCGGTGAACGACTCGTTCGGGTTCGGCGGCCACAACGTGGCCCTGGCCTTCACCCCGGCCTAGCACCACTCCGCTCGACATCAGGGCCCGGTCCGCAGCGCGGACCGGGCCCTGATGTGCTGTCAGACAAGGGTTTGGGCACGCTCGCGCAGGGGTCCCCTTGAACTCAGCGTCCCCCGCGACCCAACGTACAGAGCGGGTCTGACAGTCCCGCGATGCCGAAGAGCGGGCCTGACAGTCCCGCGATGTCGAAGACGAGCCGTCCTTACCAAACGGTCCGGGTGGGGTGGTCCCGTCACGAGTCGCACCTCAGCTCTTGCTGCATCTGAAGGGGAGGGTCAAGTCGACACGCTTTTCGTCGACTTGACCCTCCCCTTCAGATGTGGCCAGCTCCAGGTGCGACTCGTGACGGGACCACCCCACCGACGCCACCCTCAACGCAACGCGCCTCCGCCCAAAGCAACAGGCGTGCCATCTACCTGCGCGTGGCGTGGGCCGGTCTTTGATCAGATTGTGGGGGGTCTGGGGGGCGGAGTCCCCCAGGAAGCAGCACAACGCAACGCCCGCAACGCAACCACCTACGGACACCGAAGCCGAAGCCGAAGGCGAGTCAGCACTTCTCCATCTGCGGGTTCCGGTTCTCCGGCGCCTCATCCACCTTCAACACCCCACCCTCCCAGACCAGCACATAAACAACCCGCCACCGAATACACCCCTCAGGCAACGCAGGCGGAGCCTTCGAAACGTCCTGAGTGGACACGAACGAGATCAGCACCCGCAACCGCCGCCCGACCACATCGGACTCGACGCGCTGCACCACCATCCCGCCGTCCCGGGTGCTCTCATAAGCAGCAACCCACCCGGCCTCAGGCGTGGAAGAAACCCGCCGAGCCGAAACCACCCCACGCCAAGCGTCGAAGTCACGCGAGTTGATCGAGTCGAAGTAGGCCTGCAACACCCGTTGCACGGCAGTCCGGTCCGGATGCGTGAACGAGTCGGGGCTCAGCCGGACCTCTCCGGACCCCGGGAACGGCCCCGCAACGGACGAGGACGGCACCGCGGGCGCCCCACGGGCCTCGGCCGGGCGTGAGTACACGGTCCGGCCCACCATCCCGGCCGCCACAGCGGCACCGGTGATCACGACCACGGCCGGCACCAGCCAGCGGCTTGCCACGCTCCCCACACGCGCAGCCTAGCCGCACGACACGCCGGGCAGCGGAGGGCCGCTGACAAAACGTGTCGTGTTACATCAAAACACGAATTTCACTCGAACGATTACATCACACAGGGATTTACCGAGAAGCATGTAGTAAGACAATGTTTGCTACATAATAGTGGGCGTCCAATCTCATCCTATGAATGAGTTCGAACGGGCGACTCCGTACCGCCATTCGGCCGTACCAAACACGCAATAGCAGCCAATTTTGGCTTCACTCGGAAAGAGCAGCCGACACAGCGAGTACACGACGTTTGCACCTGCCCAACTATACGCCGAGCTCCGCCTGGAATAGCGCAGCTCAGAGGCACCACACCACAAGAACTCCCGAGTTCCGTTTAGCGGAAACGCAGCACAGGCCCGGACACACGACCGGCAGCAAACATCTCAACCGGGTGAGATGGGCCCAAACCTCATCACCACGGGTCACATACGCACCGGTAACCAATGGTCTTTCGGACACGAACGGGGGACCCATATGACCCTAACGGCGGATTCCCCATAGGATCGAAATCGTGCGGAAATATGCCGCAACAAAGAAACGCAAAACGAGCCAGGGAGGGGAATTCGGTGGACCTCAGATACGAGGCGTACTGCTTCGCCGATCGGCAGTTCTACGATCTGCAGAGCAGCACCGAAAGCACTCCCGCAGACGACTTCTCCACCGAACTCCCCGCGATTCCACTCGACTGGGCGACGGTTGAACGCAACGTGTGGCGGCACCACCACCCGATGGGGGTACAGCTCCCGAACCAAGGGTGGAAAATCCACGTTTCCGCTGGCCTCGACAACGCCGGCCGGGTATTGAAGGCCGCTTTCGACTACTGCGTCGATCGGCGAATCCCCTTCAAGTACCTGCAGTCGATGTCGATCGTGCTGGCCCGGAACTCGAAGTACGCGCCCCGGGAGGGCAGCGGCAAGCTGGTCACGATCTACCCGACGGACGTCGCGCGGCTCGAGACGATCCTCACCGAGCTCGCGGAGATCCTCGACGGCCAGCACGGCGCCTACATCCTGAGCGACCTGCGCTACGGCAAGGGGCCGCTGTACGTGCGCTACGGCGGGTTCGTCGAGCAGTGGCTGGAGGTCGGCGGGCAGCAGGTGCTCGCGATCGCCGGGCCGGACGGCGAGCTCGTGCCGGACAAGCGCAAGCCCGTGTTCAGCCTGCCGGAGTGGATCGAGCTGCCGGCGTTCCTGAAGCCCCACCTGGACGAGCGCAACGCCGGCGACCCTGCCGCGTTCCCCTACCAGATCAAGAACTCGCTGCACTTCTCCAACGGTGGCGGCGTCTACCTGGCCACGCGCAAGAGCGACGGCAAGGAGGTCGTGCTCAAGGAGGCGCGGCCGCACGCCGGGCTCGACCGCGACGGCGAGGACGCGGTCGTCAGGCTGCAGCGAGAGTACGAGATCCTGACGAAGCTCCAGGGCATCAAGGGCGTGCCGGAGGTGTACGACCGCTTCACCGAGTGGGAGCACCTCTTCGTCGCCATGGAGTTCATGCCCGGACGCTCGCTCGGGCAGTGGGTCGGCAGGCACTACCCGTTGACGCACATGGACGTCAGCGACGAGGCGCTCTCCGAGTACAAGGCCCGCGCGCTCAAACTGGTCGGCCGCATCGAGTCGATCATGGACGAGGTGCACGACCGCGGCGTCGTGTTCAGCGACCTGCACACGCTCAACGTGCTTGTGGACGACGACGACCAGGTCTCGCTGATCGACTTCGAACTCAGTTCGAGCATCGACGCGGTCCGCAAGCCCACGCTCGGCTCGCCGGGCTTCCAGGCACCGCGCGACCGCGACGGCTTCGACATCGACGCGTACCCGCTGGCGGCGTTGCGGCTCTGGTTCTTCCTGCCGCTCAACACCGTCCTGGAGCTGGCCCCAGCGAAGATCCCGCAGCACGTCCGCGTGATCCAGCGCCGGTTCGGCCTCAGCGACGAGTACTGCCGG
The DNA here is from genome assembly GCF_033794685.1 of Streptomyces sp. ID05-26A. Lineage (NCBI taxonomy): Bacteria > Bacillati > Actinomycetota > Actinomycetes > Kitasatosporales > Streptomycetaceae > Streptomyces > Streptomyces sp. ID05-26A. The sequence continues at coordinate 116,430 of NZ_JARAYZ010000008.1, forward strand.
CCGATCATCGACGTGCTGACGCCGCGGGTCGACCCGCCGGCGGACCCCGCGCTGACCGAGTTCGACCAGGACACCCCGGACTGGGCGTTGGTGCGCAAGGAGATCGCGACCGCGATCCTGCACAGCGCGACACCACACCGCGAGGACCGGTTGTTCCCCGGCGACATCGAGCAGTGGGAGGTCGGCGGCGCGGGCTTCGGCTACGGCGCGGCGGGCGTGCTGCACGCTCTCGCCGAGGCAGGGCAGGGCCGCTACCCCGAGCACGAGGACTGGCTGATCAGGGCGTTCCGGCGAGAACCGCCGAAGCAGGCGGGTTTCTTCGTCGGCGCGCACGGCATCGCCCACGTGCTGGAGAACTTCGGCCACCACGACGTCGCGACCGAGATCGTCGAGACGTACGCGGAACTGCTGCCGATGACGCAGGACCACGGGCTCAGCGCCGGTCTGTCCGGCATCGGCCTCAACCTGCTGCACTTCGCCGACGTCCGGCAGGACGACGGGTACGCGGCGCAGGCCGAGCACCTCGCGGAACGTCTCGCGGGCCAACTCGCGGAGGCCCCCGGACCGGGCGACAAGGCGAAGGCGGGCCTGCTGCACGGCTGGTCCGGACCGGCACTGTTCTTCCTGCGGATGTTCGAGCACACCACCGAACGCCGCTGGCTCAAGCTCGCGGAGCAGGCGCTCGAACGCGACCTCGCGGAGACGATGATCGCGCTCGACGGTTCGCTGCAGGTGCGGGACGGCAACCTGCGCAGCCTGCCGTACGTGGGCATCGGTGGCGCGGGCGTCGCTCTGGCGCTCACCGAGTTCGCGAAGCAGGCTCCGGACAGGCCGTGCGTCGAGAAGCTGCCCGAACTGCTGGGCGGCTGCACCGGCGAGTTCGTCATCCAGCCCGCGTTCACGCTGGGCCGGGCCGGACTGCTCGCCACGCTCGCCCACGCCACCAGGCACTTCCCCGACGAACGGCTCGAGCGCGCCACCGAGCGGCACCTGAAGGCACTCGGCTGGCACGCCGTCCGCTACGGCGGCGGGCTCGCGTTCCCCGGCGTGCAGCTGCGCCGGCTCTCCATGGACCTCAACACCGGCGGTGCGGGCGTGCTGCTCGCCATCGCGTCCACAGTGGACGGCCGCTCTCCCTTGCCCTTCCTGGGCACCAGAACGCCGGTCTCCGCAGACCGGTAGCAAGAAGAGATCGATCCCCCGAAACAAGGAGATGTTGTCATGGGTTTCATCCTTGACATGCAGGACCTCGAGACCCCCGAGGCCCCCGCCACGATGATGGCCGGCGGCAGCGGTGGCGGCGGCGGTGGCGGCTCGACCACGGCGTCGACCGTCTCCCTGCTGCTCCCGTGCAGCCACAGCGGTGCGTCGCTGCTGCTGTGCTGATCTCGCTCCACCAAGCATGAACGGCCGGTGAGCGGCATAGGCGAAGTATGCCGCTCACCCGCCAACTCCGAGGGCTCGGCAGCCGGCCAGCTGCCGGGCCCTCGCTTCATGATGGGCCCTCACCACCTCCGGAGGAACAGCCCCGATGCGCAAATCCGGTGATCGGTTGCTGCTCGCCACGACCACCCGCGACTACCGCCCGTGGTTGCTGCTCCTCAACGCCGCCATCACCACCACCGCCGGACTGCTGCTCCCCGCCGCTCTCGCCGGTGCCGTCGACATGGCACTGGGCGGCACGTTCGTACTGGTCACGATCTTGTGGCTGCTCGCGCTCGCGGGCGTCGAGGTCCTCGGTGAGGCGATCGGGATCGTGCTCGCCGCCGGCATCACGGCCCGCGCCACGGCGTGGTTGCGGCGCCGGTTGACCAAGAAGTTCCTCACCCTCGGTCACCCCTCCTCGTTCGCCCCCGGAGACTCGGTCAGCCGCGTCACAGGAGACTGCGGCAACGCCGGGGGCATCGCCGTCCTCGTGATCGGGTTCGCGGTGACCGTCGTGTCCTCGGTCGGCTCGGTGATCGCCCTGGCGCTGCTCGACTGGCGGCTCGCGGCCGTGTTCCTGGTGAGCGTGCCGCTCGCGGGCCTGCTGATCCGCACCCACATGCGCATGACCGCCGACGACGTGCTGACCTACCAGGAAGTCTCCGGTGAGGTCTCGGCACGGCTGCTCGACTCGGTGTCCGGACTGCGCACGATCGCGTCCGCCGGCATCGCCGACCGCGAGACGAACCGCGTGCTGGAGCCGCTCCCCCGGCTCGCCGCGGCCGGTGCCGGCATGTGGCGCACCCAGGCGAAGATGATGTGGCGGGCCGGATTGCTGCTGCCCGCCGTCGAGCTCGCGGTGCTCACCGCCGCCGGTTTCGGTGTGATGCAGGGCAGACTGAGCACCGGTGACGTGCTCGCCGCCCTCGGGTACGCGGCCCTGGGCATGGGCATCGTCGGCCAGCTGACCCAGCTGACCGTGCTGGAACGCACCCGCGCGTCCGCCGGCAGGATCGCCGAGGTCCTCGACGTGCCGGAGCCCCGGCGCCGTCCCGCCAAGCGGTCCAACGGGGTCATCGAACTGCGGAACGTCAGCGTCGACGGCGCGCTGCACGACGTGAGCCTGATGATCCCGGCCGGCACGTTCGCCGCGATCGTCGGCAGTTCCGGCGCGGGCAAGTCGACACTGGCCGCGGTGCTCGGCGGACTGTCCGCTGTGGACTCCGGCGAGATCCTCGGCCACGACGCGGTCGGGTACGCCTTCGAACGCCCCGCGCTGCTCGGCGCCACGATCGGCCGTTCGATCGGCTACGGCACCGACGCGGACGAGGTCCAGGTCAGGGACGCCGCCGTCGCCGCCCAGGTGCACGACGTGCTGATCCGGTTGCCGCAGGGGTACGAGACGCCGGTGGCCGATGCCCCGCTCTCCGGCGGAGAGGCTCAACGGATCGGCCTCGCCCGCGCGATCGTCCGGGACCCCGACGTGCTCGTGCTCGACGACGCCACCGCGAGTCTGGACACCGTGACCGAGGCCAAAGTGGACAAAGCGCTCACCACCGCCCTTCCCGGCCGGACCCGGATCGTCGTGACGCACCGCGCGGCGACGGCCGCGAGAGCGGACCTGGTGGTGTGGCTGGAAGACGGCCGGATCCGCGGCACCGGCACCCATCGGCTGTTGTGGCACGACGAGGCCTACCGGGCCGTGTTCACCGGGGGCGAGTGATGCGTTTCTACCTCTCCACGCTGGCAGGACATCGCAGGGGCGTCCTGGTCCTGCTCGGCTGGTCGATGCTCGAGGGCATCCCGGCGTTCTTCGGCGGCAGGCTCGTCGGCACCGCCGTCGACCAGGGTTTCGCGGCGGGAAAACCGCTGGCCGGCGTGCTGTGGCTGCTGTCGTTCGCGGTGCTCGCGGTGGTGGGCGCGCTGGGGCAGCGGCAGGTGTTCGCGCGGCTCGGCGCCGTCGTCGAACCGATGCGCGACGCCCTGGTCACGCGGGTGGTGAGGGGCGTGCTGAACGATCCGACGCACCGCCGCACACCGGACGCCAGCGCGGTCGCCATGATCACCCGGCACGTCGAGGTGGTCCGCGACGCCACCGCCGGTGTGCTGGTGCAGGCCCGTGCCCTTCTGGTCACGACGATCGCCGCGCTCGTCGGTCTCGCGACCACGGCCGCCGCGCTGATCTGGCTGGTCGTGCTGCCGATCGTGGCCGCGTTGCTGCTGTTCGGGTTGATGCTGCCCTCGCTCGCCAAACGGCAGCGCGACGCCGTGATCGCCGACGAACGCACGGCGGAGGCGTCCGGCGCGGTGCTGACCGGACTGCGCGACGTCGCCGCCTGCGACGCCGGTGAGGAGGCCTACCGGGACGTCGCGAAGCAGATCAACCTGCAGGCCAGGGCCACCGTGACGGTCGCGTGGGCGAACTCGTTGCGCGCCACGGTGATCGCGCTCGGCGGCTTCGTACCGATCGTCCTGCTGGTGGCGTTCGCTCCCCCGCTCGTCGCGTCGGGCCAGCTCACCACGGGCGCGGTCCTCGCGGCGGTCGTCTACCTGACCAACAGCGTGAACCCCGCGCTGCACGGGCTGGCCCGCACGACCAGCACGGTCGTGATGCGGCTGATGGTCGCCCTCAAACGACTTCAGGAAGCGGCACCGCGCACCGGCAGGGCGATCGGTTCCGAAACCCCTGCCAACGGCGAGTTCGTGCTGAAGGACGTGACGTTCGGCTGGAGCCCGGACGCGGAACCGGTGCTGCGCGGCCTCTCGCTCGGCCTCCGTCCCGGCGACCACCTCGCGGTGGTCGGCCCGTCCGGCATCGGCAAGTCCACAATGGCCAGTCTGCTGACCGGTCTGATGCCGCCGGGCAACGGCTCCGTGCTGTTCGGCGGCGCCCCGGTCGACCAGGTGACGCCGACGGTCAGACACCATGCGATCGCGCTGATCCCGCAGGAGACGTACCTGTTCACGGGCACTGTGCGGGAGAATCTCACGTTGCTGGCACCGTGGGCGACGGACGAGGATCTCGTCGAGGCCGCGAAAAAGGTTGGCGCCAAACCACTTCTGGACCGGCTCGGCGGGCTGAACGCCCTGCTCGGCCACGGCGGGGAAGGGCTTTCCGCTGGTGAGGCCCAGCTCCTGGCACTCGCGAGGGTCTTCGTCACGTCCGCGAGCGTCGTCATCCTCGACGAGGCGACCTCACACCTGGACCCCGCCGCCGAGGCCCGCGTCGAACGGGCTTTCGCGCAACGGGAAGGGATTCTCGTGGTGATCGCGCACCGGCTGAGCTCGGCGCTGCGGGCGAACCGGGTGCTGGTCATGGACGGCGGCAAGCCGTTGCTCGGCACCCACGAGCACCTGCTCAAGACGTCCGCGCTCTACGGACAGCTCATGCTGGCGTGGGATCCCACGCACCGAGAAGAAACCCCGCTGCCCAAACGGTGAGCGGGGTCCACTCAGGACTCACCCGACGCGGTGCAGCCAGGTGACGGGCGCGCCGTCTCCCGCACGGCGGAACGGTTCCAGCGCGTCGTCCCACGCGGCGCCGAGAAGTTCGTCGACGCCGTGTGCGAAGGACTCGCCACCACGGGCTTTGACCGCGAGCGCGCGCAACTGGTCCTCGTTGACGACGATGTCGCCGTTCGCCGAGGTGCGGGCGTGCCACAGTCCCAAGACGGGCGCGAAGCTGAAGCGCTCGCCGTCCTGACCGGAGGAGGGCTCCTCGGTCACTTCGAATCTCAGCATCGGCCACGCGCGCAGCGCAGCCACTAGTTTGGCGCCGGTGCCGGCGTCTCCGGTCCACGCGCATTCTGCGCGCAACTGGCCTGGTGCCGCGGGTTGCGCTGCCCACCTGAGGTCTACCCGGACACCGAGGGTGCCCGAGATCGCCCACTCGACGTGCGGACAGACCGCAGACGGCGACGAGTGGACGTAAACCACGCCACTGGTGCTGCCACGGGTGCTCACTGCTGACCTCCGCTACTCGACGAGGGACGTCTTCCCCTACGCCTTTGTCGAGAGTGAGGTGATCACCGCGAAACCCGTTCGCTGCATTCTGCCTCGACTGGAGGCATGTCCGCCATAAGAACCAGCTCGATCATCACCCGACCGGGGCAGATACAGGTCTTAAGTCCCGATCTCCCGGCCGAGTGATGCCCGATCGTGATCTACAGAGCGTTTACCGCGGCAACGACGTCGACTAGACCCGTGCCCTTGTCGAACGACGAGGTGTAGGGCCCTGCCGGCTGGTAGCCGGAGCCGTACTTGTGGGCCGTCGACTTCAGCGCCCGCTCGATGTCGGCGGGGGTCGCGGAAGGCTTGGCCTGGAACAGCTGTGCGACGATCCCGGCGATGTGCGGTGCCGCCATAGACGTGCCGCTGATCGTGTTGAACGTGCCCAGGTCGAGCAGTCCCGGCCCGTTCTGCGGCTTCAGGCCGGTCGCGCAGATCGGCAGGTAGAGCCGGCAGGACGAGGCGATGTTCTCCCCCGGTGCCGAGATGTCCGGCCAGGTCGCGGAGTCCGCGGCGAGACCGCGCGAGGAGAAGTCCGACACAGCGCCGTCGCGGGTACCGGTCTCCTGGTCGTTGTAGGACGCGACCGAGATCACGCCCGGTGTCGGGTCGACGCCCGGCGGGTTGGACAGGTTCGCTGAACCATCGCCCCCGTCGTTGCCGTTCGCCCACACGACGACGACCCCTTCGGCCACGAGCTGACGTTGCAGCTTGACGGTGACCGACCCAGGGTCGAACGCACCGCCGCCAGACGGCCCATAGGAGTTGTTGATCACCTTGATCGGCGGGCAGGTGGAGGCGGGCACACCGGCGCCGCAGGGGGCCCGGTGGTTCTCCAGCACCCAGTTCAGCGCGGCGTCCGCGCCGAGGATGAGGATCGCCGCGCCGGTCGAGATCACGACGCCCTTCGCGCCCGGCGCCGCGCCGCGGATCACCGGTCCGCCGGTGGTCTGCACGTCGCCGCCGATCGCGATGCCGGTGACGTGGGTGCCGTGGCCGCCCAGCGACGTCGTGTCGGTGTCGAGGAAGTTCGGCACCGGCACGATGCAGTTCGTCTGCGTCGAGCCGTCCAGGCACAGGCTCTTGAGGTTGCGGACGATCCTGCCGCCGAACGACGGGTGCGTCGGGTCGACCCCCGAGTCGATCACCGCGACCGACACGCCCGCGCCCGTGAGCCCGAGGCTGTTGCGGGCGTCCAGGCCGCGCGTGGCGGTGTGCGAGGTCGAACCGAGGAACCTGATCGGTTTCTGGACCTCGACGCGCGTGACGCCCGCTTCGGCCCTGGCGGAGGAGATCTGCGCGGAGTCGCCCCGCGCGGCTACGACGCCGATCTTGCGGAAGCTCGTGAGCTTCTCCAGACCGGCTGACTCGACCGCCCGTTCCGCGGCGGTGATGTCGGCTCCGTGGACGTAGACCGTGGAGGCCGGAGCGGCCGTCGCGACAGGGGAAGCGACGGCCACCAGCAGTACGGCGAGCGATGCTGCGCGTGTGTACATGGACCCTCCGTGAACATTGGCAGGCATTCCACCTAACGAGTGATCCACTTATCGGTGACGGGCATCACCGAATGTCTCGACCGAGTGCGTTCGAGCCACCCCGGACCGCTACGGTGTCCCCCCGTGCGGAAAGGTAGGGACTCGTGCGGCTGATCCGTCTGGGCGCTGAACCCTCGGCCATTGGGGCGGACGTCCGTGCCGCCCTCACGGCGTGGGGAGCGGGCACCGGAGTCCTGGGTGGTATCGCGCTGATCGGGGTCCAACCACCCGACTGCCCGGTGCCGCTGGACGCGATCGTCGTGCTGCCCAAGGGCGTCCTCGTGATCGTCGGCGTCGACCTGCCGGACCCCGGTGTGAAGCTCGAGGCGCCGCTCGGCGGTCAGTGGAAGATCGACGGCTGGCCACTCGTCGCCAAGGACGGCACGGCGAACCCGGCGACCGAGGCCGTGGCGGCGGCGACCGCGGTGGCGCAGCGGATCCAGGCGATGCGCGCGGAACCGCTGCCGGTCAGCACGGTCGTGGCGGTCGGCCCGTTCGTCGGCCAGGTCGTGCAGCCGACGGTCGACCTCAACCGCGGTGTGCGGGTGCTGCACCCCAAACCGTCCACTGTGCTCAGTGCGGCCCGCGAACTCGCGACGTCGGCGGTGCCCTGCACGGCGGACCACGCGGCGAAGCTGATGGCGATCCTGCAGAACACCGGCACGCCGCCGGACGCGAAGGCGTTCCTCGCGGAGGGTTTCAGCGACGCGGTCTCCCCCGACCTCGCGGCCGCCAGCACGATGCTCATCCCCAAGGCCCAGCTGCGCCAGGCCATCGGCCGCAAACGCTTGCCGGGCAAGCTGACCTGGCCCTACCTCGCCGGCGCGGCGCTGCTCGCGCTGATCCTCGTCGTGTGGCTGGTGGTGGCGCTGCCCAGCGATGACAAGCCGGCCGACGCGACGCCCGCCCCGACCTCGGCGCAACCGACGACGGTGGTCGTGGACGGCACGGCGTTCGTGCCGAAGGAGATGAAGAAGGACCAGGACTGCCAGGCGCAGGCGTTCGGCGACGTGAAGGCGTGGCTGATCGCGAACGACTGCGGCGTGCTGCTGCGCGCCACCTACGAGACGTCGCTGCTGAACAAGCCGGTGACGGTGCTGGTGGCGGACATGGACCTGTACGACGCACCCAGCGCCAAGGCGTTGCACGCGATCGTCGTGCTGCCGGGGTCCGGCGGTGTGCACGGCCTCGACGGCAAACCGCTGGAGAGCGCGGCGTTCGCGAACAACACCAAGGGCAGCCACGTGACGCTGGCGTTCGCGGTGTACTCCGGCGGCGGGGGCGAGCCCGCGCTCGATCCGATCGCCAAGCAGGCGTTGCGGCTGCCCGTCACCCGGTAGAGGGTGGAGGGCATGGTCGGACAACTTCGTTCTGTCGTGCTCGACTGCCCGAACCCCCGCGAACTCGCGTCGTTCTACGAGGAACTCCTCGGCGCCGAGCGGCTGGCCGGTGAGGACGACACCTGGGTGGTGATCGTCGCCGGCGGCACGCGGATCGCGTTCCAGCTCGCTCCCGAGTACGAGCCGCCGTCGTTCCCCGATCCGCGCGGCTCGCAGCAGTTCCACCTCGACGTGCTGGTGGAGGACGTCGAGGAGGCCGAGCGCGCGGTGCTGGCGCTCGGCGCCCGGTTGCTCCAGAAGGACAACGACGACACGTTCCGGGTCTACGCGGACCCGGTGGGGCACCCCTTCTGCCTCGTGTGGCTTTCTTGATCGAGGCCTAATGTGACGTCATGGACTTCGACGTCATCGTCATCGGTGGTGGCCCCGTAGGTGAGAACGTGGCTTGGCGGACGGCCGCGGGAGGCCTGTCCACGGCCATGATCGAGAAGGAGCTCGTCGGCGGCGAGTGCTCGTACTGGGCCTGCATGCCCTCGAAGGCGTTGTTGCGCTCCGGGCACGCGCTCGCCGCGGCGAAGCGGGTCAAGGGCGTGGTCGGCGGGTCGCTCGACGCGGCCGCGGTGCTGGAGCGGCGCACCGGCTTCACCTCGAACTGGGACGACTCCGGCCAGGTCGAGTGGGCCGAGTCGGAGAACATCCACGTCATCCGCGGCGACGGTGAGGTCACCGGCGAGCGCGAGGTCACCGTGGGCGGGGAGGTCCACCGGGCTCGTCAGGCCGTCGTGGTGTGCACCGGCAGCGTGCCGAAGATGCCGCCACTGGAAGGCATCGACGACACTCCCGTGTGGACTTCACGGGAGGCCACGTCGGCGCGGGAGGTGCCGGACTCGCTGGTCGTGCTCGGCGGCGGCGTCGTCGGTGTCGAGATGGCGCAGGCGTGGGCGCGGCTGGGGTCCGAGGTGAAGCTGGTGGTGTCCGGTGACCGGCCGCTGCCGAAGATGGAGGAGTTCGTCGGCCCGCTGGTCCTGGAGGGTCTGCGGGAGGACGGCGTCGAGGTGCTGCTCAACGGGCGCGCCTCGTCGATCAAGCCGGGCGAGTTGACGTTGCAGGACGGCCGGGTCGTGCAGGGGTCGCACATCCTCGTCGCGACCGGACGGGCACCGGCGACCAAGGACGGCAAGCCGCTGACCATCGACGACTCCGGTCTTGTGTCCGGTGTGGACGGACGCTGGCTGTACGCGGCCGGCGACGTCACGGGTCGTGCGTTGCTGACGCATCAGGGCAAGTACCAGGGCAGGGCGGTCGGCACGGCGATCCTGGAGCGTTCCCGCGGGTTCGAGCCGAAGCAGTGGTCGGCGGGGCAGGCGTGGGCGGACCACGTGGCGGTGCCGCAGGTCGTGTTCACCGACCCCGAGGTGGCGTTCGTCGGCCACACCGCCGCCGAGGCGCGGGCGGCCGGCCGGGACGTCAAGGTGGTCGACCTGGACATCGCGGTCGCCGGGTCGTCGCTGCACGCGGACGGGTACAAGGGCAAGGCGCGGATGGTCGTGGACGAGCGGACGCGGACGCTGGTCGGTGTCACGTTCGTCGGTCAGGACGTGGCCGAACTGCTGCACTCGGCGACGGTCGCGATCGTCGGGGAGGTCACCGTGGACCGGTTGTGGCACGCGGTGCCCTCGTACCCGACGATCAGCGAGGTCTGGCTGCGGTTGCTGGAGTCCTACGGGCTCTGAGGCCGGTCCAGCACAGCCCCGAGCATGCCGCTGAGCAGCTCGTTCGCCGTGCCGACCACGTGCGCGCGATCGTTCTCGTCGACCCGTTCGGCGAGCTTGAACAGCGCGTCCGCGGTCTGCACGGCGATCCGGAACGTCAGCATCACCGGGGCGTCGCCGTGGGCGCCGAACCGGTTGACGAACATCTCCGCCAGCCGTTCGGCCATCAGTTCGTACTGGTCGACGCTCGAGTCGAGGCGGTGGCTGTCCAGCATGTCGCTGAACCGCACCCGCCCGAAGCCGGGCACCTCGACCAGCATCCGCATGTACACCTCGACGACCTGCGTCATGGCCTCGCGCCACGAGTCCGCGATCAGATCGGCGGCGAACAGCTCCTCGACCTCGCGGAGATAGGTCTCCATACCTCGAAGTGCCAGAGCGTGCACAACGGATCTTTTGTCGGGAAAGTACTGATAGAAGGAACCAATGGGCACTCCGGCCACATCGACGATGCGAGCCGTGGTGATGTCGTCGTAGTCGTATTCGTTCAGCAGGCTCGCGCAGGCGTCGAGGATCGCGGAAACAGTTGCCGCGCCGCGCTGTTGCACAGGCTGCCGGCGCATCACCCTGGCTAACCTGCCTTTGGCCGGATCTTCATGCACGCCGACATCTTTATCCATAAGTGCGCTTGAGCCCAAGCACAGGTTCCCGACAGGTTTCAGCCTGGATCTCCGCGACGTTTGCGATGAACGACCCAACCGAAGTCGGCAAGGCAGACGACGGCGAGTAGTAAAAGCACGATTCCCAGCCAGACGAGGTCGGCTCGCAGTGCCAGCCACCCCGCCACCGAGTTGAAGACCAGCCCGAATCCGGCCAGCCACAACCTCAGGGTCAGCGCACTGCGCGGAGGCGCGGGTGGTGGCAGGTAGTCGCTCACCTCATCCGGTTTCCCGCAGCAACGGGGCCTCAACCCGCCTCAGCCGGCGCGGCGGTTTTGTCACATAGGGCATGACGAGGCGCGTGAGGGCCAGGCCGGGCGCGATGAGCGGGACCACGGCCGTCAGCACGGCGGCGGTGATGCCCGCCCGCACGACGTCCTTCGGCATGACCGCGACCCGGTCGACGACGAACGCGCGCCGCCCGGTGATCGAGACGGCGGCGAGGACGAGCAGGAACACGACCATGCTGAGCATCGCCCGTTGGACGGCGTGCTCGTACCCGGCGGCCTCACCGGCGACCAGCACCGCGAACCACCCGGCCAGCGCGGGCAGTTGGCCCTGCTCGGTGGTGGCCGCCCAGCTCAGGCCGCCGAGCGTGGCGAGCCAGGCGAGGACGTCGACGCGTTCCCGAGCCCATAGGGATGCCGAATCGAGGGGAATGCCGGTCCAGGCCAGCAGACCGAGCGGGCTCGGGGGCTCCGCGGCGAGCTGACCGAGCACCCAGGCGAGTGTCCAGGCGGACAGCAACACCGCGACGACGAGTTGCCACCGGGGCCGGCGCACCACGCAGCGGGCGAGCCGGACGATCTCCGCACGCGTCATACCCCCACCTTGCCGCTTGCTGGTGGTTTGCGGAGAAACGTCACCCCAACGCTCACCCTGACGGCCCTCGTCCGAGGCGGTTCATCACGCAGCGCTATCCACGATCGGGGGACAGATCTTTTCTAGACTGAGGACATGAGCATCGATCAGCTTCTGCGCCTTCCCAGCTACCTGATGCTCGGGCTGGTGCGTGAAGCTCGCCGGATCGGGCGCGCTGATCTGCGCGGGCCGCACCTGACGGTGCTCGCGTACCTGTCCGAGCAGGAGGCCGTGGCGCAGAAGCGGATCAGCGACCGGGTGCGGATGGACCCGAGCGACCTCGTGTCGGTGCTCGACGAGCTCGAGGGGTTGGGGTTCGCCCAGCGCAGACGCGACGAGAAGGACCGGCGCCGGTTCACCGTGTCGATCACCGACGGGGGCAGGCTGGCCCTGCGCGAACGCCTGGAGACGGCCCGGGCGCATGAGGAAGAGCTGCTGGCGCCGTTGACGCCGCACGAGCGCGATACGTTGGCCAAACTGCTGCGTAAGGCCTACCTGCACCACGCGGATATGCGTGTAGATTAGACAGTCTGCGCTCACGCGAACCCGGCGCAGGCAGGACTTGTTTTGCACAACTACAGGGCTGAATCGGAATAAAGTCCGACACGGCACTGTATCGAGAAATGAGGCAAGTTGTCAAGCCCCTCCGATGACCTCCGGCTCGCCGAAATGGAGCCGGAGCAGGAATACGTGGCCATGTTGTACGGCCGGCTCGACGACCTCCGTGAACAGACGTCGAAACGACTCGCACAATCGTTGCGACAAACCGGCGGCACGCACCAGATGCGGTCCGAGCGCGACACCTCCGTCGCGATGTACACAGATCAACTGACCCAGTACAGCGCGGTCGAGAACGGACTCGCGTTCGGTCGGCTCGATTTCCACAACGAAGACCGCTTCTACATCGGCCGAATCGGTCTGTTCGACGAGGACAAGGATTACGAGCCGCTGCTGATGGACTGGCGGGCGCCCGCCGCCAGGCCGTTCTACCTCGCGACCGCCGCCTCCCCCGACGGCGTTCGGCGGCGCAGGCACCTGCGGACCCGCTCGCGCAAGGTGATCGGTCTCGACGACGAGGTCCTCGACATCAACTCGGTCGACCGCTCGGCCAAGGACAGCCTGACCGGCGAGGCGACCCTGCTGGCGGCGCTGAACGAGTCGCGCACCGGCCAGATGAGCGACATCGTCGCGACGATCCAGGCGGAGCAGGACAAGATCATCCGGTCCGAGCTCAACGGCGTCGTCGTCGTGCAGGGCGGACCGGGCACGGGCAAGACCGCCGTGGCGCTGCACCGAGCCGCATACCTGCTGTATACACACCGTCGACAGCTGGCGAAACGCGGTGTTCTGGTGGTCGGCCCGAACACGACGTTCCTGCGGTACATCAGTCAGGTGCTGCCGTCGCTCGGTGAGACGGGCGTACTCCTGTCCACGGTCGGCGAGCTGTACCCGAACCTGACCGCCACGGGCCGCGAATCCGCGGGAGCCGCCGCCGTCAAGGGTCGTCTCGAAATGGCCGACGTGATCGCCGCGGCCGTGCGCGACCGTCAGGAGGCGCCGCCGTCCGTCGAGATCCGCTTCGACAACGACGTGCTGCGCCTGGACCGGCGCGTGATCGCCGAGGCCCGGGGCAGGGCCCGCCGGACCCGCCGTCCGCACAACGAGGCCCGCCGCACGTTCGCCCGCGAGATCATCTCGTCGCTGTCGGGCATGGTGGTGTCGAGGCTCGGCGGGCACCTGCTCGACAAGGCGGACGTGGACGACATCCGCCGCGAGCTGCGCGAGTCCGCGGAGGTGCAGGCCGCGATCTCGTCGCTGTGGCCGGTGCTGACGCCGTTCTCGCTGCTCTCGGAGCTCTACCGGAACCCGAAGCGCCGCAACCGCGCGATGGTGAAGTTCACCCGCGAGGAACGCGATCTGCTGCAGCGTTCCCACGACGACTGGACGCCGGCCGACGTGCCGTTGCTGGACGAGGCCGCCGAACTGCTCGGTGAGGACGACACGGAGGCCAAGGCCCGCGCCGAACGCCAGCGCCGCCAGGCCGTCGAGTACGCGCAGGGGGTGCTCGACATCCTCGACCTGGACGACGACGCGGACCCGGACATGCTGACGGCCACGGACCTGATGGACGCGTACCGCCTGGCCGAGCGGCACGGCGTCGACCGCTACGAGACCGCCGCGGAACGTGCCGCGGCAGACCGCACCTGGACGTTCGGCCACATCATCGTGGACGAGGCCCAGGAGCTGTCGGCGATGGCGTGGCGCACGTTGATGCGCCGTTGCCCCAGCAAGTCCATGACGGTCGTCGGTGACATCGCGCAGACGGGTGACATCGGCGGTGCGACCTCCTGGGGTTCCGTGCTGTCGCCGTACGTGCAGAACCGTTGGCGTCTCACGGAGCTGACGGTCAACTACCGCACGCCGGCCGAGATCATGGAGGTGGCCGCGGACGTGCTCGCCTCCGTCGACGCCTCCCTGGTGCCGCCGACGTCGGTGCGGGAGACCGGCGTGGCCCCCTGGGTGTCCGCGGTGTCGTCGCTCTCGTCCGAGGTGCCCGCGCTGATCGCACGCGAGGTCACGGCGGTGGGCGACGGCAAGGTCGCGGTGATCGTGCCGGCCGCGCTGCTGCCGTCCGTCGGCTCCTCGATCGCCGCCGCGGTGCCGAGTTCGTCGGTGGGCAACGAACTGGAAGAGGCCCAGGTCGTGGTGCTCGGCGTGACCGACGCCAAGGGCCTGGAGTTCGACTCGGTCGTCGTGGTCGACCCGGCCGGCATCCTCGCCGAGTCGCCACGCGGGGCGTCGGACCTGTACGTCGCACTGACCCGCGCGACGCAACGACTCGGCGTAGTGCACACCGCGGCGCTGCCCGATGTGCTATCCCGGCTGAAGGACGTTTCGTAACGAACGTTTGGAGGTCTGGGTGGCGAGTGTGGACGCGGCGGTCGGCCGCATCGTGGTGTCCGTCAAGAACCAGCTCGCCACCCAGCTCTCCCAGCTCGTCCCTCCCCCGCCGCCCGGCGTCGACCCGGTGCTGCTGACCTACCTCGAGTCCCCGGACTTCGCGGAGGTGGCACGCCAGGTCGTGCTGTGGAGGGCGATGCGCGGCTCACTCGACACAACGCTCTTCGCCGACCTCCGCGAGCACATCGTGCAGGGCCTTCGCCATGCCGGCGTCTCCGGTGACCCGCTGGCGGTGCTGACCGCCCTCGCAGACGCGGAACCGTTGCGCGCGGACGCCCTCGACACCCCGACCGCCGTGTCGGTAGCGCACTTGGCGAGCGCCGCCACGCACAACCGCCTGCTGCTGCGCCGCGCGCCGTCGCTGGCCGACTTCCACTCCTACGCCGGCCAGTTGCGCGCCCAGGTCGTCGCCGCGCACGCGGAGATGCGGTTGCCGCACATCGGGGTCAGCCGCACCGTGCCGTACCGCGAGCTCTACGTGCGGCCGACGCTGAACCCCAACCTCTCGGTCGACGACCTGAGCCTGCCCGGCCGGCGCACCGTGCTGCTCGGCGATCCGGGCGCGGGCAAGTCGACGCTGGCGGCGAAGCTCGCGCACGACCTGGCTCTCTCGGACGACCGCGTCCCGTTCCTGTTGGTGCTGCGCGACTTCACGCCGTGGTTCCGCCAGGGCGGCCGCGAGTTGTTGAGGTACCTGGAACAGGTCTGTTGCGACCCGTACAACCTCTCCCCACCGCGCGACGGCGTGGAATACCTGCTGCGCAACGGCCGCGCGGTCGTGATCCTCGACGGCCTGGACGAACTCGTGGAGCCCGAACTGCGGCGCCGGGTCGTGCGTCTGATCGAGGGCTTCGCACACCAGTACCCGCTGACGCCGATCGTCGTCACCGCACGCAAGGTCGGCTACTCCGAAGCCCCTTTGAGCTCCTCGCTGTTCACCCAGGGCACCGTCGACGAGTTCGACACCGACCAGGTCACGGCCTACGTGTCCAGCTGGTTCGCCCTGGACGCCGCCACTCCTGCGGCCCGCCGAGCACTGCTGGCCGAGTCGTTCGTGGCGGAAAGCGCCGAGATCGCCGAACTCCGCCGCAACCCGTTGCTGCTGGCCCTCTTGTGCACCATGTACTCCAGCGAGCACTACCTGCCGCGCAACCTCGCCGCGGTCTACGAGCGTTGCGCCGTAATGCTCTTCGACCGCTGGGACTCGATGCGGGGCATAGCGCCACCCGTGCAGTTCCAGGGCCGTCTGCGCGGAGCCGTTCAGCACCTGGCGTGGTTCCTGTTCACCAGCACCTCGGGCCGGGCCCTCCCCCGCAGCCGCATCGTCCGTCTGCTCTCCGAGTACCTCGTCTCGAAGTCCTTCGACACCGACGACGCCTCCGCGGCGGCCGAGGAGTTCGCCGAGTTCTGCACCGGCCGCGCCTGGATCCTGACCGACGTGGGCGCGACCCGCAACGAGCCTCTGTTCGGCTTCACCCACCGCACTTTCATGGAGTACTTCGCCGCGGAACGCATGGTGCGCAAGCACACCGACGCGTCGTCGCTGTGGGGTGCGCTGCGACCGCACATCACCGAGGGCGCGTGGGACGTGATCTCCCGCATCGCGCTGCAGCTGCACGACCGCAACGTGGACGACGGCGCCGACGAGGTCCTGGTGCTGGCGCTGGCGGAAGGCAGGACGAGCTTCGCGGCGAGCGCGCTTCAGTACGTGACCCCTCGGCCGGACGTCGTGGACAGGATCACCCGCGCCTGCCTGCACGAGGCGATGTCCGTCCCGGCCGACGACCGCGTGACCTACTCCCGGGTGTTCCTGCTGATCAAGGAAGACGTTCCCCTGCAGATGTGCCTGGGCCACAGCCTGCCCGCCAACACCGGCTTCGCCCACGGCGCGCTTCTGGACGAGGCCGCGAAGCTCCACGGGGAGGGGAACTCCACGTTCGGGAGCTTCGTCCGGGGAATGATCAGCTGCGGCCCTCCGGAACTGCAACGCGCACTGCGGCAGATCTTCCAGCGCGAGGGCGGCCGGTACGCGGCGCTCGGACGCTGGCCTTTCCAGCAACAGACGGACAGCCTGGACGACCTCACGGTGTTCGTGGGCGACCACGGTGCGCGTGTCCTGTTCGAACACCACACCTACCTCGGCGGCATCCTCCCGTCGCCGGCGACGACGTTGTTGTCTCCTCTGGCCTCGTCACTCGATCGCTCGCAAGCTGCGGAGCTGGTTCGCGTGATCGCGCGCAAGTCCGGCTCGTCGTGGATCTCCCACGAAAGCTGGGCCCGTACGTACGACCCGGCCTGGTCACCACAGCTCACACCGCACGACGAGCTCGGCATCGAGCTCAAGTACCTGCTGTGCCTGCCCTATCTCGAGAGGCTGGCCGACCACCTCTCCGACCCGCCGTTCGAGCTGACAGCAGACCTTCGCGAGCTCGTCACCAGCCGCGGTACCGGTTCCTGGCGACCTCCGGCGGCGATGTCCGAGGACATGGCCACCCTCCTGACCCGATGGACCAACAGAGGCTTCGACGTCTTCGAATAGGAGCGGTCAGCGCGCCAGGGCCAGACCAACAGCCGCCGCACCAACGCCCAGCACAACGCTGACGACCACGTTCAGCAAGGCGGACCGGTACTTCTCCGCCTCCAGCAGCTTCACCGTCTCGTAGCTGAACGTCGAGTACGTCGTCAGCCCTCCGCAGAACCCGACCCCGAGCAGCGGCATCCAGGACGTCCCCACGACAAACCCGATCAACAAGCACCCAACGACGTTCACGACCAGAGTCCCGAACGGGAAATCCACGGAGTGCCGCGACTGCACGAACCGGTCCAGCAGGTACCGAGCCGGAGCCCCGAGCGCAGCACCGAGGAACACCACCAGCACGGTCACCGAGTCACCCGCAACCCGAGAAACGCCGCCAGCACAGCACAAACGGGCGTAGCCAACAGCGCCCAAGACCACGACGCGGCATAGGACGAGAACGTCGTGAACCCGCCCAGCACCCCGACCCCGAAGAACGCCCGCACCAACGGCCGGGGCACGGTCCCCATCAGCACACCGATGAGGAACGACCCCAGCACGTTGATCAGAAACAGCCCCCAGGCCCCCGGTACGAGCAACGACAGCCCGTAGC
This sequence comes from Streptomyces sp. ID05-26A, assembly GCF_033794685.1. Classification (NCBI taxonomy): domain Bacteria; kingdom Bacillati; phylum Actinomycetota; class Actinomycetes; order Kitasatosporales; family Streptomycetaceae; genus Streptomyces; species Streptomyces sp. ID05-26A. The sequence continues at coordinate 134,119 of NZ_JARAYZ010000008.1, forward strand.
GCGCCACCCCGCCGAGCCCGCCGCCCAGCGACACGAGCGCGACGAAACGGAGGCCAGGATCAGGCTGAGGGTTCGGCAAGGTGCTCCACCAGGTGGTCCAGGGCCTTCAGCGCGCGCACGACGTCCTCGCGCTCGGACGACTCCAGCTTGCCCAGGGCGGCGCCGATCCGCTTCTCGTGTTCGCGCTGCCACACGAGCAGCTGTTCGTGTCCACGGGGTGAGACGGATAGTCGCGCTACCCGCCTGTCCTTGGGGTCTCCGCCCCGGACCACTAGGCCCGAGTCGATCAGTTGGGACACCAGGCCGGACACGGTGTTGGGGGCCAGGCGCAGTGCGGCGGCCAGGTCGCCCACCTTCATCGGCGGGCGCTCCGCGAGGGTCTGCAGCAGCTCTACCTGCGCCATCGGCAGGGATTCCCACGGCCAGTCGGCCCGGATGCTCGTCCGCAACGCCCGGCGCAGGCGAGTGACGACGTCGGTGAGCGTGCGAGCTTCGTCTGACATGCGGAAATACTACTGAACTCACGGCAATAGCTCGGTGTCAGATATAATCGGCTTACGATGAACTGGTTCGTCACGGAGTCGCCCCGGCCGGCGTGGATCGCGCGTCGGTCGTACGCGCCGTGGCTGGTCATCGCGACGGTCTGCTTCGGCGCGTTCATGGGGCAGCTCGACGCCTCGATCGTCACGCTGGCGTTCCCCGCCATGAGCGCGCACTTCCACGCCGATCCGGAGTGGATCTCGCTCAGCTACCTGATCACGCTCGTGGGTCTGCTCGTCCCAATGGGCAGGATCGCCGACCGGGTCGGGCGCAAGATCGTCTACATCTACGGCTTCGCGTTGTTCACGGGAGCGTCCATCGCCTGCGTGTACGCGCCGGGGTTCGACGCGCTCATCGCGGCTCGGGTCGCCCAGGCCGTGGGAGCGGCGATGTTGCAGGCCAACAGCGTCGCGCTGGTGACGACGGCGGTCGCGCCCGAGAAGCGACGCAAGGCGCTCGGTGTCCAGGCCGCGGCGCAGGCGGCCGGGCTGGCGGCGGGACCGTTGCTCGGCGGGTACCTCACCGAGAACTTCGGGTGGCAGGCCGTGTTCGCGATCAACGTGCCGATCGGGGTCGTGGCCATGATCGCGGGTCACTACCTGTTGCCCCGCACGAAGACCAGGAGTGACAAGGGCAAACCGACGTGGAAGGTGCTGCCTGGGCTTGCGGGTGTGCTGCTCACCTACGCCGCGTTGTTCGCGCCTATGACGTTGCTGCCGTTCACCCTGCAACAACCGTTGGCACATATAGGACTCACGGTGGCCGCGTTGCCGCTAGGGTTCGCGATCGCGGCCACGTTGCTGAGCAGACCGGGCATCGAGGTCGGTGTGCTGATCGCGGGTGTGGCGTTGCTCCTGCCTGTGCCGCTGGTGGTTCAGCTCGTCGTCGCGGGCGTCGGGCTCGGGATCATCGCGCCGTCGTGCACGAAACGGGTGATGGGCGTGCTGCCGGAAGGGTCCGCGGGGGTCGGGAGCGGGCTCGTCAACGTCGCGCGGGGACTCGGGACGGCACTGGGCGTCGCCGTGGCGACGCTGCTGATTCACACTTTCCAGTGATAGCAGCGGTTCTGCTGCTCCAATAGGGCCCCTGCACTGCCGCGCACGGGTGTCGTCTCAGTAGCCTGGGCGCATGGCTGAACGGGTGACCTGGGTTCCGGAAGGCATCGACACGGGCAGGCCGAGCGCCGCGCGCCTCTACGACTACCTGCTCGGGGGCGGGCACAACTTCGCGGCCGATCGGGCGCTCGCGGAGAAGTTCCTGCAGGCCCAGCCGAACGCCCGCGCGATCGCCCGGCTGAACAGGGCGTTCCTGCGGCGGGCCGTGCTGTTCATGATCGACGAGGGCATCCGCCAGTTCCTCGACCTCGGCTCCGGCATCCCGACGGTCGGCAACGTGCACGAGATCGCGCAGAAGGCCGACCCGGAGGCGCACGTCGTCTACGTGGACTTCGAGGAGGTCGCGGTCGCGCACAGCCAGCTCATCCTGGAGCAGGACCCGCGCGCGACGATCATCCAGGAGGACATGACCAGGCCCGAGGCGGTGCTGCAGGCGGCACGGCACAGCGGCCTGATCGACTTCTCGCTGCCCGTCGGGGTGCTCACGGCCGGCGTCTTCCACTTCGTGCCACCGCAGGCCGACCCGAAAGCGATCGTGGCGGCCTACCGCGACGCCGTGCCCGCGGGCAGCTACCTCGCGGTCTCGCAGTTCACCCACGACCTGCAGCCCGAGGAGATGGCCGGGATCGTCGAGGTCATGAAGAAGAGCCAGAACCCGATGTACCCGCGCTCGAAGAGCGAGATCGAGGGGCTATTCGACGGGTTCGAACTGGTGGAGCCGGGCATCGTGCCGACGCCGTTGTGGCGGCCCGAGCCCACGAACACCGATGATCCGGACAAGGCGGGCATCTACGCGGCCGTCGGCAGGAAGCTGTAAGTACGCCTGTCGTTGTTGGCCGTGAGGCGGTCGATCCGTACGCTCTGTGAACAGGATGGAACTTCCGGAGCTCGCCGCCCGCTGGATGCACGCGTTGACGTCGACCGCGTACATCCCGCTGTCTCACGCCGAAATCGAGCAGGCTCTGCTCGATTCGCTGCATGAGCTGCGGGAGTCACCCGAATCGGTTGCCTATCGATTGGTGTCACTGCACGCGACCGGGCCCGACTCGTTGCGGGCCACGATCGAGGTCCTTTCGCCCACCTTCGAACTACCCGTGCTGGCCCGGCTGAGCTCCGCGTACGCGCAGGCGATGCGGATGGACGCGTTCGACCAGCAGGAGCAGATCAAAGTCGCGATAGTGCGGGCCAAGCAGCGGGTCGAACGCACGCTGAAGGTCAGCCAGGCGCGGTTCCAGGAGGTGTTCGACTCCGCCGCACTGGGCATCGCGATCACGGACCTCACCGGCAGGTGCGTCGAAGCGAACGACACGCTCGCCGAGATCGTGGGCCTCGGGTCGGGCGACGACCTCACGAACCGGGACCTGCGCGACTTCTACCACCCCGAGGACCTGGCCGCCCTGGGCTCCTCGTACCGCAAGGTGAGCGAAGGCCACCTCGACAGGTTCCGCGACCAGCGCAAACTCATCCGCGCCGACGGTGAGCCGGTGTGGGTGCACCTCGTCGTCTCGGTGCTGCGCGACGCGGACGGCCGGCCGACCCACCACGTGACGATGGTCGAGGACATCAGCGAGCTGCACCTGTTGCAGCGCAACCTCGACCACCAGTTGCTGCACGACTCGCTCACCGGCCTGTCGAACCGCCAGCACTTCATCTCCCAGGTCGAACGGCAGCTCGACGGCGAGCCGATCACCTTGTACCACCTGGATCTGGACGCGTTCTCGGTCGTCAACAACGGCCTGGGCCACGAGACCGGCGACAAGTTGCTGAAGATCGTCGCGGGCCGCCTGGGCAAGCTCGCCGCCGAGAAGAAGGCGGTGGTGGCGCGCATCGGCGGAGACGAGTTCGCGTTGATGACGGTCTCGGACCACGTCACCTCGACGGTCGAGGAGATCCAGGACGCGCTCGGCGAACCGACCTTTGTGGACGATCACGGCATCGCGCTGTCGGCGAGCATCGGCGTGGTCGACCGCCCGCCGTCGTTCGCGACCGCCTCCGAACTGATGCGCTGCGCCAACTCCGCGTTGCGCCAGGCGAAGGCGCGCGGCAAGCGGCAGTGGGCGTTGCACGACCCGCACGACGACGCGCGCCGCCGAGGCAAGTACGCGCTGGCCGCGTCCATGCCGGGCGCGTGGGAGCACGGCGAGATCGAGATCGTCTACGCGCCGGTGCACGACCTGGAGACGCATGAGGTGCTCGGCGCCGTCGCCCGGCTGCACTGGGACGACCTGAGCCACAACGACACGATGGCGCTGGCCGACTCGACGGGCCTGTCGCTGCCGATCGGCAGGTGGTTGCTGCGCGAGGCGTGCGCTCAGGCCGCGAGATGGGTCGAGGAGTTCGGTGACGGGGCGCCCACGCTGCACATCGCGTTGGGCGCCTTGCAGTCCCGCGACGAGGACCTGGTCGCCGACGTCAAACGGGCGCTCGACGAGACCGGCCTCCCGCCCGAACGGCTCCGGATCGCGCTCGACATCTCGTCGGTGCTGGCCGGGGACGACAACATGGCGGTGCTGCACGACAGCGGCATCGTCACGGCCCTGGACGGGTTCCGCGGCGGCCACGACGAACTGGCCGTGCTGACCGAGGTACCGGTCCGCTCGGTGATCACCCGCGCGCCCGCGCCCAGCCCGGACTCCCCGCTGCACCAGGCGATGCGCGCGTTGATCTCGACCGTGCACGGCTTCGGCGTGCGGTTCGGCGTCGACGAGGTGCACACCCTCACCGACGCCGAGCACTGGCGCCAGGCCGGCGCGGACGGCGTGATCGGGCTGCTGCCCGCCCTGTCCGCGGCCGAGGTCACCGAACTGCTGGTTACAGCTGCTTCACCGCCGCCAGAAGCTTCGTGAGCGAGTCCTTCGCGTCCCCGAACAGCAGTGTCGTCTTCGGGTTGTAGAGCAACTCGTTGTCCACGCCCGCGAAACCCGGCCGCATCGAGCGCTTCATGAACACCACGGACTTCGCGCGGTCCACGTCGAAGATCGGCATGCCGTAGATCGGACTGGACGGCTCGTCCCGCGCACCCGGATTCACCACGTCGTTCGCACCGACCACCACGGCCACGTCGACCGACGTGATGCCGGGGTTGACGTCGTCGAGCTCCTTGAGCTGCTCGTACGGCACGTCCGCCTCGGCCAGCAACACGTTCATGTGCCCCGGCATGCGCCCCGCGACCGGATGGATCCCGTACGCCACCGACACCCCACGCCGTTCGAGCTGCGACACGAGTTCCCGCACGGCGTGCTGCGCCTGCGCGACGGCGAGTCCGTAACCGGGCACCACGACGACGTTGTTCGCGTATCCCAACAGGATCGCGACGTCCTCGACCGTGCCCGACTTGACCGTCCGCTGCTCTTCCCCCTGCGCGACAACGGTTGTCGCCTTGAAGGCACCGAACAGGATGTTCGCGAGCGAACGCCCCATCGCCTGCGCCATCAACCGGGTCAGGATGGTGCCGGACGCGCCGACGAGCGTGCCCGCGACGATCAGCAGCGTGTTCGCCAGCACGTACCCCGACGCCGCGACCGCGAGGCCGGTGAACGCGTTGAGCAACGAGATCGCGATCGGCACGTCCGCACCGCCGACCGGCAGCACGAACAGCACACCGAGCGCGAGCCCGACCACCGCCAGCAACCACAGCAGGAACCCGTTCGGCACCGCCATCGTCAACGCGCACAGGGCAACCGACGAGACACCGGCCGCGATCGCCAGCTGCTGCCCGGCCGGCAACAACACCGGGCGGGTCGTCATCAGCTCCTGCAGCTTCAGGAACGTGACCACAGAACCGGAGAAGCTGACCGAGCCGATCAGCACCGTCAGCACGGTCGCCAGCCGGAACATCACCGTCGTGTCCGGCACCGCGAAGAACTCCGCCAGCGCCACCAACGCCGCCGCCGCGCCACCGACGCCGTTGAACAGCGCCACCATCTGCGGGATGGCCGTCATCTTCACCGAGCGCGCGGCCGGAATGCCCACGACGACACCGAGTGCGATGGCGATCAGGATCCACAGTCCGTTGTGGACGACGCCGTGGAGGTACGCGGTGACGACGGCGACCAGCATGCCGAACGCGCCGATGAAGTTGCCGTAGCGCGCGTATTTGGGCGAGCTCAGGCCTTTCAGCGCCAGGACGAAGCACACCGACGCGACGAGGTACATCAGCTGGACCGTCATCTCTTGAACATCTCCAGCATCCGGTCGGTCACCACGAACCCGCCGACGACGTTGACCGTGGCCAGGAAGACCGCGACCAACCCCAGCACGAGCTCCAGCGTGCTCTCGGCGGACCCCGTGATCAGGATCGCGCCGACCAGGATCACGCCGTGGATGGCGTTCGCACCGGACATCAGCGGTGTGTGCAGGATCGTGGACACCTTCGAGACCACCTCGAAGCCCACGAACACGGCCAGCACGAAGATCGTCAGCAGGTCGATCACGGCGACTCCTTGCGGATCTGACCGTCGTGGGTGAGGCAGCAGCCGTCGAGCACCTCGTCCGAGAGGTCCGGCGCCACGGCTCCGTCCGCGATCATGAGCTTGAGCAGGTTCAGCACGTTGCGCGAGTAGAGCTTGCTCGCGTGCACCGGCATGGACGACGGCAGGTTCAACGCGCCGTGCACGAGCACGTCACCGACCCAGGTCTCTTGTCCCGCAACGGATCCCGCGTAGTTGCCGCCGGACTCCGCCGCCAGGTCGACCACGACGGAGCCGGGCGCCATGGCCTTGAGCATGTCCGTCGTGACGAGGACCGGGGCCTTGCGGCCGGGGATGGCGGCCGTGGTGATCACGACGTCGGACGCCGCCACGTGCTCGCCGATGAGTTCTCGTTGGCGTTCCAGGAACTCCTCGGACTGCACGGACGCGTAGACGCCGGACTGGGTCTCCAGTTCGAGTTCGAGGAACTTCGCGCCGAGGCTGCGGACCTCCTCCCCCGCCGCCTTGCGCACGTCGTACGCCTCGACGACGGCGCCGAGCCTGCGCGCGGTCGCGATCGCCTGCAGTCCGGCGACTCCGGCTCCGAGCACCAGCACCTTCGCCGGCGGCACGGTGCCGGCGGCGGTGGTGAACATCGGCAGGAAGCGCGGTAGTCGTTCGGCGGCGACCAGGACGGCCCGGTAGCCCGCCACCAAAGCCTGCGAGGACAGGGCGTCCGCGCTCTGGGCCCTGGTCACGCGGGGCAGCAGGTCGAAGCTGAACGACGTCACCCGGCGGTCGCGGTAGACCTCCAGGAGTGCTCGCTCATTGGCCGGCTGCAGGAAGCTGATGGTGATGGCGCCAGGTTTCAACGCGGAGGCCTGGTCGATGGTCAACGGCTGCACGGACACGACGACGTCGGATTCCGACGTCGGGTCCTCGGGTGTCACCGTCGCCCCTGCCGCGCGGTACGCGGCGTCGAGGGCGTGGGCGTGACGCCCGGCGCCTTCCTGTACGTGCACGGTCAGTCCAGCGTCGACCAGCGACGTCACCGTTTCCGGTACGCAGGCGACTCGGCGCTCGGCGGGCCGCGACTCTGCGGGGGTTCCCACTTTCACCGTACGCACGTTACGCGATCAAAGGTGACCTGGGCCACATCACAGTTGCCAGAAGCGCGATCACCCGATCGGGGTGAACATCTGTTCGACATGGTCACCTGCATGGCGGAGCAGTCGAGTGTGGCCCGGTACACCTACCGGCTGCGCCTGTCTTCGTCCGCGCGCCGCATGTTGCTGACCGAGTGGGATCGCTGCCGATGGGTGTGGAACCAGTGCGTGGCGCGGTCGCGTGAGACCCATGCGTACAACCGCGAGAATCCTGGCTACCCGCGCACGTGCGGTCCGGCACAGTTGGACAAACTCCTGACAGGCTGGCGTGCCGAGCATGAGTGGTTGCGAGCAGGCTCGTCGGTTGCCCAGCAGCAGGTCGTCCGAGATTTCGGTGGGTCGCGCGCCAAGGCGCTCAAGGACGTACGGGAGCGGGTACCGCAGTGGCAGCGCGCCGGGATGCCGCACTTCAAGAAGCGATCCCTGGCCGAGCCGACACTCAACTACACCCAACGCGGGTTCCGGTTGCGCGACGGAGTACTACGACTGGCGGGCGGAATCGCGGTGAGGCCGTTGTGGTCGCGGGAGTTGCCCGCCGCGCCGTCGTCAGTGCGCGTTCACCACGACAACCTCGGCCACTGGTACTGCTCCTTCGTCGTCCGGACACACGTCCAGGCCTTGCCCCTGACCGGCCGGGTGATCGGCATCGACTGGGGTGTGAAGGAACTCGCCACCACCACCAGCGACGCCTACGACCTGCCGCACCCTCAGCACGGCAAGAAGGCCGCGAAGGGCATGGCGCGGTATCAGCGGATGATGGCCCGTCGCCGCCCGGCGAAGGGCCGGCCCGGCTCGAAGGGCTACCACGCAGCCAAGCGGCAAGCGGCGAAGATCCAGAAGATGGTCGCCCGACGACGACAGGACACCGGCCGCAAATGGGCCAAGCAGGTTGTTCGCGACCATGACGCGCTAGCCGTGGAAAACTTCCGGCCGAAATTCCTGGCGAAGTGCGCTATGGCCCGCAAAGCCGCGGACGCCGCGATCGGCGCCACCAAGCGTGAGCTGATCACGATGGCCCGCAAGCACGGCCGCGATCTGCGGCTGGTGGACCCGAAACACACCACGATGGACTGCGCGGCATGCGGTGCGAGAGCCAAGCACGCCTTGCCACTGCACGAACGGACCTACACCTGCACGTCGTGCGGGGCCGTGTCTCCCAGAGACAAGAACTCCGCAGCGATAATGCTGATCCTGGCAGGTTTGAACCCGGTCGGTGATGACGGCACAAGACCTGCTCGTCCGCCGGACGAGCAGGCAGCCTGAGCCGAGAATCCCCACACAGCCCGTACAGGGCGGGGAGCCTTCAAAGTTGCCAGAGCACCGCACCGGCGAGGATCAAGCACCCTGCCAGCCCAATCGCGGGCACGACGCGCTTACCGAGCGTCCACGCGCTGGCGTTGGCGATCGCGTAGTAGAGCAGCACGCAGAACGAGCTGAACACGATCGCGCGCGTGACGTCGACGGTGAGCACCAGCCCGATCGCCACGAGTCCGGTGGCGATCTCGGCCCAGCGCAGGTCGGCCATGAACCCCGGCAGCCTGCGGTCGCGCGCCATCGCCAGCGCGGTCCGGCTCACCCCGAGCTGCAACGAGAGCAACGAGCCCAAAGCGGCCAGGCACGCGGCCACCCGGATCACGGGCGCGAGCGACGGCGACACGTCGGCCAGGGTCGACGAAGCCAGATCAGCACCCAACGCGTTCAGCGCCACCACGGCCACGACCGCGTAGACGACCAGTGTGATGCCCAAGGAGACGACCACGGCGCGTGGAATCGTCCTTGCGGGTTCGCGCACCTCCTCTCCTATGGTCGCGATGCGCGCGTAGCCGGCGAACGCGAAGAACAGCAGCGCGGCGGCGGGAAGGATTCCTGTGGGCAGGAACTCCGCCGGCTGCACAGCTCCTCGCGCCGTGACGGACGTCAGCACCAGCACGAACACCACAGCGATCACGATGACGCGAGTGACCAGCGCGGACTTCTGGACACCGGTCAGGTTCAGCACGGTCAGCGCCACGATCGCCGCGACCGCGACGGGTTTCGGCCAGCCCGCGTAGGCGCCTACCGTCAACGCCATGGCGGCGCACGACGCCGTCTTGCCCAGCACGAACGCCCAGCCCGCCAGGTCGCCCCACACGCGCCCGAGTCGTTCGCGGCCGTAGACGTACGTGCCGCCGGACTGCGGGTAGCGGGCGGCCAGCCAGGCGCTCGACAACGCGTTGCAGCAGGCGATCGCGCCCGCGATCACCAGCGACACGAGCAACGCGGACCCGGCCGCCGCCGCGGCCGGGGCGAACACGGCGAACACTCCGGCGCCGATCATCGAGCCGAGCCCGACGAACACGGCGTCGGTCAGCGTCAGGCTGCGGGTGAGCTGCACCCGGTCAGTGTGCCGCCAAAGATCAATGGGGCACAGGGCACCCGGAAGGCTTGCCGGCGGGGAAGAAGTTCGGCAGCAGTTCCTCCGAGTCGTAGTAGCGGTGGTACACCGGCGTGATCCCGCCCGACACGGGTGGCACGATCCACGACCAGTCCGCGGGGCAGGTGCGTCCGGCGGCCTCCTCCTTCTCCAGGTGTGTCAGGAACCTCTGCGACTCGGTGTGGTGGTCCGTGATCGTGACCCCGGCCTCCGCGAACGAGTGCAGGACGGCGCGATTGAGCTCCACCAGGGCTCGGTCGCGCCACAACGTCGCCTCCGACGACGTGTCCAGGCTCATTCGCTTGGCGAGGTACGGCAGCAGGTCGTAGCGGTCGTGGTCGGCGAGGTTGCGGGCGCCGATCTCGGTGCCCATGTACCAGCCGTTGAACGGCGCCGACGGGTAGTCGATGCCGCCGATGCGCAGGCGCATGTTGCTGATGGCGGGCACGGCGTGCCATTTGACGCCGAGCGCTCCCAGCCACGGGAAGTCCGGGTGCGACAGCGGGACTTCCAGCACGTCGTCGGCGGGGATCTCGACGAGTGCGGGCTCGTGGCCCTTGCAGGACACCATGAGCGGCAGCACGTCGAACGGGCCGCGCGTGGCGGGCGGTTTCCAGCCGCGCTTCATCGCGAGTTCGGTCAGCGCCAGGTTCCGCGCGTCGCCGAGCACTCCGCCGTCGGTACCGCGGTAGGCGGCGTAGCGGATGATCTGCTCGTTGACGATCTGCGGCGCGTGCGTGCCGGGCTCGGCCGGGGCGAAGACCGTGATGACGGGCCGGATCTTGCCCTTGTTCGTGGCCACGCGGAGGTGTTCGACGCATTCCTTCGCGACGTCGGTGGGCGTCGACACCTCGCGCTGGTCGCGCACTTTCAAGCTCCGCCAGTAGAGACGGCCGATGCAGCGGGAGCTGTTGCGCCAGGCCACCCGTGCGCCGAAGGTCAGTTCGGCGGTCGTGTGGCGGTAGGTGCCGGTCGCGGCGATCTCCGCGTGCACCTCGGCCAGCCTGGCCTCGACTGGACCGAGGTCCGGATGTTCGGCGTGGTGCTGTCGGACGAAGTCCTCAGCCTCGGCGATGTCGATCTCGCCGGTGTTCTCGACCTGCGCCGGGGGAAGCGCCGTGAGGGAACGGGGCAACACATCAGTCGGGACGGGGGTCATGGCGAGCGACCGTAGTTGCGCTTTCGTGGAGCGGAAACCGCCTGTCGCGTTACGCCATCTGGATCACTGACGCACGTCCGATACGCACAGCGATTACTTGATACAGCAACCGGGTGACAAACAGTGGGACAAAGAGTGGTTTTCGACTGTTATCTGGCCGAGACCAAACATTGACCGGTGATTCAGTTCACCGCTGGATTCGACCCGTTCGAGTGAACTTCGGTCGGCATCTCCCACGCGGAGAACTGAGTCATCCCTCGAATTGCCAACGAAGGTGGCATCGCGCGGAACACGAAGTTGCGCAACGCCAAGGCGATCGGCGACCGCATCTCGATCCCGAACCTGCCCGCCATCCGCGATCCCTTCCAGACGGACCGCGTGCGCGGCCGTCGCAAAGCGTCGTAGCGCGCGAGATCACCGTTGCACAGAGCCAAAGTCACCGCGTCCTCCAACGCCATGCACGCGCCCTGCCCGAGGTACGGCGTCATCGCGTGCGCCGCGTCGCCGAGCAACGCGACCCGTCCCTTGACGAACGTCGGCAGCAACGGCAGCTGGTAGATGTCGTGCCGGATCACGTCCGGGGTCGACGCCAGCAACTCGGGCAGCGGGTCGTGCCACCGGGCGAACAACGACACCGGATCGAGGTCGGCGCCGGCGGGCGCGACGGCCGCGACGTACCAGCAGACCCGGCCGTCCCCCAGCGGCAGGATGCCCGCCTCCCCGCCAGGACCGAGCGTCTGCGAGATGGGCAGGTCGTACGGTCCCGGCGCCACTCCTCGCCACGCCGTCGCCCCCGCGTACTCCGGTCCCGGCGCGCCGGGCAGCATTTCCGCGCGGAGCCGGCTGTTGATGCCGTCCGCCGCCACCACGACGTCGGCGTCCAGGTCTTCGGTGCTGGTCACCTCGGCGTCGGTGAACAGGATCTCCGGCGGCAACGCGCGCAGCAGGACGCCGTGCAGGTCGGCGCGGTGCATCGCGATGACCTTCTCCTGGCCCACGTCGGGCACGTGCACGAGCCAGCGCCCGTCGTCGGACCGGACGCCACCCGACACGCGGGGCGTGCCCAGCCGCAGGATCTCGTCGTCGAGGCCCATCCACTCCAACGCCCGCAGCGCGTTCGGCATCACGCCGACACCGGCGCCGATCTCGCCGAACGCGGCTGCGCGCTCGTGGACGACGACCTCCCACCCGACGCGGCGCAACGACACCGCCGTCGCCAGCCCGCCGATGCCGCCGCCCACCACGATCGCCTTCATCGCTTCCTCCTCTACAGGTGTAGAGGACACTACACCTGTAGACTACAGCTGTAGAGAGACGGGAACCACAGTGCGCCGAGAGCTCATCACCGACACCGCGATCCAGCTCGTCGCCGAGGAGGGCATGCGAGGGCTCACCCACCGCGCGGTCGACCGGCGGGCGGGTCTGCCGGAAGGCTCCACCAGCGCGTACTTCCGCACGCGCAAGGCGTTGATCGAGGGGTTCGTCGAGCGGCTCGCGGACCAGGAGCGGCTCGACGTGGTGCCCGATCCCCACGACGTCGCGGGCAGCATCGCGAGGACGCTCGACAGCTGGCTGGTCGAGCGGAACAGGACGCTCGCGAGGTACGCGGCGATGCTCGAGGCCACGCACCACCCCGAGCTGAAGTCGATCCTCGTCCACTCCCCGCGTGAGCAGGCCACGGCGCTCGCGAAGATGCTGGGCCACGAGGATCCCGAACGGGCGGGGGCGCACTTCACGGCGTTCCTGGAGGGCCTGCTGTTCTACCGGCTCGTCGGCGGCGGCAGCACGGTCGGGCCGGCTCCCGGCACCGAGGAGAGCGTGCTGGACCTCAAGAACGCCGTCGAAAAGGCGTTGCGACCGTAAGTACCGTGGGTTTCATGGGATTCGGGTACGGGGTCTTCTACCTCTGATCAAGGACGTGTGCCCCCGCGCAACACGTCCTGATTTCGCGTACCCAAAAGAGGATCCCCGTGCGTTCGCATGTTCATTTGACGACCCAAGATCTCACCAAGGGCTATGAGGCCGGGCCCGTCGTCGACGGCATCTCGCTGACGGTCTCCGCGGGCCGGCGTCTCGGCATCATCGGCGAGAACGGCCGCGGCAAGACCACCCTCCTCCGCCTGCTCGCCGAAGACCTGGTGCCGGACCAGGGAACTGTCACCCGGCACGGCTCGTTGAGCCTGGTGCAACAGGAAATGCCGTTCCACGAAGGCGAAACGGTGGGCGACCTGCTGGCGGAGGCGTTGCGCGAGAGCCGAGAGGCGCTGTCCGAACTGGACGCTGCCGCGACGCCGTTCGACGAGGAGCGTTACGAGAAGGCCCTGTCCCACGCGGAGAACATCGAGGCCTGGGACGCCGAGCGCCGCGCCGAGATCGCGCTCAAGGCCCTCGACGCCGACCACGACAGGTCCGTGGAACTCCAGCGGCTCAGCGTGGGTCAGCGCTACCGCGTGCGACTCGCGTGCCTGCTCGCCGAACGCGCCGACGTCCTGCTGCTGGACGAGCCGACCAACCACCTCGACGCGGGCGCGCTGGCGTTCCTGACCGAACGCCTGCAACAGCACCACGGCGTCGTGGTGCTCGTGAGCCACGACCGCACGTTGCTGGACGAGGTCTGCACCCAGCTGCTCGACCTCGACCCGTCCCCGGACGGCGAGGTGCACCTGCACGGAGGCGGCTACCGGGCGTTCAAGGAGGCCAAGCGCGTCGAACGTCAGCGGTGGGAGCAGCGGTTCGCCCAGGAGGGGGCCGAGCACGACGAGCTGGCCGAGAAGGTCGACCGCGCCCAGGCCCGTCTGAAGGACGGCTGGCGCCCTCCGAAGGGCACGGGCAAGCACCAGCGCACGACGCGTGCGGCGAACAAGATGCGCACCGTCGCCCGCAGGCTCGAAGAGCTGGGCGATCAGCGCGTCGGCGCTCCCCCGCCCCCGTTGCGCTTCACGCCGCCGGAGCTGGAGGCGAGTGGCGACCTGCTGCACGCCACCCCGCTCGAAGTGCCAGGGAGGCTGCGCCTCACCGAGCCGATCTCGCTCAGCGCGGGCGAGAAGCTGCTGATCACCGGCCCGAACGGGGCGGGCAAGTCGACGTTGCTGGGCGTGCTCGCCGGTCGCGTCGAGCCTGCCCGCGGCACGGTGCACCACGTCGGCCGGGTCGCGCTGCTGGCCCAGGAGTCGGCGTTCGAGGACGAGGACGCGACGGCGGTCCAGCTGTGTTCGCGCGTGGAGGACATCGGTCTGCTCAGAGGGAAAGACCTGGTGCGCCCGGTCGGCCGCCTGTCCACTGGGCAACGCAGGCGCCTGGAGCTGGCGATCCTGCTGAGCGGCTCACCGCACGTCCTGCTCCTCGACGAACCGACCAACCACCTGTCGATCACCCTGGTCGACGAGCTGACGGAGGCCCTTCACCAGACCAGCGCCGCCGTGGCCGTCGCGACGCACGACCGGCAGATGCGGACGGATTTCGGCTCATGGCGGTCCGTGACCCTGAATTTGCCTTCACGAAGTCATGAAACTTCTGTAGCTTCGAAATAGGTCTTCTGCCGAGCACTCGGGAGGTGTGCGAGATGACCGAACTGATCTCCGACAAACTGCCCACGACGCGCCAGACCCCGTTCGACCCGCCCGTCGAGGTCACCCGGATCCGCGAGCAGGCCCGCATCAGCAGGCTGAAGTTCGCCGACGGTCACCTCGGCTGGCTCGTCACCGGGCATCACCAGGTGCGCGAGGTGCTGGGGAGCCCGAAGTTCACCAACGACCCCGCCCAGCACCACCTGCTGGACGTCAGGTTCCAGGGCGAGGCGCCGGCGGAGAAGCGCAAGGTCGAGCCGGGCATGTTCCTGAACCAGGACCCGCCGGACCACACCCGGCTGCGCAGGATGCTGCAGGGCCAGTTCACCGTCCGGCGGATGAACCAGCTGTCCGAGTGGATCGGCACGATCGTCGACGACCAGCTCAAGCACCTGCGCACGTTCGACGGTCGCGCGGACCTCGTGAAGGAGTTCGCGCTTCCGGTGCCGTCGCTGGTGATCTGCGCGATTCTCGGCGTCGACTACGACGAGCGGCACAGGTTCCAGGAAGACACGACGAAGTTGCTGAGCCTGGAGTCGACGTTCAAAGAGGCCATGGAGGCCATGGCGCGCATCCAGGTGTTCATGCGCGAGCTGATCGTCCGCAAGAAGGCGGACCCGGGCGACGACATGATCAGCGACCTGCTCGCCACCGGTGAGCCGACCGACGAGGAAGCGTCGAACATGGCGCTGCTGCTCCTGCTGGCCGGCCACGAGACCACGGCGAACATGCTGGGCCTGGGCACGTTCACGCTGCTGCGGCACCCGGAACAGCTCCAGATCCTCAAGGACGAACCGGACGTCGTGGACAACGCCGTCGAGGAGCTGATGCGGTACCTGTCGATCATCCACTTCGGACCGACGCGCACCGCCGTCGAGGACGTGGAGATCGACGGCCACCTCATCAAGGCGGGCGACACCGTCGTGATGCACATGCCCGCCGCGAACCGCGACCCGGAGAAGTTCCCCGGCAACCCGGAGGAGCTCGACCTGCGCCGCCCGGCGAGCGGGCACGTGGCGTTCGGGCACGGCATCCACCAGTGCCTGGGTCAGCAGCTCGCGCGCATCGAGATGCGGATCGGTTTCTCCAGGCTGTTCCAGGAGTTCCCGGACCTGCGTCTCGACATCGATCCCGAGGAGGTGCCGCTGCGCACCGACATGGGCATCTACGGGGTCCACTCGCTGCCAGTAGCGTGGTCGGCATGAAGATCTCCGTCGACCAGACGAAGTGCTGTGGTTCGGGCATGTGCGTCCTGACCGACCCGGACCTGTTCGACCAGAGCGAGGAGGACGGCACGGTGCTGCTCCTCGTCGAGCACCCGGACGCCGAGCACGAGGCCACCGCGAAGGAAGCGGCGGGCCTCTGCCCGGCGGGTGCGATCACGGTCAGCTGATCCGCCGCACGTCGGACCGCCAGGCGACATCAGTGCCCCGTCGCCTGGCGCCGACGGCTGTGCGAAGTCGTACGCTCACGGCATGAGCACCGCGCCCGGCTGGTACCCGGACAACGCCGACCCGCGTTTCGTCCGGTGGTGGGACGGCACCCAGTGGACGCCCCACGTGCAGCCGCGCCAGGAGCGGTCCGACGCCCACCACACCGAGGTGCAGATGGGCGGCACCGGCCAGGACCGGGTGGCGCACCAGGTCCAGCGCGCGGGTGTCCAGGGCGTCGTCACCGGAGGCGGCGGCACCCTGCTCACCGAGCCGGTCCTGGTCGTGAACCAGAAGGCGAAGCTCGTCGAGATGTCGAACTCCTACGTCGTCTACGACCAGCACGCCCGCCACATCGGCACGGTGGAACAGGTCGGCCAGTCCGGCGCCGCCAAAGCGTTGCGCGCCTTCACCAAGATGGACTCGATGCTCGACGTCCGCCTCGAGATCCGGGACTTGCAAGGCCTTCCGCTGCTGCGCGTCACCCGTCCCGCGACGATGTGGAAGTCGAAGGTCCTGGTCGAGCGCGGCGACGGCGTGCCGATCGGCGAGATCGTGCAGGAGAACGTCTTCGGCAAGGTCCGCTTCGCCTACGTGTGCAACGGGATGCAGGTCGGCGGCATCTACGCGGAGAACTGGCGCGCGTGGAACTTCTCGTTGCAGGACCACACCGGCACCGAGGTCGGGCGCATCACCAAGACGTGGCAGGGCATGGCGAAGGCGATGTTCTCGACCGCGGACAACTACGTGGTGCAGTTCCACCACCAGGTGCCGGACCCGTTGCGCAGCATGATCGTGGCGTCCGGCGTCACCGTCGACACGGTGCTCAGCCAGAACCAGGGCTAGTGGCCAGTCGCAGTTCGTCGACCTCGGCCTGGAACCCCGCCGCCGTCAGCGTCTCCTCGGCCAGCCGCCAGTGCTCCCGCGCCTCCTCGGGCCGCCCGGACCGCTCCAGCGCATTGCCCAGCACCCGCAACGACCGCCCGAACTCCGGCGGCGACCCCATCTTCCGGGCCTGCTCCATGGCCATCGAGGCCAACTCCAGTGCGGACTCGGCGGACTCGGCCATCCCGGACCTCAGGCGCCACACCCAGATCCGGCCCTGCCGGTCGTCGTGCTCCTCGAAGAACTCCCAGGCCTGCCGCAACTGCTCCTCGGCCAGCGGGTCCTGCCCGGACCGGACCAGCGTGTCCGCCAGGAACAGCCGGATGTTGGCGGCCAGGTCCGGGTCCCCGAGCTTCTGCGCCGCGGCCAGCGAGGACCGCAGGAACGCGGCGGAGTCGTCCAGCTGTCCCGTGAACTGGTGCAGCCGCCCCAGTTCCAGTGCCGCCATCAACTCGCTCTGCTCGTCCCCCATCCGCGCGGCCAGCCGCCGGGCCCGTTCCAGGTAGTCCTGAGCGGCCGTCAGTCCGCCTGCTCGGCGTTCGATCGCGCCGAGGGAACACAGCACCTCGATCTCGCCGTGTGGATTGCTGGAGGCCACGAATCGGGTCATGGCCTCACGATGGGCCTCACGGGCCTCCGCGGATCGACCGCTCCACTCGTGCATCCACCCCATGCCGTACCAGGCGTAGGCCTCGCCCCACGTGTCGCCGGCGGCGGCGAAACCCTCCTGCGCGGCCTGGAAGTCGGCGGACGCGGCGTTGTAGTCGTGCAGCCGGACCCGCAGGATCCCGCGCTGCTGGAACAACATCGGCCGGCGTGCGGCGGGTGCGCAGGAGAGTCCCAGCGCGTTGATCTGCTCCCAGTCGTCGAACCGCGCCCGCAGGTCGCAGAACGCCGCCGACCTGATCGCCAGCTCGGCGGCCAGCGCGCCCAGGCCCAGGGCGGCGGCCTGCGTGATCACGGCGTGGACGTTCAGCCACTCGGCGTCGAACCAGTCGGCCGCGTCGCCGAGGTCGAACCGTTCCAGCGCAAGGGGTTCCGGCCGGATGCCTTGGTGCGGCAGCTCCACGTCGGCCCGCGTCGCGAGGTCGAGCCACTGCTCGAACAACGGCCGCAGTGCGACGGCCGGCTCCTCGGTGGCCGCCTCCCGGCCGAAGGCGCGCAGCAGGTCGTGCAGCCGGTATCGCACCTGTCCCAGGCCGTCGCGTCCCGCGTAGTCGACGAGCCGTGCGTCGACCAGTGCCTCGACGTTGTCCTCCGCGTCGTCGAGGTCCAGTCCCAGCAACGGAGACGCCACCCAGGCCGGGAAGTCCGGCGTGTCGACCAGCGACAGCAAGCGGAACGCGGTCCGGTGCGACGCGTCCAGCCCGTCGTAGGACAGCGCCAGGGAAGCGCGCACGTCGAGATCGCCCAGCGAGAGCTCGTCGAACCGGCGGCGTTCGTCGGACAGCCGGCCGGCGAGCTTCGCGAGCTGCCAGTGCGGGCGCGCCACCAGCCGGGCCGCCGCCACCCGCAACGCCAGCGGCAGACTGCCGCAGTACGTCACGATCTCCTGTGCCGCAGCGGGTTCGGCGGCACACCGGGCCTCGCCGACGGCGGCCCGCAGCAACGCCAGCGCGTCGGCGGAGGGCAGCACGTCCAACGGCACGACGTGCGCGGCCTCGAGACCGGCCAGCGCGGCCCGGGAGGTCACCAGCGCGGCACCGGACGTGGTGCCCGGCAGCAACGGCCGGACCTGCGCCTCGTTGACGGCGTTGTCCAGCACCACGAGGATCCGCCGGTCCGACAACAGGTCCCGGTACAGGTCGACCCGATCCTCCACAGAGGACGGGATCGCGCCACCCGAGACTCCCAGGCCGCGCAACAGGCGGTCCAGGGCCGCGGCGGGCTCGACGGGCTTCTGCTCACCGCCGCGCAGGTTCAGGTACAGCTGGCCGTCCGGGAACCCGTCGCGCACGACGTGGGCACAGTGCACGGCCAGCGAGGTCTTGCCGACGCCACCGGGTCCGGTGATCGTCCACGTCCCGCCGGCGCGCAGCCCGGCCGTCAACCGCGTCACCTCGGCGGAGCGCCCGGAGAAGTCGCCGACGGCGGGCGGCAGCCAGGAAGGTCCGGACTGGACGGCGACCGGCGCGGACGAGCCCGCCAGCACCTCCATGTGCAGTGCGCGGAGCTCGGCGTTCGGGTCGATGCCGAGCTCGTCGGCGAGCACCTCGCTGGCCCGCCGGTAGACGTCGAGGGCCTGCGCCTGCTGGCCGGTGCGGTGCAGGGCGAGCATCAGCTGGAACCAGAAGCGTTCGCGCAGCGGGTGTTCCGCGACGAGCGAGCGCAGCTCGTCGACGACCTGGTCGTGCCGGCCCAGCTGCAGTTCGGCGTCGTTGCGGCGTTCCAGGACCTCCCAGCGCTGTTCGTTCAGGCGCTGCACGTCGGTCTGTTCCATCCGCAGCGACGACACCTGGTCGAGCGCCGGGCCGCGCCACAACGCGGCGGCCTCACCGAGCAGGCGGGCCTCGGTCTCCAGGTCGGGCGCGCGGCGGGCCTCGGCGCGCAGCCGCTGGAACGTCAGCAGGTCGAGCTGGTCGTCTTCCAGGTGGATCGAGTAGCCGGTGGGCCACGTGCGGACCAGCTTGCGGTCGGCCAGGTCGTCCAGCGACTGTCTCAACCGCATGACGTACGTCTGCAGGGTCGCGCGCGCCGCACCTGACGGCTCTTCGCCCCAGAGATGTTCCATCAGCTCGTACGAGGAGACTGGCGCGTTCGCCTTCATCAGCAACGCGGCGAGCAGGACACGCTGCTTGGCCGAGCGCAGCTCCACCGCGCGGCCAGAGTCGATGACCTGCAACGATCCGAGAACCCTGAACCCCCACCGCCGTTGCATGGGCCCGATCCTAACCAGCCGGTAACCCGAGGTGTCAGCGAAATGTCAGCGGGCCGCGTGATGCTTCTCGCCCATGAGGACGACAACCTTCGCGACCGCCGAGGCGTCGCTCTCCGGATTCGACCGCTGACCCACAGGCTGGAGCGGCGTCTTGGCCCCCCAGGCGGCGCCGCTCCTCTTCAGACGGTGTCGCCGGGACCCGAAAGCCCAAACCTCTCCTCGGGTCCCGGCGGCGCCTCCGATCAGGCCGCGCCCCGCGACGACGTCATGAACTTCCCCAGCCGTGACACCAGGTCGTCCGCCGCCTCGTTGCCCCGCAACCGTTCCGCCTCCTGCTTCAACGGCCGCATGCGATCGCGCGTGCGGGCCGAGCGGATGGGACCGGACAGCGCGATCGCCTGTTCTCCGACGTCTCTCGCCTGTTCGGCGTCGTTCTGCACCAGGTGGTTCACGGCGAGCGCGGCCAGCCGGAACGACTGGCTGCGCGACGCGTTCTCACCGCCGGAGGAGATCGCCCTGGTGAGCAGCTGGATCGCCGACCGCGCGTACTTCACGTCGCACGTGCGCGCGAGTTCGGTGTGCACCATGCCGCCAATGGACACCAGGTCGGCCAGGTCGAAGAAGCGCGCCCACGGCGGTGCGTCCTCGGCCACCGACCGTTCGAACTCGTCCTCGGCGCGCGCGAACTGGCGCAGCGCCTGCCTTTCCGCACCCATCTTCGCGAACGCCCACGCCTCGTTGGCGTGCAGGATCGACACGGCCAGTGTGGACCCGCTGGCCTGCGCGATGGGCAGACCCCGTTGGAACGACGACAAAGCGTCCTCGGCCAGTTCGTAGTGCAGGTGCACGCGGCCCATGCGGTAGTGGATGTTCGCTTCCAGCGCGCAGTTGCCCGACGCACGCGCAAGGCTCATCGCACGGCCGAAATGCAGGTGCGCCGACTCGAGCAGGCCCATGTCGAACGACGCCCAGCCAGCCAGGTTGTGCAGGTCCGCGATGGCCACCTGGAGCCGGTGCACCACCGGGCCGGACGAGCCGGTGTCGAGCAACGGGTTGGCCCAGTTCAACAGGGCGACGCAAGCGTCCCGGCACGCACCACCGCCGTATTCGTGGTCGAGCGCCCGCAACGCACTCGTCAGAGTTTCGACATGCCGCACGTCGGTCTTGTCCACGCGATCTGGAAATGCATCGCCGTTGAACATGGTTGGCCCTCCTGACGTGCGCCGCGCACTCGTTGTACGAATACCCGTTACACACCGCCGGTACTCACCGCGCGCCGACACCATCCCGCTGTAGGGCCTGGTCGGGAAGGGTCTTTGGACTCTCCCGGGACACGTCGACGCGACCGCCACAACGCCGTGGTGGTCGCGCCTACGATTTCGGACGTTCGTGGTGATCGGAAAGGGGCCAACGAGGTGTCAGCGCACGGGAACTGAATCCATTTCCCGTGACGACTCCTCACCGGTTCGGCCCACGAGTTCACTCTTCCAGGGTGACCACCTGAGCGGGACACCTGTCCACTGCGTCACGAACGCCCGGCAGCAGGTCGGCGGAGGGTTCGGCGACCAGCACCAGGCCGAGCCCGTCGTCGTCCGACTGGTCGAACACGTCCGGAGCGGCGAGCACGCACTGGCCCGAACCGATGCACTTCGCCTGGTCTATCCGGACCGTCATGTCACCACACCACCGGGATCGTCGCCGCGCCGTACGTGATCATGTCCTCGCGGAAGTCCATCTCGGCCAGGGGAACCGCCGGGCGCACGTCCGGGAACCGCGTGAACAGCGTGCGGAGCAGGATCTGCAGCTCCGCACGGGCCAGGTTCGCGCCGAGGCACTGGTGCGGGCCGAACCCGAAACCGAGGTGCGACACGGCCCTGCGCTCCAGGTCGAGCTCACCGGCGTGCGGGCACAGCTCCTCGTCGAGGTTGGCGTGGAACGTCACCGCGACCCAGTCGCCCGCCCGGATCGTGACGCCGTCGACCTCGACGTCCTCGGTGGCCCTGCGCGCGAGTCCCGCGCCGCCGAGCTTGCCGACCGTGTACCGCATCAGCTCCTCGACGATGACGTCCGCACGGCTCGGGTCGCGCTTCAGGATCGCCAGCTGGTCCGGGTTCTCGAAGAGCGTGAGGGTGAACAGGCCGAAGAAGTTCGACGTCGTCTCGTGGCCCGCCGCGAGCAGCCCGATGGCGAGGAACAGCAGCTCGTCCATGTCGAAGTCGGTGTCGTTGACCATGAGGCCGATCAGGTCGTCGGTGGTGCCCGACGCCTTCTTCTCCTCCACGACCTTCATGAGCACGCCGCCCAGTTCGGCGGCCTTCGCCTCGTACTCGGCGCGCGAGCCGTTCTTGCCGAACATCTCCCTGGCCGTGGCCTGGAACAGTTCCTGGTGCTCCGGCGGCACGCCGAGCAGTTCGGCGATCACCAGCGACGGCACCGGCAGGCAGACCGAGGACACCAGGTCGGCGGGCGCTCCGGCACGTTCCATCGCGTCGAGGTGCTCGTCGACGATCTCCTGGATGCGCGGGCGCATCTCGTTGAGGCGCTTGACCATGAACGCCCGCGCGAGCGGCCGGCGCAGGCGCAGGTGCTCGGCGCCGTCCATCACGTTCATGTTGCCGGGCTCGGGCAGGCCGAGGACCTGCTCGCCCTCGGTGCGCATCTCGGGCTGGCCGTCCTTGTTCGCGCTGAACCGCGGGTCGGAGAGCACCTGCCGCACCCCGGCGTAGCTGCTGACGACCCAGGCCTCGACCCCGTTGGGCCAGAGCATCCTCACCGGGCCCGCGCTGATGGCCTCCTCGAAGCCGGCGGGCGCCCCCAGCGGGTGCGTGCGGTTCTCGTGCGGGACCGGGCAGACAGCAGCTTCAGTCACGGGATTCCCCCTCAATAGAACAGAACTGTTCTGTTGACTCCATGACCGAACGTAGCGCAACGACTACGGCCTGACGAGTTATTTGGCCCGAAAAGCACCGATCAACGGTCTCAACAGGCCGTCGACGATGCTCTCGATGACACCCTGCTCTTCCGAGCGCAGAACGAAAGTCGAGATCAGCGCGGTGATGAGGACATCGGAGTCGAGGCGCTCCGGCAACTCACCGCGCGCCTTCGCCCGTTCCACGGCGACCCTCAGGTGCTCGGTGTAGGCGCGGTCGACGTGCTCCTCGCGCAGGCACGCGAGATCGGCGTCCTGGCGACTGCCTTCGAGCAGCCCGAGGAAGATCCCGGCCGTGTCGAACGGCATCGGCTCGCCCCACGCCAGCAGGATCTGGCGGACGTCCTCGGCGAACGTGCCCTCGTCCGGCTGCGACAGTTGCGGCAGGTTCGCCTTCAGGGCGTCCGTGATCAACCGCGCCTTGGACGGCCAGCGCTGGTAGAGGCTCGCCTTGCTGGCGCGCGCCCGGCCGGCGACGAGGTCCATGTTGAACCGCGCGTACCCGACCTCGGCCAGCACTCCGAGCACAGCGGCGAAGACCTCCTGCTGACGCTGGGGCGCGTCCAAAGGCGTGCGGCCCACCCTGTCTCCCTCGGCTCAGGTGACGTGCACCGTACCGGGAGCGTCCGCGAGCCCCGCCGTTCAGTTGCGACGTCTCGTCACCCAGGTGGCGACCTGCGCCCGCGAAGTGAACCCGAGCTTCTGCAGGATCCGCTCCACGTGCCCCTCCGCCGTCCGCCGGGCGATGACCAGCCGGGCCGCGATCTCCTTGTTCGACATCCCCCCGGCGATCAGGTCGGCGACCTGCTGCTCGCGCCGCGTCAACGGCGTGAGGGTCACCACCGGCGCCTCCTCCCGAGCCGCCTCCTCCCCGATGGCGAACGCGATGGCGTCCTCCAACTCCAGGTCCATGCCCTTGCGGAACACCGCCCGGAACTCCTGCTCACCCAGCGCGGACATGGTCGCCGACTCGCACTCGCCGTGCGGGGCGCCGAAGTAGCGCGACCCGAACATCGGGTAGCCGACCGACTGCCAGATCTCGGTGGTGGCGCCCAGCAGCGTGGCCGCGCGCTCCGCGTTCCCCTGCGAGGCGGAGATCCAGGCGAGCACCTCGAGCGCGAGCACGATGCCGAGCAGGTCGTGGAACGAGCGCTTGATCCGCAGGCACTCGCGGCCGAGCCGGTCGGCGTGCGCGAAGTCGCCGCTGACCCACGCGCACAGGGCCAGCACCCAGATCGCGTACGCCTGCGCCCACAGTTCGCCGTGCTGCTCACCGACTGCCTTGGCCTCGACGCAGAGTCGTTCGGCGGCGGCGAAGTCGCGCCGGAACGTCGCCGAGATCGCCAGTTCGATGCCGGCGAGCATGGTGTGGCTGTTGACCGTGCCCTGGCCGCGGTACAGGCGCATGGCCTCCGCGAACCCGCTGTCCGCGAGGTCGAGGTCGTCACCGATCAGGTGCGTGCAGGCGATGCGGTGGGTGGCGTAGGCGAGCGCGGCCCCGTCGCCGGACTCGACCGCGTAGGCGAGACACTCGTCCAGCATCCGGATCGACGCGGGCAGGTCTCCCTGCAGCGTCGAGACGTACCCGTTGACCCACAACGCCTTGGCTCGCGCCGGGCCTGGTTTCGCGCTCGCCACGGCGCGGTCGAGCCAGTGCCGGCCCTCGCCGAGCATGCCGCAGCCCGCCCAGTAGAACCACAGCGTGCTGGCCAGGTGCACGCAGTGGTCGCCGTCGTGGTCGAAGCAGAAGTCCAGCGCGGACCGCAGGTTCGCGTGCTCCAGGCGGGTGAGGCTGAAGATCTGCGGCTGGGCGGGGCCGAACCACTCCTTCTCGCGGCGCTCGGCCCACTCGATGAAGTGGTCGCGGTGCCGTTCGCGCATCACCTGTTCGCGGCCGGCCGCGCGCAGGTTCCCGAGGCCGTACTGCCGCAACGGCTCCAGCAGCCGGAACCGGGTGCCGGACGGGTGTTGCTCGGACACCACGACGGACTTGTCGACCAGGCCCATCAGCGAGTGCATGACCTCGTCGGGCAGGACACCGTCGCCGGAGCAGACCCGTTCCGCCGCCTCCAGGTCGAACGTGCCCGCGAACACCGACGCCCGTGCCCACAGGATCTGCTCGGACCGCGTGCAGAGGTGGAAGCTCCAGTCCACGGCGGCGTGCAGGGTCTGGTGACGCGGGTCGCCGCCGCGCTTTCCCTCTGCCAGCACCCGGAAGGTGTTGTCCAATCTGGACGACAAGTGGTCGAGGCTGAGCACGCGCATGCGCACCGCGGCCAGTTCGATGGCCAGTGGAATTCCGCCGAGCAGCGTGACGATCTGGCTGACCTTCGCGTGGTTGCGCGGGTCGAGCACGAAGCCGGGTTCGACGGCGGCGGCGCGTTCGGCGAACAGCGCGAGCGCCGGGTCCTGCGGCAGGGGCGTGACCTGCCAGAGGTGTTCGCCGTCGACGCCCAGGCGTTCGCGGCTGGTGACGAGGACGCGCAGGCCGGGGACCCCGCGCAGCAACGCGCCCACCAGGTCGGCGGTCTCCTCCACGACGTGCTCGCAGTTGTCGAGGACGATCAGCAGCTGCCGGTCGCGCAGGTGTTCCACCAGGACGGTGCGGTGCATGCGGACGGTGTCGTCGTGGACGCCCAACTGCTCGAGGACCGTGTGCACGACCAGTTCCGGGTCGGTGACGCCGCCCAGTTCGACGAACCAGACCCCGTCGCGGAACGCCCTGCTCGTCTCGGAGGCAGCACGCAACGCCAGCCGCGTCTTGCCGACGCCACCGACACCCGTCAGGGTGACCAGGCGGGACTCGGCCAGCAGTCTCCGCACCTCGGTGACGTCGTGCCTCCGGCCGACGAAAGTAGTTGTGTCAGCAGGCAAATTACCTTTGCGACCTGGGGAAAGCGAACCGCCCACAGCGGCACCCTAGGTGTGCGCGATCTCCCGTTGCAACGCGGTCCCCCGGAGGCACCAACGGCGAAACACGGGTAGTTACCCCCTAGGGAGCACGCGGTCACCGCTCCAGTCTTGAAGGCTTGGGACACGCCTGCGGGAGGGGGACTCATGGCCGGCGACAGCCTCGGCGTGGACGTCCGGGAGCAGAACGGCGTGGTCGTCGTCCGGTTCAGCGGACGGCTCGACTGGATCACGTACATGCGCGTGCAGGACGTGCTGCTCGACCACGCCACCAAGGAGCTCGTCGGCGTGGTCGTGGAGCTGGACGAGCTGGTCGCGGAGTCTCCCGCGCTGCTGGTGGTGTTCGACGTCGTGTGGCTCTCGGCGGCGCGGTGGCCGGGCATCTCGATGAGCCTCGTCGTCAGTGATCACGAGCTGCGCTCCACGCTGGAGTCGCGTGGCCTGCCCCGGCACATCCCGATGCACTCGACGACCTCGGCCGCCGTGGCCGCGGTGGTGCGGCACAAGCACGAGGACCGGGTGGACGCGCCGTTGCCGACGTGCCGCTGCCTGCCCCACGTGGCCGAGCGGATCACCGAACGCGCCTGCGAGCGGTGGGGCATCCAGTCGATGCTCGACGTCGCACCGCAGGTGGCGGTGGAACTCGTGTCGCACGTCGAGGACAACAGCCCCATGGCGCTGCTGCTGCGCATGCGTGGGGACAAGTTGTCAGTTGCGGTGCGCACGACCGCACGCTTCGACCTCAAGCAGTGGCACATCATGCGCCGCAACGTCGCGTCCATCGCCGTCTGCAACTTCACGATGGGCGAGACGCCGGCCGGCGGTGGGCGGCACATCATCTGGGCGTTGCTCGACGTGCCGGAGGACAGCCAGCGGCCTCCGAGCTACCTCCCGGAGGCGGCCGTGTTCACCCACCAGGCTTAATTCTTCCAGGTCTTTCTACTACGCGTGCGTCGCCCTACTACGCGTGCGTCGCCGCGAGGCTAGTGCGGTAGGCCCTGAGGATCTGGCGGTCGGCAGCGGCGTCGAACGAGTCGACGCACTGGTGCAGCCAGCACCGGTGCAGGGCGCACGTCACCCGTGAGCAGGGGTCGAGACCCAGGTGCTCGGCCAGGTCCTCGGCGGTCAGGACCGCTGCGAGCGTCGTGTCCTCCACCTCGGTCGAAGACACCAGCCGCAGATGTGCGTGTCGCCTCATACAAGAATATTGCGCTGTCAACTTGTCTTCGCGTACCCGGATTAATACCTGTTCAACCACATTCCACCGCGGATTCCACCCCACGCAGATTGTCCCCACCGCAGGCCGTGAACGCCCTACGCTCAGATTTCAACGGCGCAGAGGGGTGTCCCATGGCGGATCCTGCGTACTTCCCTCCCCCGCACTCCAGCCGCATCGGCGCGAGCGACGTCGAACAGCTGGAGGCGCAGACCCGGTCGTTGCGTTCGGTCGACTACCGGTTCGGAGGAGGGGCGTGCCGCGACGCCGTCGTCGTGCGGATCTACTGGGCGCAGCAGCTGCTGGCCGCGGAAGCCTCGGACGCCGTGCGGGCACGTCTGCTGTCCGCGGTCGCGGACCTGCACAACCTGGCTGGATGGACGTCGTTCGACAGCGGCCAGATCGGAGCCGCGTATCACCATTTCGACCGTGCGCTGGAATTCGCCCGTTACGACGAAGACCTGACGACCAACATCGTTTATCGGCGTGGGCGCGTGCATCTGCATCACGGCGCACCAGGTGATGCGCTGGCTTACTTCCAGAGGGGTGCTTTCGCGCCGTTGGCAGCGAGCATCATGTATTCGAACGAGGCCTGGGCGTACGCGCGGCAGGCCCGTTCCGCCGAGGCGTTGCGCGCGTTGGGGAAGGCGAAGGACTCGTTCGAGTGCGCGGATCTGACGCACGTGCCGGACTGGGCGCGGTTCCACGACGAGACCGATCTGACGGCGATGGCCGGCACGGTCCACGCCGAGCTCGGCGACACGCGGACGGCCGTTCCCGCGTTGCTCACGGCGATCGAGGGCTTCGCGCCGGCGATGGCGCGCAGCTGGACGTTCTGCCTGATCTCGCTGGCCTCGTGCCACTTCCTCGACGGTGACCTCGATCAGGGCCGGGCCGTCGGGATGCGGGCGGTGAACGCGGCAGAGGAACTGCGGTCGGAACGGGTGTGGGACCGGATGCGCCCGATGCTGCAGGCGGCGGCACGACACGGAATCGCCCTGCGCTGACGTCGCGGCCGGTGATCTTTGCACAACCCGAACATTCGGCGGACCTCGTTCTGACCGTCGCCGGTCATCGTTCTGTGCCATGAACATTTCGCGAATCGGTGGGCTCGTGCTCGGGATGCTGCTGCTGGGCGCGGGGACCGCGTCGGCGCAGGAACCGATCACCATCAGCCCGGAGAAGGTGCAGAAGATCTGCTCACAGCGGGTGCCGCGGGTCGAGGCCAAGGTCAAGGCGCTGACCGACAAGATCAACGGCACCGCGGAGACGCTGGGCTCGAAGAAGTGGATCGAGCAGAAGGCCGCGGACGCCCGCAAGAACGGCAACACGGCGCGCGCGGACGTGCTGGACGCGCGGCTGAAGCTGCGCGACGCCCAGCTCGTGAAGCTGGCGAAGTCCGGCGAGCGGGTCGCCAAGTTCAAGTCCGAGCACTGCGGGTCGAAGTGAGGTGGGTCGCCGCCGTCGTTCTGCTGTTCGCTCTGACGGCGTGCCGGGGTGAGGCTCCGGTGTCGGACCTCGATGATGTGGAATCAACGCTGAACAGCATCGAGTCGGACCTCAACCAGCCGGGGTGAACGCGTGGAACGTGGCCTGGTGCTCGTCGTGGAGGACGAACCGGCGATCGCCGAACTGGTGGCGCTGTACCTGCGGCGCGACGGCTTCGGCGTGCGCCTGGAGTCCTCGGGGGACGCGGCACTGGCCGCGGTCCGCTCGCTCTCGCCGGTGGCGGTGGTGCTGGACGTCGGCCTGCCCGTGCTGAACGGCATCGAGGTGTGCCGGGCCATGCGCGCGGCCGGCGACTGGACGCCGGTGCTGTTCGTGACGGCCCGCGACGACGAGGTGGACCGCCTGCTCGGGCTGGAACTGGGCGCCGACGACTACATCACGAAGCCCTTCAGTCCACGCGAACTCGCTCTGCGCGTGCGGACCGTGCTGCGTCGCTCTTCTGGCGCCGTGTCGGACGTTTTGCAGGTGGGTTCCGTACGGCTCGATGTAGGCGAACGGCGCGCATTCGCCGGTGATGCAGAGGTCTCGTTGACGTCAACGGAGTTCGGGTTGCTTTCATACCTGATGAAGAACCCACGGCAGGTGTTCTCGCGCGAGCAACTGCTCTCGGCCGTGTGGGGCTACTCATCCGTGGCAGGCACACGAACCGTTGACGTCCACATCGCCCAGCTACGTGCCAAGTTCGGCGCTTTGAGTCCAATTCGGACAGTGCGTGGCGTCGGCTACTCGGCGGACGCGTCGTGAACCTCGCGGGACGGATCGCGTTGCTGTGCCTGGGGGTCGCGTTCGTGGCCGTGGTGGTGGCGGGTTTCGTGTCGATCCGCCTGGTGCTCTCGACGTCGCAGCAGGTGAGCCGCGAGTTCCTGCGGTCGCAGGCGGACGTGGTCGCGGGCCAGATCTCGAACAACCGCGTCGAGCAGATCCTGGAGGGCCAGGACATCGCGATCGTCCGGATCACCGCGTCGGGCGACGTCACGGGCTCCGACCGCGCGGCCGTGCGAGCGGTGCGCGCCGTCGACTACCGCAAGGTGCTGTCGGGTTCTCCTGTGTCCGGGGTGAGCGGCCGTCTGAACGTGGAGGCCCGTCCGTCGGGGGCGGGCGGCTTCGCCCTGGTCCAGGAGACCGAGACCACCGGCACCTACCGCAAGCTGATCCGCAACATCATGATCGCCCTGGGCGTCGGCCTCGCCGTGGCGGTCCTGGCCGGTCTGGCCCTGGGCTCGTTCCTGGCCCGCCCACTGCGCCGGGTGGCCTCGGTCGCCCACTCGATGAGCACCGGCCGCCGGGACCTGCGCGTCCCCATCTCCGGCACGCACGAACTGGCGGAGGTGAGCCAGGCGGTGAACTCGCTGGCAGACGCCTTGCAGCGCAGCGAATCCCGCCAACGCGACTTCCTGCTCTCCGTCTCCCACGAACTCCGCACGCCGCTGACGGCCGTGACGGGCTTCGCCGAGTCCCTGGCGGACGGCGTCGTCTCCGGCGCCCAGGTGGCTCCGGTCGGCACCGTGATCCTGGACGAGGCCCGCCGCCTCGACCGCCTGGTCAGCGACCTGCTCGACCTGGCCCGCCTGGGCGCCGACGACTTCCGCCTGGACATGGCCGCCATCTCGCTGGAACCCGTGGTCCGCTCCGCCGCCGAGGTGTGGCACGCCCGCTGCCACGCCCGAGGAGTGCGCTTCACGCTGGAGGTCTCGTCCTCACCGGTGGTCTGGGCGGACGCGCGCCGCCTGCGCCAGGTCATCGACGGCCTGATGGAGAACGCCCTGCGCGTCACCCCGGCAGGCCACCCGGTCGTGCTCGCCCTGTCCGCCGTCCTGGAGGTGCGTGACGGCGGACCGGGGCTGGCCGCGCAGGACTACGCCGTGGCGTTCGACCGCGGGGTGTTGCACGCGCGGTACCAGGAGTCTCGGCCGGTGGGCACGGGTGTGGGGCTCGCGCTGGTGCACGGTCTGGTGACGCGCATGGGCGGGACGATCGTGGCCGGGCCCGCCGCGGAAGGCGGGGCGGCGTTCACCGTGACGCTGCAGCCGCCCGCTACTTCGCCTGGGGCAGCTTGACCTTCTTCTTCGCGCCCGGCGACGAGGGCGGCGGCACCACGGGCCCGATGTCCCCGTCCGGCGCCTCGTCCAGGTCCACGATCACCGGCGCGTGATCGCTCGGCCCGGTCCCCTTGCGCGCGTGGCGGTCGATCCACGCCGCCTTGGTCCGCGGCGCGACGGAACTCGACGCGAGGATCAGGTCGATGCGCATGCCGAGGTCGCGATGGAACATGCCGGCGCGGTAGTCCCAGTAACTGAAGACGCGTTCGTTCGGCCAACGGTCGCGCACGACGTCGTGGAACCCCAACGCCTCAATGGCCTGCAACGCGGCGCGTTCTGGTTCGGTGACGTGGGTGTGGCCGACGTAGGCCTCGGGATCGAACAGGTCGGCGTCGGCCGGCGCGATGTTGATGTCGCCGCACACCAACGCGTCCTTGGGGCCCGCTTCCAGCACATCGCGCAGGGCGGCCAACCACTCCAGCTTGTACTTGTAGTGGTCCGACTCAGGCTCACGACCGTTGGGCACGTACAGCGAATGAACACGCACGCCGCCACACGTTGCCGCTACGGCGCGTGCCTCGACGTGGGGGAAGCCTGGTGCGCCGGCCACGCCTACCGCAACGTCTTCGAGGCCCACGCGCGAGAGGAGGGCCACGCCGTTCCACTGCGTTTCGCCGAACAGGGCGAACTCGTAGCCGCGTTCCTTCAGGGCGTCGCCCAGCAGCGTGGTGAAGGCGTCGTCGGCCAGTTTGGTCTCCTGCAGGCACACGACGTCCGGCTGCCGCTGGTCCAGCCACGGCAGCAGGCGGGGTACGCGTTGCTTGACGGAGTTCACGTTCCAGGTAGCCACTCGCACCCGGTCCACGGTAGTCATCGACGCTCAAGCCCGCATGGAGCTACACGCGCACAGGTGAGCGCAAACCCCGCGTCGCCACCCAAGCGACAACGGACATCGCCACCAGCGACAGCAACCCCCACTGCAGACTCGTCGCCCCCGCCACCGCACCCACCACGGGCGAGCCCAGCCCGCCGATGCTGACCGCGAGCCCCAGCGTGACCCCGCTGGCCGTGCCGAGGCGGTTGGGCAGGTAGTCCTGGCCGAGAGTGACGTGCAGTGAGAACGGCACGTAGAGCGTCACGGCCGTAAGGGCCACCATCGCGTACACGGCCGGACCGGGTACCAACGCCACTCCAGCGACTGCGGGCACCGAAAGCGCATAGGACACCTGCAAGACCCGCACGCGCCCGAACCGTCCGGCCAGCACGCCACCGAGCAACGTGCTCGCGGCACCCGCTCCGAACAGCACGACCAGCGCCGCGGCTCCGGCCGCCGGACCGCCGCCGACACGCGAGGTCACCCAGATCGCGAGGAACGTGCCGAGCCCGAACGTCACCATCGACCGCGCGACGATCACCACCGTCAACCTGCTGAACTGGCCCCAGTCGTCACGGCCCGCCGATGCCGTGGCCGACGCCGTGGCGCCCTGCACCCCGCGCAGCGCCACCATCGTGAGCGCACCTCCCACCAGCGCGGGGACGGCGAGCAGCGGACTCCACGCAAGCCCGCCGAACGCCAGCACCGGCGTGACGAGCACCGGGCCCAGGGCGAACCCGACGTTGCCGCCCACCGAGAACCAGCTCATGCCGACGTGGCTGTCCTGCGCGACACGACGGGCGAGCCGGGCGGCTTCGGGGTGGTACGCGGCGACACCGAGGCCGGACAACGCGATGGCGAGCCAGGTCAGCAGGTACGAGTCGCTCAGCCCGGACAACCCGATGCCCACCCCCGCGAGGGTCATGCCGAGCGGCACCAGCCACGGCATGGGGCGACGGTCCGTCAGGATCCCGAACAGCGGTTGCACGACCGAGGACAGCAGCGTCGCGGCGACCGTGATGCCGGCCGCCGCGAGGTAGCTGTAGCCGCGTTCCAGGACGAGGAACGGCACGACGGCCGGCACCGCGCCCTGGTACAGGTCGTCCACCGCGTGCCCGGCGACCAGGACCGACATCCGCCAGCGAGAGTTGTCCACACCCCGATCGTGGCCCCGCCGACGCGTTCGCGATTCCGATATTCTGCCGATGTATGTCGAATTCTCGCCATCTGCCGGCGGCGCCGACCACGAGCCGCGACCTGGCGGCCGCCAGTGGTGTCACCGCGCATTGGCACGACGAACACCAGATCGTCTACGCCAGCCGCGGCGTCGTGGCCGTGCACACGGAGACGTCACGCTGGATCGCGCCCGCGCACCGTGCGTTGTGGATCCCGTCGGGCGCCGTGCACTCACACCGTGCGTATGGCGTCACACGGCTGCATTTCCTAGGCCTCACGCAGAACCCGTTGAAGCTCCACGAACCGACAGCGCTGGCGGTCTCCCCTCTGCTACGTGAACTGCTGATCGCCTACACAGAGCTCACCGACCGAGAAACCCCTGCGGGCAAACGAATGCGCTCGGTACTGCTCGACCAACTCGCCACCACGTCCGAACAACCCGTGCGCGTCCCCGCCGCCCACGACCCCAGGCTTGCGGCGGTCTGCGCCGCGCTCGAGACCGACCCCTCGGACACACGCGGTCTCGACGCGCTCGGCCGTGCCGCCGGCGCGAGCGGCAGGACGCTGACCAGGCTGTTCCGCGACGAGATGGGCATGACCTTCCCCCAGTGGCGCACGCAGCTGAGGCTCTACCACGCGTTGCGCCTGCTGGCCGAGGGCCAGCCCGTCACCGCCGTCGCGCTGCACTGCGGATTCGCCACCGCGAGCGCGTTCATCGACGTCTTCCGCCGCTCGCTCGGCCACACCCCGGGTTCGTACCTCTAGTGGTGTGGCCCGGAGCGTTGCCGGGGGAATTCGCGGTCAGACGGGTGCGTCGTGGTGTCGCCCCCACGTCCTCGTACTGGTTGTACGGGGGCGTGGGGGCGGCGCCGCGAGGCGCCCTGCTGAGCGTGGATTACCTCGCCAACGCTCCGGGTCGCACCACTAGAAGACGCTGAACACCTCCTCCGCCCTGTCCCGCTTGACGAACATCTGCCACGCGGCGTCCGCGATGACGTCGGGGTCGAGAGTGCGCACCTCGCCGAACCTCTCGGGGTTCGCCGTCACCGCCTGGAAGATGTCGCCGCGTTCGACGAGACCACCGATGATGACGGTGCCCGCGTACACGCCCTTGTCCGCGAGCGCCACGTTGAGCGTCAGCGCGTAGTTCCGCAGCGCCGCACCGGAAAGCGCGAGCGCACCGAGCATCGGCATCGGCCGCACCGCGCTCAGACCACCGGCGAACAAGAGGCCTCCGCCGCGTTCGGCCACCGACGGCAGCGCGTGCTGAACGACGTCGATCGCCGGGTAGAGCCAGTCCATCGCGGCACGGGCGTGCGCGGACGTCGTGTCCCCGATGTCCTCGGGAGGCGCGCTCAGATCGGTGGCGCCCGGCCCGTAGTAGACGACGTCGACCGGCCCGATCGCGTCCAAAGTGGACTTCAGCTGCGCGGGATCGCGCACGTCCGCCGCGAACGCCCGCGCCTTCACGCCCGCCTCGGCCAGTGCCGCGAGATACCCCTCGTGCCGCGCGGCGGTGCGGGAGACCAGCGCGATCTCGTAGCCCTCACGCCCGAACCGGTGCGCGACGGACATGCCCAGCCCGGGACCGACCCCGAGCACGACTGCGGTGGGAGACATGGGTTTCGTCCTTCCGAACGCTAATTCGAGGCAACCCTCGACTTACGTTCGCCGACGCTACCACAAAACTTGAGGGCACCCTCGACTTAACCGCCGAGTAGGATCCGGCACATGGTCACCGCGTCGAGACCCCTGCGTGCGGACGCGGCACGCAACCGGGACAAGCTGCTGGCAGCGGCCACGGAGCTGTTCGCGGAACGCGGCCTCGACGTGCCCCTGGAACACATCGCCCGCAAGGCCGAGGTCAGCATCGGCACGCTGTACAAGCACTTCCCGACGCGCAACGACTTCGTGCAGTCGATCTTCCCGCAGCGCCTGGCCGCCCTGGAGACCATCGGCGAGCAGGCCATGGCCGTGCCGGACGCGTGGCAGGCGTTCGCCGGCTACCTCGAAGACCTCTACGCACTGCAGGCGGAGGACCGCGGCCTCAACGACGTGCTGGCTCGCGACCTGCCGAACGCGCCCGAGGTCGTCTCCGCGTGCCACCGGGGCGCGGGCCACGCGGGAATCCTGATCGACCGCGCCCTCGAAGCGGGCGTGCTGCGCGCCGACTACACGATCGCCGACCTGGCGACGCTGACGCGCGCGATGGCCCAGGTGATCCGCGACTCCCCCGCCGAGTGGCGGCGCTTCCTGTCGATCTACCTCGAAGGCCTGCGCAATAGGTGAGGCCCCGGACATGTCCAGTCCGGGGCCTCGCTTGTCCGCCCATTTGCGCACACCAGCGACTTTTAAGAGACGGATCAGTCCTTAGGTCGCCGCGCTCTTCCGTTGAGCTACGGCCGCACGAGCAGAGCGGCCAGCAGGATTCGAACCTGCACCTCGGCGAGTCTTGTCCGTTCTCGGGCGATCTGGCGTTCGGCGGTAATGCTGAAGCTGGAGCGAGAGTCTGAGTGTGATCTCGGCTGCCTCTGCCGTTTGGGCTATCCCGGCGTGTGGTGCCGGGAGAGGGAATCGAACCCCCGCTTGTGACCGAGTGGTTCAGGCTGACGTTCAGTTTCAGCTTCGCGCTCCCTTCGAGGGAACGCTTCCCCCGCGCTCCAGCGGGGGAGTCCGTGGACGCTAGCGGAACAGGTAGTCGAAGACCACGTCACCGACGCGCTGATCGGTGATCTCCATGTTGTTGGCCTCCTCGCGGGCGAACTTCACCGCGTGCTGCAACTTCTCCACCCGGTCCACCAGCTCGTTGACCCGCCGGGCCGGCAGCGCACCGGAGAACTTCACCGTGGTCCAGTACCCCACCGGGATGTCCTCGTAGTACACCTCGACCTGCGCCGGGTGCTTCTCCGTGGCCTCGGCCTTGACGTGGTTGCGCGGCACCTTCTTGGTGCGGATGGTCCGGACCTGCTCGGTGCGCCAGTAGTCGGCGGACTCGTCGAAGTTCCAGTCCTCGGCCGCGTCCAGCAAGGGCAGCTTCTTCACGAACGTGTGCAGATCGGTCAGCTGCTTCTCGAGGAAGAGCAGGTACGACACGGGCACGTCGCGCAACACCGTCTGTCCGTCGACCACGACGTCGGCCTTGGCGACGCAGTTGGCCCAGTCCTTGGTCGCCGTCACGTCGAAGAGCCGAGCCATCACACTCGCGGTCCGCCGCAGCACGTCCTCGGCCTTGATCTGCACACGAGTGGACTCCGGCGGCAACACCTCGCCGTCCTCGTCCTTCGGCTGGTACGTCCGGGAGATGCCGGCCAGCAACGCGGGCTTCTGCAGCCCGTGGTGCGCGTCGGTGAGGTCCCGAAGCGTGCCTCCCTTGACACTCTTCTCCACCGCGATGATCTGGTTCAGCTTCGTCATGCCGCACCCCCCTTTTGTCCCGGGCACAGTACGCAGAGCGATGCCGTGCTCGCACGCGATTTCAGGCCAATGCCTCGACGGGCACCGCCACGACCTGGAGAAAGTGGTGGGGAAGGTGGGGCTCGAACCCACGACCTGACGGATTATGAGTGTCCAAGGTCACATCGCATTGGCCGCCACCTGCGGCGATATAGGCCACCGCCCACCCAAACTGCCGCGATAGCGGCAGCGCCAGACCACGCTTCATGGACACAGGCATGGACAAGCTCGGGGCTTGCTAGCCACGTATCTCGCCTGTGCGCTCAATGGCAGTGCGACCGTCACTCAGGGTGTTCTGATGTCGAGTCGCAAGACTCCGCGTCCTCTCAAGTACTACAAGTGGCATCAATGAGTCCGTCAAACAACCGCGACAAAATGAATTCACAACGACTAACCACTTCTTATAGACGGGCGCACGCTGAAAATTTCGCGCTACAACGTATGGAGAGGCAGAGGGGTCAACAGGTTCAGCAGGGAGAGAATATGTCGTCTTTCGAAACTGCTCAATAGCGGTGTCCTCATTTAAACTCTCCTTAAGACTGGATTTAATCGCCACCTCAACCCTCCCCACAATTCGATCGAGAACGTTAACGCTAACACGCAGACTGGACTTTACCTGCTTTTCGTTCAATTTCTCCAGCTTGACACCTCGCGAGTACGTCAGCTTTTCGGAAAATTCCTTATTCTCGCCAGCGTTCAACTGCAGCACAGTTTCCCATTCCAAATCAGGGACATACTTATCATCCAGCAGGTCAATGCGATGAATTCTGTACTCTACTCCGCACGACCAAGGCTTATACCACACCCCAGTATCCACAAGAAGAAATCCGTTCAGTTCCGGAAATAGCCCTTGATCAGCTATTGAGTATTGCAATGACTGTTCGAGTACAGCTGTCGCGAGACGGCCAATCTCGCCCTTCTCGAGATAGTCACTAAAACCAAGCGTGAGGGCATCCCCTACTTCACGCGCATCAGCCTCTCCTGTAAGCATAATTGCCCGAACGTCATCGCGTATGGCTCTCATCTGACGAAAGAGTTCGGTTCCAGACATCTCCGGCATTCGCTGATCCAAAAGCACTACTTTTACGAGCCCCTCCCGCACAATGCGTAACGCCTCGACAGGATTGTCTGTCGCAACGCTCTTTAGACCCGTACGACTTTGCACCAACGAAGCGAACAGTTGCGCTGTCTTTAGACTGTCATCTACGACCAGAACTTCAGTCATTGCTTCCTCCTCCCGGAAGAAGAACAAAGAAAGTCACTTTTTCTCCATCGATTCGATGTCCGATTTTCCCGTCTCGGTGGGCTGACACCATGACTTTGACTGAGGAGAGGCCCAATCCTTCATGGGCTCCATCCTTCGTTGTAAACCCTGGCCGGTAGATATCGTCGTCACCAATAGGCAGCAGCTCAGGAGTATTGATGACTTCGAAGCGAAGCACGTTTTCCTCAAGCCTAAGCAACTTCACTGAAATCTCCCCGCCACCCACATTGGATTCGACCGCATTCTCGACTAGCGGAAGAAGGACAGAAAGTATGTAACTATTACTATAGCCTTCGACAGAATCGGGCAAATCCATAGAAATAGAGGCATCTTTGAGCGACTTACGCATGTACATCCGGCAGCCTGAATCGAGCGTCTTAACGAGGGAGCGAGATTCCCACCCTAAGGGGCCGACGACTGATGCCACCTGACGGAATCCTCCAATGAAAGTCTTGCAGAGTTCAGCCGCTTCCAACACATCCCTTATAGACGCATCCCTGACCTCAGGATCACCAGCATTCTCCTTCAGCAATAATGCTGCGGTCTCGATTTGCGCCAGCGGCGTATTGAGTGCGTGGGATATTTCACGAACCGTAAGCCCCTGGTCAACAGAGGACACGACTGAGCCTGATCCAATTATTCGAGCATCAGAAGGAGGCCAGCTTTCAATTACTCGACTGACTATGGTTTGCGGCAGTTCACTAATAATCTTTGAAAGGTACCTCGAGGCGACATGCTCCCTGTCCTCTATTGTCCTGAACTCAATCTGCATCCTCTCAATCATGGATCTCGCATCTAACTCGCGCATTCTTGCCTCGTGCTCAAGAATTTTTGCCTGTCGCCGGAGGTAGAACTGGCTAAATAGCGTCCCAAAGGCGAACACCGCAGCTAAAGAGGAGAGCAAAGAGCTAGAGAGGGCCGCGCTCATAGCAATCAAGACTCCATTGCAGAATTTACTTAAAGATTGACTGACTTGACCTCGAGATCTACCACGATAAATGTGCCGACGAAATTCCGAGTTAATATTCCGCAGCGCCTCAAGCAATAACCACTTAACGCCATTTACAGTCAATTCTGCGACTATTGCAGGATTACCTGATGCAGAGTCATCCGGTTGACCCTAGCTAAATTCCACATCAGATCTCCTGACTTCCGACCTGCAGTCCGCTGCACTAATATCGGCCTCGCACGTCAACTTGTTACCAACCTAGTCGCCTGCCCTCATTTGCCGTAAGCTTCTCGCGTGACGGAGTATCCAAAGGAACTCAGTTGGAAGGTCCATGGCAAGCGGACCGTGTATGACAACAGGTGGGTAACCGTAGATCTGGTCGACGTCGAGCCGCCAGACGGCAGCAGGTTTGAGCACCATGTGGTGAAACTTGATCATGTTGCGGTATCCATGCTCATAAACAGCGATGAAGAGGTTCTAACTCTTTGGCGCTACCGATTTGTCACTGATCAATGGGGATATGAGCTTGTTGGCGGCCTCGTTGAGGAGGGCGAGGAACCCTCAACTACTGCGGCGCGCGAAACTGAAGAAGAGACTGGCTGGCGTCCGATCGGTGAACCGGAACACCTGGGCACCTTTCAGCCGCTCCCCGGCATCATCGACGCGCCCGTAGACGCGTACCTCTGGCGCTCGGCGGAAAAGGTTGGCGAGCCAACTGACGCAGAGGAAGCGGCGCGGATCGAGTGGATTCCAGTTGACCGCGTCCTGGATCTCGTCCGGCGCGGCGAGGTGCTGGGTTCTGGAGCGATCATCCCGCTGCTCTACTACCTAGCTTCACGCAATACCGGGGCCTCTGGGACCCGGTAGCTCCAGCTTCGCGAGACGCTGCCGCTGACGGTCAGACCCGATGCGCTTGGCGAGCTGCCGCGCCTTCTGCGCAAGCTCTACAGCTCCCTTGCTGTCGCCAGCGGCGGCGTAAGCGAACGCAAGATCCACGTAGGTGTTAGTCAGACCACGCACTGCTGACCGTTGCGGGTTGGCAAAGTCCCGCACAGCGGCCTCAAGCTGGGTGATCGCGTCGGCATCTCCCAGGCGCAGTAGCGCGTTGCCGCGCCATCGAATGAGCTGCCCGTCGTTGAGCAGAAGGAACGCCAGTTCGGGATCGGCCGGATTCGTTGGCAGCAAAGAGCTTGCGTCATCGAACGCGCGCAGAGACTGGTCACGTTGGCCAGCGGCGGCCAAACCCTCACCGTGCGCGGCGGCAAGCCAGCTCCGCAGCAATGAAGGCGCGCGATGCTCCGCGACATACCGCGCGTACTCCAGCAGTTCGACCGCCGCATCGGCCTCCCCGATATCGAGCAGGATCACGGCTTGCTGTGCTGCTGCATGCGCCAGCTGCGAAGGCGAATCCGCTTCTCTCGCAGAGATCTTCGCGTCCTCGTGGTACTGCCACGACTGCATCTGTGATCCACGATCGAGCGCTGTCCACCCTGCGAGCGTGCGCGCGTCGGTGAGGATCGTGGCCAGGCGCTGACGTAGGTGCGTGCTCACACTGAACACCTTCACGTCCTCGATCTGACGTACGAGGCTGTTGAGTTGGTCGAGCACCACGAGCGCGCCGAAGCGGTGGTCCGAGCTACGGAGATCGTTGACCTGTCTCTGGAACAGGTCGAGCATCCCGGCGTCGATGTTCTTCGCAACGAAGAGGCGATCGCGCAGCTCTTCGGCGGACTGGTTGAACGTCTCCGGCGGGAAGCCAAGCTCTTCGTTCGAGCGGCCGTACAACTCCCGAAACAGCCGCTGATAGCCCAGCTCTGCTACCTCGACGTGGCCGTTCTCCCAGCGGGAGATCATGATCGGCAGCGCCGACACGGACGCCACGGTGACGCCGATCTGCGGACCGCGTGTGAGGAAGTACCTGACGACGTGGTCCTGGGTATGGCCCAGCTCTTCGCGTACCGCCTGCAAGCGCGTTCGCGGCGGCTCTCCGCGCTTTCTCTTCGTCACGCTCCCCCGTTCCCCAACGGCCGTGACCTGCGGACTTAACTCGTCCTAACACGCGGCGTGTTAGCCGCGGGCAATTATTTCTACCCCCTCCCTAACCGTCTGCTGTTCCTATGACAGCGACACCGAAACCAATTAGCGAAATCCACCTAGTCGTTTTGACTACTCCTGTCGTCAAGGCGACTAGTCAGTGTTCCGACCTGGGCACGAAGTCCGCGGAGTTCACGAATGACCGTCTGAAGCAGCGGAACCAACGGGTCGAAGGACTCAGCCGACGGGGTCACCTCCGGCGGGCGCTTCCCTTGCAGCACAGCCGACAGGTGCTCCGGATGCCAGTCGAGCGCGATCGACAGAGCTTCGAGGGTGCGGGGGCTTCGCCGGCGCTTGATCCGGCCCTGCTGAATCTCGCGAACGATCGCATGCGATACGCCGGATCGTTCGGCAATCTCTTTTTGCTTCAAAGCCAGCTCGTTCGCGCGGGCATTGATTGCCTCCGCGACCGCCGACCAGTCCTCCGCCACGTGCGCCTCCGTGCTCCGCCTTAGCGCCGACATTAGCTCGGCTCTCAGACGGAAAGCGGACTTAGCGCAGACATCAGCGGAGAATCGCTAGTTATTGCCGCCAATGTCAGCGCCTTCATCGAAGAAATCGGTCTTCTGAAGGGCTTACAGCAATGACATCGAACAACACGGCGGGTGAACCCTCGCCGATCTTCTACACGGTGACAGAGGCTGCGCGGATCTTGCGAGTCGACGCGGCCACCATCTACCGAGCGATCAGGGAGGACGCGTTTCCCGCTGTGCGGGTGCGCACCAGGTACGTGGTCCCTGCGCGGGCAGTCGAGGAGCTTGCCCGGCAGGCGGCGGAGTCCAGCGGCGTTGTCGACGTCGCGCAGATGGCCGCCGACCGTCGCAACGCCCGTGACTTCGAGCGGGCGACCGGGGGTGCGTGGTGAACCCGGAGAACTACTACGAGGTGGTGGCGGCCGAAATGGACCGCTACGCGAAGGTGCCGGACGAGGTCCTGTTGGAGATCGTGACGCGCGACGGTGCGTGCATGTGGTTGTGGGCCAACGAGGACGGCCCGGAGTGGGAGACGGAGAAGATCAGCGACCGCGAGGCCGCCGCGCGGTTGTGCGCGGACTGTCCGGTCCGGGGCGTGTGCTTGGAACTGGAGTTGCGCACGGCCGGTGAGGCCACCGTGGGTGTGTGGGGTGGTCTGTCGCAGGACGACCGCCGCGAGGTGTTCCGGGTGTGGCGTGCTCGCCGTGAGGGTGGTGAGTCGTCATGACGATCAACCTGACTCCGACGCAGATCCTCGCTGTGGTGGGTGTGGTCGTGGTGCTGCTGTGGGTCTGGCGGGCGAGTGCCCGGCGGGCGAAGGCAGCGGCGGGCGCGGCGCGTGCTGGTGCTCGGTTGCTGTCGCTGACCGGGCGGGTGCTGCTGATGGCCGGGGCGATCGTGGGTGTGCAGTGGGTGGTGATCACGCATCCCGGTGACACGACGTTGTTGCTCGTGGTGCTGGGTCTGCCCGCGTTGTTCGCGGCGTACACGCTGACGAAGGCGCTGACGATCACCGCGCATGAAGGTCCGCGTGGCCGGGGTGAGCGGCGATGAGGACGCTGGAGAGGGTTCGGGAAGGGGTGGCCGCCTTCGGGCGGCCACCCGCCGCCCCGGCAGCCGAGAGGCTCGCTGCTGACGCGGCGGAGGCTGCGGAACTACGGGCGTACGCGACGCATCCGGACGTGATCGCGCTGCGGGTCGAGCGGGTGCGCGCTCAGGTGGACCGGTTGTGCTGGTCGGGGATCGTGCTCGGTCTCGGGTTCACGATGACCAACGTCCAGAGCTTCGCTGCGGCAGGCACGCCGGCTTGGTCGCTGCCGTGGCTGGCAGCGTGGCTGCTCGATCCGACGGTGTCGCTGGTGCTGCTGGCGATCCTGCGAGCCGAGCAGGTCACCGCGCGGTACCGGGTGCGCACGGGTTCATGGACGAGGCGGGCGAAGTGGTTCACGCTCGCAGCCACCTACGTCATGAACACCTGGCACTCGTGGGCGGCCGGTTCGGTGTCCGGGGTCGTGTTGCACTCGGTCCCGCCGCTCGTGGTGTTCGTCGCCGCCGAGGCGGTCACGGATCTACGGGACAAGCTCACGGAGGCCGTTGCGGCGGCGTTCACGGAAGCGTCCACACGCGCCACAACTGTCACCGCGGACTTGAGTGCGATCCCTGTTCATGAGCACCGAGAACCTAAGCGGAGCAACAACAAACGGCCTCAAAAGCGGGTGTCTTTTGCGGACTACCTAGGCGTGGCACGTGAAGCGTGGTCGCCTGGTGTCGACGTGAGTCCAGCATGGGTCCGTGGCGTCACCGGTTGCTCGCGCGGCCTGTCGCCTCGGGTGTCAGCCGCTCTGTTGGCGGAGTTGGCCGGTGGTCCCGATGAGTGAGCACGGGCAGGAACTCACTGGCACGGGCCAGACGCTTCCGGTTCGAACAGTGTTCGAAGGCGATTTCGTGAACGATGGCCCTGTCGTGCCTCCACCATCGTGGCGGCAAAGGTTCGTGAACGCGTGGCTTCGTTCACCGCGTGTACCGCTGTGGGCGAAGAGCCGCGTTCACGTGGTGCAGGCCGCGAAGGACCTGACCGTGACCGTGCTGCGTTCACCGTTCCGGTTCCTCGGAGTTGTGGTGCGGGGCCTGGTGGTCGCGGTGCGGTGGTGGCGGTCCTGGGTGACTGTGCGGGACTACCGCGATGCTGCCGAGCAGTCGGAGAAGCTCGCCGACAAGTTCACCGACATCCGCGCGCTGACGCTGTTCCGGTGGAAGGTCACCGGGGCCGTGGCTGCCGTGGTGCCAACAGCCGGCCTGGTGCTGTGGTTGCTCTACGGGCCGCGTGCGCTGTGGCTTGCCGGATTGGTCGTGGCGGTGGCGCTGGCTGTACTCGGACGTCAGCGCGACGGCAGCCCTGGACGGCGTGCGGTGCTCTCTGGACCGCGCACGCTGACGTGGACGATGGACCCGCAAGTCCTCGTGGACGCGTTCCGGGACGCCAAGCTCATCGGCAAGGACGAGACACTGCGCCTGGTCGAGCGTGCTACCCGGCAGGGCGAAGGTTGGGCGGTCACCGTCGATCTCCCAGCAACGCGCAAGGCGGTCGACATCGTGAAGAACCGCGACGCGTTGGCGTCCGCACTCGCAGTCGATGAGATCCAACTCAACGTGGAGCGCGTCCGGGGCAACGGTGGTCATGCCGGACGGGTGGCGCTGTGGGTGGCCGATGAAGACCCGTACAGCGCACCACCGGTCCGGACACCGTTGCTTGCGGCGGAGCGGTGGGATGCGTGGCGACCGGTGCCGTTCGGTACTGACGCACGTGGCCGTCGGATTGATCTCCCTCTGGTGTGGACGTCTGTTCTGATCGGCGCAATTCCCAGGCAGGGCAAGACAATGGCCGAACGACTGGCCGCCGCGGGTTTGATCTTGGACCCGCACGTCCGGCTCTACATCGCCGACTTCAAGAACGGAAAGGACTGGAAAGCGGCCGAGCAGGTGGCGCATCGGTTCATGGCCGGAGACGACTCCGAGTACGTGCGGACCTTCGTGGATTGGCTCGCCGAACTCGTGGCCGACGTCCAGGCTCGATACCGCCGCATGCAGGAGCTCGACGACGTCACGTGCCCGGAGTCCAAGGTCACTCCGGCGATGTCCCGTGACCTTGCGTTAGGAATGCCGATCACCGCGTTGGTCGTGGATGAGGTCCAGATCCCGTTGGAGGACAGGACACCTGTTGAGGTGCACGGCAAGAAGCTCACCGCCGGCGAGTACTGCGGCGAGCTGCTGATGTGGCTCGCCAAGAAGGCTCCGGCAGCTGGCGTGATCCTGGTGCTCGCCACACAGCGTCCGGACGGCAAGACCATCCCGTCTGGGCTGCGGGCAGTGCTCGGCTCACGGTTCGCGCTGCGAGTGATGGACTGGCGCGACAGCAACATCATCCTTGGGGAGCAGATGAACACCCGAGGCTACGACTCCAGTCGTTTGCTGCCCTCCCACAAGGGTGTCGGCATCCTGCGGCCGGACGGTGAAACCCAAGCAGGAGCGGACGTACTGGCGTTGACAGTGCGGACGTTCTACATGCCCAACGAAGACTGGCGGGAGATCTGCGTACAAGGCCGCGTGCTACGCGAACAGGAGGGGACGCTGTCCGGTCATGCAGCCGGGCACACCACGCGGCCTATGCTCGACCACGCCACTGTGGCCAAAGCGATCGGCAGCGTGACAGGAGCCCGTTCCGAGGGTGCGGAGTTGCCCGAGCCCCTGGCGTCCGTTGTGGACTACCTCGCCGACGAACTCAGCGGGGACGACAGCCGGGACTTCGTGCCCACCGCCGAACTCGTAGCCGCACTCAACATCGAGCCCACCGCGTTCGGGCGTGACATGGCGGAGATTGGTTGCCGACCGACGCGAGACCGTGTGACCGACGGCGA
Source organism: Streptomyces sp. ID05-26A (assembly GCF_033794685.1). Taxonomy (NCBI): domain Bacteria; kingdom Bacillati; phylum Actinomycetota; class Actinomycetes; order Kitasatosporales; family Streptomycetaceae; genus Streptomyces; species Streptomyces sp. ID05-26A. The sequence continues at coordinate 178,480 of NZ_JARAYZ010000008.1, forward strand.
CCGAGTCCGGCAGGTGCGCGGCTACGACGTCGCCGACATCCGCGCAGCGATCGAGCGCGCACGGAACTCGGCCATCGACGGTGAGGTGATCGAGGATGACCAGTGACCCGTCACGAACTGTCCCAGCGGCCAATCGTCCCGTCACACCCCGTGTGACAGGACCCAAACCGGCTCCTAGCTGCGCGTATGAGCCGCCGTGACGGGTTCCAGGTGTGACGGGCAACCCGTCACAAAGCCTGGAAATGCCCCTGTGCCGCGCTGTCCCAAGGGACGGCGCGGCACACCCGTCACATCCTCAATCCGTCGCGACGTCCTTGAAGTACTGCGCCGCTTTGACGATCCATCCGGTAGTCACGGCCTCCGGAAGTGCCACGGTCACCAGTCGCTCGAACGTGTCCGCGTACGGTCGCCGTTCAAGTTCGCTCTCCAGCCACGTCCCGCCGTGCAGGCTGTCCAGGTACACCACGTCATCGAACTGCGGCTCACGGAACGACAGCAACGCGAACGAGGCCGCTCCCGCGAACGCGCCTCTCTTATCCGGCACCAGGAACACCCGTGCGCCCTCAAGTTGGGCGAACGACGCCAGTTGGAACAGCTGATCTGCCATCACCAGAGGACCACCAACGGCACGCCTCAAGACGGCCTCGCTCAGGACGACGTCCATCCGGAGCGATGGGCCGTTGGCCAACTGATGCACCGCACCCGCACGGCGGTCCTCCGAGTAGTGGCGGTGGCCCTGTTCCGACACCGATTCCACCTGCGCGCTTCTGATCGCGATCGCGTACTCCGGTGTCCAGAGCAGCGGTGGCAGTACGTCGAGCGCTACAGCTCGGACGTAGTTCGCTTCGGCCTCGACCTCGGGATATGTCCAACCAACGCAATGCGCGGTTCCTCTTGCCAGCAGGTCGAACGTCACGGGATCGAGTGCCCGTTGCGCTCCCCAGAACACCGGGTCCCGCCGCACAGCGTCGATCCCGTAGACGAGGGCCAACGCCGTCACCTCGGCGTCCATGATCGGGACGAGGCCGTTCTGCATCGTCGACGTCTTGGCAGCCGACCAGTGCACGCGCTTGGTCACCTCGTCGAGACTAAGTCCACTTTCTTTGCGCCACAACGCAAGCGCGCGAGCCACCGCCCGGTTTTGAAGGTTGGACTTGAAGTTCTTCGGCATCGTTCGCGCATCCAGATGATCATGACGTTTGAAGTCGGTGGCCTGCGGAGTGGGAAGGGCCGAGCGGTGCACGGAACAGACACGCCTCACAAGGCATGCCCTCTCCTGGTGCAACCAAGTCGGCAGTGCCGCGTTCGATTGCCAGGCCGCACAAGGCGGTCAGCCGTTCGGGAACCTCACCGGTGGCTGGAGTCGGCATCACGTGACAGGTCCGCAGTGACTCGCCGACGAGTCCCCGCCGCAGACGAACGAGCAAGAACGCGGAAGCTGGCTGCATCGCGATCACCGCTGATTCGAAGAGCCGTGCGCCGCTAGCGCCGACCCATCACGTCGGTGCCGACCAGCAGAAGTGATCGCCTTGAACTCGTGTGTGTCGTCATCCCGCGCGGCAGGCACGACGAACGCGTCTTGCTCGGACGGCTCCTGTCGTTCGCTGGCGGCCTCAAGCTCATCGACCAGGTCCAGCAGCTCATCACGCACCACGCCGATGCGCTGAACCAGCTCGGAGCACCGCCGGACGTAGAGCCTGCCGAACGCCACGACGTAGAGCGGAGGCAGCAGGAGCCAGAGAAGGAACAACAGAAGTCCAGTCGCGTCCCACACCATGACCTCACCCGCCCGCATCGACATCGGATCAGCAGACATCAGCGTCTTGCACCGCAGATTGGGTGTAAATGGCCTGGCAGCGACCTACAGCGACATGAATCGACCTACACTTGTTGGCGCTGACATTAGCGAGACGGAGAGGTCAGCCGATGAGTTCGTCAGATCGAAGCGAGCGGCCGGGAACGTTGTTCGGGGAGTTGCTCCGTCAACGGACGCAAACAGCCGAGGAGTTCAGCCGCGAAGCGGAACGGTTCGCCCGCGAACACGGCATCCGAGCGACGCTCGGCCCGCGTCATGTTCAGCGTCTTGCGGCTGGCGTTCGCGCAGATGGCCGTCCGCTCGGTCCGCCTCGGCCGATTACTCGCCGACTGCTCGAAGAGATGTTCAACCTGCCGATCACCCGGCTTCTCGAACCCGCGCAGGTACCGGTTTCTTCGGCGTCGGACGACCTGGAGTTGCAGGCTCGTATAGCCGCAGGACGCAACATCGACGAGAGGACCGTGCAGCTCTTCCATCACCAGCTCGACATCACCCGCGTGATCGACCGCCGGCTGGGCGCACCCGCATTGCTCGGTCAGCTTCGTGCGCAGATCGACCAGATAGACGGCGTACTGGATGACGTCCTCGATCACTCGACTCAGTCGAGCCTCGCCGCCGTGTTGGTCGATGCTTCCGCACTTGCCGGATGGCAGTCGCTTGATCAAGGGCTCACAAGCGATGCGTGGACGTACTACAACCGAGCCATTCGGGCAGCGAGGCATGCGCAATCACCCGCGCTGGAGGCATACGCGCGTGCAGGGCAGGCCGTCGTGCTGCTCGACATCGGCGAGACGCAAGCCGCCGTCGAACTGACCGCAGATGTGCGTACGAACGCGAAGGGCCGAGTTCCCGACCTGCTGTTCTCATGGCTTTCCGCGGGCTACGGCGAAGCGTGCGCGGCGAACGGCGAACACCGCAGGTCGATGCGTGCATTTGATGAGGCCGCGCACTCCATGCCAGCTACGGACAACGGGGACACGCCCTATCTCGTCTTCGACACCACCCACCTGTCTCGCTGGCGCGGTAACGCCCTTGCCCGGCTCGGTGTCCGTGAAGCGATCGGCGTTCTCTCCGCCGTGTTGGAACAGCTCGACCGCAGCTTTACGCGTGCCGAGACAACGCTGCGGGTTGACCTCGCTCAGGTGTTCATCGCGACTGGCGAGAGAGACGCAGCAGCCGCGCACATGGAACGTGCGCGGCTGCTGGCGGCTCAGGTGGGTTCGGTGCGTCAGCGCAAACGCCTCACGGCCCTAGTCGGCTGACTTCTTCGGCTTCCGCTTCGGCATGCGGGAGCCGAGCAGTTCGGCCGCCTTCCGATCGGAGGCGGCGACCCAGGCCGCGTAGACGCGCAATGTCGTCGCGCCACCACCGCCGTGGCCCAGTCGTCCCGCCACGGTCCTCAGATCCACACCAGCGGTGAGCAGTTCGGTTGCCGAGTAGTGCCGCAGGGCGTGAATGTGGGTCTTGATCCTCAGCCGCTCCGCCATGTCCTTGTAGCGGCTCGATACAGCGTGCGGCGAGTAGGGCACGGTCGCGTCGATCTTCCGCACGCCGGTGAAGACGTACATGTCGTCGGTCCGTTCGATGCCGAGTTCCGCGAACCGCTCTTCACATCGCTGCCGGTGCTCCATGAGCAGCACCACTGTCTCGGTGTCGAGCGCGATCCGGCGCATTTGATGGGTCTTGGTGTCCTTCTCCTTGCCGACACCTCGACGCAGCGTGTAGCTACGCCGGACCTCGATCACGCCCTCGTCCAGATCAACGCGCGACCACTTCAGTGCGCAGATCTCGCCACGGCGCACACCTGTGGTCATCACGAGCCACACCAGCGTTCCCCAGTCGTCATCCATGACGAACGCTTCTTCGACCAGTCGCGCAGCTTCAGCGGGCGACGGCGGGTCCGGCTGTGGTGGCTTCTGCTGCGGCTTCTTCGCCACCTTGGCCGGATTGCTCGTGACCCAGTCCCATCGGACCGCAGCGTTCATGACGCCGCTGATGATCGCGTGAATCTGCCGCACGGTCGAAGCTGCCATCGGAGAACACTTGTGCGCCTTGCACTTCGCTTCCTTGCAGTCGTGCTGACCCTCTGCCTTGTGCTGCTCCACGAACGGCTTGCCATCGCACCGGGTCCGGCAGCGGCGAAGATCCGCGTAGAGGTTTTCGAGCATGCGCGCAGTCAGCTTCTTGACCTGGACCTTGCCGAGCGCGGGACGGATCGTGCGTTCGACGTACCCCTCGTAGCCTTCGCGCGTGGTGTCCTCAAGATCAGAGGTCCGCAGCCACTCATCAATGGCGTACGAGAACGACACCGTGGTGCTGGCCGCCCGTTGCGCGTCGACCTCAGCGAGTAGCCGCGTCTGCGCTTTGTCGGCCGCCTTGTAAGCGGCTTTGTTCGTGCCCTTCACCGACTCGGTGAGATAGACGTCCTTGCCTGTAACCGGGTCCTTGCCCGCGAAGACGCGGACCTGAAGCGAGTTGCCGCGAACGCGGATGCTGCCTCGCGTCCGGCGGTCTTCGGAGCCGTCTGCCCTGGTCATGACCTCATGGTCAACCCGGTGTCAATGGACAGCACCATGGACAGACGATCAAGTCTGGATCTTGGAAGAGCCCATTTGCCCTGGTAGTTCTAGTGGGGAAGGTGGGGCTCGAACCCACGACCTGACGGATTATGAGTCCGCTGCTCTAACCAACTGAGCTACTTCCCCCCGGCTCACGCTGCGTGGTGGAGGATACCGATCACGCCGAACGGGCCTTGCGCACCCCCGTGGCGAGCGCCACATAGGGTGGACGCGTGCGTTTGACCCTCCGCGACTTCAGCCCGGCGGACGAGGCCGGGGTGCTGGCGTTGTTCGCCGACTGCGACGACTGGTTCCAGGCCGCCACCGGGCATCCGTCCGGGCCCGGTGACGTGCAGAGTCTCTTCTACGCGTTGCCCGAGGGGGCCGCGTTCGAGCAGAAGCACCTGCTGGTCGCGCAGGCGCAGGGCATGATCGGGTTCGTCGACCTCGTGCTGCACCACCCCGTGCCGGGTGAGGCGAGCATCGGGTTCTTCCTGGTGCCGAAGGACCTGCGGCGGTGGGGTATCGGGCGGGAGATGGCGAGGGCTCTGGTCGAGCGCTTTCCGGACGTCACGCGGGTGCACGTGCGGCTTGACGGCTTTGAGCCCGGCAACGAGTTCTTGAAGGCCATGGGCTTCGTGCTCAACGGTCAGCGGGCCGTGCTGGACGTCGCGCCCAGGTCCGACGGCCGGTAGCCGCGCGGGTAGCCCGGGTACGTGCGGTTCGGGGTGCTGGTGAGTTTCAGGGTCTTGCGCACCGGTAGCCGGCGCACGACGAAAGCCCTCACGCGCAGCGCACGCCTGCCCGCGGCGCCGACCCAGGCGCGCGGCTCCGCGAACCCGAACGCGCGCACCATCGCCGGGTCCAGCATCGCGACCACGGCCCGTGCGACAAGCGGCCGAACGACGGACGGGTACCAGGAGCAGAAGAGGTCCAGGGTGTACTGGCCGATGCGGCGGTTCGACGGCGCGAACACGAAGTGCTCCTGCTCGTAGGCCGTCTTGAAGGCCAGGAACTCGTCGTAACCCGACGGGATCTCGCGGATGCCCATGCGGGCGCCGACCGCGCGGTAGAAGTGGAAGCCCGCCAACTGTTCGGTGCGGGTCAGCGGGCGCCAGCCGTACCGCGAAAGCCACTCGATCGGGTCAAAGATGAACGTCGACAGGACGTAGAGCATGTCGTCGTTCGAGATGTCGTAACGGCCGTGCTGCCGGTTGACCACGCGCAACGCCTCGCGGCCGCGCGGGGAGTCGTAGCCGTGCTCCACCAGTTCGGCCATCAGGACCGCGGTGTCGTCGTAGCGCTTCTGCGGGCGCCGTTCGAACTCTCCGGTGCGTTCCAGCAGACCCGAGATCGTCGGGACGCAGTACGTGCGGAACAACGCCATCTCCAGCGACTTCTGGTAGTCCCACGGGAACTCCAGGCCGGCCGAGATGCGCATGATCTCCTCGTGGTCGGCCACGGGGTCGAGTGAGGAGATGCGGCGGAGGTTCGCGAAACGGGCCATGGCACCAAGCTGACCCACGGCCGGGCAAAGCAAAAGACCCCAGTCCGGTGGACTAGGGTCGTCGGGGTCCGGGGGCTAGCCCCCGCAACAGTGGGGGTGTGGGGGGGGCGTCGCCCCCCACGAAGAAAGAAGAACAGCCGCAAGACGTAGTCTGGCGGCTGTGATGGCTCCCCCAACTGGACTCGAACCAGTAACCCTGCGATTAACAGTCGCATGCTCTGCCAATTGAGCTATGGGGGAATGTTCTGTTGTTCTAGCTTGTCAGGCTTGGTTCCTCCTGACAGTGGGTAACTCTACATGAGCCGCGAAAGGGGTTTTGCAACCACCCCCCACTTGGCGGCAACACAGGGCTTGACCAGGCACGATGCGAGAGGAGACGCCACATGAAGGGCATCTTGGTGGGCGCGGCGATCGGCTACGTGCTCGGCGCGAAGGCCGGACGGGAGCGTTACGACCAGATCGTGCGCCTCTGGCACCGCTTCACCGCGAACCCGACGGTGCGCAGGACGGCCGCCCAGGCGAAGGACAAGGCGTTCGAAGCCGCCGTCCAAGCCAAGGATCTGGCTGCCGATGCCGCAGGTAAGGCCGCGGATGCTGCGGGAAAGGCAGCCGAGAAGGCTCCCTGGAAGCACCAGGAGGAGACGAACGGCAAGGCCTTCGTTCCTCCCACGACGACCCCGCGGACGTGACGGGCTTCACACCCGGGCGACCGCGAAGATCCGCCTGAAAGGGAACCAAGTGGTGCCGTCGGCTCGCTGCGGGTACGCCTCGCGCAGCCGCGGCGCCAGTTCCGCCACATAGGCGTCCCAGTCCGCTGAGGACAGTGCCGCCCGCACGGGCCGCAAAGCCGTGCCACTCACCCATTCGAGCACCGGGTCCTGGCCGGACAACCGTTGCACGTACGTCGTCTCCCAGACGTCCACAGTGGAGCAGCCGCCGAGCAGGTCCGCGTACTCCACGGGGTCCAGAACCGGCTTGTCGGCACGGAAGACGTGCGCCAACCCCTCCCCCGCCACCTCACGGATCAGGCGGTGCGACGGGTCCGCGTAGTTGCCGGGGACCTGGAACGCGAGCCACGCCCCGGCGGGCAGGGCAGCAGCCCAGCCAGACACGATCGAGGGATGTTCCGCGACCCACTGCAGGACCGCGTTGGACACCACGACGTCGGTGTCCGGCAACGGTTTCCACGTCGTCACGTCGTCCACGCGGGCATCAACACCGGCCGCACGCGCCGCCTCAACCATCTCCGGCGACGAGTCGAAGGCCTCGACCACGGCTGACGGCCACCGCTGCGACAGCGACGAGGTCAGGTTGCCGGGCCCACAGCCCACATCGACGACGCGGCGGGGCTCATCAGCCCGCACGCGCCCCACGAGTTCGTAGAACGGCCTCGCCCGGTGATCGGCGAAGGCCAAGTACTGCGCCGGATCCCACATGCGGCTAACAGTACACGCGTACTGCTAGCCCGCAAGCTTCGCGACGAACGGCAGGACGGCCTCGCGCACGGCAGCCAGGTCGACACCGGCGTCCCCGCGCGCCTGCCACACCACGCCGTCCTTGCCGGGGATCTTGCGCTGCAGGATCCACACGCCGGGCGACTCGACGCGTTCCCGCGCACGGATCGACCCCTCGACGCGCTGGCTGATCGCCCGCAGGACACTTTCCGGTTTGTCGAGCGGGAACCGGTGTGCGGGAAGGTCTTCCAGCAGGACGACGGGCCCCTCGGTGGACGCTTCCACGGCCTCCACCAACCGCAGCGCGCCTTCCCACTTGGCCTTGCTGATCAGGTGCCAGCCGATCCGCCGCGGCTCGGAACCCGGCACCCACAGCCCGAACGACGTCACCACCAGGTGACCACCGGACTGCACGGCGGCGTGCGCGATCACCGTCTCCTCCGGCTCGAGCACGCCCGTGAACCCGTCCGGCGCACCGTTGCCGAACAACCGTCGGAACAACCCCACTACAGCACTCCCGCGCTCTGCTGCAGGAGCGCCTTGCGGTACTCCTCCAGCGCCACCAGGTCACCCCACAGCGCCCGGTACTCGTCGGCGTCCTTGATCGGGGACAGCCGCCGCAGACGTGACTTCACGTCCTCGACCTGCTTGCCGACCTGGACCTCCTGCAGGCGCGCGATCACCATCGACACGTAGCGGAACTCGTCGTTCTGCTTGACGGCCAACGGTTCCACCGCGAGCTCGGTCAGCACGGACCGCACCGACGCGTGCGAACACGCCTGCGAGATCGCGTCCAGGTACGCGGAGCCCTCAAGCCCGCAGGACGCGCCACCGGCTTCGCGGATGGCCCTGTGCAGCGCCACGTACGCCGGGTCGGTGAAGGACTCGTCCGGCAGTGAGTCGTACAGCGGTCCCGCGTACTCGGGCAACCGCAGCGCGATCTTGAGCACCTCGCGCTCGAAGATCAGCCTCGGGTCGCGCGGGTTCGGCCGGGCCGGACCGTCGACCTCCACGCCCAGCGCCATCTGGTTCGGGTCGACGCGGTGAGGAGCGGCGACCGGCCCCTTGCCGCTGGAGACCTGACGCACCCGGCGCACGACCATCGCCTCGTCGTCCCAGCCCACCCACCAGGCGAGGCGCGTCGCGTAGCCGTCGCGCTTGGCCCTGTCCTTGATCTGCCCGACGAACGGCACCATCTTCTTCAGCGCCTCGACGCGGCCGTCGACGGAGTCGAGGTCGTACGCCTTGAGCTGCGCCTTGATCGCGAACTCGATCAACGGGATGCGCCGCGCCACCAGGTCGCGCACCGCCACGTCGCCCTTGGCCTGCCGCAGCTCGCACGGGTCCATGCCGTCCGGCGCGACCGCGATGTAGGTCTGCGCGGAGAAGTGCTGCTCCCCCTCGAACGCCTTCAGCGCGGCCTTCTGGCCCGCCTCGTCGCCGTCGAAGGTGAAGATGACCTCGCCGTTGACGTCGTCGTCGATCAGCAGCCTGCGCAGCACGTTCATGTGGTCCGTGCCGAACGCCGTGCCACAGGACGCGACCGCCGTCGGCACGCCCGCGAGGTGCATCGCCATCACGTCGGTGTAGCCCTCGACGATCACTGCCTGCTTGCGCTTGGCGATCTCGCGCTTGGCCTGGTCGAGGCCGAACAGCACCTGCGACTTCTTGTAGATCATCGACTCGCTGGTGTTGAGGTACTTCGCCTGGATCGGGTCGTCGTCGAAGATCCGCCGCGCGCCGAACCCGACGACGTCGCCGCTGATCTCCTTGATGGGCCACAGCAGCCGCCGGTGGAACCGGTCGATCGGCCCCTGACGGCCTTCCTTGACGAGCTGCGACTTGATCAGCTCCTGCAGCTCGAACCCGCGCCCGAGCAGGTGCTTCGTCAGCTTGTCCCAGCCGCCGGGGGCGAACCCGCAGCCGAACTGACGCGCCGCGGCCTCGTCGAACCCGCGCTCGGCCAGGAACTCGCGCGCCGGCTGCGCCTCGGGCGTCGCGAGCTGCTCGGCGTACCACTCGGCGGCCGCCTTGTGCGCCTCGATGAGCCTGCTGCGCGTGCCGCGGTCGCGTTGGATCGTGGCGCCGCCGCCCTCGTAGACCAGCTGGATGCCCGCCCGGTCCGCGAGCCGCTCGACGGCCTCCACGAACGACAGGTGCTCCACCTTGGTCACGAAGGAGATCACGTCGCCGCCCTCACCACAGCCGAAGCAGTGGTACGTGCCGTGCGACGGGCGCACGTTGAACGACGGCGACTTCTCGTCGTGGAACGGGCACAACCCCTTGAGCGCGCCTCCGCCGGCCCGTTTCAGCGAAACGTGGTCGCCGACGATCTCGTCGATGCGGCTGCGCTCACGCACCAACGCGATGTCGCTCTCCCTGATGCGTCCTGCCACAGGCCCGAGTCTAATCCCCTGGCAAACTGCCGACCGTGACCACCGCCGACGTCTTCGGACTCCACCGGACGCACCTGCTCGGTGTCGCCTACCGGCTGACCGGCAGCTTCGCCGACGCCGAGGATGCCGTGCAGGAGGCGTGGCCCCGGTTCGCGAAGGCCGAGGGCGTGCAGGACGCGCGCGGCTGGCTCACCACCGTCGTCAGCCGCATCTGCCTCGACCGGTTGCGCTCCGCGGCCGTGCGCCGGGAGACCTACGTCGGCTCGTGGCTGCCGGAACCGCTGCTCACGACCGGCGAGGACGACCCGCTGGCGAGCGTCGTGCAGGCCGACGGCGTGCGGATGGCCGCCCTCGTCGTGCTCGACCGGCTCACCCCCGACCAGCGCGTCGCGTTCGTGCTGCACGACGCGTTCTCCTTGCCGTTCAACGAGATCGCCGACGTGTTGCAGATCTCGGAGGCCGCCGCGCGCAAGCACGCCTCCCGGGCCCGCAAGGCCGTCGCGGACGCCGAACCGCCACCCCGCGCCGCGCTGACCGAGCAGCAGGAGGTGCTGGAGAAGTTCCTGCGGGCCATGGCGAGCGGGGACCTCGACGGCGTGCTCGCGCTGCTGCACCCGGACGCGGTGATGATCGGCGACGGCGGCGGCAAGGTGCGCACCGCGGTCAACACGGTCTCCGGCGCGGACAAGGTCGCTCGCTTCTTCCTCGGCCTGATGCGCAAGTACGGCTACCCGGAGGAGCACCGGCCGATGTTCGTCAACGGTGACATCGGCGTGGTCATGCCGGCGTACGGCGAGGTGACGTCACGTGTGACGGCGTTCACGGTGCACGAGGGCAGGGTCGCGGCCATCTACGACATCGCGAACCCGGACAAGCTCACGCACGTCGTGTTCTGACCCTTAATGGTCTGGACCGTAACTGGAGCCGGGATCGTTTCGGGGCTAACGTCCGACGCGCTGCCCAAGCCCCCTGCCGCGGGTCGCGACCACCGGAGTTCGAACCATGCCCGAACACGACATCCCCTCACGCCGGGCGTTCCTGGCGACCGGTGCGGCCGCAGTGGTCGCACTGACCGCCGCCGGCACCACCACGGCGCGCAGCGCGCCTCTCCCCCTGACCCCGACCTGCGTCGATGACGACGACACCCCGTCGAACATCGAAGGTCCCTACTTCAAGCGGAACTCCCCGCAGCGCACCAACCTGCGCACGCCCGGCGTCACCGGGATCGTGCTCAGCATCACCGGGTTCGTCTACACGATGAAGTGCAAGCCGATCCCCAACGCGCTGCTGGACTTCTGGCAGTCCGACGACCGGGGTGTGTACGACAACACCACGTTCAAGATGCGCGGCCACCAGTTCACCAACGCCTCCGGCGCGTACGTGCTGGAGACGATCGTGCCCAAGGACTACCCGGGCCGCACACCGCACATCCACGTCAAGGCCCAGCCGCGCGGCGGCCGGATCCTCACCACGCAGTTGTTCTTCCCGGACAACCTCAGGGCGTACGGGATGAACGTGCCCTACCTGAACCGGCGTGACGCCTACCTCGACCGGGAGTGCGAGGTGGAACTCGGCCCGCTCGTCGGCAACCGCTACACGGCCAAGTTCGACTTCGTCCTCGACATCTGACCGACCACCCCAGAGCTCACCAACGCATCCGCAGCAGCTTCCCGACGTCGCGGAGCTTCGGGATCGCGCTGACGACCTTCATCTGGATCCTGCCGGACCTGGGCAACGCGTCCAGGTGCGGCAGGTCCACGCTGCGCCATTGGTCCACAGTGGTCAGTCCGGCGCGCAACACCTCGATCTCGTGCGGATCGTCGACGCCCCAATGCAACGTCGCGCCGGCGTTGCGCACGGCAGGGACGAGCTTCTGCAGCTTGATCCCCCACGAGCCGTAGACGTCGAACAACAGCTCACCGCTCGCGAACCTGCTGGTGATCCTGCTGATCAACGCGTGGCCCTCCGCCTGCGTCAGGTACATCGACAGGCCCTCGAACACCGCCACCACCGGACGGTCGGCGGGCACCTCGGCGAGCCACGCGTCCTCGGTGACCGACGACGCCACCAGCCGGTAGTCACCCTGCGGCTCGGGCAGGAGCTTGTGCCGCAACGCGACGACGTCCGGCATGTCGACGTCGACCCACCGCACGGTGTCGGGCCGTTCGACCCGATGCGCGCGAGTGTCGAGCCCGCAGGCCAGATGCAGCACCGTGCACGACGGGGTGCGCCGCAGGAACTCGCGCGTCCAGTCGTCCAGCACCCTGCCGCGGATGGCGACACCGACCGCGGAGGTCGTGTTCATCCCGGTCTTGCCGAAGTCGTAGTCGATGCGGTCCACGGCACGCTTGGCCTCGGCGTCGTGCAGCACGGACGCGGGGCGCTCGCTGTCGAGCGCCCGGCCGTAGAGCGTGGCGAGCATGGTCTCCTGCGCACCGGTCAGTGCGACCTTCTCCACGTCAGATCGACTCGCCGCGGCGGATCACGTAGGTGAAGCTCTCCCAGTCTTCGCCGGCCATGTCGTCGGGCACGATGTCGACGACCTGCGAGCCGCAGTGCGTGAAGAGCAGCCGCACGAGGTTCGAGTCCACGCCGAACATCTCGATGCCACCGTCCTTGCGCTCGTGGGGCGCCTGCCGGGCCTCGATGACGATCTCCCGCTCGGGCGCGGACGGGAGGGCGACGGCCTCCGGCTCCACGACCACGCCGGTCCGCACGGGCGTGCTGCCGACCGCGGCCCACCAGGTGACGCCTTCCTGCACGACGTCCAGTTCGAGGTCGTACTCCCCGGTCTCCTGCGGCGCGACGACGTCCAGCTCCAGTTCGACGGCGGCACCGGGCGCGAGGTCGTGCGGCAGGTCGGTGCGCCCGTCGTCCCAGGTGACCGCCTCGTCGCCCCGGAGCCAGTGGTTGCCGAGCCTGATCAGCTGACCGGACGACCAGGTGTGCGCGCTGAGGTTGGTGAGCCGCACCCGCACCGTCACGGCCTGACCGGCACCGACGGGAGTGGGCACGTCGATCAGCTCGATGCCGGCCCGCATGCCCTCCTCCGTCAGCACCTCGCGCCTGGTGGGCCGGCAGGGGAGCTGGAACACGAGCACCCCGCCCGGCCGGACGACCCGCTGCAGCTCGACCAGCGCCGCCAGCTGAAGGGCGGGTGGCGAGTGCTGCAGCGAGATGAGGCTGAGCGCGGAGTCGAACGACTCGTCGGCGAAGGGCAGCCGATATCCGTCGTAGGCGACGAAACTGACCCGGTCGGGGAACCGGTTGATCCGGTTCGCCTCGTCGACCATCGACTGCGCGACGTCGACGCCCACGACCTCGTGTGCGTGCGCGGCGAGCGCGTTGGACAGGCGTCCGGCGCCGCATCCGAGGTCGATCACCCGTTCCCCGAACGACAACCCGTTCCGGTCGACGAGCTCGCGCACTCCCGCGATGGGCTTGATCCCGGTCGCGAGGAACTCCTCGAGCTCCCACCCGCCGTGCCGGCGATCCGGATCGGTGAGCACCGCCCACAGCGGGTCCTCCCGCCCGAGGTCCTCCCAGGTGGACTTGAACCGATCGACCGGCATGGCGTTGCTCCCCAGGTGTGCGTTGCTTGGTGTTTCGCCGGGGAACTCTAGCCCTCTCGCTCGGTCCGCGTTCGCGAACGGAACGTCTAGGGCATCGGTACGCGGCAGGCGTCGCCGCTGGTGAAACCCTGGTCCTTGATGTCGAACGCGCTGTTGAACCGGGCCCGCTGGTTCTCCAACGCGATCTGGTAGGTCAGCGCGACGAGTTCCTTGTGCCCCAGCAGCTTTTCCAGCTCGGCGACCTGCTCGTCGGTGACGGCGACGGGCGTCTCGGTCATCGCGTCGGCATAGGCGAGCGCCTTGCGTTCGAGGTCGGTGAACAGCGGCGAGGTGGCGTAGGAGTCGATGTGCTTGAGGCGTTCGACGTCGAGTCCGCCGTGCTTCATCAGCATGGCGCCGAAGTCGACGCACCACGAGCAGCCGAGCCGCACGGCCGTCCGGTAGACGCACAGCTCGAACAACGGCCCGTGGATCGCTTTCTTGACCGCCAGCTCGTGCCGGGCGCTCGCCATCAGCAGTTTCGGGTGGTGCGCCATCACCGTGACCGGCTCCGGCACCGCGCCGAACTGCCGCCGCGCGAACCAGTAGACGGCCTTCAGCAGCAGGCCCGCGTCGTTCTTCGTGACTCCCTTGATCCTCGTCATGCCCTGTGGACGAGGCAGCCCGCCGGAACGTGACAACACCTTTGGGTGACTGGGGCGCGAGCCGGTCTACTCATAGGGTCCCTGCATGAGCAACGACTTCGTGCTGGACTTGGACCACGAGTCGGCCGGCGTGCTGGCGGGAACGCTGCTGGCAGGCGATTCGTGCGCGGTCCCGGTGCGGCACCAGAACGTCAAACTGCTGCTGTGCGCGCTGCCGGGTGAGGACGGCATGCGCCTTTTCCTGCGCCGCAACACGCCTTAGCGGTCGTATTCGGCCACGTAGTCCATGAGCACGTCGCGCGACTTCTCGTTGTCGAGCGCGACGGCGTGCATGCGCTGGAAGATCACCACGGCCCGTTCCACGGTCGCCTCGTCGCTGGCGAGCGTCCAGTTCGCGAGGTAGACCAACGGCGGCTCGTGCTCGTACTGGACGAGCGCGTAGTCGAGCCCGACGGCCGCCGCACCGCCCGCGCTGGCAGGCACGATCCTGATCAGCGGCGCGTGGAACAGCAGGTGCAGGACCTGGTCCTCCATCAGCCGGTTGCCGCCGACGACGGTGCGCAGCGCGTACTCGTGGATGAAGAACACGCACTGCGGCAGCACGCCGTCGCTCTGGAGCTCGGGCGTCGGCGCGAGGCCCAGCGCCTCGGCCAGCGCCTTCGCGTAGCACTCGGTTCTGAGCAGGACGGGAATGGTGACGCCGCTGAAGCAGGTGATCCGCGTGGCGCCCGCCGCGGCGAGCACGACGAGCTGCTCGCCGGCACCGTGCTGGGTCATGCCTGGAACGGTAAAGCCATGATCATGATCTCGCCGCGCGAAACGCCCGCCCTACAGGGCGAACCGTCACGGATGGGCGACCTGCGCGAGGAAGTAGATCGCGCCTGACCGAGCGTGCCGCACCGCGAGCAGGAACGGCCGGTCGACCTTCACGACGACCGGGTCCACCGGGATCTCGAAGGACACCGTGCGGAACGTGACGGCGGTGGCCGCCGCGCCTTCGAGCCCCTGCTCGTCCAGCCGCAGCACGGCCTCGTGCACGACGTCGTCCACGAACATCCGCTCGTCCGGCGAGAGGCCGGAGAAGTCGGCGTCGCGCGCGAACATGCGCTCGACCCCCAGGCGCCGCAACGTGTTCTTGAGGTTGAACCTCGCGCGCACGTCCACTTTGGGCAGTGAGAGTTCGAGACGGGTGAAGGCCGGCGCGGTGAGCGCGGACGGGCTGAGCGGCTGGTCGAGCGAGGTGTCGGGCAGCAGGATCACGGTCTCGACACCGGAGTCCGCGGGCAGCACGATCGTCTGCCAGCCGTCCCGGCTGGCGTAGCGGAACTTCTCGGTGACCGTCATCGTCGGCACGTCCACGTCTCCGCCGGGCGCGTGGAACGGTTTCGCCTCGACCTCGGTGAACGGGTTCAGCCAGCCGACCTTGAGATACAGGGCGTTCACGATGATCGCGGCGGCGTCGGCGGGCGGTGGGTCCGTCAGCAGTTCGGGGATGAGGCCGCGGGTGGTCTCGGCGACGTCGGTGTTGACGAGCTTGCGGACGGTCGAGGGATCGGAGAACGCGGTGCGCCGCACCGAACCGGCGAGCGGGAAGTCCGGGGCGATCGTGAGGTCGTCGTCGGCCCACAGCGTGTTGGCGACGGCGAGTTCGGGGACGTCGAGGGCGTCCGCGGCGTCGAACCCGGCGAGCAGCCCGTCGAGTTCGGCACGGGTCTCGCCGCGGGACGCCTCCCGGGCCAGCGCGAGCGCACTGGCCACCGAGAACGGTGACCAGCACGCGTTCGAGGACGGATCAGGTACGGCGACGCGGTGCAGGTTGAGGGCGAAGTCGGCCTGATCGGTCACGGGAACTCCTCATTGCCTCGGATCTGGCAGTGCCATCACGATCGGATCGTCCGGGACGGGCCGCTCTCCCGCTCCTCCCATCGGCCCGGAAGGCTTGGGGTGCCGGGGTTCGCGCACACCGGCCGAACCGTCGTCGTCCCCCTGGTCGTCGAAGCCCACGGGCACGGCTTCCCTGCTCGGTCTCCGCCACGGCCATGGCCGGCCCGGCGGTCTCGATTCGTCCGCCACGGGTTCGAAGCTACGCCGATGCGCGGTGCCAGGCCACGGCTTGCGCGTCGGTGAGCAGCGCGACCTGGTCGACGACCACGCGAAGCCGTGCCGCGTAAGAGGAAGCGGCCGCGAACACCGGGCGGAACGCGGGGTCGAGCAGCGTGGGCCGTTCCAGCAGACGGCCCACCAGGTCGGTGATCAGGTCGCGTTGTGTCGCCTGCATGGCCAGGCGCGCCGGGTCGCTCATCACGTACCGGACGGCCATCGCCTTGAGCAGCGCCACTTCCGCCGCGACCTGCTTCGGAACCTCCAGCGCGGCGTTGTACCTCGTCAGCGCGCCGTCGCCGTGCACGGCCCTGGTGGCGGTGACGGCGGCGGAGGCGAACCGGCCGACCAGTTCGCTGGTGAGGTTCTTCAACGCCACCTGCGCGCCGAGCGAGCCGTCGTACTCGCGGTCGGTCCAGTACGCGATCACCGGCAGCTTCAGCAGTTCCTCGGCCGTGGCCTCGAGCGTCGCGACGGACTCGTCGGAGAACGTCTTCGCGGCGAGCGACGCGATGGCGCCGCGTTCGTCGGGACGGGCCAGCGCGCCGAGGCTGATGCGGTGCGCCAGCACGCCGTCCTCGACGTCGTGCACGGAGTACGCCACGTCGTCGGACCAGTCCATCACCTGCGCCTCGATGCACCGCTCACGTTGCGGCGCACCGGCACGCATCCACTCGAACACTTCGAGGTCGTCGTCGTACACACCGAACTTCACCGTGCCCGGCGTGCGCGTCCACGGGTACTTCGTCGACGCGTCGAGCACCGCGCGTGTGAGGTTCAGGCCGTGCGCTGTCTTCGGTTCGAGGCGCGCGAGGATGCGGAACGTCTGCGCGTTGCCCTCGAAGCCACCGCACGGGCCGGCGAGTTCGTTCAACGCCCTCTCGCCGTTGTGCCCGAACGGCGGATGCCCGATGTCGTGCGCGAGCCCGGCCGTGTCGACGATGTCCGGGTCGCAGCCCAGTTCCTCACCGATGCCGCGGCCGATCTGCGCGACCTCCAGCGAGTGCGTGAGGCGGGTGCGCGGCACACCGGTGACCTCGGAGCCCTCGCCGGGGCCGACGACCTGCGTCTTGCCGGCGAGCCTGCGCAACGCCGCGGAGTGCAGCACGCGGGCCCGGTCACGGGAGAACGGCGTGCGCGTGTCGGTGCGGGCGCCCGGCAGCGCGGCGCTCTTCGGGTCTTCGGGGAGCAGGCGCTCCGCGTCGTGGCCGGTGTATCCCATCAGCCGATTTTAGGGAGGTTGAGCTCCTCGAACACGCCGGCGTGCGCCTTCATCAGGCGGTAGTAGAGCAGGGCTCCGGTCTCGCGCTTGATGTAGAACCACTGCGTCTCGCGCGTCTGCACGTTCGGGCCGCTGCGGGTCGGCGACGTCCACGCGTGCAGACCGGCGTCCTCGGCCATCGTGCGGGCGCGCAGCGAGTGCCACGGGTCGCTGACGATCACGGCGGTCTTCAGGTCACGTTCCTTGGCGACGGACGCGACCGCGCGCAACGATCCGAGCGTGTCCGCGCCCTCGCCGACCTGCAGCACCCTGTCTTCCGGCACACCACGCTTGACCAGCCACAACTTGCCGACCTGACCCTCGGTGAAGTTGTCACCGGGCTGGCGGCCACCGGTCGTCGCGATGTAGCCGACGACGCCCTCCTGGTAGAGGCCGAGCGCGTGCTCCAGCCGGGCCGCGAGCACGTCGGACGGGACGCCGTTGTACTGCGCGGCGCCGAGCACGATCGCCATGTCGGCCTTCGTCCAGTCGTCCACGCGCGCGACCTGCCAAACGCGGAACGCCGTACCGGCGCCCACGAGCACGCCGATGACCAACGCCCCGAAAACGAGGCGCAACACGATCCGGCGAATCCGGGCGAGTGGTCTGAGGGGCGTGGTCCGCACACCCCGCATGCTTCCAGACCGGGCGGGTGTCGCGTTGACGCCCCTGCGAGGATCTTCATCATGCCTGCTGAGCAGCCCACCATCCTCGCCACGTCGGGAGGTCTGCGCTCCGGGCGCCGGACCCTCGTCGAGTTCAACAAACTGATCCACTTCGCCCTGGACCTCTCCGGCGTCGAGGGCAGGACACCGCGCCTGTGCCACGTCGGCACCGCCGGGGGCGACCAGCGGGCGATGAACGCGAACATGGCGGAGGCGGGCAGGGTCGCGGGCGTCGACGTGTCGGTGCTGAACCTCTTCACGATGCCGCCGACCGACGACCTCGAGGACTACGTGCTGTCCCACGACGTCATCTGGGTGGGTGGCGGCTCGGTGGCGAACCTGCTCGCGGTCTGGGAGGTGCACGGCCTCGGCGCCGTCTTCCGCACGGCGTGGGAGGCGGGTGTGGTGCTCAGCGGCGTGTCCGCGGGCTCGATCTGCTGGCACACGGGTGGCGCGACGGACTCGTTCGGCCCGGACCTCCGGATCGTCACGAACGGCCTGGGCTTCCTGCCCTACGGCAACGGCGTGCACTACGACTCGGAGGAGCAGCGCCGCCCGAAGATCCACGACGCGGTGGCCGCCGGCGTGCTGCCGACGACGTACTGCACCGACGACGGCGTCGGGTTGCTCTATCGGGGCACCGAACTCGTCGAAGCGGTGACGGAACGTCCCGGTTCCGGCGCATATGTGGTGGTCAGGGAGGATTCTTCAGCAACCGCACAGGAGGAAAAGCTCGACACCAGGCTCCTGTGAGACGGACCTTGGATGTGTGCGTTGGGCTCTGATCCTCTTCTTCGTGGCGGCTGTCTTCGTCGTGCCGGAGGCGTCGCCGTGCCTTGCGCACGGCAAGCCCGCGGCTGATATATCGCGTGGCCCCGACGTGCTGGACACCGGCGAGGGCTCGCTGGATCCCGGCGACGCCGACACAGCGGATACCACCTCGGCGATATCCAATATATCAGCCACTGATATATTGGATATCGCTGCTGCGGGCGGCACGTCCGACGTCGGCATCGCGGTGCTGGACCTGAAGACGAACCAGGTCGTGTCGGAGCAGGGCGACCAGCCGTTCTACTCGGCGTCGCTGTCGAAGCTGATCCTCGCCGTGGACGCGTTGCAGCAGCAGCTGTCCGACGAGGACCAGGACCTGATCCACCGTGCGTTGAGCGCGAGCGACGACAACGCCATGGACGTCCTGTGGACGAGGTTCGACGGCATGGACGCCATCGGCCGCGTGGCAGCCGAAGCGGGACTTACAGGTACTCACGCCCCTGACGACCCCTCACAGTGGGGAGAGGTCGTCATCACCGCGAACGACATGGTGCGGCTCTACCACTACATCCTCGGCTCGCCGGAGCGCGACACGATCGTCGCGGCGCTGTCGTCCGCCCCTGCCACCGCCGCCGACGGCTTCGACCAGGCGTTCGGCCTGCTCGGCATCACCGGCGTCTACGCCAAGCAGGGCTGGATGTACTACCTGCCGAGCGACGTCTACCTGCACAGCGCGGGCGTGCTCGACAACCGCTACGCCGTCGCCGTGCTCACCACGAGCCCGACGGGTTCGTGGACCACGGCCAGGCAGTCGATCAACGCCGTCGCCACGGCCGTCCTCGGGAAGCTGGGCGTCAACGGCTGACCTTCCCGGCCTCACGCCACGGCCGCTCCCACTCGCCGGTGAACTCGCGCATCACGAGGATCGCGACCACCAGCAGCACGACGGCCCCGAACGCCAGCACCCCGAACAACGTCCCCGCGGGACCTGTCGTGGACGAGAAGTCGAACACGGCGATCCCGCCGGCGGCGGGGACGACGACGTAGTTGCCGGCGTTGCGGCGGCGAGCTGAATGCACGTCAGTCACGCTGGCCAGCCGCACCCCGAGCAGCACCGGCATCAGCGTCACCAGCAGGCCGACGACCAGCACGATCACCTGGTGCTCGGTCGCGACCGCCGCCACCGCCACCACACCGGCCGACAGCGCGAGCCCGACCGTGATCAGCACCGTGGCGAGCACGCGGATCCGTTGGGCCGGCGCGCCCTCACCGGAGTCCGGCACGAGTTCGTGCACGACGAAGCTCCGCCGCACGACGATCACCAGCGCCGCGACGACCGGCACCGCGAGCACCAGCACGACCCCCGCCGCGAAGGTGCCCGGCTTCCCGACGGGTTCGACGCCGAAGCCGAACCAGTAGAACGGGAAGAAGAGCACCAGCGCGGCCCCTTCGAGCACCACGAACACGTGCCGCAGCCGGGAAGCCGACTCCGCGTCGGTCAACCGCATCGCCACGACCCCGCCCGCCACCGCGCACGAGCACACCAGCCCGCCGCTCACCGCGGACGCCAGCAGCACCTGCGGGTTCGCCACATCTGCCACCGCGGCGAACACCGCCACCCAGGCGAGCAGCACCACCCCCGCCACCACCTGCCCCCGCTTCCCCCTCATGCCTAGGACACGCGAGAGAGCCCGATCATGTTGCTCAGAGACCGAACTTCTCCAGGGCGTCGTCTCCCCGCCGGC
Source organism: Streptomyces sp. ID05-26A (assembly GCF_033794685.1). Classification (NCBI taxonomy): domain Bacteria; kingdom Bacillati; phylum Actinomycetota; class Actinomycetes; order Kitasatosporales; family Streptomycetaceae; genus Streptomyces; species Streptomyces sp. ID05-26A. Next base: position 198,969 of record NZ_JARAYZ010000008.1, read on the forward strand.
TGCGCTTGACGCTCTGGTCCACCAGCGCCGCGACGAACGTCGTGGCGCCCGTCGACGCCACCACGGCCACCGTGAAGACGACCGAACTCAGGCTCGTCAGCAGGCCGTCCACCTCGGGGTAGTCCGTGTAGAGGGTCTCCAGCGCGATGAACCCCGTGACGAACGGGACGAGGATCCAGAACCGGAGCACCTTGGCCAGCCGCGGCAGGTCCGGTACCTGGACCACGACCACTCCCACGGCCGCGCAGCCGAGTGTCGACAGAACACCCTGCCCCGCGATCAGGACGCGGATGAAGTCGTACAGCGGCAGCGTCATCCCCGCGACGAACGCGGCAAGCGCCAGTCCCGGCCCGGCCGAGACGAGCACGACGCCGAACTGCTTGATCTCCTGCTGGTTCATCGCGCCACCTGCCCGTCCGGCCACCGGAAGCTGGGTGGGAGAACGCCGTTGTGCCCGAGGAAGCGACAGAGCCGGTACATGACCAGACCACTGACGCACACTGCCGCGACGAACTGCGACAGGTACACGATCCCGCCGGCCGCGGAGTGCGTCAGCAGCACGTACCCGAAGGGCTGCATGACGACCATGGACACCAGCGCGGCCAGCAGCAGGCCGAGCACCACCGGAAGACTCCGGTAGCCCGCGCGCAGGTCCGTCACCCGCATCAGCACCACGCCCGCGACGACAGCGCTCCCGGCCACGGCCACACCGAGCACGGTGCCCGGCACCGAAGCGGCCACGAGCAGCGACGTCACCACGAGTCCCGCGCCGAGCAGACCGCCGAGCACCATGCTCGCCGTTCCCCACCGCCGCAACCCGCCGACGTCCACGGACCTCGTCCGCAGTTCGTCCGGATCGAGCCGGAGCGCGACCACCAGGGGCGCCGACGTCGTCAGCACGACCGAGAAGAGCGCGATCACGAAGAACGCCACGGTGCTCGTGGTGACCGGCGTTTCCGGGTGCGTGACGTACCGGTCCCACACGTTGGCGGTGGCGACGAGGGTGAACGTCAGCGAAAAACCGGTGGAGACCTTGAGGCGACGCCACACCTGGTGCTCGTTCGACCGGAGGAAGACCACCCCGATGCGCAGCGGCCCGAACCCGACCGCCACCACGGCCACCCACACGTACCAGGTGGCGATTCCGGCCACTTCCAGAGTCAGCACGGCGGCGACCATTCCGGCCACCAGTGCCACTCCGGCGCCCGTCAACACGGCGCCGACCCGTCTCAGTCGCTGTGCGTGCACGCACCCATCACGCACCAGCGGGGCGTTCTGTTGCCTCGAGAACGAAAACGGGCCCGGCGGAACACCGCCGGGCCCGAATCTCCTGAGAACTAGCAGCCGATGAGGCGCGCCGCGAGGTACGACTCCAGCTGGTCCATCGCCACGCGCTCCTGCGACATCGTGTCGCGCTCCCGCACCGTCACGGCGAGGTCGGTGAGCGTGTCGAAGTCGACCGTCACGCAGAACGGCGTGCCGATCTCGTCCTGGCGGCGGTAGCGGCGGCCGATGGCGCCGGCGTCGTCGAAGTCGACGTTCCAGTTGCGGCGCAGGGCCGTCGCGAGGTCGCGGGCCTTGGGCGACAGGTCGGCGTTGCGCGAGAGCGGCAGCACCGCGACCTTGACCGGCGCGAGCCTGCGGTCGAGCTTCAGCACGACGCGCTTGTCCACGCCGCCCTTGGCATTCGGGGCCTCGTCCTCGGTGTAGGCCTCCAGCAGGAACGCCATCATCGGGCGGCCGACACCGGCCGCGGGCTCGATGACGAACGGCTTGAAGCGCGAGTTCGTGGCCTGGTCGAAGTACGACAGGTCGACGCCTGAGTGGTTCGAGTGCGTCGTGAGGTCGAAGTCGGTGCGGTTCGCGATGCCCTCGAGCTCACCCCACTCCTGGCCGCCGAACTGGAAGCGGTACTCGACGTCGACCGTCCGCTTCGAGTAGTGCGACAGCTTCTCCTTCGGGTGCTCGTAGTGACGCAGGTTCTCCTTGGAGATGCCCAGGTCCGTGTACCAGCGGGTGCGCTCGTCGATCCAGTACTGGTGCCATTCCTCGTCCGTGCCCGGCTCGACGAAGAACTCCATCTCCATCTGCTCGAACTCGCGGGTGCGGAAGATGAAGTTGCCCGGCGTGATCTCGTTGCGGAACGACTTGCCGATCTGGCCGATGCCGAACGGCGGCTTCTTGCGCGACGTCGTCTGCACGTTCAGGAAGTTCGTGAAGATGCCCTGCGCGGTCTCGGGGCGCAGGTAGTGCAGGCCCTCCTCGGTCTCGATCGGACCGAGGTGCGTCTTGAGCAGGCCGTTGAACATCTTCGGCTCGGTGTAGGTGCCGCGCACGCCGCAGTTGGGGCACGGCACGTCGGAGACGTCGCCCTCGGCGACCTCCTTGCCGGTGCGCTCCGCGTACTCCTCGGACAGCGTGTCCGCGCGGAACCGCTTGTGGCACGACTCGCACTCGACGAGCGGGTCGACGAACGCCTCGACGTGACCGGAGGCGACCCACACGTCACGCGGCAGGATGACCGACGAGTCGAGGCCCACGACGTCCTCACGGCCGCGGACCATGAAGTTCCACCACTGGCGCTTGATGTTGTCCTTGAGCTCGACGCCGAGAGGTCCGTAGTCCCATGCCGAGCGGGTACCGCCGTAGATCTCCCCGCACGGGTAGACGAACCCCCTGCGCTTGCAGAGGCTGACAACGGTCTCGATGCGATCGGCGGGCAAGGGGAACTCCATCGGGGGAATGCGAATCGGGGGCTCAAGCCTAGCCCGTCACTTCACGCCCCGAACGAGCGACCGGAGCCCTACCCTGCATCAATGGAAGACCGGCTGCGAGAGCTGTGGGACTTCGCCGACCTGGACGGCACGGAGGCGAGGTTCCGCGCGTTCCTGGGTGACGTGGAGACGGACGACGAGCGCGCGGAGGTGCTGACCCAGCTCGCCCGCGTCGAGGGCCTGCGCGAGGACTTCGCCGCGGGTCACGTCCTGGTCGACGAGGCGGAGGTGCTCGTCGCGCCCGACTCGACGGGCCGGGTGCGGGCGTTGCTCGAACGCGGCAGGCTGCACCGCTCCGCCGGCGATCCGGAGGCCGCGCAACCGCTGTTCGTGGCGGCCTTCATCCTGGCGAAGACCCGAGGAGACCTCTCCCTCGCCGTCGACGCCGCGCACATGGCGTCGCTGGTCGACGACCCGGAGAAGTGGACCAGGCAGGGCCTCGAGCTCGTCGTGGCGAACCCGGCGCTGGTGCGCTGGCTCGGCCCGCTGCACAACAACCTCGGCTGGTTCTACTTCGAGAACGGCCGCTTCGGCGAGGCGCTGGAGGCGTTCGAGAAGACTCCGGAGGCGTACGCGCAGAGCGGCAGGGCCAAGACGCTGCGCGCGCTGGGCCGCACCGAGGAGGCCGCCGAGGCCGCACGCAGGGCGTTGGAGCTCCTGCCCCACGACTCGCAGGACGAGTGGGTCACGGAGATGCGGGCTATCGCCGAGGGGTCGTAGGTCCCGCGGCCTCGCCGAGCCGCACCGTGAACGCGTCCTCGGCGAGCACGCTCGTGTGCGTCTCGACCTCACCGCCGGCGCTGGTCAGCGTCGGCTCGTACATCGCGGGCTCGTCCGTGAGCGCCTCGGACAGCAACGGGATGACGTGTTCGCGCACGGGGAACGGCGACATCGCGCGCCGATAAGCCACCACGGACTCGAACTCGACCGTCAGCACCCAGCGGTCGTCCTCGTCGGTCGACCGCGCCAGCGTCCCCTTGTGGCACCCCGGCTGGGCCGTCAGCAGCTTCAGCGCCTGGTCGACGCGCGCGGTGAACGACTCGGGATCGGATACGCGGAAACGGCACACCAGCAGCACGGTGCAAGGATGGCACGGTGACCTCCAAGCGCCCTCTCCTGCCCGGCGACGGCCCCCTGGCGCGCGTCCGCCCCGTCGTGGCGTTCCTGCTCGTGCTCGGTCTGTTCGTCACCGGCGTGCTGGTCGGCGGCACCCTCGGCGCGGTGCTGCTCGGCGTGCTGATCCTGGGCGCCACTGTGCTCCTGGCAGCCACCTGGAAGGTTCTTTCCCCAGCTCACCGCACATTGCGCGTGGTGGTCCTGCTGGTACTGCTCATCATCACCGTAGAATTGGTTGTGAAAATCCCTACCAGGTGAGGTGCGCCGCCATGACCGCTCAACTGCACGGCGAGCACTCCCCCGAACGCGACGCCCCCGCGCCCGCGGCACCCCGCTCCGCGCACACCCTCGCCGAGGCCGGCGACCTGCTGCGAGCGCTGGCCGCCCCGGTCCGCATCGCCATCGTGCTGCAACTGCGCGAACACGACCGCTGCGTGCACGAACTGGTCGAGGCGCTGGGGGTGGCGCAGCCGCTGATCAGCCAGCACCTGCGCGTGCTGAAGTCGGCGGGAGTGGTGCACGGCGAAAGACACGGCCGGGAGGTCGTGTACAGACTGGTGGACGAACACCTGGCGCACATCGTGGTGGACGCTGTGACGCACGTCGAGGAGAAGTTGTGACCGGACTGAGGTCCACCAAGCAGCGCACCGCGGTGTCGAACCTGCTCGACCAGCTCGACGACTTCCGCAGCGCCCAGGAACTGCACGAGGAACTACGTCGCCGCGGTGAGGGCATCGGCCTGACCACGGTCTACCGCACCCTGCAGTCCCTCGCGGACGCGGGCCAGGTCGACGTCCTGCGCACCGACTCGGGTGAGGCGATCTACCGCCGTTGCTCGGCGCACCACCACCATCACCTCGTGTGCCGCCATTGCGGCCGCACGGTCGAGGTGGAGGGTCCCGCGGTCGAGAAGTGGGCCGACCGGGTGGCGGCCGAGAACGGTTTCTCCGAGGTCAGCCACACCGTCGAGATCTTCGGAACGTGCGCTGAATGCACGGCGAAGGGTCTCAAGTAGGAGGGCTGTCATCAGCGACGAGGACGACGACCCGGCGTTGGACGACAGCGACGACGACCCCGCTGTCCGCAACAGCGTCGGCGACGGTGATCACGGCATCGTCGTGCAGGCGGGTCGTATCGAGAGCGTGCACATGGGCTCTCCCGGCGACTCGGCGGCGGCCCTGGCGGACCCGATCATCGTCACGGTGTGGGTCCAGCCCTCGCTGACCTCGTTGTACGTGGATGACGACCCGCCCAGGGAGATGGCGAGCAGCGGCGACGTCCACGTGATCCACGTGGAGGCGCGGACGACCCGGCCGGTCACGCTGCTCGGTCTGCGTCCCGTCGTGGTGTTCCGCCGGCCTCCACGCCGCGCCTGCGTGGAAGTGCGGACGGGCGCGATCGTCACACCACGGCCTTTCACGGCCGACTTCGACAGCGACCGCCCCCGAATCAAGGCGCTGCGTAAGGACTTCCCGTTCAGCGTCAACGCGACGACCGACGTCGAGCAGTTCCACTTCGTCCCGCACGTCAGCGGCACCGAGGTCGGCTGGCGGTTGGAGGTCGACTGGCTGGTCGCGGGCGTGCGCGGCACCACGGTGGTCGACGACGGCGGCGCGCCGTTCGAGATGTACCCGTCGGGGGTGCTGGCGGACGAGAGCGACCTGGACTGGGGTTGCGGCTTGTTCCGCCTGCCCGGTTGCCCGGCCGAACGGCTGGAGGCGCTGGGAATGCCGGTCACGAGTCCCCCGCCCGCCGAGGAGCGGCTGCAGGCGATCATCGACCACGCGGGCGACCACGAGCCGGAGTCGTTCCGGGCGCGGGTGCTGGACGTTCTGGACCACCTCAACGCGTCCGGGCAGTCGGAACTCGGCGCCTCCGTCGCCCGCACCGTCCAGCGCGCCTGGGGTTCGGCGCTGGGCGGGAACCATCCCGACACCCTCGCCGTCGCGAATCGGCTCGCCGGGTACCTGCTTAAGCTCGGCGAGCGCCAGCAGGCCTACTTCCTGTTCGAGAGCACCTACCGGCGTCGCGCACGGGCTCTCGGGGAGGACGACCCGGGGACTTTGATCTCGGCAGCGAACCTGGCCCTGGTCATGACGCTGCTGCACGGGATCAGCGATCGCGTCCGGGAGCTCCGCGTCGACACGCTGCGCCGCAGCCGAGCGGTGCTCGGCGAAGACCACCGCGACACGCTGGTGGCGGCCGTCGACCTGGGCTACCTGCACCTGCTGGACGGCGGCCCCCACGCGGCCCGCACGGTGTTCACCGACGCGCTGCGCCGGGCCGAGTCCGCGCTCGGCCCGGAGGACCCCGTCACGCGCCGGGCCGCACAAGGGCTGGCCAAAGCTGTGGAGGCGATCGACGCCTACGACTCGTAGGGCTCGACCGGCTCGGCCACGGGCGTGAAGGACTCCACGGTGAAGCTCGGCACCCAGGAGTTCTTCTCGTTCGCCGACTTCGGCACGACCTGCCCGGTCACCTCGACCCACTGCTCGTCCGGCAGCGCGGGCACGTCACCGACGACCTTGACCTTCAACGGCCGGGCGTCGGCCGCGCAGCAGGAGATCGCGAGCCGGGCGACGTAGGTCTCGCCCTCGGCGCGCAGCAGGAAGCCGGTCAGCTTCACGCGACGGCCGTCCAGCGTCCCCGACTCGTCCCACGCCGTGCGCGTGACGAACTCCGTCATCGACAACGGGATCACGTCGCCGGACGGCAGTTCGCCGAGCAGGTTGCGGGAGCGCTGCGTCTGGTTCGTGTCGGCGGCCGAGTTCACGACGTCGCCGCCCAGCGCGGGTGGCGAGATCAGGAACACCGCCAGCACCGGCAGCAGCATCAGCCACGTCGAACGCGACGAGTGCGAGTGCTCGTGGTCGTCCTCGGACGCCGCCTTGCCCCTGCGGATGTCCTGGACGATCGCGAACAGCGCGAGGCCGATCATGATCACGCCGGCCGCGATGAGCAGCGGCAACAGCGACTTCTGGACGTACCTCAGGTACAGCCCGGAGAAGCTGATCTTCAGCAGCGCGCCGCCGAGCAGCACCAGGAGGATGTTCTGGGTTTCCCGCCTCACAGCAGCACCACTCCACTCACGACAGCGCACAAGATCGCCACCACGAAGGTAGCGGGTGCGAAGCGGAAGGCGAAGGACTTGCCGAACGCACCGGCCTGCAGCGCGATCAGCTTCACGTCGACGGCCGGGCCGACGACGAGGAACACCAGGCGCGGCAGCAGGGGCAGTGCGGAGAACGCCACCGCCACGAACGCGTCGGCCTCCGAGCACAGCGCGAGGATGACGGCCAGGAAGGCCATCACGATCACGCCGAGCACGATCTGACCGCCCAGCGTCTGCATCCACGCGGTCGGCACGAACGTCTTGAACACCGCCGCGAACAGCCCACCGAGCACCAGGAAGCCACCGGCGTCGACGAGGTCGTGCCGCGCGCTCTCGGCGAACACGGCCCACTTCGACCGGCCGGTGTGATCGGCCATGCGAGCCAGCGCCCGTTCGGCGATCCACTCCATCTTGCCGAAGCGCACCCACAGCCAACCCATGACCATCGCGGTCAGCAGCGAGCCGACGAACCGCGCGACGACCATCATCGGGGCGTCGTTGAACGCCACCGCGGTCGACACCAGCACGATCGGGTTCACGGCAGGAGCGGCCAGCAGGAACGTCAACGCCACCGCAGGGGCCACGCCCTGCTGCATGAGCCTCTTCGCCACCGGCACCGAGGCGCACTCACAGCCCGGCAGCGCGATGCCCGCGACACCGGCCACGGGCACGGCCAGTGCCGTCTTCGAGGGCAGCAGCCTGCGCAGTGCCGAGGCCGGCACGAACGCCGCGATGGCACCCGAGATCAGCACGCCCAGCACGAGGAACGGCATCGCCTGCACGCAGATCGCCACGAACACGGTCGACGCCGTGCGCAGCTTCGGCACGTCTAGCAGGTCGACGAGCCGTGACTGGAAGAGCAGTGCGAGAACGAGGATCCCGCACAGCACCTCCAACGACGTGATCTTCAGCCGAGGCCCGCCGGAGCGCCGCTTCGACGAGCGGATCTCGCCGGTGATCGTCATTCCGAGTCCGCGTCCAGGTCCAGCAGGCGCCGGTACTGGCGCGCCATGCCCTCGCGGATCTCCTCGGGTGACGGCGGCTCGTCGAACTCCGCCTCTTCCTCTTCGAGGTCGTCGTCGTCGAAGTCGACGGGAGTGCCGTTGACGGTCTCCTCGGCGTCGGCCTCCTCCTCGAGGGCGGCCTCGCGGAGCTCCTCGATCGTGGCGGAGACGTCCTGCGCCGACAGCGCGGGCAGCATCGGCTTGACGATGGCGAGCACGCCGCCCTCTTCGTCGTCCAGCGCCACGGCCTCGGCCAGCGCGACGGCGTGGTCACGCTCGTACGGGCCGCAGATGAACGAGTCCCAGTCGTCGCCGCCCGAGGGCTCGAACGTGACGGTCCACGGGAACTCGTTGACGTCCGAGTCCTCTTCCGGCTCGTAAATGATCACGCCACCCATCGAAGGGTCCTTTCTCAAGAAAACCGGGAGAGGAGTTCGCCGCGCACCTGCGACGCGGTCGACACGACCAGCATGAGCAGCGTGCTCAGCGGCTCGGGCTTGAGGCCGTCCGCCGGGAAGGCGTAGCGGAGCATCACGTCGGTGCCGCGCTCGGAGTGGATCACGCCGAGCGTGCCGAACAGGCCCTGACCAGCTCGTTCAGCGACCCATCCAGCCGCTTCGGCCGGCAGGTCCCACGCGACGACGACCGTCAGCGAGAGGACCGTCAGCCCTTCGGCCAGTTCCATGCCCTGCACCGCGCACGGCACGTCGCCGTGGCGGAAGCTCAACGCGCCGTCGTCGTCCACGGAGACGTCGTGGAACAGCTCCAACGCCTTGCGCGCGGCCTCCAGGGCCTCACCACTCGCGTTCACGACGACACCGCCTCCTCACCTGGCTTGTCGATGGCACCACCGAAACGACGGTCGCGGCCGGCGAACTTCTCGGCGGCGCGCCACAGGTCGCGGCGGTCGAAGTCGGGCCACAGGATGTCCTGGTAGACCATCTCGGCGTACGCGGACTGCCACAGCAGGAAGTTCGAGATCCGCTGCTCACCGGACGGCCTGATGAACAGGTCGACGTCGGGCATCTCCGGCTTGTACAGGTACTTCGCAAGGGTGCGCTCGTCGACCTTGTCCGGGTTGATCTTCCCGGCGGCGACCAGGCGCGCGACCTCGCGGGCGGCGTCACCGATCTCCGCGCGGCCGCCGTAGTTCACGCACATCACGAGGTTCAGCACGTCGTTCTCGGCCGTGCGGACCTCGGCCTCCTGCAGCTGCTTGATGACGCTGCCCCACAGCCTCGGCGAGCGGCCGGCCCAGTGGATGCGGACGCCCATCTCGTCGAGCTCGTCGGTGCGCCGCGCGATCACGTCGCGGTTGAAGTTCATGAGGAAGCGGACCTCTTCAGGGCTGCGCTTCCAGTTCTCGGTGGAGAAGGCGTAGAGCGAGAGCCACTTCACGCCCAGCTCGATGGAGCCCTTCGCGACGTCGAGGACGACCTGCTCACCGCGCTTGTGCCCCTCCACCCGCGACAGCCCGCGCTGGTTCGCCCAACGGCCGTTGCCGTCCATCACGATCGCGATGTGCTTGGGCACCAGGTCGGCGGGGATGTCCGGGGGCGTCGCACCGGACTCGTGCGGCTCCGGCGGGCGCGGTACGCGCTTCTCACGCTCAGAGCGGCGGCGACGCAGCATGGGAACTGACCTCTCAGCGAAAACCGTTGTCGGTAGAGGCCACATTAGCCGTCCGCCGACTGCGCCTTCCGCTCGACCAACGGCAACGAACGCAGCTGCCGTTCGAGGTGCCACTGCAGATGTGCCGCGACCAGCCCACTCGCGTCCCGGCGGGCGATGTGCGGGATCTCGTCGACCACGGTCCACTGCCCGTGCAGCAACGCCGAGAGCAACGCCAGCGTGTCCTGGGACGGCGACGACGACCCGGCGGGACGGCAGTTCGGACAGCACGAGCCGCCCGCCTGGACGCTGAACGCCCGGTGCGGACCCGGATCGCCGCACTTCGCGCACTCGTTGACCGCGGGCGCCCACCCGGCGATGGCCATCGCACGCATGAGGAACGCGTCGAGCAGCAACGACGGGTCACGTTCGCCGCTGGACAACGCCTTCAACGCCCCGGCCACGAGCATGTAGAGCCGCAGGACCGGCTCGCCCTCTTCGGCCGTGAGACGGTCCGCGGTCTCGGCGATCGCGCACGCCGCCGTGTAGCGCTGGTAGTCCTTCACGATGCCCACGCCGAACGCGTCCAGCGTCTGCACCTGCGTGATGATGTCGAGCGTCCGGCCGGGGTAGAACTGCACGTCGACGTGGCAGAACGGCTCGAGCCGGGCACCGAACTTCGACGTCGTCTTGCGCACGCCCTTGGCCACGGCCCGGAGCTTGCCGTGGCGCTGGGTCAGGAAGGTGATGATCCGGTCCGCTTCACCGAGCTTCTGCACACGAAGCACGACTCCGGTGTCGCGGTACAGGTTCGCCATCAGATCCCCATCGTCAGAAACCCAGGCGACGCAGCTGCTTCGGGTCCCGCTGCCAGTCCTTGGCGATCTTGATGTGCAGGTCCAGGTACACCCGGCTGCCCAGCAGGCGCTCGATCTGCTTGCGGGCCTCCATGCCGACCTGCTTGAGCCGCTCGCCCCGGTGCCCCAGGATGATCGCCTTCTGCGACGGCCTCTCCACGAACACGAACGCGTGGATGTCGATCAGGTCGTCGCGGCCCTCCCGCGGCGCCATCTCCTCGACCACCACGGCGATGGAGTGCGGCAGCTCGTCGCGCACACCCTCCAGCGCGGCCTCGCGGATCAGCTCGGCGACCAGCGTCTGCTCGGGCTCGTCGGTCAGGTCGCCGTCCGGGAACAGCTGCGGGCCCTCCGGCAGCTTGCCCAGCAGCAGGTCGCTCAGCTTGTCGACCTGGAAGCCGTCGACGGCGGAGACCGGGATGATCTCGGCGAACTCCATGACCTTCTGCAACGCCAGCAGCTGCTCCATCACCTGCTGCGGCGACACCAGGTCGGTCTTGGTGACGATGCCGAGCACGGGCGTGCGCTTCGCGACCTTCTCGAGCTCGGCGGCGATGAACTTGTCACCGGGGCCGACCTTCTGGTCCGCGGGCACGCAGAAGCCGACGACGTCGACCTCCGACCACGTCTCGCGCACCAGGTCGTTCAGCCGCTGGCCGAGCAACGTGCGCGGCCGGTGCAGACCAGGCGTGTCGACCAGCACGAGCTGACCGTCCTCACGATGCACGATGCCGCGGATCGTGTGGCGGGTGGTCTGCGGCTTGCTGGACGTGATGGCGACCTTCGTGCCCACCAGAGCGTTCGTCAGCGTCGACTTCCCTGCGTTCGGGCGGCCGACGAAGCACGCGAACCCGGAGCGGTAACCATCCATTCGTCCATTGTCCCTCTAGCCGGTTTTGGCCGTTCGCGGGCCCTCAGAGCTGCTTGCGCACCTCGCCGGCCGGGTTCGCGAGGAGCACCGGACCGGACGGCGTCAGGTCGCGCATCGCCGCCATCGACGCCCCGTCCACGCCGTTCGCCTCGGTGACGACCGCCGCCGCTTCCAGGCCCTCGGCGCCACTCGACACGGCGGCCGAGATGGCCGCCTGCAGCGCCGTGAGCTTCAACGACGGCAGGTCGACGGTCGACGCGTTGTAGGTGCGGCCGTCGAGGTCACGCACGGCCGCGCCCTCCGCGGCGTGGTTGCGCGCACGGACGGACCTCGCCAGCGTGACGAGCTTCGCGTTCTCGGGATCCACGTCATTCATCTTCGCTCTCCTTCTGCACAGGACGGACGAGCACCGTCGTGACCCGGATGCGGCCGCGTTCGTCCTTGCCGCCCTCGGCACGCATTCGCAGGCCGGCGATCTCCGCCTCGGTACCGGGCAGCGGCACGCGCCCGAGCCGTTGCGCGAGCAGGCCGCCGACGGTCTCCACCTCGTGGTCGTCGAGCTCGGTGCCGAACAACGCGTCGAGGTCGTCCACCGGCAGGCGCGCGCTGACCCGCACGGCGCCGTCGTCCAGGTGCTCGACCGGCGGGCGATCGTCGGTGTCGGACTCGTCGGTGATCTCGCCGACGATCTCCTCGAGGATGTCCTCGATGGTCAGCAGGCCCGCGGTGCCGCCGTACTCGTCCACGACGATCGCCATGTGCCGGCGTGACACCTGCATCTCGCGCAGCAGGTCCGCGATGGGCTTCGAGTCGGGGATGAAGCTCATCGGGCGCATCAGCTCGGAGACGCTCTTCGGGTCCTCGTCCTCGGCGAGGGTGGCCCGCATCAAGTCCTTGAGGTTCACCACGCCGAGCACGTCGTCGACGCTCTCGCCGATCACCGGGACGCGGGTGTAGCCGGTGCGCAACGACAACGCGAGCGCCTGCCGCAGCGACTTGGACTGCTCGATCCACACGATCTCGGTGCGCGGCACCATGACCTCGCGCGTGATCGTGTCACCCAGTTCGAACACCGAGTGGATCATCTCGCGCTCGCCCTCGTCCACGACGCCGCGTTCCTGCGCCATGTCGACGAGCTCGCGCAACTCCACCTCGGAGCTGAACGGACCCTCGCGGAATCCCTTACCGGGCGTGATGGCGTTACCGATGAGGATCAGCAGCTTCGACAACGGCCCGAGCACACGGCCGAGCTGCCGGACGGTGCCCGCGGCGAGCAGGCTCACGCCGTACGGGTGCTGACGGCCGAGCGTGCGCGGTCCGACGCCGACGAGGACGTACGACACGATGAGCATGCTCAGGCACGCGTACAGGACGGCGAGCCAGTCCTGCGTCACGTAGTCGAGGAACACCGTCGTGACCAGCACCGCCGCCGACATCTCGCACGCGAGGCGCAGCAGCAACAACAGGTTCACGTGCCGCGGCCGGTCGTTGAGGACCTGCAGCAACTGCCCAGTGCCCCAGCGACCCTGCCGTTGCAGGGCCTCCACCCGTGCGCGTGACACGGTGCCGAGAGCGGCATCCACACACGCGAACAGACCTGCAGCGAGCACGAGCAAAACGGCCAGCACGATCACACTGGCAGGGTTCCCGGTCATCGCGTCAGGCTTCTTCGTTCTTCTCGTCCAGGCCGACCGCGCCGAGCACCTTGTCGTCGGTGCTGCGCTGGTGCGCGGCCCGTTCGGCGTCGTCACGCGCCGTGCGGAAGTCGCCGAGGATGCGGTTCTGCAACGTGAACATCTCACGTTCCTCGGCAGGCTCGGCGTGGTCGTAGCCGAGCAGGTGCAGCACACCGTGCACCGTCAGCAGGTGCAACTCGTCCAGCAGGCCGTGACCCGCCTTCTTGGCCTGGTCCTTGGCGAACGCGGGGCACAGCACGATGTCCCCGAGCAGCGCGGGCCCGAGGCCCGCGGCGTCGGGACGGCGCGCGGAGTCCAGCTCGTCCATGGGGAAGGCCATGACGTCCGTCGGACCCGGCAGGTCCATCCAGCGCTCGTGCAGGTCGGCCATCACGTCCAGCTCCACGAGCAGGACGGACAACTCGGCCAGCGGGCTCACGCCCATGCGGTCCAGCGCGAAGCGGGCGGCGGAGACGATGGAACCCTCGTCGACTCCGACACCCGACTCGTTGGCGATCTCGATGCTCACGGCGCCTATCGTCCTCGCCGCTGGTTACCCCGCCGTGCACCGGGTCCGTGGTGCTGCCCGTTCTGGTCGAGGTTGTCCTGCTGGACCTGCCACTTGTCGTACGCGTCGACGATGTCGCCGACCAGGCTGTGGCGAACCACGTCCTGGCTGGTCAGCACCGAGAAGTGCACGTCCTCGACGCCTTCGAGGATGTCCCTGACGACCCTGAGGCCGCTGCGCTGACCGCCGGGGAGGTCGACCTGGGTGATGTCACCCGTGACGACGACCTTGGAGCCGAAGCCCAGGCGGGTGAGGAACATCTTCATCTGCTCGGGCGTGGTGTTCTGCGCCTCGTCGAGGATGATGAACGCGTCATTAAGCGTTCTTCCCCGCATATAAGCCAGCGGCGCGACCTCGATCGTCCCCGCCTGCGTCAGCCGCGGGATCGCCTCCGGGTCCATCATGTCGTGCAGCGCGTCGTAGAGCGGGCGCAGGTACGGGTCGATCTTCTCGTACAACGTGCCCGGCAGGTACCCGAGCCGCTCGCCGGCCTCGACGGCCGGGCGGGTCAGGATGATGCGGTTGACCTGCTTGTTCTGCAGCGCCTGCACGGCCTTGGCCATGGCGAGGTACGTCTTGCCGGTGCCGGCGGGGCCGATGCCGAACACGATGGTGTTCTTGTCGATCGCGTCGACGTAGTGCTTCTGGTTCAGCGTCTTCGGCCTGATGGTGCGGCCGCGGCGGCTCACGATGTCGAGGCTCAGGACCTCGGCGGGCGACTCGACGTCGTTCGCGCTGAGCATCGCGATGATGCGGCGGACGCTGTTCTGGTCGATCGGCTGGCCGCGGCCCGCGAGGGTGATGAGCTCGGAGAAGACGCGTTCGGCGAAGGCCACGTCGGCGGGGTCGCCGGACAAGGTGATCTCGTTCCCGCGCACGTGCACGTCGGCGTCGAGCAGTTCCTCCGCGAGCCGGAGGTTCTCGTCGCGCGACCCGAGCAGCGTGAGCACCGCGCCTTCCGGCACGGCGAACCGGGACTGACCTTCCTTGTTGCTCTGCTGGTTTTCTTCGGCCACGTGGCCCCGGCCTGCTTCCTGTCGCTCGGATCTGGTGCCGTCGATGCTAGTCCGGCCGAAAATGAGTGGCTACCGGATTGCTCACCGTGTGTGCTCGGGAGTTGTGGAGATTCGCAGGCTTGGTGTTGAGGACGTACCCGAGTGCATGAAGCTCATCACGGACCGGGGTTGGACGTGGACGCCCGCTCAGTGGGAGATGATGCTGGCCCTCGGCCCGGGATACGGCGCTTTCGACTCGTCCGGACTGCTCGGCACGGCGTTGACCACGCCTTATCCCGAGATCCAGGCGATCAGCGGCGTACTGGTCGCTTCGTGGGCGGAACGGCGGGGCATCGGCACTCGGCTGATGTCCGCGGTGCTGGACGTCAGTCCGTCCGTTCTGTACGCGACGGCCATGGGTGAACCGCTCTACGTGAAGCTCGGCTTTCACCCTGTCGGGGAGACCGCCGATTACCACGGCGTGTTCACCGGAGAGGCTCCCGGAACGACCCGAGCGGCCACTCCCGCCGACGCCGCGTCGCTCGCGGCGCTCGACCACGAGGCCAGCGGGTACACCAGGCCCGTGCTCTGGGAGCGGCTGCTCGCCCCGGCGTCGCCATACCGCGTGCTGATGTCGGACGACGGTGTCATCGCCACCCGGCCGAATCCCGACGGGGTCACCATCGGCCCGCTGATCGCGCCCACCGCCTCGGCCGCGTGCGGGTTGATCGCGGACCTGGCGGCCGGAGAGGGCAGGGTCCGCGTGGACACCGACGACGCCGAGGTCGCGGCTTTCCTGCTGGGTCAGGGTTTCGAGAAGCGCAACGGCGGCTGCAGCCTGATGGTCATGGGCGCCGCGGACGTACCGGGTGACCGTTCGCGTTACTTCGCTCCCGCGTCGCACGCGCTCGGCTAGAGACGGTGTCCGCCCAGCAGGTGCAGGTGGGCGTGGAAGACCTCCTGCCCGCTGTCCGGACCGGTGTTGAACAGCAGCCGGTAGCCGGTTTCGGCCACGCCCTCGGCACCGGCGACCTCCTTGGCCGCGGCGAACAGGTCGCCGAGCTGGTCTCCGTCCAGGTCGACGGCGTCCGGCACGTGCTCACGCGGGATGAGCAGGACGTGCACGGGCGCCTTGGGCTGGATGTCGCGGAACGCGAGCGTCGTCTTGGTCTCGTGCACGATCGTCGCGGGGATCTCGCCGGCCACGATCCGGCAGAACAGGCAGGACATGCCCCGAGTCAACCGAACAGCGAGTCCAGCCGCTCGTCGAGGGCCTCGACCATCTCCTCGGCCGTCACCTCGTCGGGGCCCAGGCCGTGGTGGATGTTGAGCCCGTCGATCAACGCGACGAGCAGCCGCGCGGCCTTCAACGGCACGACGCCCGCCCGCAGTTCGCCCGCTTGCTGCGCGGCGGTGAGCACGCGCGCGATCTCGTCGTACAGCTGCCGGGTGCCGAAGCGTTCCAGTTCGTGCAACGACGGTTCGACCATCGCCCGCGGCAGGAACGACAACAGCACGGCGGCCTCGACGCGCCGGTCCTCGTCCATCGCCAGCATCTCGTGGGCGAGGGACCGCAGCACCTCCCGGTTCCCGGCGGTGGTGTCGATCTTCTCCAGCCGGGCGAGGAACCGCAGGTACGCGAGCTCCATCGCGAAGCCCAGCAACGCGTCCTGCGTCGGGAAGTAGTGCCGCAGCGACCCGCTCGACCACCCGGACTCCGCTGCCACGGCACGCACGGACGCGTGGTCTATCCCGTCCCGCTGGACGATGCGCCACACTGCCTCGGCGAGCTCGCGGCGGCGTTCCTCGTGGTCGACAACCTTCGGCACCGGCCCTTTCTAGCAGTCGCGGGCAAGCCGGACGACGGCCGCGCGGCACTGCTCCCAGGCCTCGGTGCCGGGCGTGATCACGTCCATGTGCCCGGCCCCCGGCACCACGACGAGCTCCGCCTGCGGCTCGGCCTCGCAGAACCCGATCGACTGCTCGACGGGCACGTCCTCGTCCTGGTCACCGTGCACGCACACCACGGGCTTGCCGATGGGGATCAACGCGGCCGGTGAGGCCTCCGCGAACTGCTCCTCGGTGCACAGTTCCAGCGCCCTCGGCGTGATGTGCTTCGTGAAGTCCAGCACGGCGGCCTGGGCGACGGCTCCGGCCACTCGCGCGCTGTGCTTGGCCGCCCACACGGCGAGATGGCCTCCCGCGCTGTGCCCGAGGGTCACGACGGGCCCGATGTCGACGGCGTCGATCGCGGCGAGCACGTCCTGCCCGGTCTGCGGCCAGCCACCGCCGCCGCTCACCCGCCGGTACTCGATGTTCCAGACGGCGAACCCGTCGGCCACGAGCGCGTCCGCGAGGGGCCGGCCGAGTTCCAGGCCGTAACGCTGATGCCAAAAACCACCGTGAATGACGACAACAGCACCCTGAGTCGCGTTCTCGGGAACGTAAAGCTCGCCGAACTGACTGGGATGGTCACCGTAAGCAATTCGCTGCACACGCAGAACTTACGCGAAGTGAGGAAAGAACCTCAGAAAAACAAAAGGGGCGCCTCGCGGTCCGAAGCCTGGGGGTCGCTTCGCCGCGAGGCGCCGACGCCGGACCGAGGGGGGAGGTGTCCGGCGAGTCTTTTGGTCAGAAGGGTCTAACCGTCTACTCCGTTTCCGGATAGACCAATCAGCCCCTCTGCCACCAAGGGTAACCCCATCCGCCTGGGATTCGCTACAACTTCCGTCAAGCCAATCCATCCAGCGTTCATCTTCGGAGTGATCGGGGTCACCAGCGGGACGTGCGCACCCCAATGGCACCAAGAGCAACCGCCGCAGCTGTAGAAGCACGCAAAACAGTTGGACCCAATCGGACCACCCGAGCACCGGAAGATCGCAAAGTCTCGAGTTCCTCCGGCGTGATTCCGCCTTCGGGACCCACCACTAGCAGCACGTCCCCGGAATCGGGCAACGGAACGTCCGCAAGTCGTTCGGTGGCGCTCTCGTGCAACACGAGAGTGAGTGCGGACGACGACATGCGATGAGAAAGCTGAGTGGTGCTCACGGGTTCGTCGACGACCGGCACGCGCGCCCGGCGGGCCTGCTTCGCCGCCTCACGAACCGTGGATCGCCAGCGCCCCAGCGCTTTCGCGCCGCGCGGCCCGTCCTCCCACTTGGTGATGCACCGGGTGGCGCGCCAGGGCACCACACCGTCCACCCCGGCCTCGGTGGCGAGCTCGACCGCGAGCTCGCCGCGGTCGCCCTTGACCAGGGCCTGGGCGAGCACCACGCGCGGTGCAGGCTCAGGCTCCACCCAGCGCTCGACGATGCGCAGCGCCAGGGCGTCCTTCTCCACCGCCACCACGGAACAGCGCACCTGGGCACCGGACCCGTCCGACAGCACGAGTTCCTCGCCCACGCGCAACCGCTTCACGGTGGCGGCGTGACGGCCTTCCGGCCCGTCCAGCACGAACTCCTCGCCCCGCGGCAGTGCCGCGACGAGGAAGACGGGCAGCGTCACCGGTGGCCGCGCGAGGAACGCAGGCGGGAGAACAGCCCGCCGCCACCCTTGCCGTTGTGGGACAGGGAGGGCTCGCTCTCCCCGCGCATCTCGGCCAGGTCGCGCAGCAACGAGGACTGGGCGGCGTCGAGCTTGGTCGGCACGACGACCTCGAGGTGCACGTGCAGGTCGCCGCGACCGTCGACACGGCCGGTGGAGCGCAGCTTCGGCATGCCGCGGCCCGTCATGACGAGCTGCGTGTTCGGCTGCGTGCCGGGGTCGATCTGGAGTTCTTCCTCGCCGTCGAGGGTCTTCAACGGCAACGTGGCGCCCAGCGCGGCCGTCGTCATCGGGATCTGCACGATGCAGTGCAGGTCGGCGCCGTCGCGTTCGAAGATCTCGTGCGGGTGCTCCTCGACCTCGACGTAGAGGTCGCCGGCCGGGCCACCGCCGGGGCCGACCTCGCCCTGGCCCGCGAGGCGCACGCGCATGCCCTCGGCGACACCGGCGGGGATGTTGACGGAGATCGTGCGACGCGAGCGCGTGCGGCCGTCACCGGCGCACTGCTGGCACGGGTCGGGGATGACCTCGCCGTAGCCGCGGCAGACCGGGCACGGGCGGGACGTGACGACCTGGCCGAGGAACGAGCGCTGCACGGACTGGACCTCGCCGCGGCCGTGGCACGTGTCGCACTGGACGGGCTTGGAGTTGTTCTGGGTGCCGGCGCCATGACAGCGGTCGCACAGGATCGCCGTGTCGACCGTCAGCTCGCGGGTGGCGCCCGCGGCGCACTCCTCCAGCGTCATGTCGAGCCGGATCAACGCGTCGGAGCCGGGCTGCACGCGGCTGCGCGGCCCACGGCCACCGCCGGACTGCGCGCCGAAGAAGGCGTCCATGATGTCGCCGAGACCGAAGCCCGAGAACGGGTCACCACCGGGACGGCCACCGCCGCCCGAGTCGAGCGGGTCGCCACCCAGGTCGACGACGCGGCGCTTCTCGGGGTTCGACAACACCTCGTAGGCGGCCGTCACCTCCTTGAAGCGGGCCTCCTCGTTGGGATTGACGTCCGGGTGCAGCTGCCTGGCGAGCTTGCGATAGGCGCGCTTGATCTCATCCTGTGTCGCGTTCTGCGAGACACCGAGGATGCCGTAGTAATCCCTGGCCACCTTGTTCGCTTTCATGTTCATCCACTACTGCAAGTACGTGTGGGCGGTACGTCGCTTCAACGACCCGTCAGGATCTCACCGACGTAGTTGGCAACCGCGCGCACGGCCGCCATAGTCCCGGGATAGTCCATGCGCGTCGGTCCGACGACGCCCAGACCCCCGAGCGGATTGTCACGGCTGCCATAGCCGATGGACACCACGGAAGTGCTGCGCATCTCAGCGGCCTCGTTCTCCTCGCCGATGCGCACCAGCACACGACCGGGGTCGCGGGAGGCGGCGAGCAGCTTGAGCACGACGACCTGCTCCTCCAACGCCTCCAGCACCTGCCGCAGCGAGCCGGGGAAGTCGGTGATGCTCCGCGTGAGGTTCGCCGTTCCGCCGAGCACCAGCCGTTCCTCGGGGTGCTCCACCAGCGTCTCGATGAGCACAGTAGCGACTCGCAGCATCGGATCGCGGAGGTTCGACGGAACCTCGTCGGGCAGTTCGGCGACCTTGGCCGACGCCTCGGCGAGCCGCTGCCCCGCCATCGCCTGGTTGAGCACACCGCGCAACTGGGCCGTGTGCTCCTCGCTGATCACGTCCCCGAGCTCGACGATCCGCTGGTCGACGCGCCCGGTGTCGGTGATGAGCACCAGCATCAGCCGCGACGGCGTGATCGGCAGCACCTCCAGGTGACGCACGGCCGCACGCGACAACGTCGGCACCTGGATCACCGCCACCTGCCGGGTGAGCTGCGCGAGCAACCGGACACTGCGGCGCATCACGTCGTCGAGGTCGACCGCCCCGTCGAGGAAACTGCGGATCGCCCGCCTCTCGGCCTGCGAGAGCGGCTTGATCTCACTCAGCTTGTCGACGAAGAGCCGGTAGCCCTTGTCCGTCGGCACGCGTCCCGCGCTGGTGTGCGGCTGGGCGATGTACCCGTCGTCCTCCAGCGCGGCCATGTCGTTGCGCACGGTCGCGCTCGACACACCCAGGTTGTGCCGCTCGACCAGGGCCTTCGACCCGACGGGCTCCTGGTTGGACACGTAGTCGGCGACGATGGCGCGCAGCACCTCGAACCGACGTTCATCGGCGTTCATCGCTGTTCACCTCCGTGTCCACTACTCCCGAGTTTACCCAGCCGGATTCGTGCCCCGTGCCCGCTCTGAAGTCGCGCTCGATCGAGGCTCCGAGGGTCGCGCCGGACGACTAACGGCAGCGGCGGCTTCCGCGACTACACGAGCGTGTCGGACGAAACGAACACAGGCGCGTTCACGTGTCACCACTGCCGCCGGACGAGCGATGAACCGCACTGCCCGAACTGCGGCATGCAGCTCGACTCCCGCGGGCGGGTCAGCAGGATCCAGGGCTCCAGCGCCGACGACGTCATGCGGGTGTACTCGGAGGTGCGGCGAGCGGACGGGGAACGTCCTGCCCTCACCAGGTCTCCCTGGGTGTCCGGCTCGTTCTACCTGGTCCTGTTCGTGGTGGCGACCGCCGTGCTGCTCGTCGTGGGTCAGCTGGCGTCCATCTGGGTGCTGCCCGTCGTGGTGGTCGGCGGTCTGCTCGCGGTCACCGTCGTGGGCGCGTTCCAGCTCCGCCAGGACGACAAGGTCACCGAACGCGGTTTCCTGCACCTCATGATCGCGGTGCTCGGCAGGCTGCCGAGCCTCCTGCGCAACCGTCAGCCGCCTCCCTGACCGAGACTCCGGTTTTTTGTCGGTGGTGCTCGCTAGGGTCCAAACGTGGGCAACGTGGTGTGGCTCCGGCCACCGGGGAAGCCATGTCTGGTGTTCAGCGACGACGCGTGGTGGGAAGGCACGGTCGTCTGGGAGGAGGTCCGCAGGGAGGACGGGTTGTGGTGGGGCACCGCGACCTACGACAGGAACGGGGACACCGTCACCGAGGTGCGCAGTCAGCACGACCTGCGCGCCCGGTGACTCAGGGCAGCAGGCGCCGCACCACGGCGTCGGCCAGGAGCCGTCCGCGATCGGTCAGCACGCACCGGTCGTCCAACGGCTCCAGCAGCCCGTCGGCGACCGCCTGCTTCGCCGCGTCACGTCCCTCGGAGTCCAGCACGTCGAGAGGCAGCCCTGAAGCCAGGCGCAGTTCGAGCAGCACGCGCTCGACCCGCTGGTCTTCCAAGGACAACGTCTCGCGGCCTGCCGCGGGCGAGTTCCCCTCGGCCAGCAGGGACGAGTAGCGGGCCGGGTGCTTCACGTTCCAGAACCGCACGCCGCCGACGTGGCTGTGCGCGCCGGGGCCGAAGCCCCACCAGTCCGCGCCCTTCCAGTACAGGACGTTGTGCCGGCACTGGGCTTCCACCGAGGTGGCCCAGTTCGACACCTCGTACCAGGAGAAGCCGGCACCGCTCAGAACGGAGTCGACCATCTCGTAGGACGAGGCGAGCACGTCGTCGTCCGGCATGGGCAGGTCGCCGCGGCGGATGCGGCGGGCCAGGCCGGTGCCGTCCTCCACGATCAACGCGTAGGCGGACACGTGGTCGACGCCCGCGTCCAGCACGGCGTCGAGAGACGCGGCCAGATCCGAGGGCCGCTCCCCCGGTGTGCCGTAGATCAGGTCCAGGTTCACGTGGTCGAACCCGGCCGTGCGTGCCTCGCGGGCGGCTTCACCCGGACGGCCGGGTGTGTGTTTGCGGTCCAGCACGGCGAGTACGTGCCGTGCGGCCGACTGCATGCCCAACGACACGCGCGTGTAGCCCGCGGAGCGGATCCCCTCGAAGAACTCGACGGACGTCGACTCGGGGTTCGACTCCGTCGTCACCTCGGCACCCGGAGCCAGGCCGAACGACTGGCGCACGGCGTCCAGCACGTCCGAAAGACCGGAGGCGCCGAGCAAAGAAGGCGTTCCCCCGCCCACGAACACGGTTTCGGCCAAAGGCGCGGTCCCGAGGACGGACGCGGCCAGGTCGAGTTCGCGGCGCAGGCCCTCCAGCCACGACTCCGGCGACGCGGAGGAGCCCAGCTCACCCGGCGTGTAGGTGTTGAAGTCGCAGTAGCCGCAGCGGGTCGCGCAGAACGGCACGTGCACGTAGATGCCGAAGGGGCGCGAACCGACGCAGGCGAGGGAAGAGGCGGGGAGCGAACCGTCAGCGGGCGCGGGCTCGCCTTCGGGCAGAGCGGAGGGCATGACTCCCAGTGTCCCCTACAAGGCACGAATGGCGGTGTTCGACCAGGGGAAGTATCTGTCGGTGACAGAAGTATTACGGAGTGAAACCAGCCTAGGATGTCAACTCCCCCTCGTCAATCCCAGCATTCGGTTGGCGGTGGACCACGCACTGGACGGCATGCACACTGAGGACATGCATTCGACTGGAGTCCGCCTCGTGGCCCGCCGCCACGTCGACTTCCGTCGTGTCTCCAGCGCGATGTGCCGTCGTTCGGCATGACCGCGCGCTGATTTGTTCCCGTCAGCGCCCGGCGCGCTGACGACGCCCCCACCACAAGCACCTCCGGGCTCGCACGCGCACCGAGCGCCTCGAAACCCCGGAGGATGGCGATGGCCACGCCGCAGACGTCACCGCGTGCCAAGCAGCGTCGCGGCGAGGGTCAGTGGGCACTCGGATACCGAGAGCCGCTGAACCCCAACGAGCGGAGCAAGAAGGACGACAACCCGCTCAACGTCCGCGCCCGCATCGAGAACATCTACGCCCACGGCGGTTTCGACTCGATCGACCCTGCCGACCTGCGCGGACGGTTCCGCTGGTACGGCCTGTACACCCAGCGCAAGCCCGGCATCGACGGCGGCCGCACGGCCACGCTCGAGCCGGAGGAGCTGGACGACGAGTTCTTCATGATGCGCGTCCGCAGCGACGGCGGTGCGCTCACCACGCAGCAGCTGAGGGTTCTCGGTGAGATCTCGCAGACCTACGCGCGTGACACCGCGGACATCACCGACCGCCAGAACATCCAGTACCACTGGATCCGGGTCGAGGACGTTCCCACGATCTGGCAGAAGCTCGAAGCGGTGAACCTCACGACGATGGAGGCGTGTGGCGACAGCCCGCGCGTCATCCTCGGCTCGCCGGTCGCGGGCATCTCGGTGGACGAGATCATCGACGGGCAGCCGGCGATCGACACGATCCTCGAGCGCTACATCGGTGACCCGCGCTTCTCGAACCTGCCGCGCAAGTTCAAGACCGCCATCTCCGGTCTGCAGGACGTCGCGCACGAGATCCACGACATCGCGTTCGTCGGCGTGAACCACCCCGAGCACGGGCCCGGCTTCGACCTCTGGGTCGGCGGCGGCCTGTCCACGAACCCCATGCTGGGCAAGCGTTTGGGCGCGTGGGTGCCGCTCGACGAGGTGCCGGACGTGTGGGAAGCCGTCATCTCCGTCTTCCGCGACTACGGCTACCGCCGCCTGCGTCACCGTGCGCGCATCAAGTTCCTCGTCGCCGACTGGGGCCCGGAGAAGTTCCGCCAGGTCGTCGAGGACGAGTACCTCAAGCGCAAGATGATCGACGGCCCCGCGCCGGAGCAGCTGGACCAGCAGCTCGACCACATCGGCGTGCACAAGCAGAAGGACGGCCTGTTCTACGTCGGCGCCGCGCCCGTCGCGGGCCGCGTGTCGGGCTCGATCCTGGTCGAGGTCGCGAAGTACGCCGAACGGGCGGGCTCCGGCCGCGTCCGCTTCACGCCGCAGCAGAAGATCATCGTGCTGGACGTGCCCGAGGCCGAGATCCCCACGCTCAAGAGCGACCTCGCGAAGCTCGGCCTGCAGGTCGACCCGTCGCCGTGGCGCCGGGGCATCATGGCCTGCACCGGCATCGAGTTCTGCAAGCTCGCGATCGTCGAGACCAAGGCCCGCGCCCTCGACCTCGTCACGCAGCTCGAAGCCAACCTCAAGGACATCGTGGACGGCGTCACGGCGCCGATCACCGTGCACATCAACGGCTGCCCCAACTCCTGCGCCCGCATCCAGACCGCGGACATCGGCCTCAAGGGCCAGATCGTCACGGACGAGTCGGGCAACCAGGTCGAGGGCTTCCAGGTGCACCTCGGTGGCGGGCTCGGCCTCGACGCCGGGTTCGGCCGGAAGTTGCGCGGCCACAAGGTGACCGCGGCCGAGCTGCCCGAGTACGTCGAGCGGGTGGTCCGGAACTTCGTGGCCCAGCGCGAGACCGACGAGCGGTTCGCGCAGTGGGTCGGCCGGGCGGAAGAGGGTTCGCTGCGATGACTGAGAGGGCGACGCCGTTCTACTGCCCCTACTGCGGTGACGAGGACCTCCGGCCGCAGGAGGAACCCAGCTACGCGTGGCTGTGCACCGGGTGCCGCCGCGTCTTCAAGGTCTCGTTCGTCGGGCTCAACCTGCCGCAGGAGGTGAAGAAGTGAGCGATCTCAAGATCGTCGCCGACGCGGCCGAGCAGGAACTGCGGGACGCGAGCCCCGAAGAGGCGCTGGAGTGGGTGGCGCGGACGTTCGGCGACAACTACATCGTCGCCTCCAACATGCAGGACGCCGTGCTGATCGACCTCGCCGCCAAGGTGAAGCCGAACTTCGACGTGCTGTTCCTGGAGACGGGTTACCACTTCCCGGAGACCATCGGCGTGCGTGACGCCGTCGGCGTCGTCTACCCGGACGTGCGGATCGTCAACGCCGCCGCCGAGCAGTCGGTCGAAGACCAGGAACGCGAGTTCGGCCTGCTGTACCAGTCGGATCCGGCCACGTGCTGCAACCTGCGCAAGGTCGTGCCGCTGCGCCGGGAGCTCGCGAAGTACGACGCGTGGGTCACCGGTGTGCGCCGCGTGGACGCCCCGACTCGGGCGAACACGCCGATCGTGCAGTGGGACGACCGCAACGGCCTGGTGAAGATCAACCCGATCGCTCCGTGGAGCGACGACGAGTTCAACGCCTACATCAGCGAGAAGGGCATCCTCGAGAACCTGTTGGTGCAGGAGGGATACCCCTCGATCGGTTGCTTGCCGTGCACCGCGAAGCCGTTGCCGGGCGCGGACGCCCGCAGCGGCCGGTGGGCCGGTCAGTCGAAGACGGAATGTGGGTTGCACGGATGACACTCGCGCTCGACACCCTGGGACGTCTCGAATCCGAGGCGATCCACATCTTCCGCGAGGTCGCGGGTGAGTTCGACCGGCCGGTGATCCTCTTCTCCGGCGGCAAGGACTCGACGCTGCTGCTGCACCTCGCGATCAAGGCGTTCTACCCGGCTCCGGTGCCGTTCCCGTTGCTGCACGTCGACACCGGGCACAACTTCGACGAGGTCATCGAGTTCCGCGACCGCGTCGTCGCGCAACACGGTCTGCGTCTCGAGGTCGCGAAGGTCCAGGACTGGATCGACGACGGCCGCCTCGAAGAGCGTCCGGACGGCACGCGCAACCCGTTGCAGACGGTGCCGCTGCTGGACTCGATCACGCAGCACAAGTTCGACGCGGTCTTCGGCGGCGGACGCCGGGACGAGGAACGCGCCCGCGCCAAGGAACGGATCTTCAGCCTGCGCACGGCGTTCGGCCAGTGGGACCCGAAGCGCCAGCGCCCGGAACTGTGGAACCTCTACAACGGCCGGCACCGCGCCGGTGAGCACGTCCGCGTGTTCCCGCTGTCCAACTGGACCGAGCTCGACGTGTGGAACTACATCGAGCGCGAGGGCATCGAGCTGCCGGACATCTACTACTCGCACCAGCGCGACGTGTTCCTGCGTGACGGCATGTGGCTCGCCGAGGGCCCGTGGGGCACGGTGCGCGAGGGCGAGACGTTGCTGCGCAAGACGGTTCGCTACCGCACGGTCGGCGACGGCTCCTGCACGGGCGCCGTCGAGTCCGACGCCGCCGACATCCAAGCGGTGATCGCCGAGGTCTCCGCTTCACGACTGACCGAGCGCGGCGCGACACGTGCCGACGACCGGTTGTCCGAGGCCGCCATGGAAGACCGCAAGCGGGAGGGCTACTTCTAAATGAGCGACCTGTTGAGGCTGGCTACCGCAGGCAGCGTGGACGATGGGAAGTCCACGCTCGTCGGCAGGTTGCTCTACGACACCAAGTCCGTGCTCGCGGACACGCTCGACGCCGTGCACCGCGCGAGCGCCGACCGCGGTCTCGCGACCCCGGACCTGTCGTTGCTGGTCGACGGCCTGCGTTCGGAACGCGAGCAGGGCATCACGATCGACGTGGCGTACCGGTACTTCGCGACGCCCAAGCGGTCGTTCGTGCTCGCGGACACCCCGGGCCACGTGCAGTACACCCGCAACACCGTGACGGGCGCGTCCACCGCGCAGCTCGCGGTCCTGCTCGTGGACGCGCGCAAGGGCGTCATCGAGCAGACCCGGCGCCACGCGGCGGTTCTCGCGCTGCTGGGCGTGCCGAGGCTCGTCCTCGCGGTCAACAAGATCGACCTCGTGGACTACGACGAGGTGACGTTCTCCCGCATCGCCAAGGAGTTCACGGCGCACGCCACGGCCCTGGGCTACACCGAGGACTCGGTCGTCGAGATCCCGGTGTCGGCGCTGGCGGGCGACAACGTCGTGGAGAAGTCCGCGAACACGCCCTGGTACTCCGGCCCGACGCTGCTGGAGCACCTGGAGACGGTGCCGGTCGAGCCCGACCCGCACGACGCGCCGTTCCGCTTCCCGGTGCAGTACGTGATCCGCCCTCGCACGGCCGAGCACCTCGACTACCGGGGGTACGCCGGTCTGGTCGCGGCGGGCACGGTCAAGCCGGGTGACGAGATCGTGGTGCTGCCGTCCGGGCGGCGCTCGAAGGTCACGAAGATCGACACGGCAGATGGCGAACTGGCGGAGGCGGCGGCCGGCCAGTCCGTGACGTTGTTGCTGGCGGACGACATCGACATCTCCCGCGGCGACCTGATCTCGGTGGCGGGCAACGAGCCCAACGTCACCGACGAGCTGGACGCCACCCTCTGCTGGCTCGCGGAGAAGCCGCTGCGGGCCGGGGCCCGAGTCCTCGTCAAGCACGGCACGCGCACCGTGCAGGCGATGGTCACCGAGCTGCGCGACCGCTTCGACGAGCAGAACCTGTCCAGTGTGGACAGCCCTGCCTCGTTGGAGCTGAACGAGATCGGCCGAGTGGCTCTGCGTCTCGCAGAGCCCGTTCCGCTGGACGACTACAGCTTCAGCCGGCGCACCGGGTCCTTCCTGGTGATCGACGCGAGTGATGGTTCCACTCTCGCCGCCGGACTGGTCGGGGCTCCGCTGCCGCTGCTTGAGGACGGCGTGGAGAGCTGTACCGGGGGTAGCGCCGCTACCCCCGACAACCACGCCCTTGTCTCCCCCGGTCCCTGAAAGGCCACACTTCCGTGAACCTCAAGCCCGCCATCGCCGTCACACTGATCGCCCTGACAGCCCTGTCCGGTTGCAGCCGCGCCGGCACCTCCGAGACTCCCGCCGCCGAGTCCAAGGGCGCCGCCGCCGAGGTCCGCCTCGGGTACTTCCCGAACATCACCCACGCCGCCGCTCTGATCGGCGTCGAAAAGGGCCTGTACGCGAAGGAACTCGGCAACACCAAGCTGACGACGCAGACGTTCAACGCGGGCCCCGACGAGGTCAACGCCCTGCTGGGCGAGTCCCTCGACATCGCCTACATCGGCTCCGGACCGGCGATCAACGCCTACTCGAAGTCCAAGGGCGAGGCCGTGAAGCTCATCGCCGGCGCGACCTCGGGTGGCGCGCAGCTCGTGGTGAAGCCCGAGATCAACTCGATCGAGGACCTCAAGGGCAAGGTCGTCGCCACGCCGCAGCTCGCGAACACGCAGGACGTGTCGCTGAAGAAGTACCTGGCGGAGAAGAACCTCACCGGCCAGGTCACCGTGCAGAACGTGGAGAACGCCGCGTCGCTCGACCTGTTCAAGAAGGGCGACATCCAGGCCGCGTGGGCGCCGCAGCCGTGGTCGGCGCGCATCGTCGCCGAGGGCGGCGGCAAGGTGCTGCTGGACGAGAAGACGCTGTGGGAGGGCGGGGCGTTCCCGACCACCGTGGTCATCGTGCGGACGAAGTTCCTGCAGGAGCACCCCGAGACCGTCGAGGCCGTGCTGAAGGGCCACGTCGCCGCGATCGACTGGGCGAAGGCGAACAAGGACGAGGCCAAGAAGTCCGCGAACGCCCACCTCGAGAAGCTCACGTCCAAGAAGCTCGGTGACAAGATCCTCGACGCCGCGTGGGACAACATCGAGCTCACGACCGACGCGCAGGCCAAGCACTTCCCGCAGCTGGCGAAGGACGCCGTGACGGCGGGCGTGGCCAAGGAGGCCGCGAACGTCGCCGGGTACGCCGACTTCACGTTGCTGAACAAGGTTCTCCAGGCACAGGGCAAGCCGCAGGTGCAAGCAGCAGGACTGGACCAGAAGTAAGTCTCTGACGCCGAGGGGAAAGGCACACGACCATGACCGCCACGCTCGAGACCACTGTTCTGTCCACTGTGGATACTGCCGTTGAACTGGCCGGAGTCCGGAAGGTGTTCGGCCACGGCAACTCGGCCGTGGTAGCGCTCGACGGGGTCGACCTGAAGGTCAAGCCCGGAGAGTTCGTGTGCCTTCTCGGCGCGTCCGGCTGCGGCAAGAGCACGCTGCTCAACATCGTCGCGGGCCTCGACGCTGCGACGTCGGGCTCGTTGCAGCTCAACACGTCCCGCCCGGCCGTGATGTTCCAGGAGCCCGCGCTGATGCCGTGGCTCACCGCCACCCGCAACGTCGAACTGGCGTTGCGCTTCGCCGGTGTCGGCCGCCTGGCGCGCAAGCGTCGCGCGCTGGAACTGCTGGAACTGGTGCGCCTGGGCGACGTCGCGGACAAGCGTCCGCACGAGCTGTCCGGCGGTATGCGTCAGCGCGTGGCTCTGGCCCGCGCGCTGGCGTCCACCACCGTGTCCGCGGACGGCGCTCCCGCCCTGCTGCTGATGGACGAGCCGTTCGCGGCCCTCGACGCCATCACGCGTGACGTGCTGCAGAGCGAACTGCTGCGCGTCTGGGAGACCACGAACACCGCGATCATCTTCGTGACGCACGACGTGCGCGAGGCCGTTCGCCTGGGCCAGCGCGTCGTGCTGCTGTCCTCCCGTCCCGGCCGCGTCGTGCGCGAGTGGGACGTCCGCGATTCGTCGGACGAGGTCCTCGACGAGATCAACACCCACCTGCGAGAGGTCATCAGTGGCCACGCCTCCTGACACGCTCGACAAGGTCGGCGCCGGCCTCGACGCGCTCGACGTGCCCATGGAGGCACATCGGCCGCCGATCTGGCGCCGCTTCCTGAAGACGGGCGTGCCACCCCTCATCGCCTTCGCGCTGCTCCTGGGCGTGTGGCAGGGGTTGTGGGCTTCGGCTCTGCTGCCGGAGTTCCAGCTGCCCGCACCGGTCAACGTGTGGAACGAACTCGTCCGCTCGATCTCCACCGGTGAGGCGTTCGGCATCCTGTGGACCTCGCTGCACCGCGCGGTGCTCGGGTTCCTGGCGGCGGTCGTGATCGCGACGCCACTGGGTCTGCTGATCGCCAAGGTCCGGGTGGTGCGCGCCGCGATCGGCTCGTTGCTGACCGGCCTGCAGTCACTTCCTTCCGTCGCCTGGGTTCCGGCCGCGATCCTGTGGTTCGGCGTGACGCCGTCCACGATCTACTTCGTGGTGCTGATGGGCTCGGTCCCGTCCATCGCGAACGGCCTGGTGGCAGGCATCGACCAGATCCCGCCACTGCTGCCCCGCGTCGGCCGCGCACTGGGCGCGGGCCGTCTCGCGTCAGCTCGCCACATCCTGCTGCCCGCCGCCCTGCCCGGTTACCTCGCCGGTCTCAAGCAGGGCTGGGCGTTCTCGTGGCGGTCGCTGATGGCCGCAGAGATCATCGCGACCTCACCCCAACTCGGCGTCGGCCTCGGCCAGTACCTGCACAACGGTTCGTCGCTGAACGACATCAACATGGTGATCGCGGCGATCTTCCTGATCCTGTTGGTGGGCATCGGGATCGAACTGCTGCTGTTCCGCCCGCTGGAGCGCGCCGTGCTGCGGGCCCGTGGACTGACGGGGGCGTTGTGATTCCTCTTGTCGCTGTCGCGCATGGCAGCCGCGATCCCCGTTCGGCCGCGTCGATCCACGCGCTGCTGGACGTGGTGCGCTCGTTGCGGCCCGAGTTGGACGTCCGCGGGTGCTTCCTGGACCTGTGCGCACCCCGGCTGAGCGACGTGCTGCGCGGCCCGGCCGTGGTCGTACCTTTGTTGCTGGGCAAGGCTTATCACGCCCGCGTCGACGTGCCGGCGGCCGTCGCCGAGTCCCGGGTTCCCGCCGTGGTGACGGACGTGCTGGGACCGGACCCGCGGCTGGAGTCGGCGGCGTTGCGCCGGCTCTCCGAGGCCGGGGTCTCGTTCGGCGACCGGTCGCTGGGTGTCGTGCTCGCGGGTGCCGGGTCGTCGCACGCGCCGGCGAACGAGGCCGTGGCTCGGGTCGCGCGGCGGTGGGCACGTGAGTCCGGGTGGGCCGGGGTGGAGGCGGCGTTCGCGTCGATCGCCTCGCCTTCCGTTCCGGAGGCTGTCGAGAAGCTGAAAGCGAAGGGCGCCAAGCGGATCGCTGTGGCATCGTGGTTCCTGGCGCCGGGGTTGTTGCCGGACAAGGTCGCGTCGTTGGCGGGCGATGCCGTGGTGGCGCGGCCGTTGGGGGACGACGTGGAGGTCGCGCAGCTCGTGCTGGACCGGTACGACGAGGCGTCGGCACGGCAGACTGTCGCTGCTTAGGTTGTGCGGCAAGCACGTCCTTGGATCGCGTCCAATGACGCGAATCAGTCCCGTGGCGATCCGCATCGAACCCTGAAAGCGCGAAGCCCAGGCAGCAACCGTCCGGAAGCGCACCTGGGCTCACTTCCTCCGCCTAGTGGCAGAGGCTCTGCCACAAGCCTAGCGCGTCTGACCCCAACTCCGCCGATTCCACCCGACGCCGGACCTCGGCGTGGTACCAACTGCGCGACGACACCGGGGGGCGACGTGCACAGCGATCCACACCAGTTCGACCACAGCGTTCGGGACGGCATCTTCGACGGCAGCGCCGACGACATCCAAGACCTCGACCACGGCTACCGCGGCTTCGAGCCCTTCCCGAACTCGCGGGACCACGACCGCTACAGCCACCGCCACGACATGTCCGGCGCACCCGCGTGGGTCAAGGTGCTCCTGTGGACCGGCGCCCTCCTCGCGATAGCGGGCCTGGGGGTCCTCATCCTCGGCTTCGTCACGTCGCTCGACGGCCCCGACCCGACCACCACCCGCCTGACGCCCGCCTTCCCCACCGCCGACCTACCGCCAGACTTCCCAGTCGAAGCACTCCCACCCGAGCTCCAGGCCCCCACCGTGCGGGCCTTCCCGACCCAGGGCCAGCACCCCGCACCGAGCGTCGGCGGCCCGAACCTGGGGCTGGGCTTCGGACTCTTCTTCGCGGGCTTCGTGCTGTCGGCGATCGGCGCGCTGGGCCACAGCACGTCCACCCGGCGCTGAACCGCCACTTCCGGCCGCCGCCACAAGATCGAACCGACAGCGCCGATCGGGCGATGTGAAGTGTGAACTGTTGACGTGAAACCTACTCATGAGTAGTCAGTTGACTACGCCGCGTGCTTGGAGTGTCCCTCGTCCACTCATCGGGGAGAGGCCATGAAGCTAGCCGGAATTGCCGCAGCCGCACTGGTACCGATGCTGATGTTCGCCGTCAACGCGTCAGCAGCTCCGCAGACGATCACCTACAAGCTCCGCGCGACTGCCGTCGGGCAGACGTCGGACTTCACGCTCGACCAGGGTGTCGACGCTTCGGCGCCGGCGACCGTCGCTCCCAACGGGGCCGTCAAGGTCACGATCGACCCCGCTCCCAACAAGATTCCGACCGAGGCCGGCGGACGTCAGGTGCGGGAGATCAAGGGCCTCGCGCTCCGGCTCCCCGTGCCCGCCAACTCGAAGTTCACCTCCGCGTCGCTGTCCGGCGGTTCGGGACTGGGTGGCACGCCCACGGTTGCCTTGCAGGGCAACGACGTCGTGCTGAACGTGCCTGGTCCGATCAAGGGCGGCGCCGACTTCGAACTGCCGACCGTCACCATCAACCTGCAGGCGGGCGGCACCGGGACGATCACCACGAAGCTGGGTGGCACCAGCTACGACGCCCCGGGCCTCACCTTCACCGCCGTCGTCGTGGTCATCGGGTTCCCGATCAACGCCGCCGCGAAGGGCTACCCGGACCCCAGCCCCGTGCTGACCACGACCACGATCGGCTAGTTACCCCGATGCCCAACCCCCTGCCGGGCATCAGGAACTAGCCGCGACCAGAGCGGTCATCGTGGCGAGCGTCGTGCGCAGGTCTTCCAACGAGACCTGCGCACTGACGCGGTTCGCCCACTCGTGCTGCGCGTCCCGCAACCGGGCGATGGCGGCATATCCCTCTTCGGTCGGCCGCACCAGCTTCGCGCGGGCGTGTGCCGGGTTCGGCAGGTACTCCGCCAAACCCTTGTCCACCAACAGGTCCGCGATCCGCTGCACGGACTGACGGGTCAGCCCCATCTCCCGTGCCACGCCCGAGACGGACAACGGCTCGCGCAGCACCGCGCCGAGCACCTGCCACCACGCCGCAGTCAGGCCCACCGGCTTCGTCATCACCTCGGCCGCGTCGAGAAACGCCCCGTACAGACGGAAAGTCCTCATCACGACGTCGGTCAAAACGTCACCCGACTCACTCCTGGACACTCGCCACCAGCTTCCCGAACGCCTCGACGGTGTCGTCGCGGTTGAACTCGTACCAAGCGTGCAACGTCCCCGGCGAGAACGTCTCCAGCTCCGCCAGCACCTCACGCGCGAACTCCAGCGCCGACGCACCACCCGCCGTGATCACACCATCAGAGCGCACCACGCGTTCGTCGCGGTACAGCGCCGCGCCGCCGTAAGAACCAAGCCCCTCAGGGAAGTTCGACGTGTGCGCCACGTCGTCGAGCAGCCCCTCGGCCGCCAGCGCGACCGTCGCACCGCAGATCGCCGCGATCGGCTTGCCGGCCTCGCGGAACCGCCGCGCGAGCTTCCCGAACGCCGCCAGCGAACCGCTCTCCCACCCGTCGCCGCCCGGCATCACGAGCATCGCCGCGTCGTCCAGCGAGACCTCGGAAACGGAGACGTCCGGCAGCATCCGCACACCGCCGACCGTGCGGATCGGGTCCGTGGTCAGCCCGACCGTCCGGATCTCGTACCGCCCCGGCTGCTGCTGGAAGTTCTGGATGCTCACCTGCGCGGCCACGTGGCCGTACTCCCAGTCGGCGAGCTGATCGGCCAGGACGAGGTACACCTTCTGTGTCATGACAGTAGACTGTCATTAACGACAGCATGCTGTCAAACAACCGCCCGGCTAAGGTCAGCGGCATGGCAGACGAGCTGGTCCACTACGAGGTGCAGCGTGGCATCGCGACGATCACGCTGGACTCTCCCCACAACCGCAACGCGCTGTCCTCGCAGCTGCGCCGGGAGCTCAAAGACCACCTGAGCAACGCGGCGAGCGACGACGGTGTGCGCGTGGTCGTGCTGACCCACACGGGCTCCGTGTTCTGTTCCGGCATGGACCTCAAGGAGGCAGCCGGGGCGAGCGCGGGCGACCAGGGCGTCAACGAGTTCCCCGCGATCCTCGAGCAGCTCTGGACCAGCCCGAAGCCGGTCGTCGCCGCACTCAAGGGGCCTGCTCGCGCGGGTGGCGTCGGCATCGTCGCGGCGTGCGACATCTCCATCGCGGACGTCAAGGCGACGTTCGCGTTCAGCGAGGTCCGGATCGGTGTCGTGCCGGCCGTCATCTCGGTGACGGTGCTGCCGCGGCTGCTCCCCCGCCAGGCCCACGAGCTGTTCCTCACCGGCGAGACGTTCGACGCGCAGCGGGCCAAGGAGATCGGCCTGCTCAACTCCGCGACGGACGACGTCGACGCGGAGGTCCGCCGCTACACGGACATGCTCGCGCTCGGCGCCCCCAACGCACTGGCCGCCACCAAGGAGATGCTGCAGCAGGAGAGGTCCACGAACCTCGGCGAGGTCTTCGCGGACATGCTGAAGCTCTCAGCGCGGCACTTCGGTGGCCCCGAGGGCCAGGAGGGCATCACCGCGTTCAAGGAGAAGCGCAAGCCTTCGTGGGTGCCCGCCGAGAGCTAGAACCACCCGGTGCACTCGATCAGGCCCTGCGAGGACCCGCAGGCGCGCATGAGCCTGCCGTCGTTCTTGAACGCCTCGGTGTACTTCGCGGAACCCGAGTCGATCCTGGTGTAACCGAGGAAGCCCTCGTGCCCGTTGGCCGAGGGCTCCTTGCGGTCGGTCCAGATCTCCTCGCCCGGCGTGCCGTGGGAGATGCGCCCCCACGCGCACTTGGACTTGTTCGACGCACGCAGCTCGATCACGCGGCCGTTGCGCATGGTCACGGGGTTGTCGCCGTCGACGGTCTCGAACGGCGTGAAGGGCCCCTCCTGCGAGCAGTCGGGGTCACCGGCGAACGACACCGCCGGACAAGAGATCGAAACAACCGCGACGACGCCGAGCGCACAGCTCAAGCGACGGAAATGCGTTCCCATGGAATGGCACTGTCCACTCCGGACGCCAATACCGCAGCGCCTGTCACCGTTCTGTGCGAATCACGCGCACTTTCCGGTCACCCGTTTCGGCGGTCTGCTTCGCAGCGTCACGCAGCACCTCCAGCACGGAGGAGTCCAGGTCCACGGGCACGACCAGCACGTACTCCCCCGCGGGCATCCACGAGAGATCGGTCAGGCTGTCGTACAACGCGTCGAGGTTCTGCCCGAACCACTCGGGGAAGTCGAGCGCCGCGGCAATGGCCGAGATCGCGGCTTCCTTTTCCGAAACGAGAATGTGCCGTTTCATTTGTTCACGTCCACCACGACGAACGACGAATAGTGGTCGCCGGTGTAGAAGACTTCCTTTTCCGACCCGGTGACGATCCGCCGCGCGCCCCGGTCGGGACTTCCCGGCGTCGGCACGGTGTACTCCTTGTAGTACCCGGAGTCCTTGGCGGGCAGCCGCTTCTCGCGGTTCTGGAACGTCACGCCGTCGTTGCGCGGGTACGGGAACGGGCCCTTCGCCTCGATCAGCTTCCACGTCTTCGACGCCTCGGCGGGCAGCTTCGACAGCGCCTGGACGTCGAGGCCCGACTTCCCGCCGGGAACGGCGAGCTGCGAGGCCGACGGCGCGATGCTCGCGGGCGGCGTCTCGGGGTTCGAGGCGGTGTCCTTGAAGAACCACCCGACCACGACGAGGGCAACGAGCCCGACCAGTGCGACGGTCAGGCGACGACCAGGACTCACGCGGCGACCTTCTCCGGTTCGGGCTCGGGCTCGGGGACCGACGCCGGGTTGTTCGCTCCCCAGTCAGCCACCCTGTCGATCAGCCGTGCGACGCCCAGGCACAAGGGCAACACCACGATCATCACGACGGGGAACTGCACGGCGACGGGCAGCTGCACCAACCACAGCTCGACCCCGTCCCACCACTGCACAAGCCAGTCCACGCCCCCGAGAGTAGTCGCGTGACCCGAGTCACGGCATTTGGCCACGATCCAGGTGGGTATGTTGCGAACCATGTTCGCCGTTTACGCAGCAGAACCCAGTCCTGAGAACCCGCTGGCCTCGCTTCGCGTGGGCGAGCGCCCCGAGCCCGAGGTCCCCTCCGGGTGGGTGCGCGTCGCGGTGAAGGCCGCCAGCCTCAACATGCACGACCTGTGGACGTTGCGCGGGGTCGGCATCAAGCCCGAGCAGTTCCCGATGATCCTGGGCTGCGACGGCGCCGGTGTGCTCGACGACGGCACCGAGGTGGTGCTGCACTCCGTCATCGGCGACCCGAACTGGGCCGGCGAGGAGACGCTCGACCCGAGGCGCACGCTGCTCACCGAGAAGCACCAGGGCACGTTCGCCGACTACGTGGTCGTGCCGGCCCAGAACGCGCTGCCCAAGCCCGCCGACCTGTCGTTCGCCGAGGCCGCCTGCATGGGCACGGCGTGGCTGACCGCGTACCGGATGCTGTTCGTGAAGTCCGGCCTGCGCCCCGGTCAGACGATGCTCGTGCAGGGTGCGTCGGGCGGTGTCTCGACGGCGCTGATCCAGCTCGGCCGCGCCGCCGGGTTCCGCGTGTGGGTCACGGGCCGCAGCGAGGAGAAGCGCGCACTGGCGAAGAGCCTCGGCGCGCACGACACGTTCGAGTCCGGCGCCCGACTGCCCGAACGGGTCGACGCCGTGTTCGAGACCGTCGGCAAGGCCACCTGGTCGCACTCGATGAAGGCCCTCAAGCCCGGCGGCATCGTGGTGATCTCCGGCGCGACGTCCGGTGACGCCTCGGCGGCCGAGCTCCAGCGGCTCTTCTTCCTGCAGCTCCGGGTCGTCGGCTCGACCATGGGCACGCGCGAGGAACTGGGCGACCTGATGCGGTTCTGCGCCCTCAACGACCTCAAGCCGCAGATCGGCGCCGAGCTGAAGTTCGAGGACGCCGAGCAGGGCCTGCGCTCGATGCTGGAGGGCGACACCGCGGGCAAGATCGTCTTCAGCCGCGCGTAAAAAGGCACAAAACGCCCTGCTGGTCAGCGGGTGCGCGCGAACCGCGTGACAGTGATCCCATGACTACGCAGGGCGTTTTCCGGCGCAAGCCCATAGAACAGATCGCCGAGGACAAGGGCGACGGGCTCACCAAGACACTGGGCCTGTGGCAGCTGACGGCGATCGGCATCGGCGGCATCATCGGCGCGGGCATCTTCTCGCTCGCGGGTGCCGTCGCGAACAAGACGGCCGGCCCCGCCGTGCTGATCTCGTTCCTCGTGGCCGGCATCGCGAGTGCGGCGGCGGCGTTCTCCTACGCGGAGTTCGCGGGCCTCATCCCGAAGGCCGGCAGCGCCTACACCTACGGGTACGCGGTGCTCGGCGAGATCGTCGGCTGGTTCATCGGCTGGGACCTGTTGCTCGAGTACACCGCGATCGTGGCGGTGGTCGCGATCGGCATCTCCGGTTACTTCACCGAACTGCTGTCGTTGCTGAACATCCACCTACCGCAATGGATGCTGGGCGCACCGGGCACCGAGACGGGTGACGTCGCCTCGGGCACGTACAAGGTGAACCTGTTCGCGGTCCTGCTGTGCCTGCTCATCGCGTACGTGCTGAACACGGGCATGAAGAACGCGGCACGGTTCGAGACCACGCTGGTGTACCTGAAGATCGCGGTCGTGGCGCTGGTCATCGTCGTCGGCGCGTTCCACATCGACACCGCCAACTACAACCCGTTCTTCCCGTTCGGCATCTCGGGTGCGCTCACGGGTGCGGCGACGGTGTTCTTCGCGGTCTTCGGCTACGACGCGATGTCGACGGCGGCCGAGGAGTCCAAGGACTCGCAGCGGCACATGCCGAAGGCGATCATCTACTCGCTCGCGGTGTCGATGGTCCTGTACGTGCTGGCCTGTCTGGTGCTGACCGGGATGGTGAACTACAAGGACGTCGACGCGGAATCCGCGTTCGCCACGGCGTTCGCGGACGTCGGCCTGCCCGCGCTGGGCATCATCATCAGCGTCGGCGCGATCCTCGGCATCACGACGGTGCTGTTCACGTTCCTCATGGGCGCGGCCCGCGTCGGCTACTCGATGAGCCGCGACGGCCTGCTGCCCCAGTGGTTCGCGAAGTCGCACCCGGTGAAGCGCGTCCCGACGCGCATCACCTGGGTGCTGGGCATCGCCTCCGCGATCATCGCCGGTTTCCTGCCCATCGCGGAGGCCGCCGAGCTCACCAACATCGGCATCCTGCTGGCGTTCGTCGTCGTGTGCATCGCCGTGATCGTGTTGCGCTACAAGCAGCCCGACCTCCCCCGGACGTTCAGGACGCCGGGCATGCCTGTCGTGCCGATCATCGGCGTGATCTTCTCGATCTGGCTGATCACGTTCCTGACGCCCGAGACCTGGCTGCGGTTCGCGGTCTGGTTCGTGATCGGCCTGATCATCTACTTCGCGTACTCGAAGAAGCACTCCGTCATGGAGCGTCGCTCCAAGCAGTGACGATCTGGTCGAGGGTGGAGAGCGGCACCGCGCCGCTCCCCACCACCAGGTCGTGGAACGCGCGGATGTCGAAGCGGTCGCCCATCTTCGTCTCCGCCTCGGACCGGATGCGCAGGATCTCCAGGCGCCCCACCATGTACGCGAGCGCCTGACCCGGCATCTCGATGTACCGGTCGATTTCCGAGATGATCTCCGGCTCCGCCATCACGGTGTTCTCGCGCAGGTAGTCGATGGCCTGCTGCCTCGACCAGCCCAGCGCGTGGATGCCCGTGTCGACGACCAACCGGCCCGCGCGCATCGCGTCGAGGCCGAGCATGCCGAGGCGTTGCTCGTCCGACGAGTACAGGCCCATCTCGTCCGCGAGGCGCTCGGTGTAGAGGCCCCAGCCCTCCAGGTACGCCTCGATGAACGCGAACCGGCGCATCTCGTGCATGTCCGTCTCGGCCGCGATGCTCACCTGGTAGTGGTGACCGGGCACCGCCTCGTGGAACGCCGTCGCCTCGGACAGCGTGCGGCTGCGTTCGGTGGCGCCCAACGGGTTCAGCCAGTAGATCCCCGGACGGCTGCCGTCCTGCGCCGCCGGCATGTAGAACGCGATCGGCGCCGTCGAGCGGCCCGCCTCGTCGACCAGCCGCACCTGGCACTCGGACTTCGGCATGCGGCCGAACCACTTCGGCGCCTCGGCCTGCGCCCGCGCGATCGCCTCGACCGCGCTCTCCACCATCTGGTCCTCGTTGTCCCACAACAGTTCCGTGCGCAACCGGTGGAAGATCTCCGGCACGTCCGAGGTGCCCCACAGCCGCGAGCCGATCTCCGCGTACTCCTCGCGCAGCCCGGCGATCAGGTCGAGACCCAGGCGGTGCAGCTCGTCCGGCGTGCGATCGGTCGTCGTGTAGACGCGGGCCAGCTTGCGGTAGTTCTCCTCGCCCTCGGGCAACCAGCACAGACCGGCGTGCTCGTCGCCGCGGCCGTCCTCGATCGACGCCAGCACGTCGCGGAACTCGGTGACGGCCGCGCGGATCTCGGCGGAGTGGTCGCCCTCCCACGGCTGCACCGGCGAGTCCAGGAAGGCCTGGACGCGCTGGACACCGGCCTCGACGTGGCGTTGCAAC
The DNA here is from genome assembly GCF_033794685.1 of Streptomyces sp. ID05-26A. NCBI lineage: Bacteria > Bacillati > Actinomycetota > Actinomycetes > Kitasatosporales > Streptomycetaceae > Streptomyces > Streptomyces sp. ID05-26A. The sequence goes on from NZ_JARAYZ010000008.1 coordinate 238,285, forward strand.
GGCCTGCGGTCGGAGTCGCGCAACCGCTGCGCCGCCTGCCGGACGTAGCGGGGGAACTTGTCGAGCCGCTGGGACACGTCGACCTTCGTCGCGATCATGAGCAGGCCGTTCACCGGCGCGGCCAGGCCCTGCGCGACGGTGTGCTCGACCAGCCTGGCGTCCGTCCGGTCGATGATCGCCCGGCCCTGCTGCCGGATGACCGCGAGCGTCACCGGGTCCTCGTCGCTCGTCTCGGCACGACTCAGGATGTCGGCGATCCGCGCCCTCATCGCTTGTTCGCTCTCGACGCTCAGGTCCTCGAGCTGGTCGTCCCAGCCCGGCAGGCCGAACATCGCGGCGGACAGCGGCGACGAGTCCATCATCGCCTGGAACATTTCATCCGCCAGTGACATCAGGCCCTCCCAGACCATTCGGAAACAAGACCGCCCAGAGTGGACAACGGTACGATGCCGTTCTCCAGCACCAGGTCGTGGAACGCCCTGATGTCGAACTCCTGCCCCATCGCGGCACGTGCGTCGGACCGGATGCGCAGGATCTCCAGGCGTCCGACCATGTACGCGAGAGCCTGTCCCGGCGTCTCGATGTACCTGTCGATCTCGCCATCGATCTCCGAGTGGTCCATCACGGTGTTCTCGCGCAGGTAGTCGACGGCCTGCTGCCGCGACCAGCCCAGCGCGTGGATGCCCGTGTCGACCACCAGCCGCCCGGCGCGCATCGCGTCGAGACCCAGCATGCCCAGCCGGTCCTCGTCCGACGAGTAGAGCCCCATCTCGTCGGCCAGCCGCTCGGTGTAGAGGCCCCAGCCCTCGAGGTAGGCGTCGATGAACGCGAACTTGCGCACGTTCGTCAGCTCGGTCTCGGCGGCGATCGAGATCTGGAAGTGGTGGCCGGGAACGGCCTCGTGGAACGCCGTCACCTCGGACAGCGTGCGGCTGCGGGAAGTGGCGTCGAACGGGTTCAGGAAGTACACGCCGGGACGGGAGCCGTCGAGCGCCGCGTCCACGTAGTACGCGAACGGCGCGTTGGCCCGGTCCTGCTCCGGGGTGAACTGGACCTCGCACCGCGCCTTCGGCAGCCTGCCGAACCAGTTCGGCGCCTCGGCGTTCGCCCTGACGACGGCCTCCGCCGCACTGGTGAGCATGTCGTCCTCGTTGGCCCACAACAGTTCCGTGCGCAGCCGGCGGAAGATCTCCGGCACGTCCGAGGTTCCCCACACCCGCGACCCGATCTCCGCGTACTCCTCGCGCAGCCCGGCGATCAGGTCGAGGCCGAGCTGATGCAGTTCGGCCGGCGTGTAGGACGTCGTGGTGTAGTCGCGGACGAGCTTGCGGTAGTTCTCCTCGCCCTCGGGCAACCAGCAGAGCCCGGCCTGCTCGTCGTCACGCCCAGGCAGGCCCAGCAGGACCTCGCGGTAACGGGCGAACGCGGGACGCAGGTCCGCGTCGCCCTCCCACTCCTGACGGGGCGAGGCGAGGAACCGTTCGACGTGCGCCGCTCCGCTCTCCACGTGCCGGCGCAACGGCCTGCGGTCGGTGTCGAGCAGCCGCCCCGCCACCTGCTCCAGAAAGCGCGGGACGGCGTGCCGCCGCTGCGAGAAGTCGACCTGGGAGGTGTTCCTGAGCAGCAGCGTCACCGGGGAGTTCAGCCCTCTGGCCACGCTGTGCTCCACGAGCCGGGCGTCGATCATGGTGATGATCGACTCGGCCTGGTGCCGGATCACGTCCCGCGACACCGGGTCCTCGTCGCTCGAGTCGACGCGACCGAGGATCTCCGTGAGCCGCGCTCGCAGCTCACGGTGGCCCTCCGGACTGTGGTCCTCGAGCTTGTCGTCCCAGCCGGGAACACCGACGAGCGTGGCGAACAACGGGTTCCAGTCCATCATCGCCTGGAAGGTCTCATCTGAGAGCGAGGTCACGCCGTCCTTCTTAGCCGCGACGGAACCGCTCTGACAACGAATTGATCGTTTCCGTGAGCTCGGTATCGATTCGCCGCACGATCGCACCGGCGGGTTCGGCCGTGGCGAGCGGGTACGTGGTGCCCGCCCACAGCGACATGACCTCGACCTCACCGGTCGCGCGCACCGGACGCGTCAGGTGGTGGACGTTCGGGTACGCGGCGGGCGCGTGCGGGCCGTGCTCGATCAGGAACCTGTTCACCAGGCCTCGCGCGGGCCGTCCGCTGAACGCCCTCGTGAGCGCCGTGCGACGAGCTCCTTCGGCGAGCGCTTCTCGTTGTGCGGCATTGGTTCCCGCCTCCGGGCAACCGAGGAACGCGGTGCCGAGCTGTGCCGCGACGGCCCCTGCCGCCAGCACGGCGGCGACGTCGGCACCGTTGACCAGGCCGCCGGTCGCGATCACCGGGAGGCCGACGGCGGCGCGCACGAGCCTGATCGCCGCGAGGGTGCCGTACAGCTCACCGCCGCCGGGCGAGATGCCGTCGTCGGCGAACGTGCCGCGGTGGCCACCCGCGTCCGAACCCTGCACGCACACGACGTCCGCGCCGATCTGCTGCGCCTGACGTGCCTCGCTGGGGGTGGTGACCGTGACGACGATCGTGGACCCGGCCGCCTTGAGCCGCTGCACGTCGTCGACGTCGGGCAGGCCGAACGTGAACGACACCACCGGAACCCGCAGCGCCAGCACGAGCTCGAGCTTCGCCGAGTAGTTGTCGTCGTCCCAGCGCGGGTCCCCCGGCACAGCGCCGACCTTCTCGGCGAAGGGCGTGATGCGCCGCACGTACGACGAGATGTCCGCTGTCGACCGCGTACCGGGCACGAACAGGTTGACCCCGAACGGTTTGCTCGTGAGCTCACTCGTGCGCGTGATCTTCTCCGCGAGCTGCTCGACGGTGACGTAACCCGCCGCGAGGAACCCGAACCCACCTGCTTCGCTCACCGCGGCGACCAGTTCGGGAGTGGAGGGGCCACCTGCCATCGGCGCGGCGATCACAGGCACGGCCAGCGTGTGGAACATACGGACAACCTAGTTGGATCGGGCGGCAAATGCCTGGTGAAGCCGTGTGTCGTTGATGACGCAAGAACTGCTCCGAACGGACGTCCGGCGCCACGTCCACAAAGGACGTGGCGCCGACCGGTTCCATCATCTAGGGCAGGGAGTCCAGATGAGGAGCGACCGTGTTGGCGAACTGCCAGTTGTTGGAAGCGTCCCAGTTGATCGACCACGTCATGGCGCCGCGGATGGACGGCCAGGTCGTGCTCGGCTTGAACGTCCCGCAGTTCGTACCGCGGGCGAGGCAGCTGAGCGCGTTGTTGACGTTGGACGGCGACTGGTAACCGCCACCGGCACCGGACGGCGACGCGGGCAGGCCGAGGCCCACCTGGTCGGCGCGCAGGCCGGACTGCAGCTGGATGCACGCGAGCGCGGTCAGGAAGTTGACCGTGCCCTGGCTGTGGACCTGCTGGTCGCAGCCGAGCATCGTGCCGGAGTTGTAGTACTGCATGTTGACGATCGTCAGGATGTCCTTGGTCGCCAGCGCCAGCTTGAAGTACTCGGCGTTGACGTTCTGCATGTCGATCGTCTGCGGCGCCATGGTGATGACGGTGCCGCCGCCCGCGTGGATCGCCCGCAGCGCCTGGCCCATGTACTGGGCGTTGACGCCGTTCTCCAGGTCGATGTCCACGCCGTTGAAGCCGTACGACGAGATCAGGCTCTTCACGCTGTTGGAGAAGTTCGTCGCCGCCGTCGAGTTGCCGACGCTGATCGTGCCCTTCTCACCGCCGACGGAGATGATCACCTTCTGACCGCGGTTCTGCACGGTCTTGACGTCCGCGCGGAACTGCGCGTCGGTGTAACCGCCGAGCTGGCTGCTCAGGCCGGGGTCGACGTTGAACGCGACCTGGCCCTGCACCGCCGTGGCGTCGGCGAACGAGACCGCGATGATGTCGTAGGTGGTGGGGACGTCGGCCAGCCTGAGAGCGCGCGCACCGTTGTAGAAGTTCTGCCAGTAGCCCGTCAGGACGTGCTTGGGCAGACCGGTGTTCGGCGGGTTGCCGGTCGTGGTGGTGGTCGTCGTGGTCGTCGTAGTGGTGGTGGTCGACGTCGTGGTGCTCGTGGTCGTCGGCGGCGTGCCGGGACCGTCGAGGCTGACGTCGTCGGCGTAGTACGCGGGCTGGCCGTACCAGCCGTGCAGGTAGATCGTGACGCTGGTGGCGCTGCCGGTCGTGAAGTCCACGGTCAGCTGGGAGAAGCCACTCGTCCCGGGGGTCCAGGTGTTCTTCTCCACGCCACCGGTGACACCCAGGTAGACGTAGCTGCCCTGCACCCACGCGCTCAGCTTGTAGGCCGTGTTCGGTTGCACCGTCACGGTTTGCTGGCACCGCGCGTTGCTCTGCCCGGCGGGAGCGCCCTGCAGTGCGTACGTGCCGGTGCGCTTCGTGCTGTTGGTGACGCTCGTGCCCTCGGTGCAGGTCCAACCACTGAGGTTGCCGGCCTCGAAGCCGCTGTTGGCCGCGAGGTTCGCGGCGGCAGCGCTGCCGTTGATCACCAGCACCAGACCGGCGCACGAGAACAGCGCGGCGAGCAGCGCTATGGCTGCTCGTCTGGCCTTGGACATGGTCCACCTCCACACACTCATGCGGCGGCCATGTTTGTGAGTGGACTAAAAATGGACTAGACCACTGCACTTGGTCAAGCCCTGGTTTAGCTTGATGTCGTGTTCACCCTCGAAGACGCCATCGCACTGGCCACCTCCGCGCACGACGGGCAGGTCGACAAGTCGGGCCGGCCGTACATCGGACATCCGTTGCGGGTCATGGCATCCGTGACGGGCGAGCACGAGCAGATGGCCGCCGTGCTGCACGACGTCATCGAGGACACCGAGGTGACGGCGGCCGATCTTCTCTCTCGCGGCTGCCCGACGGCTGTGGTCGACGCCGTCGTGGCGTTGTCACACTTGCCGGACGAGCCGCAGGAGGACTACCTGAGGCGCGTGGCCGCCAACCCGTTGGCACTCTCCGTGAAGAGGGCGGACATCGGCGACAACCTCTCCCCCACCCGCATGGCCCGTCTCGACGAGGCGACACAAGATCGCCTGAAGGCCAAGTACGCGCGGGCGCTCGGGTTGCTCGAGCAGTACGTGAGCTAACTCGCTTCTTAAACGGTACAGGCCACTTGAACAGGGTGTATTATCGAACCGTAACCAAGATTGGAAGGACGAGATGACCCGCCAAGACCTGACCGTGAAGTCCCTGCGTTCGAGCCTGGCCACGCGCCGCGCGGCTCGTGTGAAGCGCCAGAGCCTCGAACGGCAGTTGGCCAGCTACACCACCGAGAGCGACCGACTCGAACTGGACGCCATCCTGTCGCGCCACAGCGCGGAGGAGACGAGCGAGCTCCGTTCGATCATCAACCGCCAGGCGATGGACCGCCTCCTGCGTTCCGCCTGACGACCATCCCTTGGGCCACCCCGGCAACGATGCCGAGGGTGGCCTTCGCGTTTTCTAGAAGAGCCGCTTGAGGGTGAGGACGTTGTCCTTGCGCATCTCCTGCTGCCCCTCCGGCCCCGTCAGCGGCCGTTCCACCACCTCGTCGGTGATGATGATCCAGTTGTCCTTGAGCCCGAGGTGGTCGAGCACGTCCTTGGTCGTCGGGAAGTAGTAGTCCTGGTGCTCGGACCACGACGGCGCGCCCGCGTGCCCCCCGACGACCAGGTACCCGCCGGGCGCCACGGCCTGCGAGGCCTTCTTCAGGATGCTGTTGCGCTCGCCGTCCTCCTCGACCGGCGAGTGCAGGAACTGGGCGCTCACCAGGTCGTACAGGCCGTCGGGGAACGTGGCCTTGAGATCGTGCTGTTCCACGGAGATCTCCACGCCGGCGTCGTACGCGTGCTTGAGCGCGCGGTCGAGCGCGACCTGCGACACGTCGACCCCCAGCACCCGCCAGCCCCGCTTCGCCAGCCACACGGCGTCGCCACCCTCGGCGCACCCGATGTCGAGCGCGCTGCCGGGCGTGAGCCGTTCGGCCTCGCGCACCAGCAACGGGTTCGGCTTGCCGGACCAGACCTGGTCCCGCTCCGAGTAGAAGGTCTCCCAGAACTCCTGTGCGGTCGTCATGCCTACGACAATGCCCCCGGTCGTGCCAGAACGGCAAACTACGTTGCTGAACCGGCAACGACGTCGACCGAGAAAAGGCCGGACCCGCCACAGCGGATCCGGCCCGTTCAAGCCTGAAGACCTACTTCTTGCCCTTCGGCTCATCCGTCGACAGCGCGGCGACGAAGGCCTCCTGCGGCACCTCCACACGCCCCACCATCTTCATGCGCTTCTTGCCTTCCTTCTGCTTCTCGAGCAGCTTGCGCTTACGGGTGATGTCACCGCCGTAGCACTTGGCCAGCACGTCCTTGCGGATGGCGCGGATCGTCTCTCGAGCGATCACGCGGGCACCGATCGCGGCCTGGATCGGCACCTCGAACTGCTGCCGGGGGATGAGCTCACGCAGACGCGTCGCCATGCGCGTGCCGTACGCGTAGGCGTAGTCCTTGTGCACGATCGCGCTGAACGCGTCGACCGTCTCACCCTGCAGCAGGATGTCGACCTTGACGAGCTCCGCGTCCTGCTCGCCGGACTCTTCGTAGTCCAGCGACGCGTAACCGCGGGTGCGCGACTTCAGCGAGTCGAAGAAGTCGAAGATGATCTCACCGAGGGGCATCGTGTAGCGCAGTTCGACGCGGTCCTCGGAGAGGTAGTCCATGCCGCCGAGTTGGCCGCGCTTGGACTGGCAGAGCTCCATGATCGGGCCGATGTAGTCGGACGGCGCGATGATGGTGCACTTGGTGATGGGCTCGTAGACCTCGGCGCGCTTGCCCTCCGGCCAGTCGGACGGGTTCGTCACGACGATCTCGGCGCCGTCCTCCATCACCACGCGGTACACGACGTTCGGGGCCGTGGAGATGAGGTCGAGACCGTACTCGCGCTCCAGGCGGTCGCGGGTGATCTCCAGGTGCAGCAGGCCGAGGAAGCCGCAGCGGAAACCGAAGCCCAGTGCCGCGGAGGTCTCCGGCTCGTACGTCAGAGCAGCGTCGTTGAGCTGGAGCTTGTCCAGCGCCTCGCGCAGCTCCGGGTAGTCCGAGCCGTCGACCGGGTACAGGCCCGAGTAGACCATCGGGCGGGGCTCGCGGTAGCCGGCCAGCGGCTCCGTGGCGCCCTTGCGCTCCGACGTGACCGTGTCGCCGACCTTGGACTGGCGCACGTCCTTCACGCCGGTGATCAGGTAGCCCACCTCGCCGACGCCGAGGCCCTGCGACGGCTTGGGCTCCGGCGAGACGATGCCGACCTCGAGGATCTCGTGGGTCGCACCGGTCGACATCATCTTGATGCGTTCGCGCGGCGTGATCTTGCCGTCGACGACGCGGATGTAGGTCACGACGCCGCGGTAGGTGTCGTAGACCGAGTCGAAGATCATCGCGCGGGCCGGGGCGTCGTCCTCGCCGACCGGGGCCGGAACCTTCCGCACGACCTCGTCGAGCAGCGCCTCGACGCCGAGACCGGTCTTCGCCGAGACGCGCAGCACCTCGTCCGGCTCACAGCCGGTGATGTGCGCGATCTCCTTGGCGTACTTGTCCGGGTCCGCCGCGGGCAGGTCGATCTTGTTCAGCACCGGGATGATGGTGAGGTCGTTCTCCATCGCCAGGTACAGGTTCGCGAGCGTCTGCGCCTCGATGCCCTGCGCGGCGTCGACCAGCAGCACGGCGCCCTCACAGGCTTCCAGCGCGCGGGACACCTCGTAGGTGAAGTCGACGTGGCCAGGCGTGTCGATCATGTGCAGGACGTGGTCCTGCCCATCGAGCTGCCACGGCAGACGCACGTTCTGCGCCTTGATGGTGATGCCGCGCTCACGCTCGATGTCCATGCGGTCGAGGTACTGCGCCCGCATCGACCGCGCGTCGACCACGCCGGTGAGCTGCAGCATGCGGTCGGCCAGCGTGGACTTGCCATGGTCGATGTGCGCGATGATGCAGAAGTTCCGGATGAGCTCCGGCGGCGTGAACGTCGTGTCGGCGAACGTGGTCAAGGCAGTCCTCAACAGGAAATCGGACGGGTGTCCCCTTATGGTCCCATAGAGGCCGGTGTGCCCTGCACCACTAGGGTGCGTTCGTGCAGATGAACGGTGAAGACCCCCGCCCGGAGAAGGGCGCGGTACGCGAGATCCACGACGCCGCCACGACCGCCAAGCTCGAGTACGAGCCCTCGATGGACGGCGACGCGGACCCCGGCGAGGTCATCTGGGCCTGGGTGCCCTTCGAGGAGGACGCGAACCGCGGCAAGGACCGGCCACTGCTGGTCGTGGGCCGCGCGAAGCGCGAACTGGTCGCGTTGATGCTCTCGTCCAAAGAGCCCCGCGGCAACTTCCTGGAACTGGGCGCGGGCGCCTGGGACCGCGAGGGCAGGCCGTCCTACCTGCGCCTCGACCGCGTGTTCGCCCTCGACTCGGACGACGACCTCCGCCGCGAGGGCGCCGTGCTGGCGCCCGCCGCGTTCGGCCAGGTCGTGGACGTCCTACGCGACCGTCACGGCTGGCGCTGAACGAACGCACGCCACGCGGGTGCGCTGAAGCTCAGCGTGCCCGCGTCGACGTTCTTGGAGTCACGAACCAGCACATCGCTCCTGATCAGCACCTCCACACAGTTGCTGTCCTCGGTGGCGCCGCTGTAGCTGCTCTTACGCCAGGCGCGGTCCCTGAGCATCGAAATCCCCTCGCGGTCGGCCGACGTACTCCGCCAGCTTGCTCCGCGATTGTTCCGCATCCAACGCGACCCGTTCCAGGTGGTCGAAGAGCAGCCGGGTGCGCGCGATGGCCCCGGGATCCTGCACGAACACCTTGGCGACGTCGGTGTCGCTGAACACCACCGGCGCGGCCTTCTCGTACTCCCACAACACGAGACCGGTCGAGGGCACCACGACGTGCGCGGGCACGACCCTGATCAGGTCCGCCTCGAACAGCAACCGCGCGTACTGCTCCTCCATGACGCGGTCGCCGCCGACCAACTGCCGCAACGCGAGCTCATGAACGTAGAACAGGCAGTCCGGCCGGTTGAAGCGCCTCAGGATCGCCTGCCGATCGATGCGGAACTGCACGACCGTCGGGATGCGGTCCTCCGAGATGAACCCGCCGAGCCGGTACAGAGCGTCGGCGTACTCGGCCACCTGCACCAGGCCCGGCACCGCGAGCGGGTCGTAGCTCAGGATCTTCTTGGCCGTCGACTCGGCGAAAGCGAGCGTCCGCAGGTTTCCTGACACCTGCACGATGTACTCGTCGAACGCGTTCTTGTACCGGAGCCGGAACTCCTCGAAGAAGTCGACGTCCTTGCCGCACGCCGTCAGGAACTGGATGAGGTCGATCTCGCTCGCCCGTGCCTTGCCGCGTTCGATGGTCGACATCTTGCTCGGATCCCATCCGAGCCGGATGGCCATCGCCCGGCCTCCCAGATCGGTGCAGGATTCCCTGAGTCGACGCAGCTCATCGCCGAGATCCCGGCTGTACACAGTGGAAGTGATCACAGTCATAGCCCGAAGCTAGGGTTTGTAGCGGGTCCAAAGAAGGCGCTCATTCGGGTGAAAACGTCCTACGCCAGCCTCGTGATGTCGACCGTGACCTCCAGCGCCGTCGCGGCCCCGCCCGAGTAGATCCCCTTCAACGGCGCCACATCCGCATAGTCACGACCCAACGCCACCCACACGTGCCGAGGCCCGACCGGCATCGCGTTCGTGGGGTCGTAGCCCCACCAACCGCCGGTCCACGCCTCGATCCACGCGTGCGACTCGCCCCGCACCGTCTCCCGCAGCGCGCCGTCCTCCTTGGTGTGCAGGTACCCGGAGACGTATCGCGCCGGAATCCCCATACCGCGCAACAGAACCAGGCTGAGGTGCGCGAAGTCCTGGCACACGCCCTTGCGTTCGTGCCACGCGTCGACGGCCGAGCTGTGCACGCCTGTCGAGCCGGGCTGGTACTTGAGCTGTTCCGACACCCACTGCGAAGCCGCCAGCACCGCACCCGACGGCGACTGCCCCTTCTTGAGGTCACGCGCCACCGCGAGCAACTCACGGTTGCGCGGCGTGTAGAGCGTGGGCTCGAGAAACTCCGTGTAGCGGTCGACGATGTTCTCCGCGCGCACGTCGCCCCACGTGCCTGTGGTCACCGGCTCGATCTCCGCGCTCGTCTCGACCACCGACGACGCGACAACCTGCAGTTCTTTGTGCGGCGCATGGAGGTCGAACGACGTGACCTCCGTGCCCCAGTAGTCCGTGTACCGGTACGCACGAGTCGCCGGCGTGGTCTCGACGCGTGAGACGACCACGTTCTGACGGCGGTCACCACGCGGTGTCAGCCGTGCCTCGTTGTACGACTGCACGACCGGTGCCTCGTACCGATAACCCGTCGTGTGCACGACACGCACTCGCCAGCTCATGGTCAGCCCACCTCGGTGTTCGTCCAGGCGACCCACGGCGCCACGTGGAAGTACTGCTGTGACACGGCCTCGCCGACATCACGCACGGTCTTCTGCAGTGCCGCGAGCCGTTTCGGCAGGTCGTCGAGCAGGTCGTGCGGCCGTAGGAACTCGAGCTCACTGCGTGCCTTGCCGAGCAACCGCAACGCCTCCGCACGTGCACCGACACGCACGGACGGTTGGTTCTCCAGTTGCTCCAGGCACGACTCGGCCTGCCTCAGCGCGTGGAACACCGACCGCGGGAACAGCCTGTCCAACAACAGGAACTGCACCACTCTCGACGCGTCCAACGCCCCGCGGTACGTCCTCAGATACGTGTCGTGCGCACCGGCAGACCGCAACACCGTGACCCATCCCGGCGAAGAAGCCTTGTCGCCCACACGAGCCAACAACAGCCGCACGATCATGTCGACACGCTCAACAGACCGCCCCAGAACCAGGAACCGCCACCCGTCGTCCCGCGACATCGTGGAGTCCGCGAGCCCTGCGAACATCGCCGCCCGTTCCTCCACAAAGCTGAAGAAAGCGTGCGGCCCCATCGTGCGCGCGTAGGTCTGCCGTTCCGCGACGGCGTTCCACATCGCGTTGAGGCACTCCCACATTTCGGTCGACACGACCTCACGAGCACCACGCGTGTTCTCGCGCGCGCTGTTGACCGACGACACGATCGAACTGGGGTTGTCCTTGTTGTACGCCACGAGTTCCGTCAGCGACCACACGTCGAACTGGTCACCGCCGGCCGGAGGCGTGATCCCCAGAACCGTCAGCAACTGACGCGACGTCGCGTCAGGGTCGACGGTCGCGTCCTCCAGCAACTGGTGGACCGAGACGTCCAGGATGCGCGCCGTGTCGTCCGCCCGTTCGACGTAGCGGCCGATCCAGTACAGCGACTCAGCGTTGCGTGCCAGCATTTCGCGCGCCTCCTTACTGCTGCTGTTGTTGCTGCTGTTGCTGGGAAGTGGTCAGCTCCGGCCCCTGCTCGGCTGCCGCGGCCTCCATCTGGGACGCTCCGGCGAGCCCGGGCTGCGCCAACTCCCGTTCCTGCGTCGACGACTTCGCCGCCAGCACCCACGTGTCCTTCGAACCGCCACCCTGCGACGAGTTGACGATCAGACTGCCCTCGGGCAACGCGACGCGCGTCAGCCCACCGGGCAGCACGAAGATGAAGTTCCCGTCGTTGACCGCGAACGGCCGCAGATCCACGTGCCGCGGCGCCAGCTTGTCGCCCACCTTGGTCGGCACCGTGCTGAGCTGCACCACGGGCTGCGCGATCCACCCGCGCGGGTTGTTCCTGATCCGCTTCCGCAACGAGTTCAGCTCCCGGACCGTCGCGTCCGGCCCGAACACGATCCCGTACCCACCGGACCCCTCGACGGGCTTCACGACCAACTCGTCGAGCTTGTCGAGCACGTGCGCCCGCTCGTCGGACAACCAGCACCGGAACGTGTCCACGTTGGGCAGCAACGGCTTCTCGCCGAGGTAGTACTGCACGATCTCCGGCAGGTACGTGTAGACGAGCTTGTCGTCCGCCACCCCGTTGCCCACAGCGTTCGCCACGACCACGTTGCCGGCCCGCGCCGCGTTCAACAGCCCCGCGATCCCCAGCACCGAGTCGGGCCGGAAGTGCACAGGATCCAGGTAGTCGTCGTCGATGCGCCGGTAGATGACGTCGACCTGCCGCTCACCTTCGGTCGTCCTCAGGTAGACGAAGTTGTCACGGCAGAACAGATCCCGCCCCTCAACGAGCTCCACCCCCATCTGCCGCGCGAGCAACGAGTGCTCGAAGTAGGCGGAGTTCCCCAGCCCAGGCGTGAGCACGACAACGTTCGGATCCGCAGCGTTGGGCGCGGCAGCGTTGCGGAGCGCACGGAGCAGATGCACCGCATAGTCCCCCACCGCGCGCACGCGATGCCGTGCGAACAAGTCGGGAAACACCCGAGCCATGGTCCGCCGGTTCTCCATCACGTACGAAACGCCGGACGGACAGCGAAGATTGTCCTCGAGAACCCGGAACGTCCCCTGCTCGTCGCGCACGAGGTCCACACCCGACACGTGGATGCGCACCCCGTTGGGCGGGATGATGCCGGCCGCTTCCCGATGGAAGTGCTCGCAGCTCGTAATGAGACGCCGCGGCAACACTCCATCCCGAACGATCTGCGCGTCGCCGTAGATGTCCGCGAGGAACATCTCCAACGCCCGAACCCGCTGAACAATGCCCTTCTCGAGCTTCGACCACTCCCCGGCCGTGATGATCCGAGGAATCAGATCGAGCGGAAACGGCCGCTCCTGACCACTCAGCGAGAACGTGATTCCTTGGTCGACAAACGCCCGGCCGAGCGCCTCACTACGCGCGTTCAGCTCGTTGACCTGCGACGGAGCCACCGACTCGTACAGCGCGCGATAAGCACTCCGCACCCCGCTGTCCGTGGAGAACATCTCGTCGTAGGCACCGGCATGGGGTCGTTCGGGATTGAGATAGCCGTTGAACAGCTCACCGAGCCTCGGCGTGGTGACCGTGCGGCTGCGGCGCAGTCCTGAGGTGGGGGCTCGGCGCTCCATGGTCCACATCTTCACCCTGTTCAGGAGGATTTCGCACTAGTCCATCCGGAGAAGAAACTTCCCGGAAACGAAACCCGGCGCTCTCCGGAAACCAGGGCTGCCTGTCAGCGGTCACCTCCAGGTCCGTCCACGCCGACGCCGATCGGCAGCCAGCGCACGAGCTCGCGCACGTCCGGCGCCGCGGCGAAAACGCTCTTCACCGCGGCACGGCCCTGCTGGAAGTGCAGCCAGCCCTCGTAGTGCACGGGAATCACCGTGCGCGGACGGAGAAGACGGCACAGCGCGACGGCGTCGGCGGCGGTCATCGTGTAGCGCAGGGGTCCGGTGACCGGGAAGCGGACGCCTCCGAGGTGCAGGAGGGCGAGATCCACCTCGATCCGGCCGGCGATCTCACGCACGCCGTCGTACAGCACGGTGTCGCCGGAGATCCACAGCCGGCCGTGCTCCTGGCCGTCCCAGCGCAGGGCGAAGCCGATGACGTCGCCCGTGACGGGACGGGACAGGGGTGGACCGTGCCGGCACGGGGTCGCGGTGATCTCGATGGCGGGTCTGCCCGGTGCGGTGAGCCGGGTCGTCGCCCACGGGAGCAGGCCGCGCGCGCCGGCGCCAAGACGCCGGGCGCCCGAGGCCGTGGTGACGACGGTGCCCGCCGTGGGAAGCAGGGCACGGCCGGCGTCGTCGAGGTTGTCCGCGTGGTGGTCGTGGGTGAGCAGGACCGCGTCGATCGGCGGCAGGTCACCGGCCTCGATCGACGGCCCGGTCAGCTTGCGCGACGACGTCCCCCAGCCGAAGTCGTACCTCCGGCCGGGGGCGTCGAACGTCGGATCGGTCAGCAGCCGCCACCCGTGGACCTCGATCAACGCCGTGGGTCCGCCGATGTGGGTGATCCGGACGTCCTTCACGCGGACGGCCAGCCCGCCTGTTCCACCGCCCAGGCGAGGACCTCGTCGGCGATCTGCTCCCAGCCTTCCTGCGCGGGGAGCAGGTGGGCCTTGCCCTCGTACTCCCTGATCTCGGTGACGGTGTCGGACTTGTAGTGCTTGGCGTTCGACCGTTGCACCGACGGCGGCATGATGTGGTCCTCGCTGCCGGACACGAACAGCAGCGGGGCGCGCTTGTCGTTGTGGTAGTCCACGTGAATGTCCTGCGGGCCCGGGATGAAGTTGGCCAGCACGCCGCCCCACAGGATCCGGCCGGACGCCGGGACGTGGTAGCGGCGGTACAGCTCCAGCGACTCCTCCTCGGTGAAGGTGTTGGTGAACGCGTAGCGCCACTGTTCCGGGGTGAGACCGACCGCCTTGTGTCTGTTGGCCGGGTTCTTCAGCACCGGCAACGTCGACTTGATCTGCGACAGCGGAGTGACGAGCACGCCCTCGGTGGGTGCGGAGTTGAGCGCCACGCCCGCCGCGCCGAAGCCGTGGTCCAGCAGGACCTGGGTGAACGCACCGCCCGCGGAGTGGCCGATGATGATCGGTGGTTCGTCGAGTCCTCCGATCACCGACTCGAGGTGCGCGATGACCGCCGGCGCGGTCAGTTCCTCGATCGGCGACGGGTCGGCGTTGAGCGCCTCCACCTCGACCTCGAAACCGGGGTAGGCGGGAGCGACGACCTGGTACCCGGCCTGCTGGTAGCGGTCGATCCAGTGCTCCCAGCTGCGCGGCGTCACCCAGAAACCGTGGACCAGGACGATGGTCTTCATGATGCTGACTCTCCCGAAATGACGAGTGCGAGCAGGCCTGCGCCGAAGCCTAAGATCGGGCCGACACGCCGAATCGGTCCACAGCGCCGTGCCGTCGGCTGACACCGCCACACCGGACAGGGTGAAGGGGGAGGTCCGCATGGCAGTTCTGCTGGACACGGCGACGATTCCGTTGCGGGACAGGCGGGACGCGCTGATCACGACGTTGCGCGACGCGTCGGGTACCTCACGGGTGGAGCCGGCGGACGACGAGCCGGTGCGCGCACGGATCGACCTCTGGTCCTTCGGCACCGCGTCGATCCTGCGCGCGGACTCGAACGGGTTCGCCAACATTGGCACCACGAGGTCCTCGCGCTCGGCATCGGGTGAGCACATAGCCATCGGCGTGCACGAGACCGGCGTGGCCCACTACGAGGTGGGCGCCACCGCCCACACGGTGCGGGCAGGCGAGATCCTGGTGGTGGACGTCGGCCGGCCGTTCTCCTTCGGGTGGAGGGGCCGCGGCGCCGCGCTGTCCCTCAACACCTCGGCCGAGCACCTCGCGCTGCCCGCCGACCTGGTCAGGAGGGCGGGCCCGCGGCTGAGATCGAGCCCGTTGTTCGAGCTGTTCAGCCGCCACATCCTGGACATCACCCGTAACGCCGACCTGCTCAGCCCTGGCCCGGCCGCCGAGATGCTGGGGGCGGCGAGCATTGAACTGGCCCGCGCCCTCATCGCCACGGCGGCCGACAACGCGGCGGGTGCCCGTGACGTCCTCGAACAGACCCTGGTCGTCCAGGTCCGCGCGTACGTGCGTCAGCACCTGCGCGATCCCGATCTCAGTCCGGGCACCATCGCCACCGCGCTGGCCTTGTCGCCTCGGCACCTGCACCGCGTCTGCGCGAACGCCAACCTGCGCCTGGAACAGTGGATCATCGCCAGCCGGCTAGACCACGCGAAGGCGGAGCTCGTCCACCCCAGTTCGCGGCACCGTTCGATCGCCACGGTCGCCCGGAGTTGGGGTTTCAAGGACCCGACTCATTTCGCGCGCCGGTTCCGGATCGCCTTCGGCATGCTGCCCAACGAGTGGCGGCGGAGCTGCGACTGATCTTCCCGTGAACAGTAAAAAGCCCTGCGGGGAGCGCTTGTGGCGCTCAACCCGCAGGGCAAATTATGTTCGGCGGCGACCTACTCTCCCACACCGTAACCAGTGCAGTACCATC
>NZ_JARAYZ010000009.1:0-201318 GCF_033794685.1 Streptomyces sp. ID05-26A
TTGCCTCAAAGGAACTACCTCGACGAGGAGGTAATTCATATATTACTGGCTGTGTTTCGGCACGCTGTTGAGTTCTCAAAGAACACGCGCACACCGCAGCTAATCTCCGAAGAGACGTCGCTTCCGGGGCTGTGTCAGGCTTAGAAGTCTTGTGCCGCACTCCGTTCCGGCTGTGTTTCCCGGCCCGTTCCGTGCTGACATGGAGAAATTTACACGGGCGTCTCACGAGATCCAAATCGGGGGTCACGTACGGAGTAACCGCAGGTCAGACGCCACGCGGACAGCTCAAACCCGCCAAGATCGACGCGCAGTGTGACCGGGGCCACGTCGAAAATCTTGAATCCGGGTCAACGGGGGGCGCTCGGCAGGTGAACGGCGACCGACAAACCACCGGTCGGCACGGCCACTGCCTGCGCAAACCCGCCGTGAGCGGACACCGCGGCCCGCACGATGGAGAGCCCCAGTCCGGTGCCGGACTGGCTGGTCCGGTCCTTCCCCCCGCGGCGGAACGGCTCGAACAGCTCCTCGACGCGGTCCGGCGGGATCAGCTGACCGGACGACGACACCCGCAGAACGGACCACTGCGGTCCCGGCTCCACCACGGTCTCGATCCACCCACCGACGTGGTTGTGGCGGATGGCGTTCTCCAGCAGGTTGCCGGCGATGCGCTCCAGCAGTGCGGGATCCCCGACCGCGAACGCCGGCGCGCACCGGAACACCGTGCGCAGGTCGCGCGCCTCGGCGTCCGCACGCGTGGCCCTCCACGCGGACTCGACCACAGCGGACAGGTCGACCGGCTCCCGCACAGCGAGCCCGATCCCATCCGTGCGCGCGAGCAGCAGCAGCGCGGACACCAACTGTTCGGCGCGCTCCCCTGCGGAACGCACGACACCAGCCATGCGGCGCAGCTCTTCGACGTCGGCATCCGGATCGGACAGGGTCACGTCCAGCTCCGTGCGTATCACCGAGAGAGGAGTGCGCAGTTCGTGCGATGCGTTCGCCACGAAGCGGCGTTGCGAGTCGAAGGCCGCTTCCAGGCGGTCGAGCATCGAGTCGAACGTGTCCGCGAGTTCGGCGACCTCGTCGCGCGGGCCCTCCAGCCGCAACCGCGCCCCCAGCGACTCCGCCGACAACCGGCGAGCGGCGCCTGTCACGTCGTGCAGGGGTTGCAGGACACGGCCGGTGAACGTCCACGCCAGCACGGCGGCGGCGACGACCATGCACGCGAACGCGATCAGCCCGGCACGCAGGAGGTCCTGACGGGCGGAGGCGGTCAACGCGTCGGTCAGGACCTTCACGGTGACGGTGACGCCGTCCACCGTGACCTGGCTGTCGGAGGGGAACGACGGCGACGAGTCGAAGACCCGCCCGACCAGCGTCCACCCCAAGAACAGGAGCACAGCGCTCACCACGGCGACGAGCGCGGTGGTGAGCAGCGTGATCCGGAGACGCAGTCCTGGCCCGCGCCGGCGCATGTCAGTCCTCAGCAGATCCGTTCGAAGCACTCGGCACCCGGTAACCGGAGCCCACGACGGTGTCGATGATGCCCGGTTCGCCGAGCTTCTTGCGCAACGTCATCACGGTCACCCGCACGGTCGTGGTGAACGGGTCGGCGTTCTCGTCCCACACGCGCTCGAGCAGTTCCTCGCTGCTGACGACCGAGCCCTTGGCCGCGAGCAGCACTTCGAGGACGCCGAACTCCTTGCGCGTCAGCTCGATGGGCTGCCCACCGCGCGCCACGGTGCGACGCGCGGGATCCAGCTCCACGTCCTGTGCCGCGAGCACGGGCGGTGTCGCCGGAGTCGCGCGCCGGGCCAACGCCCGTACGCGCGCGACCAGTTCGGGGAACGCGAACGGCTTCGCGAGGTAGTCGTCCGCGCCGAGCGACAGCCCGGACACGCGGTCCTCGATGGATCCGCTCGCCGTCAGCATCATGACCCTGGTGAGCGCGCCGGAGCTGAGGATCTCCTTGCACAGCTCGTCGCCGGACATCCCGGGTAGGTCGCGGTCGAGCACGACTACGTCGTACCGCGTGACGGTCGACTTCTCGTGCCCGGTCTCGCCGTCGTAGGCGACGTCCACGGCCATGCCTTCGCGCCTCAGGCCGCGAGCGATCGCGTCGGCCAGAGGCGCCTCGTCCTCGACTACCAGAATCCGCACGCCTCAAAGGTGCCATACCGACCTGAGAAGGCGCTTAACGACACCTTCACTACCTGCGTGCAGGCCGATCGACGACGACCGTCGAGGCGGTCTGCAGTGCCCTGAGCTCCAGCAACGCCGGGTGCTCCTCCGCCAGCCGAGCCGCGTTGAGCAACGACCGCAGCGCCGCCGTCTCCCCACGCGCCCGCTCCAGGGCAGCACGTCCCTCGGATGCCGCCACCAGTTCGGCCAACGCCGCCCGGCGCAGCTCACCGGGCATCACGACATCGCGCACAGCCACCTCGTCAACGGAAATGCCGAGATCGGCGGCACGCCCGGCCACAGCGGCCAGCACCTCGGCCGAGATGGCCTCGCGCTCAGGATCAACCGCGGAGTGTGCGCGCGTGACCACTGCACCGCGCAACGCCAGCTGCACAGCCGTGTAGAGCTCATCAGCAGGAGCTGCCGACTCCACGACGAACTTGGTCGCCGACGACACGGCCCACCGGACCACAACGGTCACACGGACCAGGACCCCATCAGCGGTCGGCACGTCCTGTGCTGCCGGAGTCATGGTGCGCGGACGGATGTCGACGCGGTGCAGCACAGTGCGCAACCGCGTCCGATGACGTCCGGGGCCGAGCTCGCCCATCAGCACGCCGTGATCGAACCGGACACCCCGCTCCCACGGGTACAACGTCTTCTTCATCGTCTCCACCCCCTGGTCCGGACAGGCCACGACCCCGGCCGGCGAGACGGGGAGCGGGAGTCCACAAGGGACTCGCAGAGCTCCTCGTCCCCGTGTGCGGCCGGGGTCGTGGCGTCAGGGTTCGAACCTGGTCTTTACAGCACCAACGCGCTCGCCCGATTCGCGGGACCCGAGTCAGGAAGACCTGCCGGGCCGCAGGAAGCGAACGCTCTCAGGGCGGAGGTTAGCCGACCTACTTCTCGACGTGCTCGTCAATTTCGACGGGCAGGCACTCCAGGCGAGCGGCCCACTCCGTCACGCGCCGTGCGACGTCCTGCGCCGTGATGCCGCACAACGCCAGCACCTCGCCACGCTCTCCGTGGTCGTGGAACTGCTGCGGGATCGCGATGTCCCGCAACGGCACGTCGACGTCGGCGTCGCGCAGTGCGGCGGCGAACGACGAACCGAAGCCACCGTGGCGGCCACCGTCCTCGACCGTCACCACGAGCTTGTGCGACGCGGCCATCTCCACGAGGTCGGAGGACATCGGGTAGATCCACCGCGGGTCAACGACGGTCACGCCGATGCCCTGATCCTCCAGCCGTTGCGCGGCATCAAGACCAAGCTCGCCCAACGCGCCGACCGTCACCAACAGCACGTCGTTGCCCGACCGCCGGAGCACGTCCACGGAACCCACGCGCTCCAACGCGGGCAGGTCCGGGCCGACCGAGGCCTTCGGGTAGCGGATGACCGACGGCGCGTCCGAGATCGCCACGGCCTCGCGCAGCTCCTCGACGAGCGTTCCGGCGTCACGAGGCGCCGCCACGTGGACACCGGGGATGACCCCGAGGATCGACATGTCCCACATGCCGTGGTGCGACGCGCCGTCCGGGCCGGTGACGCCGGCTCGGTCCAGCACGACCGTGACGCCCTGCTTGTGCAGTGCCACGTCCATCAGCAGCTGGTCGAACGCCCTGTTGAGGAACGTCGCGTAGACGGCCACCACGGGGTGCAGGCCACCGATCGCCAGACCGGCGGCGGAGGTCAGCGCGTGCTGCTCGGCGATGCCGACGTCGAAGAACCGCTCCGGGAACGCCTTGGCGAACGCGTTGAGGCCGGTCGGTCCCTGCATCGCGGCGGTGATCGCCACGACGTCGGAACGCTCGCGGCCGACGTCCACCAGCGCGTCGGAGAACACGTGCGTCCAGGTGCGCTTGGACGGCTTGACGTCCTCGCCGGTGATCGGGTCGATGATGCCCGTGGCGTGCATCTGGTCGGCCTCGTGGTTCTCGGCCGGCGCGAACCCCATGCCCTTGCGAGTGACCGCGTGCACGATCACCGGACCGCCGAACGACTTCGCGCGCTGCAGTGCGGACTCCAGCGTCGCGAGATCGTGGCCGTCGACCGGGCCGATGTACTTGAGGCCCAGGTCCTCGAACATCGCCTGCGGCGCGAGCGCGTCCTTGATGCCGCGCTTGGCGGCGTGCAGGGCGGCGTAGAGCGGCTTGCCGAAGAACGGCGTCTGCTCGAGGACGCTCTTGCCCTTCTCCAGCACGCGCTCGTAGCCGGGACGCAGCCGCAGCGACGACAGGTGGTCCGCGAGACCACCGATCGTCGGCGAGTACGAGCGGCCGTTGTCGTTGACCACGATCACGACCGGACGCGTCCTGTCCGCCGCGATGTTGTTCAACGCCTCCCAGCACATGCCACCGGTGAGCGCGCCGTCGCCGACCACCGCGACCACGTGGCCGTGGGCGCCGTTGATCTGCTTCGCCTTCGCCAGGCCGTCCGCGTAGGACAACGCCGTCGAGGCGTGCGAGCTCTCCTGCACGTCGTGCTCGGACTCCGACCGCGACGGGTAGCCCGACATCCCGCCGCGCTGGCGGAGCCGGTCGAACCCGTCGCGGCGGCCCGTGACGATCTTGTGAACGTACGACTGGTGACCGGTGTCGAACACGATCGGGTCCTGCGGCGAGTCGAAGACCCGGTGCAGTGCCACGGTCAGTTCGACGACACCCAGGTTCGGGCCCAGGTGCCCGCCCGTCTTGGACACCTTGTCGACCAGGAAACGCCGGATCTCCTCGCACAGCTGCGACAGCTGTGCCTCGTCCATCCGTTTCAGATCAGCTGGTCCGTGCACGGACTCCAGCAGGGTCACCACGCCCACCTCACTCCTGAAGACTTCGGCTCAGTCTACGGAGACGCGACTGAGACGCTGCCTCAGCTCGTCTCAGGCACGAGCAGGGCGATGCACTCCACGTGATGTGTCATCGGGAACGCGTCGAACGCCCGCAGGTCGGCGAGCCGGTACCCCTGAACTGTGAATTCGGCCAGGTCGCGGGCCAGTGCGGCGGGGTCGCAGGCGACGTAGACGACCCGCTGCGGACGGCGTCGTGCGACTTCAGCCACAACGACCTTGCCCGCACCCTTGCGAGGGGGGTCGAGCACCACGACGTGAGGGTCCTCGACGGGCAGACGGCGTGTCACGGCGTGCTCCACCTTGTCCGCCACCCACTCGACCTGGGACATGCGGCCGAGGTTGCGCCGGCCGTCCTCCACGGCACCGGGGAAGGACTCCACGACCAGCACGGATCCGCTTTCGCCGACCTGCCGTCCGAGGACGGACGCGAAGAGCCCAGCACCGCCGTAGAGGTCCCACGCGCGTTGCCCCGGCTCGGCCGCGGCCCACTCCTTCACGACCGACGCGAACGTGTCCGCGGCGGCCGGATGGATCTGCCAGAAGCCCTCCGCGGAAATTCGCCACTTTCGTTGGGCGGCGGTCTCGACGGCCGTACCGGATCCGGCGCGTCGCGTGGTGTGTCGGCCGCGCACCTCACCCACATGACGGTTGCCGTCACCGTCCTGGACGATCGTCAGCTCCTGCGCCCGCCACTTTCGGTCGGTCACGGCCTCGACCATGCCCGGCCGGCTGATCACACAGTGGTCGACCGGGATCACATCGTGGGAACGCAGTCCCCGGAAACCCGGCTTCCCGTCGCGGCCGACGGCCATCCGGATCCGGGTCCGCCACTCCAGCGGCCCGCCCGGGAGGGCCTCCACGACCACGTCGCGGTCGACCTTGGCGATGCGTGCCAGCTGCTCGCGGACGACCTGGGCCTTCAGCTCCCGCTGCGCGTCCCACGAGACGTGCTGGAAGTCGCAGCCTCCGCACATCCCCGGCCCGCTGAACGGGCACGGCGCCTCGACCCGGTCGGGTGACGCCTCCAGGATCTCCACGGCGTCCGCACGGCAGAACGAGCCGCCGTTGTCCTCGTACACCGACGCCACGACGCGCTCGCCGGGCAGTGCGTGACGCACGAACAGAACGCGGCCCTCGTGCCGTGCGACGAAATGCCCGCCGTGTGCGACGGGTCCCACCTCGACCTCGAACTTGCGTCCGGTCCAGTCTTCCTTGGTCGTGCTCATCGGTCGTCAAGTCCCCTTCGGACAGCGCCGGGCGCGATGACGTCCTTGTCCTTGACCTTCACCGAAGATTCCAGCTGCCAGGGAACGCTGGTCACCATCACACCCGGCTGGAAAAGCAGCCTTCCCTTGAGCCGCAACGCGCTCTGGTTGTGGAGGAGCTGCTCCCACCAGTGGCCGACGACGTACTCGGGGATGAACACCGTAACAACGTCTCGCGGGTTGTCCGTCCTGACTCTCTTGACGTAGTCGAGAACGGGCTTGGTGATCTCCCGGTAGGGGGACTCGATCACCTTGAGCGGGATCTTGAAGTTCTCCTTCTCCCACTCCTGCACGAGCCTGCGGGTGTCGCCGTCGTCGACGTTGACCGTGACGGCCTCCAGCACGTCCGGACGCGTGGCCTTGGCGTAGGACAACGCCCGCAGCGTCGGCATGTGCAGTTTGGACACCAGCACCATGCAGTGGTTGCGCGCGGGCATCGTGCGCACGCGCTCCTGCTTGCGCAGTTCCTCTGCGACGGTGTCGTAGTGCTTGCGGATCGCCGTCATCAACGCGTAGATGGCGGCCATCGCGGCGATGGCGATCCACGCGCCCTTGGTGAACTTGGTGATCAGCACGATGATCAGCACGGTCGCGGTCAGGGCCAGGCCGAACGTGTTGATCGCCTGCGAGCGCCGCATCCGGGTGCGCGCCTGGGGATCGGACTCGGTCTTGAGCAGCCGCTGCCAGTGCTTGATCATGCCGAGCTGGCTGAGCGTGAACGACACGAACACGCCCACGATGTAGAGCTGGATCAGCCGGGTGACCTCGGCGTCGAACGCGATCACCAGCACGACCGCGAAGCCGGCCAGGAACAGGATGCCGTTCGAGAACGCGAGCCGGTCGCCGCGGGTGTGCAGCTGGCGCGGCAGGTAGCGGTCCTGGGCGAGGATCGAGCCGAGCACCGGGAAGCCGTTGAACGCGGTGTTCGCGGCGAGCACGAGGATCAGCGCGGTGACGCCGGCGATGAAGTAGAAGCCGGGCGGGAAGTTGTCGAACACGGCGTGCGCGATCTGCGCGACCATCGTCTTCTGCTCGTAGCCCGCGGGCGCGTTGGTGATCTGCTGCGCCGGGAACTCGGCCATCCGCACGTCGGTGAGCTGGGCGAGGATGATCAGGCCCATCAGCATGACCACCGAGATGGTGCCCATCAGCAGCAGCGTCGTCGCGGCGTTGCGGGACTTGGGTTTGCGGAACGCGGGCACACCGTTGCTGATCGCTTCGACGCCCGTGAGGGCGGCACAGCCCGAGGAGAACGCACGGAGCACGAGGAACACGAACGCGAGCCCCATCAGGTGGTCGGACTCGGCGTGGATCTCGAGGCCCGAGCTCTCGGCGCGCATGTCGTCGCCCATCACGAAGCCGCGGAACAGGCCGTAGCCGATCAGGCCGAAGACGCCGATCATGAACGCGTAGACGGGGACGGCGAACGCGCTCCCGGACTCGCGGATGCCGCGCAGGTTCACCGCCGTCAGCAGCACGATGGCCGCGACCGCGAACTCCGCCTTGTGGGTCGCCACGAACGGGATGGCGGAGCCGATGTTCGCCGCCGCCGCCGAGATCGACACCGCGACCGTGAGGATGTAGTCGACGAGCAGGGCGCTCGCCACGGTGAGCCCCGCTCTGCGTCCCAGGTTGACCGTCGCGACCTCGTAGTCACCGCCGCCGGACGGGTACGCGTGCACGTTCTGCCGGTAGCTGGCGACCACGGTGAGCATGACCACGACGACCGCGACCCCCACCCACGGCGCCATGGCGTAGGCGCTCAGGCCGGCCACCGACAGCATCAGGAAGATCTCCTCCGGCGCGTACGCGACCGACGACATGGCGTCGGAGGCGAAGACGGGGAGGGCGATGCGTTTGGGCAGCAGGGTGTGAGCGAGGCGATCACTGCGGAACGGCCGTCCGACCAGGAGGCGTTTGGCAGCGGTGGCGAGCTTGGACACGGCCAGAGCGTAAGGGGTCCACTCACCGGGACGGGCTAATGCTGGGTAGGTTCTGCGGAGAGTTCGCCTGAGGAGGCATGTCGTGCACGTGGTGATCATGGGGTGTGGCCGGGTGGGGGCGTCCCTGGCCAGGGCTCTGGAGCGACTCGACCACCAGGTCGCCGTGATCGACAAGGACCCGCAGTCGTTCCGCAGGCTGGGCAGCGACTTCCACGGACAGCAGGTCATCGGCAACGGTTTCGACCGCAATGTCCTGATCGAGGCCGGTGTCGAGCGCGCGGGCGCGTTCGCGGCGGTCTCCAGCGGGGACAACTCGAACATCATCTCGGCGCGGGTCGCGCGCGAGACGTTCGGTGTCGAGCACGTCGTCGCGCGCATCTACGACCACAAGCGCGCGGCGGTGTACGAGCGCTTGGGCATCCCGACCGTGGCGACGGTGCCGTGGTCGACGGACCGGTTTCTGCGGATGCTGTTGCCCGAAGGGGCCTCGACCGCGTGGCGCGACCCGTCCGGCACCGTGGCGGTGCTGCCGATCGAGGTCTCCGAGGAGTGGGTCGGCCGGCCGGTGCGCGAGCTCGAGGAGGCGATCGGCGCGCGGGTGGCGTTCGTGATGCGCTTCGGCACGGGTGTGCTGCCGGAGCGTTCGACCGTCGTGCAGGCCGACGACACCATCTACGTGGCGGCGCTGTCCGGCACGATCACCGACGTCGCGGCGGCGGCGCTGCAGGCACCGGAGGAGAGCTGATGCGGGTCGCTATCGCTGGTGCGGGAGCGGTGGGGCGGTCCATCGCGCAGGAGCTCGTCTCGGACGGGCACCAGGTGATGCTGATCGAACGGGACCGGGCGCACTTCGACCCGAACTCCGTCGAGCAGGCCGAGTGGGTGCAGGCCGACGCGTGCGAGCTGTCCTCTTTGGAGGACGCGGGCATGCAGCTGTGCGACGTGGTGATCGCCGCGACCGGTGACGACAAGGTCAACCTCGTGGTGTCGCTGCTCGCCAAGACGGAGTTCGCGGTCCGTCGCGTCATCGCGCGCGTGAACGACCCGACGAACGAATGGCTCTTCACCGAGTCGTGGGGTGTCGACGTGGCCGTGTCGACGCCACGGTTGCTCGCCGCGATGGTCGAGGAGTCCGTGACGATCGGCGACGTCGTGCGCCTGATGACGTTGCGGCAGGGTCAGGCGAACCTCGTGGAGATCACGCTGGACGAGGCGACGCCGTTCGCCGGTCGTGCGGTCTCGGAGCTGTCGCTGCCGCGGGACGCCGCCCTGGTGACGATCCTGCGCGGCGGCCGGGTCATCGTGCCGCAGCCGGACGACACCCTGGAGGGCGGCGACGAGCTCCTGTTCGTCACGACCGCCGCCGTCGAGCAGGACATCAAGACGGCTCTGGGTTACTGACGCTTCCCGTCCGATGCCCGGCAGGCTCGGTCTGCCGGGTATCTGCGCTGCGGAAGCGGGCACCTACCAGCTGTGAGCGATCAGCTGCCCCTGGTCGGGCGCGAGGCAGAGCTGCGGACCGCACTGCGGGCGTTGGCCGTGGACGGCGCCGTGCTGCTGTCCGGTCCTCCGGGCGTGGGGAAGACACGGCTGGCGTTCGAGACTCTCTCCGCCGTGCCGCATCCGGTGGTGCGTTGTCGTGCCAAGGTCGCCACATCCCGGATTCCTCTCGGCGCGATCGCGTCACTGATGCCCCCCGACCTGCCTGCTTCGCAGGGGCCGATCCTGCCGTCGTTGTCCGTGCGCGCGGCCGCCGAGCATCTCTCTCGCGGCGGGCGGCGGGTGTTGTCGGTCGATGACGCGCACCTGCTCGACAACGCGTCGTTGTTGGTGTTGCAGCACCTTGTGCGTCACAGGCTGATGCGGGTCATGTGCACTGCACGGCCTGGTTGGGGCATGAAGGGGCTGACCGTTGTCGGGGTCGAGGCGCTGGATCGGGAGCACGCGGACACGGTGCTGGCGACGGCTCTAGGCGGTCCGGCCGATGCCTCGACGCGGCACCTGGTGTGGGCGAACGGCCGGGGAAACCCGTTGTACCTCAAGGAACTCGTGGCGGTGGGACGGCACTTCGGCGCGTTGACCGAAACCCTGAGCGGGTGGAACTGGAGTGGGCCCCCGGAGCCGCCCGAGCAGTTGGCCGAACTCGTGGACCTGACTCTGGGGCGGCTCGCGGAGTCGCAGCGGCGGGCGTTGGAGGTGCTCGCGTACGGCGAACCGCTCGAATCTTCGTTGATGCCCGTGCCACAGGACCTCGTGGACATGGGGTTCGTGCGCGTCGGTGACGACGGATGCGCGCGCGTCGCTCATCCGCTCTACAGCGCGCGCCTTCGTGCGGCTTGCCCGGCGGTGCGCGCACAGGGGCACCGCCGTGCATTGGCCGATCGGCTGGGCGCTCTGGATCGGCCCGGTGACGCGGTGCGGGTCGCGATGTGGCGGCTCGACAGCGGGACGGCCGAGTCACCGGACGTGCTGGCGCGGGCAGCCGAGCAGGCGCTGTCCGCTCAGGACTGGGAACTCGCCGAACGGCTCTCGCGCGCCGCCATGGCCCGTGGGGCGTCATCGCGCGTGGGGCTCGTGCTGGGCCTTGTGCTGATGTACCAACGTCGGTACGTGGAGGCCGAGGAAGTGCTCGCCGGGACCATGGCGGCGGACGGCGACGTGCTGACGGTGACCCAGGTCGGCTGTACGCGCGCGTTCAACCTGTTCTTCGGCCTCGGTGACGAGGACGCCGCCGTGGCCGTGCTCGATCTCGTGACCGCACAGGGGTTGCCGGCCGCCCTGGAACACGCCGTGCTGTTCTTCGCGCTGACGTTCGCGCTGGAGGCCTCGCCGTTGGGGATCGCGCGGCTCGGCGGTGAACTGTTGCTCGCGGAAGGCGGTTGGGCTGCGACGGCGGGATGGCAGGTGCTGGCGTTCGCGGACCAGTTCGCGGGCCGCTACGCCGAGGCCATCGCACGGGTCGAGGACAACTATCAGGCCGTGTTGGCGACAGCCGGGCGGTTCCCGTCGTTGATGAACGCGGCGAACGGCGTGCGCAACGAGAGCATGCTGCGGAGCGGTGACCTGGTGGGTGCGGAGGTGCGAGCCGCGCAGGCGCTGGCCGAGGTGATCGAGGAGGACCGCTGGTCGGTCACGCAGGTGCCGCCGCGGGTGTTGCTGAGCCGGAGCGCGCGGTTGCGCGGGAAGGCGGCGTCGGCCGTGCGGATCACCGCCGAGGGCGTGCCGGACCCGGCCGTGCCGCCGATGATGTGGGACGTGCTGCTGCTGGCCGAGTTCGCGGCCGGTGCGGCGTTGCAGGGGCAGTCGGATCGCGCTTTCCGCGCATTGGCACGGGCAGAAGCCGGACTGCGGCCCGCGTGGCGTATCGCGCAGTTCGCGGTGGGAGCCGCACGGTCGTGGGTGCTCGCGAGCGCTGGACGCGTCAACGAGGCGATGCAGACCGCTCTGGACAACGCGGCGATGGCTCGTGAGCATGGCGCGAACTCTGCGGAGATCGAGTCGCTGCACGACGCCGCACGGTTCGGTGCGGATACCTCGCCACGTCTGCTGGAGCTCGCGAAGTCGCGCAAGGACCCGCTCACGACCGCGTACTCCTCGCACGCCCAGGCGCGCGCGTTGCGTGACCCGGCGGGGCTGGAGGAGGTGGCGGCGGCGTTCACCGCGTGCGGTGTGACGTTGTACGCGGCCGAGGCGCTCGCGGAGGCGAGCAGGCTGTCGCGGCTGCACGACCGGCCTCGTGACGCGGATCGGCTGGAGCGGCAGGCGTCGGCGCTCGCGGAGTCGTTCGACGGCGCGACCACGCCCGGTCTGGTGGTGACGAGCACTCTCGTCGCGTTGACCCCACGTCAGCTGGAGATCGCGCGTCTGGCCGCGGCCGGGCTGACGAACGTGGAGATCGCCGAACGGCTGGCAATCGCCAAGCGCACCGTGGACAACCATCTGCACACGACCTACGCGGCAGTGAGCGTGACCGGACGGGATGGCTTGCGCGAGTTGTTCGGCCACAGCGCGTGAGCGGCCTTGGGTGACCGACGTTTCTCAGGGGTCTGTCCTGCTGGACAGACCCCTGAGAGAGTCGGTGGAACGGTCAGTCTCTGGACTTGTCGCGGGACTCCGCGTCGACGACGCGCTTGAGCTCGTCCATGTCCGGGGTGAGCAGGTCGTCGGCGGTGCGGGTGAGCACGGCCTCGGTCTCCGCTTCCACGGCTGCCGCGGCCTTGGCCTCGGCGGCCTCTTCCGCCGCCTTGAGGCGTTTGTCCGCGCGGCGGACCGCCCAGACCGTGGCGAGCAGGGCGATGGCCATCAGCGGGTAGCCCATGCCGAGGCGGGCGACGGCGAGCCAGCCGACCTGGTCCTCGTCGTAGAGCCAGCGCTGGACCGCGAAACGGGCGAAGAACACCAGGGCCCACACGAAGGTCGCGATGTCGTAGTCGCGGACCGTGGCCTTGTCTTCGCGCCAGGAGCGGTCTCTGCCGTTGAGGAACGTCCAGAGCACGCCGGCGAGCGGCCAGCGCACGATGATCGACAGCAGGAACGCGCTGCCGTACACCACGCTCTGCCAGATGCCGAAGAGGAAGAAACCCTTGGCCTCGCCTGTCTTGTAGGCGATGAACGCCGCCACGCCCACGCCGAAGACAGCGGAGATCGCGGGTTGGATCGTGCCCTTGCGCATGGCCAGGACCACGCCGATGACGACGGCGGCCGCGAGGGAGCTGATGATCGCGGCCATCAGGTTCTTGGTCGTGAAGTTGATGATCACGAAGACGAGCACGGGCAGCGACGAGTAGAGCATTCCGCTCACGCCGCCCATCTGCTCGAGGACGGTGGGCTGCTTTTCTTCGGTCTTGACTGAGGTCATGAAGCGTTCTGCAACTCGTAATAGGGGTTGTAGAGCACCTTGCGCCCGTCGCGCACGGCGATGCGGCCTCGGGCCTTGATCGTGCGACCAGGCTCGATTCCCGCGATGCGACGGCGGCCGAGCCAGACGAGGGTGACGCCCTCGGTGCCGTCGTAGAGCTCCGCTTCCAGGGTGGCCGCCGCGTCCCGCGGGCAGAGCTCCACGCTGCGGAGCCTTCCGAGGACGGTGACCTCCTCACCGGACTTGCAGTCGCAGGCCTTCACCGCGCCGACGGCCTCCGCTTTTCGCGACAGGTCGTCCGCGTCGAGCTCGGTGACGTCGCTGGTCAAGCGACGCACCAAGCGGCGCCAATAGCCGCTCATCCCCGACTCCTGCATTGCTCAGGTGGCCCCGTGGTGTGGACCGTCTGACAGTGAGGGTACGCACGGGCGACGACAATCCCGGGCGTGCCTGCCGAGACTGTGCTTCTCCTGCCCGGAACCGCCTCCGACGAGGCTTTCGTCCGTTCCGTGTTCACCGAGCCGTTGTCGCAGGTCGGTGCCGTTCTCGCCGCACCACGTGTCCGCACACTCCGTGAACGGTTGACGGCCCTCGAAAATGCCCGTGCAGGCCACCCGATCGTGGTGGGTGGCGTCTCGCTGGGCGCGCACGTCGCCGCGCGGTGGGCGGTGGCGAACCCGGACCGGTGCGCGGGCCTCGTCCTGGCCCTGCCGGCGTGGACCGGCGCGCCGGACGGGGCACCGGCGGCGCTCGCGGCCAGGGCGAGCGCGGAGGTCGTCCGGTCGCAGGGGCTCTCGGCGGCGCTGGCCGGCACGACCGGCTGGCTGCACGACGAGCTGACGAGGGCGTGGCACGGCTACGGCGACCAGCTCGTGCCGCACCTCGAGGAAGCCGCCGAGTCGCTGGCGCCGACGCTCGACGAGCTGAGGTCGCTGGACGTGCCGACGGGGATCGTCGGGTGCACCGACGACCCGGTGCACCCGATCGCGGTCGCGCGGGCATGGGCGGACGCCCTCCCCCGCGCCGTGCTCGTCACGACGACGCTGGACGCCTACCCGCACGCTCTGGGGCGTGCGGTGCAGGCGTGGCAGCAGGCTCGTTAGCCCTCTTGCTGCTGGATGTGCCGGGCGATCGCCTCCGGCAGCTCGACGGGCAGCGGGGTGCGGGGCGGCATCGGCTGATCACCGCGCACGACCACGGTGCCCCGCAGCATCTCCCGCAGCGCCTGCGAGTTCTGCTCGAAGTGCTCCTCGGGGCCCGCCGCGACACCGCGCAGCATCCAGCGCGGGCCGTCGACGCCGACGAAGAGGATCTGCACGCCCTGGTTGCGCGCGGTGATCTCCTCGCCCCACTCGCCGTTCTCGCGGTTGATGCGGGCGCCGTCCTCCTTGAGGCCGTCGATCAGCTCGGCGCCGACCTCGCGCCACAGACCGCCCGACTTCGGCGCGGCGAACGCGCTGACCGTGAGCTGGCCGACGGACGTGAGGACGTGCACGGCGCGCACGGAGCCGTTCTGCTGGTCCATCTCGACCTGCAGCTGGGCCTCGTCCGGCATCGGCAGCTGCACCGATCCCAGGTCGAGCCGCTCCACACCGTCCTGGGGCGCGACCGTCGAGTCCCACGGGCCGTCGACGTCGTCGAAGACCTCGTCGTGCTCGGGACCGGTCTCGACCGCCCCCGAGGAGTGACGACCGCGCTTGCGGCGCCTTCCGAACATGCCCCTACCCCTCCGCCTTCATCCGGGCGAGCACCACGTGCCCGCCGGTCGAGCCATAGCCTCCCGCACCGCGTTCCGTTTCCGGCAACTCGGTGACCTCGCGGAACACCGCGTGCTCGACGCGTTGCACGACGAGCTGGGCGATCCGGTCGCCACGCGACAGCGCGATCGGCTCCCGAAGATCATGGTTCACGAGGCAAACGCGGATCTCACCGCGGTAGCCGGAGTCGATCGTGCCGGGTGTGTTCACGACGCTCAGCCCGACCCGTGCGGCCAGTCCCGACCTCGGGTGGACGAAGCCCGCGAACCCGTCCGGCAGCGCGATGGCGACACCGGTGCCGACGACGGCACGCTCTCCTGGTGGAATGACCACGTCCGACGTGGTGACCAGATCCGCCCCCGCGTCGCCGTAGCGGGCGTAGGCGGGCACGGGAACCCCCGGATCGAGCCGGGTCAGCAACACCTCGACGCTGGACACGGCGGCCGAGATTACCCTGACGACGTGAGTGAGACTGCCGTGACCGCCACTACGACCTTCCGCGAACGCCTGTACGTGACGTGGTGGATCTGGCCGCTGCCGCTGCTCGCGGCCGCGCTGCTGGCCGCCGAGGTGCACATGGGCTTCCCCGGCGTCCGCTCGTGGCTGCCGTACGTGATCCTGCTGCCGCTGACGGTCGCGTTGATCGCGAAGATGGGCTCCACGAAGGTGGAGGTCGCCGAGGGCGAGCTGCGCGCGGGTGACGCGCACATCCCGCTGGAGCTGCTGGGCGCCGTCGAGATCATCGCCGCCGAGGACCGCCGCCGGATCATGGGCCGCGAGCTCGACCCCGCCGCGTTCGTCGTGCACCGGGGCTGGGTCAAGCCGCTCGTGCGGGTGCACGTGACCGACCCGGAGGACCCGACGCCGTACTGGGTGATCAGCACGCGGCACCCGGAGGAGCTCGCCGCCGCTATCAAGTCGTGAGAAACACAACTGGGCGCCACCCGTGAGGGTGAGCGCCCAGTTTTTCTCCGGCGGACTGGTGCTGATGCGGATCAGGCGCAGTCGCGGCAGATGTACGTGCCGCCGTTGTCCTCGGCGAGCCTGCTGCGGTGGTGCACCAGGAAGCACTTCGAGCACGTGAACTCGTCGGCCTGCTTGGGCAGGACCTTGAACGTGAGCTCCTCACCGGACAGGTCGGCACCCGGGAGCTCGAAGTTCTCCGCGCTCGCGTCCTCGTCGACGTCGACGACGCCGGACTGCGTCTCGTTCCGCCGGGCCTTCAACTCCTCGAGGGAGTCCTCAGCGAGTTCGTCCGCCTCGCTGCGACGCGGCGCGTCGTAGTCGGTCGCCATCTTCTTCACCCCTGCGGTCTACGGAGACTGTTCGTGTCGCTGGTTAACGCTCCAGCGACCTCTTTTGTGCCCCACGTCAAGGTGACGTAGGTCTCCCACACCCGGCGGGCAAGCCAACCCCCTTGACGTGACCGTCGGCTTGATCGAAATGTGTGCGGAGCGCGCAGAGGGTAGCTCATTGCCCGAGTGCCTCCACATCGGGTTACCCCTTACCGACCGGACGGGTGACACAACCTTTCTACGCTGGACCGATACCCTGTGCGGGAGCACGCGTGCTCCGGCGTGCAACCTGACGCCGGGCCGGTACCGTCCTGACTGTGAGCAATCAGGACGGTGCAGTGGGTCACGCCCGTCAGGGCGCGCATCAGCCGGGTTGGGCCTAGGCTGATCTCAGGGGACGGATCACGGGGAGGGCTTCGAACGTGGGATCCGCATCGGGAAGCTTGACGCCTTACAAGAGGCGTCGGCCCGTGCCCGCGCTCGTCCTGTTCGCGGTGCTGTTGGTCAGTTCCGTGTTCGTGTGGGTGAAGGTGCTCGGCAACGCGAGTGACGTGGACGCGGCGATCAGGTGCAACGCACCGGGCAACGTGGTGACGTCGGAGTCGGCCCCGGCCGATCCCGCGGCGCCGGCGACGCCGCCGCCCCCCGCGCTGGGCACCGTGCTGGAGCACGACGCGCTCGACCGCACGAACCCGGTGCCGGTCGGCGACGTGAACTTCAAGGCGATGAACGCCTCGACGCAGCGCAACCACGCCAAGGCCGTGGCGACGATGTTCACCGAACTCGGCCTCAAGCAGGCGGCCGAGCCCGGCAACGACCCGATCTACCCGGCGGGCGACATGAACTGCCGCGGCCAGCTGCGCTTCGGCGCGCCCGGCGCCGCCGCCGCGAGGACGTTGTCGCTGCTGGAGCCGTGCCTGGAACTCGTGCGCGACGACCGCCAGGACGCCACCGTCGACATCGCGATCGGCAAGAAGTTCGACGAGGTCAAGCCGAACAGCGACGCCCGCAAGGTGCTCGACCAGCTCAAGGAGTGGGCCGAGCAGCAGCCGGAGCAGCAGGGCGGCCAGGTCGCCGCGGCCGCCCCGCCGACCCTGAACGCCGACAACCTGGCCGGCGCCCGCGAAGTGACCTGCTGACTTCTCGCCCCTCCCCCACTACTTTGCGCGCATGGGGGTTGATCTTCTTCCGGACGAGCACGTCCTCTGGCAGGGCAGACCGGCACATCACTCGGTCTTCATGAGGCTGGACCTGAGGTGGATCAGGTTCAGCCTCACGTTCAACGCCGTCAAGATCGCGCTCCTGGTGACGCTGGTCCTCCTGACCGGCGACTTGTCCGATCATTGGCCGGCAGCCTTGGCTGCGCTGGTCGCGCTCGACGTTCTGTACCTGGCCGAACCGTTCATCTGGCGCCACCGGACCCTGCGCCGCACGACCTACTACGTCACCGACCAACGGGTCGTCTCCGTTCCCGGAAAGCGTGCGCGGTCGGTGAAACTCACCGATCTCGACGTCCTGTCCTTCGCCGAGGAACCGGACGGCTCCGGGTACATCAAGCTCGAGCGGCGGGTCATGCCCGACGGTTACGGCAACGGAACGGTCGGCGAGTTGATCCACGTCCCGGCCGTCCGCGAGGTCGTAGCCCTGCTCTCGGAGCTGACAGGACAGCCCGCGAAGCAACATTGATTCGTCAACATCGACGTCGACTGGTCGACCTCACGTCAGGCCCTTATGCAAAAGACGTTTGCGGACGACCGCAAACGTCTTGTGCACAACCAATATATTAGCGCTCTGACCAGCAGCTTCAGACCTTGCCGTAGCCGGACTCGACGAGAGCGTCGTACAGGGCGTCGGCGATGCCGGGGGCAGCGGCGAACGTCGCGTCCTCCCCCAGTTCGGGCGACGACCCCGGCAACCGCACGACCGCGCCGGCCTCCGCCGCGATCAGCCCGCCGGCCGCCCAGTCCCACCGCCCGAGGCCGTGCTCGGTGTAGGCGTCGAGCCGCCCGGCGGCCACCGAGCAGAGGTCCAGCGACGCCGCCCCGGCCCGGCGCAGATCGCGCACCCGAGCCGACATCCGCGCCCAGGCGTCGGCCTGACGCTGCCGCCGCTCCGCCCGGTAGGCGAACCCGTACCCCAGCAACGAGAGAGACAGCTCTGAGGTCGAGGACACGTGCAACGGGGTGCCGTCCAGGAACGAGCCGTACCCGCGCGCGGCGGTCCACATGCGGCCGGTCGCGGGCTCGAACACGGCGCCGGCGACGGACTCGCCGTCGAGCTGCGCTGCGATCGACACCGAGTACCAGGGGATTCCGTAGAGGTAGTTCACGGTGCCGTCGATGGGGTCGACGACCCAGGTCAGCCCTTCGGCACCGGTACGGCCGTCAGGGGCGCCCTCCTCCTCGCCGAGCACCGGCTCGCCGGGGCGCAACTCGGACAGACGCGTCCGGACGAGTTGTTCTGAGGCGCGGTCCGCGGCGGTCACCACGTCCGTCGAAGTGCTCTTGGTGTCGAACGAGACGACGGCGGAAGCACGCATGCGCTGAACAAGAGCGCCCGCTTCCCGTCCGACGGCTGTGGCGATGTCGACGAGCGGCCGGGGATCGAACACGACCGGTTCCCTCCTGCGTCACTAGCACGGGACTATCGGACAACGTCAGGCTAATGTCTGCGCACCACGGTTACTGAATCGAAGCCAGCAGGATCTAGTAGGAGGGACCACGGGGATGGGCATCACCCGCGGGTTCGGTGTGGACATCGGCGGCTCTGGCGTCAAGGGCGGTCTGGTCGACCTCGAAGCAGGAGCACTGGACGGCGAACGCTTGCGGATCCCCACGCCCCAGCCTTCGACACCGGAGGCGGTGGCGGAGGTCGTCGCGGAGATCGTCGAGAAGTTCCAGTGGGACGGCCCTGTGGGCGTCACGCTGCCGTGCGTGGTCAAGCACGGTGTCGCCCTCAGCGCCGCGAACGTGGACAAGGGCTGGATCAACTGCGACGCCCAGAAGTTGTTCGCCGAGCGTCTCAAGCGCAGGCCCGAGGACATCGTCGTGATGAACGACGCGGACGCGGCGGGCATCGCGGAGATGTCGTTCGGCGCGGGCGTGGGCAAGAACGGCACCGTGGTCCTGCTGACGTTCGGCACGGGTATCGGCAGCGCGGTGTTCCTCGACGGCAAGCTCGTCCCGAACACCGAGTTCGGCCACCTCCAGGTCGACGGGCACGACGCCGAGTCGCGCGCGGCCGCCTCCGTGAAGGAGGAGAAGGACCTGTCCTGGGAGGAGTGGACGCCCAGGGTCTCGCGGTACGTCAACGTGCTCGAGGACCTCATCTGGCCGGACCTGGTGATCGCCGGTGGCGGTGTGAGCAAGAAGGCGCACAAGTGGCTGCCATTGCTCAAGGTTCGCACTGAAGTGGTTGCGGCCGCACTGAAGAACGACGCCGGCATCGTGGGCGCCGCATGGGCTGCCGCGCACGGCGTCAGGCCCTAGTGAGCGTTCGACACCGAAACGTGTCCGACTCGATCTAGCTGCGGGAACGCAGGTGAGAGCGCCCCGAAGCACCTCGGGGCGCAACACCGCGTCACCGACGTCGTTACAATGGAACGCACACCCGCCAAGCAAGATCGGCGGGGAGATCCCCTGAACTCTGGCGACCGAGGTTTCGCGCCCTCTGGTCCGCCTTTGAACGACCGTCGCGAAAGGGCGTACGTGGCAGCCGCAGAAACCGCAACCCGACGCTCCAGCTCCGCCGCGAGCGCCGCCAAGACGACCAAGGCGACGGCGGCCGGCGAGGCCGAGGAGAAGCCGAAGCGCAAGACGACCGCTGCGGCAGCGAAGAAGCCCGCCGCCGCCAAGGCCCCGCGCAAGACGGCCGGCAAGGCCGATCCTGCCGCGAAGGGCACCGCCAAGAACGGCGAGGACGCCGAGGACATCGAAGGCGCTCCGGGCGCCGAGGACCTGGAGGACGTCGAGATCGTTGACGAGCCGGTCGTCGACGAGCCCGAGCAGGCGGAGGACCCCAAGCAAGAGGGCGACTTCGTCTGGGACGAGGAGGAGTCCGAGGCCCTGCGCCAGGCGCGCAAGGACGCGGAGCTCACCGCCTCGGCCGACTCGGTCCGCGCCTACCTCAAGCAGATCGGCAAGGTCGCCCTCCTCAACGCCGAGGAGGAGGTCGAGCTCGCCAAGCGCATCGAGGCGGGTCTCTACGCAGCCGAGCGCGTGCGCCGTTCCGAGGAGGAAGCGGAGAAGCTCACGCCGCAGCTGCGCCGCGACCTGCGCTGGATCGTCCGTGACGGCGAGCGCGCCAAGAACCACCTGCTCGAGGCGAACCTCCGCCTCGTCGTGTCGCTGGCCAAGCGCTACACCGGCCGTGGCATGGCGTTCCTGGACCTGATCCAGGAGGGCAACCTGGGTCTGATCCGCGCCGTCGAGAAGTTCGACTACACCAAGGGCTACAAGTTCTCCACGTACGCCACCTGGTGGATCCGTCAGGCGATCACCCGCGCGATGGCCGACCAGGCCCGCACCATCCGCATCCCGGTGCACATGGTCGAGGTCATCAACAAGCTCGGTCGCATCCAGCGCGAACTGCTCCAGGACCTGGGCCGCGAGCCCACCCCGGAGGAGCTCGCGAAGGAAATGGACATCACGCCCGAGAAGGTGCTGGAGATCCAGCAGTACGCGCGTGAGCCCATCTCGCTGGACCAGACGATCGGTGACGAGGGCGACAGCCAGCTCGGCGACTTCATCGAGGACTCCGAAGCCGTCGTCGCCGTCGACGCCGTCTCGTTCACGTTGCTGCAGGACCAGCTGCAGTCCGTGCTCGCGACGCTGTCCGAGCGTGAGGCGGGCGTCGTCCGGCTGCGCTTCGGCCTCACCGACGGCCAGCCGCGCACCCTGGACGAGATCGGCCAGGTCTACGGCGTCACGCGTGAGCGCATCCGCCAGATCGAGTCCAAGACGATGTCGAAGCTGCGTCACCCGTCGCGGTCGCAGGTCCTGCGGGACTACCTCGACTAGGTCTTACCGAGTCATACGCACACAGCCCCGCACCGGTTCGGTGCGGGGCTGTCGTGTTTCCAGAAGTCCGTACTCAGAGGACTTCCGACCGTCTCAGGGCGGCCCTGGCGAGCCGAATGATCACGGTCCCGCGTCCGAATCGTGGGACGTTCGTGACCTGTTCGCTGCGGGCGGACAAGGGCAACCGATATCACACTCCCGGTCGCACGCAACCGACCGGATGGCCCGAACCCACTGCTCCACCAGCGGGTTTCCGGTAGCTCAGCGTGCGTGTCAAGACGGTGAACCGGTGGCGAACTCAGGTGTAAGCCTGCTGCAGGCGGGTAAATCGCATAGTGACGCGAGTCGCCACGTACACGGGAACACTGACTATCGCCGAAACGTCTGTCAGAGTGGAGCCAGCGAGCACCGCGCACCGTCCAGGGGCGCTGTGGTCGCAGCTTGGTAAGAGGGCACCGGAACACTTCAGTTCCGTTGCCGGGACGGAGGGAGATTCATCATGACTGCAGCACTCACCCGCCCCGAGTTGACCGCTGCCGACCGCTGCGACCGCTGCGGGGCTGCTGCCCAGGTTCGCGCCTTGCTCCCGTCCGGGGGCGAGCTGCTGTTCTGCGGGCACCACGCTCGCGCGCACAGTGAGAAGTTGCGCGAACTCGCTGCTGAAATTCAGCAGGGCTGACTTCCACCCCACCTAGCCGCTCGGGGCGGAGATCCGTACGGATCTCCGCCCCTCTCGCTTTCCAGAGCGTTCTAGATGGCGTCCAGAACCGGCTCGAAGGCCAGTTCGGCGGCACCGATGAGCTTCGCGTCGCGCCCCAGTGGTGACGTCACCACCTGGGTCCCGCCGACCGCGCGGGACACCATGCTCCGCTGCTGCACGGCCGCGCTCACCGCGTCCACGACGGACGGCGGCAGCGCCGTGTAGAGGTCGCCGAGCACGACCAGTTCCGGGCCGAGGACGTTGACGATGTTCGCGAGCCCCAGTGCGAGCCAGCCGGCGAACTCGTCGAGCACCGACGGGTCGTCGAGGGCCCGCAACGCCGCGACGACGGCACCGCGCGGGGCGTCGTCGGGAAGGCCCAGCGCCCGGCACAGCGCCGGTTCGCCGACCTCGGTCTCCCAGCAGCCGTCGCAGCCGCAGTAGCACCGCAGGCCGCGCGGATTGACCACCATGTGCCCGAGTTCGCCGACGTAGCCGGCGGACCCGCGCAACGGCTGCCCGGACAGGATCACTCCCCCGCCGACGCCGACGTCTGCGGAGATGTAGACCATGTCCGAGGACGCACGGGCGGCGCCGCGCACGTGCTCGGCCAGAGCGCCGAGCTCCGCGTCGTTGCCGACCTGGACCGGCAGCTTCAGCACCGCCTCCAGGCGCTTGCCGAGCGCGACACCGGTCCAGTGCAGGTTGGGCGCCTCGTGGACGTGCCCGTCGGCGCGCCGTACGACGCCGGGCACCGAGACCCCGACCCCGACGGCGGTGGCGTCGAGGTCGTCGGCCATGAGGCGCGCCGACTCGACGATGTGCGTGATGACCTCCCCCGGATCACGCGTCCGATGCAGGTTCCAGCTGTCCCGCCCGAGGATCTCCCCTCCGAGGCCGACGAACCCCATCGCCACGTGCTCGACGCGGACGTCGATCGCGATGACGACGGCGGCGTTCGGCTGGGGCAGTACCAGCAGCGACGGACGGCCCGCTCCGCTGCGCAGAGCGGGCACGCGTTCAGCGACCACACCGGCTTCGGCGAGGCCGTCCACCAGGGCCTTGATCGTGCTGCGGTTGAGGCCGAGCTCAGCCGCGAGCGACGCCCTGGTGGACGGTCCGTCGATGTGCAGGCGGCGCAGCAGCGCCGTCCTGTTGTGCCTGCGGATCTCGTCGGGACGAGTGCCGGACGTAGGTCCTGTCACCGCGTCATCGAGCCGCGGTGGCCGCCCGGCGGCGGGACAACGCGTCGACGCTCGCGGCGAGCAGCAGGACGAGACCGGTCACCATGAACACGACGGCGGAGGGCTGCTTGAGCAGGCCCATGCCGTTCGCGATGACCGCCAGCACCGCACCACCGATGACGGCGTCACGCAGCCGGCCCTTGCCGCCGAACAGCGACGTGCCACCGATGACGGCCGCACCGACCGACATCAGCAGGGTGTTGCCGCCACCGGCGTTCGGGTCGACGGAG
This sequence comes from Streptomyces sp. ID05-26A, assembly GCF_033794685.1. NCBI lineage: Bacteria > Bacillati > Actinomycetota > Actinomycetes > Kitasatosporales > Streptomycetaceae > Streptomyces > Streptomyces sp. ID05-26A. The sequence goes on from NZ_JARAYZ010000009.1 coordinate 23,338, forward strand.
CCGACCTTGGAGGAGTAGACGATGGCGCCGATCGCGGCCGCCGAGGAGGCGATCACGAAGACGCTCATCCGGATCTTCTCCACGTTGATGCCGGCGCGGCGCGCGGCCTCCTTGTTGCCGCCGACCGCGTAGAGGTGACGGCCGTAGCTGGTGCGGTCGAGCACGAACGTGCCGATCACCAGCAGCACGAGCACCAGCGGCACGACGTACGGCACGCCCGCGATCACCACGAGGGTGCTCTGCGACCGGTTCTGCGTCAGCGCGAACGTCGCGACCGCGGCGAGCAGTGCGAGGCCGCCGATCTTGGCGAGGATCAGCGCCGTCGGCTGGGCCACGAGGCCCTTGCGCAGCCGGGTGAAGTGCCGGTTGAGCACTACGGCCGCGTAGCCGCCGACCGCCAGCACGCACAGGATCCACGACCCGGCGGTGCCGATGTTGCCGTTGGCGACCTGGAAGATCGTGTCGTCGCGCAGGCCGAGCGTGCCACCGGTGCCGATGAACTGCAGCACGACGCCGCTCCACACGAGGAACAGCGCCAGGGTCACGACGAACGACGGGATGCCGACCTTCGCGACGAGGTAGCCGGTGATGCAGCCGATCGACGCGCCGACGCAGACGGCCAGCAGCATGCCGATCCACGCGTTCGCCGGTACGCCGAGCAGAGCGATGACCAGCGCGATGCCGGACAGCGCGGCGCCGGTCCACAGGCGCATCAGGAGCGAGAGGCCGACCGCCAGGACCAGCCAGCCGCAGAAGACGTAGAAGACGCCGTCGCCCATGCCGCCGAGCAGGTTGCCGCCGTGGATCAGATCCAGCGCCATGACCGAGGCGGTCACGCCGGACGCCGTGCCAGCGGACAGGTCGATCTCGCCGAGCAGCAGCACGAACACCAGGCCCATCGCGATGATGGTGATGCTGGCGCCCTGCTGGAGCAGGTTGGCGAGGTTGCCGAGGGTGAAGAACGAGTCGGACAGCGAACTGAACACGATGAGCAGCACGATCAGTCCGAGCAGAGCGGGCAGTGAGCCGAGCTCGCCGCCGCGGACACTGGACCAGTAGTCCCGGATCGCTTCGCTGGTGGAGCGGGAGGTCGTGTCGATGCCGAAGTCGGAGATGGCGCCCTGCGGAGCCTCCGCCTCGTGCGTTTCGGTGGTGTCGGTCATGCTGCTCGCCTCTTCGGTACTCATCAGATCGTCGCCGCCTCGGCGCGCGCGATGCCCAGGTCACCGGAACGACCGGCGGTGATCAGCTCGACCACCTGTCCGTGCGTGACGTCCTTGGTCGACACGACGGCGGCCATGCGGCCGAGGTAAAGGCACGCGATCTTGTCGGCGACCTCGAACACGTCGTTCATGTTGTGGCTGATCAGGACGACGCCCAGGCCCTGCTCCGCGAGGCGGCGGACCAGGTCGAGGACCTGGCGCGTCTGCGCGACGCCGAGTGCGGCGGTGGGTTCGTCGAGCAGCACGACCTTGCTGTTCCACAGCACGGCCTTGGCGATCGCGACGGTCTGGCGCTGACCGCCGGACAGCGACGACACCGGCGTGCGCACCGACTTGACCGTGCGCACCGACAGCGACGCGAGCGTCTTGCGCGCCGCCTGCTCCATGTCGGTCTCGTCGAGCAGGCCACCCTTGGTGCGCTCGCGGCCGAGGAACATGTTCTGGACGATGTCGAGGTTGTCGGCCAGCGCGAGGTCCTGGTAGACGACCTCGATCCCGAGTTCCGCGGCTTCGCGCGGGCCCTTGATGTGCACCGGCTGGCCCTCGAACAGGACCTCACCCGAGTCGGTCGGGTGGATGCCCGCGATGCACTTGACCAGCGTCGACTTGCCCGCGCCGTTGTCGCCGACGAGGGCCGTGACCTCGCCGGGGTTGACGTCGAGGTCGATGTCGTGCAGGACGTGCACGGGGCCGAAGCTCTTGTTGATGCCGCGCAGCTCGAGAATCGGCTCGCTCACTGGGTTTCCTCCGTGGTTACACGTGACGAGAGGCGGGGTGCGGCAGAAGCGCACCCCGCCCTCGTCACGAGCGGTCCTACTTGATGCCGAGCTCGGTGCAGGCGGCCTGGGTGGCGGCCACGCAGATCTCGGAGGCCTTGACGAAGCCAGCGTCCACGACGACCTTGACCTTGTCGCGGGTGATCAGCTGCGACGTGAGGAGAACGGACTTCACGTCGCGGCTCGCCTTGGTGTCCTTGGTGACGCCGGAGGCCAGCTTGTCAGCGCCCGCGGTGTCGCCCTTGGCGAGGAAACCGGCCAGCTTGGCAGCCGCCTCGGCCTCTTCCTTGATCGGCTTGAAGACGGTCATGTACTGGTCCTTGAGCAGGACGGCCTGCAGGCCGTCCGGGGTCGCGTCCTGACCCGTGACCGGCACCTTGCCGTTGAGGCCGACCTTCTTCAGCACGGTGATGATCGCGCCGGCGAGGCCGTCGTTCGCGGCGACGACGCCGTCCACCTTGCCGCCGTTGCCGGTCAGGATCTGCTCGAAGACCTGACCACCCTTCTGGTTGTCCCAGTCGTCGATCGGCTGCGACTGGACGAGCTTGAGCTTGCCCGAGTCGTACAGCGGCTTGAGGATCTTCTTCTGGCCGTCCGCGAAGAGGGTCGCGTTGTTGTCCGTCGGCGCGCCCTCGATCTCGATGACGTTCGCGCCCTGCGGGGCTTCCTTGAGCGCGTCGGCCAGACCCTGGCCCTGCAGCTCGCCGACCTTCACGTTGTCGAACGACACGTAGTAGGACGAGGTGCCACCGGTGTTGAGGCGGTCGTAGTCGATGACCTGGATGCCCTGGGCCTGCGCCTTCTTGGCGACGGAGGCACCGACCTCGCTGTTGGGCGTGGCGATGATCAGGACCTTGACGCCGTTGTTGATCATGCCGTCGGCGAGGGTGCTGAACTTCTGGACGTCACCCTGGGCGTTCTGGATGTCGGGGTCGAGACCCTCGGCCTTCAGAGCGGCCTCGAGGAGGGGCTTGTCGAAGCTCTCCCAGCGGGCGGAGGTCTTGGTCTCGGGCAGGATCACGCCGACCTTCGCGCCCGTGCCGCTGCCAGTGCTCGTGTTGGTGCTGCCTCCGGTGTTGGAGGACGTGTTGGCGCCGCATGCCGAGACTGCCAGGGCGAGGCCCGCGGTCACGGCGATGGAAGCGAGAGTCTTGCTGCGCATCCGCCATCCCTTTCACTGCGCTGTGTCACAGAGAATGTTGTGGCGCACAACGTATGCCCGACATATGCGTGACCGGAACCACACTGGATCGATTAAGTCGCAACGATGCGGTAACCCTGGCGAAATTTAGTCACTGAGAGTCGTGAGAGCGTTACCACCGCGCTACCGATTACAGCGGCGACAGATCGGATGTCGCCCGCGGCGAACACTCGACGGCTACCTGCTGGACACCCCTAGGTTGGGTGCATGACCGTCGACAAGGAAGCCGCCGAAAGGCTGGCGAACTCCTTCGGCGCGGAAGCCGCGCGCTACGACCGCACCCGCCCGGCCTATCCGCAGGCGTTGATCGAGAAGCTCGTCGCCGCGAGCCCCGGGCCGCGGATCGCCGAGGTCGGCTGCGGCACCGGCGTCCTGTCACGCCAGCTCCAGGCCGCGGGGCTGGACGTGCTCGGGATCGAGCACGACGAGCGCATGGCCGAGTTCGCCCGTTCGACGGGGGTGAGCGCCGAGGTGTCGAAGTTCGAGGCCTGGGACCCGGCCGGCCGCGAGTTCGACGCCGTCGTCGCCGGGCAGGCGTGGCACTGGGTCGACCCCGAGGCAGGTCCGGCGCAGGTCGCGCGGGTGTTGCGGCCCGGCGGGGTGTTCGTGGCGCTGTGGCACGTGTTCGCGCCGCCGGACCCGATCGCCCAGGCCTTCGCCGACGCCTACCAGGAGGTGGAGCCGAACGCCCCGTTGCGCGTCGGCCACTCCCGTGACGAGGCGTTCGAGTTCTACCGGGCGGGGTGTGTGCGCACGGGCGAGGCGTTCGTCGCCACCGGCGCGTTCACCGACGCCCAGCAGTGGCGGGCGAGCTGGCAGCAGGCCTACACGACCGCCGAGTACCTCGACCTGATCCTCACCATGGCCCCGATCTCACTGCTCGGCGCCGACCAGACGGCCAGGCTCCTGGGGGCCGTCGGCGGCGCGATCGACGCACTCGGCGGCGGGTTCACCACTCCCTACGACACGCTGGCCGTCGCAGTCACCCGCTCCTGACACGTCGGTCACCAGGAGCGCAGGGTCGCGATCCGTTCCTCGAGCTGTTCGATGGTGGCCATCGCGGTCGGCGGTCCGCCGCAGTACTCGCGCAACGAGTTGTGGATCTTGCCGTGCGGCTTCTTCGTGCGGTGGTGGTGCATCGCGACGAGGGTGTTGAGCTCCTTGCGCAGGGCCGTGAGGCGTTCCTGCACGCCCACGGGCCTCGCCTCGCGCACCGCGACCTCGGGCTTGGGGCGTTTGGCCGCGATGGCCATCTGCTCCTCCTGCCGCTGCAGCAGCAGGGTGCGCACCTGGTCGGGTTCCAGCAGGCCGGGCAGGCCGAGGTACTCCTGCTCCTCCTCCGAACCCGCCTGGGTCGGGGCGCCGAACGACGAGCCGTCGAAGATCACCTGGTCGAGCTCAGCCGTGGTGCCCAGGGCCGTGAACGCGCGTTCGTCCTCGCCCGGTTCGTCCTTGACCGCGTTGGCCGCGGCCATCAGTTCGTCGTCCCAGCCGTCCTTCTCGCGGTGGGGCTTGCCCAGGACGTGGTCGCGCTCGGCCTCCAGCTCGGACGCGAGTTGGAGCAGCACCGGCACCGACGGCACGAACACGGTGGCGGTCTCGCCGGGCTTCCGGTTGCGCACGAAGCGTCCGATGGCCTGCGCGAAGAACAGCGGGGTCGACGACGACGTCGCGTACACGCCGACCGCGAGCCGGGGCACGTCGACGCCCTCGGACACCATGCGGACGGCGATCATCCAGCGTTCGTTCGTGGCGGCGAACTCGGCGATCCTGCCGGACGCTTTCGGGTCGTCGGAGAGCACGAGCGTGGGGATCTGGCCCGTCACCCGCTCGAGCACCTGCGCGTAGGCCTTCGCCACGGTCTGGTCGGTGGCGATCACCAGGCCACCCGCGTCGGGCAGGCCGTTCTCCCGCTTCTGCGTCAGTCGCTGGTCGGCGGCGCGCAGGACGGACGCCATCCAGTCGCCGGCCGGGTCCAGCGCCGTGCGCCACGCCCGCGTGGTCTGCTCCTGGGTCAGCGGCTCGCCGAGACGGGCGGTGTACTCCTCGCCCGCACTCGTCCGCCACGACGCCTCGCCCGAGTACGCGAGGAAGAGCACGGGCCGCACCACGCCGTCGCGCAGCGCGTCGGAGTACCCGTACGTGTGATCGGCCTTGGACGTCTTGAAGCCGCCGGAACCCTCTTCGTAGGTGACGAACGGGATAGGCGAGTCGTCCGAGCGGAACGGCGTGCCCGTGAGACACAGACGGCGCACCGCGGGCGTGAACGCCTCACGGATCGCGTCGCCCCACGACTTCGCGTCGCCTCCGTGGTGCACCTCGTCGAGCAGCACGAGCGTCTTGCGGTTCTCGGTGCGCACCCGGTGCAGCGTCGGATGAGCGGCGACCTGCGCGTACGTGACGGCCACACCGTGGTAGTCGCGGGAGGTCATCGCGTTGGTGTTGCGGAAGTTCGAGTCGATGTGGATGCCCTGCTCGGCGGCGGCCTTCGCCCACTGGTGCTTGAGGTGCTCGGTGGGCGTGACGATCGTGATCGTCTCGATCGTCCGGTCGGCCAGCAGCTCGGCGGCGACCCGGAGCCCGAAGGTCGTCTTGCCCGCTCCCGGCGTCGCGACGGCGAGGAAGTCCTTGGGCTTGACGGCGAGGTACTTGGTCAGCGCGCGCCGCTGCCATGCCCGCAGCGGTCGCATTGCTGCTGTCGCTGTCACAGACGTGTTTCTCCTCATTTATGCAGGTCAAACATGGCAATACCCTCAGGCGGACCGTGGCCGAGGGCACTGCGACTGTACCTGTTCCGAGCGTCGATGCCGCGAAACGTGGCGGTATGCACCATGCTTGTCACTGCGATGGGTTCGCCTTCCGACAACGACGCACCACGCAGGTCCGGCCGCAAGGGGCCGCTGCGCCTACTCGCGCGCACACTGTCGAAGGCGTGGCAGGGCAACATCTTCTCAGAAGCCGCCGAGGCCGCGTTCTGGCAGACGCTGTCGTTCCCCCCGCTGCTGCTCGGCGTGCTGGGATCGATGGGCTGGATCGGCACCTGGTTCGGTCCCGAGATCGTCCTCTCGGTCCAGGAGAAGATCATCGGGTTCACCCGGACGATCTTCAGCGCGGACGTCGTCAACGGCGTGATCGCGCCGACCGTCGCGGAGATCCTCTCGACCGGCAAGGGCGAGATCGTCTCCATCGGCTTCCTGATCTCGCTGTGGGCGGGTTCGTCGGCCATGTCGTCGTTCGTCGACGCGATCACGGTCGCGCACGGCCAGTACGGCGTGCGCAACGAGGTGTGGCAACGGTTCTTCGCGCTGCTGCTCTACTTGGTGTCGCTGGTGGCGCTGGTGATCGGCCTGCCGGTGCTGGCGCTGGGCCCGGACGTCCTGCCGCAGTTCTTCCCCACGTCGTGGCAGCCCTACATCGAGACCTGGGTCGGACGCTTCTACTACCCCGGCGTCGCGCTGCTGCTGGTGCTCTCGCTGTCGCTGCTCTACAAGGTCGCGCTACCGCGAAGGCTGCCGTACCACCGCGTGCTGCCCGGCGCGGTCCTCGCGATGTTGTTCTTCATCCTGTCGTCGATCGGCCTGCGCCTGTACATCCAGTGGATCACCACCACCGGCTACACCTACGGCGCGCTGGCGACCCCGATCGCGTTCCTGCTGTTCGTGTTCTTCATCGGCCTGGCGATCACGATCGGCGCGTACTTCAACAGCGCCATCCAGGACATGTGGCCCGCGCGCATGACGCGGCGCCAGCGCCGCCGCTGGCGCAGGCTCGAGATGGAGCGCGCGGCGTCCCGCATCCGTTCCGAGGCCGCCGCACCCAAGCAGGAGAGCGGCAACGGCTACTCGGCGCCCTCCCCCGCGGACACGCAGCTGACCTCGCCGCTGCCGATCCAGAAGCCCTCGCCCGAGTCCGAGGAAGAGAAGCAGCGCGGTTAGGCCGTTTCGAGACAGCGACACCCGCCGTCTCGGGTGAGCCCGAGACGGCGGGTGTCGGCAAGCTGGCGGGCCCGACCTACTCGTCGCCGCCGGGAGGAAGGCTCTCGTAGATCTTCTGGCAGTCCGGGCACACCGGCGAACCGGGCTTCGGCGACTTCGTGACCGGGAAGACCTCGCCGCACAGCGCGACCACGTGCGTGCCCATCACGGCGCTCTCGGCGATCTTCGCCTTGCGCACGTAGTGGAACATCTTCGGCGCGTCGTCCGAGGACTGGTCGGTCTCGTCCGGCCGTACGTCGACCTCAGGAAGAGTCTGGGTGCTCACGCGCCCAGGGTACCTGGGATGATGTCCCCTCGTGACCACGCTGCAGATCGCTGATGAAGTTGCCACCGCGCTGGCCGAGAACCGGCCCGTCGTCGCTCTCGAGAGCACCATCCTGTCCCACGGCCTGCCCGCGCCGCGCAACCTGACGGTCGCCGCACGCCTGGAGAAGGTGGTGCGGGAGGCCGGTGCGGTTCCCGCGACGATCGCGGTGCTCGACGGCGTGCCGCGCATCGGTCTGTCCTCCTCGGAGCTCGACCGCGTCTGCACCGCGGGCGACCTCGTGAAGCTCTCGCTGCGCGACCTCGGCCCCGCCTACGCACTGGGCCGCAGCGGCGCGACGACCGTGGCCTCGACCACGGCGCTGGCCCACCAGGCCGGCATCCGCGTGTTCGGCACCGGCGGCCTCGGTGGCGTGCACCGCGGCGCGCGTGAGACGTGGGACGTGTCCGCCGACCTCGACGTGGTGGCCACGACTCCGGTGCTCATCGTCTGCTCGGGCGTGAAGTCGATCCTGGACATGGGCGCGACCCTGGAGGTCTTCGAGACCCGTTCGGTGCCGGTAGTCGGCTACCAGACCTCCCGCTTCCCGGCCTTCTACCGCCGCGAGTCGGAGTTCGACCTCTCGTGGCGCGTCGAGACCCCGGCCGAGGCCGCCGCGGTGTTCGCGGCAGGTGGTCGCGGCATGCTGCTCGCGAACCCGATCCCCGCCGCGTACGAGATGGACGCGGACCTGCACGACCGCCTGCTCGCCGAGGGCCTGCAGAAGCTCGTCGACCGGGACGTGCGCGGCAAGGACGTCACCCCCGTCCTGCTGGAGCACTTCCACACCGCGAGCGAGGGCGTCAGCCTCGACGCCAACGAGGAACTCGTCGTCAGCAACGTCTCGGTGGCCGCCGCGGTCGCCGTTGCACTCTCTGGCGAGCGCTTCCAGTGAGGCCGGTGGTCGTCGTCGGTGACGCGGGCCTCGACGTGGTGGCCCGCCACACCGGCCCCATCGCCCACGGCGGCGACGTCCGCGCCAAGGTGACCATCGAGCCGGGCGGCGCCGGCGCCAACACGGCCGTCTGGCTCGCGGCCTGCGGCGCTTCGCCGGTCCTGGTGGCCCGCGTGGGCGCGGACTCGGCGGGCCGTCAGGTCCACGCCGAACTGACGTCGGCGGGCGTCCAGTGCGCCTTCGCGGTGGACCCGGACCTCGCGACCTGCTGCGTGGTCGTCCTGGTCGACGAGCAGGGCCAGCGCTCGATGCTCCCCGATCGGGGCGCAAACGCTCGCTTCTCCCCCGCCGACCTCGACCCGGGCCTGCTCGCCGCACCCTCCGGCCACCTGCACCTCTCCGGCTACGTGCTGCTCGACGCGACGTCGCGGCCCGCCGGTCTGGCCGTGCTCGAAGCTGCCCGTGGCGCGGGCTGGACGACGTCCGTGGACCCCCAGGCCGCCGCCCTGATCCACTCGGCGGAGGCGTTCCTGGAGGACGTGCGCGGCGTCGACTTCCTGCTCCCCAACGCCGACGAACTCCTCGCCCTCACCGGTTCCTCGGAGCCGTCCGCGGCGAAGTCGCTGCTCTCCCACGTCGGCGCCGTGGTGATGACCTCGGGGCCCGACGGCGCTACGTGGATCGACGCGGACGAGCTGGTCTCGGTCCCCGCTGAAGTCACCGAGTGCGTCGACTCGACGGGTGCGGGTGACGCCTTCGACGCGGGCTTCCTCGCGGCCTGGCTGTCCGGGGCGTCCAAGCACGACGCCCTTCTCGGCGGTGTCCGGGCGGGATCTCGCGCGGTCAGCGTCGTGGGCGCCCAACCGCCTCGCTAGCTCGACGTGAGCCGATATATCAGCCCCAACTGATATATCGGTTTCGCTCGCCGCACGTCCGCTCCGCTCATCGCCGCAGCTCGTGAGCTTTTGACCGTTCAGCCGGATGCAAAAAACGTTTGCGGACGAAGTCAAAAGACTCATTGCAAAGGCGAGACGGGCGCGGGCGTGTGCCCTTGCAACGAGTCTTTGCAGACGAAGTCCAAAGAGTCGTTGCAAAGGTGTGGACGACGCGGGACGCCGGTCCGGTTCGGGTGGGTTCGGCGGTCAGCCGTCGATGACGGTGGTGCTCTTCTGCGTGATGGCGCGGCGCTCGACCTCGTACCGGCTGGCCTTCTCGGCCTTGCGCGGCGGACGGTCGTTCGCGATCAGCACGGCCATCCACGGCAACGGCACGGACAGCACGATGAAGAACAGGGCGAGCCACCAGGTGTGTGCGAACAGAGCCGCGAGGATGAGGCACGGGAAGCGCAGGCTCATCATGATCGCGTACTTCTTGCGCCGGGCGGCGTGCTGTTCTTCGTAGGACGGGGCCGCCTCGGTGATCAACACCGGGGTGTCGTTCCGGTCGGGACTGCTCACGACACCACCTCCACGTGCCCTATGGTCCCACGTCCGAGTGACGCCCGGGACAGCCGGTCGGCGGTTAACATCCGCGGGTGGTCGCCCTTGATCGCCTCGTGGACGTGCTCGGCAGTCTGGGCACGCATCTGGCCTGCGCACCGAGGGGACGCGACGCCGAACTCCGCGGGGTTGCCCTGAACGATCCGGCGGAAAACACGCCGGCGGCCGCGGGAGACGTACTTCTCGGGCTCGGGACGCCGTCGGTCGCCGCGGCGGTGCGTCTGGTGTCTTCCACGGTGGCGTCCGCGGTGGTGCTGCACGGCAGGCCGCCGCTGGACGAGCGGGTGATCGCCGCGGCCAAGAAGTCCGGTGCGGCCGTGTTGCTCGTGGATCCGTCCGTGCCGTGGAGTCAGCTGGCGAACGTCACGCAGACGCTGGTCAACGGCGGCACTCGAACCGGGGACCTGTTCGGGCTCGCCGACGTGATCGCGGGTGTGGTGGGCGGGCCGGTGACGATCGAGGACCAGCAGTCCCGCGTGCTCGCGTACTCCTACCGGCAGGAGGACGTCGACCCCGTGCGCGTGCAGACCATCCTCGGGCGGCGGGTGCCGGAGGAGGCCCGGAGGGCGCTGGACGAGTTCGGGGTGTTCACGCACCTCGCGTCGTCGGACGAGCCGATCTTCGTGCCCAAGCTGACCCCGCAGCTGGGCAACCGGCTCGTCGCCGCGGTGCGGGCGGGTCGTGAGCTGCTCGGGTCGGTCTGGGTCGAGGTGACGGGGCCCGTCGACGCCGCTCGGAGTGCCGCGTTGGTCGACGGCGCGCGCACGGCGGCGTTGCACCTGTTGCGGTCGCGGGCGTCGACGGACCTCGAACGCCAGGCCGAGGCCGATCTGGTGATCAGGCTTCTCGACCAGCCCGAGTCCGCCGACGTCGCGCGCCTCGGGCTCCCGTCGGCCGACCTGCGGGTGATCGCGGTGCAGGCGCACGCGGGCGAGGGTGAGCACGGCGCGGCGGTGCTCGCGTTCCAACGGGCCACCGCTGGCTTCGGCTGGTCGCGGCCTGGGCGCAGCGCGTTGTTCGGCAACGTCCTCTACACCGTCATCCCGGCCTCCGACGACGCCGTCGCGTGGGTGCGTTCACTGGTGCGAGAGCTTCCAGCGGAAGCGACGGTGCTGGCAGGCATCGGAGGTCCGGCCGAGGCGACGCAGCTGCCCTTGTCACGGCAGGAAGCCGATGAATGCCTCGCGCTCTCCACCGGTACACCGGTTGTATACGACGACGCGTGGGCGCAGGTCCTGCTGCTCCGGCTCGCCGCCGTCGCCGAGGCCGGACGACTGCCCACCCGCGGACCGATATCCAATATATTGCGGCACGACGCCGAGTTCGGGACGCAGTACGCGGCGACGTTGAGGGCGTGGCTCGCGGCTCAGGGCGACGCGCGGGCGGCGGCCAAGGCGCTCAACGTGCACCCGAACACGTTGCGGTACCGCATGCAGAAGATGTCCGAGGTGACGCCACTCCCCCTCGACGATCCCGACCAACGGCTCGCGATGGCCATCGCCCTGCAGATCACCCTCCAGAACTCACGGTGAATCGCAGGGCGTGAAAGCATCTCCACCCGTGCACCCCGATCTTTCTGTTGATCTCTGCGCTCGATTGCGTGAGGCCTTCCTCGAGTCCGGCTACACCGCGGACGGCGTCGTCGACGCGCTCGGCCCGCAGGCCCACGCCGCGCTCGGCCGCGGCGAACCGGAGCCCGCCCGCCGGGCGAGCAAGGACGCCGGGTCGCTCGGCACGCTGATCCGCCTGTTCCTGCTCGGCGACCAGGAGCCGGAGAAGGACGTCCGCACCGCGCTGGCAGGCGTCGACATCGACGACGCCGTCAAGAACGAGATCCTCACCCCTGTTCTTGACGGGAAGGACTTCAAGGCCGGTCTCGACGTGCGGCCGTACGAGGACAACTGGTGGGTCGTCGCCGACCTCGACTCCGACCTGCGCGGCGGAGCCGTCCCCGAAGACCACGTGCTCGGCGTCGGCCACGCGTCGATCAGCCTCGCCCGCGCGACCAAGCGCACGCCCGTCGGCACGCTGCTCGACCTCGGCACCGGCTGCGGCGTCCAGGCGCTGCACGCGAGCACGCACGCTCAGAAGATCACCGCGACCGACCTGTCCGAGCGGGCGCTGCGGCTCGCGCAGGGCACGTTCCGGATGAACGAACTCGACGTCGAGACGCTGCAGGGCGAGTGGTTCGGGCCGGTCCGCAACCGGCGGTTCGACCACGTCGTGTGCAACCCGCCGTTCGTCGTCGGCCCGCCGCGCGTGGACTTCGTCTACCGCGACTCCGGCCTCGGCGGCGACGACGCGTCGGCGCTGGTCGTCCGGCAGCTGCCCGCGTTCCTCAACGAGGGCGGCGTCGGCCAGCTCCTCGCGTCCTGGGTCCACCGCAAGGGTGAGGACTGGGAGGAGCGCGTCTCCGGCTGGCTGCCGCGTGGTGGCATCGACGCGTGGTTCGTGCAGCGCGACATCGCCGAGCCCGCCCTGTACGTCGGCACGTGGCTCAAGGACGCGGGCGTCGACCCGCGCAGCCCCGAGGGCCGGCAGAAGGCCGCGGCGTGGCTGGACTGGTTCGAGGAGAACGACGTCCAGGGCGTCGGCTTCGGCTACGTGACGCTGCGACGCACCGACGAGATGCACTCGCAGGTCATCTGCGAGGACCTGCGCCACGCCTACGACGACCCGCTGGGCCCGGAGGCGGCGCGCTGGCTCGACAACGTCGCGTGGCTCCGCGCGAACCCCGATCTGCTGGGGCAGCGGTTCCGGGTCGCCGACACCGTGCTGCTCGAAGAGGTGTCCGAGCCGGGCGACGAGGGCTGGCGCAAGGTCGTGGCGCGCCTGCACCGCACCGACGGGCCCGGCTGGCAGCACGAGGTCGACGAGGCGACCGCGAAGCTCGTCGCCGGCTGCAACGGCGCCCTGCCGCTGGAAGACCTGCTCGCACTGCTCGAGTTCGCTTACGGGGAAATCGACGCCGAAGCCGCCTTGCCGATCGTTCGTGATCTCATCCGGCACGGAATGTTGATTCCCGCGTGAAAGCAGTTGTGGCGCGCGTCACAGAAGCGAGTGTCGAAGTCGAAGGGGAGATCGTCGGCGCGATCGACGAGCCCGGATTGCTGGTGCTGCTCGGCGTCCATCACGACGACACGGACGAGCACGCTCGCAAAATGGCCCAGAAGCTGCACGGCCTGCGCATCCTCGACGACGAGCGGTCGTGTGAGTCGACAGGTGCTCCGCTGCTGGTCGTCAGCCAGTTCACCCTGTACGGGGACACTCGCAAGGGCCGCCGTCCGTCCTGGACGGCGGCCGCCCGGCCCGAGCACGCGGAACCGTTGGTGAACGCCGTTGTGCAGGAACTACGCCAAAAGGGCGCGCGCGTCGAAACGGGACGATTCAGGGCGGAGATGAAGGTACGGAGCGTGAACGACGGTCCGTTCACGGTGATCGTCGAGCTCTGACTAAACGGTTCTCAGCCAATCCTCAGATTAGTCGCGCAACCGCTGTGACAGTGGTGACGTCTTCAGGTCATGGAAGTCGGGAACGAATTCGGAATCGTCTTCGTTACCCAGGTATCAGCCAGCTAGCGATGGGATCCCGAGCGGGCCCGCCGCAACCGGCAACCAGGGCGCACCGCCGCGCCGCCTTGACCGCCACGCGCGACTGTCCTGACCGACAGCAGCGTCGCCCGCACCAGGGGGAGGGAGATCCATGACCGTCACGAGGATCTCCGACCGTGAAGTCGGAGAGAACACGCCCGCCGTCGTCGAGCACGAACTCGACGCGCAAGGACCAGCAGCCGACCTCGTTCGAGTCTACCTGAACGGAATCGGCAAGACCGCGCTCCTCACCGCCGAAGAGGAGGTGGAGCTCGCCAAGCGCATCGAGGCAGGTGTGTTCGCGCAGCACGTCCTGGAGACGGCCAAGCGCCTCACGCCGACCCGCCGCGACGAGATGGGGGAGCTCGTCCGCGACGGCCGCCGCGCCAAGGACCACCTGCTCAAGGCCAACCTGCGTCTCGTCGTGTCGCTGGCCAAGCGCTACACGGGCCGCGGCATGCCGCTGCTGGACCTGATCCAGGAAGGCAACCTGGGCCTGATCCGCGCAGTCGAGAAGTTCGACTACACCAAGGGCTTCAAGTTCTCGACGTACGCGACGTGGTGGATCCGCCAGGCGATCACGCGTGGCATGGCCGACCAGGGCCGCACCATCCGCCTCCCCGTCCACCTCGTCGAGCAGGTGAACAAGCTCGCGCGGATCAAGCGCGACCTGCACCAGACGCTCGGCCGCGAGGCGACGAACGAGGAGCTCGCGAAGGAAGCCGGCCTCAACCCGGACAAGGTCGCGGACCTGCTCGACCACGCGCGTGACCCGGTATCGCTCGACATGCCGGTCGGCACGGAGGAGGACGCTCCCCTCGGTGACTTCATCGAGGACTCGGACGCGACCGACGCCGAGAGCGCCGTCATCTCCGGGCTGCTGCAGGACGACCTGCGCCGCGTCCTCGCGACGCTGGAGCCGCGCGAGCAGGCCGTGATCCGGCTGCGCTACGGCCTCGAGGACGGCCAGCCGCGCACGCTCGACCAGATCGGCAAGCGGTTCGGCCTGTCGCGCGAGCGGGTGCGCCAGATCGAGCGCGAGGTCATGTCGAAGCTCCGCCAGGGCGAGCGCGCCGCGAAGCTGCGTGCCTACGCCTCGTAGTCCCAGGCGTAGTCCCAGGCGTAGTCCCAGGCGTAGTCACGGTCGGGTCTCACCCGGTCGGCAGTATTGACTTGTGACTCAACTCACGGCACGGTCGGGCGTTACCAGAGCCACGCGACGCCCGTCGTGAGTCGGGTTCGCACGCGAAGGAAGGTCGGGACGGCCGGGGGCCGCCCCGGCCTTCCGCGTTCCCGGGGTGGTTCGCGGGGCCGTAGCGAAGAACACGGTGGACGGGGACCAGAACGTCCCTTTGATGGCGGTACGGTTTTCTGATCCGAACTGCACACCGTTGGAGTTGTGTACCCCGTGCCCACCACATTCGAGTACACCGACGTCCTCCCCCTCGCGAAGGACACCGAGACCGAGTACCGCCTCGTCACCTCCGACGGGGTCAAGCTCATCGAGGCCGGTGACCGCAAGTTCCTCGAGATCGCACCCGAGACGCTCACGCTGCTCGCGAAGGAAGCGATCCGGGACATCCAGCACCTGCTGCGCCCGTCGCACCTCGCCCAGCTGCGCAAGATCATCGACGACCCCGAGGCGTCCGGCAACGACCGCTTCGTCGCCATGGACCTGCTGCGCAACGCCGCCATCGCGTCCGGTGGCGTGCTGCCGATGTGCCAGGACACCGGCACGGCGATCATCATGGGCAAGCGCTCGGAGACCGTCCTGACCGGCGGCGACGACGAGCAGGCGCTGGCCCGCGGCGTCTTCGAGGCCTACCAGGAGCTCAACCTGCGCTATTCGCAGATGGCCCCGGTGACGTTCTGGGACGAGAAGAACACCGGCACCAACCTGCCCGCGCAGATCGAGGTGTTCCACAAGCCCGGCCAGGAGCCCGTGTACGAGTTCCTGTTCATGGCCAAGGGCGGCGGTAGCGCGAACAAGACGTTCCTCTACCAGGAGACGAAGGCGGTGCTGAACCCGAAGCGCCTCGCGACGTTCCTGGACGAGAAGCTGCGTTCACTCGGCACCGCGGCCTGCCCGCCGTACCACCTCGCGGTGGTCGTCGGTGGCCTGTCCGCCGAGCAGAACCTGAAGGTCGCGAAGCTCGCGTCCGCCCGCTACCTCGACAACCTGCCGTCGGAGGGGTCGGCGCTGGGCCACGCGTTCCGCGACACGGACCTCGAGCAGCAGGTCCTGGAACTGACGCGGAACTTCGGCATCGGCGCGCAGTTCGGAGGCAAGTACTTCTGCCACGACGTGCGCGTCATCCGTCTCCCCCGCCACGGCGCGTCGCTGCCGGTCGGCATCGCGGTCTCGTGCTCGGCCGACCGCCAGGCCAAGGCCCGCATCACGGCCGAAGGTGTGTTCCTGGAGCAGATGGAGCGCGACCCGGCGCAGTTCCTGCCCGAGATCGAGGGCGAGGACCTGTCCGACGAGGTCGTGAACATCGACCTGACGCGCCCGATGACGGAGATCCGCGACATCCTCACCAAGCTCCCGGTGAAGACCCGCGTGTCCCTCACGGGCCCGCTGGTCGTGGCACGCGACATCGCGCACGCCAAGATCAAGGAGCGCCTCGACGCCGGCGAGGAGATGCCGCAGTACATGAAGGACCACCCGGTCTACTACGCCGGTCCGGCCAAGACGCCCGAGGGCTACGCCTCCGGCTCGTTCGGCCCGACCACCGCAGGCCGGATGGACTCCTACGTGGAGCAGTTCCAGGCCGCGGGCGGCTCGCTGGTGATGCTCGCCAAGGGCAACCGCTCGAAGCAGGTCACCAGCGCCTGCTCGTCGCACGGCGGCTTCTACCTGGGCTCGATCGGTGGCCCGGCGGCGCGGCTGGCGCAGGACTGCATCCGCAAGGTCGAGGTGCTCGAGTACCCCGAACTGGGCATGGAGGCGGTCTGGAAGATCGAGGTCGAGGACTTCCCCGCGTTCGTCGTGGTCGACGACAAGGGCAACGACTTCTTCGCGGAGACGTCGACCCCGACCCTGCAGATCAGCTTCCGCAAGTAGGTCACGACGGCGGGGACGTCCCTAGCCCGGGGACGTCCCCGCCGTCGGCTTGGCCGGATCGGGCCGCGCCGAGCCGAGCACCACGTGCCAGCGGTCGTCCTTGACGGTCAGGGTCAGCCTCTCCTCGTACGCGCCGCTCGCCGTTCGTCCGCGCAGCTGGGCGCTCGCGACGTCTTGGGCGACGTCGGACGAGATGTTCTTCTCCTCCAGCCTGATGTCCTTGCCCCCGTAGGCGTCCAACCGCTGCTTGATGTCGGCGGCCGCGTTGTTGCCGGGCGTCGCCAGTTTCTCCAGCGCGGCGGCGTCCTTCGTGTTGAGAGCGATCACGTAGGCGTCGACCGCGGCACCTGGCGACTCCGCTCCCGTCTCCTGTCCGCCGCATCCGGCGAGCAGGCCGAAGCCCGCGAGGGCGACGATCACCCCCTGCAGGCTCCGGCCGGCGCGTGCGCGCATGGTCCTCGATTCTCAGGTCCGGTGTGCGTAGTACCAGGAGTCGGGATAGGTCGCGATGAAGGAACTGAGCGGCTTCGCACGCTCGTTGTGATCGTTGCTGGAATGGTAGGTGAGCCAGAGTTCACTCGCCCACTCACCATTGCCGACCCGGTCGCTCACGAACATCGAATGACTGATGTTGTCGTCGCGGTCGAAGTCGACCTGCAGCACGTCGGTCACGAGCAGCTTCCAGACGTTGTCGACGAACGACGTCCGTTGCGAGCGGTGCAATGCGAACCAGTACCAGTTCTCCGCAGCCGCCCACGTGTAACTCGTCGTCCACGTGAAGTCTCCGTAGAACCACTTCGAATCATCCGTGCGGTCGTCACCGGGCCAGGAACCCACTGTGGTCCATCCGCCGGCACCCATGATCTGGGAAAGGAAATTCGTGCAGTCGCCACCGACGCCGCCATATGTGCGGTAAGCCTGGTTGTACTCGTTGTTCGTCGGCCCCCAGTAGCGGACGGCGTAGTTGAGCATCGCGGCGTAGTCGTAGGAGGCGGAAACGCCGGACCCGTCCAGGCCGGGTTTCGCCACCACCTTCGTCCCCGCCTCCGCGAGCTGCGCCGCGCTCGGCCGCGTCGTGGCGGAGGAGCGCGGGCCCACACTGCCGATCTTCGGCGCGGTCGACCTGATCGCTCCCGGCGCGTTGGGCTCGGTGTCCGGAGCGAGCGAACCAGGACGGATGCCGGAGGCGAGCCCTGCCAGACGCCACTCACCGGACTCGAGCGCGAAGGTCAGCTCCCGGCCCAGGCCGTACTCCTCGTACAGCGGACCGCCCGGCGAGGGCGCGGTGAAATACAGCTTGGTGTGTTCGGTGAACCGGACCGTCGCGCGCACCCCGCTCCTGTCGACCCGCGGAGCGAGAACCGCCACTTCGGCCGCTTTGTGCCCGCCGTTGGCGTGCTTCAACAACGCGCGGCGCTCATCGATCGCGTCACGGTCCGCCGCCAGTCTCGAGTCGAGCGAAACGGAGACCGGAACAGAGGTCAGGTCCGCCTTCCGAACGTCTTGTGCGAGCCGATCGGCCCGATCCTGCAGATAACGACCGGAGAGCGAGAGCAGATGCGCTCGATCTTTCTCGCCGATCTCCGTGATGTCCGCCGACGCGGGCGTGCCGCCCGCGACCAATACCAACACGACTGGAATCGCCAAATGAACCGGCTTGATGTTTCTCATGGTCCCCCAGACCCGAGTCACGTACAAACGCGTGCCGCACCATGGTCGCGGAAGGTCTCATTTCGGACAATAGACCAGTCAGCCCACACGGCTTCATCGGCGAGTGTTTTCCTCGCCACGGCGAAAACAACTGATTGTGTGTGAACTCAGCGTGGTCCTGAACTTCTGCCCACCGATGGTGAGCATCGGTCGACCGGTCCGGGAGCCTGGCTGCGCGCGAGGGCGTGTGGTGCGCAGCCAGGCCCTGCCGGAAGCGACGGGTCAGCCGGTCTCCTCACGCGCCTCCAGCACGAGGCGGCGGTTCCCCAGCGGCGCGTCCAGGCGGACGGTCAGCGGCACCTGGCGGACCTCCTGCGTGCACACGGTGCCGGGAGGCTGCTTGGTGATGGTGACCAGCGTGATCTGGACGACGTCGGCGGACTGGCCGGCGATCTCGGCGCGTGCTTCCTTGCAGCCGCCGCCCACGCCGAAGACCTCGATGTCGCGGCCGTCGCCGAAGACGTAGGCCTCGTCGCGGTAGGTGTCTGACAACGATGTCGTGTCGACCTTCTCCTTCGCCACGGGCGTGACGTTGGGCGGGACGACCGGCTTCTCCTCCGAGATGGAGACCGGGGGCTGGACGGGCGCGGTGGGGTTGGCGCCGGACGAGCCCGGGGTGCCGCTCAAGCCCGGCGCGGTGGTCGCCGTGGGTGAGGTGCCCGACGAACTGGAGCCGGGCGCGCTCGACTGCGTGCCGGACGAGCAGCCGACGAGCACGACGGCGAGAGCAACGGCAGCGACGGCGTTTCTCATGCGCTCCATCCTCGCAAACCGGGACAAGAAGTCCCTGTTAAATGTCCTGCGGCTTGTCCGGTCGAATGTTCGCGGACCGCGCGGGGCACCGAAGGGAGATGCCCGGCCGGCGGGGGCAGATGCCGGCCGGGCACCGTGGGGGGAGGAAGGTCTACTTCTGTTCCTGCCGCGACGTCAGCACGACCGTGCGCTCACCGAGGGGCTCGGACAGTTGCACCGTCACCGCGGGGAAGCGGATGTCCATCGTGCACATCTGCTTGGTCAGCGGCAGCGTCTCGAGAAGCTCGATCTTCACCGTGGAAGCGTTCTGCTCCAGCACGGACGCGCTCGCCTTGCCGCAGCCGCCCTCCTGAGCGATGACTCCGACGGTCTTCCCGTCGCCGACTGTCCACACCGTGCGCGGCTGGTCCGGCAGCAGGGCGTTCGCGTCGAGCTTGGTCACCGGTTTGCCGTCCGGCGGCATCTCTCCGGGTGCGGTGTTCGGGGGGATCTCGGAGGACGAGGTGGCGGTCGGCAGTTCCTGACCGCCACCTGCTCCGGTGCCCGCGTTCTGCGCGCTGCCACAGGCCGAGAGGACGAGCAGCAGGGCGCCAGTGCCAACTACGGTTCCTATGTGCCTCATGTGAAGAGGACGGAACCGCGGTCACAACGGGTTGCAGTGACTCTCTTGGGACTTCTCTTCACAGTTACCGGCTAACGGCAGTTACAGCCTCTCGCAAAGCTTCCAGCCGTGCAGCGGACGCGAGACCCCCGTGGTAGAGGTGGAACTCCTCCACACCGGCGTCCGCGTAGGCGAGCCACTCCTTCGACAACGCCGCACCGTCGGCCGGCTTCGGCGGCAACCCCAGCACGTACGCGGCGATCCGCGTGTCCGGAGCGGCCGCGCGAAGAGCCTCGATGCCGGGCACGGCGACGTCGGGGCCGGGCCAGCACATCGTCGTCAGCACGTCGACGTCCGCGCCGACACCACCGGCCACGGTCGCGAACGGCCCGGTGCCCCAGGGGTCCGCGGTGACGTGCATGCCGACCCGGACCGAAGGCGCGGCGGCACGGATCTCGCCGACCAGCCTCTGCCGCAACGACCGCACCACGCCGGTGCGCACGGCCTGAACGTCGTCCGCGAGAGCACCCAACGCTTCCTCAACGCTGGGTGCACCGCGATCGACCCCGGCCCGGACCGCTTCACGCAGGGCATCCGGGTCGGCGTACAGGGCGGTGCAGGCAGAGCAGAAGCACAGCGACAACAGCTTCTGCTGCACCGCGTTCCAGTCCGTGCCGTCGGTCTTCTCGTGGTGCCCGCCGTGGAAGAACCCCAGCGGCCCGCAGGCCTCCAGGACGATCCCGTCCGGCGCGCCGAGTTCCAGCACCTCGGACACCAGCACCGACGTGTACTCGACGACGTCGGGCTGCGCGGTGCACAACGCGTACGGGTAGCGATCCCCGAACGCGTTCACCACGGTCACGTCCGGGTGCAGGTCACCCAGCCGCGAGTTGTGCGTCAGCACGGTCCACGCGTACACCGGCAGCCCGGCGGCGCGAACCAGGGCCGCCGCGTCACCGAACGAGTCCGGACCGTCCACCCAGGACGGTTCGGCGGGCACCAGCCGGCCGTACTTCTCCGGGCGCACCGGCAGGTAGAACGCGGCGTGCCGGGCGTCGACGAGACGATGCGACGGGTGGAGCGGCGTCGCCGCCCGCACGGTGTGGTACGACGCGGCCAGGGCGATCGCGCCGACCCCCAGGTCCCGGTACCGCGCGACGGCCTCGGGATCTCCGATCAGGTCCCACGGGTAGGCGTGGACAACCGACTTCACCACCGGGGACGCTTCCTCTCGTAGCTCGGGTCGAACTTCTGCATGTAGCCCGTGTCGTCACGAGACGTGATGCCGCAACGAACGTAGTTCTCCGCCAGGCGTGCCAGCGCGTCGCGGTCCAGCGACACACCGAGCCCAGGACTGGAGGGCACCTGCAACGCACCATCCACAAAGGACAGCACGCCCGGTTCCACGACCTCGTCGGCCGCGTTCCACGGGTAGTGCGTGTCGCACGCGTAGTTCAGGTTCGGCGTCGCCGCGGCCAGGTGCGTCATCGCGGCCAGCGAGATGCCGAGGTGCGAGTTCGAGTGCATCGACAGGCCGATGCCGAACGTCTGGCAGATCATCCCCAGCTGACGCGACCGCTGCAGGCCGCCCCAGTAGTGGTGGTCCGACAGCAACACCTGCACGGCGTCCTGCTCCACCGACGGCCGCAGGTGCTCGAACGCGACCACGCACATGTTGGTGGCCAGCGGCATCGGCGCCTTCGCGGCCACCTCCGCCATCCCGGAGATCTCCGGCGTCGGGTCCTCCAGGTACTCCAGCACGCCGTCGAGTTCGGCGGCGACCCGAAGTGACGTCTCGACCGACCAGGCCGCGTTCGGGTCGAGCCGCAGCGGGTGGTCCGGGAACGCCTCGCGCAGCGCCCGGATCGCCTCGATCTCCTGCTCCGGCGGGAAGACACCGCCCTTGAGCTTGATCGACCCGAACCCGTACCGCGAGATCATCTTCGTCGCCTGCGCGACGATGCCCGCGGGGTCGACCGCCTCGCCCCACTCGTCCGGCTCGGCGCCGGGGTGCCCGTCCCACTTGTAGAACAGGTAGGCGGAGTAGGGAACCGAGGAACGAACCGCGCCGCCCAGCAGGTCGTGCACCGGACGTCCGAGCGCCTTGCCCTGGATGTCCAGGCACGCGACCTCGAACGGCGAGTACACGCGGTCGACGGTGCTCTCCGCCGTGATCTTGCCGGTCAGGCCGTGCTTGTCCGGTCCCGCCTTACCGCCGAGCACCGCGGCGACGCGCGCGTGCATCTCGTTGAGCGCGAACACGTCGAGGCCGATCAGGGAGTCCACAACGGACCGTGAGCGCTCCAGGTGCCCGAGGTCGCCGTAGGTCTCCCCCAGCCCTGAAATGCCCTCGTCGGTGTGCACTTCGACGATCGTGCGCAGCGCCCACGGCTCGTGCACGCCGGCCGAGTTGAGCAGCGGCGGGTCCCGGAACGCGATCGGTGTCAGGACAATCTCGGTGATCTTCATTCCGAACGCCCTCTCAGCTCAGCAGGGCCTTGCCCGCGGCGATGATCTCGTCCAGGGCGGCCAGGTGCTCGTCGGCCGGGTCGACCAGAGGCGGGCGCACGCCGCCGACCTCGAGGCCGTTCGCGCGCACCGCGGCCTTCACCAGGGCGACCGCGTAGCCGGGAACCTTGTCCCGCAGCTCGACCAGGGGCTTGTAGAACTCGTACAGGTACCGGTTCACGAGCTTCGTGTCACCGGACTGCACGGCGTTGTAGAAGCCGAGCGAGATCTCCGGCGCGAAGCAGAACACCGCCGACGAGTAGAGCTCGACGCCGATGGCCCGGTACGCGAGCTGCGTCATCTCCGCGGTCGGCAGGCCGTTGAAGAACTGGAACGGCTTGTCAACGTTGGCACGGACCGACAGCACGACGCGCTGCATCTGGTCGAGGTCGCCGAGGCCGTCCTTGAGGCCCACGACGTTCGGGATCCGCGCCACCTCGACGGCGGTCTCCGGCGTGAACCGCGCGTTGTTGCGCTGGTACACGATGATCGGCAGTTCGGTGATGCCGGCGACCTCGGCCACGTACCGCACCAGGCCGGCGGCCGGGTTGGTCACCAGGTACGGCGGCAGCAGCAGGATGCCGTTGGCACCGGCGCGTTCCGCCGCCTGCACGAACTGCTTGGTCTGCGCGACCGAGCCGCCCGCGCCGGCGAACACCGGCACCTTGCCCGCGGTCGCCTCGACCGCGACCGCGACCGCCCGCTCGAACTCGCCCAGCTCCAGCGCGTGGAACTCGCCGGTGCCGCAGGCCGCGAACACCGCGCCCGGCCCGGCGGAGACACCGTGCTTGACGTGCTCGGCGAGCACGTCGTACGCGATGTTCCCCTCGCTGTCGAACGGGGTCACCGGAAAGAACAGCACACCATCGAGTTGCATAACCAGACTCATCCCTTGATCGCTCCGGTGGTGATCCCACGCAGGAAGGACTTCTGCAGCGACAGGTACACGACCAAGCTCGGTACCAGCGCCAGCAACGCACCGGCCAGCACGATGCCCGTTCCGACCATGTCGTCGGACCGAAGCGCGAGAAGTGCGACCGTGAGCGTGTAATCGGAGGGGTCAGCGGCGACGATCAGGGGGAGCAGGTACTGCTCCCAAATCATGTTGAAGCCGAACACGGCGATGACGCCGAGCGCGGGCTTGCACAGTGGGAGGATGATCTGCGCGAAGAGGCGCAGCTCCCCTGCACCGTCCACTTTGGCCGCCTCCTCCAGTTCGTTGGGGATCTCCTTCATGAACTCCGTCATGACGAAGATGGAGAATCCCCAAGCCCCCAGCGGGAGGATGACGCCGAGCAGGGTGCCCTTCAGACTCACGTGCACCAGCGGTAGGTCTCCGATCACCAGCGACAGCGGGATCGCGATGACCTCCTCCGGCAACATCATCGTGGCGAGGATGACCAACAGTGCGATGGCCTGACCGCGGAACTTCTTGCGCGCCAACGCGTATGCGGCGAAAACGCTCACCGACAGCTGCAACAGCAGCGCACCACCGGCGATGATCAACGAGTTCATCAGGTAGTGCCAGATCTTGTTCTCCGCCGCGACCTGGAAGTTGATCAGCGACGGGTTCTCCGGGATCACCGACAGCTTGGTCGGGTCCGGGTTGTGGTCGAACGCGCCGGAGAAGATGACCAGCAGCGGGCCACAGAAAAGGATTACAGCGAGGGCGCTGAAAAGAAACCGGATGCCCTTGCTGACCCACGCGTCCGGGCGGGCGGACCAGCCGATGGCGCTGTCGAAGCGGCTTGAGTTCACGGTGCTCATCGCGCTTCCCTCCTGCGGCGGTACCACTGCACGCTGACCGTCAGAATCAAGGTAACCAGGAACAACAGCACAGAACCAGCCGATGCGAGTCCGGCTTCGGACTGTTCGAACGCCGTGGTGTAGACGCGGGTCATCCAGACGTCGGTCGATCCGGCCGGGCCACCTCCGGTGAGCACGTACACCTCGGTGAAGACGCGCAGGCCGCGGATCGCCGCCAGGGTCAGGAGGATCGTGATGACCGGGCGCAAAGCGGGCAGTGTGACGTTCCAGATCCGTTGCGGCGTCGAGGCCCCGTCGATCGCGGCGGCCTCGTACTGCTGGCGGTCGATGCCGGCGAGCCCGGCGAGGATGAGCACCATGTCGTACGGCGCGTGCTTCCAGATGCCGACGAACATGACCGACACCAGCGAGGTGTCGGTGCTGTGGATGTACTCCCAGGGGCCGAGGCCGATCCACGAGATGAGCTCGTTGAGGAAGCCTTCCGGTGCCGGGTAGAAGAACAGCCGCCAGATCTCACCGATGACCGCGGTGGCCGCCACGACGGGCAGGAACACCGCGGACCGGACGAACCACAGCGACTTGGTGTGGCCTTCGAGCAGCAACGCCAGGAAGAAGCCGATCACCATCGCGCCGATCGTCTGACCGCCGGCCAGCACGAGGGTGTGCCAGCTGGCGGTCAGGAACTTCTCGTCCTGCAGGATCGTCGCGTAGTTCTTGAACCCGACGAAGATGTCCCCGAGGAACGGCCGGACCTCGAACAGGGAGAGCCGGATGCCCTCGGCCATCGGGATGAACTTGAAGACCAGGAAGATCAGCGCGGCGGGGAACAGGAAGAGCCAGGGGATGAAGTTGGCTCCCGTGAGGCGGCGCCGGCGGCGCCGCCTCACGGGGTGGGTTTCGACGGCACCGCCGCCACTAGCCGTCGAGCCCACGTCTCGGGTGTCGCCGAGTGACTGAACAGCCGTCACTTCGACGCCTTCTGGTTCTCGAGTTCCTTCTTGAGCGACTCCGCCAGCGCCTTCAGCTCGGCCGAGGAGTCAGCGGGGCACTTCGCGAAGATGGAGTTGAGGGTCTCCGAGGTCTTCTGCCGGAACGGCGCGAAGTTCGGGACGCTGGGGAACGGCCGCGCCTCGCTGGAGTACACACCCGCCACCGTCGCCCAGCGCGGGTCCTTGTACGTCGCGTTGACGTCGACGGTCTTGTTGACGGGCAGGCGCACGACCGGCTGCGGGTCGCCCTTCATGCCGGCCTGCTGCGCTTCGGACGTGATCAGGTACTCGGCGAGCTTCTTCTGGTCGGCGGTCTTCGCGGAGCCGGCCATCTGGTAGATGTTCTCGCCCTCGCCGAGCACCGTGGCCCCGGCCGGGCCCTTCGGCGACGCGATGACCTCGTACTTGTCCTTGCCGATCGACTTGTCGAAGCGGCCGATCATGTACGGGCCGGTGAGGTAGATGCCGCTCTTGCCGGACTCGAACAGCGGGTGCGCGTCGTTCGTGCCGAGGGTCAGCGAGCCGGGCTGCATGACCTTGTCCTCGCAGAAGAGCTTGCGCAGCCGGTCGACGGCCTTGGTCGACTCCGGCGAGTCGATGCCGACGCGGAACTTGCCGTCGCCCTCGTCCTCGAGGATGTCGCCGCCGCCCTGCCAGATGTAGCTGGACGCCCACCACGCGAGGTAGCCGCGGTCGGTCGTGCCGGGCACGAGCATGCCGTAGGTGTCGTTCTGCCCGTTGCCGTCGGGGTCGCCGAAGGTGAAGGCCTTCGCGAGGTCGTCGAGCTCCTCCCACGTGGTGGGGATCGGCTTGCCGAGCTTCTCGCGCCAGTCCTTGCGGACGAGCGTCACCATCGCCTGGGTGGAGTAGGGGATGGCGTAGAACTTGCCATCCGAGCCCTTCCCGTTGTTCCACGCGCGGTCGACGACGTCGGCGCCGCCCGCGATGTCGTCGCGGTTGACCTCGGTCGTCCAGCCCTGCTTGACGAAGTTGCCGAGCGAGCCGGTGTCGGTGATGACGACGTCGGGGAGGTCCTTCGACGCGGCGCGCTGCTGCACCTGCTTGTCGAAGTCGTTGAAGATCGGCTTGTAGTCGACCTGCACACCGGTCTTCTCGGTGAACGACTTGAAGATCTTCTCGTAGACCTTCGCGGTGGCCTCGGTGGAGCGGGTCCACACCTCCAGAGGCTTGTTCGGGTCCTTGCTCGACGTCGCCGTGTTGCCACTGCTGCCACAGCCTGCGAGCAGCGCGGCCACGCCCAGCGTGGCAAGTGTTGTGGCAGTTCTACGGCGCATCGTCGAAGCCCTTCGCGTTCAGATATGTGAACCTGGGTCGTACTTGTGAACCTGGTGCAGGACTGTAAGAATCAGGACAGCAACGTGTCAAGGGCAAGTTGCTTTCCTGTTTCGAGGAGGTCAGGTGGCGTCGCCGATCGACAAGGGCACAGCTCGTCCGGGCGCGGTGAAGTCGGCCGACCGCACGGTGGAGCTGCTCGAAGTGCTGTCCGCGTCAGACCGCAGGCTGACGCTCACCGAGCTGCACCGCGAGCTCAGCTATCCGAAGTCCAGCCTGTACATGCTGTTGCAGACGCTGGTGGCGCGCGGCTGGGTGGAGGTCGACGCGGACCGGGGCACCTACGGCATCGGCGTGCGCGCGCTGCTCGTCGGTACGTCCTATTTGGACCACGACCCCGTTGTGCGGGCGGCGATCCGCGTGATGGAACAGGTCCGCCAGGACATCAACGAGACCGTGCACCTTGCCCGTTTGGACGGCGGTGACGTCGTCTACCTCGCGAGCCGCGAGTCCGAGCACCACCTGCGCGTCGTCTCGCGCGTCGGCCGCCGGCTGCCCGCGCACTCCACGTCGCTGGGCAAGGCCGTGCTCTCGACGCGCACGCCGGAGGAGGTGGACCTGCTCCTCCCCGAGGTGCTGGCGCCGCTGACGCCCAACACCGTGGTCGAACGGCCCGCGCTGCACGAGCAGCTCGCCGGGTTCCGCAACGTCGGCTACGCCCACGAGCGCGAGGAGAACACTCCCGGCCTGGGCTGTTTCGCGGTGGCGCTGCCCTACCGCAACCCCGTTCTCGACGCCATGAGCTGCTCGGTCCCGCTGGGCAGGCTCACCCCGGAGCACGAGCGGCAGGTCATCTCCGCCCTGCTCGACGCCGCCAGGACCATCACCGAACTCCTCCGCCAGTTCGGTCGCTGAGCTTGTGCAGACACACCCGAACGAAGACGGAGGGTTCCCACCCGTGACCGCACGCATCCTGATCACCGGCGCCGGTGGCGGGGTGGGAACGCTAATGCGTTCCCGTCTCGCCGCGGAGGGCCGTCTCCTGCGGCTGCTGGACATCGCGGAGCTCCCCGCGGCCGCCGACGGCGAGAACGTCGAACTCGTCGAGGCGTCGGTGACCGACATGGCCGCGATGGAAGCGGCGTTGAAGGACGTCGACGCGGTGATCCACCTCGGTGGCCACAGCCTCGAGGAGTCGTGGGACAAGATCCTGCGCGTCAACATCGACGGCACGCACACGGTCCTGGAGGCCGCACGGCGTTCCGGCGTCCGCCGGGTGATCCTGGCCAGCTCGAACCACGCCGTCGGTTACGTCGAACGGGCCGATGGCGAGGCGGGTGATTACGCGTTCCCCCGCCCGGACACCTACTACGGTGTGTCCAAGGTGGCGTTGGAAGCGCTCGGCTCGCTGTACGCCGACCGCTACGGCATGGACGTGATCGCGATCCGCATCGGTTCGTGCTTCGAGAAGCCGAAGGACGTGCGGATGCTGTCGACGTGGATGTCGCCGGACGACGGCGCGCGCCTGTTCGAGGCGTGTCTTTCCGCCCCGTCACCCGGTTTCCGCGTGGTGTGGGGTGTTTCGGACAACAAGCGCGGCTGGTTCTCGCTCGACGAGGCCCGCGCTCTCGGTTACGAGCCGCAGGACGACTCCGAGGTGTACGCGGCCGCCGTGCTGGAGCAGCACGGCGAGCTCGACCCCTCGTCGCCCGCGGCGAGGTACGTGGGCGGGGTCTGGTGCGGCCCCGATTTCGACACGGCAGTCAAGGAGGCAGGGCGTTGAGCCACGGCGTGCAGGGATACAACCCGCGGACCGGTGAGCCGTACGGCGAACCGGTCGCGAAGACCCCCGACAGCGAGGTGGACCGCATCGCCACGGCGGCGGCCATCGCGTTCTCGGCGTGGTCGGTCGTTCCGGCGGCGGATCGTGCCGTGGTGCTGGAGAAGGTCGCGGACGCGCTGGACGCCGAGTCGGCGTTGCTCGTCGAGACGGCGGACGGCGAGACGGCGCTGGGTGTGCCGCGGCTGACCACCGAGCTCAAGCGCACGACGAACCAGCTGCGGCTGTTCGGCGAGGTGCTGCGCGAGGGCAGCTACGTCGAGGCCACTTTGGACACGGCGAACCCGGACATCATCCCGCCGCGGCCGGTGCTGCGGCGCGTTCTCCGTCCTTTGGGGACGGTCGCGGTGTTCTCCGCGTCGAACTTCCCGTTCGCGTTCTCGGTGGCCGGTGGCGACACGGCGTCCGCGCTGGCCTCCGGTTGTTCCGTCGTGGTGAAGGCGCATTCGGCGCACCCGTCGACGTCGCGCGAGACCGCGCGGGTCGTGATCGACGCGCTGCGCGAGGCCGGTGCGCCCGAAGGCGTGTTCGGGATCGTGTACGGCACCGAGTCCGGTGTCGCGCTGGTGAAGCACTCCGCGGTGCGCGCGGTCGGTTTCACCGGCTCCACCGGGGGCGGCCGGGCGCTGTTCGACCTGGCGCAGGGCCGGCCGGACCCGATCCCGTTCTACGGCGAGCTCGGCAGCGTGAACCCGACGGTGATCCTGCCCGGCGCGGCCACCCCGGACATCGCCGCCGGTTTCGCGCAGTCGCTGGTGATGGGTGTCGGGCAGTTCTGCACGAACCCCGGTCTCGTGTTCGCGCCGGAGTCGATCGTGCCCGCACTGGGCGAGGCGGTCGCCGCGTCGTCGGGTGGCGCGATGCTGAACGAGCGGATGTGCGACTCCTACAAGGCGGGCACGGACGCGCTGGCGGCGTCGGACCTCGTCTCCGTGGTGTCGACGGGTACCCGCCCGGACGAGGCGTGGGCCGTGGCGCCGCTGCTGTTCAGCACGTCGGTGAAGGTGTTCGAGGAGAACCTCGAGAAGCTCACCGAGGAGCACTTCGGCCCGGCCGCGCTGGTCGTGACGTACTCGTCGCCGGCGGAGCTGCACTCGGTGCTGGCGAAGCTGCCGGGCACGCTGACCGGCACGGTGCACGCGGCCGAGTCGGACCACGCGGAGGCCGGTGAGGTCGCCGAGGTCCTGCGGCGCGTGGCGGGCCGGATCATCTTCAACGCCTGGCCGACCGGTGTCGCCGTGGCGTGGGGTCAGCACCACGGTGGCCCGTGGCCGTCGACGACGAACCCGCTGCACACGTCGGTGGGCGCCACGTCGATCCGCCGCTGGATCGCGCCGGTGACGTACCAGTCGTGGCCGGACGCGTTGCTGCCCGCGGAGTTGCAGGACGCGAACCCGCTGGGCATCCCGCGCCGGATCGACGGAGTGCTGGGCGTGCACTGAGAGTTTCCTGGATGAGCGGGGCCGCTGACTCGATGTCGGCGGCCCCGTTCTTCGTCGTCAGACGACTCGGGCGGCGATCACCCTCGCGCACTCGACCGACTCGGCTTTCGCGGTGTCGACCTCGACGTCGTAGCTCATCCCGCGGTGCACGAGTTCGGCCTGCGCCTCGGCCATCCCGGCGACCCGGTCACCACGGGCGAGTTCCCGGCCCGCGGCGACCTCGGCGTCGCACCGCACCCCGACCCACAGCACGGCGAGGCCGTCCAGCGCCTTCTCCCACCGCTGCCGCGACTCGACCCCGCCGAGGAACACGTCGTCCACGATCACCCGTGCCCCGGCGCGCACCATCGCGGCGACGCCGGCCATCCACGCGTCCTCGAGCAGCCGGAACTCGGCGCCGACGCTGACGTCGCCGCCGAGGTCTTCTGGGAACCCGATGCCCTCCGACCCGAGCCGCAACCGCGCGGGCATCACGTCGATCAGCGTGTCGACGCCGATCGCCAGCCACACCTGCGGCAGCACGGCCTGCAGGCACCGCGCGATACCCGACTTGCCGGAGCTGGACCCGCCGTTGAGGACGATCACCTGAGCGCTAGACGACACGCTCCGACCGTACCCACGCGCGCCGTTCCTGAAGCAACTCGCGCTGGTAGCCGAGGAAGTCGACCTCCAGCGTGTGCCGCTTCGACTTCACGTACTTGCGCCGCAGTCCCTCCCGGTACGAGGTGATCTCGGCCTTCATCTCCGGCACCGGGGGCAGCGCGCCGCGGCCGGAGACCAGGTCCGCGATCCACTCGGCCTGGGCCTCGGCCAGCGGCATGATCGCCCCCAGGGGCTGGATCAGGCCGAGGAAGTACAGCCCGGGGTGCGCCGGGTCCACGACCCGCCGGTACAGCGACACCTCGTTGTCGGCGGACGACACCGCCGGGAACTCCGTTACATCCAGAAACGGGAATTCCACCTTGTAACCGGTGCAATAGACGATCACGTCGACGTCCTCGCGGGAGCCGTCCGAGAACACGACCCCGGACCCGTCGAGCCGTTCGACGTTCGGTTTCACGGTGATGTCGCCGTGCCCGAGCCTCGTGAGCAGGTCGTCGGACACCGTCGGGTGCGCGGCGAGGATGGCGTGCCCGGGCTGGGGCAGGCCGTAGTCCGTGAGCCTGCCGCGGGCCAGCCGCAGCATCACCCGCAGCGACAACGCCTGCATCCATGCCGGCGCGAAGCGGGCGAGCGGCGAGGTCGTCAGGTGGTCGGTCGGCATGCCGAAGAGGTACTTGGGCATGATGTGCGCGCCGCGGCGCATCGCCAGGAACGTCCGCGCCGAGACGCGGGACGACTCGACGGCGATGTCGCAGGCGGAGTTGCCGATGCCGAGGACCAGCACCTTCTTGTCCGCGAACCGCTCGGGCGTCTTGTAGAAGTGCGCGTGCAGCTGTTCGCCGTCGAACGAGCCGGGGAACGCGGGTTCGGGCAGTCGCGGCGACCAGTGGTGCCCGTTCGCGACGATCACCGACCGGTAGACGCCCGAGGTCTCTTCGCCCGTGTCGCGATCGCGCGTCGTGACGGAGTAGCCGCCCGGCGCGACGGACACGGAGGTGACCTCGGTCCGGAACCGGATGCGGTCGCGGAACCCGTGGTGCTTCACGAAGTCGTCGAAGTACTCGGCGATCTGGAAGTGCGACGGGTACGAGGGCA
This sequence comes from Streptomyces sp. ID05-26A, assembly GCF_033794685.1. Lineage (NCBI taxonomy): Bacteria > Bacillati > Actinomycetota > Actinomycetes > Kitasatosporales > Streptomycetaceae > Streptomyces > Streptomyces sp. ID05-26A. The sequence continues at coordinate 54,486 of NZ_JARAYZ010000009.1, forward strand.
GGCGGGACGGCATCGGGAAGGACTTGAACTCCATCATCTGCCGCGAGGTGTTGATGTGCAGCGACCGGTAGGCCGACGACATTCCGTTGTCGTTGAGATAGCGCCAGTTGCCGCCGATCTCCGACCCGGTCTCGAAGCAGTCGAACTCGATGCCTCGGGCGCCGAGCACCTGACATGCGGCGATGCCGGAAGACCCCGCCCCGATGACGCACACGCGCTCCATGGGCTGAAGTATTTTCACGTTGAGTGCGGCTGTCAATCATGTGGGATCGGGTGTGGGCGCCGCTGTCGCCCCTTACCTTGTGGCCCATGCGAAATCTTCTCGTGGCAGTCACGACGGTACTGGCGTTCGCGGTCTCCACCGGCACGGCGGCAGGGGCGCCGCTGCCGTGCCCGGAGATCTTCGCGACGAACAACACGGCGATCATCACCGACCCCGCCGACCCTCGGCTGCGGGACCGGCTGGTGCGGTTCGACCGCGAGGTCCGCGGGATCGTGCGCGCCAACGGCGGCCACACCACCCGGTCGACGTTGCTCGACGGCGTGTTCTGGTCGAGCGACCTGCAGCAGACGACGTTCGAACGTTCCCGCAGGTTCGACGTCACGCTGAACGAGGAGAGCCTGCGCCACACCGCGTCCACGATCAGCAAGCAGTTCCGGCAGGAGTCGGTGCTGACGTTCCGCTTCCTGCCCGCGAACTCGCCCGCGGTCGACGCCGTGCAGGTCGAGGTCGACGGCATCACCGCTCAGCAGGTCCGCACCGGCCTGCTCAACGACGCCGTCGCGCGCGAGAAGCTCGGTGGCGGCAGCGTCACGTTGCAGGACAAGGCGATCCTCATCGCTGGTGTCGACGACCTGCCGACCGTGAGGGCGTTCGTCACGAACATCGGTGGCGACATGCGCAAGGCGAAGGTGCGCAAGGGCGCGTGGGAGTTCGTTGGCGCGGAAACTCCCCGCGAAACTCCTTTGTGGAGCAAGGTGAACGCCGCCTAACCTCGTGGGCATGGCAGCAACCGTGGTCCGCGGCCAGAACGTGGACATCCGAATGTGGACTCGACCGGACGAGGTCGAGGAGTTCGCCATGCGGCAGTTGCAGAACATCTCTTCGCTGCCGTGGGCGTTCAAGCACATCGCGGTCATGCCCGACGTGCACTACGGCAAGGGCGCCACGGTGGGTTCGGTGATCGCGTTGCGCGACGCCGTCTCCCCCGCGGCCGTCGGCGTGGACATCGGCTGCGGCATGACCGCGGTGCGCACCTCGCTCACGGCGAGCGACCTGCCGGCCACGCTGCGCGGGCTGCGGTCCCGCATGGAGGCCGTGGTCCCCGTCGGTTTCGGCCAGCACAAGGCGACCGCGTTCACCGAGAGGGACGCGTCCGACTGGGGCACGTTCTGGAGGAAGTTCGACGACCTCACGCCCGTCGTGAAGGCGCGCGCCGACAAGGCGATGCACCAGATGGGCACGCTCGGGGGCGGCAACCACTTCCTCGAGGTCTGCCTGGACGGCGACCAGCGGGTGTGGGTCATGCTGCACTCCGGGTCGCGTGGCATCGGCAACGAGCTGGCGCAGCACCACATCGCGGTGGCGCGCACGCTCGCGCACAACGCCGAGCTGCCGGACCCGGACCTCGCCGTGTTCCTCTCGGGCACGCCCGAGATGGCGTCGTACCGTCACGACCTGTACTGGGCTCAGGACTACGCGCGACGCAACCGCGCGGTCATGTTGCGCCTGGTCTGCGACGTGCTGCGGGTCGAGTTCCCGCGGATCGCCTTCGAGGAGCCGATCTCGGCGCACCACAACTACGTCTCGGAGGAGAACCACTTCGGCGAGGACGTGCTGGTGACGCGCAAGGGTGCGATCCGCGCGGGCCGTGGTGAGTTGGGCATCATCCCGGGTTCCATGGGCACCGGTTCGTACATCGTGCGCGGGCTCGGGAACCCCGACTCGTTCGAGTCGGCGTCGCACGGTGCCGGCCGGAGGATGTCGCGCAACAAGGCCCGCAAGACGTTCACGACGCAGGATCTCGCCGACCAGACAAGTGGTGTCGAGTGCCGCAAGGACTCCGGCGTCGTGGACGAGATTCCGGGCGCCTACAAGGACATCGACGCCGTGATGGCGAACCAGTCCGACCTGGTCGAGGTGGTCGCCAAGCTCAAGCAGGTGGTTTGTATCAAGGGTTGATGTTTCCCTTGTGAGTGAACGGGAAGCCTCCCGGACAGCCAGAGAGTTTGCCTGTCTTGGAGGTTTTCCATGTCAACGGGCGCCATCATCGGCGTTGTGGTCGCGATCGTCGCGGCATTGGTGATCCTCGCGATCGTGCTGAGGCCCGCCATGCAGCGCAAGAAGCTGCGCGACCGCTTCGGCCCTGAATACGACCGCGCGGTCACGGACAGCGAGAGCAGAACGGCCGCGGAGAAGGAGCTCGCCGAGCGGGAGCACCGCCACAGCGAGTTCGACCTGAAGCCGCTTTCCCCGACGGCGCAGGACAGTTACCGCCGGCACTGGGCGACCGTGCAGGCGAAGTTCGTCGACTCGCCGGAGAGCGCCATCGCCGACGCCGACCGCCTGGTGACCGATCTGATGGCCGAGCGCGGATACCCCACCGAGGGTTACGAGGCGCAGCTGAGCGTTCTGTCCGTCGAGCACGCGAAGACGCTGGAGCACTACCGCAAGGCGCACGACATCTCGGAGCGCCAGGAGATCGGCGAAGCGAGCACCGAGGACCTGCGCACCGCGATGGTGCACTACCGCGAGTTGTTCACCGACCTGCTCGAACACGGGGCGGGACCGAGCAAGGACACCAGGGAAGCCGTGCGGAAGGAGAAGACCGATGTCTGAAGCACCGACTCACGCCGCTGGGGTTCCCACTCCGGCAAGGCCGCAGCAGACGTCTCAGCACACCGAGCGCATGCCGCAGCAGTCGCAGCGCGCGGACGAGACGCAGCGTGCCGAAGCCCAGCGGGGTGAAACTCAGCGGGGCGAGGCCCAGCGGACCGATGCTCAGCGCACTGATGTTCAGCGAGCTGACGGCCAGCGTGCCGACGCGCAGCGGACTGACACGCAGCGCACGGAAGCCCAGCGTGCGGAGACCACGCAGCGCGCGGACACCCAGCGCACTGATGCCCAGCGTGCGGAGGCCCAGCGCACCGACGGTCAGCGGGCCGAGCACCAGCGCGCCGACCACCGCGGCTCCGAACCGGAGCGCACCGGCCACCAGTCGATCGGCAAGCTCGAGGACGAGTGGCAGGCGGTGCAGTACGAGTTCGTCGACGACCCGAAGGCCGCCGTGCGCAAGGCGGACGACCTCGTGACGCGCGCGATCGAGGAACTGAACACCCGGCACCGCTCCCTCACCAAGCAGCTCGAGGGAAACAGTGATCCACAGACCGAGGACCTGCGACTGGCCCTCCACCGCTATCGGGAACTCTTCAAGTCGCTGGTCGCCGTCAAATAAGTGCTGGAAGCCCCGGCGCCGTGGCCGTAACAGGTGGCGGCGCCGGCAGGCATGTCCGGACCCGCCCGGCTAGCTGGGCAGTTCGCGGATCTCCATCTCGAGGACGTCGATCTCGTCGCTGATGGCCTCGTCCAGCATGTCGTCCAGCAGCTTGCGGCACTCCGCCGACCCGCACCGCGGCAGTCCCGCGCCGAACCTCGGCACCTGCTCCCACCACACCGCGGGGTTGTTCCAGAACGAGCCGGACCCCTGGTCGACACCTTCGAGGCAGCGCAGCCGTTGGTCGCTCGCCGGAAGGGCTCGCACGAACTCGATGAACAACGCCAGCGCATCGGGATTGCTCACCGGGACCGCGCCGTAGCCGCGCAGACAGTCTTCGAGCTCTGCGAGGAACTCCGCCTTGAAGGACACGGCACACCCCCGCTCCACCGCATCGTTGCGGACGTCCTGAAGTTCGTGACAACAACAGTACCTCCGCAACTCGGACGGGAAACGAGTGCGAACGGGCGGTATCTTCCTGTACCCGCACGGGGTCCGGTGACCCGCAGTCACTTCACCCGCTCGTCACGTTCCCTCGCGGGAGGCGTACTGAGACACGTGGAAACCGTTGTCCAGCTTGACGATCTGTCCCACGACCAGCTCGTCGGCCGGGTCGCCTCCGGACGTGCCGCTCGCTCCGGTCCGGCCGACCGTCAGCCTCCCGGACGCGCCCGGGAAGTCACGCAAAGTGCACAGCTCCTCATCGCGGGTTTTCCTTGACGCCCCAACGGAGGTCTGGCGCGACAACGCCGACGGCGTCATAGGCGAACAGCAGGTATCCGTTGGGGCCCGAAAGGAAGGCTCTGCGCGCGTGATTCTGTTGCGTCGGCTAGGGATCCGGCTCGCCGATCGGCGCCAAGTCGTTTGATGTCTTCCAAATCCGTCCGGCCGGTCGGGTCGACCCCAGCGGTGACTTCGAGAGTCCCGCCGGTTGATCCCGGGACGGGCCGAGCACGACGCGCGTGGGCTGGGTGACGTCGCGGCTCTGCCCGAGCCCGCCGAGCCGGTTCCCGTCGCCCCCGCACTCCGTCCACCTTGGACATCCGCAAGCAGTGGGTGCCGCTTCGGAGGCAGAAACCCTGTCCATGCAACACAAGCAGCGTCACGACGGACTAGCGGTCGGCGTGCAGCCTCGCGACGAAGCTGAACCGGTCACCCCGGTAGAGCGACCGGGCACGTTCGATCGGGTGCCCGTCGACGTCGTAGGAGACGCGGTGCAGCAACAGCATGGGCAGCGCCGGGTTCGTGCCGATCAGCAGCGCCTCGCGGGGCGTGGCGAGCACCGTCTCGACGCGCTCCTCGGCCTCGGCGAAACGCACGCCGAGGCGTTCGGTGAGGCACGCGTAGAGAGATCCGGCGGGGTCGAGCTTCTCCAGCAGGTCCGGGAAGCGGCCGAGGCTCAGGTACGTCGATTCGAGGCCGATGCGTTCGTCGTCGGCGAGCAGGACGCGTTCGAGGTGCACGATCGGGTCGCCGGGTTCGAGCATCAGGTCGCGGGCCAGGCCCTCGTCGGCGCCGAGCTCCTCGACCGTGATCACCGTGCGGTTCGGCTCGACGCCTTGCCTGCGCATGCCCTCGGTGTAGCTGACCAGCGACAACGGCTGGACGAGCTTCGGCGGCGCGACGAACGTGCCGCTGCCCTGGCGGCGGATGAGCTTGCCTTCGAGCACGAGTTCGCTGACGGCCTGGCGGAGCGTGACGCGCGACACGGAGAACCGTTCGGCGAGCTCGCGTTCGGACGGCAGGACGGTGCCTTCGCCGAGGTTCTCGACCAGGTCGAACAGCTCGGCCTTGACCGCGTAGTAACGCGGGACTCGGCCGTGTTCGGGGATGCCCGCGCGAACGGGTCGATCAGCGCGGTGCGGCGGGACGCGGTTCACGTGGCGTGAGCCTACGTGACGCCCCGTGTGATCACGGGGCCAGCTTCGGCGGGTCGGGAATCTTGTAGCCGGAAGATCCGATGTTCTGCTCCAGCGACTTGCGCCAGGCGCCCGTGTCGATCATCTTCTGCATCGCGGCCTGGACCTTGGCCTTGCTGCCCGGGTCGTCGCGGTGCAGGCCGACGCCGTACTCCTCCTTGCTGAACGGGTCGCCGACGACCCGCAGGAGTTCGGGGTTCTGGGCGGCGTAACCCGCGAGCAGCACGTCGTCGGTGGTGACGGCGTCGACGTTCTCCGCGAGCAGCGCCGTGACGCAGTCGCTGAACTTGGCGTACTCGACCATCTTCACGTCCTTCGCGAACTGGTCGCGGACGTACTCGGCGGACGTGGAGCCGGCGGTGGAGCACAGGCGGAGGCTGGCGTTGAGCGACTTCGGGCCGTCGATGCGGCTCTCGTTCATGCGCACCAGCAGGTCCTGGCCGGCGACGAAGTACGGGCCGACGAAGTCGACGATCTGCTTGCGCTTGTCGGTGATCGAGTAGGTGGAGACGACCATGTCGGCCTCACCGCTGGTCAGGAGCGTCTCCCGGTTGCCCGGCTGCGCTTCCTTCCAGGTGATGTCCTGCTCGGCGACGCCCAGTTCGTTCGCGATGTACTTGGCGACGTCGACGTCGAACCCGCGGTAGCTGCCGTCGAGCCTGCGCACGGACAGTCCCGGCTGGTCGTAGGACACGGCGATGATCATGCGGTCGCTCGAGCCGACCTTGGCGGCCATGCCCGACCCGCCGCCGCCCGCACACGAGGCGAGCAGGAGCACGGCCGCACATGTTGCCGCGACCAGGCGGAGAAGTGCTCTCGGCGTCATTCGTCCCTCTTACAGCGGTCATCCACCACAGCGTTTATTCCACGGGCGCGCGCCTGCGCATGATGGTCGGCGCTGCCCGGTGATGCCGGAAACCTAAGCGGCGAAAGGACGCATGTCCATACTTCTACGCGAATGAAACATCGGAATCGTTGCGGTAACTCATCAGTCCCGTGGTCACCGGAGACGGCGCGGACCGGCGTCGTGCAGGGACGGGGGCGGGCCGATGACGATGCGGGCGCTGCTCACGAAAGCCCCTGCGGCAGAAGCAAGAACGGGTTCGAGCTTGAGCGAACGCACCTCCGGAAGGTCCTCGGCCAGTGCCGCCAAACGGAGTACCAATTCCTGAAGTGCTTTCAGGTCCGCTGGTTCGTCACCCCGGTATCCGGTGAGCAGAGGCGCTGCTTTCGGCGCGGCAACGAGTTCCGCCGCGTCGGTGTCGGTGAGGGGTACCGCCCGGTAGGCCCGGTCGCCGAGGAGGTCGCTGACGAGTCCCGACAGTCCGAACCAGACCAGCGTGCCGAAGCTCGGGTCGTCCTGCAGGCCCAGGACGCAGCTGACTCCCTTGGGCGCCATGCGTTGCACGTACACGCCCGGCTTGCCGGAGAGGGCGGCGAGGTCGTGGTAGGCGGCCTTGACCGATTCGCGCTGGGCGATGTCGAGGCGGACACCGACGAGGTCGGTGCGGTGGCGCAGGCGTTCGCTGGTGGCCTTCATCGCGACGGGGTAGCCGAGTTCGTCCGCCGCCTCGACAGCTTCCTCCTCGCTCTGGGCGATGCGGAACGGGACGACGTCGATGCCGTAGCACTCCAGCAGTTCGACGGCCTTGCGGTCGTCGAGACGGACCTCGCTCGTCACGTCGTCCACAATGGACCTCGCGCGATCGAGGTCGATGCCCTCGGGCCGCACGAAGGTGCCCTGCGGCGCCGCGCGCCAGCGGGCGTAGCGGACGGTGCGGGCCAGGGCGAGCACGGCGCGTTCGGGACTCGCGTAGCTGGGAATGGAGCCCTTCCCGGGCATCTTCAGCTCGTCCGGGATGCCCTCGACCGCGAGGAACGTGGAGACGATCGGTTTCGTGCGGTGCGCGGCTTCCTTGAGCGCGCGGGCGTAGGCGGCGCCGGGGACGGCGATCGGGGGTACGAACACGACGACGAGGGCGTCGGTGTCGTCGCGGTCCAGGGCCTGTTGAACGGCCTTCGCGAACTCCTCCGGGGTGGCCTGGGCGCCGACGTCCACGGGGTCGCACGCGAGGTCCAGGTCCTGGGCGAGCAGCGTGTCGGCGGCGAGCAGGCCGATCGCGGTGGAGTTGCCGACGACGGCGACGCGCTTGCCCTGGGGCAGCGGCTGGTGGGCGAGCAGGAGCGCGGTGTCGAACAGCTGGGCCAGCGAGTCGACCCGGATCACGCCGGCCTGCTCGAACAGGGCCTGGACGCTCGCCTCGTCGACCTTCGCGCCGGTGGCGGCGAGACCGGGGACGACGGCGTGGCGGCCGGACTTCACCGCGACGATGGGCTTGGTGCGACCGAGTCTTCTCGCGAGGCGCGCGAACTTGCGCGGGTTGCCGAACGACTCCAGGTAGAGCAGGACGACGTCCGTGGCCGGGTCGGTCTCCCAGTACTGCAGCAGGTCGTTGCCGGAGACGTCGGCGCGATTGCCGGCCGAGACGAACGTCGACAGGCCGAGACCCCAGCCGGCGGCGTTGGCGAGGATGGCGGTGCCGAGGGCGCCGGACTGGCAGAAGAAGCCCGCGCGGCCCCGTTGCGGCAGCTTCGGGGCGAGGCTCGCGTTGAGGCGGACCTTCGGATCCAGGTTGAGCACGCCCAGTGCGTTGGGACCGACGACGCGCATGCCGTGCGCTCTCGCCTCCGCCGCGAGCCTGCGTTCGGCCGACAGCCCGTCAGGCCCCGTCTCGCCGTAGCCCGAACTGACGACGACGAGCGCCTTCACGCCCTTGGCGAGGCACCCGTCCATGACCTCGTCGACGCTGGCCGCGGGCACGGCGATGACGGCGAGGTCGACGTCGTCGGGGATGTCGAGCACGGTCGGGTAGGCCCGGACCCCCCGGACGGCCCGGTGCTCGGCGTTGACGGGGTAGACGGGCCCGTTGAAGTCGGCTTCGAGGAGGTTCTTGAGGACCGCGTGCCCGATCTTGGTGGGGTCGGTGGACGCGCCGATGACCGCCACCGACCTCGGATGCAGCAGGTTGTGCACGCTGCGGGCCTCGGCCGCCTGCTCGCGGGCCCTGGCGACGGCGACGGACTCGTCCGTGGGGTCGATCGCGAACTCCAGGTGCAGCACGCCCTCCTCGAACGCCCTGCTGACCTGGTAACCGGCGTCGCGGAACACCCGGACCATCTGCCCGTTCTCGGCGAGCACCTCGGCCTCGAACCGCGCCAGCCCGACCTCCCGGGCCGCGGCGGCGAGGTGCTCGAGCAGGATGCTGCCGAGCCCGCGCCCCTGGTGCCCGTCCTCGACGACGAACGCGACCTCCGCGCTGTCCCCTCGATGGCCCTCGCCGACGAGCCGATCGAACCGGCCGACCGCGACGATCTCGTCGCCGAGGAGCGCGATGAGCGCGACCCGGTCGTGGTGGTCGACGGTGCTGAACCGCTCGAGGTCGCGCTGCGGGATCCGGGGGTACGGCCCGAAGTACCGGAAGTACCGCGTCCGTTCCGACAGCCGCCCGTGGAACTCCCGCAGTTCGTCGGCGTCGTCCGGCGTGATCGGGCGCAGGTGGACGGTGCGGCCGTCGCTCAGGACGACGTCGGCCTCCCATCTCCTCGGGAAGTCGAACGGATCCCTTTGCGCGGTGTTTCCGACGGTGTCGGTCACTTCTGTCAGTCCCTGGGGTCGTCGGGATCGAGTCCGTGCAACGGGAAGACCGCACGCCGGGTCTCGCGGATCGCCTTGTCAACCGGCTCCTCCGCGTCCCCGCCCCACGGTTGGTACCCAGCGTCGCACTCATCAGTCATGGACGCAGGCAAAGGCCAGTTCGGTGCGACCCGTGTCGCATGGGCGACCCAGTCCGCCGGCAACGGCCGGTTCGGGTCGACGTCGCGGTCCAGCACCGTGGCCAGCAGGTGCGTCCAGGACCGCGGTACCACCCTGAGCAGCTCGTACCCGCCGCCACCGAGCGCGAGCCACTTGTACCCGTGCTCGTCGACGAGGTCCCGGAACGCCTGGTAGATCGCCCGATGCCCGTCCACGCTCAACGACAGGTCCGCGAGCGGGTCCTCCTTGTGCGTGTCGACGCCGCACTGCGTGACCAGCACCTGCGGCCGGAACGCCCGCAACAACGCCGGCACCGTCGCGTGGAACGCCCGCATCCACCCACCGTCGCGAGTCCCGGCGGGCAACGGCACGTTGACCGCGCTCCCCTCGGCACCGGCACCGCCGACCTCACCGGCCCACCCGGTACCGGGCCACAGGCTCATCGGATGCTGGTGCAACGAGATCGTCAGCACCCGCGGGTCGTCCCAGAACGCCGTCTGCACACCGTCCCCGTGATGCACGTCGACATCGACATAGGCGATGCGCTCCACCCCGCTGCGCAACAACCACTCGATGGCCACCGCGCAGTCGTTGTAAACGCAGAAGCCGGCCGCACTGTCCGGCATCGCGTGGTGCAACCCACCGGCGATGTTCACGGCCCGATCCGCCTCCCCCGACGCGATGGCCCGAGCCGCCGCCAGCGACCCACCCACCACCAACGCCGAAGCCTCGTGCATCCGCTCGAACACGGGGTTGTCCGCCGTCCCGAGCCCGTGCCCGACGTCCCACCCGGCTGTGGGCGCGGCCTGCACGGCGCTCAGATACCCAGGCTTGTGCACCAGCTCGATCTCTTCGTCGCTGGCCGGTTCGGGGGCCCGCACCTCCACGCCGTCCAGCACCCCGAGCGCCGTGGCGAGCCGCATCGTCAGGTCGAGCCGGACCGGGTTCAGCGGATGGTCGCCACCGAGGTCGTACCCGAGGAAGGACCTGTCCCAGACAACAGCGGCTGGCTTACCCATGACCAGCAACCTACAGTCGCGGGCCCGGAACCGATCTCACCGAACAGGGGTCAGAGGCGACATGCACCTGAGACCAGCGGCCATCCTCCTCGCACTGGGCCTGACCCTCGCCGCAATCTCGGGCTGCGCCGAACAGGTCAAGGGCACCGCCACAGCGGACGCCGGCGCGATCCAAGAACCCGCCGACCCCACCACGACCTCGAAGAAACCGCCGGCCAGCACCGCGACCTCCAAGCCGGCGAGCCCCACCACCGCCCAGAAGAAGGGCGACGTGAAGATCACCACCAAGAAGAAGACGACCGGCCTGGAGACCTGCGGCGTCCTCAAGGCCTCGGACATCGAGGCGGCCACCGGCGGCAAGTCCACGGCGGACGGCGGCTGCATCCACACCACGACCGGCCCGTCCGCCGTCATCACCCAGATGGTCACGGTTCCCGAGGTGGCGGACCAGGACGGCGAGAAGAAGCAGATCGAGATCGGTGGCAACACCGCGTGGCAGGTCAGCCCCGCCAAGGACGACTGCCAGGTCACCGTCATGCTGACCGACGACCCGACCGCCATCACCTCGGCCTTCTCGGTGAGCGTCCTGGCCGTCGAGGAACTGGACACCTGCGGCATCGCCCTCAAACTGGCCACCGACGGCTTCAACCGCATCCCCAGCGCCTGACACCCACCGGACCAGGTCAGTCGCCGGTAGCGACCTCCCGGTCCAACGCGCACCAGTTGGACCAAGACCCGGCGTACAACGCCGCCGGCTTCTCGGCCGACGTGATCCCCGCGACCTCCAGCGCGAGCACCACCGACGAGGCGGTCACCCCCGACCCGCAGTACGCGCCGACAGCCACACCACCCGACACCCCGAGCCCACCGAACCGCGCGGCCAGCTCCTCCGAGCCGAGCCACCGGCCATCCGCTCCGACATGACCGGTGGTCGGCGCGTTGAGCGCACCCGGGATGTGCCCGGCCTTGGGGTCCACCGGCTCGGTCTCACCGCGATACCGAGGGGCGGCCCGAGCGTCGAGCAGCACCCCCTCCGAAGCGAGCGCCGCCGCCCCGTCCGCGTCAAGCACGGGCATCTGCCCAGGCCGCACCACGACGTCACCAGCGGCATCGCCCTTCAGCGCCTCCGGCACGTCCGCGGACACCGGCAGCCCAGCGGCCTCCCACGCGGCGAACCCGCCGTCCAGGACCGCGACCTCACCGAACCCGGCCCACCGCAGCAGCCACCACACCCGCGCGGCGACCGACCCGTCCCCCGCGTCGTACGCCACGACCTGGGCACCTTCGCGCACACCGGCACCGCGCAGCACCTCCTGCAACCGCTCCGAATCCGGCAGCGGATGACGGCCCCCGATGCCGGGCGGAGCGGACAGCTCCGTGTCCAGATCCAAGTACACCGCGCCGGGCACGTGGCTGACCTCGTAGTCTTGGCGTCCGGGTGGTCCACCGAGACGCCACCGGACGTCCAGCACGACGGTGGCCGGACGCGCACTCAGCGCGTCGGCGAGGGCCTCAGGAGTGATCAAGGGATGCACGGCTCACATCCTGCACCCGCGCGGACACCTGTGTCCCCCGGCACGACTACCATTGACACCATACGAAGGGGAGCGGGTGTGAACGACCTCATCGACACCACGGAGATGTATCTCCGCACCATCTACGAGCTCGAAGAAGAGGGCGTGGTGCCTCTGCGCGCCCGCATCGCCGAGCGCCTGGGCCAAAGTGGACCGACGGTGAGCCAGACCGTCGGCCGCATGGAACGCGACGGCCTGGTGGTCGTGGCGGAGGACCGCCACCTCGAGCTCACCGAGCAGGGCCGCAACCTCGCGATCGCCGTCATGCGCAAGCACCGGCTCGCCGAGCGCCTCCTCGTGGACATCATCGGGCTCGAATGGGAGCACGTGCACAGCGAGGCATGCCGCTGGGAGCACGTCATGAGCGAGGCTGTCGAGCGCAAGCTCATCAAGCTGCTCGGCAACCCCACCACCTCGCCCTACGGCAACCCGATCCCCGGCCTCGACAAGCTGGGCGACGGCGAGCCGGCCCCGCCCGCCGAGGCGGACCTGGTGCGCGTGGACGAGGTGGCCCGCCGCGGCGGGGGCCGCGTCGAGGTGCGCCGCATCGCCGAGCACGTCCAGCTCGACCCGGACCTCATGGCCGAGTTGAAGGACGCCGGCGTCGTGCCGGGCGGCACCGTGGAGGTCGAGGCGCTCGGTGGCGCCAAGGTCATCCAGGTGCGCGGCGGCAACGGCAACACGGCAGAGCTCGACCCCGCGGTCGCCCACGCCGTCCTGGTGCTCGCCCGGTGACCCAGGCGACGACACCGGCGGAGAAGGCCGCGGAGGCGTTCGAGCGCCAGCACGGACGCGCTCCCGAGGGAGTCTGGTCGGCGCCTGGCCGCGTCAACCTCATCGGCGAGCACACCGACTACAACGACGGCTACGTGCTGCCGTTCGCGTTGCCCCACCGCATCGCGGTCGCGGCGTCGCCCCGCACCGACGGCGTGATGACCGTCAGCACGATGGGCGACGACGGCGGGGTACAGGTGGCGGACCCGGTCGTGGTCGCCGACCTAGTCCCCGGCACCGTCAAGGGGTGGGCCGCGTACCCCGGTGGCGTCGCCTGGGCCCTGCGCGAGCAGGGCATCCCCGTTCTCGGCGGGGCGGATCTCGTCATCGCGGGCGACGTGCCCGCAGGGGCTGGTCTGTCCTCCTCGCACGCCCTGGAATGCGCCGTCGCGCTCGCATTGCTCGGCCTCGCCGGCGTCGAGGCCGAGCGGCCTGACATCGCGCGCTGGGTGCAGCACTCCGAGAACGACTTCGTGGGCGCACCGACCGGCATCCTGGACCAGACGGCATCGCTGTGCTGCATCGAAGCGCACGCCCTGTTTTACGACGTGCGCTCCGGCAAGCCGGAGCAGGTCGCGTTCGACGCGGCTGCCAGCGGGCTCGAGGTCCTCGTCATCGACACCCGTGCCAGCCACGCTCTCGTCGACGGCGGCTACGGCGCCCGGAGGGCGGGCTGTGAGCGTGCGGCCGGCATCCTCGGCGTTCCGGCGCTGCGCGACGTCGACATCGCCGAGCTCGACCAGACGCTCGTCCGGCTGCCCGAAGAGCTGCGTCCGCTGGTGCGGCACGTTGTGACCGAGAACGACAGGGTTCTGCGCACCGTCGAGCTGCTCCGCACGGGCCGGCTCGCCGAGGTCGGCCCTCTCTTGTCCGGCTCCCACACGAGCCTCCGGGACGACTACCGGGTCTCGTGCCTCGAGCTCGACGTCGCCGTCGACTCCGCGATGGCGGCCGGCGCCTTGGGCGCCCGGATGGTCGGTGGCGGTTTCGGTGGCTCGGCCATCGCCCTCGTGCCCGTCGAACGGCACGACGAGGTCGAGCGGTCCGTGCTCGCCGGTTTCGCCTCGCGCTCGCTCACGCGGCCGAGGCTCTTCACGGCGGTTCCGTCCGCGGGTGCGGGCAGGGACCGGTAGCCAAGAACGATCTTGACCAGGAATGCGAGGACTGTGGTGAAGCTGCTCGTCACGGGCGGGGCCGGGTACGTCGGCAGCGTGTGCGCCGCCAGGCTGCTCGAAGCCGGACACGAGGTGGTCGTCCTGGACGACCTCTCCACCGGCCACGAGGACGCCGTCCCCGCGGGAGCGCGCTTCATCCGGGGCGACATCGCCGAGGTGATCGGCGATGTCCTCGCGGAAGGGTTCGACGGTGTTCTTCACTTCGCGGCGAAGTCCCTCGTTGGCGAATCCATGCAGGACCCAGGCAAGTATTGGACGGGCAACGTCCTCACCGCGATTCGTCTCCTCGACGCGATGAAGGATCACGGCACGCCGAAGCTCGTCTTCTCCTCGACTGCCGCGACGTACGGCGAGCCGCGGGAGGTGCCGATCCCCGAGAGCGCCCCCACCGCGCCGACCAACACCTACGGCGCCACCAAGCTGGCCATCGACCACGCGATCACGTCGTACGCCGCCGCGCACGGCCTGGCGGCGACGAGCCTGCGGTACTTCAACGTCGCCGGCGCCTACGGCAGCATCGGCGAGCGACACGCGACCGAGACCCACCTCATCCCGCTCGTGCTGCAGGTCGCGCTCGGGCAGCGCGACCACATCTCGATCTACGGCGAGGACTGGCCCACCGAGGACGGCACCTGCGTCCGCGACTACATCCACGTCCTGGACCTCGCGGACGCCCACCTCCTCGCACTCGAGAACGCCACCGCCGGCGAGCACCGGATCTACAACCTGGGCAACGGCACCGGCTTCTCGGTCAAGCAGGTCATCGACACCTGCCGCGAGGTCACCGGCCACCCGATCCCCGCCGTCGTCGCCCCGAGGCGCGCCGGCGACCCGGCCGTCCTGGTCGCCTCCGCCGAGCGGGCCCGCGCCGACCTCGGCTGGAAGCCCGAGCGCGCCGACATCACCGGCATCGTCCGCGACGCGTGGGAGTTCACCCGCGCCCGGCACGAGGCCTGAGCCGGGATGACCGACTTCGCCTCCTTCGAGAGCTACAACGCCACCGCGCGGCTCGCGTCGCTCGCGCTGTCCCCGGACGGCACCCGGCTCGTCACGGTCGTGTCCACGCTCGCGCCGGACGGCAAGACGTGGCAGGGCGCTCTCTGGGAGGTCGACCCCACCGGGGAGCGGGAGGCCGTCCGGCTCACCCGCTCCGCCAAGGGCGACTCCTCCCCCGTGTTCGCGCCGGACGGGTCGCTGCTCTTCCTCTCGGCTCGCCCGGACCCGCTCGCGAAACCGGGCGAGTCCAAGGACAAGAAGGCGCTGTGGCGGCTTCCGGTCCGAGGCGAGGCCGCCGAGGTGTTGCGGCCGGGCGGCGGAGTCGGTCAACTGCGCGCCGCCGGCGAGACGGTGCTGTTCACGTCGTCGGCGTACCGCTTCACGGAGTTCGGCGACGAGGACGACGCCAAGCGCAAGGCTCGCGAGGACGCGGGCGTGACAGCGATCCTGCACGAGTCGTACCCGATCCGGTACTGGGACTCGGACCTCGGCCCGGCCTACCCGAGGCTGTTCGCGGCCCCGCTCGCGGACGTCACCGCCGGGACGATCTCCGGTCTGAGCGAGGACGCCGAAAGCCGGCTCAGTGACGAGGACGTCGCGCTCAGCCCGGACGGGCAGTGGGCCGTCTACGGCCACAACGCCGACGTCAGCGCTTCCTACGGTCGCCGCACCGAACTCCGGGTCGTGTCCACGAATGGCGGCGAGGCACGGACCATCGCCTCCGCGGAAGGTTTCTCCTTCCACGGTGCGACGTTCACGCCCGACTCCTCCGCCGTGATCGCGATCCGGTTCCGTGATTCCTCCACCGACGCCCCTCACCGGCGTGACCTGGTGCGCGTCGAACTGGCGGACGGCTCGATCACGCCACTGGCGCCCGATTTCCAGGAGGAACCGGACCACCCCGTGGTGAGCCCGGACGGGTCGGCGGTCTTCTTCACCGCGAGCCACCTCGGCCACCAGCCGCTGTGGCGGCTGGACCTCGCGAGCGGCGAGATCACGAAACTGACGGTCTCCGGTTACTACAGCGATCTGGTCGTGGGCCCGGACAGCAAGACGCTGTACGCCCTTCGCAACTCGATCGACCACCCGCCTCAGCCGGTGCGACTCGCCGCCACCGGAGCCGACCAGGATCCGGAACGGCTGCGGGCGCCCGGTGCCCTCGACTCCGTGCCCGGCACCCTCACCGAGATCTCCAC
The DNA here is from genome assembly GCF_033794685.1 of Streptomyces sp. ID05-26A. Lineage (NCBI taxonomy): Bacteria > Bacillati > Actinomycetota > Actinomycetes > Kitasatosporales > Streptomycetaceae > Streptomyces > Streptomyces sp. ID05-26A. Next base: position 70,447 of record NZ_JARAYZ010000009.1, read on the forward strand.
GGTCGTCGCCGACGGCAGGACGGTCCGATCCTGGCTGGTGCTGCCGGAAGGCGCGTCCGCCGACTCCCCCGCGCCGCTGGTCCTGTGGGTCCACGGTGGCCCGGTCATGAGCTGGAACGGCTGGACCTGGCGGTGGAACCCGTGGCTGATGGCAGCCCGCGGCTACGCCATCCTGCTGCCGGACCCGGCCCTGTCGACCGGGTACGGGCCCGACTTCATCAAGGCCGGCTGGGGCCGATGGGGCGCCGAGCCCTACACCGACCTCATGGCCATCACCGACGTCGCCGTCGAGCGAGCCGACATCGACGCCTCCCGGACCGCCGCGATGGGCGGATCGTTCGGTGGCTACATGGCCAACTGGATCGCCACCCAGACCGACCGGTTCCGCGCCATCGTCACCCACGCCTCCCTGTGGCACATCGACGCGTTCTCCGGCAGCACCGACAGCTCCTACTTCTGGATGCGGGAGATGGGCGACCCCCTCACGCAGCCGGAGCGGATCCTGGCGAACTCCCCGCACCTGCGGGTGGCTGACATCAAGACCCCGATGCTCGTCATCCACGGGGACAAGGACTACCGCGTTCCCATCGGTGAAGGGCATCGCCTGTACTTCGACCTCGTCCGACACGGGGTCAATGCGAAATACCTTTACTTCCCAACCGAAAACCACTGGATCCTCACCCCCGGGAACTCTCGAGTCTGGTACGAGACGGTGTGGGCGTTCCTGGCCGAGCACGTCCTGGATCAGGGCTGGGAGCGGCCCGAACTGCTCTGATCGCGGCCGAGCAGCTCACGGGCGCTGTCCAGGTATTTCACGGACAGCGCCCGCATCTCTGACGGTGGGAACGCGGCACTGACGGCGGCTCGGACGAGCTTGCTCAGCGCGTGGCCGGGACAGGCTTCCTCGGCGGCGTCGAGCGCGATGGACGCGATCCCACCATCGCCGCGCTGGTAGGCGTAGAACGCGAGCAGGCACGCGGGTTCCGCACGTTCCGGTGCAGGGCAGGCCCTGGTGAGCTCGAGCCACAGGCGTTCGGCGAGCCTGGATCGGGGCTGCACCGCGAATCCCATGCTCGCGTCGCGCACCTCGGGATCCGCCAGCGCCCTCGCCAGAGCGACGATCTCCTTGTCCGGCAACGGTCCCGCGCGGTGCTCCACGGCATCGATCGCATCGCTCACCCGGCGCAGTTCGGTCGTGGCGTCGGCATCGGCAGAGGCCGTGATGAGCTCGTCGAGCAAGGTGGATCTGCGTTCCAGTGCCTCAGGCGGGTCCAGCGTGAGGATCGCGGCCATGGCCGCGCGCGACTCGAACGTCACGTTGCCCTCGTGTGCCGACGCGGCTGCCACAGCGGACAACCGGGGATCCGGCAACGTCCCGTGGCAGTCGATGTCGAGATAGCACAGCCATTGCGCGTCCTTCTCGCACGACGGCAGCCACACGGCCTCCACGACGTCGATGCCCACGCCGCCCAACTGATGTCTGAGGACCTTGACCAGTGGCTCGTGCGGCAGTTGCTCCGGCATGTGTTCGGACGGCGGGCACACGACGACGAGGATCACCTCGGACGCGTCTTGTTCTTGTAGCGGACCTTCCAGCTGGGCCGCGAGCTGGCCTCGATGTCGTGGGCGTGGAAGGTCGACGCGCATGGTCATGCTGACCAGATGGTCTTTCAGCACCAGCACGACCAGCGAATCTGTCGGGTGGAACCCCATCAGGTGCGGGATGGCGGCGTAGAGATCGCCGGCGTCGCGCACTCGGATCGGCTTCGAGAGGGTTGAGGGCATGGGCTCACTGTGGGCGGTGGGGCCGGGTGGTGAGCCGGGTTGGGTGTGAGGTTGTGGACAACTCGGCGGTTGTGAACAGGTTGAGATCTTGAGGTGCCCGGGAGCGGGGTTTTGTCGGGGGTGGGTGCTAGGTTGCCGCGCTTCGGTCCCGGGAGACCGAAGCGCGGCGTCACATCAGAACGACTGGAACACGGTGCCCCAGCCACCGACGACCGGCAGTTCCACCGACGTCCGGGTGAGGTCCAGCGACAGGCCGGCACCCGGCTTCGGGCGCAGCGTGTAGTCGTAGTCGCTGGAGATCACGACGAACTCGAGCCGGTGACCGGCCTGCAGGACGTAGTCGTCCGGCACGATCGGGACCTCGACGTCGTAGAACTTGCCGGGCTTGATCGGCGACGTCCTGTCAGGCCGGTCCCGGTTCTGCGGGTCGGTCGAGCCGCGCGTGATGACGTGCGACCTGCCGTCCGCCGCACGGTCGACGAGCAGCGTCGACACGTTCGCCGCGGGCCGGTCGAACGCGACCCGCAGGTTGGCCGTCGACTTGCCCGACAACCGCACCGGCTTCTTCGCCGGCTCCGAGGTGTAGGAGAGGCGGTTCGGTGAAGTCGCCAGGTCGATCAACGATTCGGCCGTCTTGGTCGCGTCGTCGGTCAACTGCTCGACGCCGCGGCCGGGCAGGATTCCGAGGCCGCCCTTGGTGGAGCCGCCCGCGGACAGCCGCAGCCGCACGTCGGACGTGCCGGGAGCCGGCCAGTCCTTCTCGTCGACCCACGTCTTGTCCTCGCGCTGCAGCGTCGCCTTCGGCTCCTTGTCGATGCCGTTGCGGTGACCCCACAGGTACTGGGTGAACCAGCGGTTGAGCGTGCGCCGCCACTCGACCGAACGCAGCGTGTCGGCGTCTGTGTGCCCGGACTGGTGCAGCCAGATCTTGTGCGGCGTGCCGACCTTCTTCAACGCCGAGTACCACTGCTCGACGTGCGTCATCTTGACGTTCCAGTCGTTGAGCCCGTGCACCGCCAGCACGGCCGCGCGGACCTTGCGGACATCGTTCATGTAGTTGCGCTTGTCCCAGAACCGGCTGTAGTCACCGGTGACGCGGTCCTGGTCCTTCGCGATCTCGGCGATGATCGGCTTGCAGATCTCCCTGTCCGCGCGCGTGTAGACGTACTCCGCGAGCACGTCGGCGTCCTCACCCTGGAACGTGCCGGGTGCGACGACGGCACCGTCCGCGCGGTAGTAGTCGTACCAGCTGGAGATGGCGGCGATCGGCACGATGGCTTCGAGGCCACGCACGCCGGTCGACGCGACGGCGTTGGGCAGCGTTCCGTTGTAGGAGACGCCCATCATGCCGGTCTTGCCGGTGGACCAGGTCGCCTTGATGGCTTCGCCTGTGGCGGTACGTGCGGTCGCACGGCCGTTGAGCCAGTCGACGACGACACGTGCGCCGATCGTCTCGTTGACGTCGCCTGTGGTCGGGCAGCCCGTGGACTTGCCGGTGCCGAGCGACTCGGCGTAGACGACGGCGTACCCACGCGCGATGAAGTAGGCCTCGTAGCGACCCGACGTGATCGGGTTCGGGCCGAGAGCGGCGGTGATGCGTTCGTCGGAGGAGGACTTCAGCAACCGGCCGTTGCGCTTGTCCGGCACGTACAGCTCGACGTCGACGTTGTGGTTGGCAACGTCGTTACCGCCCGAGAAGTACGGGCTGACCATGTAGACGACGGGGACCTTGAGACCGCGTTCGGTGGCACGTGGCCGGACGACTTCGGTGTAGACCTCGTCGTCCTTGCCGTCGCGGTCGCTGTCGACCGGTGCCCGGACCCAGAGGCTCTCCTTCACCACGTCCTTCGGATCGAAGACGGGTTGCGCCTCGCCGTCCTTGAACACCGGCCCTTCGGCGGCTTGGGCCGTCACGGGCAGGAATGGCAGAACCAGCACCGCTGTCAGCAGTGCAACTCTTCGTGCGCCCCTCACGAGGCACCCCCAATGCGGAAGCCAGAGACAGGGATCGCCCTGCACCCTCTCCTTTGACTGCAAGACATGTCACCCGTCGAACGGCCCTTGACCTGAGAGCATGGACCGTGCACATTTCCGACTTCGTCCACGCGTTGCCGAAGGCCGAGCTGCACGTCCACCTCGTGGGCGCGGCCTCCGTCGACACCGTCCTCGCACTCGCGCGCAACCATCCCGGCGGGCGGGTGCCGACCGACGAGGCCACTCTGCGGAAGTTCTACGAGTTCAGGGACTTCCGGCATTTCATCAATGTCTACGGCATCGTCAACGACCTCGTCACCACCGGTGAGGACATCCGCACGCTCATCGTCGGATACGCACGTGACGCCGCACGGACCAACATCCGCTATGCGGAGCTGACGATCAGCGCGACGAGCCACCTGCGGGCGGGCATCGCACCCGACGAACTCGTCGAGGCGTTGAAGGCGGGCCGGGACGAGGCGCTCGCAGAGCACGGTGTCGCGTTGCAGTGGATCTTCGATGTTCCCGGCACCTGGGATCGCGACTGGGGCGTGACGAGCGCGCGGTTCGCGACCGAGTACCGGCCCGAGGGACTGGTCGGGTTCGGGCTGGGCGGGTTCGAGTCGGACTCGCCGAGGGCGAAGTTCCGCGAGGCGTTCGCGATGGCGCGCGACGCCGGGTTGCACATGGTGCCGCACGCCGGTGAGACGACGCCGCCCAGCGAGATCTGGGCCGCGCTGCGCGACCTGCGCGCAGAACGGATCGGGCACGGCGTCAGCGCGGTGCAGGACCTCGAGTTGGTGCGGCATCTCGCCGACGAGGGCGTTGTCGTCGAGGTGTGTCCGACGTCGAACATCCGCACTGGCGCGGTGGCGTCGCTGGACGAGCATCCGTTGCCACGGCTCGTGGAGGCCGGTGTGCCCGTGACGATCAGCACGGACGACCCCGGCATGTTCCACACCGATCTCGACCGCGAGTACCTGCTGTGCCACGAGCGGTTCGGGTTCGGCCGCGACGAACTCGCCGGCCTCGCACAAGCCTCGGTGCGGGCGTCGTACGCGCCTGCCCAGTTGAAGGACCAGTTGCTGAAGGAGATCGACGCCCTGTGAGTGTGAGCGTGGTGACGACGACCGTCGGCTCCGAGGAGGCCGCGGAGTCGCTGGCGAAGGGCATCGTCGAGGCGCGGCTTGGCGCGTGTGTGCAGATCGTGCCGATCCGCAGCGTCTACCGATGGGACGGCGAGGTGCGCGTCGACGCGGAATGGCAGTGCGTCGTGAAGACGTCCACCACCCGCGTCGACGAACTCGTCGCGCACATCAAGACGCACCACACCTACGACGTGCCGGAGGTCGTCGTCACCCCAGTGGCCGGAGGCAACGACGACTACCTCGCGTGGGTCTTAGAGGAGACCTCTTAGGTGACGCGGCAACGGCTCGGTGTGCAGGACCCCGAGCCGTTGCGTCGCCCTCGTCAACGCCACGTAGAGCTCACTGGGTGACATGCGTTGCGGTTCGACGACGAGGACGACGTCGAACTCCAGCCCTTTCGACGCGCGAGGCGGCATCCAACCTTCGCCGATGACAGCAATCGTGCGTTCGTCGTGTGCATCCGCGTGCGCGTCGAGCTCGTCGCACACGGCCGCCGATATATCAGTCACGCGGCGAGCCCACGGACGTACACCGGCTTCGCGCACCGACACCGGCGCCGACGCGTCGGGGTCGACGAGCTTGAGCACCGGGGTGGCGACGGCCATGATCTCGCCGGGTGTGCGGTAGTTGACCTCCAGCCGGCGGTAGGTGAACCGGTCGAACACCGAGCCCCAGCTCCGGACGCCGCTCGCCGCCTGGCGCTGCGCCAGGTCGCCGACGACGGTCATGGACTTGTTCGGGCATCGGCGCAGGAGGACGCGCCAGTCCATCGCGGACAGCTCCTGCGCTTCGTCCACGACGACGTGACCGTAGGTCCACGTGCGGTCGTCGGCGGCTCGTTCGGCGAGAGTGCGCTGGTCACGGACCTCGTGCCGGGCGGCCAGGACGTCGGCGTTGACGAAGTCCGTGACGATGTACTCGTCGGAATCCGCGCGCTTGTCGATCGACAGGACGTCCATGACACCACGCGCGTATTCGAGCTGTTCCTCCTCTTCACGTCTCGCCGCGCGCTCCGCGGCACCGTCGGATCCGAGCAGGTCGGCGAGCTCGTCCAGCAACGGCACGTCGGACACCGTCCACGCCCCGGCGTCGGGCCGGTACAGCTCCGGTGCGCCGATCCGGAAGCAGCGGCCCTCGTACAGGTCGGCGAGCAGCTGTTCCGGCGTGAGCAGCGGCCACAGCCTGTCGACGGCATCGCGCAACGCGGAGCTGTTCCGGAGTTCGTGGCGGACGTCCTCCTCGATCTCCGGCCAGTCGACGCCGATCAGCCGCAACGCCGGCGCGACGAGTTCCTCGGCGAGCGCGAGGAAGAAGTACTTGCGCGCGGCGTTGTGCGGGAGCCCGTAGTAGCGCGTCTTCTCCCGCGCGACGGCGGCGACGTGCGCGTCGAGCGGGACGACGACGTCCTCCAGCTCGATCTCGACGGGCTCGTCGGGAAGCTCCTGCCGGTCGGCGACGGCGACGGCGAGCAGGTCCAGAACTGATATATCGCCTTTCAGCCGTTGCAACAACGGGGCGTCCTCGACGCCGGTCGCGACGCCGGGGTACAGCTCGCCGGGTGTCGCGAACACGACGTCGGTCTCGCCCAGCGACGGCAGGACGTCGCCGACGTAGTGGAGGAAGCCTGTGTTCGGGCCGACTATCAGGACTCCGTGGCGCGACAGGCGTTCACGACGCGTATACAGCAGGTATGCCACGCGGTGCAGGGCCACCGCGGTCTTGCCGGTGCCGGGGCCGCCCTCGATCACCAGCACGCTGGGGCCCGAATACCGGATGATCTCGTCCTGCTCGGCCTGGATGGTCGAGACGATGTCGCGCATCGTCGCGGTCCGCGGCGCGTCGAGGGCGTCGAGCAGAGCCGTCGTGTCGGTCAGCAGTTCGTCGTCGTGGAAGTCGCACAGCTCCCGGTCACGAACGCGGAAGTGCCGCCGCAGCACGACACCCTCCGGGTTCGCGGCTGTCGCCGTGTAGAACGGCCGCGCCGCCGGTGCGCGCCAGTCCAGCAGCAGCGGTTCGAAGTCGTCGTCGAAGAGCCCGACGCGTCCGATGTAGGTGCAGTCGCCGTTCTCCGAGTCGATGCGGCCGAAGCACAGCCCCGCTTCCGCCGCGCGGTACTTGCCCACATCCCTGGTCAGCATCTCGACATGGGCCTCCCGGTCGAGCCGCGGGGTGACCGTGTCCCGCAGTGCGGCCGCAAGGTCGGCGACCGCTTTGTTCCGTTCTTTGTCGAGCTTTTCATACAGAGAGGTGATCCGTGCCTGTTCGCTCGCCAACACCTTGCCCCCTGTGATACAATCTTCTTATCTTCCCGGAAAATTCATTCCGAAAATACAAAGCCATTCTTTCTATCACACTTCAGTCGTGCGTGGCACCCTTTGCGAGAGCCCGCGATGAAAATGATCTGGCTGGTCAGCGGCTCAGACGACCGGACTCAGGCTCTCAGGACACCTAAGTTGTGGTTCCACTACCCGACCTCCGCTGATTCGCCGTCGACCGCACGTGGAAATGTAGGATTCGACGAAACGGTCGATGACGCGGAAGAGCCGGAATGGACGTGGTCGAGGCATGAAGCTGGTCATCCTGGGCGGCGGCGGTTTCCGCGTACCTCTCGTCTATCGCGCGCTGCTCGCCGACCGCTCTCCTGGCCGCGTGACCGAGGTCGTGCTGCACGACCTGGACGCCGCGCGGCTCTCCGCGATCGGCGGCGTTCTCGCCGAACTCGCGACTGATGTGCCGGACGCGCCGGTGGTGACGACGTCGACGGACCTCGACGGGGCGTTGCGAGGCGCGGACTTCGTGTTCTCCGCGATCCGCGTCGGCGGGCTCGACGGGCGCGCGGCCGACGAGAGCGTCGCGGCGGGCTGCGGTGTGCTCGGGCAGGAGACAGTCGGCGCCGGCGGAGTCGCATACGGCCTGCGTACCGTGCCCGTCGCGCTCGACATCGCACGCCGTATATCGGTGAACGCTCCGGACGCGTGGGTCATCAACTTCACCAATCCGGCCGGCATGGTCACGGAGGCGATGTCGGCGCACCTCGGTAGTCGCGTCATCGGCATCTGCGACTCCCCCGTCGGGCTCGGCAAGCGGGTCGTGCGGGCGGTCGGCGCCGATCTCGAGGACGCATGGCTCGACTACGCCGGTCTCAACCACCTCGGCTGGCTGCGGGGCGTCTACGTGCGTGGGCGTGATGTGCTGCCGGACCTGCTCGCGGACACCGGGCGGCTCGAGTCGTTCGAGGAGGGCAAGCTCTTCGGCTCGGAGTGGCTGCGGACGTTGGGCGCGATTCCGAACGAGTACCTGCACTACTACTACTTCACGCGTGAGGCGGTGGCGTCCGGCGCGTCACGGGGGGCGTTCCTGCTGGAGCAGCAGAAGAAGTTCTACGCGGCGCCTTCGTGGGACAGCTGGGAACGTACCCGTCTCGAGCGCGAGCAGACGTACATGGCCGAGACCCGCACCGACGAACGCGACAACGACGACCTCGACGGCGGCGGCTACGAGCGGGTGGCCCTCGACCTGATGCACGCCATCGCGTCCGACAAGCGAGCCACCTTGATCCTCAACGTGCCGAACAGGACGACGTTGGCGTGTCTCGACGCGGACGCCATCGTCGAGGTGCCGAGCCTTGTCGACGCGAACGGCGCGCGGCCCGTCTCGGTCAGCCAGGTGCCGGACGAGGGTGTCGGACTCGTCACCGCGCTCAAGGTCGTCGAACGCGCCACCATCAAGGCGGCCATCAGCGGTGAGCGTGCGCATGCTGTGAAAGCGTTGGCGCTGCATCCGCTAGTTGACTCCGTGACCATCGCGCGGAAGATCGTCGACGCACATCCGCTCCTGTCCGGTGTCTTCCGCGCTAACTTCTGAGGTCGTGGACACCGACCTGTTGCGGCAGCTCAACGACGACGTCTGGCACCCGTTCCGGCATGCCTACGCTCGGCTCGACTCGGCGGCGTTCCTAAGCCTGTACTCGCCGGAGTTGCTGCGCGCGGGCGGGCCGGCGAAGCAGGTGTCCGGGTTCTCCGAGTACGCGGACCAGACGGAGAAGTGGTTCGCCGAGCTCGCTGATCGCGGCAGCTCGGTGAGCGTGTCGTTCCGGTTTGTCGAGCGCATCGCGAGTGACGACGTCGCGAGCGAGCGCGGCATCTTCCAGCTCGTGTCGACGCGTGCGGATGGCGACGGGCGCACGTTCTATGGCCGCTTCCACACATATTCGCGACGCGCGGACAGTCGGTGGCGCATCTGCGTCGACTACGACACGGACGAGCGGTCAGCCACGCTGGAGGAGGAGTTTCACGCGGCGATCGACGTTGACGACGTCGACGCGTTCAGAGAGTGACCAGGGTCTGATGCCGAGTGGTGGGGTTCTTAACTACGCTCGTCCGCAAATGGACACCACCACCTCTCGCCGCGTGCCACTCGTCATGGGCATCGCCGTGCTCGTGCTGCTGCTGGACCAGGCCACGAAGTTCTGGGCCGAGAGCGCGCTGACCGGCCGCGCGCCCATTCCCGTGATCGGGGAGTTCCTGCAGTTCAGGCTCCTCTACAACCCCGGTGCCGCGTTCTCGATCGGCGCGGGGTCGACGTGGATCTTCACCATCGTCGCGGCCGTCGCCGTCGTGCTGCTCGCGCGGTACGGCATGCAGCCGCAGACGAAGCTGCGGGCGGCCGCGCTCGCGTTGATGCTGGGCGGCGCGACGACGCACCTGCTCGACCGGTTGTTCAGGCCGCCGGGCTTCGCACGTGGGCACGTCGTCGACTTCCTCGACTACAACGGCTGGTTCGTCGGCAACGTCGCGGACATCGCGCTGGTCTGCGGCGCGATCCTGCTCGTGCTGCTCAGCTTCACCCCGACGAAGCAACCTGCCGAGTGAGCGTGTCGGCGCGGCGGGTCGTCTCGGGCAGCCGGTAGCGCGGGGCCAGGCGCAGCACTTCGGCGCACGCCCGGTCCAGGTCGACCTTGTGGCCGACCGACACGAAGACGGGTTTCACGCCGTCCTGCGTTCGCAGGGCGCGGCCGACGACCTCGTCGCCGTCGTCGCTGTCCATGACGAGGTCGCTCATCGATCCGCGGGCATGGCCGGGCTGCTCGAACGTGCCCATCGCGTTCTTCGCGACGCCGATGCTCGGGATGCCTGTGTGCACCCCGAGATGACACGCTAAGCCGAACCGGCGCGGGTGTGCGAGGCCCTGACCGTCCGCGACCAACAGGTCCGGCGCGACGGTCACCTGATCGAGGGCACGCAGCAGGACCGGCATCTCGCGGAACGCGAAGAGCCCGGGGATGTACGGGAAGTCCGTCGTGTCCTCGACGATGACCTCATCGAGGACAAACAGCGTCTTTGCATCGAACACCACGCAGACGCCCGCAACCGTGTCATTGCTACGGTAGCCGACGTCCAGACCTGCGACGGTGTCTATGCGCAGGTCAGGCGCACTTGTAGTGATCACCTGGGTGCGCAGGCGCTCTTGCATCGCGACGGCGTCGTCAACCGTTCTGGGCCACTCCACGGACGACAGTGTGCCGTGACTCGTCGTAGTGGGCGGCGAGCAGGTCGTCGCCGAAGTCACCTGAATGGCGACGCCAGACCGTGTGGACGTGGTTTGCCTCGTTGGCCGTGTTGTCGTACTCGATGAGCAGTTCGGGGCCCTGCACGCGGTAGTAGTGGCCTTCGCCCCGACGCAGCGAGCCTTCCCAGGAGAAGTGCAGGCGTTCCGGGTCGATCTGGGCGAACTCCTCGTCGGCCAGTTCGTAGGAGAGCCGGTCGAGGTAGAAGCGGACGATGTCGACAAGCAGCTCCGCCGCGGGTTTGCCGAGCTGGGCCGGCGTCACGCCCACCGGTTCCGACGGGCTGATCCTCGGCAAGTTCCCTGTGCGAATGTCTTGAGGAGCGGTGTCCGAGACGACGGCCAGGCGACGGGCGGTCGGGCCCATGCGGTCCAGGAGTTCGCGGGCCAGTTCCTCTTCGAGACGTAGGGGCTGGCCCACGACGCGGCCGCGATAGATGACGCGGGCCGGGTTCGCCCCCAGGAAGAACGGTGTGGCCGAGACACGGCTGTCGGCGATGACGACATTCACCGACAGGTGGTGTCCTTCGACGCGCCAGCCCCAGGGGGCGTCACCACCTGGCGTACCGAAGAGCACCGTCGAGAAGTCGCCGCTGTGCCGATCACGGTGTCCGCCTTCGCGGTGGTCGAGCACGTCTTCCAACGCCATCACCGCGGCGGCTTGTGCGTAGGCGTGTGGACTTAGCACGGTCGCGAGCATGCCGTGCACTGCTTTGCGCTGGTCTCTCCGCAGCTCGCCCAAGGCGAGTCCGGGACGTGTACCGGGTGTATACGCCCAGCGGTGCCTCAGGTCGTCGTCGGTGACCTCGCGTATCGCGTGTTCGTGCTGGTCAGCGGCGAGCAAACTAATATATCGGTGCGTGGCGTCAGCGACGTCGTGCAGCATGATTCGAACCTATAGGCCATGAGGTCACGCAGCAGCTGCTCGACACATCCGTCGACAGGTGTTAAAAACCTTACGTAATGAAGTTGCCACATGATGACGACGCCATCTGGCGCGCCCTCGCGAACCCCCTGAGGCGCGCGATTCTCGACGTCCTCCGCAAGGGTCCGCGCACCACGGGCGAACTGGTCGAGGAGTTGGAGACCAGCCGGCATGTCGTCATGCAGCACCTCGGTGTGCTCCGCGAGGCCGATCTGGTCCTCGTTGAGCCGCGGGGCCGGAAGCGGGTCAACCACCTGAATCCCGTGCCCATCCAGCAGATCCATCAGCGGTGGGTCGCGCACTACGAGCAGAACTGGGCAGAGGCGCTGGTCGGCTTGAAGCTCACGGTCGAGAGCGCCCAACAGGAGGATGAGGACGTTGGCTGAACCCGGCACCGAGCTGTTGCACAGCATCGTGATCGCCGCGCCCATCGAGAAGGTGTGGGCGGAGATCACCAAACTCGACGGCAAGCAGCGCGCCATGATGGACGCGGTGCTCGACTCCGCGCTCGAACCGGGCGCGCCGCTGTACTACCGGTCGACCGATGGCAAGCGGGTCTTCGTCGTCGGCCGCGTCGTCGAGGTCGATCCGCCCCGGCTGCTCTCCCACACGCAACGCCTCACCATGCGCGACGATCCGTGGACCGTCGTCTCGTGGGAGCTCGAAGAGGTCGACGGCGGCACGCGGGTAACGCTGCGCAACTCCGGTTGGCCCGAGGGCGTCAAGCGGCTCGACAAGGTCGACACGACCTGGAAGGGCATCCTCGCCGCGCTCAAGCAGGTCGTGGAGTCCGGCGATGTCGGCGCCGGCCTGAGGTTCCAGTACGCGATGATGCGCGCCTTCATGTGGGCGATGCCGTCGGGGACCAAGACCAAGAACGTGCCCGAACCGCCTGGCATCGACCGGGCCGTCTAAACGTGAAACCTGGTTTAGCAATGAGTCTTTGGACGTCGAAGTCCAAAGACTCATTGCTAAGCAGCAGGTCAGAGAGGGCGCGACAGGCAATATATTGGTTGGCCAGCGTGCGTGACGAGGTCACTGTGAAGCTCTGTCATGTCTGACCAGGGGCGTGGAGTCCGTCGCGTTCCGCGTCTCGCCACGGCTCGAAGCGCTACTCCCCCGCGATGCGAACGGCCTGTGTGGGTGACCTGCAGTGGCGAGCAAGACGAAGCCAGCGCTTAGAGGTAGATCGCTCTGGCGGCCAGGTCGCTGAGGGCACGCCCGCGAGGACCCGGTCAACGGGCACACCGACGCCACCGAGGCGAGCACCGCTTGGTGCGTGCCTCGGTGGTGTCGGTGTCCACAAGAAGCAGCGTGTCGTTCGAGCCGACGACAGCGCAGGTGCGGTCGATCGTCGATGGCCCCGTCGAGATGGACGCGGCCATGGACCGTGGTGCGGCCCCCACCGGTTCTGGGACGAGCCGGGCCGGTCAGGTGAAGGTTTCACCCGATCCGGCGAAGTGAGTAGTCCCGGTGCCGGTCAGCCCTGGGCGATGTAGGCCTGCAACTGGTCGTGCGATTGTTCGAGCTGGCCGATCCGGCTCTTCACCACGTCGCCGATGCTGACGATCCCGACCAGTTGCCCGTCGGACAGCACGGGCACGTGCCGGAAGCGCCGTTCGGTCATCACGACCGTGAGGCTGTCCACCGTGTCCGACGGCGAACAGGTGAAGACATCGGCGGTCATGATCGCCGACACGGGAGAAGACAGCAGGTCAACGCCCACTTCGTGCAGTCGGCGCACCACGTCGCGCTCCGACACGATCCCCGCCACGCCGGAAGAGCCGACGACGACGATCGCGCCGACGTTGTGTTCGGCGAGCGCTCTCAGCAGTTCGGACACTGGGACGTCCGGGGCGATTGTCGCGACCGCCGATCCCTTGGTGCGCAAAACGTCAGCGATCCTCATCTGGCGCCTCCGATCCTGTCGGTCCGGTAGCAACTCAGGCTAGATCGGATTCGGACAGAACGGGAGATCGAGCCCACGAAGGGAGCAGGGGACGTAGCCGATCGGCCACGTCCCCTGCTGGTGTCGCGCCTGGTTCGGCGTCGGCTACGCGGTTCCTCCGCGGCGACGGGTCGCGAACTGACGCGGCTGGACCACCGGCACCCGCTGCTGCGGCAGCTGGAAGTGCGTGTTCTGGTCCTGCTTGCCCCGCTTCTGCGCACGTCGCGCGGCACGGTTGACCGGCTCGGCGTGAGATTCGGGGTGCGCTTCGGGGTGCGCTTCGGGCTGGGGTTGGCTGGTGTCGGGCATGCGAAAGCCTCCTCGCGAAGAGGGCGTGCAAGGGTACGGCGAAAGACGGCCGTGAGAGATGGACCCGCGCATGGGTCACCGAGAAAGCGCGCGACGTCGAGGTCGCGAGGGCAGCGCCGAGAGCGCCGCAGGCTTCATCAGATGTACAGCATGCCCGCAACGCTAGCGACGCCGTCGCCTCGTGCCAACCGAATTAACCGCGGGTTCGAGCGGCGGCCGCGCCGGCGCCGAGCATCACGAGGATGACGGTGACCATCGCCCACTTGCGGGACTTGGTCATCGGTGTCGTCTCGGGGTCGAGCGGGAGGTCCTTGCGCAGCTCGGGTTTCTGGCGCGCGGCACGCACCGGCACCGGCTGCTGCTGCGGGGCGGGAGGCGGTGGCGGCGTGACGACCGCGGGCTGCCGTACGACCGGGACGGGTACCGGCGGCGCCGTCGTGGTCGGGGCGGGCGGGGCCTGAGGCGGTGGGGGCGGCGGTACTTCGGGGCGGGGCGCGGGAGGTTCGACGCGCGGCGGCATCGGGGTCGGCAGGCAGCCCGCCGCGTCGATCATGCCCATCTGCGGACCGGCCGAGAGTTCCTCCGCCGTGCCGCCGGTGATGCGGTAGAAGCGGCTGTGGCCCTTGTAGCCGTTGTTGATGGCGTAGACGGTGCCGGCCGAGTCGATCAGCACGGCGCCGTACGTGGACTTGCCGGGCAGGCCGGCGATCTCCGTCTTGCCCAGCACCCGGCCGGACACCGGGTCGAACGTCACGACCTCGCTCGGTCCCCCGCCCGCGGCCGACACCCCGGTCAGCTTCCCGGTCGCCGGGGCGACGGTGAAGTCGTCGAGTGTGAGGGCGGGCCAGCCCAGCACGACGGTGCGCACGATCTTGAGGTACGACGGGCTGTCCGGATCGATGTCGATGGCGTGCAGCCGCGCGTTGTCGCGCACGTAGAACGTGGTGCCGACGACCGCGCCCGCCGAGACGTCGTCGGTGCGGAACCAGTGCGCGTCAACGGGTCCGAGGTCGTTGACCACGCCCTTGGTGTCGATCAGCACGACGTGCGACGGGTTCTTCCACCAGCGATGGCCCTTCGAGGTGAGACCGACCAGACGGCCCAGCGTCGCCGAGTACCCCAGTGCGTTCAGCGCGTAGTCCAGGCGGGCCACTTCCGTCACCCCACCGGATGAAACGTCCACTTTCGTGAACATCGAGAAGTCGCCACGATGGGATGAACGCACTTGATAAGCGTCACAGTTCGGTGCCGCCGCCTGAGCAACAGCGCTGGTGAACGGCGTGGAAAGCACCAATAGCGACGAGACCGCGCTCAACATGAGCGAATCACGCCGCCACCGGTATGGAGTAGCCCAATACGACAACCGGGTATTTTCGCTGTTGCCGCGCATTCCCACCTGACCATTACTCGTCAACCCCACCGTGCTGTACCGGTCACAGTAGACCGTGGTCTAATCCCACACCAAGAAAGGAGCCGAATTGAGCATTTACCTCACTGGCACGCTCTGGGTTCTCGGTGCCGCCGCCATCTCCGCCGTTCTCGTCGTCATCACCCGCCGGTTCGGCTCGGAGGAAGTGGGCGAGAAGAACCTCGGCGCGGGCGGTTCGGTGTTCAGCATCGTCGCCGGCCTGCACGCGGTGCTCGCCGCGTTCATCCTCATCTCCCTGTTCGACTCGGCCAACGGCGCCGAGGAACAGGTGCAGAAGGAGGCGAACGCGCTCGTCGCCGTGAACTGGTCCTCGGACTCGCTGCCGGAGCCCGCCAAGACGAAGGTCGACCAGCTGATCCGCGACTACGTGTCGACCGTCGTCGACGACGAGTGGCCGCGCATGCGCGACGGCGAGGAGGTCGGCAACCAGGGCTGGACCACGTTGAACCAGCTCAAGGACACGATCTCGACGGCGGCGCCGGACGGCGGCTGGCAGGAGGACCGCAAGGCCGAGGCGGCGAACCAGCTGTGGGAGGTCTACCAGGCCAGGCAGGAACGGCTGGACGCGGCGGACAACGGGGTCAACCCTGTCGTGTGGCTCGCCCTGCTGATCGGCACCGGGCTCTCGCTGCTGTTCCCGTACCTGTTCCGCGGCCCGACCCTGACGTCGCAGCTGCTGATCACGATCACGCTGAGCTCGACGCTGGTCCTGCTGCTGTTCGCGATCTACCAGTTGCAGAACCCGTTCAGCGGCGGCGTGCTCATCCCGCCGGACGCGTTCAGCTCCGCGCTGGACAGGCTGAGTTAGCGCGAATCGGCCGTTCCGCCCGCTTCCTCGATCTCCACGGACAGCACTTCACCGTCGATGACCTTCGGCAATACGTCCGTGTGAGTGAAGTAGCGATTTGCGAATGCTCCGACCGCCCTGGTAGAGGCGGCGTCGACGCCACCCCCGATGACGCCGCCCAGCAGCGGAACACCCTTCGCCGCGACGGTACCGAGTTTCTTTGTACCGTATTTTGTAATGAGTGCGGACGCGGCCTTCTTGGTGAACTGCTTGATGCCGACCTTTTTGAACAGTTCGGTTCCGGCATTCCCGAGCAGGCACAGCAGGATGGCCATCTGCACCTCCTCGCTGTCCACGTCGTGGCCGCGCAACGACGCGATGGACGCGATGAGGTGCGTCTGGATGACGTACGTGGCCGCGATGTTGGACGGCAGCGAGACCGGCAGTGTGATCAGGCCACCGAGGTTCGTGACGAAGCCCTGCGCGCCTGCCAGCGCGACGTGCTTGCGGATGAGGTGCTTGATCGCGTCGGTCTCGTCGCCCTTCTTGGCGAGCGCCTCGGACGCGGACTCGCGGGCGCTCTTGAACGGGCCGAAGCCGTCGACGCCGGCGCGCAGCAGGTAGTCGGCGATGCCCTGCTGGACCTTGTTCAGCTCACCTTTGGACTCAGCCACAATCCCGACATTACGCGTCCGGAGGGCGTCACGAGATGTCAACAGGCGGTTCCAGCGTGGTGACCGCGCCGGTGCTGCCGTCGACGGTGATGCGCTCGCCGGTCTTGATCCGCGTCACGGCCTGACGCACGCCCACGACCGCCGGAATGCCGTACTCACGCGCCACGACCGCGCCGTGGGAGTTCGCCCCCGCCCATCTCCATCACGAGGCCGCCCGCCGTCAGGAACAGCGGCGTCCACCCCGGATCCGTCGACGGCGCCACGAGGATCTCGCCGGGTTCGAGGTGCGCGCCGACCGGGTCCATGACGACGCGCGCGATGCCGGTGATCGTGCCCGCCGACGCCGGGGTGCCGACGAGGTCGCCCTCCACCGGGCCGCCGTGGTGCACCGCTTCGGGTTCCGTGCCGTCCGACAGCAGCACGCGCGGGATGTGCCTGCGTCGCATCTCACGGTCGTAGACCTCACGGCGCTCAGCCACCAGCGCGCGCAGATCTCCTTGCGCAGAGCGGATTTCCTCGAAGTTCAGGAAGAACACGTCGTCACGGACGTCGAGGCGGCCGGCCGCGACGAGCTCGGCTCCGATCTCGGCGACGCGCTTCCGCAGCGCGCCGAACAACGTGATGATCAGGTACTTCGGGTACTCCCGCAGACCGGCGAGCAACCTGGTGCGGCGCAACGCGAAGCGCACGAACCAGCCACGTCCCCAGGCCCGTCCGGCCAGCGTCTCGATCATCGCCTCGGCTTCGGCGGCGCCCCGCGCGAAGACCGCGTCGGGGTGGGCCTGGCCGTCTTCGAGGCGCAGGAAGTTCTTGACGACGCCGATGACGTGCGCCGGGTCGTCGGACCACCGGGGCAGGCCGAGGTCGATCTCGGCGACGGCGCGGTGACCCCACCGCGCGAGGAAGCGGTCGAGCGCGGCGGGGCGTTCGCCGTTGCGGAACTGCCGCAGCGCCTCGGGATCGTGGCGGATCTCCTGCGCCAGATCCCACATCGCCATGTCCATCTCGGTGGTGATGTTGTTGGGCAGGCCGCGCAGGACGGTTTGCAGTTCCCCCGGCTTGGTCTTCACGACCTTGCCGACGAGGCCGAGCATCGCGAACCCGATCAGCGCGGTGGGCGCGAGCCTGGGCAGCACCGGCACGGTGCACTGCTGCAGCGCCTGCTCGATCGAAAGGCCCGCGGCCTTCTCCAGCACCTCGCGTTCCATCAGCAACGCGGTGCGCACGGCTTTCTCGGGATTCACCAGCGCTTTCACCGCTGTCACCGGCAGGCGGAACCGGCGGGCGAGCCTGAGCACGCGTTTCACCGCGGGCGTCGGCGAGGACGTCCTGATCGCGAACCTCGGGTCGTCGAACAAGCCTCGCAGCACCTCGGAGGAACGCGCCTCCATGACGCCGAGCAGGC
Source organism: Streptomyces sp. ID05-26A (assembly GCF_033794685.1). Taxonomy (NCBI): domain Bacteria; kingdom Bacillati; phylum Actinomycetota; class Actinomycetes; order Kitasatosporales; family Streptomycetaceae; genus Streptomyces; species Streptomyces sp. ID05-26A. Next base: position 88,396 of record NZ_JARAYZ010000009.1, read on the forward strand.
GCGTGATGAACTCGCGGCCCACCTTGCTCTGCAACACCTTGGTGACGTCGAAGAAGATTCGCTCGCCGCTCTCCACATAGGACTTGCTCTTCGGGTCGCCGATGACGATCTCGAGCGCGGCCTTGGAGATCTCCCGGAACACCGCACGTCCCATCGGTGTGATCGGGCGTTCGAGACCTTGTGCGAGGCTGAAGCAGAAGTAGACGTGTGCGTTGCCGTCCGCGTTGTCCGGCAACGGGAACAGCGTCGTGATCGGCCGCGCCTGTGTGAGGTGCAGCTCGCCCTCGTCGTCGATCGCCCACTCGGTGTCCTGCGGCGATCCGTAGTGCTGCTGCACCTTGCGGCCGAGGACGGCGAGCGCGTGGATCTGGCCGTCGGTGAGGCACTGGTCGTCGCTCTCGCCGACCTCGACGTGCTCGGTGCCGCCGCCTGGTAGCGAGCGGATGACGAACTTCTTGTCCCCCAGTCGCTTCTCGACGATCTCGCGGCCGTCGACGACGAAGTGGTCGGGGTTGACCGCGCCGGACACGACCGCCTCGCCGAGGCCGGGGCTCGCGTCGATGACGATCTGGTCGCGCTTGCCGGTGACGGGGTTGGCCGTGAACATCACGCCGGACACTGCGGACTGCACCATCCGTTGCACGACAACGGCCAGGTAGGTGGTGGTGTGGTCGATGCCGTTCGTCTCGCGGTAGCTGACCGCGCGGTCCGTCCACAGCGACGCCCAGCACCGGCGGACGGCGTCGACCACCGCGTCCTCGCCGACGACGTTGAGGAACGTGTCCTGCTGGCCCGCGAAGCTCGCGAACGGGAGGTCCTCGGCCGTGGCGCTGGATCTCACGGCGACCGGCGTGTCGTCGCCGAGCTTGCGGTACTCGGCGACGATCGCGTCCCGGATCTCCTGCGGCACAGCGGTGTCCAGCAACGTCCGGCGGGCGTTCTCCGGAGTGGTGCCGGCCAGTTCGTCGGCCCGCGCGACGGCGCGGTAGGCGTCCGTGGTGACGCAGAAGCCCTGCGGCACCGGCAGGCCGGCGCTGGTGAGCTCACCGAGGTTCGCGGCCTTGCCGCCCACCATGGCGAGCATCGTGCCGTCGATGGACTTGAAGCCGATGGTGAGCGCCATGGTTACCCCTCCAGGTTCCGCCTGAAGAGGAGGTTACGAGCGTTCAGCCAAAAACTCAACACGTGATGAATAAATCACGTCACCGGGTTCACAAGTCCTGCTCAGAGCGACTCACCCAGTCAGGGAGGGGCTCGCGAGCCTGCCGCCACTCCTCCGGCGGGCTCCCGATGACGCCGCCGGCGATCGCGGCCGTGGTGTCGACGTCACCACCGGCCCGTACGCATGCCGTGATGGCGGCGCGGTAGTCGCCGAGGTGGTGGGCCGCGACCCAGAGCGTGAACGGAACCGTGTCCTGCGCCGTCACGCGCGAGCCGTTGCCGAGGACGTACGCGGCCTCCTCGGCGTCGCTGATCCCGCGCGCCTTGTCGATCCCCTTGCGCACGAACGAGTCCTCGAGGTGGTCGAGGACCGTCCCGAGCAGGTCTCGCGGGGGCACGCCCGTCAGCCGGGCTCTGGCCGCAACGGCGGCCGCGTGGGCCACCGCGAGGCCGCCCATGACGCCCTCCGGGTGCTGGTGCGTCACCTCGCTCGCGCGGATCGCTTGCGCCGTAACGGTTTCGGGATCGTCGGCGAAGTAGGCGCCCAGTGGTGCGATCCGCATCGCGGCACCGTTGCCGCACGAACCCTGGCCGTCGAACGCGCTGGAGGCCGCCTCTTTCCACGGCGTGCCTTGGCGAATCTTGCGCAGGATGGTGAAGGCTCCCGCGCCGTAACCGCGGTAGGGCTCGCAGCGGTCGGCGAACGTCGCCGCGAGCCGGGTCTGGTCGACGTCACCGTGATCACGGAGCTCGGCGACGAGGTTGCAGGCCATTTCGGTGTCGTCGGTCCACTCCCACGGGCCCCGTGGCGGCTTGCCGGCCACGAGGTCGGGCAACGAGCGGCCGACCATGAAGAACTGAGCGCCCAGAGCGTCGCCGACGGAGAGCCCGTCGAGCGAGGCGTATGCGAGGTCCAGGCGCGCACGAGTGTGCAGAACTATGCGCATCACCTGCGATTTTACCGGTTTGGCCTGGGCTGGTCACTTGATTTCGGACCTGCGGAAGCTCCGGAGGCACCGGCAGACACCGGCGCTCACCGAGTTCATCGCGACAGCCCGGCAGGTGTGAAGACGAAGCTGTCGCGGAAGCCTCCTTCGCCGCGCCTCGTCGCCATCAACCGCATCTCCGGCATGAAGTGGAAGAACACCAGCGACCCCGACCGGTCCGGGTAGCCGAGCGTCTTCGAGTACTTGGGATTCGTGCCGCCCAGCCACAACGGCGGCTCGCCGTACTCGGCGATCACGTCGTCGAGCAGGCAGTCCCGCTCCCCCAGCACCCCGGGGATGCGGCTGTCGGCGTCGAGGCTCAGCCAGCCCTGCCGGTGCGCGAGATCCGCGTACACCGACGCCATGACGTCCTCGCTGCGGTGTCCAAGCGCCTCGTGCACGGCGCCGCTGACCATCGCCGCGTTCGCCGCACCGCGCTTGACCAACGCCTCGAGCTCGGTCTGCCACCGGTCCGTGCGGTCGTCGGCGAACGCCAGCGCGTCGAGCAGGGTGAGGATCACCGCCTCACCGCCGTACATGCCGGGTCGCCGGACAGCGGCGTTGAGCTGACCGAGCAGGTACCGGCGTAAGTCGTCGAACGAAGGCATCTCTCCCCCTTAATGCGAGATGTTCTATCAGTTGCGGGTGGGCGAAACGGAATCGCCTTGACGACCGACAGGGGAGGCAACGACTGGGGAAGGATCACATGAGCACCAGCAACCGGCAGATCGTCGCGTACTGGGTCGAGCACGAGGTCGACCTCGTCATCGACTGGAGCACTGCTCACGAACGGTGCTGGCGCTGCGGTTACAGGTCCTCACTGGAGCAACACCTCGTAGTTCCCGCGTCGATGGGTGGCAGTCGCACCACGGACAACGTCGTGCTGCTGTGCGGGCGGTGCGTCAGCGAGTCGCCGAGCCACCAGGACCCGCAGTACCTGTGGCGGTGGCTGCGCGCGACCTCCGTGTCGTCGTTCGACACGTACTGGACGCTGCGGGGCTGGGAGGAGTTCGAGGTCATCTTCGGCCGCAAGCCGCTGGAGTGCTTCAAGGAGGCCGCGATCAACCACCGTTCGCTGAACGCCGAGTGCCGGGCGCTCGCGGCGGACGAGTTCGCGCGGACCGTGGTGCGTTTCGGGGAGGGGCGGCTCAACCCGTCGACGATCGCGTGCGTGATCGCGGAGATCGAGAAGAAGCTGGCGGACCGTCACGGCATCACGCTGCCGTGACGCCGCTCCCCTCGTCGGTCACGTCGACCACCAGGGCGGCCGCCCACAGGTCGACCTTCGGGTCGCCGAGGCCGGATTCCGTGAGCCACTCGGCGGCCCGGCGCGCCTGCTGCTCGTCCTCGATCAGTCCCCAGGCTCCCGGCCGCACGCCTGTCGCCTGACCGACGTCGTCGACGAGGCCGTCGAGGCAGGTCCAGGTGTGCCAGATGCCGTGGTCGTGTCCGACCAGTTCGAAACCCCGCACAGGACCGGAGTGCTCGGCGGGAAAGACCTCGCCGCGCGCCAGGCGTGCCGCCACCCCACCGTGCTCCGGGCGCATGACCATGTCCTGGAGCAGGGCCGGTGCGTCAGCGGCGGCGAAGCCCACGGCGAGCACGCGCAGCTCCTCGCGGGTGCGTGCCCGTCCGGCCGAGACCGGGTCGTCGAACCAGTCGTCCCAGCCGTCCCGCATCGCCGGCACCAGGTCCGTGACGCAGCCGCTCATCGAGATCAGTGGACCGCTCGGCAGTCCCGCGTCCTGCCAGTCCTGCCAGGCAGTGCGCGAGAGCACCAGATACCCCGCCAACAGCCGTTCGGTGTCCACCACGCCCCCGTTCGTGCCGAAGCCGGGACGACCACGGTCGCCCCGGCTTCGATCACGCTACTTCAGCTGGATCAGCTGCAGCCGGAGGTGCTGCCGCAGCCCTCGCACAGGTAGCAGGAGCCGGCCGGACGCATCTTCGTGCCACACGTCATGCACAGCGGCGCGTCCGCGGCCTTGCCCAGGTGCAGTTCCAGCAGCTCGGTCGAGCTGCCGACCTGCTTGGGAGCGGACTCGACGGCGGCGTCGACCTGCTTCGGAGCGGCCTCCACCGATCCGCGCAGACCCTCGAGGTCCACATCGGACGTCGCCGGGCCGCCGTACTCGCCCGCGACCTGTGCCGAACGCTCGTCGGCGGTGAAGATGCCGAGCTGCGCGCGCTTGTCGTAGGACAGGTAGTCCAGCGCCAGGCGGCGGAACAGGTAGTCCAGCACCGACGTCGCGATGCGGACGTCCGGGTCGTCGGTCATGCCCGCCGGCTCGAAGCGCAGGTTCTGGAACTTCGAGACGTAGAACTCGAGCGGGATGCCGTACTGCAGGCCCACCGAGATGGACATGGAGAACGCGTCCATCACGCCGGCGAGCGTGGAGCCCTGCTTGCCCAGCTTGACGAAGATCTCGCCGAGGCCGTTGTCCGGGTAGGAGCCGGCGTGCAGGTAGCCCTCGGCGCCACCGACCGTGAACGACACGGTCTGCGACGGGCGCTTCTTCGGCAGGCGCTTGCGGACCGGGCGGTACTCGACCACCGTGTCCGAAGCCTTCTTCTCCTCGGTCGCCTTGGCGCCCTTGCCCGCGGACAGCGGCTGGCCGACCTTGCAGTTGTCGCGGTAGATCGCGAGCGCCTTCAGGCCGAGCTTCCAGCCCTGGTAGTAGATCTCCTCGACGTCCGCGATCGTCGCCGTCTCCGGCATGTTGACGGTCTTGGAGATCGCGCCGGACAGGAACGGCTGAGTGGCCGCCATCATCCGCACGTGGCCCATGGGCGCGATGGAACGCTCGCCCATGGCGCAGTCGAAGACCTCGTAGTGCTCGCGGCGCAGGCCCGGCGCGTCCACGACGTGGCCGTGCTCGCCGATGAACTCGACGATCGCCTCGACCTGCTCGTCCAGGTAACCGAGGGCCTTGAGGGCGCGCGGCACCGTCTGGTTGACGATCTGCATGGAGCCGCCGCCGACGAGCTTCTTGAACTTGACCAGGGCCAGGTCCGGCTCGATACCGGTGGTGTCGCAGTCCATCATCAGGCCGATGGTGCCGGTGGGGGCCAGCACGGACGCCTGGGCGTTGCGCCAGCCGTTCTTCCCGCCGATCTCCAGCGCCTGCTGCCACGCCTCGGTCGCGACCTTGTGCGTGGCCGAGTCGTTCGCGCTGTAGGTGCGGATCAGGTCGTTCGCGGCAGCGTGCTTGCGCATGACGCGCTGGTGAGCCGTGGCGTTGCGCTTGTAGCCGTCGTACGCGCCGACCATGCCCGCGAGCTCGGCGGAACGGCGGTACGAGACACCGGTCATCAGCGAGGTGATGGTCGCGGCAAGCGCGCGGCCGCCCTCGGAGTCGTACGCGTGGCCGGTCGCCATCAGCAGTGCGCCGAGGTTGGCGTAGCCGATGCCGAGCTGGCGGAACTTGCGGGTGGTGTCCGCGATCGGCTCGGTCGGGAAGTCCGCGAAGCAGATCGAGATGTCCATCGCGGTGATGATCAGCTCGACGGCCTTGGCGAACGTGACGGCGTCGAAGCGGCCGTCGTCACCGAGGAACTTCATGAGGTTCAGCGACGCGAGGTTGCAGCTCGAGTTGTCGAGGTGCATGTACTCGGAACACGGGTTGGACGCGGTGATGCGGCCCGACTCGGGGCAGGTGTGCCAGTCGTTGATCGTGTCGTCGTACTGGATGCCGGGGTCGGCGCACTCCCAGGCTGCCTTGGCGAGCTTGCCGAACAGTTCCTTGGCGTCGACGCGCTCGATGACCTCGCCGGTCTGACGGCCGCGCAGGCCGAAGTCGTTGCCGGACTCGTAGGCGTGCATGAACTCGTCCGACACGCGGATCGAGTTGTTCGCGTTCTGGTACTGCACCGACACGATGTCCGCGCCGCCGAGGTCCATGTCGAACCCGGCGTCGCGCAGCGCGCGGATCTTGTCCTCTTCACGCGCCTTGGTCTCGATGAACTCGACGACGTCCGGGTGGTCGACGTCGAGGACGACCATCTTGGCCGCGCGGCGGGTGGCGCCACCGGACTTGATGGTGCCCGCGGACGCGTCGGCGCCACGCATGAACGACACCGGGCCCGACGCGGTGCCGCCGGAGGACAGCAGCTCCTTCGACGAACGGATGCGCGAGAGGTTCAGGCCGGCACCGGAGCCGCCCTTGAAGATCAGGCCCTCCTCGCGGTACCAGTTGAGGATCGACTCCATGGTGTCGTCGACCGCGAGGATGAAGCACGCGCTGACCTGCTGCGGCGAGCTCGTGCCGACGTTGAACCACACCGGCGAGTTGAAGCTGAACACCTGGTGCAGGAGCATGTAGGTGAGCTCGTGCTCGAAGATCTCTGCGTCCTGCTCGCCGGTGAAGTAGCCGTGGTCCTTGCCGGCGCCCACGTAGGTCTTCACGACGCGGTCGATCAGCTGGCGCAGCGACTGCTCGCGCACCTCGCTGCCGACGGCCCCGCGAAAGTACTTGCTGGTGACGATGTTGGTGGCGTTCACCGACCAGGAGGCGGGGAACTCGACACCGCGCTGCTCGAAGTTCACCGAGCCGTCGCGCCAGTTCGTCATGACGACGTCGCGGCGCTCCCACGTGACCTCGTCATAGGGGTGGCTGCCTTCGGTGGTGTAGACGCGCTGGATCTTGAGCGCGGCAGGCTTCGCAGCCGCCCGTGCGGCTGTCTTCTTGGCTGAGCCGCCGACGGTCTCGGTCACGGTGGATCTCCCTAGTGCAGGTGCTTGGAAAAGATGGTTGCCTCACGCGCTTTGGTGCGCGCGGATCACTGCTCGGCCGGTGCTTCCTCGGCTCTCGCAGTGCGAAGATCAAGAATTTCCTTCTCGAAGTCCTCGACGGACGAGAAGGACCTGTAAACGCTCGCGAAGCGCAGATAAGCGACCTCGTCGAGCTCACGCAGGGGGCCGAGAATGGCGAGCCCCACCTCATGGCTGGCGATTTCCGCGCACCCCGTCGACCGGATCGACTCTTCCACCTGCTGTGCCAGCACCTGGAACGCGTCCTCGTCGACCGGGCGGCCCTGGCACGCCCTGCGCACGCCCACGACGACCTTGTCGCGGCTGAAAGGTTCCGTCACGCCGGAGCGCTTGACCACGGCGAGAACCGCTTCTTCGACCGTGGTGAACCTGCGGCTGCAGCTGTTGCAGGAGCGCCGACGACGGATCACCTGACCCTCGTCGACCTCGCGGGAGTCGACCACCCGCGAGTCCGAATGGCGGCAGAACGGACACCGCACGCCACCTCACCCCTTCCCCCGCGCAGCACCCATCGCAGCAGCCTCACTGGTCGGGTTACCCACAACCTGTGGACTACTTACAACGGTGCAACCACTAGATGTAGGGGTAGAACCTAGATCGCAACCGACGCGGACGCAACTCGACACACCACTCGAACGGGGGAACGTTGCGCCGATCAGCGGCGATTACGCAAAAAAGCCCGCCGGTGACGGAGCGTTCACGTCACGGCGGGCACCGAAACACAAGATGTAGGGGCAGGCCTACGGGGTGACCCCCGCCTGCTGTAGGTAGAGCACACCGAGCGCGACGACCGTCAGAGCGCTCAGGACACCGACGGCGACGAGTTCGAACAGCGACTCGCGCTTCGGCCGGACCTCGCACGAGCTGGACTCGCGCCTGGCAGGCACCACGACCGGATGCGGCCTCGTCGCCGGGCGGCGCGGCATGACCCTGGGCCCCGAACGGAGTGGACGTCCCGCTGCGACATCCGCGTCCTCGACAACGCGCAACCGCTTCTCGACGAGCACCGCCATCACGACCTCCATCGCAGGTCAAACACCTTGATCGAACAGGGGTTCGATCGAACGTCCGTGCGAATTTCTACCAGACCCGCTCTTCGAACGCCACAACACGCGCCCAAATACCTCGAACAGGTGTTTGATCTGTGCAGCAAACACGACTACCGTCGAGCACGAAGATCGACGGAGGCCGGAATCCCATTCGAACTGGGGGCGGCGAGGAGGACAGCGACCGTGGCAGGCAAGACGATCGACCCGGATCCCGCTCTTGTGGAGACACAGATGAACGAGATCGCGGGGAACGCCGGCCTGACTCTGCGTCAGCGCAAGGTGCTCGACGTGATCCGCGATTGGGTCGACCGTTTCGGCTACCCGCCGAGCGTGCGCGAGATCGGCGAGGCCGTGGGCCTCACGTCGACCTCGTCCGTCGCGTACCAGTTGCGCGCGCTGGAGCGGAAGGGCTTCCTGCGCCGCGACCCGAACCGCCCGCGCGCGGTCGGGATGCTGCCCAACGAGATCGACGCCGGTCTCGACCCGATGTCCAAGCCGACGCCCGCGTACGTGCCGATGCTCGGCCGGATCGCTGCCGGTGGCCCGATCCTGGCCGAGGAGTCGATCGAGGACGTGTTCCCGCTGCCGCGTGAGATCGTCGGCGAGGGTGAGCTGTTCCTGCTGCGCGTCGTCGGTGACTCGATGGTCGACGCCGCGATCACCGACGGCGACTGGGTCGTGATCCGCAAGCAGCCCACGGCCGACCAGGGTGAGATCGTCGCCGCCATGATCGACGGCGAGGCGACCGTGAAGACGTTCAAGCGCAAGGACGGCCACGTGTGGCTGATGCCGCACAACCCGGCCTACCAGCCGATCAACGGCGACGAGGCCACCATCCTGGGCAAGGTCGTGACCGTGCTCAGGCGTCTCCCGTAACTTCTCCGCGGGCCCGCTTCTTCTTGTCGAAGAAGTCGAGCCACTTCTCGCGCGTGGCGTCCATGTCCACGACGACGAACGCGAAGAACTGCCCCATGTCCTTGAGGCGGGCACCGACCGGCGTGTCGAGACCGAAGATCTCGGCACCGTCCAGTCCGGTGTCCGCCCAGGTCGCGTTGCGCTGCCCGCTGGAAAGCCACGCCCGGTACCAGAGGTCGTCGCCCAGGTAGTAGCGCACGCGTTTGCCGTCGCGTTCGCTGTGCAGCAGGTCGATCTCCTGCAGGTAGGCCGTCGACCGCGAGACCGTCGCCGGGCTGACCGACAGCCGCAGCACCAGTTCGGTCGCGGTCAGGCTGCCCTTGTCGGTCATGAAGATCTCGGCGAGGATCCGCGCCGCTGTGCGCGACAGTCCGGTCTGGCGGAAGACCGCGAGCAGCCTCAGGTGAAACTCCTGCACCTTCACCGGACTGCGGTCGAACGAGTACGCCTCCTCGTCGATGTCGAGGTCGTCGACGGAGGGCATCCGGCGCATCGCCCGCTCGCTCGCCGCACGGTGCGCGGCGCCCGGCCGGTAGCTGTTGTGGCCACCGTTGCGGGCGACTTCGCGCTGGATCGTCGAGGCAGGCCTTTGCAACCGCCTGCCGATCTCGGAGTACCCCAGCCCGTCCCAGAGGAACTGGGCGATGAGCTGCCGTTCTTCTTCGTCTAGCCGCTTACCAGGCACAACCCCATGGTGCCTTGCGCTTCAAGCCATTGCAATGAGTCTTTTGACTTCGTCCGCAAACGTTTTTAGCTTGCGGGGAGGGGAAACGAACTCGTTGCAAAGGGGGAGCAATGCCACTGAGTCCGATGACGTTCCCGGACGGGCACGCCGGTTGGCGGGCGCACGACCACGCGACTGTCCGCGCGGTGCTCGCGGACGGCCGGTTCAGCATCCGGCCGGATCTGATGCACAACCCGTTCGGGCCGGGCAGCCCTGGGGACGCGCCGCCGTCGCCGCCCGGTGCGTTCACCGATCACGACCCGCCGGACCACACGCGGTACCGGAGCAGGCTGACCGGTCAGTTCACGGTGCGGCGGATGCGGCTGCTCGCCGAGCGGCTCGAGGTGATCACGGGCGAGCACCTCGACTCGCTGGCCGCGCAGGGGTCGCCGGCCGACCTGGTCGAGCACTTCGCGGTGCCCGTGCCCGGGCTGATGATCTGCGAGCTGCTCGGGGTTCCGTACGAGCGGCGGACGGAGTTCCAGCAGGACGCGATGCTGCTGACCGGGGCCAGCGGCGCGGAGGCCGACGAGGCTGCCGCGATGTTCGCCGCGTTCGAACGGCTTCAGTTGTTCATGCTGGAGATGGTCGCGGCCAAGCGGGCGCGGCCGACTGACGACGTGCTCAGCGATCTGGTCAACGCGGACCACGACCTGAGCGACGACGAGATGGCCACGATGGGCATGGCGTTGCTCGGCGGCGGGCTCGACACGACCACCAACATGTTGTCGCTCGGGACGCTGGAACTGCTGCGCGAGCCGGCTCGGGTGGAGGCGATGCTCGCTGATCCGGGGGCGGCCGTCGAGGAGCTGCTGCGATATATCAGTCTGACGCCCGCTACGGCGCGGACCGCGGTCGAGGACGCCGAGATCGAGGGTGTCGTCGTGCGTGCGGGAGACACCGTGTTCGTCGAGCTGGGGTCGGCGAACCGGGATCCGGCTCGCTACGCCGACCCGGATGTCCTGGACCTGGCTCGGGGTACGGCGGGGCATCTCGCGTTCGGGCACGGCATCCACCAGTGCATCGGGCAGCACCTGGCGCGGATCGAGTTGAAGATCGCCTATCCCGGGCTGTTCACTCGGTTCCCGAAGTTGCGGCTCGCCGTCGCCGAGGACGAGCTGCCGCACCGGGCGAGCCTGGTGATCGGCGGGCTGGAGCGGATGCCCGTCGCCTGGGACTGATATATCGGATATCAGGCCCCAGAATTAGGCACGGCGGCGGAAGCGCAGGCCGATGACCAGGGCGACGACGAGCACGATGCCGCCCAGGCTCAGTGCCAGGGGCCAGTTCTGCCACGCGCCGCCTGACGAGTCCGACGGCGCGGCCTCCGGCTGGTCGGCGGCCGCTGGTGGCGTCGTGGCCGTCGGCGGTGGTGGCTGGGCCAGGGCCGCGGCGCCCGCGACGGCGCGGATCGGGGTGCCCGCACCTTCGGAGGCGGAGAGCAGGGTGCCGTCCGGGTCGAAGGCGATGGCCTCGCCCTGGGGCTCGTTCGGCAGCGGGACGCGGACCGGGTCGCCGGACAGGGCCTTGACGACGTCACCGTCGGGGACCGGGTAGAGGTACGCGTCGGTGTAGGTGCGCAGGGCGATGACGGAGCCGTCGGCCATGGAGGCCGCTCCGGTCACCAGGCGCGAGTCGAGGGTGCCTTCCAACGGGCCGCCGGGCGTGTCCGTCGACGACAGCGACACGCGGGTGACCTGCTCCAACGGCACCGATATATCAGTTCGGAGCGGGGCCGTCGGGCGATATACCAGCGCGGAACCGAGAGGTTCCTTGGTGATGATGTACGGCGTTCCGGACTTGTCGATGAGCAGCGCCTCGGCGTCGTGCTTGCCGTCCGGGTAGGTGACGCGGAACCGCTCCACGGCGCCCGAAGGCGAGACCTTGTGCAGGGCGACCGTGGAGCGGGACTTGCCGTTGTCGCCGGTGTCGGACGCCCAGAGGGTGCCGTCCGGCGTCATCGCCAGGTCCTCGACGTCGTACGGGTCGACGGGCGCGGTGATCGTGCGTGTCACCACGCAGTCTCGGCCCATGACCTGGATGCGCAGCGTCCCGTTGTCGCTGTCGCTGACGGCGAAGAACTGCTTGCCGTCGGACGTGAGCCCGGAGAGCTCCTGCATGGCTACCGGGCACACGTCCACCGGTGGAGGCGGGAGGATCAAGCAGGCGTCCCGTTCGTCGCGAACTCCTCGAGCACGCCGGCGAGGTCCGGACGCACACGGGCGTTGAGCAGAGTGCCCGACTCCGTGTGCTTCTCGGACAGCACCTCGCCGTCGCGGTGCACGCGGGCGACGACCTCGCCGCGCGCGTACGGCACGAGGGCCTCGACCACGACCTCAGGACGTGGCATCAGCTCGGCGATGCGGACCCGCAGCTCCTCGATGCCGAGGCCCGAGTGCGCCGACACGAACTCGGCGTCCGGGAACAGGTGCCGCAGCCGGGCCATGCCCAGGTCGCCCACGGCGTCGATCTTGTTCACGACGAGCAGCTCACGCGGCATCGGCGTGCCGGACTCGTCGTTGATCTCGGCGAGGACCTCCCGCACGGCCTTGACCTGCTTCTCCGGCATGCCGTCGGAACCGTCGACCACGTGCACGAGCAGGTCGGACTGGCCGACCTCCTCCAGCGTGGAGCGGAACGCCTCGACCAGCTGGTGCGGCAGGTGCCGGACGAAGCCGACCGTGTCCGTCAGCGTGTACGGCAGGCCATCGGGCGTCAGCGCGCGGCGCGTCGTCGGGTCGAGGGTGGCGAACAGCGCGTCCTCCACCAGTACACCGGCGCCCGTCAGCGCGTTGAGCAGCGACGACTTGCCCGCGTTGGTGTAGCCCGCGATCGCGATGCTCGGGATCTCGTTCGCCGTGCGGCGGCCCCGCTTGGTCTCGCGGACGACGCCGATCGCGGCGATCTCGCGGCGCAGTTTGGCGATGCGCGCGCGGATCCGTCGGCGGTCGGTCTCGATCTTGGTCTCACCGGGACCGCGCAGACCCACGCCGCCGTTGCCGCCACCGGCACGACCGCCGGCCTGCCTCGACAGCGACTCACCCCAACCGCGCAGTCGCGGCATCAGGTACTGCAGCTGGGCCAGCTCGACCTGCGCCTTGCCCTCCTTGGACTGCGCGTGCTGCGCGAAGATGTCCAGGATGAGCGCGGTGCGGTCGATGACCTTGACCTTGAGCTTCTCCTCCAGCTGACGCAGCTGGCCGGGCGAGAGCTCACCGTCGCAGATCACCGTGTCCGCGCCGGTCGACTGCACGACGTCCCGCAGCTCCGAGACCTTGCCGGAGCCGATGTACGTCGCCGCGTCCGGCTTGTCACGGCGCTGCACCACGCCTTCGAGCACCTCGGAGCCGGCGGTCTCGGCGAGGCGCGCGAGCTCGGCCATCGACGCGTCGGAGTCCGCTGCCGTGCCCTCGGTCCACACCCCGACGAGCACGACCCGCTCCAGGCGAAGCTGGCGGTACTCGACCTCGGTGACGTCCTCGAGCTCGGTGGACAGCCCCGCGACGCGGCGCAATGCCGCGCGCTCGACGCGTTCGAAGTCACCGGTGGAGAGTTCTTCCTCTTCCCAGGTGGTGTCGAACTCGGGGTCGAACTCTGTGCTCTGGATGTTTTCCGTCATTTGCCCTTCATCGTCCCACGGACAGTTAGTCCCCCGGATACACCGCGAGGTAGATCGCCACACGGGGAACATCCGGATTGACCGGTTGCGCGGCCAGCTCATCCATCAACGAAGCGAGCCGCTGCTTTAGTTCCTCCGGGTCGACGGTCACGACCAGACGGCTCTGATCCACGTCACTGAGCCCGATGTCGGCGACCTCGCCGAGGAAAGCGTGCAACATCGCCTCGCCGACGGCGACCGCATTTTCGCTGTTGTCGAGCTGCCAGGACAGCCCTGTCGACCGATAGGGGATCTCTTTCGCGCCCCGGTTGCCCGCGCGTGACGGCATCGCCTCCAGGAATCCGGCGGCGACGAGCTTGCGCACGTGGTGCAGCGTCGTGGCCGGGTCCTTGCCCAGGCGTTGCGCCAGCTCCTTGTTGGTGAGCGGGCGCTCGAACGTCATGCGGATCATCCGCAACCGCAGGTCAGAGCTCAGGGCGGCGGCTTCCTGACTCGTCGCGGGACGTCGCTTCCGGGAGAGTGGCACGGGCCCAGTCTAGTTGAGTGATTGACAGTTTCCAATCACTCGGCGCAGACTCCCCGCCATGACGCTTTGGGGGCATCACGACTTCCGCCGGCTGTGGATCGGCGACACGATCAGCCAGTTCGGTGTGAGCATCGGCATCACGGTCATCCCGCTGCTCGCGGCAGGCGCGCTGCACGCGACACCGTTCGAGATGGGACTGCTCGCCGCCGCGAGCACCGTGGCGTTCCTGCTGATCGGGCTTCCGGCGGGCGTCTGGGTCGACCGCATGCACCGCAAGCCGCTGATGATCGCGATGGACGTCGCCCGCGCCGCGCTGATGCTGAGCGTGCCCGTCGCGGGGTGGATGGGTGTGCTCGACCTGCCGCAGCTGATCGTCGTGAGTCTCGCGATCGGCGTGTGCACCGTCTTCTTCGACGTCGCGTACCAGTCGTACCTGCCGTCGCTCGTGGGACGCGACCAGCTGGTCGAGGGCAACTCGAAACTGCAGGCCAGCATGTCCGTGGCGGACGTGTCGGGACCGGCGATCGGCGGGTACGTGGCGCAGTTCCTCGGCGCGGCCAACGGCGTGCTCGCGACGGGCCTCGGTTACCTGAGCTCGGCGTTCTTCCTGTTCCGGATCAGGACGGTGGAGACCACGCCGGAACGCCACCCCGACCCGCACCTGCGGCGCGAGATCATGGAGGGGCTGCGGTTCGTCTTCGGCAACCCCACCCTGCGCAAGATCGTGGCCTGCACCGGTACGTCGAACTTCTTCCACGGTATCCAGAACGCCGTGAGCGTGCTGTTCCTGCTGCGGGTCGCGGGGCTGAGCGAGGGCACGGCGGGTCTGGTCTTCAGCGCCAGCGGTGTCGGCGGCGTGCTCGGCGCCATGGTCGCGCACCGACTCGGCGTGCTGATCGGACAGGCTCGCCTGATCTGGCTCGTGCCGATGCTGACCTGGCCTTTCGTGCTGCTGATGCCGCTCACGAAGCCTGGCTGGGGCATCACGTTCGCGATGGCAGGGCTCGCGATCAGCGCGTTCGGCGTCGTCGTCTACAACGTCGGCCAGGTGAGCTACCGGCAGGCGATCTGCCCTGATCACCTGCTGGGCCGGATGAACGCCTCGATCCGCTGGGTGGTGTGGGGCGCGACGCCGCTGGGCGCGCTGCTGGGCGGCGGGCTCGGCACGTGGATCGGGATCGTGCCGACGCTGTGGGTGTCCCTGATCGGCTCGGTGGCCGGGATGTTGTGGGTGCTGTTCTCGCCGTTGCGGACTATGCGGGACCTGCCGGCCGCGTCTAGCGTCGAGGCCCATGGCTGACACGAGGGTTGTGCGGGAAGGTCTCCACTTCGGCGAGGGGCCGCGACGCGGTCCCGACGGCCGCCTCTACTACTCCGACTTCTACGCGGGCGAGGTGCACGCCCTCGACCTGACGACCGGTGACGACGAGGTCGTCGTGGCCTTCGACGGTCAGCCCTCGGGCCTCGGCTGGCTGCCCGACGGCCGATTGCTGGTCGTCTCGATGCTCGACCGCACGGTCCGCCGTCTCGAAGGCGACGACCTCGTCCTGCACGCTGATATATCGGATATCGCGACGTTCCACGCCAACGACATGCTCGTCGACGGCGAGGGCCGCGCGTACGTCGGCAACTTCGGCTTCGACCTGCACGGGCTGATCGACGAGGTCGGCATCCCGCGACTGCTCGAACCGGACTTCGACCCGCAGGGCGCCGCGCTGGCACTCGTTCAGCCCGATGGTTCGGTCAGCGTCGTCGCCGAGGACCTCAAGTTCCCGAACGGCATGGCGCTGCTGCCCGACCCGACGGGCGAGTCGGAGAGCGGCAGCATCCTCGTCGTCGCCGAGACCGTTGCGTTTCAGCTCACTTCGTTTTCGGTCGACCGCAACGGATCGTTGCAAAACCGCAGGGTGTGGGCCGATGTGAAGGAGTTCGGGATCGCGCCGGACGGGATCGCGGGTGACGGGGACGGCGTGTGGGTGGCGCCGGCGTTGCAGCCCGCGGCGTTCCGGGTGACGGAGGGCGGCAAGATCACACATCGGGTCGAGACGACGCAGACGGTGTTCGCCGTCGCCGTCGTCGACGACCACCTCGTGTGCCTGACGGCGCCGGACTCGAACCCGTCCGTGGTCAAGCCCGAGCGGCTCGGGAAGATCGAGGTCTACCCGCTGCACTGATATGCGATATATCAGTTAGCGCCTCAAAGCTCAGGCGAGGGCGTCCCACCAGGACTTGTCGAGCTCGCCGCGCGCGACGAGCACGGCAGGTCCGGTGAGGGTCGACGTCGTCGGCTCGATGGTCACGACGACCTGGCCGCCGAGGACGTCGACGGTCGCCGAGCCGGTGGTCCTGCCCTGGCCCGCGAGCCACGAGGCGACGGACGCGACGGTGCCGGTGCCGCACGAGCGGGTCTCCCCCACGCCGCGCTCGTAGACGCGCATGCGCAGCGCGGCGTCGCCGATCACGTTGATGAGCTCGACGTTCACGCCGTGCGGGAACATCACCGGGTCGAAGCCGGGCGGCACGGTGAGGTCGAAGCCCTCGACCGGGACGTCGGTGACGCACGCCAGGTGCGGGTTGCCCACGTCGACCGCGAAGCCGCCGATGCCGGCGCCGTCGACCGCGGCGATGGACGTGCCGGTGACGCGTGCGGGACCCATGTCGTTCGTGACGGAGCCGTCCGGGTGCGTCGTCACCGTCCGGTCACCGGCGCGGGTCCCCACCACGAACTCGCCCTGCGGCTGGTGGCCCGCGTCGACGAGGTAGCGGGCGAAGACGCGCAGGCCGTTGCCGCACATCTCGGCGATGGAGCCGTCGGCGTTGCGGTAGTCCATGAACCACTTGCCGCCGGAGGTGCCATCGGACCGGACGACGCGCAGCACGCCGTCGGCGCCCAGGCCGCGCTGCCGGTCGCACAGCGCCTGCACGCGCGCGACGGTCAGGTCCAGCTGGTCATCGAGGTCGGGCAGGATGACGAAGTCGTTCTCCGTGCCGTGCCCCTTCACGAACTCCACGGGACAAGGCTACCGGCGGCGTCCAAAAGATCCGGGCGAGCACCGTCGAGCCAGGTGATGCGCTGGTCACGCCGGAACCACGACCGCTGCCGCCGCACGAACCGGCGGGTGGCGCGTTTGGTCTCCTCGGCGGCGAAGTCGATCGTGCAGGCTCCGTCCATTGCGGACAGCACCTGCTGGTAGCCGAGGGCGCGGGACGCGGTCTTGCCGTCACGCAGGCCGATCCGGACGAGGGCGCGCACCTCGGCCTCCAGGCCGGACGCGAACATCTGGTCCACCCTCAGGTCGACCCGGGAGTCCAGTTCGGACACCTCGCGGTCGACGCCGATCTGGACGGTGCCGTACCGGGCGGGGCCGGGCTTGGGCAGGTTCGCCGAGAACGGTTGCCCCGTCAGCTCGATGACCTCCAGCGCGCGCACGATGCGGCGGCCGTTGGACGGCAGGATCGCGATCGCGGCGGCCGGGTCGAGCTCCTGCAGGCGCCGGTGCAACGCCTCGGAGCCCGAGGACGCCAGTTCGGCCTCGAAGCGCAGGCGCACGGCGTCGTCGGTGCCGGGGAACTTCAGGTCGTCCAGCACCGCCTGCACGTAGAGCCCCGAACCACCGACGAGCACCGGGGTGCGGCCCGCGGCGAGCAGGTCCTCGACGACGGCCCGCGTCTCGCGCTGGTAGGCGGCCACGGACGCGGTCTCCGTGACGGACAGGACGTCGAACAGGTGGTGCGGCACGCCCCGGCGTTCGGCGACGGGCATCTTGGCCGTGCCGATGTCCATGCCGCGGTAGAGCTGCATGGCGTCGGCGTTGACGACCTCTCCCCCGAACCGTTCCGCGAGCGCGACGGCCAGGTCGGACTTGCCGGTCGCGGTGGGTCCGACGACTGCGATGGGGGTGATCACGGGCGCTCCCAGACAGCGACGTGGTAGCCCACGCCGAACGGTGCGAAGAACTCGGCACTGGCGCAACGCCACGGTCCGGGCACGCCGGCGAGGACCTGCCACGCCGCACGGCCCTGCGCGCCGAGTTCGCGGGCGAGGTCGAGGTCGAGGGCGAGCAGGCCGTCCACGTCGGCCGCGGCAAGCAGAGTGTGGACCAAAGAATCAAAAGGTCCCGAACGCTCGTCGTCCGATCCGGGTGAGCGCGGGCCGTGCCGGGTCGAGCCGTCGCCCAGAACGAGGAGGCCGGCGTCCTCGGACGCGAGTTGTTGTCCAAACGAGACACAATCGGAGACGGGCAGGTCACGCGGTACGAGTTCGACGCGTGACACCTCGACTGCGCAGCGTTCCCGAAGCCACGCGGTGATTAGCACTGGCAACGGAATCCGGGCGTCCGGGGCCAGGTCACCGCCGAGTGACGCGGGCAGATCGACCCCATAACCGAGAAAACTTCCCGACAACGGAGGCACGTAGGTCGCACGGCCACCGTCGTCCACTGCCACCGCGACCCACGGACCGGGCAGTTTTCCTGCTGCGGCAAGGGTTGCGGCGCGCACGGACTCGGTTTCGGCGGCGGCTCCCACGACCAGTTCTGGCACCAGAAGAGGTGGGTGCGGCACCACCACAGCGCGGGTGATCACAACGAACCAGGCTACCTATCGTGGACTCCCAGTACCGAGTCGAGCTCTGACCTGTTTGAATGCGCGCGGGGAACTGGGGACGGGAGACCCTCCAGCGCCCGTATTGCATCGGCCCCGCTTCTGGCGGGGCGCCCGTGGCAGGCACGGGCGTCAGATGGGAGGAACCGGCGATGTCGGAGCAGGACAGCACACCGGAGGCCGTGGCCGAGACCGCTCCAGTGGCGGTCGCAGCCGAGGGCGGGGTCGAGGAAACGCCGAAGGAGACCCCGCCGCAGGCGTCGCCTCCGGCCGTCCCCGTGGCGTCGGACCACCCTGACCGCTGGGGGCGCGTGGACGCCGACGGCACCGTGTACGTGAAGACCGAGGACGGCGAACGTGCTGTCGGGTCGTGGCAGGCCGGTGAGCCGGTCGAGGGTCTCGCGCACTTCGCGCGGCGCTTCGACGACCTGCGCACCGAGGTCGAGCTGCTCGTGTCGCGGCTCAAGTCCGGCGCCGGCGACCCCAAGCACGCCCTCACCAGCGCGAAGCACGTCAAGGAGCAGCTCGCCGAGGCCGCCGTCGTCGGCGACCTGAAGGCGCTGGCCGCCCGTGTCGAGCACGTGCTGGTGCAGGCCGAGGCCGGCATGGAGAAGGCGAAGGAGGCCAAGGAGGCCGCCCGAGCCCAGTCCGTGGCGCGCAAGCAGGCGCTCGTCGACGAGGCCGAGTCGATCGCGAACGAGTCGACGCAGTGGAAGGTCGCGGGCGACCGGCTGCGCCAGATCCTCGACGAGTGGAAGACCATCCGCGGCGTCGACCGCAAGACCGACGAGCAGTTGTGGCGCCGGTTCTCGAAGGCCCGTGACGCGTTCAACCGCCGTCGCGGCTCGCACTTCGCGGACCTCGACCGCCAGCGTTCGGTCGCGAAGGGCTCCAAGCAGGCGCTCGTCGACGAGGCCGAGAAGCTCGTCGACTCCGACGACTGGGGCCCCACGGCCGGTCGTTACAAGGAGCTGATGGTCGAGTGGAAGGCCGCCGGGCGTGCGCCCAAGGAGGCCGACGACGCGCTGTGGCAGCGGTTCCGGGCGGCGCAGGACGCGTTCTTCCAGAAGCGTTCCGAGGCGTTCAGCGAGCGGGACGCCGAGTTCTCGGCCAACGCGAAGCTGAAGGAGGAGCTGCTCGCCGAGGCCGAGGGCATCGACCCGTCGGGTGACCTCGAGGCGGCCCGCAACGCCCTCTACAAGATCCAGGAACGCTGGGACGCCATCGGCAAGGTGCCGCGTGAGCGCATCCGCGACCTCGAGGGCAAGCTCCGCTCCATCGAGGAGCGGGTCCGCGGCGCGGTCGACGCCCAGTGGCGCCGGTCCGACCCCGAGGCCGAGGCCCGCGTGGCCCAGTTCCGCGAGCGCGTGGAGCAGTTCGAGGCGCAGGCCGCCAAGGCCCGTGCCGCGGGCGACAAGCGCCGCACCGAGCAGGCCGAGGCTCAGGCCGCCCAGTGGCGTGAGTGGCTCGCCGCCGCTGAGCAGGCGCTGGCGACCCGCTAGAGGTTCTAACGTCTGAGGGCCCCTCTCCCAGTGGAGAGGGGCCCTCAGACGTTCTCAGCGGGAAGTTCGCCACTTCTGGTCGTCGCCGCCGAGCAGCGACACCGATCAGCCAGGTGCCGTTCTCACAGCGGTCCGATCACAGCTGGGGCGGGCGCGAGGCCGCGATCTTCACCCACTTGACCAGCAGCACGATCACGGCGATCACCGCGATGATCAGCCCGAGCCCCGGGCCGGGACCGATCGTCTTGTTGCTCGTCGTGGTCTGCTGCGTCCAGATCGACAGCACACCGATGATCGACCCCGCGAACAGCCCCAGCGAGCACACCCACGTGAGGCCCCAGCGCCGCACCGCGAGCGTGACGCCGGAACCGACGACGCCGAAGCCGAGAGCCAGGTACGAGAACAGCTTCGGGAGGAACAGCGCCGACTCGCCGAGCACGACCTGCAGGCCCGTGTACTCGCCGATCCACGGCAGGACCAGCGACACCAGGATCGCGAGCACCGCGATCGAGATCGTCAGCGCGCCCTGACCGGGATCGATGCGCTTGGCCGCTTCGTGCTCCACCGAGTCGATTTCCTTGCGCAAGAAGTCGTCCGATTCTCTTGGATCACTCACTGAGCCGCGCACCCCGAGACAGCGGGCAACGGCGCGGGCGCTCCGAACGAGGGCAGACCCAGGCCGATGCCCGCGGTCTTGGGCTTGATGCCGGCCTCGGAGCGGTCGCCGGCCTTGGTGCGGCGCCACGTCAGCGGTTCGCCGTCCGCGACGAGGTAGTGCGGGGCCGCGTACGTCACGACGGTCTCGACGACGTCGCCGGGACGCGGAGCCGTCGCGCCAGGAGTGAAGTGCACGAGACGGCCGTCGCGCGCACGGCCGCTCATCCGCTGGGTCTCGGCGTCGCGCTTGCCCTCACCGGTCGCGACGAGGACCTCGACCGTGCGGCCGACCTGCTCGATGTTCAACGAGTGCGTCATCTCGTTCTGCAGCGCCACGAGCCGGTCGAAGCGCTCCTGCACGACGGCCTTGGGCAACTGGTCCGGCAGGTCGGCGGCCGGGGTGCCGGGGCGCTTCGAGTACTGGAACGTGAACGCGGAGGAGAACCGCGCCTGGCGCACCACGTCGAGCGTGCCCTGGAAGTCCTCCTCGGTCTCGCCGGGGAAGCCCACGATGATGTCCGTGGTGATCGCGGCGTCCGGCATCGCGGCACGGACCTTCTCGATGATCCCCAGGTACTTCTCGGTGCGGTACGAGCGGCGCATCGCCTTGAGCAGACGGTCCGAACCGGACTGCAGCGGCATGTGCAGGCTGGGGCACACCGCGGGCGTCTCGGCCATGGCGGCGATGACGTCGTCGGTGAAGTCCTTGGGGTGCGGGGAGGTGAAGCGCACGCGCTCCAGCCCGTCGATCTCGCCGCAGGCGCGCAGCAGCTTGCCGAACGCCAGCCTGTCGCCGAACTCGACGCCGTAGGAGTTGACGTTCTGCCCCAGCAGCGTCACCTCCAGCACACCCTCGTCGACGAGCGTCTGCACCTCGGCGAGCACGTCGCCGGGACGGCGGTCCTTCTCCTTGCCGCGCAACGAGGGCACGATGCAGAACGTGCAGGTGTTGTTGCAGCCCACCGAGATCGACACCCATCCCGAGTAGGCGGAGTCGCGCGCGGCCGGCAGCGACGACGGGAACGTCTCCAGCGAGTCGAGGATCTCGACCTGTGCCTCGGAGTTGTGGCGGGCGCGTTCGAGCAGCACCGGCAGCGACCCGATGTTGTGCGTGCCGAACACGACGTCCACCCACGGCGCGCGCCGGACGATCTCGCTGCGGTCCTTCTGCGCGAGGCAGCCGCCGACGGCGATCTGCATGTTCGGATTCGCCGTCTTCTGCGGGGCCAGGTGGCCCAGCGTGCCGTACAGCTTGTTGTCCGCGTTCTCACGGACCGCGCAGGTGTTGAAGACGACGACGTCCGCCTGCTCGTCCTCGGTGGCACGCGCGTAGCCCGCGTCTTCCAGCAGACCGGCGAGCCGCTCGGAGTCGTGCACGTTCATCTGACACCCGAACGTGCGGATCTGGAAGCTTTTGCGAACTTGCGCGGTACTCACAGGAACACGATAACCCCTGGTCACACGCCCGAGTCTCGCGGACCGGGCAAAGGCGGCCCCATCCGCGCGTTGACCAGGCAGGACCTTCGTCGGGTGCAGGCCCGGCCCGCCCCCGTGGCACGATGCGCTGGTGTTCGGACGAGTGCATGTCGCCGTGAGCCTGCTGACCGCCGCAACGGTCCTGACGGGCTGTAGCAGCTCGGTGTCGAACATCAAGATCACGATGGCGACGGGCAGCGAGACCGGCGTCTACTACGCGCTCGGCAGTGGCCTCGCGGACATCTGGAGCGGCCGTCTCGGCATCGCGCGGCCCCAGGTCGTCCGGACCGACGGGTCGAAGGACAACGTCACCCGGCTCGTCACCGGCCAGGCCGAGGTCGGCTTCTCGCAGGCCGACGCGGTCGAGGGGATGGAAGGCGCGTCGAAGCTGCGCGCGCTGGCCCGCATGCACGACGACTACCTGCAGGTCATCGTCCGCGCCGACCTGCCGGTGACGAAGCTCGGCGAACTGTCGGGGCTGCGCGTGTCGATCGGCGCGACGGGCTCGGGTGTCGAGATCATCGCGAGCCGGCTGCTGCGGGCCCGCAACGTCACGCCCCAGGCCGTGAACCTCGGCCTCGACGACTCGGCGCAGGCCATGCAGGAGGGCAGGATCGACGCGTTCTTCTGGTCGGGCGGCCTGCCGACGGGCCGGATCACCGACCTCACCAAGGGCCTCGGCGTGCGGATGCTCGACCTGAAGGACGAGCTGCCGGCGTTCCGCCAGCAGTACCCCGTGTACGGGTCGGCGACGCTGCCCGCCTCGATCTACAACCTGCGCTCCGGCCCGGTCATCACGCTGGTGGTGCGCAACTTCCTGCTCGTCACCGAGTCGATGCCCGACGACGTGGCCGAGGCGCTGGTGCGGCAGCTCTTCGACGGTCAGCCCGATCTCGTGAAGGCGCACTCGGCGGCGCGCACGATCGAGCAGAGATCCGCGATCGAGACGTCGCCGGTGCCGCTGCACAACGGCGCCATGCGCTACTACCGCGAGGCCAAGGTCTGATCAGACCGCCGGGAGCGTGATCACGACCTTCAGCCCGCCGTCCGCGGGGGATTCGAGGTCGACGGTGCCGTCGACGCGTTCGACGAGCAGCCGCACGATCGACAGCCCCAGCCCGGAGCCCGGCACGTTCTGGTGAGCCGGGCTGCGCCAGAACCGGTCGGTGGCCCGTTCGAGCTCGTCGGCCTGCAGGCCGGGCCCGTGGTCGGCGACGGAGAGCCGGACCATCCCGCCGGTCTTGCGGGCGTCGACCACGATCAGCGTGCCCTCCGCGGTGAACTTGAGCGCGTTGTCGAGCAGCGCGTCCAGGATCGTCTCCACCCCGCGCGGCGGGACGAGGGCCATGCCGACCCGTTCCCCGTCGAGCACGAGGTGGACCTCCTTCGCCGCCGCGGCCGACGACCACGCCGAGAGCCGTGCCGCCACGGACTTGTCGACGTCGACCGGGACCGGGTCCACGGAACTGGACTCGGCGCGCGCCATGGAGAGCAGCTCGTCGAGGATGCGGTTGAGGCGGTCGGTCTCGCTCAGCGCCTCGACCTGGTGCACCTCCGCCTCCGCGTCGACGTGACCCTCCAGATTGGACAGCCGGAGTTTCAGCGCCGTCAACGGGTTGCGCAGCTGGTGCGAGGCGTCGGCGACGAAGGCCCGTTGCGCGGCAAGCACGTCGCTCACGTTCGCGGCCATCTGGTCGAACGACCGCGAGAGCTGGCGCAGTTCCGGCGGCCCGGACTCCGCGCCCACCGGAGGCACCGGCCGGCCCGACACCACCGCCGCGAGGAGCTTCCCGGTCGCGTCGTCGAGCGCCTGCACCGGCCGCAGCGTCCAGCGCACCACCGGCAGCGCCAGCAGCACCGCGAGCGCCAGCACCAGCAGGCTCGTGGCCAGCAGCAGGGCCCACCACGCGAGCACCTCGAACCGGGTCTTGGCCGTCGGTGAGAACGTGATCACCGCGCCCCGCACCTCACCGTCGACCAGCACCGGCTCGGCGAGCACGACCATCGTGTCGCTCCACGGCATGAACAGCGGCGGAGCGACCGGCAGGCGCCCGGCCAGCGCCTTGCTGACCAGGTCCTGCACGGTGCTGTCCCCGAGTGCCAGGTCGTTGCGCGACGCCACCAGCGGCACGGTCGGCGCGTCGCGGGCCACCACGGCGACGCCGATGTCGTACAGCTCGTCGTAGCGCTCCAGCTCCGGCCGGAGCAGGTGCGGGCTGTCGTCGATCAACGGCCGTTGCGCCAGCGACGCGAACCGGCTGGTGTCGGTGAGCCGGTCGAGGAACATCTCCTGCTGTTCCGCGGAAGCCACGCCGCGGCCCAGCGGCACGCCCAGTCCCACCAGGACCAGCACGATGAGCGCGAGCACCACGCCCAGCAGCCGAGACCTCACAGCCCGTCACCCCACCCGGTCGCGACACGCCGACGGAAGAACATCACCCAATCGAGATCACACCTGCCCCAGCCGATATCCGACGCCCCGCACGGTCTCCAGCAACGCGGGCCTGCCGAGCTTGGTCCGCAACGTGGCGACGTGCACGTCGAGCGTGCGGTTCGCGCCGGACCACGTGCGGCCCCACACCTCCGCGAGGATCCGCTCCCGCGTGCACACCGCGCCACCCGCGGCCATGACCAGGGCGAGCACCTGGAACTCCTTGCGGGACAGGGCGACCGACTGCCCCGCGACCGTGACCTCGTGACGTCCCAGGTCGACCCGCACGTCACCGGTCTCGAACACCTCTGTGGACACCGCGCCCACACCGACCGGATCGGCACCGCGGCGACGCCTCACGGCGTGCACCCGCGCGACGAGTTCTCCCACGTCATAAGGCTTGACCAGGTAGTCGTCGGCCCCGGCGTGCAGGCCGAGGATCCGGTCGTCGATCTCCCCTCTCGCGGACACCACGATGATCGCGACGTCCGACGCGGCCCTGATGGCACGGCACAGCGTCACTCCGTCCATGTCGGGCAGGCCGAGGTCGAGCAGCACCACGTCGACGCCGGCGAGCCGGTCGAGCGTGCCGCGGCCCGTGGCCTGCCGGTCCACGTGGAAACCCCGTCTGGTCAGGGCTGGGACCAAGGCCTCGGCGACCCTGTCGTCGTCCTCGACGAGCAGCACGCGCACTTTCGCTACCTCCCGGGCAACCGATGTCTGCCTGTGACAGAGTTGAGACCCTAAGTCTTGCTCAATGTCCTGGACTGGTGTGGTGGCGGACACCTAGGTTTCCGCCAACGCCGACGACCCCCAAATGGAGGACTGGATGACTGCCGCCTCTGCCCCGCCGATGATTCGTGTGGCGGGTGTGGACAAGTTCTTCGGCCCGTTGCACGTGCTCAAGAACGTGCAGCTGGAAGTGCCGAAGGGGCAGGTCGTGGTCGTGCTGGGGCCGTCGGGTTCCGGTAAGTCGACCCTGTGCCGGACCATCAACCGCCTCGAGCCGATCGATTCGGGCGTCATCGAGGTCGACGGGCAACCACTTCCCGCCGAAGGAAAAGAACTGGCCCGCCTCCGTGCCGATGTCGGCATGGTGTTCCAGTCCTTCAACCTTTTCGCGCACAAGACCATCGGCGAGAACGTGATGCTCGCGCCCATGAAGGTGCGCAAGACTCCGGCCGCCGACGCCCGCAAGACCGCGATGGAGCTGCTGGAGCGAGTCGGGATCGCCAACCAGGCCGACAAGTTCCCCGCTCAGCTCTCCGGTGGGCAGCAGCAGCGCGCGGCGATCGCCCGCGCGCTCGCCATGAAGCCCAAGGTGATGCTGTTCGACGAGCCGACCTCCGCGCTCGACCCCGAGATGGTCCAGGAGGTTCTGGACGTCATGACGGGCCTGGCCAAGGACGGGATGACCATGCTGGTCGTCACCCACGAGATGGGCTTCGCCCGCAAGGCCGCGGACCGGGTGATCTTCATGTCCGACGGCGAGGTCGTCGAGGATTCCACCCCGGAAGAGTTCTTCTCGGCCCCGAAGTCCAACCGCGCGAAGGACTTCCTTGGCAAGATCCTGACTCACTAGTAGTCAGCCCACTTTCGAACGAATGGCAGGAGAAGGACGATGAGGGTTCGCACCCTTGCGGCGGTGCTGCTCACGGGCGCACTGGCCTTGACCGCGTGTGGCAAGGAGGGCAGCCCGACCGATCAGCCGGCGCCCGCCGGCCTCTTCGAGGTCGCCAAGGACGTCAAGGTCGAGGGCTCGCCCTCGTTCGAGAAGATCAAGGCGCGCGGCGAGCTCATCGTCGGTGTCAAGGAAGACCAGCCGGGTCTGGGCTACAAGGACCCGACGACGAACAAGTACAGCGGCTTCGACATCGACATCGCGCGCCTGATCGCCGCGAAGCTGGGCTTCGACCCCGAGACGAAGATCCAGTTCAAGACGATCCAGTCCGCCGCTCGCGAGCAGGCGCTGATCAACGGTGACGTCGACTACTACGTCGGCACCTACACGATCAACGCCGGTCGCAAGGAGAAGGTCTCGTTCGCGGGCCCGTACTTCGTCGCCGGCCAGGACCTGCTGATCAAGGCCGACAACACCACGATCACCGGCAAGGACACCCTCAAGGGCAAGAAGGTGTGCTCGGTGACCGGCTCGACGCCGGCCAAGCGCATCAAGGACGAGAAGCTCACCGAGGAAGGCAACGTCCTCGAGTTCCAGGGCTACTCGCAGTGCGTCACCAAGCTGCTCAACGGTGAGGTCGACGCGGTCACCACCGACGACGCGATCCTCAAGGGCTACGCGGCCGCCGAGGAGGGCAAGCTGAAGGTCGTCGGCAAGACGTTCTCCAGCGAGCCGTACGGCATCGGCCTGCCCAAGGACGACAAGGCCCTGCGCGACAAGGTGAACGACATCCTGCAGTCCTCGCTCGACGACGGCTCGTGGCAGAAGATCTACGACGGCACGCTGGGCAAGTCCGGCTCGTCCGCCGAGAAGCCGAAGATCGACCGGTACTGACGGTTCCTCACGTGGCCGGTGGATCCCGCGTGGGTCCACCGGCCGTTCCTTTGAAGGCGGACGGACGGCAAGGAAACCGATGAGCGTCCTCACCAACAACCTAAATCTGTTCCTCAGCGCATTCGGGCAGACACTCCAGCTCTTCGCGGTCTCCGCGGTGATCTCGCTGGTGCTGGGCACGCTCCTCGCGGCCCTGAGGGTCAGCCCCGTGCCGGTGTTCCGCAGCATCGGCACGACGTACGTCACGGTCGTGCGCAACACGCCGCTGACGCTGGTCTTCGTCTTCTTCGTCTTCGCGTACCCGCTGCTGGACATCGTGAAGATCGAGCCGTACACCGCCGCGGTGGTGTCCCTGTCGCTCTACACCGCGGCGTTCGTCTGCGAGGTCGTGCGGTCGGGCATCAACACCGTGCCGGTCGGTCAGGCCGAGGCCTCGCGCGCTCTCGGTCTCACGTTCACGCAGATGCTCGGCAACGTGGTGCTGCCGCAGGCGCTGCGCTCGGTGGTGCCGCCCATGACGAGCACCATGATCGCGTTGCTGAAGAACACGACGGTCGCGTCCGGCTTCGCCGTCGTCCAGGCGGGCAACATCCGCGAGCAGCTGTCGGACCAGGGTGACAACGTCCTCATCGGACTGCTGTGGGTCGCACTCGGGTTCATCATCCTGGTGCTGCCGCTGACGTACGTCCAGCAGGTCTTCGAGAAGCGGTGGAGCGTGGCCCGATGAGCATGGTGCTGTTCGACGTCCCCGGTCCGAAGGCCCGCGTCCGTCACAAGATCATGGCCGTCATCGGCATCGCGGCGGTGGCCGCGGCGCTGGTGTACGTGGTCATGCGGTTCATCGTCACCGACCAGTTCAGCGCCCGCAGGCTCGACTGGATCAACTACAAGCAGATCCAGCTCTCCCTGGTCGAGGCCATCGGCAACACGCTGACCGCGTTCGCCGCCGGAGCCGTGCTGGCGCTGCTGTTCGGCGCGATCTTCGCGGCCGCGCGGCTGTCCGACCACGGGTGGGTGCGCGCCCCCGCGGCGGTGATCGTCGAGATCTTCCGCGCGATCCCGCTTGTGATCATGATGTTCTTCTTCTACTACGGCCTTCCGGTGGCCGGGGTGAAGCTGAGCGCGTTCACGGCGGTCGTGATCAGCCTGATGCTCTACAACGGCTCGGTGCTCGCCGAGATCTTCCGCGCGGGCATCAACTCGCTGCCGAAGGGCCAGAGCGAGGCCGCGTACGCGCTGGGCATGCGCAAGACGCAGGTCATGACGTTCGTGCTGCTGCCGCAGGCGTTGCGGGCGATGCTGCCGACCATCATCAGCCAGCTCGTCGTGCTGCTCAAGGACACCGCGCTCGGCTTCCTCATCACGTTCGAGGAGCTCCTGCGGTGGGGTACGCGCATCGGTGGTGACGCGGTCAACTTCGGCCGCCCGATGATCCCGGTGATGATCGTGGTCGCGATCATCTACATCGGACTGTGCCTCCTGCTGACGTGGCTCGCCACGTACCTGGAGAAGCGCAACCGCCGCAACAAGAAGGTCGTCAAGCTCGACAACGACGACGCGAAGCAGATCCAGCTCGCGAACTCGATGGGTGGCGGCGGCATCTGATCCGCCGTCCGTGCGACGGAACGGGGCGTGTCCACATCGGACGCGCCCCGTTCGTCATTTCCAGAGCACGGACTCGCAGTTGTTCGTCACGTAGTCCATGGCCAGTGAGCCGTCGCCCGCCTTGGCCTTCGCCGCCGTCTCGCGGGCGTAGCGCTGACCGCCGGGGTCCTCGGGTGAGAACTTCGGCAGCACCTCGTCCATCACCTTCAGAGCGGCCGTCTGCGCGTTCTGGTCGCCGCGTTTCCGGGCGTCCTCCCAGCCGAGGTACCAGGCGCACGAGTTGGTGATCTCCAGGACGATCCGCTCGCTGCCGGCCGGTGCCCTGTCCGGCCCCGGACCCGACTTCTCCGCCAGCACCCCCAGATCGGGCTCGCGGCCGTCCGGCCAGGCGAACTTCGCGGAACCTTCCCGCATGTCCCGCGTGTACTTCCGCTGGTCCACGAGTGCGGGCTGCGCGGGAGGTGCCGAGCAGCCAGCCAGGAGCACGAGCGCGAGCAGTCCGGTCAGTTTCCGCTCCACCACAGCGTTCCTCCGACGGTGCCCGAGGTGTACGGGCTGTTCGAGGCGAGGCAGAACTTGGTGCCCGCCTTGAAGTTCGTGCCGACGTGCTTGCGGGTCTCCTCCATCCGCACGAACGCGCCGCGGGTGTCGCGGTCGCCGCACTTGTACCAGGCGAGTTGCATGACACCGGCCAGCGCGACCCTGGCGTCGATGTTCGACCCGGCGACGGTGATGGTGCGCGCGGTGGTGAACCACGTGATCTGGTTCTCCTTGAACGGCACCGTGATCGTCGTCGACGCGGCCTGGGCGGGCGTGGCCGACAGCATCGCGAAGCCCACGGCGAGCAGACCGGCGAGAGCGCGTTTCATCGAGAGTCCCCTTCGAAGGTCAGACGTTCCAGTCGACGACACCGCACCAGTCCCCGGCCTCCCCCACGACGTCGAGGCAGAACGTGGTGCCGGCGCGGAAGTTCCTGCCGAGCAGCCGGCGCGACCGGTCCCCGGCGGGGAACAGCACGGGGCTGCCCGCCACCCGGTGGTCGCCTTCGCGGGACCACCGGATCGCGAGGTCGACGGGACTGGCCGTGACCCGGAGGTAGACGTCCGAGCCGTCGACGGTGATCGTGCGAACGGCGAGCAGGTCGGCCGATGCGGTGCGCATGGCGCGGAACGTATCGACGCGAGCGGAACCCGGTCGTCTCACGAAGAGTGGATCTCCCGTCAACTTTCGCGGTACGCTCGTGGTGGGGGATCTACCGCGGTGACGTCACATGAGTGAGGGGCATTGTGGCGCGCGTCCTTGTTGTCGACGACCAGCCGTTGTTCCGTGCGGGCCTGGTCGCTTTGCTGAACGCTTCACCGGATCTGACCGTCGTCGGCGAGGCCGGGGACGGTGCCACCGCGTCCGCGCTGGCCGAGTCGGCGAGACCGGACGTGATCCTGCTCGACATCCGTCTGCCGGGGCTGGCCGCGCTCAAACGCGTCGCGGCGTCCACGCGGGTGCTGGTGCTGACCACGTTCGACCTCGACGAGCACGTCCACGAGGCGTTGCGGCTGGGTGCGGCGGGGTTCGTGCTGAAGGAGTCCGAACCGGCCCGCCTGATAGCGGCCATCACCGCCGTGGCGTCGGGTGAGATGCAGTTCGGCCCGACCGTGATGCGCAGGCTCGTGGCGGCCTATCTGAGGGGCGACACGGGTGCGTCGCCGGGCAGTTCGATCGGGCTGGACGAGCTGACGGACCGCGAACGCGAGGTGCTCCGGCTCGTCGGCACGGGGCTGACGAACACGGCGATCGCGGGCAAGCTGACGGTCACGGAGGGCACGGTGAAGACGCACCTCAACCGCGTGATGACGAAGCTGCGGCTGACCAGCCGGGCTCAGGCCGTGGTGATGGCGTACGAGTCCGGACTGGTCATCCCGCAGGCTCTCGCTAGGACCGCTTGAACAGCTTGTTGCCGAGCCAGACGATCGGGTCGTACTTGCGGTCGGCGACGCGCTCCTTCATCGGGATGAGCGCGTTGTCGGTGATGTGGATGTGCTCGGGGCACACCTCGCTGCAGCACTTGGTGATGTTGCAGAGACCGAGCCCGTGGTCGTCCTGCGCCTGGTCGACGCGGTCCGCGGTGTCGAGCGGGTGCATCTCCAGTTCGGCGACCCGCATGAGGAACCGCGGCCCCGAGAACGCCTCCTTGTTCTCCTCGTGGTCACGCACCACGTGGCAGGTGTTCTGGCACAGGAAGCACTCGATGCACTTGCGGAACTCCTGCGAGCGCTCGACGTCGACCTGCTGCATCCGGTACTCGCCCGGCGCCAGGTCCTTCGGTGGCGCGAACGACGGGACCTCGCGTGCCTTGGTGTAGTTGAAGGACACGTCGGTCACGAGGTCGCGGATGATCGGGAACGTCCGCATCGGCGTGACCGTGATCGTCTCCGACTCCTCGAAGATCGACATGCGGGTCATGCAGAGCAGCCGCGGCCGTCCGTTGATCTCCGCCGAGCACGAGCCGCACTTGCCGGCCTTGCAGTTCCACCGCACCGCGAGGTCCGGGGTCTGCGTGGCCTGCAGCCGGTGGATGATGTCGAGGACGACCTCGCCCTCGTTGACCTCGACGGTGAAGTCCTCCAGCCCACCGCCGGAGTCGTCACCGCGCCATACCCGGAACTTCCCCTGGTAGCTCATGACAACTCCTCAGCGGTGAGGTACTTCTCCAGCTCGGTGCGGTCGAACAGGTCCAGCAGGTCGTTCCGGATCGGGATCTGCGGTTTCTCCGTGACCACCGCTCCGTCGCCTTCGGTCCTGCACACCAGCAGCTTGCGGCGCCACTCGGCGTCCATCACGGGATGGTCGTCGCGGGTGTGGCCGCCGCGGGACTCGGTGCGCAGCAGTGCCGCCTTCGCGACGCACTCCGACACGAGCAGCATGTTGCGCAGGTCGAGGGCCAGGTGCCAGCCGGGGTTGAACTGCTGGTGGCCCTCGACGGTCAGCGATCGCGCGCGTTCCTTGAGCTTCTCCAGCCGTTGCAACGCCTCTTCCATCTCACCGGCGCGCCGGATGATGCCGACGAGGTCGTTCATCGACTGCTGCAGCTCCATGTGCAGCGTGTACGGGTTCTCGCCGCCTTCCTGCTGGAAGGGCGCGAGGGCGGTGGCCCGTGCCTCGGTGACGATGTCCTCCGACACGGTCGGGCGCTCACTCATGGCCCGCACGTACTCCGCGGCGCCGGCTCCGGCCCTGCGCCCGAAGACGAGCAGGTCCGACAAGCTGTTGCCGCCCAGGCGGTTCGAGCCGTGCATGCCGCCGGAGACCTCGCCGGCCGCGTAGAGACCCGGTACCGAGGAGGACCCCGTGTCGGGGTCGACCTCGACGCCGCCCATCACGTAGTGACAGGTCGGGCCGACCTCCATCGGCTGCGCGGTGATGTCCACATCGGCCAGTTCCTTGAACTGATGGTGCATGGACGGCAGCCGGCGGCGGATCTCCTCGGCGGGCAGACGCGTGGACACGTCGAGGAAGACGCCACCGTGTGGTGAGCCTCGGTTCGCCTTGACCTCGGAGTTGATCGCGCGGGCGACCTCGTCACGCGGCAGCAGTTCCGGTGGGCGCCGGTTGTTCGCCTGGTCGGTGTACCAGCGGTCGGCCTCTTCCTCGTTGTCTGCGTACTTGTCCTTGAACACCTCGGGGATGTAGTCGAACATGAACCGCTTGCCGTCGGAGTTGCGGAGCACGCCACCGTCACCGCGGACGGACTCGGTGACGAGGATGCCCTTGACGGACGGCGGCCAGACCATCCCGGTGGGGTGGAACTGGATGAACTCCATGTTGATCAGCGAGGCACCGGCGCGCATCGCGAGCGCGTGGCCGTCGCCGGTGTACTCCCAGGAGTTCGACGTGACCTTGAACGACTTGCCGATGCCGCCGGTCGCGAGGATCACCGCGGGTGCCTCGAACATCACGAACCGGCCGGACTCGCGCCAGTAGCCGAACGCGCCGGCGATCCTGTCCCCGTCCTTGATTAGGTCGGTGACGGTGAACTCCTGGAACACCCGGAGGCGTGCCTCGTAGTCGCCGAACTCCTTGAAGTCCTCCTGCTGCAACGACACGATCTTCTGCTGCAGCGTGCGGATCAGTTCGAGTCCGGTGCGGTCGCCGACGTGCGCGAGACGCGGGTACTCGTGGCCGCCGAAGTTGCGCTGCGAGATCCGGCCGTCCTTGGTGCGGTCGAACAGCGCGCCGTAGGTCTCGAGCTCCCAGACCCGTTGCGGCGCTTCCTGTGCGTGCAGTTCGGCCATGCGCCAGTTGTTGAGGAACTTGCCGCCGCGCATGGTGTCGCGGAAGTGGACCTGCCAGTTGTCGCTCTCGTTCGCGTTGCCCATGGCGGCGGCGATGCCACCTTCGGCCATGACGGTGTGGGCCTTGCCGAACAACGACTTGCAGAGAACGGCGACGCGCAGGCCGTGCTCACGGGCCTCGATCGCGGCACGCAGACCGGCACCACCCGCGCCGATCACGAGAACGTCGAACGAATGCCTTTCCAGCTCGGGCAAAACCACTCCTTAGTTGATGAAGCGGAGGTCGGAGATCGTTCCCGAGGCGACCAGCGCGACGTACAGGTCCGTGAGGCAGACGAAGATCAGCGAGGCCCACGCGAGTTGCATGTGCCGGTTGTTCAGCTTCGAGATCTGCGTCCACATCCAGTACCGGACCGGGTGCTTGGAGAAGTGCTTGAGCCGCCCGCCCGCGATGTGGCGGCACGAGTGGCACGACAGCGTGTACGCGGCGAGCAGGCTGACGTTGACCAGCAGGATGATGTTGCCCAGGCCGACCCCGGTGCCGAACGCGAGGACCGCGTCGTAGATGTTGATGAGGAGCAGGAGCGACGCCGCGTAGAAGAAGTAGCGGTGCAGGTTCTGCGCGATGAGCGGGAACCTGGTCTCACCGGTGTACTTGCTGTGCGGCTCGGCCACGGCGCACGCGGGCGGTGACGCCCAGGCAGCGCGGTAGTAGGCCTTGCGGTAGTAGTAGCAGGTGATCCGGAATCCCAGCAGGAACGGGATGATCAGCAGTGGCGGTGTCAGGAAGCCGGGCAGCGCCGGGAACCACTGACCGAAGTGGGATGCCGCGGGGATGCACTCCTCGGTGAGACAGGGCGAGTACATCGGTGTGAGGTAGTGGTACTGGTCGACCCAGTAGTAGTCCCCCTGGAACGTGCGGAACGCCGCGTAGATCGAGATGAGCAGCAGGCCGACGAATGTCGTCAGCGGCGGCAACCACCATCGGTCCGTGCGCAGAGTCCTGGCGGCGATCTCTGCCCTCGCCATTGGTCACCTTTCTGGGGGTCCACGTCGTTGTGGAGGAAACGCGTAACGGCCCCCGCTGACTGCGAGGGCCGTGAGTTCGGGCTGGGTCAGGTCCGGTTGCGGTACCCACCGAGTCCTTCGTCGTCCGCGTCCTTCCAGAGCGACTCGTCATAAGGCGTGTCGGGCACGACCACGACCTCGCGTTCCACTTGAGGAGCTTCGCGCTGCCTCGGGGTGCTCAGGTCGACGAGTTCGGTGGCGTCGATGTCCATGCGTTCTACGTCGTTCGCAAGACGTTGTACGGCCGCCACGTCGCCATACCTGGCGCGCAGGTTGCTGACGGCATGCCGCATCTGACCGATGACCCGCCGCAGCTCGACGATCTCCGTGGACGTCATGGGACACCTCCGTTCCAAGGTCGTGCCCCGCACTCTGCTCGATCTCAAGCCATGTGACAAGCACCACACGCCAAGATTCAAAACTGGTTCCAGACCAGTTACTGAATCGTTTTTGTGCCTTCGACCTGCCATGACTTATTGTGTGTGGCGTCACGCCCGTCCGTGGGACGCCACCGTTGTCGTCTCGTAAGGGCCCCACCACGGCCCGTGATGACCCGGAGACCCCCATGACCGAACTGCATCCTGTTCTGACAGAGGTGACACGCCGGATCGCCGCCCGAAGCGCCGATTCCCGCCGCGCGTACCTCGAGCGCGTGGCCGCCGCCGCGCAGGACGGAACGTCCCGGTCCGGCTTCGCCTGCAGCAACCTCGCGCACGGCTTCGCCGGAATCACCGGCGGCGACAAGGCCGCGTTGCGCGCGCTGCGCAAGTCCAACGTCGCGATCGTGTCGTCCTACAACGACATGCTGTCGGCGCACCAGCCGTTCCAGGAGTACCCGGCCTGGATCAAGGACGCGGTCCGCGCCGTCGGTGGTGTGTCCCAGTTCGCCGGCGGAGTGCCGGCGATGTGCGACGGCATCACCCAGGGCCGCGAGGGCATGGAGCTGTCGCTGTTCAGCCGCGACGTCATCGCCATGTCGACCGGTGTGGCCCTGTCACACGAGATGTTCGACGCCGCGGTGCTTCTGGGCGTGTGCGACAAGATCGTGCCGGGCCTGCTGATCGGCGCGCTGTCGTTCGGGCACCTGCCGTCGATCCTGGTGCCCGCGGGCCCGATGTCGTCCGGCCTGTCGAACAAGGAGAAGGCCCGCGTCCGGCAGCTCTACGCGGAGGGCAAGGCCTCCCGCGACGACCTGCTGGAGGCCGAGGCCGCCTCGTACCACTCCCCCGGCACCTGCACGTTCTACGGCACCGCGAACTCGAACCAGATGGTCGTCGAGGTCATGGGCCTGCACCTGCCAGGCGCCTCGTTCGTCCCGCCGGGCACGTCGTTGCGCCGCGCCCTCACCGAACACGCCGGCCGCCGCGCCGTCGAGATGGCCAAGGGCGAGGGCTACACCCCGATCGCGCACGTCGTCGACGAGAAGGCCGTGGTCAACGGCGTGGTCGCGCTGCTGGCGACCGGCGGCTCCACGAACCACACGATGCACCTGGTCGCCATCGCCGCCGCCGCGGGCATCGAGCTGAGCTGGGACGACCTCAACGACCTGTCGGCCGTCGTGCCGCTGATCGCGCGGGTCTACCCG
This sequence comes from Streptomyces sp. ID05-26A, assembly GCF_033794685.1. Classification (NCBI taxonomy): domain Bacteria; kingdom Bacillati; phylum Actinomycetota; class Actinomycetes; order Kitasatosporales; family Streptomycetaceae; genus Streptomyces; species Streptomyces sp. ID05-26A. Next base: position 123,877 of record NZ_JARAYZ010000009.1, read on the forward strand.
AACGGCAGCGCCGACATCAACCACTTCCAGGCCGCCGGCGGCGTCCAGTTCGTCGTGGGCACCCTGCTCGACTCGGGCCTGCTGCACGCCGACGTCACCACCGTGGCGGGCTTCGGCCTGGACCGGTACCGCCAGGAACCGATGCTGGCCGACGGCGAGCTGATCTGGGTCGACGGCCCCGGCCGTTCACTCGACCTCGAGGTCCTGCGGCCCGCCTCGGACCCGTTCGCGTCCGACGGCGGCCTGCGCATGCTCTCCGGCAACCTCGGCCGCTCCGTCATCAAGGTCTCGGCCGTGGCGTCGGAGAACCACGTCGTCGAGGCCCCGGCCCGCGTGTTCACCACGCAGGAGGCGTTCCAGGAGGCCTTCAAGGCGGGCGAACTGGACCGCGACGTCGTCGTGGTGGTCCGCCAGCAGGGCCCGCAGGCCAACGGCATGCCCGAACTCCACAAGCTCACCCCGCCGCTCGGTGTCCTGATGGACCGCGGCCACAAGGTGGCGCTGGTGACCGACGGCCGCATGTCCGGCGCCTCGGGCAAGATCCCGGCGGCGATCCAGCTGACCCCGGAAGCGGCGGTCGGCGGCCCGCTGGGCCGCGTCCGCGACGGCGACGTGGTGCGCCTGGACGCCACCGCCGGAACCCTGGAGGTCCAGGTGCCCGCGGAGGAACTGGCGACGCGCCCCCTCGTCGACTTCCCGCCGACCAGCCGCGAGTGGATGGGCACGGGCCGCGAGCTGTTCGCCGCCCTCCGCCGCAGCGTCGGACCGGCCGACCGCGGCGCGACGGTGTTCGGCCCGATCACCGCCGACCACTTCGCCCCGGTCACCCACCACTAGCTGTTGCACCCGCTGCAACCAATATATTGGCTCCCGCACCACCGCTGACCTGCCGCTTAGCAATGGGTCTTTTGACTTCGTCGTCAAAGACCCATTGCAAAAGGGGCGGCGACGCCCGCCCAGCCCGCCCCCGCGTCCCTTCCCACCGCCACCTCGGATGCCATTGCAATGAGTCTTTTGACTTCGTCCGCAAACGTTTTTTGCGTCCGGGTGACGGCACCAGGGCACAGTGGAGGCGCGCGACGAGGTGCTCAGGAGCCACGGCAGCGTGAGCGGCCGACCGGCAATATGCGATATATCAGTTCCGATCCAGGCTCGACCCAAGTTCGGCAAGGAGAGCAGCAGTGACCAACGGTGACAATCTTCGGGTGACCACCGGCGCGGACCTCCTCGGCCTGTCGCCCGTCATCCCCGTCGTCGTGGTCGACGACGCCGACCACGCGGTGCCGCTCGCCCAGGCACTGCTGCGCGGTGGCGTTCGCGTCATCGAGCTCACGCTGCGCACCCCCGCCGCGCTCGCCGCGATCGAGAACGTCGCGCGCGAGGTCCCGGAGATCGTGATCGGCGCGGGCACCGTCACGGCGCCGGAGCACGCGGAGCAGGCCGCGAAGGCCGGGGCGGCGTTCCTCGTCACCCCCGGCACGACCGACCGGGTGCTCGACGCCGCCGACGCGACCGGGCTGCCGTACCTGCCGGGTGCGGCGACGGTGTCCGAGGTGCTGCGGCTCGCCGAGCGCGGGCTGACCGCGTTGAAGTTCTTCCCGGCCGAGGCCGCGGGCGGCGTCGACTACCTCAAGTCGATCGGCGGCCCGGTTCCCCACGTGCGGTTCTGCCCGACTGGCGGCATCACCCCGCAGACCGCGCCGAACTACTTCGCGTTGCCGAACGTCGGCTGCGTCGGCGGTTCGTGGCTGGCCCCGAAGGGCGCCCTCGTGCAGGGCGACTGGGAGCGCATCGAGACGCTCGCCCGCGAGGCCTCGCGGCTCGGGTAACCCAGATCACGAACCGGAAGTTCGGCTCACACCACGAGACCGGCGTCCCACCTCGTTGGATTCTTCACCCAACGGGAGGTGACGCCGGTCTCGAATTGACTGGGGTTTGAGGAAAGGCGGGCGAGACGACCGCCAAATGAGATTTCCGAAGGAATAGCTCCGCGCTCCGCACCGTCACACTTCCTCGTTGCAATGGCGCACGAGAGGAGCGGGTGTGGCTGTCCAGGAAGCCGACGTGGCGGGTGTGGTCGGGGAAAAGCTGACGATGTCGGCGTTCAACCAGCTATCCGGCAGTCTGGGTGGTTATTCATTCGTCAAAGTGGTGGTCGACCGGCAGGACGAGACCATCCACTTCCTGAACAACGCGCGTCACGAGTTCCACGCCATCTACATCGGCACCCAGGTCCTGGGCATCGCCGAGAGCGAGGTGCGGGCGCGGATCGACGAGTTCAACCAGAGCTTCTACCACGCCTCTGACCGGCGGTTCTTCCTCGGGATCCTGGCGCTGCACCGGCGCGAGGACAGGCCGATGTTCTCGCTGGAGACGGTCGAGGTCGACACCATGCCGGCGGAGATGATCGAGTCCTTCCACGCCGAGGTGCGCGAGAACGTCGACGCCGCGATCCCGTTGTTCTTCAAACCCGCCAACCACCTCCAGGAACAGGCGGTGGCGGAGATCTCCCCGGAAAGACTGCCGCGCATCCTGGCACACGAATTGTTCTCCACTGCCGAGTTCGTGGCGTTGAACTCCGGCGTCACGAAGGGCCGGTTGCGCGCATTCCGCAGCGAGCAGGAGTACCGGGAGAACACGCTCGAATGGTTCGACATCGTGGTGATGCACCGCGTTCCCGACGACATTCCGCGCCTCGCCGGCATCATCAACGCCGGCCACACCACTCCCTTGTCGCACACGAACGTCCTCGCGACCGGCTGGTCCATCCCGAACGCCGTCCAGATCGGCGCGTTCGAACTGATCGATCGGGAAGACCTCGACGGCCGGTGGGTCGAGTACGAGGTCTCGCCGCAGGGTGCCGGGGTCGGGCTGCGGCTGATCGACGAACCGCAGGACGCCGGCCGGCGCCCTGCCTGGTACGCGCAGCGCGTCACGCTGGACGAGCCCGAGCACACCTACAACCCGATCCTCGCCCTCGGCCGGATCCGCTACAACGACCGCCACCGCTACGGCACCAAGGCCGCGAACCTCGGCGAACTGCACCACGTGCTCGCCACCGGGTCGCCGCGCCGGCTGCTCGGGTTCTTCGCCGTGCCGCGGCCGCCGCGCGACAACCTCATGCCCTACCTGGCGAAGCTGCTCGACAGCCCGCAGGAGGACCTGCTCGCGGCCGCCCGGCAGTTGCTCGCGGAACGGGTGCGGGTGCCGCGCGGCGTCGCCCTGCCGTTCTCGATGCACCAGGGGTTCCTGGAGTCGTCGCCGAAGATCCAGCAGGCCATCGGCAAGTTGAAGATGGCACTGGAGCTCAACGCGCGTGAGATCGAGCCGTTGTGCGTCGAGTTGCAGCAGCTGATCCGCAAGACCCGCGTGCCGGACCACCTGCTGTCCGAACTGGACACCGCGCTGGTCGAGAACCTCGCGGGTGTGCGGACCTTCGTCGTGCGCAGCTCGTCGAACGCCGAAGACCTCGCCGGGTTCTCCGCCGCGGGCATCTACGAGTCGTACAACCACGTCACCAGCGCCGAGAAGATCGTGGAGTCGGTCAAGGAGGTGTGGGCGTCACTCGTGTCCGCGCGGAGCGTCCGGCTGAGGCAGCAGGCGGGCATCTCGCTGGACGACTGCTTCATGGGCGTCGTGGTCCAGGAGCAGGTCAAAGCCGACTTCGGCGGCGTCATGGTCACCACGAACCCCATGAACCGCAACGACTTCCGCAACATCTACGTCAACGTCTCGCCGAACGTCACCGACGTCGTCGAAGGCTCGAAGCAGCCCATGCAGTTCCTCTACTCCACTGTGGAGGGTGGTGGCCGCACGGTCTCCCTCGGTGACGCGGAGGAAGACCTCACCCCGAACGCTCACGCGCAGCTGCAACGGCTTGCGATCGTCGGCAGGTTGCTGCAGTCGCACTTCTCGCCGGACTACACGTTCGACTCGCCGGTCGACATCGAATGGCTCGCCACCGAGGACGTCCTGTACGTCCTGCAACTGCGGCCGTACTCGATCTGATGCTGGGGCTTCGCGTACCGGCGGCTCCGGAAGTGGCGCGTGCCGTCCGCCTGACGTACGGCTTCCAGTTCTTCTTCGGGCTGCTGCTGTGGGTCCCGATCTTCTACGAGTACCAGAAGCGGCTCGGGCTGAGCGACGCCGAGATCTTCGGCATCCAGTCGATCTACTACATCGCGTTCTGCCTGCTGGAGATCCCTACCGGCCTGGCCGCGGACCGCTTCGACTACCGCACGTCCCTGTGGCTCGGCGCGAGCGTGCTGGTCGTCGCGAACCTCGTGCCGGTGTTCGCCGGCGACTACACCGGGTTCCTCGTGCACTTCCTGTTGATCGCGCTGGCCAGGTCGTTGATCTCCGGCGCCCAGAGCGCGTACCTCTACGAGTACCTGCACGCGCACGACGCAGGGCATCTCTACCTGAAGGCCGAGGGCGTCGGACGGTCGTACAGCCTTGTCGGCAAGATCGTGTACTGGCCGGTGATCGGGCTGCTGATGCAGTGGAACATGCCGTCGCCGTACTGGCTCACCGCGATCAACGCCGCGATCGCCGTGGTCCTGGCGCTCAGGCTCCCGCCGATTCCGGGCTGGACACGGCCGGAAGGCAAGACGTCGAAGCTGCTCGCGGGTGTCGGCGGCGCGTTCCAGGCGCTCGGGAAGTCGCGCTGGCTGCTGCTGTTGATGATCCAGGGCATCGCGATGTTCACGCTGGTGCGGATCTTGCAGGTGAACCTGTTCCAGCCGGTGCTGGAGTCGAAGGACGTCCCGGTCGGCTGGTACGGCTCGGTGCTCGCCGCGATGACGGTCTTCGAGGCGATCGCGGCCGCACGCCCGCACTGGTTGTCGCGCAGGATCGGACCGGCGAGGTCGGTGTTCCTGCTGACCGTCGTGATGGCGCTGGCGATCGGATTCGTCGCGCCGTCCGGCGGTGTCGTGACGATCGTGTTGCTGTGCCTGTTCTCCGTGACGGCGGGCATGAGCTTCCCCGTCCAGAAGAAGCTGCTCAACGACGCGATTCCGGACTCCCGTTACCGCGCAACGCTTCTGTCGATGGAGTCCATCATGGACCGTGCCGTGTGCGCGGTCGTGGCCATCGCGCTCGGTGCCTACCTCACCGGCGGGCGGCTCGACGAGTTCCTGGTGCTGTCGTCGGTCGTCACGGTGATCGTGATGATGTTGCTGGCGGGTCTGCTGGTCGCTGTCAGGACCACAAGGCGGCGACGAGCTCGGCTCGTCCCGTGATGCCGAGCTTGCGGTAGGCGCTCGACAGGTGCAGTTCCACCGTGCGCCGGGTGAGGTGCAGGGCCTCGGCGATCTGCCGGTTCGTCAGGCCCTGCGCCGCCATCCGGGCGACCCGGTTCTCCTGCTTGGTCAGGCCCTGCACCTGGTCGTCCTCGTCGCGGACCTCGTCGCCCGCGAGCTTGGCCAGGGGGTGCGCGCTCAGGCGCCGGGCCAGTTCGAACGACTTCCGCAGGTGCACCGCGGCCGCGTCGGCACGGCCCTTGCGACGCAGGTGGTGGCCGAGCCAGTACGACGACTGGGCGTGCAGCAACCGGTGCGGTGACGAGGCGAGGAGTTGCTCGGCCTCGGTCAGGACGTCGATGTCGTCGGTGCTCATGCCGACGCTCATCAACGCCGTCCCGATCACCCTCGGGGAACCCCACCGCTTGGCCAGGTCGAGTTCCTCGTGCGCGAGCCGGGCCGCGTCGTCACGGTTGCCCAGTGCCAGGTACGCGCGCACGGCGTGGTGCCGCCACGCGATCAGCGCCGGGTTGGGCATCTCGCGGCTCGCGAGCCGGCGGCCTGCCTCCAGCAGGTCCTCGAGGCCGCCCTCCGCGTGGCACGACGCGAGCTTGAGCCGGCCGCGGGCGTAGACGATGTTGATGTGCTGCAACAGATCGCCGTCCTCGACGACGAGCGGGGCGGCTTCGTCGAACTGCCCCATCTCGATGCAGACCTCGGCGAGCTTCGCGGTCGCGAGCACGACGGCCGGGCAGTCGATGTTGCCCGTCGAGACCGGCGGCGTCAGGAACGTGTACGCGCGCGCCAGGTCGCCGCTGTTGTGGAAGGCGGAGGCGCGGGCGATCATGCTGAGCATCCCGCGGCGCAGGTGCGGGTCGTGCGAGACCGGCGCGGTGCTGTGCGAGAGCCAGAACTTGTTGATGTGCTCGGGATTGTCGCCGAGCACCGGCACCAGGAACGTGAAGACGTAGGACGCGCCGAACACGCCGATCCACTCGCCTTCGAGCGCCTCGAGCGCGTACTCGACGGCTTCGGGGTACGAGTCACCGCTGCGGGCGTTGCCGACGGCGAGCAACGCCGACCGCGCGCGCTTGAGGTTCGGGTCCTGCGGGACGTCTCCGACGAGGTCCTCGAAGTACTTGCCGGCGCAATTGGCCATGTGCGCGTTGCGGTTGGCCGCGAGCAGGTACGTGGTGCAGACGAGGTTCCAGACCTTGTCGCGGTCCTCGGGCAGCAACCGGGCGACGACCATGATCGCGAGCGAGACGGCGAAGTGGGCGTCCGATCCCGTGCACATGCGCTGGATCAGCGCGAGCGCGACGTTCGCCGCGAGGTGCGGGTCCTCGCACTGCACCAGCGCGTCACGGACCCGGTCTCGGCCCAGTGCGTTGTCCTTCAGGTGTTCCGTGTGTCCGAGTTCGACCTCGATCGCGAGGCGGTCCTCGTCGGACAGGTGTTCCTCGAGCGCCCGTTCCAGGTGCTCGACGCCGCCGACCTCGCGCAGCAGGTCGACGGACCAGGGTAAGCGCACCGATCTGGCTTTCAGCACGTGCTCGGCGACGCGCTCGTCCGGGGCGTCGGACTCGAACAGCAGCCAGGCCGCGCGGGAGTGCGCGGCGGAGCGGACCGCGATCGGCATGTCGGCGAGGATGCTGTTGCGCACGAACGGATGCCGGAACGTCAGCGGGTCCGTGTCGGCGAGCACGCCGAGGCGGACGAGCATGTCGACGGCGGGCAGCGCGTCGAAACCGGTCAGCGCGGAGAGCAGTTCGAGCCCGGCGTCCCCGTCCAGCACTGCGGCGGAGCGGGCGACTTCGACTGCTCCGGTGTACTCGCGCAGCCGCATGCCGACCATCTCGCCGACGGCGGCCGACCCCTCGCCTTCCTCGCGCAGCAGAGCGTGCAGCAGGTAGGGGTTGCCGCCGGTGAGCTCGTGGCAGCGCTTCGGGTCCCGGTCCGGGAGGTTCTCGGTCAGACTCGCGACGGCGGCGAGGTCGAGGCCGTCGAGGTCGAGGCGGTTAGGGTGGGCGCCCGCGACCTCGGGCAGCGTGACCTCGTCGGTGGAGAGGTAGCCCTGGGACGCGCCGAGCGCGATGACGACAGGCATCTCCTGCAGCCGTGGGCGCAGGTACGCGAGCGCGCGCTTGGAGAAGGTGTCGGCGACGTGCACGTCGTCGATGATCATCAGGATCGGGCCCTTGCGCGCGGAGTTCGCGGCGCGCGCGTACAGCTCCTCCAGGTCGTGCTCGTTCGCGAGGCACGGCGCGAGCTGGCGCACCACCGCGCCGGGGAGGTGGCTCTCCAGCCGGGCGCTCTTGGCCAGCCGGACGGTGAAGCCGCGTTCGCGGGCTTCGGCGGCGAGCGCGTCGAGCACCGCCGTCTTGCCGATGCCGAACCCGCCGGTGACGACGACGCAGGAGCCGGTTCCCTGAACCGCGTCGTCCAGCAAGCGACCGAGAGTCGCGAGTTCCGCGTCCCGGCCGAGTAGTGGAGATGTCACCTCTGTCTACCCCTGCCTTCGGTACCGAGAGGACCGCAGGTCGAAGGTTTCGGTGTTCCTTCGGTGCCGACCGTAGAGACCTGCGCTTCGTCGTCGGGCAAACTTACCCACAGGTAACGGTTAACGGAACTGTGAGCTGTTCGCGGGATTGTTCGGAGTGGGAGTGCTGGAGCGAGCGATGATCTTCGCCGGGCTGATGCGCGCATGGGTGCGCCTCGCCTGCCTGCTCGCGGACCCACATCTGCGCTCACATGCGTTCGACCAGCGGAAACCGGTCTTCGTAGGTGGATATAGCGCGCGTGAGAGTGCCCACGTCGACGGGGTTGTCGACGTGAGAGGACAGCGACTCCACGACCGAGAGCACCGCGGCGATGGCCACCACGACACCCGCCGCCAGCACCAGGATGCTGCGCGCGATCGGGCACGACCCGGGCACACCCGGCGGGTTCTCGGTCAGCACCGGCCGCAGCACCGGCGCGACCATGCCGAAGTCGGCCGCGTCACGCCGGCAGTCCTCGCACCCGGCTAGGTGCCTGGAGAAGCTCACGTGCTCCGCCGGGTCGAGCACGCCCAGCGCGTACGCCGCCACATCACCGCACGGACCTTCCTGGTCCGTGCGGTTGTCGTCGTTCTGATCTTGGTCTGGTCCTGCTTCCGCGTGCTCGTGATGTGGTTGACGGATCACCATCACTAGCTCCTGTCCTGCAGTGCCCGGCGGATCGTGTGCATCGCCTTGTACAACCGGGACTTGACGGTTCCTTCCGGGACCCCCAGAACGATCGCGGCCTCCTTCACCGTTCGTCCCATGACATACGTTTCGTAGATAGCTGAACGGTGTTCTTCACTCAATTGGCGTACTACGTCGGTAATGACCATCACCGAAAGTGTCTGTTCTGTGTCGTCCGGAGATTCGGCGATGTCCGGACGCAACAATTCGACTTCCTGCGGGCGCGCCTGCCGGCTTCGCCATCCGTCGATCACAATGCGACGAGCCACAGTACAAAGCCAGCCGCGCAACATACTCGGTTCACGAACGAGATGCGCGGAGTTCTGCCAAGCCCTGATCAACGTCTCCTGAACTACATCTTCCGTCCACTGGCGGTCGTAGTTGGTCAAGCACAGGACCTGCGAGAACAACATCCGCTGGAACTGCCCGTAGAGCAACGTGAGCAATTCTTCGTCCTGCTGGGCGTGTGCGACCTTGCCCTGATCAACCATGAAGCTGACGACCTCCCCAGATATCGGCGACGGGTTCGCTTCGGGCGGCAGTCCTAGCGACTCGGTGGCCGAGCATGGAATCGTACAGATCCTACATCGCGAACACGAAAACCTCTCGGGTACGTAAATTCAGCTCCAATGGTTCGCGATCAGAGCTGTGATCCACGTCACATAAGCATCTGCGCACGCCCCGTGAACCCTGACCTCACCTGCGCGTATCTCCCTTTGAAGGCAGCTCGATCGCGGGAGGGAACGGGCACTATGCGTCACCGATTGGACACGCTGGGGCAGCACGCAGCGCTGTTCGCCATCCTGTCTGTCGTATTTCTGGGGGCTTTTATCGGAGCCGTCCCGGCCAATGCGCAATCGACAGAGGTACAACCGTCAGACCGCTCATTCATGGTATCTCTGCGCCAAGCGAACTCGTGGTTGGTACCAGTCAGCAAAGAAGCTCCGGCACGTTCGACGAATGCGAGCGTGAGCAATGCCGGACGTGACATCTTCGAAGGGCATTCACGACTCGACGTCGAACTCCTGAAATCCGCCGAACAACTGGGCGTGGTTCTGCCGAACGACGTCAGCAGTGAACACCAGTCACTCATCAACGAGATGGCCGAACGCACCGGTGACAACCACGACCGCGCCTACGCGACGATCGTCCGGCAGACACAGGGCGGCCTTCTCGTGATGTCCGTACAAACGCGGGCGACAACGCAGAACACCGCAATTCGCACACTCGCCCACCAGACGGTGCAAATGCTGATTCGTACAATGACGGTCCTGGAGAACACCGGCAGGGTCGACCCGTCTGCACTCGAATTGGTGACCGCCAAGGCACAGGTGAACGCGGTCCGCGTCATCGGTCAGAACATCGAACCGTCGGACCGGGAATTGCTTGTTCTGCTCACCCAGCATTCGCTTTGGCAGAAACCGGCCAGCCGCGAGAGCTCGGACCGCGCCCGTGACGCGAAGGTCCGCAAGGTCGCGGGTCAGCTCGCCGCGGAGCACACGCAGCTGACCCAGTCGGTCACGGAGGCCGCCCGTCAGATCGGCGTGGACCTCCCCGTCGAACCGACGACCGAGCAGAAGTCGTGGGCGAACGCCATCACGTCCAGTTCCGGCGAGGAGCTCGACGACATGTACACGAACCTGTCCCGCGCCGCCGACGGCTCACTCATCACCCAGGTCGCCCACGCCCGCGCGACGACCAAGAACCTTCCCGCCCGCATCGCCGCACAGACCGCCCTGACCCTCCTGCTCAAGCACATGCTCCTGCTGGAGGGCACCGGTCTGGTGAAGGCGAACTCGCTGCAGATGACCAACAACCCGCCCATCGCCCAGCAAACGAAGTCCAACAGCAGCTCGGCGCCACAGCCCGACGACTCGTCCACGAGCGTCGGCTTCCTCACCGGTATCGCCGTCCTGGTGGTCGCCGCCGCAGGCACCCTCTGGCTGGTCCGGGCGATCGGCCACCACGGCAACCACCGCCGCTGACACCCCGCGAACTGATATATCGGCTGCCGCCCTCGCCAACCGATATATCAGTTCCCAACGGCCCGCCGGGCACCCGCCAGCCCCCTTAGCAATGACTCGTTTGACGACGAAGTCCAAAGAGTCATTGCTAAGGGCCAGGTCAACGGGTTGCCGGGTTGACATAACGAAGGTGAACGAGCCAGCGGGCTGGTCTGCAGCGGCTCCAGCAGATGAGCAAGCTGCGGCCGACCCCTGCACCGGCACGCGGTAAAGGGGTCGGCCTACGCAGACTCAGGCACGGCCACCGGGCGCCACTCGGTCAGGCGGACGGCACCGCGGTGTCCACTCGTTCGACCACGTGCGCCTCGGTGAGGTCGACCGCTTCCCACTTGCCGATGAGCCGGTCGACAACGGCGGCCGGCACCGGTTCCGGGCGGGCGCGGTTGCGAGCGTGGATCACGTTCCTCGGCGCTTCGAGCCCGATCAGGGTGATGCGGGCGCGGTAGTCCGCGGCGAGTCCGATGCAGCGCTCGCGCAGTTGCTGGGAGATGTTGGTCGCGTTCCAGACGAACCGCTCCCCCGCCCGCAACAGCACTCGGGCTTCCTCGAACGCCGCGGCGGCCACGGCGCGTTGGTCACCGTCGGGCGCGATGCCGAGTCGCGAGCGCACCGCGTCGAGACTCACCACCGGCCAGCCCGGCCGCTGGGCGGCGATCCAGTGGTCCTTGCCGACGCCCGGCAGGCCGGACAGCACCGTCACCTCGACGCGAGTGTCGTCATAGGCGGCGTAGCCGGGGTCGCGGCCGGGCGTGCGGAAGTACTGGAACCGGGCGTGGTCGGACGGGAACGCGCGTGGCCGGTTGAGGCAGTCGCGCTCACGGCAGTACTCCTCGAACAGCGCGATGTTCTCCAGCACCGAGTCCGCGTCACCGCAGATCCGGCCGAGGATGTCGGCGCGGGCGAGCGTCGCCAGGTCGTCGTTGCGCGCGAGCAGGCTCACCCGGAACGCGATGCGGTCGAGGTCCGGGCGTTCCAGCGCCCAGAACGGCACCTGGTGGTGTCGCACCAGCGCGGCGACGTGTTCGCGCCACACGATCGGGCGTCCCATCTCCCACAACAGCTTGCGCGCCAGCAGGTCTCCGGCTCGTGAGTGGCCGTGTGCCGTCACGCGGCCGTCGGCGATCTGTGTGCGGAACGGCTTCGCGGCGTCGTGTAGCAGCACCGTCGCGAACAACCGCACACGGTCCGCCTCGGGACGCGAACGCCATTCGGGCAACGAGACAAGGGCCTCGCACGCCATCCGGGTGTGCGTGGCGACATCCCCCTCGGCGTGGTGCACGGGATCTTGCGGCACCCCTTCGAGAGCGCGCACCCACGGGAACGCCGAGCGGACGGCGTCCCAGTCGAGAGTCCACTGTGGCCCAGTGGGGCAGAGTTGCTCAAACACGGGCCACCACCTGGTTCGGCAGGATCGGGCGGTCCTGCCAGTGGCTGCCCGAGTCCAGCACGGCGGTGGCGAACGTCGGCCGCACCCACTTGTAGCGCTCGACCGTGCGGCCGTCCTCCTCCACCTTGATGTAGAGGCCTTCCATGTCGTCGTCCGAATCCGTCTCCGCGACGACGACCGCCGGATCCTGCCCCGCCGCACGCGCCGCCCCGACCAACGCGTCACGCCACACCGTGGTGCGGCAGGTGGACGGGCCGAGCAACGCGGTCAGGTCCTTCAAGCGGCGCAGCGGCCCCTCGTGCAGCACCGGCACGGACATCACCGGCGTACCCGCGAGCAGCCGGCGGCGTTCCGGAGTGGACAGGAACTCACCGGTCGAGCGGTCGAGCAGGTCGAACTCGCAGAAGTGGTGCGGCAGCGCGTCGTAGAACACGGTGTGCTTGGCGTACAACCATTCCCCGTAGAGCACGAAACGTGTGCCGAGCCTCTCCCACAGCACGCCCTGGTGCGTCGCGGCCCACGCCTTCAACGGCGCGAACTGACGTTCCCTCGGCCCGCCTGCGAGGAAGTGGCCGCGTGACTGGAGTTTCAGCACGCCGTCCGAGTCGAAGCTGATGCCCGCGTTGGCACCGTCGAGCTTCTCCTCGACGACGAGGTGCCGCCCCGCGATCGCGCGGAACGGCACCTGGTCGAGGTCCTCGTCGCCCGGTTGCAGGCGTGAGCCCTCCAGGTGGGGCGTTCGCGGGTACTTGCGCAACATGCCCCATTTTGTAACCCGTCCGTGCGCCCGCAAGCGAACGGTTTACGCCTGACCGACGAACGCGGCCTTGTCGGAGTTGAAGGTCGGCTCGAACACGAGCTGCATCTCACCGGGCTGCGCGCCGACCGAGTACGCGATGTGGAAGGTGTAGGTCTTGCCCGGCAGCACGGTCGCCGAGTCGAACGTGCTGTCACAGCCGCCGCCCGAGTCGAACACCATGTCGGCCTTCTGCCCGTTGAACTGCGCGTCGGTACCGATCGACATCAGCGCGGTCTCGAACGCCGCGCTGGTCCCGTTGGTGATGGTGATCTCGAACTTCACCGCGCGGGCGATGTTGGGCGGCGCGGAGAACTGACCGGGCGTGCACGCGACCGGCTTGGCGACGTCGACCGAGAGGCCGTTCGCCCACGAGTACCTCTTGCCCCAGGTCGGGTTCTCCTTCAGTGCGTCCTGCTTCGCGGTCTCGCCGGGAGCGCCGACCTGGCCCTGGTTGGTGCTGCCGTCGAGGATCTTGTCGAGTTCCTCGACCGCGGCCTGCTGCGCCACGACCGTCAGCACGATCGCCAGCACGCACAGGACGACACCGGCCGCCGCGAGAACCTTGCGCGTGCCGAACAACGCGATCACGCCGAGCACGATCCCGACGAACGCGGCGATCGCGGTGAGGTTGTTGAAGAAGATGAGCCACGAGCTGAGGATGCCGACGATCCCGAGGATCACCGCCGTCCACGCGAGTGCACCGAAGCGTGCGGTCTTCGGCGGTGCGACCGGAGGCTCGGCGTAGACGGGCGGCGTCGGATAGGTCATCAAGGCTCCCGAGGGTTGCGATGTGTGACCACGACGTCGATTGGTCTGCTTCACCCGTTAGCCCCAACCCACGGCATCACCCGATCGAGTTACGGACGGCCGACCGGCCGACTGCCGAAGGTAGTTGATCGACTACGATCCGTGCATGGCACGACGACTCGCCGGAATCCTGCTGGCCTCGATCGCCGCACTTGGCGTGACGACTGCACCCGCGCAGGCGGCTGTCGACTTCACCGGCACGGTGAAGCTGAACAACTGCTCCGGTTCGCTCGTCCGCCTGCCCGGTTCGAGCCCCTCGCACAAAGCGCTCGTGCTCACCAACGGGCACTGCGTCGAGTTCATCAAGGCGGGCGAGGTGTACGTCGACCAGCCGGCGGACCGCACCTTCAAGCTGCTCAACGGCTCCGGCTCGGACATCGCGACGCTGCAGAGCACCAGGCTCGTCTACGCGACGATGACCGGCACCGACGCCGCGCTCTACCGGCTCGACAAGTCCTACCAGCAACTCCAGCAGCAGCACGGCGGCCGCGCGCTCGAACTGTCCGCCGCGCGCCCGTCCACCAAGACGGAGATCAGGATCGCCTCGGGTTACTGGAAGAAGATCTACTCCTGCCAGATCGACGGATTCGTCCACCAGGTCAGGGAAGCGAGCTGGACCTGGCGTGACTCGCTGCGCTACACGCCGTCGTGCGACACGATCGGCGGCACGTCGGGCTCGCCGATCATCGACAACGCGAGCGGCAAGGTCGTCGGCGTCAACAACACCGGCAACGAGAGCGGCGGCCGTTGCACGATGAACAACCCGTGCGAGGTCGACGCCGCCGGCAAGATCACCGTCCGCCGCGGCACCAACTACGGCCAGCAGACCTTCGGTCTCGTCGCCTGCTTCGGTCCCCGCACGACGCTGGACCTGACGCTGCCCGGCTGCCAGGTCGCGAAACCCGTCCGGTAGGCCGGGCCCCGACGCGAAGAATCCGGGACGCCCCTGCCCGCGTCCCGGATTCTTCGTCTTCCACTACCGCGCGGCGCGCACGATCAGGTCGGCCACGGTGTCCGGGTGCGACACGGCCACCGAGTGCGAAGCTCCCTTGACCTCGACGGTCGCACGGGAGTGGGCACGCTCGGCCATCCACTTCTGCGCGGCGATCGGGATGTTCTTGTCCTTGCCCGCCACCACGAAGTAGGACGGGATGGTCTTCCAGGCGGGCTCGCCTGCCTGCTCGTTCAGCGCGGTGTCGTTGATCGGGCGCTGGGTCGCCGCCGCCAGCGTCGCGTCCTTGCGGGACACGTCCGCCGCGAACTGCTGCCAGTACTTGTCCTGCGCGATCACGAGATCGGTCGTCCCGTCGCCGAGCGGGATCGGCCGCACCGCGTCGCCGAGGGTGCTGCCGGGGAACTGGTTCGACAGCCCGAGAGCGGTCTCGCCCTTCTCCGGCGCGAACGCCGCGACGTAGACGAGCGACTTCACGTTCGGGTTGCCGAGCGACGCGGCCGACTGGACCATGCCGCCGTAGGAGTGTCCAGCGAGGACGATCGGCCCTTCGATCGAGGCGAGCACCTGGCGCAGGTAGTTCGCGTCACCGGTGACGGACCTTAGCGGGTTCGCCACCGCTACGACCGGGAACCCCTTGCGCTGCAAGCGTTCCACAACACCGTTCCAGCTGGACGCGTCCGCGAAGGCGCCGTGCACCAGGACGATCGTCGGCTTCTTGGCACCCTGCTTCGAGGCCTCGTCCGCGGCACCGGCACTCGACGGAACGACGGCGGCCATCGCCAGCAGCGTCCCCAGAACGGCGATCACCTTACGAACTCGCATTGATCTCTCACTCTCTCGTCGGGCACCGTGGCGGTGGTGCATCGCGCTCGATTAGGTCGTGCACGATGTAAGTTACCCGACGAGTTACCTCGCACGCGATGTGTTTCAGCTCACTGGCGCTCGGCGCCGTGCTTCACGCGGTTCAGCGCCCTGCGGAGGATGGTGATCTCCTCCAGGGTCATGCCGAGCGCCTTACCGAGCTGGTTGAACATCTCGGCGCCGATCCACCGCAGCTCACGACCCTTGTCCGTGAGCTGGACGAGCACCGAACGCTCGTCGTCGGGGTGCGTGACGCGCACCAGCAGACCGCTCTTCTCCAGCCGCTTGATCAACGGCGAGAGCGTGCTGTACTCCAGGTCGAGCTCCTGCACGAGCTCCCGGATCGGCCTCGAGTCCTTCTCCCACAGCAGCAGCATCACCAGGAACTGCGGGTAGGTGATGCCCGCCTTGTCGAGGATCGGGCGGTAGAAGCCGGTGACCGCTCGCGACGTCGTGTAGAGGTCGAAGCAGAGCAGGTCCGAGACCGTGGGAGTCACGGCGGACGGCGCGTCGGGAGTAGTGCTCACGCTTTTCAGGCTACTCGGAGCCCACCACCACAGCGGCGTGATCGGTTGCGGCACCGCGAACGGGACCGGCCCTGGCCTACGACCAGGGCTCGTCCAGCGCCGAGGCCTCATCTCCGGCGTTGCGCAGCTCGTCGCGCACCACCCGATAGGCGAGGCCTTCCGCATAACCCTTGCGCGCCAACGCACCCACGAGACGGCGGATCTTCGTCGTCTCGTCCACGCCGGACAGGGTGCGCAGGCGTTTGCGGACGAGCTCGCGAGCACGCTCTTCCTCGGCCTCGCCGTCGACCGCGGCGACGGCCTCGGCCACCACCTCGTCCGCCACGCCCTTGCGGCGCAGTTCCATGGCCAGGGCGCGGCGGCCCAGGCCGTTGTACGTGTGCCGGGAATGCACCCACATCTCGGCGAACTGCGCGTCGTCGATCAGGCCGGCGCGGTCGAACTTGCCGAGAACGATCTCGGCGGCGCCGGCACTGATCCCCTTGCGCAGCAACGCGTCGTGCAGTTCCTGCCGGGAGCGGGCCCGGGCACCGAGCAGCGCGTAACAGATGTCCCGTGCCTTGCGCTGCTCTTCAGCCTCGTCCAAACCCCACTACCTCTTAGAACTCGACCGGCGCGGCGGGAACCGTCTCGTCGGCGTCGAGGGTGGCGCCGATGCCGAGCTTGTCCTTGATGCGCTTCTCGACCTCGTTCGCGATGTCCGGGTTGTCCAGCAGGAACTTGCGGGCGTTCTCCTTGCCCTGGCCCAGCTGGTCGCCCTCGTAGGTGTACCAGGCGCCGGACTTGCGCAGGATGCCCTGGTCGACGCCCATGTCGATGAGCGAGCCCTCGCGGCTGATGCCCTTGCCGTAGAGGATGTCGAACTCGGCCTGCTTGAACGGCGGCGCGACCTTGTTCTTCACGACCTTGACCCTGGTGCGGTTGCCGACGGGCTCGCCGCCGTCCTTCAGGGTCTCGATGCGGCGGACGTCCAGACGCACGGAGGCGTAGAACTTCAGCGCCTTACCACCGGTCGTGGTCTCCGGGGAGCCGAACATCACGCCGATCTTCTCGCGCAGCTGGTTGATGAAGATCGCAGTCGTGTTGGACGCGCTGAGCGCACCCGTGATCTTGCGCAGCGCCTGGCTCATCAGGCGGGCCTGCAGACCGACGTGGTTGTCGCCCATCTCGCCCTCGATCTCGGCGCGCGGCACGAGGGCGGCGACCGAGTCGATGACCAGGATGTCGAGCGCGCCGGAACGGACCAGCATGTCCGCGATCTCGAGCGCCTGCTCACCGGTGTCGGGCTGGGAGACCAGCAGCGCGTCGGTGTCGACGCCCAGCTTCTTCGCGTACTCGGGGTCGAGGGCGTGCTCCGCGTCAATGAACGCCGCGATGCCGCCGGCCTTCTGCGCGTTCGCCACGGCGTGCAGCGCCACGGTCGTCTTACCGGAGGACTCAGGGCCGTAGATCTCGACGACCCGGCCCCGCGGCAGCCCACCGATGCCGAGTGCCACGTCCAGGGCGATCGCGCCGGTCGGGATCACGGCGATCGGGGCACGGCCCTCCTCGCCGAGGCGCATGACCGAGCCCTTGCCGAACTGCTTGTCGATCTGCGCCAGGGCCAGCTCGAGCGCCTTGTCCCGGTCGGGTGCTGCGGGTGCCATCTTGGGTCCACCTTTTGTCGTCTGCCGTTGCTTCGTCATGTTGGACCTGACGCTACTGGCGGGGTCTGACAATTCTGCGAAGCCGGGGGTCGGCGCCACTGTAGCCGAACACGTGTTCGAGCACACGTGACACTCCGAACCGCCACTTCAGCGGCGACTTTCGGGAATTTCGAAGGCGTTGCAGACCGCGACCCAGACCTCTTTGGCGCCGATCCCGGCCTCCAGGGCCTGGTCGGCGGTCCGGCCTCCCAACGACGACAGCACGTGGTCGTGGGCGATCATCTCGGCCCTGACCTGGCCGAACTCCCCTGCCATGAGCTTGCGGAACATGGTGATGCGCACCGGGAGACCCTAACGAACGGGCCTGCGCAGCGATGCGAAGAGGCACACGACGAGCAACGGCAACGCGGTGAACCCGACGATGAGCCCGAGCGCCGCGTACGACCACGCGGTCACGACGATCCCCGACACCGCTCCCCCGATGGCGCCGCCGACGTTCATCACCAGATCGGACAGTCCCTGCGCGGCGGGCCGGTCGTCCACCGGCACGGACTCGGTCAGCAACGCCGATCCGGCCACCAGCCCGGCCGACCAGCCGAAGCCGAGCAGCGCCAGGCCGACGGCGAGCTGCGGAGCGTCGTGCGAGGGCGCCATCCCCGCCACCCCGGAGGCCGCCACCACCAGCGACGCGCCGATCGCGAGCACCGGCACCCGGCCCAGCTTGTCCGCCATCCACCCGAACAACGGGCTCGCGGCGTACATCGCGGCGACGTGCAGGCTGATCACGACACCGACCACGCGCAACGACGACCCGGCGTGGTTCATGTGCACCGGCGTCATCGACATCAGCCCGACCATCGCGGTGTGGCACAACATCACACCAACGAGTGCAAGCCGAGCCATCGGCCCGAGCGTGCCCCAGACCTTGAGACCACGGGGACTCTCGCCGCTGGAGCCTCCCGCGCAGCAGTCCGCGGATTCAACCGGTCGTGTGCTCTTCACGACGACCAGCGGGTCCGGCCGCAGCCCGAACTGGATCACCAGCACGGCCGCGGCGAGCACGACCGCCGCCAGCAGGAACGGCCCCACTCCGGCCGGCATGCCGAGGAACTCCGCCGCCCGCCCGGCGGGATCGGCGAGGTTCGGGCCGATGATCGCGCCGATCATGGCCGCCCACACGACGCGGGAGAGTTCGCGCGCACGGCGGTTCGGGTGCGCCAGATCCGTTGCGGCGTAACGGGCCGCGTAGTTCGCGCTGGACGCCCCTCCGAACAGGAGCAGGCCCACCAGCAGCACCTGCCACGACCCGAGGCCCACGGCGACGGCGGCGATCAGCGCGCCGAGCCCGCCCATGCCGTAGCCGAGGACGAGCGCGGGACGGCGTCCGCTGCGTTGCGCGAGCCGGGCCCCGGGCAGGGCGAGCACCGCGGCACCGGCGACGGCCGCGGTCTGCGCGAGCCCGCCGACGGCCTCGGAGCCGGACAGCGACGCGGCGATCAACGTGCTGAACGCGAGGCCGATCGTCACCGCCGCCGACCCCAGGACCTGGGTGCCGGTCAGCACGCGGACGACCTGGCGCTGCACGCGTTCGACCCGCGGCGCGACGGTCACCATGATCACGATCGTGGCACGCCGGAGCGGCGCGCCGACAGGGCCATCAGGGGCGGTTACTCCCCCGGTTGCACGGACTTCTCGAAGAAGTCGGCCATTTCGTCGGCCTTGAGCTCGTCCGCGTTCTCCTCGGCGGTCTTGGTGAGGATGCCGAACATGGGACGGCCCTTGGCGGTGAACACCAGCACGCCGGTGCCGCTCGACGTGGCCGCGCGGTAGTCGCCCTCCAGGCCGTTGCCGGTCCAGTCGGCCTCGACGCGCTCGGTCTGGAACGACTTCGCGATCGAGGAGGCGTTGTTCTCCGCACCCGTGACGCTGTCGGTGAGGATGTACTGCACCGCGTAGCCGTCGCGGATCGTGCAGCTCACGACCGTGCCCTTGATCTCCTCCATGCCGGTGATCTGCGCGGAGTCGGCCTTCTCGCAGCCTCCGCCGTCCGGCACGGTGCCCGCGAGCTGGCGCAGGCACTTCGTGAAGCCCTGGCCGTCCTGCGCGGTGTCGTCCTTGCAGTCGTCGGCGCTGGGCAGGCTCGGGCCGGAGAACGCGAAGATCGCGCCGATCACGCCCGCCACCACGAGGACCGCCGCGCCGGCACCGACAAGGATCTTCTTGTTGTCCTTCTTCGGCGCCTGCTGCTGCGGGAAGTTCATCGGGTAGCTGCCGCTGACGTTCGGGTTCACCGGGTAGGTGCCGCTCGCCGAGTACGCGCCGCTGGGGTACGAACCGCTCGGATAGGAACCGCTCGGGTACGACCCGCTGATCACCGGGTTCGGGCCGCTGACGTTCGGGTTCACCGGGTGCGGGCCGGTCACGGCGGGGCTGACCGGCGCGGTGACGACCGTGGGCGGCTCGACGAACTTGGGCTTGTCGTCCTCGGCCTTGAGCGTGATCGCCGCCCGGTCCACGACCTGCGCGCCGGACGCGACGATCGTCTCCGGGTGGTCGGGGTTGGTCGGGACGATGCCGACCTTCTCCGCGATCATCTGCGCGACCAGCGGCATCCGGCAGGAGCCGCCGACGAGGTAGACGTGCTCGGGCGTGACGCCGGCCTTGCGGACCGCGGAGATGAGGACCTCGGTGGTGCGGATCAGGCTCGGCCGGATCAACGCCTCCAGCTCGGCGCGCGTGATGAGGACCTTCTCGAACGGCTCCGGCATCAGCACCTCGACCTGGGGCAGCTCGGAGAGGTCCTCCTTGGCGAGGCGCAGCTCCTCGCGCAGGCCGAGACGGGCGCGGTGGTCGTCGACGGTGGTGGGGCGCAGCAGCCGCTGCCAGCCGGCCGGGTCCTTGTGCGAGACGCTGCGGCCGATGTGCTCCAGCAGCGCCTGGTCGATGTCGAGACCGCCGACGTCGCTCAGGCTGCCGTCGGCGAGGATGCGGTGCTGGGAGTCGAGCACGGACACGTCGAACGTGTCGGCGCCGAAGTCGTAGACGGCGAGCGGGCGGCCGCCGCCGAGCGAGGCCACCGCGATGGCCTCGGGCACCGGCACGAGTTCGCCGGTCATGCCCGCGAGCCTGGCCGAGGACAGCAGCTTGTTGCGCCTGCTCGGGCCCCACTCGGCCGGGTGCGTCAGGCGGATCTCGTCGAGGTGCTCGCCCTTGAGCAGCGCCGTGACGGCTTCCATCACGCGCGAGTAGAGGGCCGCGAGCGCGTCGTTGGTCGGCAGGTTCTGCTCGCCGAGCTTGATCGTCGCCTTGTCGATGTGGCGCTTGGGGTTCGCCTCGTAGCGCGACGGGTCCTGACGGGACCGCCGCTCCGCTTCTCGGCCGACACGCAGGGAACCGTCCTCGTCGAGGTAGACGGACGAGGGCATCGTGGGCCCACCGTCCACATCCACCACACCGTGGTCGGACAGCACCGCAACCGTGTTGGCGGTGCCCAGGTCGACGGACAGGACGCGCACCGTGCTCCCCTCGCAGGACGTACCGGGTGATCGTGCCACAGCGGGCTTCGGCGGGTGCTCGGACCTGCGTAATCAGAAATTGTCAGACCCCGCCGTCATGATGGTTCGCATGGATGCGATGAAGGCTTTCTCACCGGCGACCAGGCAGTGGTTCGCCGGAGCCTTCGCCGCGCCCACCCAGGCGCAGACGGGTGCGTGGGCGGCCGCGGCGGCGGGCGAGCACGCGCTGGTCATCGCCCCGACGGGCTCGGGCAAGACGCTGGCCGCGTTCCTGTGGGCGCTCGACAGGCTGGCTTCCTCCTCGGTGCCCGCGGAACCGAAACGGCGCTGCCGGGTGCTCTACGTCTCGCCGCTGAAAGCCCTGGCGGTGGACGTCGAGCGAAATCTGCGCGCTCCCCTGACCGGTATCCGGCAGGCGGCGCACCGGCTCGGCCTGACCGAGCCGTCGATCACCGTGGGCATGCGCACGGGCGACACGTCCCCGGAGGAACGCAGGGCGTTCGGGCGCACTCCCCCGGACGTGCTGGTGACGACCCCGGAGTCGTTGTTCCTGCTGCTCACGTCATCGGCGCGCGAGTCGTTGCGCGGCGTGGAGACGGTCATCCTCGACGAGGTGCACGCGGTGGCGGGCACCAAGCGCGGCGCACACCTGGCCTTGTCACTCGAAAGGCTGGACTCGCTGCTCGAGAAGCCCGCGCAGCGGATCGGGCTGTCGGCGACGGTGCGGCCGGTCGAGGAGATCGGCACGTTCCTGTCCGGCGGCCGGCCGGTGTCGGTGGTGCAGCCGAAGACGCCCAAGGTCATCGAGGTCGAGGTGGAGGTGCCGGTCGAGGACATGGCGCAGCTCGGCCAGCCGACGGGCGAGGTGTCGGGTTCGGCCGCCGGGGCCGAACAGCGCACCTCGATCTGGCCGTCGGTCGAGGCGCGGGTGCTGGAGCTCGTGCGGGCGCACCGCTCGACGATCGTCTTCGCGAACTCGCGGCGGCTCGCGGAACGGCTGACAGCGCGGTTGAACGAGCTCGCCGAGGAGGCCTCCGAACCGGAGTCCTTCCCGGCCGAGGCCATCGGCCAGTCGGGCATGACCGTGCAGAAGACGGCGTCCGTGGCCCGTGCGCACCACGGCTCGATGTCGCGTGAACAGCGCACGGCGGTGGAAGAAGACCTGAAGTCGGGCCGGTTGCCGTGCGTGGTGGCGACGTCGTCGCTGGAGCTCGGCATCGACATGGGCGCGGTCGACCTGGTGGTGCAGGTGGAGGCGCCGCCGTCGGTCGCCTCGGGCCTGCAGCGCGTCGGCCGGGCCGGCCACCAGGTCGGCGCGGTGTCGCGCGGTGTGATGTTCCCGAAGTTCCGCGGCGACCTGGTGTCGTGCGCGGTGGTGGCGGAACGGATGCGGGACGGCGCGATCGAGGCCGTGCGGTTCCCGCGCAACCCGCTCGACGTGCTGGCGCAGCACATCGTCGCGATGGTGGCGATGGAGACGTGGACGGTCGACGAGCTGACGGCACTGGTGCGGCGGGCGGCGCCGTTCGCCGGGCTGCCGGACTCGGCGCTGAACGCGGTGCTCGACATGCTGTCGGGCCGGTACCCGTCCGAGGAGTTCGGCGAGCTGCGGCCGCGGATCACCTGGGACCGGGTGAACTCCGAGCTGCGCGGCCGGCCCGGTTCGCAACGGCTGGCGGTCACGTCCGGCGGCACGATCCCCGACCGCGGGTTGTTCGCGGTGATGACCCCGCCGTCGGAGAAGGGGCCGGGGTCGCGCGTCGGTGAGCTCGACGAGGAGATGGTCTACGAGTCGCGGGTGGGCGACACGTTCCTGCTGGGCACGTCGTCGTGGCGGGTCGAGGACATCACCCACGACCGGGTGATCGTGGTGCCCGCGCCGGGGCAGCCCGCGCGGATGCCGTTCTGGAAGGGCGACGCTCCCGGCCGCCCTCTGGAACTCGGCCGGGCGATGGGCAAGTTCCTGCGCGAAGTGTCCACGATGGAGGATTCGGCCGCGCGCGCACGGGCGAAGTCCGCCGGTCTGGACGAGTGGGCGACGGACAACCTGCTGGCGTACCTGGGCGAGCAACGGGAGTCCACGCGGCACGTGCCGAACGACAGGACCGTCCTGGTGGAACGGTTCCGCGACGAGCTGGGCGACTGGCGGCTCGTCGTGCACTCCCCGTTCGGCGCGCAGGTGAACGCGCCGTGGGCGTTGGCGATCGCGGCGCGCCTGCGGGAGAAGCGCGGTGTCGAGGTGCAGGCGGCGCACTCCGACGACGGCATCGTGCTGCGGCTGCCCGACGCCCTCGACCACGAGGGCGCCGAGGTGACGGCGACCGCGGAGGACGTGCTGCTCGACCCCGACGAGGTCGAGCAGATCGTGGTCGCGGAGGTGGGCGGTTCGGCGTTGTTCGCGGCCCGGTTCCGCGAGTGCGCGTCCCGCTCGCTGCTGCTGCCCCGCCGTGATCCGAAACGACGCACCCCGTTGTGGCAGCAGCGGCAGCGGTCCGCGCAGCTGTTGTCGGTGGCCTCGAAGTACGAGAGCTTCCCGGTGGTCCTGGAGGCGATGCGTGAATGCCTTCAGGACGTGTACGACGTGCCGGGTCTGAAAGAGCTGATGTCGGACGTCCGCGCGCGCAAGGTGCGCGTGGTCGAGGTCGAGACCCAGTCGCCGTCGCCGTTCGCCCGCAGCCTGCTCTTCGGGTACGTCGGCATGTTCCTCTACGAGCTGGACGCTCCGCTGGCGGAACGGCGGGCGGCGGCGTTGTCGCTCGACTCGACGCTGCTCGCGGAACTGCTCGGGTCGGAGGCGATCCGCGAACTGCTCGACCCGGAGATCGTGGCCGAGGTCGAACGCAGCCTGCAACGCCTCTCCGAGGACCGCAGACCACGTCATGCCGAGGACACCGCGGACCTGTTGCGGTTCCTGGGAGATCTCTCGGACGCCGAGGCGCTCGAACGCGGTGTGCCGCGCGAGTGGCTCGACGAACTGGTGGCCGAGCGCCGGGTGATCCGCGTCCGGATCGCCGGCGAGGAACGCTCGATCTCGATCGAGGACGCGGGCAAGGTCCGGGACGCGCTCGGTGTCGCTCTCCCGGTCGGCGTGCCGGAGGCGTTCACCGAACCGGTGGCGGATCCGCTGGGCGACCTGCTGAGCCGCTACGCCCGCACCCACGGTCCGTTCCCCGCCTCCGAACCCGCTGCCCGCTTCGGTCTGGGCGTGGCCGTGGTGACAAGCGTGCTGGAACGGATGGCGGCCACGGGCCGGTTGGTGCGCGGTGAACTCCGTCCCGGCGGCACGCACACCGAGTACTGCGACGCGGACGTGCTGCGCCGCCTGCGCCGGGCCTCGCTGGCCCGGCTGCGCTCCGAGGTGGAGCCGGTCGAACCGGCCGCTCTCGGCCGGTTCCTCCCGCAGTGGCACGGCCTGGGCCGTCGGTTGCGGTCGGCGCCGACCCTCGACGACGTGTTCTCGGTGGTGGAACAGCTCGCGGGAGCGCCGCTTCCTGCGAGCGCGCTGGAATCGCTGCTGCTCCCGTCCCGGCTGCCCGGCTACTACCCGGCGTTGCTGGACGAGCTGACGGCGTCCGGCGAGGTGACGTGGACGGGGTGCGGTGCGCTGGCCGGTGGCGACGGCTGGATCGCGCTCGCCCCGGCCGACGTGGCCGATCTGCTGCTGCCCGACCTGGTGCCGGAGTCGATCCCCGAGTCGCCGCTGCACACGGCGGTCCTGGAGGCGTTGTCCGGCGGGGCGTTGTTCTTCCGTCAGGTGGTCGACCGGGCTTCTGTCTCCGTGACGTGCACGGACGCCGAGGTCGTCGGCACGCTGTGGGACCTGGTGTGGGCGGGGCTGATCACGAACGACACGTTGTCGCCGTTGCGCGCGCTGGTGTCCGGCGGCGGGGCGGCGCACAAACCTCGCCGTGCTGCTCCGCGGGGCCGGTATGCCCGCTTGCGTTCGCGTCCCGACATGCCTTCGCGCACGGGCCCGCCGACCGCTGCCGGTCGCTGGTCCCTCGCGGTGACTCCGGCGGAGAACCCGACCCGCCGGGCACACGCGCGTGCCGAGGCGTTCCTGGAACGGCACGGCGTGCTGACCAGGGGTGCTCTCGACACCGAGCGCGTGACGGGCGGGTTCAGCGGCGTCTACAAGGTGTTGCGGGCAATGGAGGAGTCGAACCAGGTCATCCGCGGTTACGTCGTCGAGGGGCTGGGCGCGGCCCAGTTCGCGGCGCGGGGCGCGGTGGACCGGCTGCGGGCGTTGTCGCGTCCGCCCGGTCAGTCCTCGCAGGCCGACGAGACCGCGGTGGTGCTCGCTGCGGCCGACCCGGCCCAGCCCTACGGAGCCGCGCTGGCGTGGCCGGATCCGCTGGGCGAGGGCAAGCACAGGCCGGGCCGCAAGGCAGGTGCGCTGGCGGTGCTGGTCGACGGCACCCCGGCGCTCTACGTGGAGAGAGGAGGCAAGTCACTGCTGTCGTTCACCGACGACGAACCGGCCCTGCGCACCGCCGCGAACGCCCTGAGCCGGGCGGTCCGCGACGGTTGGCTGGGCCAGCTGGCGGTCCAGCGAGCCGACGGCGAGGTCGCGCTCACTTCACACCTGGCGACGGTCCTGCAGGAAGCCGGTTTCCGCGCCACCCCGAAGGGCCTGCGCCTGCGGGCGTGACCACTCCGCCTAGTCGCCGGCGGAGAACAGGGAGCTGTAGGCGTTGAGTGCCGGCTGCCCACCGAGGTGGGCGTAGAGGACCGTGGAGTCGCGGCCGATCTCGCCCGACGACACGAGGTGGATGAGCCCTGCCAGGGACTTCCCCTCGTAGACCGGGTCGGTGATCATCGCTTCCAGGCTCGCGCCGAGGCGCATGGCCTCCAGCGTGGACTCGTCGGCGATGCCGTAGGTGCCGGCGTGGAAGCGGTCGTCGAGGAGGATGTCCTCTTCGGACACCGTGACCTCGCGGAGCTTGGCGGTGTTGTGCGTGATGCGGGTGATCTGGTCGAGGGTCTCGGCGGGTTTGGCGGACGCGTCGATGCCCAGCACACGCCGGCCGGTGTCGTTCGCGAACCCGGCGACCATGCCCGCCTGCGTGCTGCCGGTGACGGAGCAGACGATGATCGTGTCGAAGAAGACGCCGAGCTGCGCTTCCTGCTGGCGGACCTCGTCGGCCCAGTTCGCGAACCCCATGCCGCCCAGCGGGTGGTCGGAGGCGCCGGCGGGGATCGGGTAGGGCTTGCCGCCGTTGGCGCGGACCTCTTCGATCGCCTGTTCCCAGGCGGGTTTGACGCCGATGCCGAACTCGGCGTCCACCAGCCGGACGTCGGCTCCCATCATGCGGCTGAGCAGGATGTTGCCGACGCGGTCGCTGCCGACGTCGGACCACTCGACCCAGCTCTCCTGCACCAGCACGGCCTTCAGGCCGGCCCGGGCCGCGGCGGCCGCGACCTGGCGGGTGTGGTTGGACTGGATGCCGCCGATCGACACGAGGGTGTCGCAGCCGGTGGCGATCGCGTCGGCGACGAGGTACTCGAGCTTGCGGGTCTTGTTGCCGCCGTAGGCGAGGCCGGAGTTGCAGTCCTCGCGCTTCGCCCACACGGCGGCGCCACCGAGGTGGGCTGTGAGGCGGTCCAGCCGGTGGACCGGAGAGGGCCCGAAGAGAAGCGGGAATCTGTTCACAGTTCCTCCTTCAGGGTGTCCCAGTTCTCGTCGACCAGGACCGCGGCCTGCGCCGCGTCACCCTTCTCGCACGCCTCGATGATCTGCTGGTGCTGCGTCACTGAGTGGCGCGCGTTCGGCGACGAGAAGCGGCTGTGCTCGATCCGGCGCACCAGTGGCGTGAAACGGTCGATGGTCGCGGTGATCGCGAAGTTGTCGCAGCAACGGACGGCCACGGCGTGGAACTCGTCGTCGGCGGCCAGCGCGGCGACGGCGTCGTTGGCGTCGAGCGCCTTCTGGAAAGCCTTGTTCGCGAGGCGCATCGCGGCGATGTCCTCGTCCGTCATCTTCGGCACCGCCAGGCCGACGGCGAGGGAGTGCATCGACTGCACGACGACGAGCGCGTCGCGCACGGGCTCCGCCTCCAGCGCGGTGACACGGGTGTAAGCGTGCGGCTTGGTCTCCACCAGGCCCTCGTCGGTCAGCGTGGCGAGCGCCTCCCGCACCGGCGTGCGGGACAGGCCCAGCCGCTCCGCCAGTTCGACGTCCTTGATGGGCGTGCCCGGCTCCAGATCACCGCGCACGATCGCCGACCGGATCTCGGCCGCCGCCCGCTCCTTCAGGGACCCATATCCAATATATTGCATATCAGTGAGCGTAGGGACAGGTCAGGTTGATCGCAAGCCCCTATCCCGACCTGCCGATATGCCGCTCCCTCGCTCTTGCCGCCCCGCTCACCACGCCATTGCAATGAGTCTTTTGCGGACGTCCGCAAACGTTTTTTGCATGCGGATGCGGTCGCGCCGAGCTGCAAACGGAGGCTGGCGGCGGCGTGGGTCGGCGTCGAGTCGCGCGCGTTTCAGCTACGACGCACCGGAAGGAGGCGGCCGTCAGCTCCGGGTTGCGTGATCAACCCGGAGAGCGCGGAACTGCCGAACGAGATTCAGGTCTGGTTCTAGGTGACCGGCAGCGTCCGGCCGAGGACCGCGAACGGGCGCGGGTCGCCGGTGAACTGGTAGTGCCGCAGCACGTCCTCGAAGCCGACGCGGCGGTAGAGCTTCCACGCCTTGCTCGGGCCTTCGGGCGTGGACAGCAGCACGCGGGAGGACGGCACGCCCTCCATGAGCCTGCGCAGCAGCTCTTCGCCGAGGCCACGACCCTGGGCGCGCGGAAGCACGTGCAGTTCGGTGAGCTCGAAGTAGTCGGTGAGCCAGCCGTCGACGACGGCGGGTGGCGAGACCTGCATCAGCCCGCGCCGCACCTGCTCGTGCCACCACTGGCCGGCCGCGCCTCGGTAGCCGTAGCCGATGCCGACGAGTTCGTCCTGCTCTCCCAGCGCGACGACGCAGCGCCAGTCCTCGCGCATCATGTGCGCGAGCCACATCGGGGCGCGCTGCTCGACGGTGGCGGGTGGGTAGTTCATCGCCGTCACGTACAGCGCGAGGGCTTCGCCCAGCCGCACGTTCAGTTCGGAGGCGGTGAGCTCGACGATGCGCTCCAGGCGCGGCGAGGCCGTCATGCCGACACCACCGCGACGCGTCCGCTCGTCAGCGCCACCAGGTCCGCGAAGGTCGTGGGGTAGACGGCGTGCGGGTGGCCCGCGGCCGCCCAGATCTCCTCGTAGCCGGACAGCGACTCGTCGACCACGGTCTCGATCGGCGCCGGGTGCCCGACCGGCGACACCCCGCCGATCACCTGGCCGGTGTGCTCGCGGACGAACTCGGGATCGGCGCGCTTGACCGCGTCCGCGCCCACGAGTGCGGCCACCAGCGACGTGTCCGCGCGGTGCGCGCCTGACGTCAGCACCAGCAGCGGGGTGGCCTCGCCGTCGCGGACCGCGGCGAACACCAGGCTGTTCGCGATCGCGCCCACCTGCACACCTACCGCCTGCGCCGCGGCCGCCGCGGTCCGCACCGCGTCCGGCAGCACGACGATCCGTTCGGCGGTGGCGGGAGGCAGGGCGTCCGCGACCTTGCGGATTCCGGGGTGTTCTAGCGCACTCACGTCTCCATCAGACCACGACTCGCGCCCACGTGGTGGGGCGGGTTGAGGAATCCATCCGCTGGCAGCTACGCTTACGGAGACTCGAACATGTGTTCGATTCGCACCATGCCTCGGAGGTGGGGTGGGGGAAGCACCCCACCTCCGAGAGCCGCCGGCTTCCCCTCGGCGGTGACGTCGTTCACCGACGCCACGAGGAGGCCGAGATGACAGCTGAGATTTCGAATCCGGCAGCCTTCCCCATCCCCTTGCCGCCCGCGTCCGCGCTCGTCCTGCTGCGGCAGGCCCACGACTCGCTCGCCGAGTCGGAGCGCACGCCCGAACCCCCGGAGCGGTTCGCGACCGCTTACCTCGCCGCACTGCGCGCTGCCGCCGCGGTGCTCGCCCTGCGTGGACGGCCTCATCGTGGGCGGTCGCGGCCGACCAGCGCGTGGGTGCTGCTCGCCGCGATGGCGCCGGAAATGAGTGAGTGGGCCGCTTTTTTCGCGTCGTGGTCGTCCACACGGGCCGCCGTACTCGCGGGGATCACCAGGCACGTCAACGCGCGCACGGCTGACGATCTCGTGCGACAGACCCATCTGTTCGTGGCACTCGTCGACGGCGTCATGAGTGAGGCGAAGCGGTGAACTCGCTCGACATCTTGCGCCGTGAGGCGGATCTGCTCGCCATGTCCGCGATCGGCCAGCCGCCGCACAAGGGTGTGCCCGCCTGCCCCGGGCTGAACCTCGGGGAGACCGTGCGGCACATCGGCGGCGGCTACCGCGGCGTGCTGGCGTGGCTCAGGCTCGGCCGCGAGCCCGAGATCGGGGAATGGCAGGAGCACCCGGCCCCGGACGAGGACCCGCTCGACTTCATGCGGTCGGGCGCGGAGGCCGTGATCGCGGAACTCGAAGCGCACGACGAGGACGAGCCGTGTGCGACGTGGTGGCCGGACCAGCAGAACTACGGCTTCTGGCGGCGTCGCCTCGCGCACGAGACGACGCTGCACCGCATGGACGTCCAGGGCGCGGCGGGCATGGAGGTGGGTGTCGTCGCCGACGAGATCGCGATCGACGGCGTCGACGAGGTGCTCACGTTGTGGCTGGGGCACAAGCTGGACGTGCTCGGGGTGCGGGGATCGCGCGACAGCCTCGTCACCATCCAGGTGGAGGACCACCTGTGGCTCACGCGCTGCGGCCCGCGCGGCTCGTCGGCCTGGCGCGTGGTCGACCCGGAGGACGCCCACGTCGCCGACGCGCAGGTGTCGGCGGGCCCGATGACGATGTACCGCTGGCTGTGGGGACGTCTGCCCGACCGCCTGGTCACGACGGTCGGCGACGACGACGCGATCGCGCAGCTGTGGGCGCTACTCCGACTCGCGACCAAGTAGGACGGACGTGGTCTCCTCGCCCTTCGCCGACAACAGTCGGTAGCGGGCGAGGCGGCCGTTCAAGTCCAGCAACGCTATGGAGTTCCCGAAGTGCGGGCCGCTGGTCTTGCGCCAGCGCACCAGGTCCTCCGGCACTCCGGCCATCGTCGCGAGACGGCGGAACACCCGGGAAGCCGCACGGGACCACGACAGCCGGAACGCCGGCCGCAGCACCTTCGGGGCCTCGTTGTGGATGGGCGAGCACACGAGCTGCGCGACGACGGCCTTGGTGGGCCTCGGGAACTCGGCCTCGGCGACGTAGCTGTGGTGGACGTCGCCGGACAGCACGCACACCGTCGCCGCGCCGTTGTTGCCCGCTTTCTCGATCATGCGCGAGAGCCTGTCGAACGACTCGCGGAACGCCGGCCAGTGCTCCAGGTCGACCGCCTGCCTGATCCCCTCGGCGGCCTTGCCCTGCCAGCCCGGCTTGCGCGCGCCGATCTCGTTGAGGGACTGGAAGTGGCTGAGCGCGTGCGGCATCAGCCACGGCAGCGACGAGCCGATCAGCAGGTGGTCGTACTCGTCGTCCTGCTCGACGTTGTGCTCGATCCAGTCGAACTCCTCGTCGTTGATCATCTGCCGCTCCCCCTCCTCGAGGATGCGGCCGGAGCGCGTGTCGAGCATGAGCAGCCGGGTGCGGCCGAAGTCGCGGCGGAAGCTCCACCACGTCGACTTGCGCCCCTCGGACTCCTTGTCCGCCGCCTCGGCGAACTCCAGCAGCATCGGCAGCACGTCCGTGTCCTGGGCCTTCACCTTGGCGTACAAGGGATCCTTGGCGAGCTCCTGCGGGCCGAGGTTGCCCAGGTGCTGGTAGACCCAGTAGGAGGAGATGGCGCCGCGGATCCTGTCACGCCACCACGGCTTGTCCGCCATCTCCTTGCGCCACACCGCGGACGTGTTCCAGTCGTCACGCACGTCGTGGTCGTCGAAGATCATCGCCGTCGGCACGACCGACAGCAGCCAGCGGATCTCCGGGTCGCCCCAGGTCTCGTGGTAGAGGCGGGCGTACTCACCGAAGTGCACGACCTCGCCGTCGGGTTCCTTCGAACCCTTGCGGCGATCCCGCAGCCACTGCTTGGTCGCCTCGGTGGGTTCGTCGGCGTAGACCTGGTCGCCCAGCAGGATCATCGCCTGCGGCCATTCCTCTTCCGGCGCGTCCATGAGCCGTTGCGCGAACGCGTCGAGCGCGTCCGGGCCGAGCGGCTGGTCCGGCGCGGCACGGCACGACCCGAAGGCGATCCGGCGGACCTGTCCGGTGCGGATGACGGGTTTCGGGAAGCGGCTGTCCGCTTCCGGCCAGACCTTCTCGCCGTCCAGTTCGACGTCGTACTCGGTGCGCGGCCCAAGGTTCTCGAGCCGGACGACCGCGTAGTGCTGACTGCCCGCCTGGAACGTCCGCGCCGTGCCGCCGGCGATCTTCACCTCGCAGGAGGTGTCCGTCTCGACCCACACCGTCGCGGATGTGTCGTCGACATACCTGAGAAGGGGTCCGAGCACCAGCTTCGCCACGCGCGAGACAGTACCCTCGCACGAGTGGAAATCACGTTCGAGGCGGCGGATCCTCCCGCGCTGGCCGCGTTCTGGTCCGAATTCGCCGGTGACGAGATCGAGTTGACGTTCGTGTGGAGCGACGCTCCGAAGATCGAGAAGAACCGGGTGCACATCGACCTGGCCTCGACCTCATCCGAACACCAGGCGGACATCGTGACGCGGGCTTTGAAGCTCGGTGCCGAACACGCCGACGTCGGTCAGGCCGACGTGCCGTGGGTGGTGCTGCGCGATCCGCAGGGCAACGAGTTCTGCGTCCTCGAACCCCGGCCCGAGTACCCCGGTGTGATCGCGGCCGTCGTCGTCGACTCACGTGATCCGCGAGCGTCCGCCGAGGCGACCGGGCACCCGGTGGTGCGCAGCGGTGACGGCTTCGCCTCGGTCCGGCCCGAGCCGGGTCCGTGGCTCGAGTTCGTGCGGACCGACGATCCGGAGCCGATCACGAACCGGGTGCGCGTCCGGTGGGCCGACCCGGCGTAACGGCCGGAGGCACTCCCACGACAGCCGGTCCGTCAGACCCGCCGCGGCAGGAGGACGAGCCACGTGAGCATCTGGGAGAAGCTGTTGGTCGAGAAGAAGGTCCGCGAAGCACTCGGAGCCGTCACGATCGTCAACGAGTCCGGGCACCACTTCGGCCGGCCCTACATGACCGCGTACCAGCTGGCGATCAAGGTCGACCGGGCCCACCCGGAGGTCGCCCGCGAGCTCAAGGCCGAGGTGGGCGGCACCGGCAAGGGGTACAGCCTCGCGCAGTACCTGGCCCACCAGCTGTCCCAGCGGATCAAGAAGGGTGGCGGCGACTACGAGGTCGAAGGCGCCTTCCTGTCCAACGACGACGTGCATCGGCTGACCTACACGGGACCGGGCGGCGAACCGTTCGACAGCAGCCTCACGGGCACGGGCTTCGACATTTCGATGTTCCGCCTGCGCGACCCCGCAGCCCACTGATATCCGATATATCAGTTCGCCTGACCCGCCCGCTTATGCAAAAGACGTTTGCGGACGTCCGCAAACGTCTTTTGCAATGGGGCAGGTAAGCGCAGGTCAGAGCACCAAACCGCGAGGTGCGGTCAGAGGGCGGCCAACCGTTCACGAAGGGTGTCGAGGCCCATCGCGCCCATCTCCAGGGCCTCCTTGTGGAAGCGCTTGAGGTCGAAGTCGGCACCCTTGCGGGTCCGCGCGTCCTCGCGGGCGGCGAGCCACAGGCGCTCGCCGATCTTGTACGCCGGCGCCTGGCCCGGCCAGCCGAGGTAGCGGTCGATCTCGTCGCGGATGTGCGCGGGCTCCGAGAGGGTGCGGGTCATCATGAACTCGAGGCCGAGTTCGGGGGTCCAGCGCTCGCCGGGGTGGAAGCCGGTGCCGGCAGGGATCTCGAGCTCCAGGTGCATGCCGATGTCGATGATCACGCGGGCCGCGCGGAACAGGTGCGCGTCGAGCATGCCGAGCAGGTCGCCGTCGTCGTCGAGGTAGCCGAGCTCGCGCATGAGGCGTTCCGCGTAGAGCGCCCAGCCCTCGCCGTGGCCCGAGACCCAGCACATCAGGCGCTGGAAGTCGTTCAGCGACTCCGACTGGTACACCGCCGTCGCGCACTGGAGGTGATGGCCCGGCACGCCCTCGTGGTAGACCGTCGAGGTCTCGCGCCACGTCGGGAACACCGACTTGCCTTCGGCGATCGACCACCACATCCGGCCCGGGCGGGAGAAGTCCGCGGTCGGCTGCGTGTAGTAGGCGCCGACGGCACCGCCGGGCGGGGCGATCTTGCACTCGAGGTTCATGAGCACGTCCGGCAGGTCGAAGTGCACGTCGCGCAGGTCGAGAAGGGCCTTGTCGGACAGTTCCTGCATCCACGACTGCAGGCCGTCCTGGCCGTGCACCTGGTAGCGCGGGTGCTCGTCGAGGAACGCCGCGGTCTCCGCGAGAGAGGCGCCCGGCTTGAGCCGTGAGGCGACCGTCTTCATCTCGGCCTCGATGCCGAGGAACTCCTCCCAGCCCCACGCGTAGGCCTCGGCCAGGTCGAGCCGCGAGCCGGTGAAGTAACGCGAGCCGAGGCGGTAGCGCTCCTCGCCCACGGCGTCCTTGGTCGGCGCCTGGGGAGCCAGCGTCGTGCGCAGGAACGAGGCGAAGTCCGCGTAGGCGGCGGCAGCGGCGGTGGCGCCGGCGTCGAGAGAGGAGCGCACCGAGCCTTCGACGTTCGCGGACGCGGCGAACGGGCCGAAGAACGTCGTGGCGAAGGTGTCGCACTGCTTGGCGACCTGGGTGACCTGGCGCAGCGCGGAGACGTTTCCGCGGGATGCGGCGTGTGAGAGAGAGGCGCGCAGGCCGTCCAGTGCGGCGGGCACGGCGGAGAGGCGGCTGCCGATCGTGGCCCACTGCTCCGGCGTGTCGGTCGGCATCTGGTCGAAGATGTCGCGCACGGACTGGATCGGGCTCGCGATGACGTTCAGCGAGGACTCGGTCTCACCGGCCTCGTACAACTCGTGTTCAACGCCCGTCCGTTCCAGGAAGACGGCGCGCGCCGCTTCCTCGGAGGCATCCGCGGGCTGTGCGGCGGTGATGGCGGCGAGCGCGCGGACGGCGAGTTCGTCGCGCGCCGCGTGCCCCTCCGGGGAGAGGTCCGTCAGCTTGTCGTCGGATCCCGCGAACCCCAGACTCGTGGCCGTGATCGGGTCCAACGCCACGTAGTCGCTGACGAATTTGTTGCTGATTTCGTGCACGGATGCCATGTTTCGAGACGCTACCTCGCGCCCCTCCACACCAAAAGGTAGTTAGTCAAGCTCACGACCTTCGGAGGGGACCTGCGTCGTTTGGACCGTCCTGGCAGGATGTCCGGGTGCGTCGTTCCCGGGCACTGCTGCTGCCGGTCTTCTTGCTGCTCACCCTGTTCTCGCTGAGTGGTTGCGTTCGCGTGTACGCCGCCATGGCCGTGTCGGACGACGACCGCATCTCCGGCGAGATCGTCGCGGCCACGCCTCCCACCCAGGACAACGACCCCGGTCCGCAGCTCAAGGTGCCGCCCGAGCTCGCGAGCCGGGTCACCACCAAGCCGTACCGGGTGGAGTCGTACGCGGGCACTCAGCTGTTCTTCAACGGCCTGTCGTTCGACGAGATGCGGACGCTGTCGTCGTCCACCAGCTCGTCGAACAGCCGCTACAGCCTCAGCTTCCGCCGGTCGGGTGATCTCGTGACGCTCTCGGGCTCGGTCGACCTGACCCAGGTGCCCGTGGAACGCGCGGACATCCAGGTCAAGGTCAGCTTCCCCGGCAAGATCGTGAACACCAACGGCCGGGAGGAGGAGAACAACACGATCGCGTGGTCTCCGAAGCCCGGTCAGGCGTCGATGCTGCAGGCCACCGTGCAGTACGCGGGCGAGAACTCCCAGTCGTTCTTCGGCTGGGCGCTGCTGGTCGCCGGGCTCACCGGCGGTGCCGCGCTGATCGTCGTCGTCCTCGCGCTCATCGCCCACAAACGCAACGTCACGCTCTAGGCGCTGTCCTGAAAGTTCGCCTGGTGACAGACGCGGGCGAGAGTCCCGGAGGCCGCCGCTGTCGCCCGACGAGACTTGCGGGACAGGGCCTAGGCGCGCGTCACCAAACCCAGGCGCCCCAGCACTTCCCGCGTCGCCTTGGCCCTGTTCATCGTGTAGAAGTGCAGGGCCGGAACGCCCTCGTCGAGCAGGCGCTGGCACATCTCGGTCGCGATGTCGATGCCGGTCGCCCGGAACCCCGCGACGTCGTCCGCGTACGGGGCGAGCCGGCGCGAGACGTCGAGCGGCAGATCGGCGCCGGACAGCTCCACGATCTTGGCCAGGCCGCGCGGCGAGAGCATCGGCATGATGCCGGGCAGGATCGCCGCGGTGCAGCCCGCGTCCGCCACCCGGTCGCGCATCCGCAGGAACGGCTCCGGCGCGTGGAACAGCTGGGCCACCGCGTAGTCCGCGCCCGCGTCGAGCTTGCGCAGCAGGTACTTCAAGTCGGTGTCGAGGTCGCCGGAGCGCGGGTGCCCGTACGGGAACGCCGCCACGCCCACGCAGAAGTCGCCGAGCTCGCGGACCAGCCGCACCAGCTCGTCGGCGTAGTTGAGGCCCTCGGGGTGCGCGACCCACTCGCCCATCGGGTCGCCGGGAGGGTCGCCGCGCAGCGCCAGGACGTTGCGCACGCCGATCGCCGCGTACCAGCCGATGACGTTGCGCAGCTCCGCCACCGAGTGCTCGACGGCGGTGAGGTGCGCGACGGGCAGCAGCGTCGTCTCCTGCGCGATGCGGCCGGTGGCGCGGATGGTGCGGTCCCGGCGCGACCCGCCGGCGCCGTAGGTGATCGACACGAACGCCGGGTCGAGGCCCTCCAGCTCGCGAACGGCCTTCCAGAGGATCTTCTCGTCCTCCGCGTCTCGCGGCGGGAGGAACTCCACCGAGAACTTGGGGAACTCCCCCTGGAGCCGTTGCACCACCGACGTCATGGAGCCAAGCCTAGTGGGTCTTCCGCCAGGTGAGACACCCGCTCACCATCTGGTACGCGTGCCCCGACATGCGGGTGGCCCCGGACACAGCGGACCATGGACGTGTGTCCCACCACCCAATCGACGTTGCCCTGCCCCAGCACGTCGACGAAGCGCTGACCACGTACCTGGCCTCCCGGCGCGCGTCCGGCGAGGCGATGGACCCGAGTTTCGCGAGCGCGGTCGACGCGCTCTCCGACTTCGTGCTGGGCGGCGGCAAGCGGATCCGCCCGACCTACGCGTGGTGGGGCTGGCGTGCGGCCGGCGGTGACCCCGACGGTGAACTCGCGGACGAGGTCCTCACGGCGGTCAGCTCGCTGGAGCTGATCCAGGCGTGCGCGCTGATCCACGACGACCTGATGGACGCGTCGTCCGTGCGCCGGGGCAAACCGACCGTGCACATCGCGTTCGGCGCGCGGCACCGCGAGCAGGGCTGGCTCGGTTCGCCGGAACGCTTCGGCATGTCCGCGGCCGTGCTGATCGGCGACGTCGCGCTGGCGTGGGCCGACGACATGCTCTTCGCCGCCGGGCTGCCCTCCGAGGTGCTGCGCCGGATGAGCGAGCCGTGGCGGGACATGCGCACCGAGATGCTCGCCGGCCAGTACCTCGACGTGCTGACGCAGGCGCGGGGTGACTCGTCCCCGGACGCCGCGCTGCGCATCGACCGGCTCAAGACAGCCGCGTACACCGTCGAACGGCCGCTGCACATGGGCGCGGCGATGGCGGGCGCCTCACCCGAGCTGATCGACGGCCTGCGCGCGTTCGGGGCCGACATCGGCGTCGCGTTCCAGCTGCGCGACGACCTGCTCGGCGTCTTCGGCGACCCCGAGGTCACCGGCAAGCCCGCGGGTGACGACCTCTCCGAGGGCAAGCGCACGCTGCTCGTCGCGCTCGGCATGCAGTACGGCGCCGATATATTGGATATCGCTCTCGGCAAGCCCGACCTCGACCTGGACACCGTCGAGGAGGTCCGGCGCGCGCTCGTGGACGTCGGCGCCGTCGACGCCGTCGAGGAGCGCATCGAGGAGCTGACGAAGAGCGCGCTGGCCGCCCTGGACGACGCCCCCGTGGCCGAACCGGCCGCCACCAAGCTCGCCGACCTCGCGATCAGCTCGACGAAGCGGGCCTTCTGAAGTCGATCATGATCTCTCTTCCTGAGAGTTGATTAACTCCTCATGACCGTGTGGGCCGTTGCCTGCTGACGCTTCCGCGCGTTGTGCAACGATGTTCGGGCGATGGCAGCAACCCCGTCCCTACCCCGCACGAGCTCCGAGGCGTCTCCACAGGAGCTTCAACCAGTCGTGCGCGCGAACACCTACGCCATCCCCATCCGCACGACCATGCTCGGTCTGCTGGGCGTGGCGCTGATCGCGCTCGGGGGCATGGGTGCCGGCGCGATCCTCGAACGCGACCCGCTGCTGGGCGAGGTCGGGCTGAGCTGGCTGCGCTACGGCCACGGCCGCGACCTGGCGAGCATGGTCCTGTACCTCGGGCTGGGCCTCGTCATCTGGGCGTGGATCCGGCTCGGCCGCCTCGTGCGGTGGGGCGAGATCGGCGACTTCGCGGTGCTGGTCGCGGTGACGGTCTGGACGTTGCCGCTGCTGTTCGCGCCGCCGCTGTTCAGCAAGGACATCTACAGCTACCTGGCGCAGGGCCAGCTCGCGCTGAGCGGCTACGACCCGTACACCGTCGGGCCCGCCGTCCTGCAGAGCACGCTGTCCGAGAACGTCAGCTGGGTGTGGCAGCACACGCCGGCGCCGTACGGGCCGTTGTTCATCCTGATCGCCAAGGCGATCGTGTGGATCACGGACGCGAGCGTCATCCTCGGCGTCGTCGCCATGCGCTTCTCCCTCGCCGGTGGCCTGGTGCTGCTGTGCTGGGCGCTGCCGGGCCTGAGCAGGCACCTGGGCGGCAAGTCGGCGATCGCGCTGTGGCTGGTCGCGGCGAACCCGCTGGTGCTGATCCACCTCATCGGCGGAGCGCACAACGACCTGCTGATGATCGGGCTGATGGCGGCCGGTGTGCTGCTGGCGCTCGACCGCCGGCACGTGCTCGGCTTCGTGCTGCTCGCCCTCGCGTTCTCGGTGAAGGCCACGGCCGTCGTGGTCGCGCCGTTCCTCGTCTGGATCTGGGCTGCGCGCCTGGACGGCGACAAGCGCGCCCAGTTCCGCAAGGCACTGCTGCCGGGCCTCGCCGCGTTCCTCGGGACGTTCGCCGTGTGCACGGTGATCGCCGGGGTGAACCTCGGCTGGATCCCGGCGCTGCGCAGCTCGTCGATGATCATCAACTGGCTGTCGGTGCCGAGTGCGGTCGGCGACTTCGTGCGCATGGTCGTGAACTGGTTCGTCTACGTCGACGGCGGCATCTTCATCGGCGTCGCGCGAGCTCTGGGCTCCGTGGTGCTGATCTGGATCGCGTACACGCAGTGGTGGGCGTCGCGTGACGGGGAGGTGCGCGACGCGATCCGGCGAGGCGCGCTGACGATGCTGGCCGTGGCGCTGCTGTCCCCCGCGACGCTGCCCTGGTACTTCACCTGGCCGCTGGCGCTGGCCGCCGGGTTCGCGTGGAGCACGGCCGGCCTGGTGACGATGACGGTCGCGTCGCTGTTCCTGATGCTGGTGACGTTCCCGAACGGCGACACGGCGCTCTACTCGTGGGGCTACCTGTTCTTCGCGCTGGTGGTGTCGGGGCTCGCGGCAAGGTCGCTGGTGAAGCCGGACCCGTTCGGCCTGTCCTCGCGCTACGAATGAGCCCCGGGACCATGGACCTGGGCCACGCCTATGCCGCTTGCCGCCGGGTGAACGCGCGGTACGGCAGAACGTTCTTCCTGGCGACGACGCTGCTGCGGCCTGAGCAGCGGCCCGCCGTGCACGCGTTGTACGCGTTCGCGCGCTGGGCCGACGAGATCGTCGACGCCGCGGGGGTGACCGACCGCGCGGGTGAACTGGACCGCCTGGAGCGGCTGCTCGACAAGGAACCGTCGAACCCGATCCTGCACGCGCTGACCGACACGCTGCGCCGCTACGACATCGACAGGTCGCTGTTCGCCGACTTCCTCGCGTCGATGCGGATGGACCTCGGCGTGACCGAGTACGCGGACCTCGACGCGCTCGGCGTCTACATGCGCGGTTCGGCGGAGGTCGTCGGGCTGCAGATGCTGCCGGTGCTCGGCACCGTCGTGCCCCGCGAGGAGGCCGAACCGTACGCGGCCCGGCTCGGGACGGCGTTCCAGCTCACGAACTTCCTGCGCGATGTCGGCGAGGACCTCGACCGAGGCCGGGTCTACCTGCCGTTGGACGTGCTGACCGCGCACGGTGTCGACCGCGAGCTATTGCAATGGTGTCGTTTGCGGAAGCGCGCAAACGTCCGGGTGCACAGGGCTCTCGACGATCTCGTCGCGCACTCATATGCGATATATCAGTCTGCGGAGCTGGGCATCGGCATGCTGTCGGCGGCGTCGCGGCCCTGTGTACGTGCTGCATACACGCTGTATCGCGACATCCTCGGGCTCATCGGCTGCGAGGTGCTGTGGCGGCGCGTGGCCGTGCCGAACTCAAGAAGACTGGCCGTGGCAGTACCCGGCGCCGCTCAGGCCCTCATCGCACGTGTGATGACGAGGTGAGCACCGCTTTAGCCGGGCACAAGGGTTCCAGACGCCTCTCACCTGCGGAGACGTCTGGAACCGCCGTGATCGGTGGCCTAGAAGCCCATGGACTGCGCGCGGCGCTTTACCTCGCGCCCACGGTCTCCGCGCAATGCTTCGATCGGAGTGCCAGGGAGGCTTTCGTCCTCCGTGAAGAGCCAGCGCAGGATCTCGTCCGTGGAGAAGTTCTGGTCGCGCAGCACCGTGATGGTGCCGGGCAGACCCTTCACCACTGCTCCGGCAGCGAGGAACGCCGCCGGGATGACGAGAACGCCGGCGCGCCGCTCGGCGAGCAGTTGCCCGTCGCGCAGCAGTTGGTGGACCCGGGTGACCGGAAGCCCCATTCGGTCGGCAACCTCGGGGAGGTGAAGAACCTCCAGGTCGGCAGCCAATACATCCGCAGCGGCAGGAATCGCACTCACGGGGGTCACAATGCCATAACCGAACTGGGAACGCCCTTCCGCCAACCGGGTCATCCTGAGCTTTACCATCTCGCACTGTGGAGAGGTCGGTTTCGAACGTGATGGGTGGACTGCTGGAGCAGCGCTACCGGGTGGACTCCGTGCTCGCGCGCGGTGGCATGTCCACCGTCTATCGAGGTCGTGACACTCGCCTCGATCGCGATGTGGCCATCAAGGTGATGGATCCGCACCTGACCGCGGACCCTACGTTCGTGGCGCGCTTCGAACGTGAGGCGCGAGCGGCGGCCCAGTTGCACCACCCGGCAGTGGTGTCCGTGCACGACCAGGGCGTCGACGGTGACCAGGTGTACCTGGTGATGGAGCTGATCGACGGCGGCAACCTCCGTGACCTGCTCAACCAGCGCGGCAAGCTCGCTCCCGCCGTCGCGTTGAGCATCCTCGGGCCGGTGCTGTCGGCGTTGGGCGCGGCACACCGCGCCGGGCTCGTGCATCGGGACGTGAAACCGGAGAACGTGCTGATCGGGCCTGGTGGCCAGGTCAAGGTGGCGGACTTCGGGCTGGCCCGCGCGATCGGCGAGAACGGCGTCACGAGCGACAGCGAGATCCTGGGCACCGTCGCCTATCTGTCACCCGAACAGGTGGAAACGGGAGCCGCGGACGCGCGCAGTGACGTCTACTCGGCCGGGATCGTGCTCTACGAGATGCTGGCCGGTCAGGCGCCCTACCGCGGCGAGACGGCCATCTCGGTGGCCTACCAGCACGTGAACTCGGACGTCCCGTCGGTTCCGGAGATCCCGCTGGCGCTCGACACGCTGGTGCGCAAGGCGACGCGGCGCGACCCGTCGCTGCGGCCCGCGAACGCCGACACGTTCCTGGCCGAACTGGAGCGCGTGGGCACGGATCTGGGCCTCACGCCGCAGCCGGTGCCCGTGCCCGGCTCGGTGCCCGAGAACGACAGGACGGTCGTCATGCGGCCGGTTCCCGTCGCCGTCGGCGCCACTCCCCCCTCGGCAGCCGAGGCGACCAGGCCGGTGGTGCCGAAGCCGCCGCTGAACCCCGGGCTGAACGCCGGGGCGATGACGACGGTCCACACGGGGCCGCCGACGCCTCCTCCCGGCTTCCCCGCCGGAGCCTCGGCGACGCGGACGATGCAGCGCCCGGAGCCTCCGCGCCGCCGTCCCGCGCAGAAGCGGAAGACGCAGGCCGAGAAACTCGAGGAAGAACGCAAGCGCCGCAAGAAGCTCTACACGATCTGGGGATCCGTCGCCGCCGTCGTGGTTGTCGCCATCGGCCTGTTCACCTGGTACGTCGGCGCGAACCGCTACACGGAGATGCCGTCGGTGGCCGGCCAGTCGGAGCAGAACGCGCAGGTGCTGCTCTCGAAGGCCGACCTGACGGGCCTGGTCGAGAAGGTGCCGTCCAACGACGTGCCCAACGGCACCGTCATCAGCTCCGACCCCGGCCCCGGCGCGGAGCTGCGCAAGAACGAGCAGGTCAAGCTCGTCGTGTCGCGTGGCAGGCCGGTCGTGCCGTTCATCACCGCGGGCGCGGAGGTGGACGCCGCGACCAAGGAGATCCAGACCGCGGGCCTCAAGACGGTCAAGGACCCCACGAAGGACGCGTTCCACGACACCGTGCCGATCGGCAAGGTCGTGGGCCTCGACCCACGCCCCGGCACGGCGCTCGCCCTCGACGCCCCGGTGACGCTCATCCTGAGCAAGGGACCGCCGCCGCGCCTGCCCGTGCCGAACGTGACGGGCAAGACGAAGGACGAGGCGTTCGCGGAACTGCAGCGCGCCGGTCTGGAGGCGGTCGACGCGAGTGGCGACGACGGCCCGGAGAACGCCGGGTCGCGCGTGGTCAGGACGGACCCGCCGGCGGGCACGGTGCTCGACCCGACGCAGAACAAGCGCGTCACGTTGTTCTACGAGAGCAACGACCGCGAGATCGAGGTCCCCGACGTCACCCGGCAGAAGGTGCGGGAAGCCAAGGAGGAGCTCGAACGGGCCGGCCTGAAGGTCAAGGTCGAGTTCAACAAGAGCAACAACGCGACCGTCGTGAACCAGTCGATCCCGCCGAGGACGCGGGTGAAGCGAGGTACCGAGATCACGATCGTCGGCCTCTGATCAGGGCAAAGCGAAGGGCCCCGCGTTCTCGACGCGGGGCCCTTCGTTCTTCAGCTCGTCTTCAGGAAACTCGTCAGGACCGCAGCATCTCGGCGACGAGGAACGCGAGCTCGAGCGACTGCTGCGTGTTCAGGCGCGGGTCGCACGCCGTCTCGTAGCGGCCGGCGAGGTCGTCGTCGGAGATCTCCTGGGCGCCGCCGAGGCACTCGGTGACGTCCTCACCCGTGAGCTCGATGTGGATGCCGCCGGGGTGCGTGCCGAGGCGGCGGTGCACCTCGAAGAAGCCCTGGACCTCGTCGACGATGCGGTCGAAGTGCCGGGTCTTGTAGCCGGTCGACGACTCGTGCGTGTTGCCGTGCATCGGGTCGCACTGCCAGATGACCTTGTGGCCGCTGGCCTCGACCTTCTCGATGATGGCGGGCAGCACGTCGCGCACCTTCTGGTTGCCCATGCGCGAGATGAGCGTCAGGCGGCCCGGCTTGTTGTGCGGGTCGAGGCGCTCGACGTACTCGACGGCCATCTCGGGCGACGTCGTCGGGCCGATCTTGAGCCCGATCGGGTTCGCGAGCATCTCGGCGAACGCGATGTGCGCGCCGTCGAGCTGACGGGTGCGCTCACCGATCCACACGAAGTGCGACGACAGGTCGTAGAGCTTGGGCTCGTCACCCGTCGTGTCGAGGCGGAGCAGCGCGCGCTCGTAGTCGAGGAGCAGCGCCTCGTGCGAGGCGAAGATCTCGGTGCCGTGCAGCGACTGGTCGTTCACACCGCACGCCGACATGAACTTGAGGCCGCGGTCGATCTCGCCGGCCAGGGCCTCGTAGCGCTCGCCGGCGGGCGAGGTGCGCACGAAGTCGCGGTTCCAGTCGTGCACGCGGTGCAGGTCGGCGAGACCCGCGCCGGTGAGCGCGCGGAGCAGGTTCATGGCCGCGCCGGCGTTCGCGTAGGCGCGGATCATGCGACCGGGGTCGGCGACGCGGGCTTCGGGCGTCGCGACCAGGGAGTTGATGATGTCGCCGCGGTAGGACGGCAGGCCGAGGGCGTCGATGCCCGACGAACGCGGCTTGGCGTACTGGCCGGCGATGCGGCCGACCTTCACCACCGGGAGACTCGCGCCGTAGGTCAGCACCACGGCCATCTGCAGCAGGGTCCGGATGTTCGCGCGGATGTGCGGCTCGGTGTTGTCAGCGAACGTCTCCG
The DNA here is from genome assembly GCF_033794685.1 of Streptomyces sp. ID05-26A. Taxonomy (NCBI): domain Bacteria; kingdom Bacillati; phylum Actinomycetota; class Actinomycetes; order Kitasatosporales; family Streptomycetaceae; genus Streptomyces; species Streptomyces sp. ID05-26A. The sequence continues at coordinate 167,339 of NZ_JARAYZ010000009.1, forward strand.
CGCAGTCACCGCCCTGCAGGAGAAATGCCTCACCGTTCGCGACCTGCGCCAGTTGCGTGTGCAGCCGGTCGATCTCGGCGGGCACGGTGATCGGCGGCACGCTCTCGAGCACGGTCCGCACACGACGCACCTGTTCGGCGTCGGGCCATTCGGGCTGCTGGGCTGCCGGGCGCGACAGGGCGTCGTCCAGGCGCTTGCGCATCTCGGGAGGCAGCGGCGGAAGCTCGGGAAGCGTGTCGATGGGCACGTCCACGGTCCAGTTCACGCTGCTCATCCTAGTTGTCCCACACTGAGAGACCGGGCCGGGCCTGTCAGCGCTTCCAGGCCGCCGACCTGGCCGTCATCCGGCGTAACCGCTGTTACCTCCGGCAGAGTGAAGTCTGTTACTTGTCAACTACCGACCTCTGCCGTGTCGTGGTGCCGCATTGCATGATGTGGGCCATGAACGCCACCCGATTGGATGACGGCACCGCGACCCGGCTGCTGGGCGTCGCGGTCGACAACATCCAGCGCGACCACCCGGTCCATTGGACGCACGTCATCGACGGCGACGACCGGCTCGTGCCGCAGCGGGTGCTGCATCCGGTGTTCGCCGGGTCGTTCGATTGGCACTCGTGCGTGCACCAGACGTGGCTCGCCGTGCGCCTGCTGCGGCTGCGTCCCTCTCTCGCGGGAGCGGACACGGCCCGCAACGCCCTCGACAAGCTCATCACCCCCGACAACTGCGCCACCGAGGCCGCGTTCTTCGCCTCCCCGTCCGGACGGCACTGGGAGCGCCCGTACGGCTGGGCGTGGCTGCTGCTGCTCGACGCCGAACTGCGCTCCTCGGGCCTGCCGTGGTCGGTGGCGCCGATCGCGGACGTGCTGCGCGACCGCTGGCTGGAGTGGATCTCGGTGGCGCGCCTGCCGATCCGCACCGGCACGCACAGCAACACCGCGTTCGCGACCGGTCTCGTGTTCGACGCCGCCCAGGCGAACGGAGACTCCGAACTGGCCACCGCGTGCGCCGAGGCCGCCCTGAGGTGGCACCGGGACGAGGTCGCGTACGGCGGCTTCGAACCCGACGCCGCCGACTTCCTGTCCCCCGCGCTGACGACGGCCGACCTGATGCGCCGCGCCCTCCCCGCCGCGGAGTTCGCGGACTGGCTCGACGCCTACCTGCCGGAGCTCGAGTCGGAACGGTGGCGCGTGCTGCGCGAGCCCTTCCCGGTCGACGACCCCAGCGACCCCTACGGCTCGCACCTGGCCGGGCTCGCTCTGTCTCGTGCCTGGAACTGGGAAGCGATCGCGGAAGCACTTCCGGACGGGCACCGGTACGTGTCGACGGCCCGCACCGCCTCGGCCGCGCACCGCGAAGCCGGGTGGACCTACGTGTTCGGCGGGCACGGCTACATGGCCGACCACTGGCTCGGGACGTTCGGCGCCTACCTCGACATCAAAGCCTTCTGACCTGCGCTTACCCGCCCATTGCAAAAGACGTTTGCGGACGTCCGCAAACGTCTTTTGCATAAGGTCGGACAAAACGGGCGACGATATATTGGATATCAGCTGCCGGACGACAGTGTCGCGCGCCGGATCAGGGTCAGGGCGATGCCCGTCGCCGCCGCGTGCACCGAGGCCGCGTGGGCCCGGGGATCGAACCGGATCACCGGCCCGGCGACGCTCACCGCGGCCACCACCGCCCCGTCGTGGCCGAGCACCGGCGACGCCACACACGCCAGGCCGATCCTGGACTCCTCGAACTCGTAGGCCACCCCTGTCTGCCGGATCGTGGCCAGCTGACGGCGGAGCATGCCGGGCGTGACGACCGTGCGCGGCGTGCGGCGGACCAAGGGAGCGGACAGAACCTCAGTGCGCAACGCCGGCAGGGCGTGGGCGAGCAGGGCCTTGCCGATCGCGGTCGCGTGCAGCGGCATGCGTCCGCCCAGCCGCGACGGTGACGACGCCTGCCGGTGACCGCCGATCTTGGCGGCGTAGACGACCTCGTGGCCCTCCAGTAGTCCGAGGTGGACGGTTTCGTGTGTGCGTTCGTAGAGGTCTTCCAGATACGGCGTGGACACCTCGACGAGGCGGCGTTCGACCGACGCGCGGATGCCCAGCTGGAACAGGTGGCCGCCCAGGCGGTAGCCGCGTGTGCCGCGGTCGAGCAGGCGGACGTCGGTCAGGTCGCCCAGGAGGCGGTGCAGGGTCGCCTTCGAGAGGCCGGTGCGCCTGCCCAGTTCCGCGAAGCCGAGCTCGTCGTCGTCGGCCCCGAAGGCGTTCAGCACCGACATCACCTTGCCCAGCAGGGTGTTCGGCACCTCGGTCATCATTCGATCGTGCCACTGAGTTCCGGTCAGCGGAACTCCCGAGTCCCTCGTGGAGCAGGAACACCGCCACGATGTGCGGCATGAGCGAAGTCCGAACTGCAGCGGAGCGCCTCGCGAAAGCGGCGCGCGACAAGGTCACGTGCGCGCCCGTGCGGGACATCATCGGCGAGGCCGAGGCCTACGCGGTCCAGCAGCACAACATCGCCGCACGCGTCGCGGACGGCGCCGAACCCGTGGGTCGCAAGATCGGCCTCACCTCGCCCGCGGTGCGCAGGCAGCTCGGCGTGGACCAGCCGGACTTCGGCGTGCTGCTCGACGACATGGCGTTCAAGGACGGCGACGTGCTGCCGACGCACCGGCTGTTGCAGCCCCGCGTCGAGGCCGAGGTGGCGTTCGTGCTGAAGGCCGACCTCACGGACGGGCCGTTCGACGAGCGGAAGGTCGCCGCGGCGATCGGGTACGTCCAGGCGTCGCTGGAGGTCGTGGACAGCCGGATCGAGGGCTGGAACATCACGTTCGCCGACACCGTCGCGGACAACGCCTCGGCGGGCCTCTACGTGCTCGGCGCCCAGGAGCGGACGTTGGACGAGGTGGCGCCCAAGGGGGTGTCGATGGTGCTCAGCGTCAACGGCGTGGAGCGTTCGACCGGCACCGGCGCGGACTGCATGGGCGACCCGCTGACCGCGCTGGCCTGGCTCGCCACGACCGCCGCGGCACTCGGCGACCCGCTCAAGGCCGGTGACGTCGTGCTCAGCGGCGCGCTCGGTCCCGTCGTGCCCGTCCAGGCCGGCGACGAGGTCGAAGCCACCATCACCGGCCTCGGCACGGTGCGGGCGACGTTCGGGAAGGAGGAGGCGTGAAGGTCGCGATCATCGGGTCGGGCAACATCGGCACCGACCTCGTCATCAAGGTGCTCAGGCGGTCCACCGTGCTGGAGGTGGTGGCGCTGGTCGGCATCGACCCCGCGTCGGACGGCCTCGCCAAGGCCGGGAAGCTCGGCGTTCCCACCACGGCGGACGGCATCGACGGCCTCGTCGCCATGCCGGGGTTCGACGACATCGAGATCGTCTTCGACGCCACCTCCGCGGGCGCTCACGCGAAGCACGCCGAGGTCCTGGCCGCGCACGGCAAGAAGGTCATCGACCTCACCCCGGCGGCGATCGGACCGATGGTGGTGCCGACGGTCAACCTCGACGAGCACCTGAACGCCCCCAACGTCAACATGGTCACCTGCGGCGGTCAGGCCACGATCCCGATCGTCGCCGCGATCAACACCGTCACCCCCGTGCCGTACGCGGAGATCGTCGCCTCGATCTCGTCGCGCAGCGCGGGTCCCGGCACGCGCGCGAACATCGACGAGTTCACCGAGACGACCGCGCAGGCCATCGCGGACGTGGGCGGTGCGAAACGGGGCAAGGCCGTCATCGTGCTCAACCCGGCCGACCCGCCGATCACCATGCGGGACACGGTGTTCGCGCTCGTCAACGCGCCGGATCCCCGGACGCAGCACCGGATTCGCGAGTCCGTCGAGCACATGATCACCCAGGTCGCCGCCTACGTCCCCGGTTACCGCCTCAAGCAGCCGGTGCAGATCGACCCGGTCGAGCAGCCGCACACCCTCACCGAGGAGCCGGTGACGCACCAGGTCACGGTGCTGCTGGAGGTCGAGGGCGCGGCCGACTACCTGCCCGCCTACGCGGGCAATCTGGACATCATGACCAGCGCGGCCCTGCGCGTGGCGGAGACGATGGCGAAGGCGGTGGTGCGCGCATGAAGCTCTACCTCCAGGACGTGACGCTCCGGGACGGCATGCACGCTCTGCGGCACCGCATCGATCCCAAGAAGGTCACCGAGATCGCCAGGGCGCTGGACCAGGCCGGTGTCGACGCCGTCGAGGTCTCGCACGGCGACGGCCTCAGCGGCGGCTCGCTCGTCTACGGCCCCGGCAGCCACACCGACTGGGAGTGGATCGAGGCGGCCGCGGAAGCGTTGACCCAGGCCAAACTCACGACTTTGCTGCTGCCGGGCATCGGCACGTTGCACGACCTCAAGCGCGCCCACGGCCTTGGCGTGCAATCGGTTCGCATCGCCACGCACTGCACCGAGGCCGACATCTCCTCCCAGCACATCGCCGGCGCGCGTGATCTCGGCATGGACGTGTCCGGGTTCCTGATGATGAGCCACCTCGCCGAACCGCAGGAGCTCGCACGGCAGGCGAAGCTGATGGAGTCCTACGGCGCGAACTGCGTCTACGTAACGGATTCCGGCGGTCGCCTGCTCCCCCACGACGTCCGTGACCGCATCCGCGCGTACAAGGACGTCCTCGACGACAGCACCGAGATCGGCATTCACGCGCACGAGAACCTCTCGCTCGCCGTGGCGAACTCGATCATCGCCGTCGAGGAGGGTGCCACCCGAGTCGACGCCTCACTGGCAGGACTCGGTGCCGGAGCGGGCAACTGCCCGATCGAGCCGTTCGTCGCCGTCGCGAACCTCCAGCAGTGGCAGCACAACGCCGACCTGTTCGCGTTGCAGGACGCGGCAGACGACCTGGTCAGGCCGCTCATGGACCGTCCGGTCCGGGTCGACCGCGAAAGCCTGACGCTGGGCTACGCGGGCGTTTACGGCTCGTTCCTGCGCCACGCCGACACCGCCGCCCAACGCACCGGTGCCGACGTCCGCACGCTCCTGCTGGAGGCGGGACGCCGGCGTCTGGTGGGCGGTCAGGAGGACATGCTGACCGACATCGCCCTGGACCTCACACGGGAAAAGTAGTTCCGATGCCCATGCCCGTGATCCACTCGGGCACGGGCTCGTAGCTCGTCCACACCAACGGCAGGCCGACGGCGACCTGTCCGATGAGCCAGCAGCGGATCTCGTGCCCGCCGCTGCCGGCGTGGTCCTCCAGGGCCTCGTGCCCGATGGAGGCGATCTCCCCGGCCGACCCCGCCGACAGCCGGTCGAGGAACCACTCGTCCCAGGACGCGTTCACGCGCGCTTCCGGGTTACCGCCCATCGCCCGCACCCGAGGCTCCCGCGCGGCGGCGAACTCCTTCGCGTAGGCCCGGCCCCGGATCAACGACTCGCGCCGCTCCCCCACCACGGACGGATCGCGCGGGTCGTTGGACGGCAACCAGTGCGACAGCCCGCCGGACGCGACCACCAGCACCCGTCCGGGAAACGCCGACGACCGCAGCGCGTCTCCCAAAGCACGCCCCAGTTCCACGCACCGGTCCAGCGACGGCAACGGCGGTGCGGCCGTGTTGACCACCAACGGCACCAGCGGGAGCGTCGTGCCACCGGTGATCATCTCGTAGCTCTGCACGATCCCGTGGTCGACGGTCAGCGAGTACGACAGCGACACGTCGAACCCCGCGTCCGCCAGGCCGCCGTGCGCCGCCCAGGCCAGCGTCCGCTCCACCGGTAACGGCCCCGAACTGCTGCCGAAGTCGCCGAACCCGACCGCTTCCTCGACGCCGAGCACGAACGGCGGCATCACGTCGTAGAAGTTGGCGTGGAAGTGGTCCGGCCCGATCACGACGATCGCGTCGGGTTCCAGCTTCTCCACGGCCAGCCGCACGCGGTCCGCGTCGCGCAGGAACACCGAGCCCGGCCCGGCACCGTCCGGCGGCAGCAGCGTGGCGAACGGGCTGTGCGACATCCCCGCGAAGCCGATGATCTCCGCCATCAGGACGGGTCCTTTCCGTGCAGCAGCCAGGTGCGGTGCGTGTCGAGGAACTCGGAGACCTTCTCCCACTGCGGCCAGTGCCCGGCGTCGTCGATGACGTGCAACCGCGCGTCCGGCAGCCACCCGAGCAACATGTCGGCCTCGTCGAGCCCGCCCGTCGGGTCGTGGCTGGTCCACAGCAGCAACGTCGGTGCCGCGACCTTCCCCACCCACTCCGGGTCCCATGCGAAGTCCTTGCGCACCAAGGGGTCCTGGAGGACCAGCGTGTTGGTGATCGCTTGCACGAACCCCGGCCGCGAGTACACCTGACGGCGCAGGTTCACCAGTTCGTCGGTGACCATCTCCTTGTGGTGGAACAGGAACTCCACCCGCCGCCGCACGGTCTCCTCGCTCGGGTCGAGCACGGCGGCCATCGTGCTGTCCCGCATGCGCGCCATGACCTCGGGCTTGTTCGCGATGTTGCCCGGCGTGTTCAGCACGAGCCGATCGACGCGATCCGGAAAGTGCGCGGCGACCCACGCGACGACCCAGCCACCCAGCGACTCACCGGACAGATGCGCTCTCTCCACACCCAGCGCGTCCAGCAGGCCGACGAGGTGCTCGGACAGCACGTCGATCGTGTACGGCAGGTCGGGCAGGTCCGACCAGCCGTGGCCGATCATGTCGTAGGCGGTGACGTGGAAGTCCTCCGCCAGCCCCGCGATGTCGCGTGAGTAGGCCTCCAGGTGGCCGCCGGTGCCGTGCAGCAGCACGAGTTCAGGCCCGGCCCCGGCCTGCAGGACCCTGGTCCGCACGGTGTGGCCGCGCAGCGGGACGTCGACGTGCCGCACGACGTGGTCCACATGCGACAGTTCGCCCCAGATGCTGACGTGCTCGGGAATCACTGGTCCTCCCCATTGGTGTCGAAACGGGCGCGGGCCTCCGCGAAGGTCGCGAGGCCCGCGCTCTGCCTGCGGGCGAGCCCGAAGAGGGCCAGCAGCCGGGAGTTCTCGATGGTGAGGAACTCGACCGGATGCTCCGAAGAGTCGTTGTAGTGGCGGTGCCACGTCCACGGCGGTGTGTAGACGAACGAGCCGGAGGTCCACGACACGGTCTCGAACGACTCGGGTTCGGCGTGCTGGATCTCGCTGTGCCCGTCGCCGGAGATCACGAAGTGCACGGTCTCGTGGTAGTGCCGTTGCATGTCGGAGCTCTCGCCCGGCGGGATCACCTGCCGGAACAGTTCGAACGTCGACGTCGGCAGCGTGCCCGCGATCCGCAGCGTCGTCGGGTTCGGCACGGCACCCGCCGGGATCGTCTCCAACTCGTCGTCGTGCACGACCAACGGCCGCGCGCCGTCCGGCCGCACCGCGTGCGTGAGCGCCCCGAGGAAGTCGGTCATGGCGAAGTCGGGTCCTGAGGTGGCCAACGCGTTTTCCCTTTCAGACGGTTTCGGTGCGGCCGCCGTCGACGGTCAGCACGGTGCCGTTGACGTACGAAGCCTGTGGTGAAGCCAGAAAAGCGACCGCCGCGGCGATCTCGCTCGGATCGGCGGCGCGCAGGGCCGGGATGTCCGCGAGGTCGTGCGCGGCGGCGGTGTCGAAGTCCACGCCTGCCGCCTCCGCCCTGCGCCACAACACCTCCATGCGGCGAGGCGTCAGGGTCGCGCCCGGTGCGACGCAGTTGACCGTGACGCCGTCCGCCGCGAACTGCCGAGACGCGAGCTTCATCGCCGACGTCACGGCGGCGCGCAACACCGTCGACGCCGCCAGGCCGGGTTGCGGCTGCCGCACGGCCGTCGACGTGATCGCCACGGCCCGCCCGAACCCGCGGGCCGCCATCGGTGGCAACGCCTCCCGCAGCAACGCCAGCGGGCCGAGCAGCAGCAGGTCGAGGTCGCGGTGCCACTGCGCGTTCGCGACCTCGAGGATCCCGCCCGGTGACGGCCCGCCCGCGTTCACGACCAGCACGTCGAGCGACCCGTGGCGGTCGACGACCTCGTCCACGACCGCGGCGGCCTCGCCCGGATCGGCGAGGTCGCAGACCACGTGGTCCGCGCCGAGTGCCGCGCCGGTCTCCTTCAACGTGGATTCGGTGCGTCCGGCCAGCACGACGCGGTGCCCGCTCTCGACGAGCGCCGCGGCCGTCGCCGCACCGATTCCGCCGGCGCCGCCCCCGACGAGCGCGACCCGCGTGGTGTTTGCGTCCATGAGCTCCTACAGTCGCCGTGTGCGAATGGTCGACCAAGGATGAGTCCCAGTGACCGGGACTCGCAGTCAGGCGAGCCGAGCGGTTCACTCGAACGCGCGGCGGCGATCCTGGACGCCTTCGACGTCACGCACCGCGAGCTCGGCCTCGCCGAACTGGTGCGCAGGTCCGGGCTGCCGCGCTCGACGGTGCACCGGACCGCGGGGCGCATGATCGAACTCGGCTGGCTCGACAAGCCGGACGATCGCTACCGGATCAGCACGGGCCTGTTCAAGCTCTCCGGCCTGGTGCCCGTGCGGCACGAGCTGCGCGAGGCCGTGCTGCCGTTCCTGCAGGACCTGTACGCCGCCGCCCGCGTGACGGTGCAGCTCGGCGTGCTCGACGGCACCCGAGTGCTGGTCGTGGACAAGATCACCGGGCACCGGCCGATGCCGATGCTCGACCAGGTCGGCGGTGTGATCCCGGCCCACTGCTCGGGTCTGGGCCGCGCGATGCTCGCGTTCTCCGACTCGTCCACTGTGGACGCGGTGATCGCCGCCGGGCTGGAACGCCGCACTCCCCGCACGATCACGAGTCCGACCACGTTGCGCCGTGAGCTCGCCGCGATCCCCGACCGGGGCTGGGCCTATGACCGCGAGGAGGGCATCGTCGGCATCAGCTGCATCGCCGCTCCCATCTTCAGCGCCGGTGGCGGAGTCGCCGCGGCGTTGTCGGTGACCGGCCCGAGCGCGGCGGTGCGCCCGGACCGGATCGGGCCCGCCGTGCGGATGGCGGCCGCGGCGGCGACGCGGGCCTACTCGACGCGGCGCTGGGAGTCCCACTAGCCGGGACTCCCGGTTGGTCGCGGACTCGCGCGCGCTCCACAGTGTGGGCCGTCACATCCTCACTCAGGAGGACCAGGATGCGAGTCGCGATCATCGGCGCCGGAGTCGCCGGCCTCACCACCGCGAAGGTGCTGCTGCAGGCAGGGCACGAGGTCGAGGTGTTCGACCGGACACCGGACGTCGGCGGCGTGTGGAGCCGCACGAGGCGCTACCCCGGCCTCACCACGCAGAGCCCGAAGGCCCAGTACTCGTTCTCGGACTTCCCGATGCCCAAGGACCTGCCGGAATGGCCGACCGGCGAACAGGTGCAGGCGTACCTGGAGGCATACACGTGGCACTTCGGTGTCGACGCGTGCCTGCGGCTGGAGACGACGGTGACGTCGGTCGTGCCCGTCGACGGCGTGTGGGAGTTGACCACGCACACGGGGACGACCTACCGCTACGACCGCGTGGTCGTGGCGAACGGCGTGTTCTGCGAACCGCTGGTGCCGGACTTCCCCGGCCGTGACGAGTTCGAGGCCGCCGGTGGACGGGTGCTCGCGGGCACCGAGTTCCTCGACGTCGAGGAGGCGCGGGGCAAGCACGCCCTCGTCGTCGGGTATGGCAAGTCGGCCTGCGACGTGACGGTGCCGATCAGCGGTGTCGCGGCGAGCACGGACATCATCGCGCGACAGTTGCTGTGGAAGGTCCCTCGCAAGATCGCCGGCACCGTGAACTTCAAGATGCTGCTGCTGACGCGCATGGGCGAGGCGTTGTTCCGCTACCGGTCGCTGCGCGGGTTCGAGAAGTTCCTGCACGGCCCGGCGAACGGGATGCGGCGCTCGATGCTCAACTCGCTCGGTTCGGTGTCGGTCAAGCAGTTCGGGCTCGCGAAGCACGACCTCGTGCCGTCCGGGCAGATGGAGGACATCGTCAAGGGCGCGATCGGCCTTGCCACCGAAGGGTTCTTCGAGGGTGTCGAGTCGGGCGAGATCCGCGTGCACCGCGATCGGACGATCGCGCGGCTCAAGGCCGGTGGCGCCGAACTCTCCGACGGCACGGTGCTGCCCGCCGACCTGGTCGTGTGCGCCACCGGATTCACGCAGGGCGTGCCGTTCCTGCCTGCCGACGTGCAGGAACGGTTGTTCGACGAGCGCGGGAACTTCGCGCTGTACCGGCAGATCCAGCCGATCGACGTGCCGGGCCTGTACTTCAACGGCTACAACTCGTCGTTCTTCAGCCCGCTCAACGCGGAGATGGCGGCGCTGTGGATCGCGGCCGATCTGGCGGGAGCGCTCTCCCTTCCGGACGCTCGAGCGCGCCAGGCGGACGTGACCGCGCAGCTCGCGTTCATGGACGGCGCGACGAACAAGCACCACTGCCGCGGCACGAAGATCATCCCGTTCTCGCTGAAGAACGCCGACGAGGTGCTGGCGGACCTCGGCCTGCAGATCGGCCGGATGACCCGCGCGTCGCACTGGCTCAACCCGGTCGCGCCGTCGGCGTACCGCAAGGTCACGCCCCAACTGCTCGCCCGTCTCAGTCGAATCGAGGTTGGAGACCATGGAAACCCCCGTGAAGCATCACGTCTACCGCAGCGGTGAGGGCACGAACGTCGGTGCGATCGGCCTGGGCATCTACACGCGGCTGACCGGCGCGGACACCCAGGGCGCCTACTCGCTGTTCGAGTACGTGGTGCCGCCGAACCTCGGCGGGCCGCCCACGCACATCCACTCCCGCGAGGACGAGCTGTTCACGTGCGTGCAGGGACGGGTCGTGGTCGAGCTCGACGGCGAGGAGCACGTGCTGGGGCCGGGCGACTCGCTGCTGATGCCACGCGGGGTGCCGCACATGTTCCACAACCCGTTCGACGAGGAGACGCGTGTGGTGGCCGTCGTGTCGCCGCCGGGGCTGGAGAACTACTACCAGGCGTTGTCCGAGCTGCCGCCGGGGCCGCGTGACATGAAGCTGGTCGCGGAGATCATGGTGCAGCACGGGCTTTCGCTGCAGAAGAAGCCATGACGCGCACCGAGATGGTCGAGCGGATGTGTGCCGCGGTCGACGCCGGTGACGCCGAGGCGTTCGGTGCCTGGTTCGCATCCGACGCCACCTACGTCTTCGGCAACAACGAGCCGTTGATCGGTCGTGCCGCCGTGGTCGCCGCCACCGCTGGAGCGGCCGGAGCGTTGCCGTGGGTGCGGCACGTCGTCGACCAGGTCGCGGAGGTCGGGGACCAGCTGTTCTGCCGGTTCACGATCGAGACCGAGGCGCCGGACGGGAAGCAGCTCGCGTTGCCGTGCGTGACGGTGATCTGGATGTCCGGCGAGGAGATCGTGGACTACCGCGTGCACATGGACATATCGCCGGCGATGGGGTGAAGGAGGGGCCCGGCCACTTTGACCGGGCCCCTTCTCCTACGCGGCTTGGACTTGCCGGGTGGTGGGGCGGTGCAGCCGGGCGAGGAACCGTTGGCAGGCCTCGAAGTCGAGCTCGTCGCAGCGCCAGGCGACGTGGCCGTCCGGCCTGATGACGTAGAGGGCCTGCGAGTCCGGTTCGGTGAGGCCGTAGTGCTCGAACACCTGCCCCGAGTCGGCTCGGTGCACGCGGTCGTCCTGCCTGGCTTCGACACGGGCGACCAGGTGGCCGGAGACACCGAGTTCTCCCAGCCGGGCCGTCGTGGCGGCGATCTCGGCGGTGGTGAGGTGCTTGCGGGACAACGCGATGACGTGCAGCCGGTAGTCCTGCAGCAGGTCGAACACCTGCTCGCGGTCGTTGATCCTGGCGTCCGGCACGCGCTGGCCCGCGAGCGGACCCTTCAGCGAGTAGAGCAGTTCGTTGACGTTGATCTCGCTGGGCCGGTAGCCGAGGCTGATCTGACTGAGCCGGTGGAACGACTTGCGGTGCGGGATCGGGGCCGCCGACATCCGTCCGACGAGGAACGGTCCCGCGGTGTCGCGCAGCCACGCCCGCCAGCCGTGCAGGCCCGCCGCGACCCGGTAGAGGCGGTCGGTGAACTTCAGCAGCCGCACGCCCGCCGGGTGCCGTTCCGCGGAGTAGGTGTCGAGCAGGTCCACGCCCTCGGTGATCGCCGCGGCGAGCTTCCAGGCGAGGTTGGCGGCGTCGTGCAGACCCGTGTTCATGCCCTGGCCGCCAGCCGGGGAGTGGATGTGGGCGGCGTCGCCGACGAGGAAACCCCGGCCGCGGCGGTAGTCGTCGACGCCGCGCAGGTGGACCTGGTAGCGGCTGGTCCAGATCGGCGCGCTGAGGGTGACGTCCAGGTTCATCGCCCTGCGCAGCTCGGCCTGGAGGGTGCCGAGGTCGAACTCGGCGTTCGGGTCGCCGAAATCGGTGACCATCACGCGTGAGGTCTCGGCGCCCTCGAGGGGCAGGAACAGGCCGATGCGGTCGCGGTTCATGAACACCCGGAAGTGCGCGTGGTCGAGCGGCCACTCGACCCTGCAGTCGGCCAGGAGGTAGCGCTGGCCGTACTTGTCGCCGTCGAAGGCGAGGCCGAGCTGCTGCCGGACGGTGCTGTGGGCGCCGTCCGCTCCGACGACGTACTGGGCGGTGATGGTGCGCTCGCCGAGGACCGCGGTGACGGCGTCGTCGGTCTGGCGCAGTTGCGTCAGCCTCGTGTCGCGGCGGACCGTGACGCCGTGCCGGGCGAGGTCCCGGAGCAGCACCTCCTCCACTTCGGACTGCGGTGCCATCAGGATGAACTGGTACGGCGTGGTCGCGGCCTTCGCGCGGTCGAAGTCGAGGCCGCCGACGTGCCTACCCCTGATGTGGAAGCGGATACCGGTCGTGACGACGCCGCGTCCGAGCAGTTCGTCGGCCAGTCCGATGCTTCTGAACAGCTCGATCGTGCGGGCCTGGACGGCGAACGCCCTCGACTCCGTGGCCGGCCCGGCGTTGGCGTCGACCACGCAGACCTTGACGCCCTGGCGGACCAGCAACGCCGCTGTCATCAGCCCGCTCGGACCGGCGCCGACGACGAGCACGTCGCAGTCGTGGCGGGCCGCCCGTGCCCCGGTGGTCTTCGGTGGGGCGACCGTGGGTTTCGGGCGGGTTCGCGACTTGCCGAGACCAGCCAGGAACCCGCCGCCGGGACGGGCGGTGACCTGCGGCAGCGGGTTACCGGTGAGCCTGCCCCACATCCCGCGGGTGAGCAGGAAGAGCAGGGTGACGACGGCGAAGATCAACAGGCCCACGGCTCACCTCACCGCCGGCAGGGTGCTGGACATGCGCAGGAACTGCTGCCGCAACGGGCCCGCGACCAGCGGCTGGATCGCCTGAACGAACTCGTGGACGTACGGCTCGGCGAGGTGCTTCTCCAGGTCCTGCTTCGACCGGAACACCTCGTAGATCACGAACTGCGACCGGTCCGCGCGGTCGCGGTGGACGTGGAACTCGATCGAGCCCTCTTCGGCGCGCAACGGCTCGACGAGGCCGAGGATCAACGCCTCGACCTGGTCCTCACAGCCCGGCTTGGCCTGGCAGAAACCGAGGTGGGTGTACGGCCCGGTCTCATCGGCGTCCGGCTCGGGCAGGACGACTCGCGCGTCGCTCATCGGGTCTCCTCAACTGCTCAACGGATGGTGAATTCACCATCGCAGTCAGCGAGAGCCCGGTCACAGCGGGAGTCCCAGCGAGCGGGACCCGTCGCCCCTTATGCAAAAGACGTTTGCGGTCGTCCGCAAACGTCTTTTGCACAACCGATATATCGGATATTGGATATTGCCAGATCAGACCTGGTCAGGCCCTGGATCGGACTCAGGCGCCGAAGAAGACCTCGGCCTCTTCGTAGCGCTCCGTCGGGACGGTCTTGAGCTCCGCGGTCGCCTCGGACAGCTTCACGCGCACGATGTCGGTGCCGCGCAGCGCGACCATCGTGCCGAAGTCACCGGCGGCGACGGCGTCGACGGCGTGCAGGCCGAAGCGGGTCGCGAGGACGCGGTCGTAGGCGGTCGGCGTGCCACCGCGCTGGATGTGGCCGAGGACGGCCGCGCGGGACTCCTTGCCGGTGCGGTCCGCGATCTCCTCCGCGAGCCACTGGCCGACGCCGCCGAGGCGGACGTGACCGAAGGCGTCGCGCTCACCGGAGTGCAGCACCTCGGCGCCACCCTCGGGGATCGCACCCTCGGCGACGACGATGATCGGCGCGAACTCGCTCTCGAAGCGGCGCTCGACGTGCTCGACGACCTTGTCGACGTTGAACGGGCGCTCCGGGACGAGGATGACGTTCGCGCCACCCGCGAGACCCGAGTGCAGCGCGATCCAGCCGGCGTGACGGCCCATGACCTCGACGACGAGCGCACGGTGGTGCGACTCGGCCGTGGTGCGCAGGCGGTCGATGGCCTCGGTCGCGATGTGGACGGCCGTGTCGAAGCCGAACGTGTAGTCCGTGGCGCCGAGGTCGTTGTCGATCGTCTTCGGCACACCCACGACGCCGATGCCGTCGTCGGTCAGGCGCTTGGCGACACCGAGGGTGTCCTCGCCGCCGATCGCGATGATGGCGTCGATCTGGTTCTCCGCGATGGTCTCGCGGATCCGGTCGACACCGCCCTCGACCTTGTAGGGGTTCGTGCGCGACGAGCCCAGGATGGTGCCACCGCGGGTCAGGATCTCCTCGACGTCCGCGAGGTCGATCGACTTGGTGAGGTTCTCGATCGGGCCCTGCCACCCGTTGCGGAACCCGACGATCTCCCAGCCGTGCGCCTTGATCCCCTTGCGGACAACGGCCCGGATCACAGCGTTCAGACCGGGGCAGTCACCACCGCCAGTGAGCACACCGATGCGCATCTGCTTCCCCATCTCTCGTGTTCTGTGTCACGCAGACTTTCACGAGCTGTATCGGTGCAGCAACGCGGGTCTCACTTACCGGACGGGAAAGCCGATTTTCTGCCGCTGTTCCTCGATGACCTTCCAGCGCGCGAGGTTGTGCCGTGCGTCGGCGAGGGCGTCGTGGGCGTCCACCGGAGGGGCCGGCAGCTTGGGGCGGCCGACGTCGTCCCAGCGTTGCCGCAGGTCCCGGGTGAACCGGGGCAGCGAGCGCGGCAACGCGGGCATCGCACCCCACAGCTGCGCCAGCGCCACGTGGTCGTAGGCGGCGAACCACGCCCACAGCTCGACCTCGTCGCGTGCGGCGTTGCGGGCGCCGAGGAAGTCGAGCAGGTCCTCGCGGATGCGGGCACGGCTGCGCCACGCCTTGTCCGCGGGCGAGGGCAGCTGGTTGAGGACGTTCTGCCGCACCCACGGCCCCGCGCGATCGGGGTCGAACTCGGTGGACACGGCGTAGAACTCGCGGCCTTCCTCGTCGACCACGCCGATCGACACGAGGTCGATGGTCAGCCCGTCCTCGATGAACTCACAGTCGTAGAAAAACCGCACCGCGACACCCTAGGGGTGCGGTCAGCTCGCCTTCTTCTCGGGCACCCGGTCGCTCTTCTTGCCCTGTTCGGGCACGTCGGCCGTCTGCTCCTTGGCCTTCGCCGCGTAGACGTCGACGTACTCCTGCCCGGAGAGCTCCATCAGCGCGTACATGATCTCGTCGGTGATGGACCGCAGCACGAACCTGTCACCCGACAGGCCCTCGTAGCGGGAGAAGTCGAGCGGCTTGCCGATCTTGATGCGGATCGGGTGCGGCTTCCACATCCTGGAGCCGATGGGGTTCGCCTTGTCCGTGCCGAACATCGCCACCGGGATGACCGGCGCACCGGACTCCAGCGCGATCCACGCGACACCGACCTTGCCCTTGTAGAGGCGGGCGTCGGGCGAGCGCGTGCCCTCGGGGTAGATGCCGAGCAGCTTGCCCTCGCGCACGATCCGCACGCCGGTGTCGAGCGCTCCCTGCGCGGCGGACGCGCTGGACCGGTCGATCGGCACCTGGCCGACGCCGGAGAAGAACCACTTCTGCAGCTTGCCCTTGATCCCGGTGCCGGTGAAGTACTCGATCTTGGCGGGGAATGTCATGCGCCGCGACAGCATCAGCGGCAGGAAGAAGGAGTCCGACACGGCGAGGTGGTTGCTCGCCAGGATCGCTCCGCCCTCCTTCGGGATGTTCTCGGCGCCCTCGATGATCTTCGGCTGGAAGAACAGCCGCAGAATCGGTCCCAGGAGGACGTGCTTCATCAACCAGTACAGCACCTTGGGAAGCGCCTCCCTTAAGACCCCGCGAACCTTGATCCCGACATTCAGCCTACGGAGCCGACCGCACCTCACACAACGAGTCCCAGTTTTAGGCGTCAAGACCATGTCGGACGACCGGTTCCGGGAGCGTGACTGGGCCGACTGCCGTAACCCGCAACACATCCCGCTCGTGCAACGATGTGGGGTCAGAGGGTTGCGGCTTTGTGGAGAGGCTCTGGATGAACGCCCGGCGCGACTCGACCGACGGACCGGAGAACGTCGACGAGCTCTTTGCCGAGATCGTCGCGGGTCTCGAGCGGGACGGGGTCGGCAAGGACTGGCTCGACCTCGACGAGGCGAGCCCGGAGAACGGGCACGGCGAGCCCGAGCCACGTACGGTCGTGGCGGACGACCCCACGCCGGACCCCGTCGACGAGCCCGAACTCCGAGATCCCGCCGACGAGGACCACTACGTCCCGCCGGAGCCGCCGCCGTTCCCGGTGCTGCGCGCTTCGACGTTCGCGGCCCTCGGCCTGTTCGTCCTGGGCATCCTGCTCCTGGTCGCACCCGGCATCTTCGGCCTGCAGTCGCGCATCGGCACGCCGCTGTCGCTGGTGGCGTTGTGCGCGGGTGTCGGCTGGCTGATCCTGCGCATGCGCAACACCCCTCCGCCGGACTCGGGATGGGACGACGGCGCCCAGGTGTAACGACGTGATAACGGCCACTCAAACCTTCAGATAACGATTGGGTCATGCCTACCGTGTCCGGCATGGACCAGATGCAGCACCTGATGATGGCCCGCGCCATGGCGACCCTGAGCAAGAAGGACGCGGCCAAGCGCCGTCGTCCGCGCATCCTGCGCCTGCTCGGCCGTTAGTCGCTCGCCGGCACTCCGTCGGCCGCTCGACTGGGTGTTCGCGGCGGGCGAACACACCCCGACACGCTCGCCGCGACACTCCCAAATCGATATATCAGTCACGCTGACCTGCACCCTTGCAACAGGTCTTTTGACTTCGTACGCAAACGACTCGTTGCAAAGGCCGGCGGAAGGGCCTGCGGGTCAGCTGGAGCGCTTCCGCAGAGCGGACGGCTTGTGCACCGCGTCCCTGCCGCTCTTCGCGCTCTCCACGCGGTACTGGGGCTCGTCCTCCGACGCCTTCACCTTGCGGCCCGCCGCCTCCTTCTCCTCGGTGATCTCCTCCTTCACCTCGCCGTGGGTCGTCGAGCCGTGGCTCGACCACTCGACCTCGTCACCCGGCTCGTAGGACTGCTTCGTCATGACACGCGGGTACCCCACTCGGACGAACCAACCCGAGCGGGAGGAGCAACGTGCGCGACGACGAGCAGGACCAGACCCGGAAGGACTTCGGTGCCGCGGTCAACGTCCGGGCGCCGACGTCGAGGACTCCCGCTGGCGCTACTCGCTGATGAACTCGGGCCACGGCCCCCTGGAGAAGTGACTCAGGACCGGCGTGCGTGGTTCTTGGCCGCCCGTGTGGCCATCTGGCCGCTCAGCTGGGCGGCCGACTCGCGGGCCAGGGTCGCCGCGCCCACGATGCCCGCGTCGTCGCCGAGCTGGGCGGTGCGGATCCTGGCCAGCGGGCGGTGGCCCGCTCCGGTCACGACGGACGAGTAGCGCTCGCGGGCGTCGTCGAGGAACAGCGGCGCCGACGTCGACACGCCTCCCCCGATGACGATCACCTCGGGGTCGTACACGTCCGCGACCAGCGCCAGGCCCTCGCCGAGCCAGCGGGCCAGGTCGGCCATCGCGCGCTGGGCCAGCGGGTCGCCGTCGCGGGCCGCTCCGGCCACCCGGCGGCCGGTCACCGCGCGCGAGTCGCCTGCCGCCTCGCGGGCCAGGACGGTCGAGACACCGGGGTGCTTGGCGAGCAACTCCACCGCCGTCGCGCTCAGGGCGGTGCCACTGCAGTAGCGCTCCCAGCAGCCGTTCTTGCCGCACGGGCAGGGGCGGCCGTCCGGGACGACGCGCAGGTGGCCCAGTTCGGGGGCCACGCCGTACGCGCCGCGGAAGACCTCGCCGTTCAGCAGCAACGCGGCGCCGATGCCCGTGCCGATGGCGACGAGCACGGCGGTCTTGGCTCCGCGGGCCGCACCGAAGCGGTGTTCGGCCAGCGCGGCGGCGTTCGCGTCGTGTTCCAGCACGACCGGCATGCCCAGGCGGTCGCTCATGCGGTCCGCCACGTCGGCCTGCCGCCACGCGAGGTGCGGCGCGAACCGGACCGTGCGGCGGTCCGAGGCGATGAAGCCCGCGACAGCCAGCCCGACGGCGTTCACCTTGTGACGGGCCGCCACCTCTTCCACCGCGGCGACGATCGCGTCCTCGAGGGCGCGTTCACCCGCGGGCGTGGGGGCGCGGGAGGTGTCCAGCACCGAACCACGCGGGTCCACGACTCCCGCGCGCACGCTGGTGCCGCCGATGTCCACTCCGACGGTGAGCACTAGTCGGACTTCCTGACGACCTTGATGTGCTGCACGCGCTGGCCCGCCTCCGGCGCCGGCTCGTCATCGGCCTGAGGTGCCGGTGGCGTGGTGCCGGGCTCGCGCAGGGCCGCACGCAGCACCGCCACCAGGCCCGCGGCGTGTTCGGCGGCCTTCGCGGCCAGCTCGGAGCGGTCGCCGCGCAGCAGCGCCACGCCGTTGCACAACGGGCACCAGCCGCACGTCTCGGGCGTGTGCGAGCCGTCGCCCGCCTCGGAGACGCGCTGCAGCCACGGCTGCATGCGTTCGGCGGCCGTGTCGATGAGCAGCCGCAGCTCCTCGGCGAGCTTGCCGTTGTTGTCCTGGGTCATCTGCAAGCTCCTGAATCAGCGCCAGAGGGAAGGGTCCGGGCGGAACCCCACCGTGACGCCACCCGAGTCCATCTCCGCACCGGTGACGATGCAGCGCCTCAGCAACGACGGCAGTGCCACGAGCCGACGCCGGCCGTCCACCGTCAGCGCCAGGTCGTCGCCCACGCGTGCGAGGTCCAGCTCCGTGTCGTCTGCCAGCGGCAACGCGATCCGCAGCGAGTATCGGGCGTCGAGCCCGCGCCCGCTGCCCGACACCTCCAGCAACGATTCCGCGACAGCGGCGCCCGGCAACGGGTCCGAGTCGCCGTAGAGCTGCTCGGCGACCTCCAGCAACGCCGGCACGCCCACGGGCTCCGACGCGCGGTGGTCGACCGTGCGGATCTCACCGATGCCGGTCAGCTCGGCCAGCACGGCGTCCTGCTCGTGCCGGCGGGTCCGCAGCCACGTGGCGGCGGCACCGCGCGCGGCACCCGGTGAGGGCACCAGCCGGTTCGCGATCACGCTGTCGACGCGGATCCCCTGCAACGCCAGGGCTGTCAGCGTGCGGCGGGTCTCGGCGGCGACGACGCGTTCGGGCGTCAGCACCAGCCGCACCGAGCACGACGACGCGTCCGTGAGCATCGAGCGCAACGCGTCGAGCCGCTCGGCGAGCCGGCTCAGCGCGTCGGCGGTCGCGTCCCACTTCTCGACGGTCCCGGTGCCCGCGACGCCCGCGAGCAGGCCCCGCACCACGCGCCGGTGGGTCGGGAAGAGCCGTTCGAGGTACCCCGCGAACGCCTCGGGCAGCGACAGCAGCCGCAACGTCTCCGCGGTCGGCCCGCAGTCGACGACCACGACCTCCCACGGCCCGGACGCGGCGAGCCGCCGCACCTCGGCGAGGGCCAGCAGCTCCTCGACGCCGGGCAGCACGGTGAGTTCCTCGGCGTCGAGCTCGTCGACGCCGGCGCCGGCCAGCACGGTCCGCAGGTGCCCGCGCAGGTCGCCCCAGGCCTCGTCGACGAGGCCGCGCGGGTCGATCTGGCAGGCGAACAGGCCGTCCGATCCGTCTACTTCGGACGGTTCGGCGCCGAGACGCACGTCGAGCGCGTCGCCCAGCGAGTGCGCGGGGTCGGTGGAGACCACGAGCGCCTTGCGGCCGTGCGCGGCCAGCGAGGCGGCCGTGGCGGCCGACAGCGTCGTCTTGCCGACCCCGCCCTTGCCGGTGAAGAGCAGGACCCGGCTCAAGCCGCCTTCTCCGCGCGCTTCTTGAGCTCCTTGAGCGCGGTGTCGAGGATCAGCTTCTCGGCCTTGCGGCGGAACAGCCCGATCATCGGGATCACCAGCTGCACCGACAGCGTGTAGGTGACCTTGGTGCCGGTACCGGACGGCGCCAGCACGTAACTGCCCTGCTGCGCCTTCTGCATGGTGCCCTTGACGAGCTCCCACTTCACCGACAGGCCGTCGGCGGACCAGTCGTACTTCAGGGTGTACTCGTCCTTCACGGGACCCTGGTCGATCGCGAACCGCACCTGTTCGGCGCGGCCGTCGTCGCGGGTGTCGAGGACCTCGACTTCCTTCATCCCGTTCGCCCAGTCCGGGTACGACGGGAAGTCCGCGATGATCGCCATGATCTTCTCAGGCGGAGCGTCGATGACGATGGACTGAGTGGACTCGTCGGCCATAGACGTGGAGGCTACTCGCGTGGCTACCAATTCAGGACGTGAGGCTTGCCGCTGCGCTGGAAGTGCCCGACGTTGATGCACTCGGTGTAGCCGACGCGCACGCGCCTGGCCAACGGCTGGTGCACGTGCCCGAACACCGACCAGCGGGGCCGTTCGCGCTCGATCTTGGCCAGCGCCGCCCGTGATCCCCACTCGGGACGGCGCGCGACGACGTCGTAGGTCAGTTCCGGTACGAGTGGCGGGATGTGCGTGCACAGCACGTCGACCTGCCCCATCCGCTCCAGCGCCGAGGCCATGTCCTCCTCCGTGCGCAGGTACGGGTACCACGGCGCGTTGGGGTTGCGGACCAGTCCGGGCACCATCAGCCCGCCGCCGGCGAAGCCGAACTTCAGCCCGCCGATCTCCGCGGCCTCGCCGTCGAGGACGTGCACTCCGTCGCCGGCGAACTGCGGCCACAGCTGCGGACTGTCCACATTGCCCGGTGTCGCGTACGTCGGCGCGGACATGGCGCCGAACAACGCGTGGTACTGCTCCAGCACCGCTTCTTCCACGACGGAACGGGCGTCGGCGAGCCCGTCCCACAGCGACCGGATGTAGCCCGCCGTGTCGGCGCGCCGGGTGCCGCGTCGCAGTTCGGCGAAGATCCCGACCTTCTCCGGCCCGAAGACGCGGCCGAGGATCCCCTTGGAATGGTCGTGGTAGTCGACGAAGTCGATCAGGTCGCCGAGCACGACGAGGGCGTCCGCACCGTCACCGGCGCGCGCGAGCGCCTCCGCGTTGCCGTGCACATCGGAAACCACGTGAACCCGCACGCTTCCAACTTAGTTGACGCCGCATGGGGGTGTTCCGCGAGACGCGCGTCAAGCAAGATCACACTGCCGGCGGGCAGCCGGCCGGGCGGCCGTCCTCCAGAGTCAGCTTGAGACCCAGCGAGACGGACTTCGCGTCGAGCTGACGGCGTTGCACCTCGCGGCGGGCGTCGCGCGGTGTGAACGACCCGGCGGGTGAGTCAGCGCGGAGGAAGTAGTGCACCACGGTGCCGTCGAGCACGGGCTCGAGCCAGACCTCCATCGTGCCGACGAGCGCGCCGCCGACGGTCCAGCGCAGGCCTTCGTCGCCCCTGTCGGCGTAGACGTCCAGCTCGAGATCGGGCCAGAACGCCCGCCACGACGAGGGCGCCGCGAAGGCTGCGGCGACCACACTGGGTGGTACCGCGAGGAAGGTTTCGTCCACGACGTCCACGCTGGCCATAAGGACAAAAGGTAACGGAAGGGCGTACCCACCTTTGTATCGCCGGAATCACACGCTAGGTTTCCCCACCAGTAACATTTCACCGTACGGAGGTTGACGTGCGCGAGTTCAGCGTCCCCGCCACCGCCGCTGTGGCTCCGGAGGAAAACCTCACCGACATGGTGTGGGCCAACGCGGAGCGCTTCGGCAACGCCGTCAGCTTCCGCAGGCAGGTCGACGGCACCTGGATCGACATCACCGCGCGTGACTTCGCCGCGCAGGTCATGGCGGTCGCCAAGGGCATGATCGCAGCCGGTCTCGAACTGGGCGATCGCGTCGGACTGGTCTCCAAAACACGCTACGAGTGGTCCTTGCTCGACTTCGCCATCTGGGCGGCGGGCGGCGTCGTGGTGCCCATCTACGAGACGTCGTCGGCGGACCAGATCGAGTGGATCCTGTCCGACTCCGGCGCGACGGCGGTGTTCGTCGAGGCGTCGTCGCACCGCGCGATGGTCGACGGCTCCGTCGGCAAGCTGCCCGAACTGCGCCACGTGTGGCAGATCGACGGCTCGGCCGCCGCGGTCGACGAACTGACCGCACTGGGTGCCGAGATCACCGACGAGCAGGTGCACGAGCGCCGCAAGCAGGTCCAGGCGGACCACACGGCGACGCTCGTCTACACGTCCGGCACCACCGGCCGTCCCAAGGGCTGCACTCTGACGCACCGCAACCTGCTGTCCGAGGTGCGGTCGGCGCTGTCGCGGTTCCCGGAGATCCTCACGGCCGGCAACTCGCTGCTGCTGTTCCTGCCGCTCGCGCACATCCTGGCGCGTGCCCTGTACCTCGCGTGCGTGTACTCGCGGGCGACGCTGGGCCACACCGCGGACGTGAAGAACCTCGTCGAGGACCTCGGCCAGTTCCGCCCGACGTTCGTCGTCGCGGTGCCGCGCGTGTTCGAGAAGGTCTACAACGGCGCGAAGCAGAAGGCGCACGCCGGCGGCAAGGGCAAGATCTTCGACGCCGCCGAGGCCACGTCGGTCGCCTACAGCACGGCGCTCGACAACGGCGGACCCGGCATCGGCCTGCGGATCAAGCACACCGTGTTCGACAAGCTGGTGTACACGAAGCTGCGGGCCGCCCTGGGCGGTCGTGCGGTCGCGGCGGTCTCCGGTGGCGCGCCGCTGGGTGCCCGCCTGTCGCACTTCTTCCGCGGCGCGGGCATCCCGGTCTACGAGGGCTACGGCCTGACCGAGACGTCGGCGGCGGCGTGCGTGACGTTCCGCGGCCAGGAGAAGGTCGGCACGGTCGGCCTGCCGGTGCCCGGCACGTCGGTGAAGATCGCCGAGGACGGCGAGATCCTCATCAAGGGCGACATCGTGTTCACCGGCTACTGGAACAACGAGGCCGCCACCAAGGAGGCCTTGGAGGACGGCTGGTTCCACACCGGTGACATCGGTGAGCTCGACACCGACGGGTTCCTGAAGATCACGGGCCGCAAGAAGGAGATCATCGTCACCGCCGGTGGCAAGAACGTCTCCCCCGCGCAGCTCGAGGACCGGATCCGGGCGCACCCGCTGATCTCGCAGTGCATGGTCGTCGGCGACAAGCAGCCGTTCATCGGCGCGCTGATCACGATCGACCCGGAGTTCTTCCCGTCGTGGAAGGAGTCCCACGGCAAGCCGGCGAGCGCCGAGGTCCCCGACCTGATCGAGGACGCGGACCTGCTGGCCGAGATCCAGGCCGTGGTGGACGACGCGAACAAGTCGGTGTCCAAGGCCGAGGCGATCCGCAAGTTCCGGGTGCTGCCGGTCGACTTCACCGAGGCGGGCGGCGAGATGACGCCGTCGCTGAAGCTGAAGCGCTCGGTCGTGGCGACGACCTACTCGGCCGACATCGACGCGATCTACGCGAAGTAACAGCAGGTCGAATGCGCGAAAGGCCCAGGAGCTGAAGAGTGCTCCTGGGCCTTTCGACCCCCAGCGATCGTGATCCGCGGAACTTTCCGCCGAACCCGAGAAGTTGTTGCCCCGGCCCCCCGACCGGGACGAGGAGAAGATTGCCGTACGGCGCTGACGTATCGCTGACGCGCCGATGTCACTCGGCGACAGCGCGCCAATAGTCTGTGGGCAGGACGGGGTAGATCCGGCTCGCACGAGAGGTAGACGATGGTTTCGGGTCCGCAGTTCCGGCTGCTCGGCCCGATGGAAGTACGCCTGGAGACCACCGCTGTCGTGTTGCGCGCGGGCAAGCACCGGGCGTTGCTCGCGGCGTTGCTGCTGCGGCCGAACCGCGTCGTCCCCGTGACGGAACTCGTCGAGCACGTGTGGGGGGACACACCGCCGGCGCGCACGCGGGGCACGTTGCAGACGTACGTGATGCGGCTGCGGGCGGCGCTGGGCGATCCGTCGTTGATCCAGACGGCCGCGGACGGCTACCGGATGCGGGTCGACCCGCTGGCCGTGGACGCACACCTGTTCGCGGACGCGGCGGCTCGCGGACGTGCGGCGTCGTCGTCGAACGACCTGGTCACGGCGCGGAAAGCGTTTGCCGAGGCGTTGGAGTTGTGGCGGGGCCCGGTGTTGTCGGACGTGCCCTCGGAGACGTTGTACTCGGAGCACGCGCCGCGGCTGACCGAGCTGCTGATGACGGTGCACGAGCAGCGGATCGACGTGGAGCTCGCGCTCGGCAACCACTCCGACCTGGTGCCGGAGCTGTTCGGGCTGACGCGGGACCACCCGTTGCGCGAACGGTTCTGGGCGCAGCTGATGCTCGCGCTCTACCGCAGCAGCAGGCAGGCGGAGGCGCTGGAGGCGTTCCGCCAGCTCGACCGGACGCTCGACGAGCAACTGGGCATCGACCCGTCGCAGGAGCTGCGGTCGTTGCACCAGGCGATCCTGGTGGGGGCGCCCGAGTTGGCGGCGCCGGTGGTGCGGCGGGAGCCGGAACGGGTGCCGTCGTCGCCGATGCGGCTGCCGGACGACATCGCGGACTTCACCGGGCGGTCCTGGCACGTGGAGCGGGTCTCGGGGCTGATCACGGGCGGGTCGGTGCCGATCGTGACGCTGGCGGGGCAGCCGGGCGTGGGCAAGACGACGCTCGCGGTGCGCGTGGCGCACCTGCTGCGGGACCGGTTCCCGGACGGGCAGCTCCACGTCGACCTGCGCGGGTACGCGCTGGGGGCCCCGGCGGACGGGGTGGACGTGCTGTCGCGGTTCCTGCGGGCGCTCGGGGTGCCGCCGGACGAGATCCCGCCGGACGCGGACGAGCAGAGCACGATGCTGCGGTCGTTGCTGTCGGAGCGGCGGATGCTGCTGGTGCTCGACAACGCCTCCGCGCCGGACCAGGTGCGGCCGCTGCTGCCGGGAACGGCGTCGTGCCGGGTGATCGTGACGTCGCGGAGCGACCTGCGCGGGCTGATCGCTTTGAACGGCGCGCGGACCGTGCCGGTGGACGTGTTCCCGGCGGCGGAGTCGGCGGCGCTGCTGGAGAAGCTGCTCGGGCCGGGTGACCACGCGGAGCTGGCGGCGCGGTGCGGGCACCTGCCGCTGGCGTTGCGGGTGGCGGCGGCGTACCTGGCCGGGCGTGACGACGTGACGATCTCCGGTTCGCCGATCGAGCTCGCCTACGCCGCGCTGCCTCCCGCGCCGCAGCGGTTGTTCCGGCTGTTGTCGCTGGCGCCGGGGCCGGACTTCACTCCGGAGGCCGCGTCCGCGCTGGCCGACGTCGACGCCGAGGGCCTGCTGACGGTGCTGACGATCGCAGGGCTGGTCGTGTCGCCGACGCCCGGCCGCTACCGGTTCCACGACGAGCTGGTCCGGTACGCCGCCGCGTTGCGGGAGGAGGCGGACAGCCCGCCGGAGCAGCAGGTGGCGTGGACGGCGCTGGTGAACCACTACCTGCGCGGCGTCGAACGCTGCGCCGAGCTGCTCTACCCCGGGATCGTGCGGCTGCCGTCGTCGGCGTCGGGACCGTCGCCGCGGATCTCGACGTCGGCCGAGGCCCTGGCGTGGCTCGACGCCGAACGCCCGAACCTGATCGCCGCCATCCGGCACGCGGCCGAGCACGGCCCCGCGGTGATGGCCTGGCAGCTGGCGGACGCGCTGCGCGGCTACCTCTGGATCGGCCAGCACGTCGGTGAATGGCTCGCGACGGCCCACCACGGCCTGCAGGCCGCCCAGGAGTCCGGGCACCGCCCGGCCGAGGCCGCGATGCACGCGAACCTCGGCACCCTCTACCTGCGGCTGGGCGAGTACGCACGCTCCGTCGAGCACCACGACCGCGCCATCGACCTGTACCGGGAACTGGGCGACAAGGACGCCGAGGCGGGCGCGCTCAACAACCTGAGCCTCGTGCACCGCCGCTCCGGCGACCTGGTCGCCGCGCGGGACACCCTGGTCCTCTGCCTGGAGATGCTGCGCTCGGCGCCGGCGGACAGCGTCAGCACCGGCCTGTACAACCTCGGCCAGCTCGCCGTGGAACTCGGCGAGATCGACGGCGCGGTCGAGCACTTCTCGCAGGCGCTGGCCCTGGTCCCGAACGCCGACAGCCACACCTACCTCGGCATGGCCCTGCGCCTGCGGGGGCGTCCAATCGAGGCGCGGGCCCACCTCGAACGCGCCCTGGAGATCGGCAACGTCCCCGCCGGCGAGGCCGAGACCCTGGAGAACCTCGCCGCTCTGGAACTCGCCGCCGGCGACACCGACGCGGCCCTGTCCCTGGCGTCACGCGCCCTGTCCCTCGTGGCCGACGGAGGTGACCAGCAGGTGGCCGCGTCGGTCCGGATCACGCTCGGCGAGATCCGCCGCGCCCTCCTCGACTTCGACGCCGCCGCCGAACTGTTCGAGCAGGCCCTGGCGACGGCCCGGCGGATCGGCTACGCCTCGGGCGAGGTCCGCGCGCTGATCGCCCTGGCCGTGGTGCTGCGGGATCTCGACCGTCCCGAGGAGGCGCGGGCCGCCGCCGATCAGGCCGTGCGGCGGAGTGCCGAACTGGGATTGCGCGCTCTGGAGCACCGGGCCCGCGAACTCGCGTGACCTGTCCGCTCTCCACCGCTCCGCCCGGCCGTCCAGAGCTGCACGCAGCCGCGATACGCCCTGTATACAGGCGGTCGACGTCCTGCATGGAGCGTGCGGATACCGCTGTTCAACCGCTGGGAACGTCGGGCACCGGGTTCAGCCGATGAGGTTTTCGAGCCGGTGTGCGAGCTGGTCCCAGCGCCAGTGGTCGCTGACCCACTCCCGGCCGGCGCGGCCCATCTTGGCCGCGGTCCCGGGGTCGGCGAGGAGCGAGGCGATCCGCGAGGCGACGGCCTCGACGTCGAGGCCGTCGACGACGTTGCCGGTGATGCCGTCCCGCACGGTCTCGGGAGCCCCGCCGGAGCGTCCGGCCACGACGGGCAGCCCGGTCGCGGAGGCCTCCAGGTAGACGATGCCGAGCCCTTCGACGTCGAGGCCTCGGCCACGGGTGCGGCAGGGCATCGCGAAGACGTCGCCGGCGTTGTAGTGCGCGGGCAGTTCCTCCCACGGCACCGAGCCGGTCAGCACGATGTCGCGCGAACCGGCGGCCATCTTCTCGAGCGTCTTCCGGTACGGCCCGCCGCCGACGATCAGCAGCGCGGCGTCCGGCACCGAACGCTGGATCAGCGGCAGCGCCCGGATCAGGACGTCCTGTCCCTTGCGCGGCACCAGGCGCGACACGCACACGACCACTGGCCGGTCGCCCAGGCCGTGGCGCTCGCGGATCTCGGCGCGCGCGGCGGGATCCGGGCGGTACTGCTCGGTGTCCACACCGGACGGAAGGTGCTCCAGCGCCGCCATCGGCCCGAACGCCGCCGAGAACCGCGAACGGGTGTAGCGGCTGACGTAGGTCACAACGTCCACACCGGACCCGATGGCCCCCAACGCCTGACGCGCCACCGGAAGCATCGACCAGCCGACCTCGTGCCCGTGCGTGCACGCCACCGAGCGGCTCAACCCGAGCGACGGCGCCAGCAACGCCAGCGGTGCCGCCGCCCCGAACCACGCCGCCTCGCACGACTCGGCGCGGGCGATGTCACGGGCACGGCGCAGGACGTCCGGCGTCGGCAGCATCAGCGACGTGGGATGCCGCACGACCGGGAACGGCTGCTCGGCGTCGAACTCCTCCGCGCCCTTCCACTTCGGCGCGTAGACGACGAGCGAGTCCTGGGGCAGCCGTGTCGCGAACGCGTGCAGGTAGGACTGGATGCCACCGGGGCGGGGCGGGAAGTCGTTGGTCACCAGCAGGGTTCGGCGCACGAACCCAACGCTATCCGATGCTCGTTTTCAGGAACTCACGCCAGCCCGCCACGTCGACGACGCGGGCGTCCACTGCGGACAGCGACGCGTGCCGCAGGAAGAAGTCCACGACACCACGCTCCCCCAGCCGTGACTCCAGGTAGACCATGATCGAGTACGCCTGCTGGTAGGCCAGGTCCCGCCCGGCACCGCCGAAGTCGGCCGGCAGCGCCGCGACGTCCGATTTCAGCAACGGCGCGGCCTGACGCAGCGACAGCCCCGTGCGGTGGAACGCCACCCAGTCCGCGAACCCCTCCACCAGCCACAGCGGCGCCGAGTCGGAGGTCAGGTCGCGCGTCGCGACGTGCGTGATCTCGTGCCGCAACAGCACGCCCAGTTCCACGTCCGACAGCGCCGCGGCGCGCACCCGGTTGAGGACGACACGCTGCCCGGAACCGTCCCTGATGGCGATCCCGGCCATGTCCGCGAAGGCGGGCCCGACGAGCGACACGAGCTCGGTGTCCGACGCCGGAACGACGACCTCGACCCGTCGATCCCAGCTGATATCCAATATATCGCCGACGTCGCGCACTGACGCGTCCAGCAACCCCAGCACTCGCATCGCAATCTCGCCATCACAAGAACTGCTGGTCACGGTGCCGGACGTGGCCGTCAGCACCGCTTCATTGCAATGGTCGTTTGCGGTCGACTGCAACTCAACGGGCCGTAATGCAACGCTGATGCCCAGCAGGAACGTCATGGCGACGGTGATCGCCAGCAACGTCCGAAGGTGCTTCACCGGCGCAACGCTAGCCCTCGATGCGCCGAATCACCGCGATGGGCCCGATGGCGTCGATAGGTGCGATCTTCACCGGCTGCCCCTCCGTGGAGGCGTGCACGGCCCGTGCGTTGTCCACGGCCATGGCGACGTGCGATCGGCTCGCGTAATAGATGAGCAGGTCGCCTGCCCGGACCTCGGACCGCGACACGGCGCGGCCGATCCCGGCCTGTCCACCGGACGTGCGCGGGATCGCGATTCCGGCAGCCGCGTACGCCTTCATGGTCAGCCCGGCGCAGTCCCACTGGTCGAAGCCCGTGGCGCCGTACCTGTACTCGTCCCCGCGCTGCGCCAGCGCGAAGGTCAGCGCGGTTCCCGCCACCCCCGAGGGCGCGCTGATCGGCGCGCGGTCGCCGGGGTCGCGCAGCTGGTTCACGACGGGCGGGGGCAGCCGCGTCAGCGCCGTCCGCACCTCGCTGATCTGCGCCTGCAACGCCCGGTTGCGGCCGTCCAGATCGCTCTTCAGCTTCTCGGCCGCCGCGGTGGTCTCCGCGGCACGGGCACGCGCGCTCTCCGCAACCTGGTGCGCCTGCCGGGCCTTCTCCACCGCCGCGGACAGCCGTGCGAGCGACTCCGCGTTGTCGGCGGCCAGCACCCGCATCATCTCGAGGCGGTTCAGGAAGTCCTGCTGCGAGTCCGCCACGAGCAGCGCCGACAGCTGGTTGAACCGCGCGCCCTCGAACGACGCCTGGGCGATCAGGTCGACCCGCCCCTGGAAGTCGTCCTCGTCGCGCTTGGCCTGCCGCTCGATCTGCTGCGCGGCCGCCACCGTCGCGGTCGCGCGCTCGAGCTCGGCGCGGCGCTGGGTGAGGTCTTCCTGCGCGCGGAGGACCTCTTCGTTGAGCTTTGTCGCCTGCGCTGTCAGCTCCGCGTACGCGCGCGCGGGATCAGCCGGTTGCGCAGCCGAGGACACAGCCGGTGTGACCGGGACCAACAGCAGGAGAACCACGAGAACACGGGTGAAGTTGCGCGACATGAGGTCGCCGATCCCCCTCGCCAGAACAAGACCGCCAAGATCGACGGCGTCAGGCTACCGGGTGATCAAACGCGCCCGAGACGGGCCAGCAACACAGCGGACGGCACGGGGTGCGCGCCCCGACGGCGGACCGAGTCCGCGACCGCGCGGTCCGACGTCACCACCACCACGGGCCGGCCCTCGGGCTCCGCCGTGACCAGCGCGCGAATCACGTCATCGGCCAGCACACCGGGGTCGCTGAAGAGCACGCGCACGCCCCGAGGAGCCGCCGCGGGCACCGCGACCACTCCAGCGCCGTCGAAGACCAACGTCACCTCTGCGCCCGTGCGCGCGGCAAGGACCGCAAGCTGGTGCACGAGCCGATCACGTTGATCCGACAGCGACAGCTCCGGATAACCGGTCTTCGTGACGTTGTAGCCGTCCACCACCAGGTGCACCGCGGGCAACGCCAGCAACCGGTCCAGCGCCGCCGGGTCCTCCACGCGGCCCACGACACCCTGCGACGCGCTGGCACCCCGCACGAGGTCGGCCGGACGTGGTCCGGTGCCACCCAGGGCCAGTTCGCGGCGCAGGCCCGTCACGGCGCCGTCCATGGTGTCCACGAGCAACGCGAGGCGCACCTCGTCGGCCTGCCGAGCCTCCCGCGCGGACTGCCGCGCCACCTCGGCGTCCGCGATCGCCCGCTGTGCCTTGCCGCGCTCGGTCTCGGCGCGGTCCCGCTCCCGGTCGCGCTCGGCGACCAGGCGCTTGACCTCGTCGGCGGTGCGCAGCTGGATCTTCTCGACCTCGCCCGCCGCGGCCTCGGCGGCGTCCTTGGCCTCGCGCAGCTTCACACCCTGCTCGCGCAACCGCTTGCGCAGGCGTTCCAGCTCGACCTCGGCATCCGCGCGGACGCGTTCGGTCGCGCCGTCGAGCTGGGTGCGCTCGGACCGCAGCCGTTCCAGTTCGCCTTCCATCCGCTCGGCGCGCGCGACGGCCGCGTCCCGTTCGGCTCGCAGCGTCGCGTCGCCCACCCGCCGCGAGACCAGTTCGACGTAGTGCGGTGCGACGTCGTCTCCGGTCAGCACCGCCGCCGCGGCCGCCGTCACCGGGTCCGGTGAGGTCACCTCGAGCGTCGACGGCCTGTTCTTGCGCAACCACTCGACCACCGCGGTGCGGAAGTTCGCCGAGTCCCGCAGGCCGGCCACGACCTGCGAGCCGCCCAGGCGAGCGCGTTTGGTCGGCGCGAACTTCGCCACCGGCCGCAGGTGCTGGGGCACGTCGACCTTCGCCATCTCGCCCAGCGCGTCCGCGCCCAGCTCGGCCAGTCTCACCCGCAACGGCTCCGGCAGGGCCGACCAGTCCACAGAGGATTCACCAGCGGAATCGTCGGCGGACTCACCTGCCTCATCGGCAGGATGGTCGGACTCGGGCTCGGGCATCGGGTCTGGCACCCCACCAGGCTAGAGCCCCGTGACTCGAGCACCGCATGGACGTGTCCGCCCTTCGGAACAACGATCTGGAAAAGATCACCCCACCGCCACTCCAATGGAGCAACCGCAGGTCAGACCGTTCCCGAAGATCAGCTCCAAAAATTGTCGGACCCCGTCGCTAACGTCAGCCACGTGACCGGACAACTGTCCTTCGACGAGCTCGGGACGCCCCTGCGCGACACGACCTTCGTCGTCTTCGACCTGGAGACGACGGGGGGCAGCGCCGAGGAGGACGCCGTCACCGAGATCGGCGCGGTCAAGGTGCGCGGCGGCCAGGTCCTCGGCGAGTTCGCCACGCTCGTCGACCCGGAGCGCGGCATCCCGCCGATGGTGGCCCAGCTGACCGGGATCACGCAGCTGATGGTCACGGGCGCGCCGACCATGAAGACGGTGCTGCCCGCGTTCCTGGAGTTCGCGGCCGGATCGGTCGTGGTGGCGCACAACTCGGGCTTCGACGTCGGCTTCATGAAGGCCGCCTGCGAACGGCACGGCTACCGCTGGCCCAAGCCGTCCGTCGTGTGCACGGTGAAGCTCGCCCGCAGGGTGCTCAGCCGTGACGAGGCGCCGTCGTGCCGGCTGTCGGCGCTCTCGGACCTGTTCCAGACGGAGACCAAGCCGACGCACCGGGCGCTGGCCGACGCCCGCACGACCGTCGAGGTGCTGCACGCGCTGCTGGAG
Source organism: Streptomyces sp. ID05-26A (assembly GCF_033794685.1). Taxonomy (NCBI): domain Bacteria; kingdom Bacillati; phylum Actinomycetota; class Actinomycetes; order Kitasatosporales; family Streptomycetaceae; genus Streptomyces; species Streptomyces sp. ID05-26A. Next base: position 199,373 of record NZ_JARAYZ010000009.1, read on the forward strand.
CGGGTCGGCAACGTCGGCGTGCACTCGCTCGAGGAGTTGCTGGCGTACCTGCCCGAGGTGACACCGGAACAACGCCGCAAACGCTCGCTGGCCGCCCACCTGCCGTCCACACCGGGCGTGTACCTCTTCCGCGGCCCGAAGGAGGAGGTCCTCTACGTCGGCACGGCGTCGGACCTGCGCCGCCGGGTCCGGCAGTACTTCACGGCCAGCGAGGGCAGGCGCAGGCTGCGCGAGATGGTGTCCCTCGCCGTGCGCGTCGACGCGGTGGAGTGCTCTCACCCGCTGGAGGCGGAGGTGCGCGAGTTGCGGCTGCTGCGCGCCCATCGCCCCGCCTACAACCGTCGCTCGAAGAACCCCCACCACGCCTGGTGGCTGACGCTGACCGACGAGCCGTTCCCCCGGATCTCCCTGGTCAAGGTCCCCCGGGACGGCGCGCTGGGCCCCTTCCGCACCCGCAGGGCGGCCGAGTCGGTCGCGGAAGCGCTGCTCGACGCCGTACCGCTGCGCTCGTGCACCATCAAGATCCCGGCGACGAACCAGCGCGCCTCGCCGTGCGCGCTGGCCGAACTGGACCGCTGCAAGGCGCCCTGCGCGGGCAGGCAGTCCGTGGACGAGTACTCCCCCGCCGTCGTCGCCGTGCGCGATCTGGTCGTCGGCCGCAGCGCCGACCCGTTGCGCACGCTCATCTCCCAGCTCGGTGGCCTGGCCTCAGCCGAACGGTTCGAAGAGGCCGCTCGCCGCCGCGACCGCCTGGCGGGCCTCGTCCGCTCCCTGGACCGGGCCCAACGCCTGGCGGCCCTCGCCGCGCTTCCGCAACTGGTGGCCGCGAGACCCGACCGCGAAGGCGGCTGGGAGTTCTCGGTCGTCCGCTACGGCCGCCTCGCCTCCGCCGGGGTCGCCCGCAGGGGCACCCGCCCGATGCCGGTGGTCGACGCTCTCGTCGCCTCGGCGGAAACGGTCATCCCGACCCCCGGCCCGCTGCGCGGCGCACCCCCGGAGGAAGCCGGCGTCGTCCTGCGCTGGCTCGACCAGCCCGGCACCCGCCTCGTCTACGCGGACGAGCCCTGGTCCTCCCCCGCCGGTGCCGCCGCGGCCTGGGTGCCGTGGGCCGAGCAAGCCGCGAGCGCCCGCCCGATCCGCGACTGGAACTGACCCGGACACCCCGTCGTGCACGCCCTTATGCAAAAGACGTTTGCGGACGTCCGCAAACGTCTTTTGCATAAGGGTGGATAAGTGCAGGTCAGCCGTAGCGCGCCCAACCGATATATCAGTTGGGATGTCGACAAAGCGACACGAACGGAGAGCGGCGACGTCCTCACGCCGGTGATCAGGCGGTAGGGCAGACTACGGGTGCTTGAGACACCGGAGCCCAGACCCGAGGAGGACGCCGTGGTCACCGCCATCGTGCTGATCCAGGCCGCCGCCGAACGCATTCCCGAGGCCGCGCAGGAGATCGCCGACATCGACGGAGTCACCGAGGTGTACTCCTGTGCCGGTGACGTGGACCTGATCGCGCTGGTGCGGGTCAGCAAGCACGAGGACCTCGCAGCCCTGGTGCCCGGCAAGATCAGCAAGGTCGCGGGTGTGCTGAACACCGACACGCACATCGCGTTCCGCAGCTACTCCAAGCGCGACGACGAGGCCGCGTTCGCCATCGGACTCGACGACGCCCAGTAGGCAGAGGCAGTAGGGCCAGAGGCAGTAAGCCAGAGGCCGGCAGACATGACGAAGGCCCCCGTGAGAGTTCACGGGGGCCTTCGTCATGTCCAGCTGTGGATCAGGCCTTCGGGTCGGAAGGCTTGCCCGCGAGCTCGCTGGCCTCGTCCTGAGAGCTGAGGCCCTCAGAAGCGTGGATGTGCTTGCGCGCGTTCTGCAGGGCCACGGTCTCCTCGACCGGGTCCGGCGACCACGTGCTGCCGACGACCGGGTGACCGGCCGAGCCGAGC